>NZ_CAAAIA010000001.1 GCF_900639875.1 Legionella impletisoli
TGTTCTCTTCTTAATGCACTCGATTTATTAGAACGATATGACCCAGGAGAACTTAAACAAATGCTTCGCCAAATAATAGGAGAAGCATTTGTGTAGATACCTATGGGCTTGACCGCAGCATCCATTGGGTTTGATGTGCCTAGCATGGATGCTGTGCTTAAAGCACAGCAGGTAGGGGTTTACATTCTATCTTCCAACTAAGAACATATTTCTTGATACAAATCACGCCATAAAGGGTTTAAGCCTTCAATTAAGTCTATTTTCCATTGTCTGTGCCAGTTTTTTAATCGTTTTTCACGTTGTGCAGCCCCTGCATAAGTATCATAGGTTTCGTAATAAACAAGCTTATGGATATTATATTTTGAAGTAAAAGAGGGAATGACATTATTTTTGTGCTCCCAAACTCGTTTTATCAAGTTTGCTGTAGAACCTACATAAAGGGTTCCTTTACGTTGACTTGCCATAATATAAACATAAAAATCATTCATCCTAATTCCTTTAGGTTGGACACTACAAGTTAACCAATGAGTTCGATATTATAAAAATCCAAATTTTGTTGATGTCGAACTGGTTTATTTTGAATGGATCCCATACAAAAAGCTATCGCTTTAAATAGATAGTCCATTGACTTTAGCTTCTAACTCAGGCTTATAAACACGATAAAACTGGGCAATTAAAGCTGAGGAAAAAGGGGTAGGCAGATATTTGGCTTTTGCTAATCGGACTAACTGCTCATTTAAATAGTTTAGTTCGGTTTTTTTTCCGTTTACCGCATCGGTATACATCGAGGAGTAATTAGCCGCTGTTTGACGAATGACTTGCATAACGGTTTGAAATAGACCATCTGAAGTGATTTCTACCTCATATGCGTTCAGAACCAAAGCGATTTCATCACACTGTTTACGAATTTCCTCTGGGCGACTTAGCAAATCCCCATTTTTGCATTGATAAATTGCGGTAAACATATTGATGGCGCAATTAATGGCAAACTTTTTCCACATGAAAGGTTTGATATCATTTTGCCACTGAATCGTTAGTTTCGTTTGTTCAAAGCTTGCTTTTATCGCTTCGGTTTCTGTGAAAGTAAAATGGCCGTTTAGAATGCCTAATTGTAATTGACCGCCCATGCAGGCTTTAATTTTAAAAGGCTGTTCCAAATAAGCCCCCAGCGTGCTGATGCCAAGAACTAGTCTAAGATCAGGAAGAAACGCTTTGATTTCCTCAAGTACACCTATGCCGTTATGAATCATGACTACCAGCGCATTTTCTGCAAGAAAAGGCCGAATTTGGCGCAAAAGAGGGACGATGTCATACGCTTTGCAACATAGAATTAATTGCTGTATGGATGTTTCATGCAAATTTGAGACAATGTTTGCACGTGGCCTACATGAATAGGTGGTATCTATGCTACAAAAGCGTAAGCCGCTATAGCGATCAAGCTGGGTTTGATCTTTAAGAAGTAATGTAACCTCTTGTCCACTTTGGTGTAGTTTACAGGCTATTAAGGTTCCCATGGCGCCAATGCCAGCCACCCACCAGTTATTTTTTTTGCCCATCAGCCTATTCTCGTCTTCAAAAAAGGATTGTATATATTGAACCCAATAAAAGGCAATAAAAAATGAAAATCACCCTGTAAAATGGATAGGCAATCGCAATAGCCATGTAAAATCAACCTTTAAACCGAATACGCACAGACTTATCCACAGAATTTGTGGATAACGAATATCCAAATTCCGACTATAGAAAGTGAAAAAAACCAATAGTGATAATGGGTTAGGGTGACTCAACGTGTTGGGGGTGTAAGTGTAATACTACTTGACAAGAAAAGTTATCCACAGTGTGTGGTTGTTGGATTTTTTAGGGAAGGATAGCTATCTTATCTAAAAAAAAACGAAAAAGAAATATCTAATAAAGAAAATAATTGATAGATGATAAAAAATATATCATGGTCAACTGAAACCGTTCAAAGCGGTTAGTATTTCACATCAATTGATCTTGATGAGACTGTATAAATCTAGATGGATTCAATGCGATAAAATGATTTTGCATTATGATAAAAAATAGATGCTTGTTCGGATTGAGATAATGAGTTTAACAAAGTTCGGTAAGCATCCCAAATGTGGTGAAAACCAGTGAAAACGCCTTCGGGTGGGTAATTGCTTCCCACTACACAGCGCTTAGGGGTGAAATATTCTAAAATGGTTTCCACATAAGGAATAAGTTGCGGTACTGATAGTTGTTTGAAGATGACCGCAGCACCGCTAATTTTCATATGGACGTTTTCACATGCCGCTAATTTTTTAATTTGTTTTTGCCAAAAAGCAAAACCTTCTCCGCTCGAATCAATGGGCCATAATAGATGATTGACCATAATAGGTACATCTGGGTGTTTCGTTGCGGTAGCGATTAAATCGTCCGCTTGGGTATCATAGATTTGCACATCAAAACTTAAGTTCAATGGTTTAAGAAGTGAAAAATTCTTTTGCCATACGGGATTTTTAAAGTGATTTTGATCGGTTAGCGAAAGCGCTGGTTTTCCTTCGTAATAAGTTAAGAGCATGCGGATCCCTTTTAAATAAGGGCTAAGCAAATGCGTTTTTAAATGCTTGGCAGCGTCGCGCTCACTTAAATTGACTTGGGCCACAATGGCATTAGGGATCCCCGTTTTTAGAGTTTGGTGCGTTAACCATTGAGTTTCTTTAATGGAGTCATTGGCTTCATATTGTAAATGAACGGTTCCTACGATGTTTTCTGGTTTGGCAAGGGCTTCATAATCTTCTGGTAAAAAGTTCTTTGCTAGAAAGGAATATCCCTCACCTAAGATTTGTATTTGCTCTGGGCGCTCTGAGGTCAACCAATCGTAGTTTCCCGTACTTAAATTACACAAGTGCATGTGGCTATCAATAATTTTTCCGTTATACATTGCAATCCATTCCTTGGTGGCTTAACAGAAAGTATAGAACATCCCTTTTAACTGAATTTAAATTATTGCCATCGTCTAACTATCTTGACGTCAATATCAAATAAGTCGAGTACTCTTCCGACGCTGTGGTTAACGAGATCATCTAAGCTTTGAGGGTGGTTGTAAAAAGCTGGTACGGGTGGGGCAATAATGCCGCCCATTTGGGTGATCTTAAGCATATTCTCAAGATGAGCAGCATTAAGAGGGGACTCGCGAACCATTAGGACCAATTTGCGCCGCTCTTTTAAAATCACATCAGCCGCTCGTGTTAACGCATTGCTACCTAATCCATGAGCAATTTCTGCTAACGTATGCATAGAACAGGGAGCAATAATCATACCCAATGTCGTAAAAGAACCACTGGCAATTGAGCAGCCCACATCTTGTATGTGGTGGTAGTGGTCAGCGAGCTTGCTAAGCTCATCTGCACTAAGAGATGTTTCATATTGTCGGACTTGTTGCGCTGCTTTGGTGACAATCAAATGCGTCTCAATAGATAACGGACGAATTAATTCGAGTAGCCGAATACCATACTGAATTCCGCTGGCTCCGCTAATGCCAATGATAAGACGTTGTTTCGTTTCACGTATTGTCATTCGGATCGCTGTTTGCGTTGATTTTTTTCATTATAAGCTATTGCCCTACACAATTCCTAGTTTGTTTGTAAATTAATAAATCACTGAGTATAATCGCCCCCACCATGACGGTTGAGATTAAACTGAGGAACTATGAAAAAAAAGGTTTTAGCGCTAGGAGCGATTCTTACGATTCTAAGTCTTGAAAGTTATGCAGATTCCAACAATTGCGAAAACTTCAATGTACTCATCACCAATAACACCAACCAGACTTGTCGATTATTAAATCATTCATTAAACGCAGGGTATTATAAATATACATCAAGCGTGCCTGTTTTTATTCCTGCGAATACAACGACTTACCCGATTACCTTAACGCAAGGGATAATGGGCCCAGAATTGATTTTATCTTATGACTGCGGTGAGCATCGAACGATTACCTTAAGAAGTAAACAAACCCTTTGCTTTTTTCATGCTGGCGATGTGCAAGGTCAAGTGCTTGCTGCCCATCATTTAAATGCAGATTATATCGGTCATACGGGCAGTTTTTTCTGGTCCCAGCATGGTTCCCTCCAATGGAGAATTTTTGGTTAACATCAAGGAGCATAAGATGTACATTGAAAAATTAAAAGAAATGTTTTCTGAAATGGTCATCAAAAAAAATGCTTCATTGATTCCAGAGTATTACCATGAAGATTTTTTACTGTATACGAATGATATAAAAACTAATTACGATGAGTTTTTGACTTCGCATATTGCTTATTATCAAACCCCAATTCAATATTCGATTGAATACGATGAAGAAACTCTTCTTGAACAAGACGAGAAAATAGCGGGTCGAGTTTGGATCACCACAAAAAGACCCAATGAGGCGGCTACTAAGATTGAAGTGATCTTAATTGGTCATTACAAAGAAGGAAAATTGCATCGCTTGTGGGAGCTAACCTACCCCGATTGGTCAAAGCTTCCCGCGTTTGAAGAATAGATTAACATAGACTTCCATTTAAGTTATCCTGAAGAGACTGAAATTCGTTGCTCTCTGGATCTGCTAAACATCGAACAGATGCTAGAGAGCATTGCTAATCAACCCATTATTAGTGAATGACTTATTCAAGGATGACTCTATGAATATCATCGCCCTTAAAAGAACGGTCACCAAGTTATCGCTTGTTTTTTTACTTCTTGTTACAAATTTTGTTTACGCAGCTTCCTTGAAAGAAGACTTGGATTCATTAATTGCAATGGAATTGCCGCAAGCATCTGTAGGGGTTGTGATTAAAGACCTAGGAAGAGGCCAGACCCTTTATGAGCAAAATCCAAATAAATTGTTAAGTCCTGCGAGCGGCATGAAAATTTTTACCGCTGCTGCATCCTTGTATCGTCTTGGTCCACAGTTTCACTATGAAACGTCTTTATTAAAAGATGATCGCAATATATATGTGCGATTTAGTGGGGATCCTTCACTTACGAAAGAAAATTTGACTCAACTCATTCAATCCTTAAAAAAGCATTTAATTCAAACGATTGCGGGTAATGTGGTGATTGATGACTCGAAATTTAAACCACCTTACTACGCTGCTGGAATTAATTATGATGATTTAGGCTGGTATTACGTTGCACCTTCCTCGGCGGTTATTTTAAATGAGAATAAAGAATCATTTGAGTTTGTAAGCCCAAAAACCATTGGCCACCCGGTGAAAATACAAAGTAAAAACCCTAATCCACCGGTAAAACTCATTAATAACTTAATTTCAGTGAGTCATGCGAAAGAGCGTAATCATTGTAATTTTAATATCGATATCCGGCCGAATAATACACTAAAACTATATGGCTGTTTACCGCAGTATAAACAGGTTCGACACCTGGCTTTAGCAATACCCGAGCCATCCTTATATGCCAAAGAAGTCATTAATGAGGCTTTAAAAAACAGTGGAATTGAGCTCCAAGGAAAAATCATTATAGGCAAAACCCCAGGCCATGCAACGCTTATCGCGAGTCACCAATCTCCTGAGCTCGTCAAATTAGTGGGACATATGTTAAAAGAGTCCGATAATGTGTATGCGGATAGTTTGACAAAACTACTGGGCTATTCTTTGACCCGAGAAGGAACCTATAAGCAGGGCGCTTATGCAATTAAACAAATTATTGCAAAACATACAACGCTTGATACCAAGAAAATGGACATTTCAGATGGACAAGGCACCCGATACAATCTTATTACGCCTTATCAAATGGTGACTTTGCTCACTGATTTATATAACGATAAGTCCATTTGGCCTTATTTATCTGAAGCGCTTCCTCGTATGGGAGAGTCTGGTTCCTTGCAAGCACGAATGAAAGAAACAGATTTAGAAAAAAAAGTTCTAGCAAAAACAGGCACCATGCATGATATGTCTTCATTATCAGGCTATGTGATGACTCAATCCGGCAAGCCTCTGGCATTTTCTATTATGATTAACAACGTCCATCTCCCTATTGGCAAAGCAAAACAACTGGAAGAAAAGATGTTGCTTATCTTATCAAAGCATATTAATGGCGCTTAGGGCTGTCTCTTCTACACATCTTAAGCCTACGCCATACGGCTTGACCGGGTGGCCCAGCGTTTTAGCGCAGTACTTATAGATTCTGTGCTCAAGTCACAGAACCTAGAAGACTAGAGCTGGATTAGATTTTCAGAGATGCGTAGAAGATTCAGTGCTTAGGGGGGGATCCAACAGGGTGATGTTATGCAAGCGACAATAATCTGATGAACTGGAGAATCTCTGATCAACGGGGTAACTCACTGAGTTTATCGGATCTTTAAAGGGATACACACAGACTTATCCACAGAATTTGTGGATAAGCGAGCGCGTTATTTGAAACTTAAAAATTACGACTAGCCTTTGTGGTGTTGATTTTTTGATAAAAAATTAAAAAAAGTCAATATAAAATTACAACCTGGTCAAAAAAAATATCCACAACTTTTTCAAATCAAATCGTTAATTAAACTGCTTGCTCCTAAACGAAACCATTGGCTATTTACCGGTCGATTTAATAGGTATTCCCCTAGGTGGATAAATTCTAATGCTTGGGCTTTGGTTTTGATTCCTCCTGAGGCCTTAAAACCGCAGGATCTTGAGGAGTCTTTAATCGCTTGCAAGATAGCAAAGGCCGCTTCGGATGTTGCGCCGATTGCTATTTTACCCGTGGATGTTTTAATAAAATCACAACCGAGTTGGATGAGTTCAGAACTAAGATCATAAACCATCGAGAGGGAGGGTAGGGCTCCTGTTTCAATAATAACTTTAAATGTAACGTTATGAAGTTTACAAAGATGAAGGCTATGTTCACATAAAGATAAAGCCTTTGCTTTTTGACCTTCAAGATATAACGAATAGGGAAAAACGTAATCGATTTCATCTACTTGGTATTGGTTAACTACGTTTAAAATAGATTGCTGGACGTTATCTTGAGGTGTATTTCCTGTCGGAAAATTAATAACCGTTGCTATTTTTAGTGCATGAGGATTTTGAATGCTTGAAAGACGGTCGGGGAAAATACATAGGGCGGCTACATTTAACTGTGTGCCTACTTCTTGCAATTTGAGGATCTCTTCTTTAGTCGCAGTCTCTCTGAGCAAGGTTAAGTCGATTATTTGAAGCACTTCTTGATTGCTAACCGATCGTGGCGAACAGTTAGCAAGGGATTGTTTTATTTGATTAAATTTATCTTCTAAATTCGACATTCCGCCCCCGCGTCTTTTTTGCTAAAAATTGAGAAAATTTGAATCTAAAAAATATTGTGGTGCGGAAAGTCTGCTAAATTCATGCCAGTTCAGCGATAAATTGTTTGACTAATAAATTCAATTTTTCAGCCGCCTGGGTAGCCATGAGTACCACCGCATCATGACTGTGGCTGGTTTTTGCAAGCCCTGTTGCATAGTTTGTAATCGTAGCAATAACGGCGACTTTCATTCCGCAATGGTTTGCCACGAGAACTTCTGGAACGGTAGACATGCCAACTGCATCGGCGCCTAAAATCCGAAACGCTTGAATTTCAGCGGCAGTTTCATAGTTTGGGCCTAGCACGGATATATATACACCTTGATTTAACGTAATTTGCTCCTTATGAGCAATTCTTAATAACTTCTCTCTTAGACCAATATCGTAAGCATTATCCAATGGGAAAAATCTAGGTCCAAATTCGTCATCGTTTGGCCCGACCAAAGGATTTCCTGGTTGCAGATTAATATGATCGGTGATCAACATCAGCTCGCCAGGCCCAACATCTTCTCTTAAAGAGCCTGAGGCATTGGTGGCTAAAAAATTATTACATCCAAGTACTTTTAGGGTGCGAATATAGGTTTTGACGGCTTCAAAGCTTGATTCACCTTCATAACTATGAGAGCGACCTTGCAAACACACAACGCCAACGCCGTTTAAATAACCCAATACCAAATTACCGCCATGCCCATGAACGGTAGGTTTTGGGAAGCCTGGTAGTTCGCTGTAATGGATGGATATAGAATCTTCAAGTGCCTCAGCAAAACTCCCTAAACCAGATCCTAACACAATGCCTATAGTAGGCTTAAAGGAAGGCAGCCGCTTTTGAATGAGTTCAGCAGCTAAGTGGGGGTTAGATGGTGTTTCAGTCATGATTACTTCCAGATTTGGGTTTAAATGTAAAGGCTAAAGGCAGGAGCTCATCAATGGTGAGTGTTTTTAACACGCGGTTGTGATCGCATAAATGAACCGTAGTACCTTTGCTTGCAAATTCTAAGATACGTTGGCGGCAGGCCCCACAAGGGGAGCATAGTGTTTTTACACCATTCATTAATACTAAATCTTGAATTGAATTTTTGCCCGCCGCAATCAGCTGTGCAATCGCTGAGGTTTCTGCGCAGGTCGTTAAACTGTAAGAAGCGTTTTCAACATTGACACCAGTAAATAAATCGCCTTCTGGGCTGCTAAGACAACAAGCCACTTGAAAATTGGAATAGGGGGAATAAGCGTTTTTTAGAGCTTCGCGAGCTTTTTTAATCATCAAAGGTATTTGATCATTCATGGTGTTATCCTTTTAGCGCATGCGAACTATACTCATAATGAATTAAAGGAACAAGGATTTACCTAAATTTTTTAAAACTTAAGCTCAGGCGGTTCTAAACTGAGGTCGGGTCCGCTTATTGAGGTTTGTGGTGCAGATTTCCATAGAGGATCTGACCTATTAGATTCGGTTTCTTCAATTAAGCATTCTAAAGCTCGCTCGGATTGCCCTCCGATTCGAGCGGATATTCCAGAGTAACTTGCTTTAGGAAGTACATCCGGTTCAAATTTAGTAAACGTGCATTGTTTCCAGTAATAAAAAGCAAGAAGCGTTAATGCATTTCCATAGAGTGCAGACAACACCAACGTGGCGATCGCTGCGGGAGGAAACAAAACGGCAACGGTTGTTGCAACTGCTGTGATAAGACTAACTACCAAGGCAGCCATGGTATATCGTAAGTACATGGCCTGCCGTTCATAAGAGAAACCTTCTTCATAGGCGGGAGGATGTTTGAAACGATGATATTCACTGATGGCCCAGATCATATTGCTTAATGTAAATAGCCATACTGAAACAAGAATCAACGCTGGATTGATTAGACATAAAATGGTCGAAAACAAACCAACGAGGGAAGCAAGCTGGTATTGTTCTTTAAACTCTGTAAACCCATACCAACGATCGCGCTTGCGAGGATGATTAGGATAAAAGATTGTGGCAGCATACCATGCTATATAACCGACCAAGTAAGCTAATAAAGACATCAAATCAAGAATTGGCCGGATCGCTAAGACTGGAATGTATCTTAGCTTTGATAAAAACAAGCCGCCAAGGAATAAATTTCCGCTTATTTTATCTAAAAATATTGCCTTTTTATTCAAAGCAGCAACTCCTTTGATAGAATGTTCATCATTTCAGAAAAGCAGTCCAAATTCAATCTTTAATCTGTAACATAGGGCCTTGGCCCAACAAGTCGTACGCTTTAACCTAATACACCCCAATGTGCTTTGGCTTGACCAAAGCATCCACTCTGATGCTAGAGCGTTACTTCGAACCTGGATACCTCGGACAAGCCGAGGTATGTAGGGGGTTAGGAAAAATCGTACGCTTTAACCTAATACACCCCAACGTGCTTTGGCTTGACCAAAGCATCCACTCTGATGCTAGAGCGTTACTTCGAACCTGGATACCTCGGACAAGCCGAGGTATGTAGGGGGTTAGGAAAAATCGTACGCTTTAACCTAATACACCCCAACGTGCTTTGGCTTGACCAAATTATCCACTCTGATGCTAGAGCGTTACTTCGAACCTGGATACCTCGGACAAGCCGAGGTACGTAGGGGGTTAGGAAAAATCGTACGCTTTAACCTAATACACCCCAACGTGCTTTGGCTTGACCAAAGCATCCACTCTGATGCTAGAGCGTTACTTCGAACATGGATACCTCGGACAAGCCGAGGTAAGTAGGGGGTTAGGATAAAAAGTATTAACTATTAAATAAGTAACCAAATCCCCGCACGGTTTTAATCCATTCTTCCTCATCTGAGTTATGACCAAGCTTATTGCGTAAATTACTGATATGGACATCAATGCTCCGATCATAAGCAGTATATTCTCTGCCTAGAGCATATTCTGTTAACTCTTCTTTTGAGAAAGCTTGGCCTGGTGATTTGATGAGCATTTCAAGAATATTAAACTCCGCATTGGTTAGCTCTATGGGTTGATTATCAACAGTAATGATTCGTTGGGCACAATCGACAACAATATTGCCTACTTCGATTACAGGCCTTGATACAGGAGATTTTTTAGTTCGCCTTAAAAGTGCTCGAAGACGTGCTACCAGTTCTCTGGGACTACAAGGTTTTGCAATATAATCATCTGCACCAATTTCAAACCCAATGGTTCGATCAATGTCATCATCTCGGGCTGTAAGTATTAATACTGGGGTTTCAATATGTTCTCGGATAGATTTCAAAACCTGAAAGCCATTTAGTTTAGGTAAAAGCACATCCAAGATGATCGCATCAAAAGACTGATTTAGCGCTTTTTTAAGCGCTACTTCGCCATCATGAACACTGGTAACATCAAATCCTTCCGTTTCAAGATAATGTGCCACAAGGGTAGTTACCTCAGGGTCTTCATCCGCAACCAAAATTTTTCGATTCATAACATGATTCCTTTACGTTTTGGAGCGTTGATCCATGCACTCGACTAACTTGATGCGCCGAGCATCGGCATTCAGTATTTTAAATTCAAATTTATCAATCAATATGGTTTCACCGCGCTTGGGTAAGTAGCCAAAGTTCGCCATTAGGATTCCTCCAATGGTATCGTAATTATCGGCACTGAATTCGGCGTTCATGTGTTCATTAAACTCTTCAATGGGGGTATGTGCTTTTACGATATAGCGATGGTTCCCATGCGATTTAATATAGGCTTCCTCATCAATATCAAATTCATCTTCAATATCACCAACAATTTGTTCAATAATGTCTTCTATGGTTACAAAACCTGCCACTGAACCGTATTCATCCACGACAATCGCCATGTGATTACGATTGCTACGAAATTCACTCAATAAAGAATTGAGGCTCTTACTTTCGGGCACAAACGTCACTTCTCGTGCAATATCAAATAGATCGAATTCAGGATCGGATTGGCCTTGAAATCGCAGCAAGTCTTTTGCATGCAAAATACCGACTACTTCATCTTTGCTGTCGCCCGTTACCGGAAATCGAGAGTGGCCTGACTGAGACACAATGGCAATAATTTCCGGGAGTTCGGCATCCTGAGGGACGCAGGTCATTTGTTGTTTTGGCAACATAATATCCCGGACTTTCATTTGAGTAAAAATAATCACGCCTTCAATCATCGCCAACGTTTCAGCATCAATTAAAGACCGGATCTGGGCATCTCTTAATAAATTGATTAATTGTTCCTTATTTTGTGGTTCAACTTGTAAAAATTGTTTTAAACGGTTAAACCAATTAGTATCCTCTTCTTTAGTCACTCTCTATATCCTCGTGATGGTATGGGTCGTCATATCCTAGTTTTGCTAGTAACTGAGTTTCGATGGGTTGCATAATATCTGCATCTTCTTCGTGAATATGATCATAACCTAGTAAATGCAACACGCCATGAATGACAATATGAGCCCAATGTGCTTCTAAAGGTTTATTGAGCAATTCACTTTCCTGCCTTAATATGGCAGGGCAAATGATCACATCTCCAAGCAACGGCACATCCAATTCAATTTCTTTGGGTAGATTTGAAGGAAAAGAAAGTACGTTCGTGGGTTTATCTTGATGGCGATATTGTCGATTTAAGTGCTGAATTTCGTTAAGTGATACCAATCGAAGTGTGATTTCGCCACGGTTAAGTTGATGAGTTAAAGCCATTTTTGCCCATTGACTGAGCGTCGCATCTGGGACAGGCGCTTCTTCTTCGCTCGCATGCTGTATATCGATATGAACCGTCATTTTTTATGAATTGCCCTTTTCGTTTTCATAACAGTCAATAATTTTAGAAACCAAAGGATGGCGCACGACCTCTCGGCTCGAAAACTTAAAAATTCCAATTCCTTCCGTTTTGTCTAACAAGGAAATCGCATGAGAAAGTCCTGACTCGGTTCCTTTAGGTAAGTCAATTTGAGTACTGTCCCCAGTCACCACCGCTTTTGATCCAAAACCGATACGCGTTAAAAACATTTTCATCTGCAATACCGTCGTGTTCTGAGCTTCATCTAAAATCACAAAGGCTTCATTTAAAGTACGGCCGCGCATAAACGCTAATGGCAAGACTTCGATCACATCACTTTGAATCAGTTTCTGCGCTTCTTTAAATCCCATCATTTCGTATAAAGCATCATAAATAGGGCGCAAATACGGCAATACTTTTTCAACCAAATCGCCGGGTAAAAATCCGAGTTTTTCACCTGCTTCTACTGCTGGACGCACAAAGACTAATCGTTGCACTTCACCTTTTTCAAGGCATTCAATGGCTTTGGCCACGGCAAGATAGGTTTTTCCCGTTCCAGCAGGACCAACAGAAAAGGTTAAATCATGTTGATCGATGCCTTTTAAGTATTCAGATTGTTTTGCGTTTCTAGGGATAATAGATTTTCGACTTAATTGAATAGGTTTCGTCATTTCGATTTGCTCTTCGTCATGATTTAATAAGGATAAAATCGTATGCGATGAAATAGGATTTGTAGCATAGGTGTGCAATTTGGCTAGCATTGACTTAGCACGCCCAACGCTTTCAGCACACCACCCATGCACCATAATGGTATCATTTCCAGGGTTGATTTTGACGTTAAAAAAAGACTCTAGAAGTTGAATATTTTGATGCAAGGAACCGCATAAATTGGCTAATTCCAGCGCATTAAAGGAAGGTGTAGATAATAATTCGTTAAACGGTGTACTGCTCAATGTGTTATTAATGTTTAATTAGTATATTATTAGGATAGTTATACGTTTAAAATTACGCAAGTTAAATCGCGCTTAGTATAATGTTAAACGAGATGATTAGCTAGTAACTTATACGGTAGGGTATGATTTTTGAAGGCGTCGCTCTGTGTAATAAGTCGTTCTGTGTAATAAAAGGAATAACCGGGCTTTACAGCCCAGTTTGTGCTTGTTATTGGGATAAGCTAGGCTCAACAATACCAACTTCAGTAGAGGATGAAGAAGTTGGAACTTCTTTGATTACGTTAGCCGCTTCTTCCCCTTTACGACGCAGATAATGGCCTCCAGCAAATAAGCCTGCCCCAGCTGCCAAAGATCCTGTGGCACCAATCGCTCCGATGGCTAACAAGCCAGGTGTAACCTTTATGCTTTCACCTACGCATAGAGCGACCAAAAGACAAAAGCCAGATAAGCCTGTACAAAAAGCAAGAGAAATGGCAAGAGATATCAAGACTATGCCTGCAAGCAGCATAAGGATGCTCGCTACTCTCATGCCAGGACTACTCATCGCCTTAAGATAAAAGCTAGGCGTAATCGAACCAGAATCACTATGTTCAGGTAAGTTCGGTGATTCTCCAGACTTCCCTGAAGCGGCTGGCTGAGGCGTCAATGCTTTAGTCATTGACCAGGTTATCTCCGCTTCAAAATCTTCTTTTGTCTTTTTTGATGTTAACGCGTCATTATAAATTTTATTAGCGAGTTCGGATGCCTTTGCATCAATATCTTCATCAGTCGAGGTACTAGAAGAGGTTACTCTACGATATAGTATTTGAAACGTTTGGATATATTGTTCATACAACCCTTTTTTTTCTTTTTCGTCTTGTTCAGTAAATACCTTACCGGCTAAACAGCTAAGCTTGGCTATTTCTGTTACTGAGTTAGGGCTGTGCGCCATGGATACTCCAAAAGTTAATAAAAAATCAAATATTAATATAATTGCACATATTGAGTCAATATTGAATAAGTGAGGGCGAGCCCAGAGTTTCCCATTATGTTCTTTTGTTTGTTAGATAATATAACCTGTGAGGCAATGAGAGAACGGGAGTACCTAGATGTTCCATAGGGAATAGCTTATAATTACATCACTATTTATAGCATCTCTTGTCGTGCAATCTTGTTATGAAGCACCTATAAAATAAAGGTTATTTCACTTCGCCATGATTGATTTACATTGCCATAGCATCTATTCCGATGGCACTCATACTCCAGAAGAGCTAATCGCTATGGGCGTTCAGGCTGGTCTTAAGGTTTTAGCTTTAACCGATCATGATTCAATGGCAGGGGTTAACGAATTGTTAACTGCTGGTGCTGGTAAAATGCACATCATCAACGGGATTGAATTAAGCACACGCTGGAAAAAACATGAATTACACATTATTGGGTTAAATATTCCTCTCGATGATGTAAGTTTCAATGCCTTAATTGCTCGACAGCGCGAAAACCGACATGCTCGTGCTCTGGAAATCGCCTCGAAACTTGCTTCATTTGGAGTCGAGGATGCTTATGAAAAAGCTTGCGCTGTTGCCGGACATGAGCAGGTAGCACGGCCGCATTTTGCAAAAGTATTGATGAATGAGGGAATCACGGATTCGTTACAAAGCGGGTTTAATCGCCTTCTTGGACGAGGTAAGCCTGCTTATGTTGTAACGCCATGGGTCGAAATGGACGAGGCTGTCAAATCCATTGCGCTGGCTGGAGGACAGGCGGTGATTGCTCATCCTTTAAAGTATTCATTGACTCGAACAAAACTAAATGAGTTAATCAAGTCTTTCAAAGAATCTGGCGGTGTAGGCATGGAGGTTGTCTCGGGTGAGACGATGGATATCCAAGTGAGTGAATTGGTGAAGCTTTGTAATCGTTATGACTTGTTGGCCTCTTCTGGCTCTGATTTTCATGGTGAGCAAGTCTCTAGAATTCGCCTTGGTCAGCAGCGACCTTTGCCTTTAAACTGTACACCGATATGGAATGAATGGACATTTTAAACCGAGGATTATATGACCCAGTTTTTTGCAATACACCCAGATAACCCCCAATCTAGGCTACTTCGTAAGGCCGTCTCGGTCATCGAAGAGGGCGGTATTATTGTTTATCCCACCGACTCTGGGTATGCACTCGGATGTGCTTTAGGCAACAAGCCTGCCTTGGAGAAAATTCGAAGATTGCGTCAGCTTGATAAGCATCATAACATGACGTTAGTGTGTCGGGATTTATCGCAATTAGGAACCTATGCACGGGTCAGTAATCCTATTTTTCGCTTGTTAAAAGCCTTCACGCCAGGTTCTTATACCTTTATTTTAAATGCCACCAGTGAAGTGCCAAGGCTGATGCTGCATCCTAAGAGGAAAACCTTAGGGCTTCGGGTTCCTGAAAATACCATCGCGTTGTCTTTATTAGAATGTCTTGATGCCCCATTGCTTAGTACAACGTTAATTTTACCTGGCGCTAGTGCGCCACTAAGCGAGCCTGATGCGATTCGCGACTTACTTGGCAGTCAAATTGATTTAATTATTGATGGGGGTAATTGTTATCAACAGCCCACCACCGTCGTTGACTTAACCGGCGAATATCCAGTGATTGTTAGAGAAGGCAAAGGGGATCCAGAGCCTTTCAGGTAGTATTTTTTTACAGATTTTAGTGAACGATTTAGATCGATGTCAGGACGAATAGTCCTAGTTTGAATTTAGAAAAATTGAGGATTTGAATGTCAGCGTTATTCAGTGCCAACAAACGAGTTGTTTCCGGAATGAGGGCCAGTGGAAAATTACATCTAGGACATTATCATGGTGTATTAAAAAATTGGATTAAATTGCAACATCAATTTGATTGTTATTTTTTTGTAGCGGATTGGCATGCGCTTACAACGCATTATGAGGAACCAGGAAAAATTGAAGAAAACCTCTGGGACATGGTTATTGATTGGTTAGCTTGCGGTGTTAACCCAAGCTTGTCTCATGTATTTATACAGTCTTGGGTTCCTGAACACGCTGAGCTTCACCTGTTACTTTCGATGATTACACCGTTAGGTTGGCTTGAACGTGTACCTAGCTATAAAGAGCAGCAAGAAAAGTTACATGAAAAGGATTTATCCACCTATGGCTTTTTAGGATATCCCTTGTTACAAAGTGCCGATGTGTTGTTGTATCAGGCCGACTACGTACCCGTGGGTGAAGATCAAGCCCCCCATGTTGAATTAATTCGGGAAATAGCACGTCGGTTTAATTATTTATATGGTCGTGAGCCCAATTTTGAAGAAGCGGTTAACGAAGCCATCAAAAAAATGGGCAAGAAAAATGGCAAACTATACACCGAGTTGCGCACAAAGTTTCAGCAAGAAGGTTGTCATGAATCCTTAAACACAGCAAAAGCGTTACTCACCAACCAATCAAATCTTTCGATGGGCGATAAAGAGCGGTTACTAGGCTATTTAGATGGAACAGGAAAAATCATTCTGAATGAGCCTCAGGTCTTATTAACCGAACACGCTAAAATGCCTGGGTTGGATGGACAGAAAATGTCTAAATCCTACAATAACACGATTAGCCTACGAGAAACCCCAGAGGACATTGAAAAGAAAATTTTAACGATGCCAACCGATCCTGCCCGCGTAAAACGTACGGATCCAGGCGAGCCTGAGCGTTGCCCATTGTGGCAATTTCATAAGGTTTATTCCAGTGAAGAAGTGAAAGCATGGGCTCAAACGGGGTGTCGAACAGCAGGTATTGGCTGTGTGGACTGTAAACGACCAGTGATTGATGCGATTCAAAATGAATTAAAACCGATTCAAGCAAGTATTGCTGAATTCAAGCAAGATTTGGGATCCGTGAAACGCATTGTCGCTGAGGGAAGTGAACAAGCTCGAGAAGAAGCCAATAAAACATTAACCGATGTTCGTGAAGCAATGGGACTGGATTATTGATGGATGGCGAACCCGCAAATACTGCGAAACCAAGTGTTTTAGCTGTAGTTGCAGGTACGCCTCTTCGTGAGCTACCTGGTGATTTGTTTATCCCTCCGGATGCTCTGGAAGTGTTGCTGGAATCGTTTTCAGGCCCACTGGACTTGCTTCTTTATTTAATTCGAAAGCAAAACATTGATGTTCTTGATATCCCCATGACGCATATTACGGAACAATATATGCAATATATCGCCTTAATGGAACAAAAGCGATTGGAGCTTGCGGCTGATTATTTGGCTATGGCGGCCATGCTTGCCGAGATTAAATCAAGAATGCTTTTACCCATGCCTGTAAGTTCGAATGACGAAGATGCTGAAGAAGATCCTAGAATGGCGTTAGTTCGAAGATTACAGGCTTATGAGCAATTTAGAGAGGCGGCTGATTATTTGGATGAACTTCCACGTTGTGAACGAGATGTTTACCCCATTGTTCTACCTTATGATGTTGTTGCCATAAAACGTCCTCTGCCAGACGTTTCTTTAAGTACTTTATTGGAGATGATGCAAGCGCTATGTAAGCGACAAAGTCACCTTGTGCATCACCAAATTACACGTGAGACCTTGTCTGTGCGTGATCGAATGCATAGGGTTTTACAGTTGTTGCATGAGAATATGTTTTGTGAATTCTCGGCTTTGTATCATTATCAGGAAGGAAGAATGGGAGTGGTGGTGTCTTTGCTCGCTGTTCTTGAGCTTTCTCGACAATCGTTATTAATTATCACGCAAGCTAAGCTTTTTTCACCCATTTATATAAAGGGGAACGACCATGAATCATGAGCTAAAATTAATATTAGAAGCATTGCTCATGAGTCATGGTTCGCCATTAAGCATCCACACGATGTTAACGGTATTTGATGAATCAGAAAAACCAACGGTTAAAGAAGTTGAAGAGGCTTTAAACAATTTGACAGAAGAGTATCAAAAAAGAGCCATAGAACTTATTCAGGTTGCAGGAGGATATCGTGTTCAGACGAAGCCTCAATATAGCGGTTGGATTGAAAAACTACTTGTTGAAAAGCCGGCCCGATATTCTCGAGCTTTATTAGAAACGTTGGCTATTATTGCTTATAAGCAGCCGGTTACCCGAGGGGATATTGAAGAGATACGCGGAGTGGCTGTGAGCTCTACCATTATTAAGACCTTATTGGAGCGCGAATGGATTCGGGTGGCAGGGCATCGAGATGTTCCGGGCAAGCCGGCTGTTTATACAACAACCAAACAATTTTTAGAGTATTTTAATCTTAAAACGTTAAATGATTTGCCGAGTCTTAAAATACCAGTCGACGTAGAGGCTCCTGAACTGATATAAGGGTAACTTGAATTAACTCGAATGAATGATTATGAGTACCGAACGATTACAAAAAGTATTGAGCCAAGCAGGATTGGGTTCACGTCGAGAGATGGAACGTTGGATTGAAAACGGATTAATCCATGTCAATGGCGAACAAGCTAAATTAGGCGATAGCGTGAGCGCTGATGATAAAATCAGTGTGAAGGGTCGGATTATTGCAAATCCTTTAAAGCTTGCCACAAAAACACGGATCCTTCTCTATCATAAACCAGTTGGGGAAATATCAAGCCGTAAGGATCCGAAACATAGTAAAACGGTGTTTGATCATTTGCCTCATTTAAAACAAGGTCGCTGGATTCAAGTTGGCCGCTTGGATATTAATACCTCTGGTCTTTTGATTTTTACGAATAACGGTGAACTCGCTAATCGTTTAATGCACCCTAAATATGAGCTTGAGCGTGAGTACGCGGTACGAGTACGAGGTGAGGTTAATCGAGAAACCATACGGGCTTTGGAAAAAGGCGTCGAACTCGAAGATGGCGTAGCAAAATTCAAGAAGATTGAATTTCGTGGCGGTGAAGGAACGAACAGTTGGTATCATGTTGTCATAACCGAAGGAAAGAATCGAGAGGTGCGGCGTTTGTGGCAATCCCAGGGGGTTGAAGTCAGCCGCTTGATTCGTATCCGGTATGGAAGCTTATCTTTGCCAAGATTTTTAGCCCGTGGCCAATGCAAGGAGTTATTCCCAGAGGAAGTTGATAAATTTATTGCAACCTTAGATGTAAAATAGTTAGTTGGATGTATTCATGAGTAAACGACGTAATCGCCTACCCAACATACCGTTCACCGCCACTATTGAACGATTCAGTCACGATGGTCGCGGTATTGCCCGAATCGACGGCAAAGCAACCTTTATTGAAGGCGCACTTCCTGGCGAGCAAGTCCGTTTTCAATATCTTCGTCAAAAGAAAGATTTTGATGAGGGAAGAGTCATTGAGATTCTTGCACCTTCTTTAGAGCGAGTTGTACCTCAATGTCCTCACTATGGAGTTTGTGGTGGATGCTCCTTACAACATCTCGATGCTAAGGCACAAATCTACCATAAACAAGAGCAGCTTCTCGATTTGCTAGCAAGAACAGGGCATCTCAAACCCGAGCAGGTTTTAGAGCCTTTAACAAACGAGCACTGGCATTATCGCAAGAAAGCGCGATTAAGTGCTCGGTTTGTTGAAAAAAAACATACTACCTTGGTGGGGTTTAGGGAAAAAAGCAACCCAAGATATATTGCTGACATTTCATCTTGCAACGTTTTAAGTGCGAAAATAGATGCTGAGTTGTTAAATTTGCGAACGCTAATCGATGGTTTTTCTAATCCATCCTCCATCGCACAGATAGAATTAGCAGAAGGTGATGAAGATACAGCCCTTATTTTTAGAAACTTAGGTTCTCTAACCGAAGAAGATGAGAAAAAACTAGCAGCATTCGGAGCTCGAACTGGATTTAAATTGTATTTACAGCCTGGCGGTGAAGATACTGTATCCCTATTCTATCCTAAGGATTCGGATGAGTTTTTAAGTTATCAGCTGCCGGATGAAGCGATTACGTTTAAATTTCATCCTACTGATTTTACTCAAGTTAATTCAAATTTAAATCGTCTCATGGTCAATAAAGCACTTCAATTATTGGCACTTGAACCGACTGATTATGTCTTAGATTTATTTTGCGGATTAGGGAATTTTTCACTTCCCATGGCAAAACATTGCCAAGAGGTATTGGGTGTTGAGGGCAGTGAGCGAATGGTTCAACGAGCGCGCATGAATGCTCGGTTAAATCAATTAAGCAACGCTCAATTTTTAGCGGCCAACCTTGAAGATGAACGAACATTTGCGATATTCGCGGATTTTAAATTTAACAAAGTGTTGTTGGATCCTCCTCGTACAGGTGCACTGGCCATTGTGAAGCACATTCATCGAATTAATCCAAGCCGTATTGTCTATGTATCCTGTAATCCAGCCACATTAGCCAGAGATGCTGATATATTGTTTCATGTTCATGGGTATACCCTTAAATCGGCGGGGGTGATGGATATGTTTCCTCATACCGCTCATGTGGAGTCCATCGCAGTATTTGATAAAACCTGAAATTTTGCTCAATAAAGGACGGTTGTTATGGTCAAGGTTAAAGAATCGACAGCAATCTTATTGGAAGGAAGTATTGATGTAGAACAGTGGTTGCACCATTTAGGCAATAAAGGTTATCTAACGGATATAGAGTTGATCCGAAATGCCTGCACGTTAAGTCAACTGGCTGGTGCCGAGCAAGCTACAGAAACCGGTGAGTCTTGTTTTCAGCAAGGTCTTGTGATGGCTGATATTTTAGCTGATCTCGAAGTCGATAAAGAAACCTTGATTGCCGCTATTGTATACGAAACGGTGCACTTCACCGATTTATCTTTGGATGTGGTTGAAGAACAACTCGGTTCATCCATTGCAAAACTGGTGAAAGGCATCGAAAAAATGAGCGGGATTTCGAGCCTCAGTGCTTTAAATAAATTTCCACAAAGCAAACATCAAATCGATAATATTCGCAAAATGCTCTTAGCGATGGTAGATGATGTTCGTGTGGTGTTGATTAAGCTTGCTGAGCGATTATGCGTGTTACGTACCTCATCCCCGATGCCAGAAGTCATGCGAAAGCAGCTGGCTAGAGAAGCTATGGAAATTTATGCGCCGTTAGCAAATCGCCTTGGGATTGGGGCTATCAAATGGGAAATGGAAGATCTGGCTTTTCGTTATTTGCATCCAGAAGAATATAAAGCCATTGCTAAAGGGTTAAAATCAAAAAGATTAGAGCGCGATGAATTTGTTAACACCATCATTGATGAGTTAAATCAGCAAATTAAAAAACTAGGCTTTGGGCACTTTGCTGTGTATGGGCGTTCGAAACATATTCATAGCATCTATAAGAAAATGACTCGTAAAAATGTTTCTTTGGATGAAATCTATGATGCTACAGCCGTAAGAATTTTAGTGGATACTAAAGAGCAGTGTTATGAGGTTCTAGGCCTTGTGCATTCCTTATGGGAGCAAGTCGTTGTTGAATTTGATGACTATATTGTAAATCCCAAGCCAAACGGTTATCAATCGTTACATACGGCAGTAAAAAGTCCTGAAGGTCGAGTGTTTGAGGTTCAAATTCGCACCTTTGAAATGCATGACTTAGCTGAAATGGGTGTTGCAGCACACTGGAAATACAAAGAAGGAGCGGGTCAGCAAAAAGAAAGCCATGAGCGTAAAATTGAATGGCTACGTGAGGTTTTAGCTTGGCACCGTGAGATGGCAACCAACCAAGGAGTTTCACAAGACATCGAGCAAGAGTTTTTGGAAGAACGTGTGTATGTGTTCACGCCCGATGGTGATGTATTGGATTTACCACGAGGGTCAACACCACTTGATTTTGCCTATAGCGTACACAGTGAAGTGGGCCATCGTTGTCGAGGCGCTAAAGTGAATGGACACATTGTTCCCTTAACCTACACTCTTAAAACAGGCGATAGCGTCGAGGTGTTAACGGGCAAAGAATCTAAGCCCTCTCGGGATTGGATTAATCCTCATCTCAATTATTTAAAAACCTCACGCGCGAAAGCCAAGGTATTGCATTGGTTCAAATTACAAGATTTTGATAAAAATAAAGCCGAAGGCCAGGAGCTATTAGATAAAGAATTAAAATCATTAGGATTAAAGACCGATCGTTTAAATGAAGTGGTTGCGTCGTTTAATTTTAAAGCGCTTGATGACTTATATGCCGCGCTTGGACGAGGAGACATTAAGCTTGGGCAAATTCTAAGCCGATTAACTCCACAAGAGCCCGACACAAGTAAGATTGAAACTTTATTAAAGACGCATGCAAAGCCGGAAGTTTCTGGCAGTGATCTGCGCATTGAGGGGGTTGGTAATTTATTAACCCATATGGCTCGTTGTTGTCAGCCTGTGCCAGGTGATGATGTGATTGGTTACATTACATTGGGTCGAGGTGTTTCGGTTCATCGAAAAGATTGCCCTAACGTACTCCATGCTAGCGAGCGACAAAAAGGTCGGTTTTTAGAAGTGAGTTGGGGCAGTGCCACACGTGAGCAATATGTAGTAGATATTCTGATTAAAGCGTTTGATCGCGCAGGGTTATTGAGAGATGTCACTTCTTTATTGGCTAATGAAAAAGCGCATGTTTATTCGTTGCAGACTCAAACGAATAAGCAAGAAAACATTTCTTATTTATCATTAACCGTTGAGATTGATGGCTTAAACAGTTTATCCCGACTCTTAAGTAAAATTAGTCAAATACCAAATGTATTGGAAGCTAAACGCCAAGTTTAATGCCAGTAGGTTGGGCTAAACGAAGTGCAGCCCAACAAAGAGCTCTAAAATAAAATTCCTAGGGTTACATTTCGTCCTTCGCTTAATAGCACATTAAATGTTCGGCATGCAGCACCCAAGGACATCGCTTCTACGCCAATTCGCTGCTGTGATAACGGCAATAACACCTGGACAGGCAACTGGGCTTGTGATTTAGAATGGCCAATCAGAATAACTTCGGGGTTGGTATCCAGTATGGGTTTCATCAATTCCATATCCAATGACTGCACCGTGGTTGCTTCCCAGGTCGTAATAATATGCTCCCGGCAAACGATTAAATTAGAATGATAAAGTTCTTGATTAATTTTAACTTCATGCTCTGAATAAGATTGGATGCTGTTTAGTTCGGCAGGTTCTTTATTAATTTGCATGGTGGTATTCAATTATTCATTAATTTATACTGGAACAAGTATATCATAGAGGTTACTAAAATGAGTCAATTTCCCCGGATTAAACGCCTGCCTCCTTACGTCTTTAATACCTTGACCGAACTCAAAGCAGCTGCTCGAGCACGCGGGGAAGATATTATTGATTTTGGCATGGGAAATCCAGACTCACCTACGCCCGATCATATTGTGGATAAACTAATTGAAACCGCAAAACGCCCAGATACTCATCGCTATTCAATGTCAAAAGGGATCCCTCGTCTTCGGCGCGCGATGGCTTCTTGGTATAAACGTCATTACGATGTGGAGTTAGATAGCGATACTCAAATTGTGACTACCATCGGTTCAAAAGAAGGCCTCGCGCATCTTGCTTTGGCTATTTCAGGACCAGGCGATACGATTTTGGTACCTGATCCGGCTTACCCCATTCATACCTATGGGTTTGTCATTGCTGGAGCCAACGTGAAACAAATTCCTTTAGTCGATGAATATCAATTTTTGGATGCCGTTCAGCAAGCGATTGCTCAAACCTGGCCTAAGCCTAAGGCGTTGGTTATTAACTTTCCGGCGAATCCGAGTACGCACTGTGTGGAGTATGATTTTTTTGAAAAAGTAGTCGCCTTGGCTAAGGCACATCACCTTTGGATTATACATGATTTAGCCTATGCCGATATTGTATTTGATGGCTACAAAGCCCCTTCGATATTGCAAGTACCAGGCGCTATTGAGGTTGCGATTGAAACGTATTCACTATCCAAATCGTACAATATGCCAGGTTGGCGTGTGGGGTTTGCTTGTGGAAATGAAGAATTAGTGGCCGCATTGACTCGCATTAAATCTTATCTTGATTACGGGATGTTTACTCCGATTCAAGTTGCGGCAATTACGGCATTGGAAGGAAGCGATGCATGTGTGCATGAAATTCGTGACGAATATGAAAAAAGAAGAAACGTGCTTTGTGAAGGACTAAATGAACTTGGCTGGGAAGTTGAAAAGCCAAAAGCCACGATGTTTGTTTGGGCTCCCATACCAGCTCCCTATCGTGAAATGGGATCGCTTGAGTTTAGTAAGTACCTTTTAAATAAGGCCTCGGTTGCTGTTTCTCCTGGTATTGGTTTTGGTCAACAGGGCGATTCCTATGTTCGATTTGGACTTATCGAAAACACACAACGTATACGCCAGGCCTTACGGAATTTAAAAACGTTATTTCGCGCAGATGGGTTGTTGCAAGTAGGATAGTTATGCACGTTGTAATTAATGCTGAGATAGATGCGCTACCTCAAAATGCCAACTTAATTTCTAATGGGGGTAATTTCTACGCGCATGTATTAGCCTGCGTAGGTTATCCGATAGATGCTTTGCCGGTTGGAGCACTTTTAGCGAAACAATTTGAGCTATCCGGTGAGTGGCTCGTGGCGTCTCCAGTCTATTGGGAAGCGACCCATAATGATGCGCTCATGAAAGCCAGCGGCGCAGATCTTCATTTTTCTGAAAAAGAAAGCGAAGCCTGGTTTATTGCCTTTACTGAGTTTGTGCGCGTGGACGGTTTTGAGACCTACTTTGTAGATAAGCATACCTGGCTGTTACGTTGTGATGAAAAGCCCCCGATTGTTTCAATCCCGATTCATCACGCATTACATCAATCGATGATGCCGTTATTGCAATCGTTGGATAACACGATGTATTGGCAGCGATTTATGACCGAAAGTCAAATGTTTTTAAGCAGCCATGCGCTTAATGAACAACGTAACGATTTTCCTATTAATGGAATTTGGCTTTGGGGAGAAGGGGAGCTGCATGAACAGGGGAAAAAACCAATTTTGGCTCAGACCGAATCGTTGGTGAGGTTAGCACAAATCCTTTCTAAACATTCAAAGCGCTACGAGCCAAGTTATAGACCCACAAAGGATAGTCTTTTATTATTTGATGATCTAAAGGATGAGTCGCTATTCCAGTTACAACAACAATTAAAAAACAAGTCCGTGCAGTGGTTTTGGAACAATGCAGTGTATCAAACACGTTCCAAACGATGGTTTGCACGCTGGAGGAGTTAAGAGCTTATGCAAATAAAGCAGCGAACAGTACCCCCCAATTTGCCTAATTTAACCGTCGCTCATCCCGTTTTGCAGCGAATTTACGCCGCACGCGGCATTGTTGATGACCGAGAGCTTGAAAAAAACCTTCGCGCTTTGCAGCCATTTGACGCATTGGTGGATATAGATAAAGCGGTCGTTCGGCTTCATGAAGCTATCGAGGAGCAGCAACGGATTTTAATTGTAGGTGATTTTGATGCCGACGGAGCAACCTCCACAGCGCTTGCCGTTTCAGCCCTTAAAAGCTTTGGTGCTAAACACGTTGAGTTTTTAGTACCTAACCGCTTTGAGTTTGGCTATGGCTTAACTCCTGCCATTGTCAACGTGGCAAGCCAATGGCGGCCCGATTTAATTATTACCGTCGATAATGGAATTGCCAGCATTGAGGGCGTGGCTGCTGCCAATGAAGTCGGTATGGATGTGTTGGTAACCGATCATCATTTACCAGGCGATACGTTACCCGAGGCGTGTGCCATCGTTAATCCAAATCAGGCAGGCGATTCTTTTTTGAGCAAATCGATAGCGGGTGTCGGGGTGATATTTTATGTGATGATGGCTTTGCGTCGTCATTTAATGAATCTGGATTGGTTTAAGTACACGGGTTTGGTTGAACCCAATATGGCACAATTTTTAGATCTCGTTGCCTTAGGAACGGTAGCTGATGTCGTTGCCTTGGATAAAAATAATCGTATTATGGTCAACCAAGGAATCGCAAGAATAAGAAAAGGATTGGTTCGCCCGGGTATTCGAGCACTGATTGAAGTCGCTGGTCGAAAGGTTGAGAAATTACGAGAGAGCGACCTAGGATTTGCTGTGGCGCCTAGATTAAATGCGGCTGGTCGACTAGATGATATGGCTCTGGGCATTGAGTGTCTTTTATCAGAAGATGAGCACAATGCCCGTCATTTGGCTGAAGCATTAGATGAGTTGAATGTTGAGCGCCGTAAAATAGAAACCGAGATGAAAGATCAAGCGTTGCAAGCATTGGATAAATTGGCTTCAACGGTTGAGAATCATACGTTACCAGAAGCGTTATGCTTAGTGGATAACGCCTGGCATCAGGGTGTGATTGGGATATTAGCTGGTCGATTAAAGGATAAGTTTCATCGCCCAGTAATCGCGTTCGCGCCCGTGAGTGATAAAGAATTGAAAGGCTCAGCTCGTTCGGTGGCCGGATTAAACATACGCGATGTGCTTGCAGCCATCGACAAAGATTTTCCAGGCCTTATAATAAAGTTCGGTGGTCATGCTATGGCCGCAGGCTTAAGTATTGAGCCTGAAAAATTTAAAGACTTCAAAACGTGTTTTATAGCTGAGGTTGCAAAGCATATTGATTTGAGTGTTTGTACGGGTGACGTGTTGACCGATGGTGCGTTAGCTCCCGATGAGTTAACTCTAAATCTAGCGTTGTTATTGAACGAAGCAGGTCCCTGGGGCCAGCACTTCCCTGAGCCAGTCTTTGACAATCGCTTTGAAATTTTAGATCAGCGTTTAGTTGGGGAGCGGCATTTAAAGTTAACCCTTATACATGAACAGGGGGGGGATGTGTTAGATGCCATTGCGTTTAATGTGGATTTGAATGCCTGGCCCAATTATCGTCTGAATCGAGTCCATGCTGCTTATCGATTGGATATTAATGAGTATGGTGGCAGAACCAAATTGCAACTGGTGATTGTTGCACTAAAAGCAGAGTAGGGCCTCTAAAACAGGTCTTAATTATGAGGAAAACGACACTATGTCGCCCACGTCAAAAGAAAATGCTTGTGATTTAATTTTATTCGGTGCCAAAGGCGATTTAGCTTCTAGAAAGCTACTTCCAGCGTTGTATCAATTACAAAAGGCAAATTTATTACCTAGGGATGGAAAAGTTATAGCCGTGGCGCGCGATGAACTTGGGCTCGAAGGATATTGCAAGCTTGTAGAAAATAACTTACGTAAATTTTTAAAAGAACCGTTTGAAGATGCGGTTTGGCAGCAGTTAAAGCCCCGAATTGAATACCTTTCAATTGACTTAAGTCGGCCCGATGATTATGCAAAGCTTATGACGCTCACAGAGCCGAATCAACGTTTAACGGTTAGTTATTTTGCAACACCTCCCTCTTTGTATGGGCCGATATGTCAAGGGTTAGCTGAAGTAGGGTTAGCCAACCCATCTTGCCGCGTGGTTATGGAAAAGCCCATTGGAAAGGATTTAGTTTCTTCAGAGCAGATTAACAATGAAGTAGCCCGGTATTTCGATGAGAATCAGATTTATCGTATTGATCATTATTTGGGAAAAGAAACGGTATTAAATTTGCTCGCACTTCGCTTTGCCAATACGATTTTTGCTTCTAATTGGGATCGCACGATGATTGACCATGTACAGATCACCGTCGCAGAAGAAGTTGGTGTTGAAGGACGATGGAGCTATTACGATGATGCGGGGCAAATGCGAGATATGGTTCAGAATCATTTGTTGCAAATTTTATCCCTGATT
Source organism: Legionella impletisoli (assembly GCF_900639875.1). Lineage (GTDB taxonomy): Bacteria > Pseudomonadota > Gammaproteobacteria > Legionellales > Legionellaceae > Legionella_A > Legionella_A impletisoli. Next base: position 27,635 of record NZ_CAAAIA010000001.1, read on the forward strand.
GCCATGGAACCCCCTGCAAGTTTAGATGCTGAAAGCATACGTGATGAAAAACTGAAAGTGTTAAAAGCTCTAAGACCTATTGATTACACAAATGTTAAAGAAAAAACCGTTAGAGGTCAGTATGTGAGTGGATTTACAGGCGGCCATTCAGTCCCTGGTTATCTCGAAGAAGAGGGCGCACGTGCTAATAGCCAGACCGAAACGTTTGTTGCATTGAAAGTGGATATTGATAACTGGCGTTGGGCTGGCGTTCCTTTTTATCTTCGGACCGGAAAACGTATGCCTAAAAAGCTTAGCGAAGTGGTCATTTCGTTTAAATCACAACCATTAAATATTTTTCATAAAACCATTAATGAGCTCCCCGCTAACAAATTAATTATCCGCCTCCAACCCGATGAAGGGGTTGAAGTTCAGATTATGAATAAAATCCCGGGCTTAGGTAAAAACATGCGTTTGCAACAAACCAAGCTAGACTTAAGCTTCGATGAAACCTTCAAATCTCAGCGCATCACGGATGCGTATGAGCGATTATTGCTTGAAGCAATGCTTGGCAATCAATATTTATTTGTTCGTCGTGATGAGGTCGAATACGCTTGGAAATGGGTTGATGGTATTATTGATGCTTGGCACAGCCATTCTGAAGCACCAAAACCTTATCAAGCAGGTACATGGGGCCCGGTTGCTGCTATTTCATTGCTTGCTCGGGATGATAGAAATTGGGACGAATAAGATGAAAATTCATTCTTTTGATAATGCTGAAACGTTAAATCATGATTTTGCAGAACAAATAGCCGCGGTGCTTCAACAAGCTATTGAACAGCGTGGTCAAGCTTATTTGGTGGTTTCAGGCGGAACGACTCCTAAGCCGTTATTTAAAAAACTATCCGAACGGCCATTAGATTGGAAAAACATCACCATCACACTGGCTGATGAACGAAAGCTCCCTGTGACGGCGGCCGATAGTAATGAGCGGATGGTGAGGGAGACCTTGTTGCAGAATTTTGCTTCCAAAGCTCGTTTTATCAGTCTAAATGATGAGAGCAAATCTTTTTTAGATATCGAGCAAACCATCGCGTTACTTCCCACGTTTGATGCGGTGATCTTAGGTATGGGTGAAGACGGTCATACCGCGTCGTTATTTCCTTGTAGTCCTGAAATCAAGATGGGCTTAGATGATGAAACGACTTCAGCGGTGCTAGAAGTTCATCCAATGTATGCTCCTTATCAGCGCATCTCACTGACGAAAAAAAGACTTTTAAATAGCCGCGTAGTGTTTTTGCACCTAGTCGGTGAAAAAAAACTGGCTGTATTTAACCAAGCATTAGAACGAGTTGATCCTTTAGAGATGCCTATTCGAGCGTTTTTACACCATCATCAATGCGATGTGCAAGTGATGTATTCTCCTTTGTAGTGATTAAGGAAGATGTATGAATAAAGTGGTCCACACGGTAACAAACCGTATTATTGAGCGAAGCAAACCTTTTCGAACCTTATATCTTGAACGAATCGAACAAGCTAAAAAGCTAGGCCCTCATCGCCATGCCTTAGGCTGCGGCAACTTAGCCCACGGCTTTGCAGCATGTCATGCTGCTGAAAAAAAAGATTTAAGAGAAAAAGCAAAGGTAAATATCGCTATTGTATCGGCTTATAATGATATGCTTTCAGCGCATCAACCCTATGAGTCCTATCCACAGCATATTAAAGAAGTAATTGCTCATGCAGGTGGAATTGCTCAATTTGCAGGTGGCGTGCCGGCTATGTGTGATGGGATTACTCAAGGCCAGCCTGGTATGGAGCTAAGCTTACTGAGCCGCGATGTCATTGCGATGGCCACAGCCGTAAGTCTTTCTCACAATATGTTTGATGGCGGATTGATGCTTGGTATTTGTGATAAGATTGTACCGGGTTTACTTATCGCGGCTTTAAGTTTTGGTCATCTTCCTTTTGTCTTTGTTCCGGCAGGTCCCATGCCTTCTGGATTATCGAATCTTGATAAAGCGCGAATTCGACAAAAATTTGCTAAAGGAGAGGTTGATAAAGAAGCGCTATTAGATGCCGAGTCCGCTTCGTATCATAGCCCAGGAACGTGTACTTTCTATGGTACAGCTAACTCCAACCAGCTCTTAGTGGAAATAATGGGATTGCATCTTCCAGGAGCCTCATTTGTTAATCCTAATACGCCTTTACGAAAAGCATTAACCGAAGCATCGGCTCAGCGAGTCCTTGAATTGACCCATCTTAGTGATCATTATTTACCGATTGGTAAACTGTTTGATGCAAAATCACTGGTCAATGGGATAGTCGGACTTCTGGCAACCGGTGGCTCAACCAATCATACCATGCATCTTGTTGCCATCGCTCGAGCAGCAGGATTTATCGTGAACTGGGATGATTTTGCTGAGCTATCTAAGGTAACCCCGCTGATTACTCGAATTTATCCGAATGGATATGCCGACATCAATCATTTCCAAAGAGCCGGTGGCATGGCTTTTTTAATTCATACCTTGCTTGAAGCCGGTTTGCTTCATGAGGATGTAAATACGGTAGCAGGTTTTGGATTGCAGCGATATACCGAAGAGCCGCAATTATTAGAAGGAAAATTATCTTGGGTAGCAGGACCCACTTTTTCCAAAGACAAAGAGGTATTAACCAGCGCTAAAGCTCCGTTTAATCCACAAGGTGGTCTAAGTGTATTAAGTGGAAACTTGGGACGTGCTGTTTTGAAAACATCATCCTTGCCAGAAGGTAAAGGTATTGTTCGAGCACCTGCCGTCGTATTTTTCAGTCAGGATGCGGTAGAAAAAGCCTTTAAAGCAGGGGAGCTTAATAAAGATTGTGTCATTGTCTTGTCATATCAAGGCCCCAAAGCTTGTGGCATGCCTGAGTTGCATAAATTGACTCCACTATTAGGTATTTTGCAAGACCGTGGCCATCAGGTTGCTTTGGTTACCGATGGAAGAATGTCTGGGGCTTCTGGCAAAATACCGGCGGCCATTCATCTGACACCCGAAGCCGCAGAAGGCGGACTCATTGGAAAAGTGCAAACTGGTGATTTAATTGCTATAGATCCCTTTAAAGGGGTATTGAATTTGGAGGTTTCTAAAGCAGAGCTAGATGCAAGACAGCTTGCAACTGCATCGCTCACTCATCATTATTCAGGGTTTGGGCGTGAATTATTTGGTGCATTACGAAAAGAGCTGAGTGGTGCAGAGCAAGGGGCTTGCAGTTTGTATGTCAGCGAGGCACAAGGATATGAGTGATCTTGTTATTGTTGCTGATATTGGGGGAACAAACGCGCGTTTTGCTGCGGTTGATTTAGAGACCATGCATTTAAGCCACCTCGTCGTGTATTCTTGTGCAGAATTTCCTTCATTTGAAGCCGTTTTTTCCCATTATCAGCACACGGTTGTTGGTCAACCCATAAAGCGAGCGGCCATTGCAGTCGCATGTCCCATTTTAGGGGATGAGATTTCAATGACGAATCTTCACTGGCAGTGTTCTATTTCTGCTTTAAAAGTAACATTGCAGCTTGAAGAGCTCATCGTAATGAATGATTTTATTGCTATTGCGATGAGTTTACCGGTTATTCCTCGAAATGAAACCGTTCAAATTGGTGGAGGAAAGACGCTTCCTGGTAAGCCCAAAGTCATTCTTGGTCCAGGAACGGGACTCGGCGTCTCATTTCTCATTTCGGATTCTGAAAAATATACTCCTTTAGGAAGTGAAGGCGGACACGTGGGATGGTGTGCTGAAACCGAACAAGAGCACTGTATTTATCGTTTTTTAAAGCGGCAGTTTGGTCGCGTTAGCATTGAGCGTGTTTTATCTGGTTCAGGCTTAGAGCAGATCTATTTGGCATTAGCCGAGTATTCCAATCTTTCTATAGCTCCACTATCTGCTTCAAACATTGCAACACTTGCTCTGCAAGGCGATGCATTGGCTAAAACTACGGTAGATCAATTTTTTGCAATATTAGGTAGTTTTGCAGGGGATTTGGCTTTAACACTCAATGCGTATGGTGGAGTTTATCTAGCGGGTGGGATGATTCCAAAGTTATTACCACAATTAAATGCCTTGAAATTTCGGGAGCGATTTGAAGCTAAAGGTCGTTTTAGCTCAGTTAATCAATCCATTGCAACGTTTGCGATCACGACCAAACAGCCAGGATTGCTAGGTGCGGCGTTATGTTTAAAGCAACAGGGGAACTATGAATACAATACAACAAACACAATGGCCGCTACAGCCTAGCGATCTGTTTAAATTCGGGCCGGTTATTCCCGTTATTGTGATAAACGATCTGGCAGAAGCGCTTCCATTAGCGAAATCACTTCTTGCCAAAGGCATTAAGGTACTTGAAATTACCCTACGAACGCCGGTGGCATTGGAAGCGATCCAGTTGATTCGTCGTGAAGTGCCTGAGGCTGTTACAGGAGCCGGCACGGTATTAAATGCCGGGCAGCTTAAAAAAGCTGAGCAAGCTGGCGCTCAGTTTGCACTAAGTCCTGGGTTAACCCCTGATTTACTTCTCGCGGGTAAGAAAGGCAATATTCCATTTATCCCTGGAATAAGTAGTGTTTCAGAGCTAATGATAGGACTTGAGTATGGCTATACTCATTTTAAATTTTTTCCAGCTGAAGCAAAAGGTGGAGTCCCCGCCTTAAAAGCGTTTTATGGCCCCTTCCCTGACGTAAGATTTTGCCCCACGGGTGGAATAAATGAAGAAAATTACCGCACCTATCTTGACTTACCAAACGTCGATTGCGTAGGGGGATCTTGGCTAATTTAGGTTAAAGACGTACTTCATCAGAAGCGTTAACGATTCATAAGCCAAATAATAATTGTGATGAGGATGCTCAAAATAATGCAGGTGGTAATTGGCAAATAAAAGGTAAACTGTCCCTTACGAATGACAATATCACCCGGTAAGCGCCCAAGTCCAAGCTTTTTAATGAATGGCCAGGTTAATCCCATTAATACGAGCAAGATCCCTATGACAATCAGTATTTTTTGCATGATGTTTCTAATCAAATTAGTGCTGGTGAGTGCTTTGTAGCGCTTCGAAAACTTTGAGTTGAAAAATACAATATAGCTAACGGCAATAACAATAAATAAAATGCTTTTTGGCCGCCAAAACTGCTGAATAAGTTGCCTGTAATAATACTACCCGTCGTGCCTCCTAGTGCTGAAAATATCACAATTAAACCAGTCATGGCGGCATGCTGCGATTTAGGAAGAGATGAAAGCATCACGGAATTAATGGCTGGATATATCGGTGCCATGAAAATCCCAATAATAGGCAGTAAATAAATGGCCAAAGGAGCGTTTTGCCAATTGACAGGGGTAGGTGGTCGAATTCCTTTGGTTACGGGCAGAATCACAATTAATAAGGTAGCCATCCCGATAATACAAATGGAAAGTAAGGTATGCCAAGCCATGCGTTTTAATAAAACACCTGCAAGCAAACGCCCCAGCGCCAAAGACCCTGCCATCAGTCCCGCCACTTGCACACTCATCGAACGAGGAATTCTTAAAATCTCATGGTTAAAGGTTGGTAGCCATGTGCTGATGCTTTGTTCAATGAGCACGTACATGAACGTGGATACAATAAAGATTAATACAAAAGACTGATAACTGAGTTTAAGCATGTCATTAAAATCCTGCCAGAATGTTGCTTTGCTCGGGGACTCAATTTTTGGAATGAGGGTGAATCGTAAGATAAATAAATTAATTAGGCATAAACTGCCCATCACCCAATAAACATTTAGCCACTCATGAGTTTTAATGGTTGAATCATGAATAAATAAACTAAAGAGCCAGTTTCCAACAAGCACTCCAAGCATAAAAAAACCTTCGATGGTATTGAGCAGGGACGCATGCTGACGAGGACTATCAGTGATGGTGCCAATGGTAGCGTAAACGGATACTTTTACCAATGCAAAACTTGCACCTAATGCTAAAAATAAACATTTTGTCGTCAAAAAGCCTGGTAATAGAGGCATAGCAAAGCAAGCCAGAGTAACGACGATGAGTCCTAGTTGTAGAGATAACTTATAGCCTAGTCTCGGCAAAAAAGAGGCCACAAAAAAAGAAACAATGGCGATGGGTAAATCTTTAAATCCTTCCAAAGTACTCGCGCTGTGTTTGGTGACATTATAGTGATGAATAACTTGCAGAATAACGGTACCCACACTATTTAGTAAGATGGCAAAGATGACGTATGTGAGTATCAATGCGAGTACCAGTGGCCATTTTTTCATTTTTTTACATCTCCTTCTGTACTGGATATCTCCTGTACGTAACACGACCGAAAACTAATTGCCGAAAACGCTCACAAAATTTTCTCAGTTTAAACGAATCATTTCGTATTGCAATCCATTTCAAAGGAAGTAATATTGGGCGCTATGAAAAAAAATTGAATTTAATGGTTTAGAAACGCTTTTTAAACATAAAATCAAAACACGTTGTAAGGGTTTATGAATGATTAAAAAAACAATAACTGGATTATTCCCGACTCACCCATGGAAACTCACAGTTGACCGCGCCATATTGCAACAACAATTACTAGCCGAGACTTTATTGGCTCAAGCGAATGGCTATATCGGCAGTCGCGGCACGTTTGAAGAGCCTGCGTTAGAAGGAATTCCAAGCTGTGAAGGCGTATATTTAAACGGAGTTTATCAAGAAGAACCCATTTCCTATGGTGAGTCTGCCTATGGCTTTGCAACGCATAACCAAAAAATGATCCAAGTTCCTAATGGTAAACGGATTACGATGACATTAGACGGGGAGCCCCTACATTTTACTGAGAAAACCGGCGAATCCATCCGTACATTAGATTTTCGCAATGGTCTTTTAAGTCGTACTCAAACTTGGACTACAACCTCCGGTAAAACGCTTCATCTTCATTCTCAGCGCTTTGTGTCTTTGGCAATTCAAAATCTCATGTGTATTCGTTATGAAATCACCGCTGAAAATTTTTCTGGCCCTTTAACACTCACATCCTCGCTGGATGCTGGCTATGACTTTCAAGTGAATAAAGATGATCCAAGAGTTGGCCGTCTTTCCATCGCAGACAGTTTAAGGTTGTTGAATAATGAACAAAGCGCTGGGTTTAATGGCTATTTGCATCAAGTTAACGATTCAGATTTTGTTATTGCAAGTGTTGCTTTCGATGAATTTAGTGTCGATGTACATTCAAACAATTTATTCAGTGCGTCTTCCTTACTTGAACAGCATTATGAACTGAACTTAACTGAAGGAAAACCGGTAACACTCTACAAATGGATTGGTTACAGTCATAGTCGCGACTTGGATGCGGCTCATAACCTACTTCAGTCATTAAAGAAAACAATTCAACAAGAAGCATCACTTGGATTTGAGCAACAGTTTTCGCATCATAAACAAGTACTAGAGGATTTCTGGCATAATGCGGATGTCGTAATTGAAGGGGATGAGCCCTTGCAACAAGGGATCCGTTTTAATCTCTTTCATGTGTTTCAATCTACGGGCCGAAATGGGCTTTCGAATATTGGCGCAAAAGGGTTAACTGGTCACGGCTATGATGGTCATTATTTCTGGGATACTGAAATTTATGTGATCCCATTTCTTTGTTTCACACAGCCTGAGCTCGCTAGAAAATTACTCGAGTTTCGAATTAATACACTGGACGGAGCACGAGCCAGGGCACGCGAAATGGCTCATTGTAAAGGAGCTTTGTATCCATGGCGAACGATTGGTGGGAGTGAATGTTCTGCTTATTTCCCTGCCGGTACGGCACAATATCATATTAATGCGGATATTGCATATGCTTTAAAATGTTACATCAATGCGACAGAGGATGAGTCCTTGCTTTGGCAAGGTGGTGCAGAGATGCTTTTTGAAACCGCTAGACTATGGTTGCAATTGGGGCATTTTAATCCTAAGCGTGAAGAACAATTTTGCATTGATGGGGTAACGGGTCCCGATGAATACACGGCTATTGTTAATAATAACTTTTATACCAATAGCATGGCAAAATCTCATTTATTGTTTGCTCTTGAGATGGCTTTGCGATTGAAAACGCATGATAAGACGCGGTTTGATGAATTAGCTCACCGAATTCATCTTGAGCCAGAAGAGCTTTCATCGTGGCAAAAGGCTGCTTTAAACATGTATCTTCCTTATGATGAAGCGCTTAAAATTCACAAACAAGATGATGGATTTTTAGATAAGGCAGTATGGGATTTTGAAAACACCCCAAAAGATAAGTACCCGTTGTTATTGCATTTTCACCCCCTCGTAATTTATCGCCATCAAGTTCTGAAACAAGCGGACGTGGTCTTAGCGATGTATCTACTTGATGATGAATATGACCAAGAACAAAAAAAGAGAAACTTAGCTTTTTATGAGCCACTTACCACCCATGATTCAAGTCTTTCAAGTTGCATTCATGCTTTAGAGTTTGCGGAAACGGGAGATTATGAAACAGCGTACGATTTCTTTGCTGACACCGTGCGTATGGATCTTGACAATCATCATGCCAACAGTGAATTTGGCGTGCATATCGCTTGCATGGCAGGCTCTTGGGCCTCCATTATTCATGGTTTTGCTGGATTTAGAGCACGTAAAGACCATGTGGTGTTTAATCCCTATTTACCAAAACAATGGAACAGTTATCAGTTTTGTTTGCGTTTTAAAGACAACCAATTGAAAGTGACGGTAGAGCGGAATTCTACGCACTATGAGCTGATTGATGGCCAGGCCATCCTGATTAAACTTGGAGAAAAAATGATTCACCTATCGCCAAGTTGTCCTATTCATCATGAAATTCAATCTAAGGAAATGTTTGCATGACCATTCAAGCTGTGATTTTTGATTTAGATGGCGTGATAACCGATACCGCTCTCTATCATTTTAAAGCATGGAAAAAATTGGCGGAAGGATTAACGATTTCTTTCAATGAAGAGGATAATGAACAATTAAAGGGCCTTGATCGCTTAACGTCATTAGAAACTATATTAAAGAAAGGAAAGATTGAGTGCACTGAGCAAGAAAAAAACGATTTAGCGAGAGAAAAAAATACTTATTATTTATCATTAATTGAAGCGATGTCGCCACAAGATATTTTGCCTGGCGCAGAACGAGTATTAAAAGAGCTTCGTGAGATGAACATTTTAATTGGACTAGCCTCAGCCAGTAAAAATGCTCATTACGTATTGAAAAAACTTGGTTTAACGCACTATTTTGATTATGTCGCAGATGCAAACGAGGTAAAAAATAGCAAACCTCATCCTGAAGTGTTTTTAAAGGTCGCTGAAGCCTTCAACGCTTCACCAGAAAATTGTATGGGTGTTGAAGATGCAGTGGCTGGAGTCCAAGCAATAAATTCAGCTTTAATGCATTCTGTTGGTATTGGTGATAAACACATTCTGAAGGAAGCAGATATCGTATTAAATTCATTAAAAGAATTTAACTGTCAGAAGCTACTTAAATTTTTTTCAGAAAGCGCCAAGGCATATCAGTAAAATCATAACGGAATAATTTATGGTTGTGTTTTCCCCGAGCAGACGGGAACAACACAGTTTGAATAACCTTTTCAAACTGTATATAGATAAAATGGTGCTCTTTTCTGTAAAGCAATATTGATTTAATATTGGATAGAAAGCTAAAATGCTAAGCACACTGTTTCGTTTAACTTGCGCTTATTTGAGATAAACATGAATTCGAAAGAGCATATTGGATCGTTTTACGCGATATTATCTGGTTTTTTATATGGATTTCTGGGCTATTTTGGGATGAGCGTGATTCACTCTGGCATGTCCCCCAGTACCATGCTCTTTTGGCGGTTTTTGATTTCAAGCGTTGTCATGCTTATTGTTATTTTTCCCACCCTAAAACGAATATCCGATTCTAAATACGATTTACTGATTACCTTTTTAGGGGGAGCTGGGTTTTATAGTCTTTCAACGCTGTTGTACTTTATTGCGGCTGGGTATATTGGATCAGGGCTTGCAATGGTCATCTTTTTTACCTATCCGGTTATATTAATGGTGATTAATTATTTTCTGTTTCGCCAAACGATCCCAGCTCCGTATTATTTAGCAATCATTATGATTCTGGTCGGCATGACGTTATTAGTGGACTGGCATGAGATGAGAATGGATCTCATAGGAATTGCCTTTGGCTTAGTGTCTGCCTTTTTTTACGCAGGGTATTTAGCATTAAGTAAGCAAATTCAGGCATCACCCAATATGTCTGCCTTTATGCTCTCTTCTGGATGTTCTGTCGCATTTTTACTGTTTTCACTGTTTCAAGGCTCTTTTATTATCCCAACACAGTATTCAGTATGGGCTAATTTGATTGGGGTCGGTATTATTTCAACTGCTGTTCCAATTTTGCTTTTACTTTACAGTTTGAAACTCATTAGTTCAGATAAAGCTGCAATTTTGTCGGTGCTTGAACCTGTATTTGTGGTTATTTTTGGGTTTATTTTGTTGGGTGAAACCCTCTACTTAAAACACGTCATTGGAATTACGATTGTACTGTCTGGCGCTTTGCTAACCTTGTTCAGTCATAAAATTAAAATTCCTCGCATTCAGGCCGCACAATAGCAAGAAGTTAACATGCTCAATACCACTACAAAACAAGCTTGTCGAATGCCTACTTCCCTGAGCTTAAATGCTATTTCCTTGGGTTTAAAGGCTACCTCTCTGAGCTTAAAGTCTACTTCCCTGGGCTTAAAGTCTACTTCCCTGGGCTTAAAGGTAACTTTCCTGGGCTTAAAGACTACTTCCTTAGGTTTTTTAAGGTCTACTTCCTCCGGCTTGTCCGGGGGAACCACCAAATTTGCCAATAAACCAACCATAAAGAGCGGTCATGAACAATAAACTTTGGAGTCTCGAAATCTATCTCAAACGTATCACTTATGGTTTGATTCTTTCTCTGTTATCGATTTCTGAAGCTTGGTCAATTTCCCACCATCCACAAGAGTTTCTAAGACAAATTGCAGGAGCAAATGATGAAGGGCAGCAAATCGTTCAGCATTTTTGTGCAACATGTCATGCAGAAAAGCCACAAATCCCTTTAGGCGCTCCTCGCATTGGATATGATGAAGATTGGAAACCTCGAATCAAAGAAGGAATAGAGGCTTTATTTAAACATACGGAAGAAGGGTTCAATGCTATGCCTGCGCGAGGAGGTTGTTTTGAATGCAGTGATGAGCAGCTACTAATGGCCATTATTGAACTGCTTCCTAACACAGAAAAAAATGCATTAAAAAACAATAAAAAAGATCATATTTAAGACAGTTAGGAATAAAAATAACTAAAAAGTCCTAAATTTATTCCAGAACCTCCCGATAAACTGGTTAAACAGGGAGGGAAAACGCATGAAAAGCAAACTGTTACTTGTACCCGCGTGTTTAGCTGTGGCGGCTTGTGCCCCGATGCACGCGATAGAAGATGACGCAGGTTATACGCACTATACCATGCATCATTCTTCGGATTCCAAGGGAAGTTATCACTTTCCTGAAAAACGACCTGCTACCGGGCGCAAGGTTTTCATCTACGACCCTCGAGCAACGGCGTGGGCTGCGTATGATGCACAGGGAAATCGTGTGAAAACCGGGCGAGGCTCTGGTGGTAAAGGGTTTTGTGAGGATGTTGGTCGCCCCTGTCGTACAACAGTAGGTACCTATCGAATTTATTCGAAAAAAGGTGAGGATTGTACCTCAAGTATTTATCCCATTGAGACTGGAGGGGGTGCAAAAATGCCTTATTGCATGCACTTTAATGGCGGCTATTCGATTCATGGCGCTTATGAGGTACCGAATTATAATGCCAGCCATGGATGTATCAGAGTTTTGCCTAGTGCGGCTCAATGGTTGAACCAGGAGTTTCTGGATGTTGGTTCAACGGTTATTGTACGACCTTACTAAATAGTTAAATTGTGTATCATTCTACTTGGCCCGACATTGCTCGGGCCATCCATAAGCCTTCTAGTCTAAGATAAGTTTTTTCGAATCAATTGACTAATAGTTTCAGGATTTGCTTTTCCTTTGGTTTCTTTCATCACTTGGCCAACGAAAAATGCTAAAAGTTTTTCTTTTCCTTTGCGAAAATCTTCTGCTTGCTCTGGGTGTTTTGCAATAATAGCCTCAACAATCCTTGTCAGTTCATCTTGGTTTATACAGGCATTGAATCCTTCATTGGCAATAATCTCTTCAACCGTGCCTTGATTGGCTAATAACTTAGTAAACACCGATTTGGCTTGATTGCTTGACAATTTATTATCTGTTAGGTGATTCAGAAGGGTGGCAAGTCTTTTAGCAGAAATTGGAGGGTTATCGAATGTTTCACCCAGTTCATTTAATACGGCAGCATAAGGACCTTTAAGCCAATTAGCAATCATTTTGCTAGAAGCTATTGTGTTTTCTTGAACTCGATAAAAATATTGAATAACATCTGGAGCACTTAATAAAAAATCAATATCTTCTTCTTTTAAATCTGAAGCATTACGAAGCTCAGATTTAATTTCTTCAGGTAAGCGAGGCATGGTGTCTTTGATGTCATTAAGCAGTTCTTCTGAAATTTCAATAGGTAACAAATCAGGATCTGGAAAATAACGATAATCTTGCTCGCTTTCTTTTCCTCGCATTGAATGGGTTGTGTTTGAGGCGGGAGAAAAAAGGCGAGTTTCTTGAATGATTTCTTGACCCGATTCTAAACGATCTTGGTGGCGTAATTGTTCATATTGGATGGCTTTTTCTATAAATCGAAAGGAATTTAAATTTTTAAGTTCCGTTCGAGTGCCAAGCTTAGTGGCACCTGATGGTCGAAGGGATATATTGACATCGCAACGAAAAGAACCCTCTTGCATGTTTCCGTCACTGATATCCAGAAAGCGAACCAGTTGATGCAATGCCTTTAAATAAGCGATGGCTTCCTGTGCTGAATAAAGACAAGGGGCTGAAACAATTTCTAATAAGGGTGTTCCTGCGCGATTTAAATCAATACCAGTAAATTTTGGATGAGCATCATGAACGGACTTACCAGCGTCTTCTTCGAGATGAGCACGTTCAATAGTAACAAGCTTCGATGCACCATCTTCCAATGCAATGTTTAAATGCCCTTGGCCAATAATAGGACGTTGGAATTGGCTAATTTGATAGCCTTTTGGTAAATCAGGGTAGAAATAATTTTTTCGCTCAAAGTAAGAGTAGTTATTGATTTCAGCATCTATTGCAATACCAAAGCGAAGGGCTTTTTTTACAGCCTCGTCATTTAAAACCGGTAAAACTCCGGGTAGACCTGCATCCACAAAACTGGTGTGTGAATTGGGTTTTCCACCATAGGTTGTAGAGGAAGCAGAAAAGAGTTTTGATTTCGTGTTTAACTGGACATGTACTTCAAGTCCAATAACGGTTTCCCAAGTCATTTATACTCCTGTGGCTTGGCCGTATGCCAATCGGTTTGTTGCTGAAATGAATGTCCTAAACCAAGCAAAATTTCTTCGCTAAAATGTGGTCCCATAAGCTGCATTCCTATCGGTAGATTCTTTTTGCTAAATCCAGCAGGAATTGATAAGGCAGGTAAACCCGCTAAATTTGCAGCTACTGTAAACACATCGGCTAAATAACGTTGTGTGGGATCGGTGATTTCTTCACCAAGCTCAAATGCTGGCGTTGGTGTGGTTGGTCCAAGAATCACATCGACGTCCTTAAACGTGGTGAGAAGCTCGTCTTTAATCAAGCGACGGACTTTCTGGGCTTGAATGTAGTAATCATCGAAATATCCAGATGATAAAACGTATGTTCCAGTTAAGATCCGTCGCTTTACTTCAATGCCAAAACCCTCGTCTCGAGAACGTGTGATAAGATCCACTAAATTTTCTGGATCAAGGGCTCGATGTCCATAGCGAATTCCATCATAACGAGATAAATTGGAAGACGCTTCTGCACAGGCAATCACATAATAGCAAGGCACCCAATGCGGCTGTAGGGATAAATCGATTTCTATAATCGTAGCGCCTTGTTGCTCAAAAACTGAAACAGCGGCTTTGATAGCCTTTTGAATGCTTTCATCAACCGTGGAATGAAAAAAACTACGAGGAAGACCTATCCGTACCGTGGATCTGGTCTGGTTGAATTGACTCGTAAAGTTAGGGAGAGGTTTATTTAGAGAGGTCGAGTCGCGAGCATCAAACCCAGCCATCGCTTGTAAAACCAATGCTAAGTCATCAACACTTCTCGCCATAGGACCTGCTTGATCAAGACTTGAAGCAAAAGCAACCATACCATAGCGAGAGACTAACCCATAGGTTGGCTTTAATCCAGAAATTCCACAAAAGGCAGCTGGTTGGCGAATTGAACCTCCCGTATCCGAACCGGTTGCGAATGGAACTAGGCGAGCGGCTACAGCTGCTGCAGATCCACCAGATGACCCCCCTGGAACACAGTCAGTATTCCAGGGGTTTTTAACAGGTCCAAAGTAACTGTGTTCATTTGCCGATCCCATTGCGAATTCATCCATGTTCGTTTTTCCAAGCAGAACGGTATGTTGAGCGGCTAATGATTGCACAATAGTGGCTTCGTAAGGTGCCTGAAAATTCAGAAGCATTTTTGAACCACAAGTTGTAGCCATAGTTTTAGTACAAAAGATATCTTTATGTGCAAAAGGAATGCCAGTCAGTATGTTTCCATTTCCCTTTGCCAATAATTGATCGGCAGATTTTGCAGATGCTATTGCGGCGTCCTCATTGAGGGAAATAAATGCATTTAAATCCTGATGTTGGTCAATGCGGTTCAGATAGTGTTTGGTTAACTCAAGGCTTGAAATGTTTTGTTTTTTTAATGCTTGGCTAAGTTCTCGTATAGAAAGGTCATGCATGCGTTATTTTCCTATTTCAATGACTTTGGGGACTAAATAATGGTCATTTTCAAATAACGGAGCGATTTCGGCCAAGTATTCAACTCGATTGGGCTCATCGCATACATCTTCGCGTAAGCGCTGTTGCATATCAAGCGGGTGAAATAAGGGTTTAATTTCTTGAGTATTAATACTTCTAAGTTGTTCAACAAATTCCATAATCGCAGAAACGTCGTGAGCTAATTTTGTACGGGTTTCAGCATCGAGTTTGATGTAAGCGAGCGAAGCAAGTTTTTGTAATTCGGTTTCGGAAGTAAACATAATGACCTGGCATTCAAAATTTGGGGTTATTTCACAGCATAAACTGGGATAGATCAACCAAAAATTTCTAGCCCAGAGCAAACGCATCTAATTTTTAAATATTATACGCTTTTTTTACCTGTTTTATGCAGGGATCTAGTCGATCTCAAATGAAATTCGAAGCTCGATTCGGCCCGTAAGGATCGGAACATAGACAGTTTGAGATGCGTGTATGCTGCTTTAGCCCTGTTGCAAGCAACTGGGCTAAAGAGAAAATAGCTAAATAATCACAGCAGTCCCATAACACAATACTTCCGTTCCTATCTGGCCTAATTCGCCGGCATCATATCTTACAGCGATGACCGCGTTGGCCCCAAGTTCTTCCGCATGCTTTAACATGAGTTCAAATGCTTCTTCTCGAGCATGTTCACACATTTGGGTATAGGCTCCAATTTTTCCACCGACTATCGATTTTAATCCGCCCATAAACCCTTGCGCGATGGTTGGTGAGCGAACCACAATGCCTCGTACAATGCCTAAGTATTGTTTGATAGGCTTGCCTTCGATGGAATTACTCGTAGTAACGGGTATTGTCATGATACAGTCCTTGTATATTAGGTTATGACCTAATTATTTTTTTAAACTGACGCTCGCTGAAAGCTGCTCAATGGATTCATCGATTCGTTTAAGCGTCGCCTCTTTTGTTAATGAACCAAATTTAATATTAGCTTCGGCATCACGATTTGTTAAATGATCATGGAGTGCCTCAAGACAGACTTTTTGCTTATCTTCAGTGAGCTCACCGAGCCTTTCGGACAATTCTTGATAAAGCTGACTGGACTTCGGGCTTTTACTTAACCAGGCCGCTTTGTAATCACTTTCAATCCGGTTTAAAACAAGCAAATAAGCTCCTGTAACAATGGATTCAACAGCAATTAGCCTAGCTTCTAAATGGCGGGTTTCGGCTTTTAAGCTAGTTAAGTTTTTAGGAGAACGGTTATGAGTCGTCAGGCTTTGGGCGATTGAAGTGATGAAAGCAAGCGCTTCAGGTCGGTCTTTACTTATGCTGGGTGCGACAAAAAAACGAAATCCTTGAAGTTGCTTTTGTTTTCTTTGATCATAAGTGTGAGGCAAAGTAAGGACAGACTTTATTATTTTTTCAATGCTATCAAGTGCTTCAAGTCGTTTTTTCTCCCATTTTTTTAAATTTCGGTCATGTGTATCAGAAGGTTTATATTCAACCGAACGCTGAACGTCTTTAAAGGGTTTGTAAGGCCCAGGAACTTTAGATGTGACGAGTAATGATCTGATGTTCATAATATTTTCCTAAATTACAAAAAACCGCTGCCAATGTATCATTTTTATTTCAAAATAATAAGAGGGATATTAGGAACACCTTTATCTGGTAAAAAAATGAGTGATTGTTACATTCCTGGAAAACAGCACATCGGCGACTTGTGCCAATTAAAATATGCGTTTAACATCACCAAAGCTCATTGTTTTTCATCACGACATGTCCTTTTCTTGTCGGAAAAATAGGCGTCTTGGACAATTCAATGGGCTCTTTCAACCTCTTAAAACCGGGTACGGACACATAAGGTTCAGTGTTTTTTCATCCCGTACGGAGGCAGAATGATAAAAAGGATTGATTTGATAGAAAGAGTAAACATTTGATGCAAACATTAAAAACAGCAGGAGGAATTGTCGTCGAATCCGATAAACAGGATTTGGCATATCCGCAACCGTTAGATCACCTAATTGATGCGCTTAATGCGGAACGCGGTGCGCTATTTACGTCAGGTTTTGAATATCCTGGGCGTTATACATGCTGGGATATTGGTTTTCATAACCCACCGCTCGTACTAAGCTGTAAAAATTCTAGGATTAAAATTGAAGCGCTTAATCCTAGAGGGACTATTTTACTAGACATCATCTGCAAACGATTAAAACGACTTTCTATTGTTGAGTTAACGCACTACACAAATGAAGTGTGTGAACTAAGGGTTTTTCATTCAGATGCATTTTTTACCGAAGAAGAACGAAGCCAGCAGCCAAGCGTCTTTTCTGTTATACGAGAAATTGTGTCCTTATTTAAGTCGGATGAAGAACCTTATCTTGGGTTATATGGTGCGTTTGGTTATGACTTAATTTTTCAATTTGAAGATCTTAAATCTCATCAAGTACGCCATCATGAAGATAGGACGCTGGTTTTATATTTACCAGATGAAATATTTATCGTGAATCATCGTAAAGAAGAGGCGTTTGTCATTCGTTATGACTTTTTCTTTGAAGGCAAAACAACTTCGGGATTGGATAGAACGGGGCTAAGCGTGCCTTATCATCCAACCAATACACCCAACAAGGAGGGTGACCATGCTCCTTCGGAGTATGCCAACGTTGTTAACTTGGCCAAAGAACGCTTTCGCTGCGGCGATTTATTTGAAGTCGTGCCCAGCCAAACCTTTTATCGCCATGCAAAAGAACAGCCCTCTGAAATTTTTAAACGCATGCGAGAAGTCAATCCTGCACCATACGGTTTTTTTATTAATCTTGGAGAGCAGGAGTATTTGGTGGGTGCTTCTCCAGAAATGTATGTTCGTGTTCAGGGTCGAAGAGTCGAAACATGCCCTATATCAGGTACCATTAAACGCGGTGAAAACGCAATAGAAGATGCAAAAAATATTCAAGAACTTCTGGAGTCTGAAAAAGAATGCTCCGAGTTAACCATGTGTACGGATGTGGATCGAAATGATAAATCTAGAATCTGTAAGCCAGGGAGCGTTCGAGTCATTGGAAGAAGACAAATAGAGATGTACTCCAGATTAATTCATACAGTTGATCACGTGGAAGGCGTGCTTCGTGATGAATTCGATGCGATTGATGCATTTTTATCCCATATGTGGGTGGTTACAGTCACTGGCGCGCCTAAGCTTTGGGCGATGAATTTTATCGAACAACACGAAAAATCGCCTCGCAGATGGTATGGTGGAGCGGTAGGTTGGTTAGGATTTAATGGTGACCTTAATACAGGATTGGTTTTAAGAACGCTACGAATCAAAGAAGGAATTGCGGAAATTCGAGTCGGCGCAACGTTACTCTATGATTCAAATCCAGAGGCTGAAGAACAAGAAACTCGCTTAAAAGCGTCGGCTTTTATTGACTTACTGGATAAGCCAAAGTCTAAAGACGAGAAACAAATCGCTTTGTCAAAAGATGGAGAAGGCAAACGAATATTACTCATCGATCACGAGGATTCATTTGTTCATACGTTAGCAAATTATTTTCGCCAAACTGGTGCCGAAGTGATTACGGTTCGATATGATCAGGCAAACTATTATTTAACAAAACCAAGCCAAAAGAAGGCTGTTCAACAACATGCCACGCTAAAACGTGAGCGATCACCCTATGATCTCGTCATATTATCCCCAGGGCCAGGTAACCCAAAAGACTTTGATTTATCAGAAATTATTAGCACTGTTCTTACAAACGGTATACCATTATTTGGAGTTTGTTTAGGTCTACAAGGGATCGTTGAGCATTTTGGAGGTACCTTGGGTGTATTAGATTATCCAATGCATGGCAAACCTTCCGTGATAGAAGTTTTTAAAGAGGAAAATCTATTTGCAGGTCTTGGGAAACGATTTACGGCTGGACGTTATCATTCGCTTTATGCAAAAAAAGAGAACTTTCCTAGCG
Source organism: Legionella impletisoli (assembly GCF_900639875.1). Classification (GTDB taxonomy): domain Bacteria; phylum Pseudomonadota; class Gammaproteobacteria; order Legionellales; family Legionellaceae; genus Legionella_A; species Legionella_A impletisoli. Next base: position 46,474 of record NZ_CAAAIA010000001.1, read on the forward strand.
AGCTCGATGTGACTGCTGAAAGTGAAGATGGGGTGATTATGGCAATCGCTCATAAAACACGACCGATTTATGCTGTTCAGTTTCACCCTGAGACGATACTTTCATTACCAAACCAGGCAGGGTTACGTATTATCTGCAACTTAATGAGGATGATTAAGAATAATGCGAGATAAAATATTAATTCTTTATGCGCTATCCATTTTATTGGGTATTTTGACCGGCTGCGTCGGCTCCCTTTTACAACTCTCTATTACCTGGCTAGGAAAGCTTTTAACTGGGTGGTTTTCTTTCGCCAAATCGCATGACTGGCCAGTGGAAATTATTTCTGCCTTGACTACGATGGTGATGGTGTTTATATCCTGGTCGTTGGTCAAATGGGTCGCCTCTGAGGCTTCAGGAAGTGGTGTACAGGAAATCGAAGGCACATTACTTCATGAGCGTCCAATATTTTGGCGAAGGTTACTTCCCGTTAAGTTTTTAGGGGGTGTTTTATCCATTGCTTCTAAAATGGTTTTAGGACGAGAGGGCCCCACCATTCAAATAGGTGGAAATTTAGGTGAGATGTTAGGAGAATGGTTTTCCCTTCCTAGAAAACGACGTGACTCGTTGATAGCCGCAGGAGCTGCGGCAGGGCTAGCAACGGCGTTTAATGCGCCATTGGCAGGGGTATTATTTGTATTAGAAGAAATGCGCAATGAGTTTAATTTTTCTTTTGTTAATTTCAAAATGGTCGCGATTTGCTGTGTTATCGCCACCATCGTATTGCATATGATCATTGGTCCGCAACCTGATATCCCCATGGACGTATTTTCTTTACCAAGTTTGCAGTCTCTATGGTTGTTTTTTATTTTCGGAATTCTTGTCGGTTTCGTAGGTTTATTTTTTAACACCTTCTTAATGAAGGTGTTGTATGGTCTAGATAAGTTAAAACCTTGGGTGAAAGATGTTTATGTACTCATTATCGGCTTGTTGGTGGGGTATTTAGCCTATGTTTATCCTAGTTTTGTTGGTGGTGGATATACCATCATCGAACAAGCATTAACCCTGGATCCAGGTCTTTCGATGCTGCTTATCATTTTTGTTATTCGATTTATTATGACTTTATTATGCTACGGGACCGGGGTTCCTGGTGGTATTTTTGCTCCCATGCTGGCATTGGGAACCATTCTTGGTTTAGCCTCTTCGCATGTTCTCCAGGCCATTTCAGGTGATATGACCATTCATCCTGGAATGTTCGCTGTGGCAGGGATGGGGGCCTTATTTGCTGCCGCGGTAAGAGCTCCGGTAACGGGAATTATTCTCGTTGTGGAGATGACTCAAAATTATCTTTTAATTTTACCGTTAATGGTAACTTGTTTAACTTCTACAACAATCGTACAGCTGGCTAAGAACGCGCCAATTTATACGCAGCTTTTACATCGAACGCTTAAAAAAGCTCACGCTACCGAAACATTAGATACTTAATCTCTTTAAGTTTCGCATTGAATTTTGATTAAAAAGAGATCACAATGTCGATCGTGTTTGACTAATGGAATATAGCTATGCAACATACAACAACAAACCCATCAGTGTCTGGTTCAGCCGATAATGGTCTATCTGTTTCAGGTGGCGCTTTAGGCTTAGGCGGTCATGCTGAAATCGGAGTTGGCGCTGGTAATTTGACTACATCAACGTCTTCAGCAGTCAACTGGGGAGACGCTTTAAGTACGGAAGAGGTGAACACATCCTCCATCGGTCAAAGTGGGATTTCTAGTGGTGAAAGTCGAATGACTCAAATGGGTGGTTCAAATGGCTTTAGTACTCACGAATCTCGTAGTGAATCTATTGGGGGAAATGGCTATCGCTTTGAGCAAAGTGAAGGTATAAACATGGGAGGCCGAGAAGTTTATAGTTCAGGTTTCTCTAATGATAACTGTTGTTGTACTTGCAATTGCAGTTGTTGCGGCAGTGGCGTTAACTGCAGTACCGAAGGATGCTGCGAATCCATCAGCGATTGCTGTAGCTCTTGTTTCGGCTCAGTTAAGGATTGTTTAGGCCTAGCTTGTGCTCCTGCTGTGGCATTAGGTGAGCTATGTTGTGGTATTTTAAGCGGTTTAGGAGATCTATTATCTGCTTGTAAATGATTGAATGATGCCATTTGGAAATTCTTCTTTAAAATCCTTGTTTGCCCAAGCGAAACAAGGCCAACCTGAGGCCTTGAATCAACTTGGGTATCTATATTTTCATGGCAGGGAAGGTTTAAGCCAAAACTACAATAAAGCCGCAAGCTATTATTTGTCCGCCGCCCAAGCAGGCTTTCTTCATGCCCAGTTTAATTGCGGCGTCATCTTTGAGAAAGGATTTGGGGTTTTGCAAAGCTATGAGCAAGCCGTTCATTGGTATACTCAGGCGACTAATCATAACCATTCTTTGGCCCATTACAATTTATCTTTATTGTATCGTGATGGCAAAGGCGTTGCTCAAAATATGGCAATGGCATTTTTTCATTGTTTCAAAGCCGCTGAAGAGAACATTGGGCAAGCTCAAAATAATCTTGGCTGGATGTATCTTCATGGTTTAGGCACTGAAAAAGATGAAAATAAAGCCATCATTTGTTTTAAAGAAGCGGCTGAAAAAAACATAGTTGAAGCGATATTTCATTTGGGATTGTGTTTTGAAAAAGGTTATGGGGTTTTAATTGATAAAGAAATAGCAAGCAAACTATACCAAGCCGCAGCCAACGCCGGTTTGAAAATCGCCCAAACTAAACTAGCTCAGTGTTACGGATCTGAAAAATTAAAAGATTAAATTTGTAAAAACTGCGATTAACCGGTAAATTAAAAAATCAGCTCCCCAGCACCTGATTATTAAATGCCTAATTTTACTAAGCATCGCAAATTGGCTTTTATATTCATTTTTCCGCAATTGCTGGTTACTTTACTGTTTTTTATTTGGCCCGCGTGTGGAGCAGTGGTTCAATCGCTTTTTTTTAGCGATGCGTTTGGATTGCATAATCGGTTTGCTGGATTAACAAATTACATGGACTTATTCAAAAGTCCAGATTATGGTGAAGCTGTCGTTGTAACGCTTGTACTCGCGCTTTCCGTGACTTTTTTCACGATGTCATTAGGGTTAGCAATCGCTGCACTTGTCAATGGACGAAACAAAAGTCAGAAGATCTATAAAACATTACTGTTGTGGCCATACGCCGTAGCTCCAGCAGTGGCAGCTATTTTGTGGCGCTTTCTATGTCATCCAACCCTTGGCTGGATTACACGAATCTTGCAATCTCTAGGTTATGATTTCAATTACCTCACACACGCAAATCAAGCGTTATGGGTTATTATTATTGCTGCAACCTGGCAACAGTTTAGTTATAATTTTTTATTCTTTTATGCAGCACTTAAGCTAATTCCTAATAATTTAATTGAAGCCGCCATTATTGATGGCGCTTCACCCTGGCGAAGATTTTGGCAAATTATCTTTCCCTTATTATCGCCAACCACCTTTTTTTTATTGATTATGAATTTTATTTATTGTTTTTTCGATACCTTTGGAATTATTCAAGTCATGACCAACGGTGGCCCAGAAAACAACACGACTACGTTGATTTTTAAAGTATATCAAGATGGATTTGTGGGAATGGATCCTGGCAGCTCTTCTGCGCAGTCTGTCATATTAATGCTGATTGTTATTGGACTGACGTTAATCCAGTTTCATTACCTTGAGAAAAAGGTTCATTATCAATGAAGAGGGTGAAAATCGTGCATGGCGTGCTTCCACATATGTTACTATGTGGGTTTGTTTTATGTATGTTTTTGCCTTTATACCTTGCTTTTGTGGCTGCAAGTCATGAGGGCGGAGCGCTGATGCATGCCCCCATTCCGCTATTACCTGGTCGCGCCTTTATCACGAACGTTATGACTGTGCTTAGCGAAGGTTTGGCCGCAACGGGTGGAGAACCGGTTGCCAGGATGTTGTTAAATAGCCTTATTATGGCGTTAATGATAGCAGTAGGGAAAGTACTACTCGCGTTACTGTCGGCCTTTGCGCTGGTTTATTTCAACTTTCCGCTTAAAAAAATTTGTTTTATATTAATTTTTATGACGTTAATGCTTCCCGTTGAAGTTCGTATTGTCCCGACTTTTCAAGTGGTGGCGTCAATTGGTTGGTTAAATACGTTTGCCGGATTAACCTTGCCCTTAATGGCCTCAGCTACTGCAACGTTCTTGTTTCGTCAGTTTTTCAAAACCATACCTAATGAATTAGTAGACGCTGCAAAAATGGATGGAGCAGGGCCTTGGCGATTTTTTCTAGATGTTTTAATTCCACTATCACTACCTCAAATTGCAGCCTTATTTATTATTTTGTTCGTGTATGGCTGGAATCAATACTTATGGCCTTTAGTGGTTACAACAAACACGGAAATGGCAACCATTGTTATGGGGATTAGATACTTGGCAGGAGTGGCGGATCAAATACCACAGTGGCATTATATTATGACGGTTGCGTTAATTGCACTAACGCCGCCATGTATTGTAGTCCTCACGCTTCAACGTTGGTTTGAAAAAGGGTTAAGGAACTAATGGCAACGGTTAATATTGATTCAGTGAGTAAGCGTTATCATGACACCATCATTTTAAATAACATTAATCTTAATATCGAAAAAGGCGAGTTTGTTGCTTTAGTGGGGCCTTCAGGCAGTGGAAAATCTACATTACTGCGGCTTGTCGCAGGCTTAGACACAGTGAGTGAGGGCAGTATTTTAATCAATGATCAATGTGTTAATGAAATTCCTCCTTCAAAGCGTAATATGGCGATGGTTTTTCAAAGCTACGCTTTATATCCTCATATGACGGTATTTTCAAATATGGCTTATGGCTTGAAAATGCGTGGCATGAATAAAAAAGCCATTCAACAACGCGTTGAAGAAGTAAGCGATCTCCTGCAGATAAGACCTTATTTGTATCGAAAACCTATGGCTTTATCAGGAGGTCAACGGCAACGGGTTGCCATGGGCAGAGCGATTGTCCGTGATCCAGCTGTGTTTTTATTTGATGAGCCCTTATCAAACCTAGACTCTAAATTACGCACTGAGATGCGACATGAACTTAAGAAGTTACATCAAAAGCTAAACACCACATGCCTATACGTGACTCATGATCAAACCGAAGCAATGACGTTAGCTGATCGCATCGTTCTTTTGAATCAGGGCAATATTGAACAAGTAGGAACACCTCAGGAGCTTTATCAAAAGCCCTCTAGCATGTTTGTTGCCGGATTCATTGGAAATTACCCAATGAACTTTATTCCTGCTACTATTGACGAGTCCCAAAACATCATTAAAACAGAGATTGGAACAGAGCACCCTATTCCTTCACTAAAACGTTCCCCTCAAAAAGAAGATGAGCTAATCGTGGGAGTGCGTCCCGAACACTTTGAACAGTTACAAGATGACGTAGCAATGGGTATTAAAACAAGGGTGCAATTTATGGATGATATGGGCTCAGATATCTTGCTACAAGTAACAAGTGAAATAGGTGATTTTCCGTTGTCTATTCGATTATTAGATAGATTGCCTGAGAATAAAAAGAAGCTAACATTGGGTATTAACTTAAATAAAGCGAGTCTATTTTGTAAAAAAAGTGGCCTTAGGCTTGGAGGATGGGATGAGTAAGAATAAAGAATTGCGAGTAATCGATAAGCCTATTTATCGCTATTGGCAAGCCATCTATCTTTCTTTTTATTCACCTAGTCTTTATCGCGATGTCAGCAAACGCTGGAAAGGGGTTGGGGCATTTTATATACTCTTGGTGATTGCTATTGGTTGTGTTCCGTTAAGCATTCGTGTTATCCATTATATGACGGATTATATTGATCAGGAACTTCTAGCGCCTATTAAATTGATTCCTCCGCTTTATATTCAAGGAGGTGAAGTATCGCTTGATAAACCAATGCCTTATTTTGTCAAAAACAAATCTGGTAATGTGGTGGCTATTGTGGATACCACGGGTAAAATCACTGAGATTACATCCCAATACCCTCATTTAGTCTTACTGATAACCAAAAATAAGCTGTATTTTAGAGAACCACCCCCTCCACCCTTATTTAAAACAACCCCGGTTTCATCAGCTGAAAAAAAGATCAAAGTGCAAAAGATTTCAGAAGGGGATACAGAGGTTTTCGATGCAAAGCAATGGATAGAAAATAGCGGCGTTCTGAATATTCGACTCTTAGTCCAAGTGATGGTTTATCCAGTGATGCTCGTATTGTTTTATTCTATTTATTTGGTTTTATTATTAACGCTACCTTTATTGGGTCAAATTCTCGCTCAAGTATTTTTTAGCTTTAAACTAAAGTATATAGAAGCTTGTCGAGTATTTGCTGTGGCCGCAACGCCGCAAATGCTTCTATTTTTTATTTTGATGACCTTTGATATTGCTTTTCCTGGTTTGGGATTTGTTTATCTTGCGCTTTTAGCTGGATATTTTTATTACGCATTAGCCTGCATTAAATTCGAACGCCATAAAATGGTGCGTTCATGAAACCCATGATTCATTTTGCGCATGGGAATGGGTTTCCATCCCCATGCTATCATCAAATGCTGACTAGGCTAAGTAGCCAATTTGATGTTTGTTATATCGACCGAATTGGACATTCCATAGATTATCCAGTAACGGAGAACTGGCATAAATTAGTGGAAGAGTTAATTCACAGCGTGAAATCAAACGCTTCAGAGCCAGTGATTGCGGTCGGACACTCCTTAGGTGGAGTATTAAGTTTTAGAGCAGCGATAGAACAGCCTGAATTATTTCAGGCTGTTGTTATGTTGGATTCGCCTATCATTGGTCGTTTTAAGTCCCGGCTTTTAAGACTCTCTAAAACATTAGGAATGATTGATCATATGACGCCTGCTTTTAGAACAAGAGGACGTCGGCATTTTTGGAAAACAAAAGAAGATGCCTTTAACTATTTAAGAAGCCGAGAGTTGTTTAAGCACTTTACAGATGCGTGTCTTGAGGACTATATTCAATATGGTATGAATAAAAGCGATAAAGGGTATTCGTTGCGATTTGATAAAACAATAGAGTATCAAATTTATCGTACAATTCCTCATATGCTCTATCAATACGAAGGGCGACTTACCGTTCCGTGTGCTTTAATTTATGGCAGTAAGAGTAATGTGGTGGATGGCCTAGATTTACGTAATATGAAAAAAAATTACAATGTAACGTGTTACGAAATTTCTGGAACGCATATGTTTCCGATGGAGCATCCACAATTAACCGCTGAGCTCATTGTTAGGGCAATTGATGAGCTAATTTAATTCGGTAGCATTAGAGCCTAATATTAGGCTAGGGCAAACGCATACTTTGCTTTTTTAAAATCCAAGTTATGTCATCCCCGAACAGTCGGGGATCCATCTGGAAAACAACGTGATGTACCAGGTTGAGAAATGGATTCCTGCCTGCGCAGGAATGACACAATTCGCAGGATGAACTGACTTCAAATTTAGTTCAAAATGGTATGATCTTGCCCTGAATATTAGGCTAACTAAGCACGTGAGGGAAAGATATACTGAGAAAGTCTCTAACGATTTGGAATAAAAATACGTTTTTAGTATTCATTTGATAAGGAGATGCACGTGTTAAACTGCTTAATGTTGATTGCTCTTATTGGGGCTGCAGGCTTTCTATTTGTAAAGCAGGCATCACTCACGGTATGGACGATTAGTTATGGACTTGTTGCCTTATTGTTATCGCAATATGCGTCTTTTGGTGTTTTTGTTTCCATACCAATTTGGTCTTTATTTACCCTAATGGTGTTAGCTTCTATTAAGCCCTTACGTCGCAAATATCTCTCTCATTTGCTCTTTGACAAAGTGCGAGAGGCTATGCCAACGATGTCACGTACAGAGCGTGAAGCGCTAGAAGCAGGGACTATTGGATGGGAAGGGGAATTATTTAGCGGTTCCCCAGACTTTAAACACCTAAGAGATATTCCGCCAGCGACCTTATCAAATGAAGAGCAAGCTTTTTTAGATGGTTCAGTCAATCAGTTATGCCGCATGATTGATGAATGGGATATCACCCATAAGCGCGCTGATCTCCCACCTGAGCTGTGGGAGTTTATTAAGACTAAAGGTTTCTTTGGCATGATTATTCCCAAATCCTATGGTGGATTAGGATTTTCAGCCGTTGGTGTGATGTCAGTCTTAGTTAAACTGTATGCTCGTTCGATTACGGTGGCCTCTACCGTAGCTGTTCCTAACTCTTTGGGACCTGCGGAATTACTTTTGAAATATGGAACGAAAGAACAGCAAGACTATTATTTGCCAAGATTAGCCGATGGAAGAGAGATCCCTTGTTTTGCGCTTACCGGCCCCAATGCCGGATCGGATGCAGCGTCTATTCCTGACACCGGTATTGTTTGTACTCAACAAATAAATGGTGAAGAAGTAGTAGGAATTAGACTGAACTGGAATAAGCGTTACATTACGCTCGCTCCAGTAGCCACAGTGATTGGCCTTGCGTTTCGTTTGTTTGATCCGGATCATATTCTCGGGGATAAAGTAGATATTGGCATAAGCTGTGCTTTAATTCCTGCAGACCACCCAGGTGTTGTTAAAGGCCGCCGACATTTTCCATTAAATACACCCTTTATGAATGGACCTACTCAAGGGAAAGATGTTTTTGTTCCCATCGATTATTTAATTGGCGGTGCCAAAATGGCAGGTCATGGTTGGCGAATGTTAATGGAGTGCTTGAGTGCTGGGCGAGCCATTTCACTGCCTTCAAGCGCTGTTGGGGCAGCGCAAGCTGTATCGTTGGTGACGGGAGCCTATGCCCGGGTACGTAAGCAGTTTAACCAGCCCATTGGTCGTTTTGAAGGTATAGAAGAAGCTTTAGCTAGAATTGCTGGTAAAACGTATATGATTGATGCAGCTTTGTCTGCCACAGCCAGCGCCATTAACAAAGGCCAAAAATCTGCAGTAGCTGGAGCTATTCTTAAATATCATACTACCGAATGGGCACGGCAAATTGGCATTGACTCAATGGATATTCATGCAGGTAAAGGGATTTGCCTTGGGCCAAAAAATTATCTAGGACGAGGGTATGAAGGCGCCCCTATTAGCATTACGGTTGAGGGTGCAAATATTTTAACCCGTAGCTTAATTATTTTTGGTCAAGGAGCCATTCGTTGCCATCCCTACGTACTAAAAGAAATGGAAAGTGTTCGAGAGAATAATTTAGCTGAATTTGATGAGGCGCTCTGGAGCCATGCCGCATTTTTTATGGGTAATTTTGTAAAATCCATCACCTTTTCATTGACGGATGGACGCTTGACGGCTGCGCCAAATGGCTACACCAAACGATATTATCAATTGGTTCATCGGTATAGCGCTAATCTGGCCTTTTTAGCAGACTTCTCAATGATTGCTTTAGGTGCCAAGCTCAAGCGTAAAGAAAAAATTTCAGCTCGATTGGGTGATGTGCTTAGTTACTTATATATTACATCCGGTGTGCTGCATCGATTTTATCGTGATGGTGAGCCTGCCAGCGATAAGCCTTTAGTAGATTGGTGTTGTCAATATTTGTTCTATCAAATTGAAGAAGCGATTCATGGAGTTATCGTTAATATGCCCATGCGTTGGGCTAGAGTTCTGCTCCGGATCATTCTCCAACCGATCGGCAGGCAAAGAGCACTTCCTAGCGATAAACTGGGTCAAAAACTTGCGCGAATTCTTTTATCGCCCAATGAATCACGCGAGCGTTTAACGAGACTCGTATTTCATGAATCTTTGCCAAACTGTCCTCTTGGCCAAGTGGAAGAAGCATTTCAGAAACTTTGTTCTGTAGAAGAGCTTGAAAAGAAATTGTCCTGTGCTGTTAAAGAAAAATCATTATCTGCTTTGGCAGCTTTTGATCAGATCACGGAAGCCGAGGAACAAGGGATCTTAACCTCTGAGGAAGCAGCTAATCTTCGCGATGCGGAAACAGCGAGACAGCAGGCTATTGCCGTTGATGATTTTACCACGGAAGAGCTCGCGCTAGGAGATAGGAATAAGCCAACAAAAAAGAATAAAATGCTCGAAGCTTTGGGTATTGAGGCTTAGTTCATGTGCCGCTTTGCATGAAATCAACGACTATGTTGTGCCATAATAATCGTCATGCAGCCATGAGACCCATCAGCAGGCGGGTTCATTAGCTTGGTGCTCATGCAACGACCCTCGCGGTCTGATGTCTCCACGAATTGTAGGTTGGCGCCGAGCCGTAGGCGAGGCCCAAGGTTGTTGGCACGGAGCTTCTGGCTGAGAAGTCTTTCGCAAACACGCTGTAAATACTTCCCTGTAGCTCTCGAAAGCCATCCATGGCTTTCGAAGGTTTGCAAAAGACTTCTCAGCCAGAAGCTCCTAGTCACGTAGTGTTTGCAAGTTATTTTGCCTTTTACAGCATTATTAATTCGTGGGGATACATCAGCTCGCGGTCGTTGCAAAAATACTCCAAGAGGCTACATCGACAGACCAAGACTACTTGCTGGTGGGTTTAAATGCTCGCGCTGTTAGCTTGACATCTTTCGGTACCCGGTATTGCTCATTAATGTAAGTTTTGTCAATAGACTTGGCTCTTTGGTCTTTCGTAAAGTCAATGTTTTGATGAAACAGCCTTTTGCAATGTTTTGTTAAAAGCCGCTGGATGGTTTCGAAGGAATCGTCCTCTTCATCGTTTAAGTCACGCAATACAGCTGATATGGAATCGACTCACGAATAAGTTAATAGGTGGGATTTAAGAAAAAATGTGTTAAAAATGAAGTTGATTATTTACTTTTAGCTTTGAATTCGTGTGCGAAGAAAAGCACCAAAGAAATATCCTTACAGCATGAAATTAGAAAAACGTCTTAGTTATTTGGACTGATAAATTGATTTACAAAAAGATACATCACCGACGAATAAACATCATCGGGGATTAAATAAAAGAATGGCAATTGTTGCGATTATTGAGTTAAAGCGTCATCAGGCATGGTGACGTTTAATTCTAAAACAGCATTATCGCCAAGACGTTCTAAATTAACCGTCACTTGATCGCGGCTAATCGGTACGTACTTTGCGATGACTGCCAGGATTTCATCTTGCAACTTAGGGAAGTAATCCGGCGTATCATGTTTTGAACGCTCATGGGAAATGATAATCTGTAAACGTTCTTTCGCAACTTTGGCTGTGGTGTTACGCTTTCGCAGATAGTTAAATATACTCATGCTGGAACTTCCTCCTTGTTCTTGCCAAAGATTCGGCGCAATAACCCTTTGCGCTCGGTGTTAACAAATCGCATTGGTCGGTCTTCCCCAAGGAAGCGTGCTATCGCGTCTTGATAGGCAAGGCCGGCATCACTTTGCTCATCCAGAGTGACTGGAGTTCCAGTATTGGATGCTCTTAAAACGGCTTTTGACTCAGGGATTATTCCGATTAAAGGTATTGCAAGAATTTCTTTAACATCTTCGACAGACAACATTTCACCTGATTCTACACGAGCCGGATCGTAACGGGTAAGCAATAAATGTTCCTGAATGGGTTCGCCTCCGTCAATGGCACGCTTTGTTTTGCTGGCTAAAATGCCTAAGATGCGATCGGAGTCGCGTACGGATGAAACTTCGGGGTTGGTTACGATAATGGCATGATCAGCAAAATGCATCGCCATCAGTGCGCCTGCTTCAATTCCCGCTGGTGAATCGCAGACAATGAAATCAAATTCATTCGATAATTCTTTTAATACTTTACCGACGCCCTCTAAAGTCAGTGCATCTTTATCTCGGGTTTGAGATGCTGGAAGGATGTAAAGCTCTGGGGTGCGTTTATCTTTAATTAATGCTTGCTTTAAGCTCGCATCACCATTGATAACATTAATAAAATCATAGACTACTCGACGCTCGCAACCCATGATCAAATCAAGATTACGAAGACCAATATCAAAATCAATTACAACCGTTTTATGACCTTTTAATGCCAGTCCAGTTGAAATTGCAGCAGAAGAAGTTGTTTTACCTACGCCGCCCTTGCCAGATGTAACTACGATTATTTTAGCCAACGCTTAGCCCTTCCCTATAGTTGACAGATCAATATGATTAATGGCCAGTGTACACGGAGTTATCCTCAAAATTCAACCGGTTTATTATTAACTTGTTTTACTATATAATGATCGGTTAACTATATAACCGGGGGATTGATGTATGCCTCTTTCTATCATCCAACAGGCTTTAACGTTTGATGATGTCTTGCTAATTCCTGCTCACTCATCCGTTTTACCTAAAAATGTGTCTTTAAAAACAAAATTAACGAGAGATATTGAGCTGAATATGCCCCTTATCTCCGCAGCTATGGACACTGTGACCGAATCAAGACTTGCCATTGCAATGGCTCAAGATGGCGGCCTTGGGATAATTCATAAGAATATGAGTATCCTATCTCAGGCTGAGGAGGTTCGTAAAGTTAAAAAATACGAAAGCGGTATGGTCAAAGATCCAATTTCAGTGACGCCTGATCTTTGCGTAAAAGAACTCCTAGAAGTGATGGATAAACATAGTTTTTCCGGTGTGCCTGTTGTGGATGGGGATAAACTTATTGGTATTGTAACGAGTCGTGATATTCGCTTTGAAACGAATATGTCTTTGCCTGTTTCTGCTGTGATGACGCCAAAAGAACGATTGGTTACTGTGAAAGAAGGGGCAAGTCGAGAAGAAATTCGAAGTTTATTGCATAAACATAGGCTTGAAAAACTGCTTGTAGTGAATGACTCTTTTTGTTTGCGTGGCTTAATCACGGTAAAAGACATTCAAAAAGCTAAAGAAAATCCATATGCTTGTAAGGACAGTGCAGAACAATTGCGTGTTGGAGCTGCCGTTGGCGTTGGTGAAGGTACTGACGAGCGGGTGGCTGCATTGGTTGACGCAGGGGTGGATGTGATTGTTGTCGATACAGCACATGGGCATTCAGAAGGCGTCTTAAACCGTGTTAAATGGATTAAAAAACACTATCCTGAAATTCAAGTAATTGGCGGTAATATTGCAACCGCAAATGCGGCAGAAGATTTAGTAAAAGCTGGTGCTGATGCGGTTAAAGTAGGAATTGGGCCAGGTTCCATATGCACGACTCGAATTGTAACCGGTGTCGGAGTTCCGCAAGTTTCAGCTGTTGCCAATGTTGCAGCGGTTCTTAAAGGGAAAGTTCCTGTGATTGCAGATGGCGGCATTCGTTTCTCAGGTGATATCTGTAAAGCGATTGCAGCTGGTGCTGATACCGTTATGTTGGGAAGCCTTTTTGCTGGTACGGAAGAGTCTCCAGGGGAGATAGAGCTTTATCAGGGCCGTACTTATAAAAACTATCGTGGAATGGGATCCATTGGTGCTATGGCACAAGCTCAAGGCTCGAGTGATCGCTATTTTCAGGATATCAGTCAAGGCGCTGAAAAGCTTGTTCCAGAAGGAATTGAGGGGCGGGTTCCCTATAAAGGACCCGTGCAAACCATTATCCATCAAATGCTTGGTGGGTTACGGTCATGTATGGGTTATTTAGGATGCAAGACAATTGAAGAGATGCATGAAAAGGCGGAATTTATCCGCGTAACGAACGCCGGTATTCGCGAATCCCATGTGCATGATGTGAGCATCACCAAACAGGCTCCCAATTATCAAGTGGATAATTAATCCATGAACCAGATTAAGAAAAAGCCGCTTGTCATTTTAGATTTTGGATCACAATACACCCAATTAATTGGGCGACGGATTCGTGAAATTGGTGTTTATTGTGAGATTTATTCTTTTGATATAAGCAATGATCATCTAAAGTCGCTTAATCCATGTGGATTTATCCTTTCAGGCGGTCCCTCAACCGTTACTCTAGAAACCAATCCAAGAGCTCCAGATTGGGTATTTGAATCGAAACTACCCGTTCTTGGTATCTGTTATGGAATGCAAACCATGGCGGTACAGCTTGGAGGTAAAGTACATACATCCACTAAGCGTGAGTTTGGATATGCCGAGTTACGTTTACATGGTCATAGTCAATTGTTAAAGTACATTGAAGATAAAACCAATTCAAAAGGTCAAGCGTTACTCGATGTGTGGATGAGTCACGGGGATAAAGTGACTGAATTACCTTCGGGATTTAAAGTGATCTGCGAAACGAATAATGCACCGCTCGCTGGTATGGCTGATGAATCACGCAAGCTCTATGGGGTTCAGTTTCATCCAGAGGTTACGCATACACCCCAAGGGAAGCGAATTTTAGAACGCTTTGTGATTGACATTTGTGGCGCCAAAGCTAATTGGACCCCTGAAAATATTATTGAACAAGCCATTGAAAAAGTACGCACTGAAGTTGGATCAAGTAAGGTGTTATTGGGCTTATCCGGTGGCGTTGACTCATCCGTCGTCGCTGCTTTATTGCATCAGGCAATCGGAGATCAGCTCATTTGTGTTTTTGTCGATACAGGCTTATTGCGTCTAAATGAAGCCCAGCAAGTGATGACGATGTTCGGTAACCATATGGGAATTAAAATCATCCATGTACAGGCTGAAGAACAATTTTTAACCGCTCTAGAAGGTATCACATGTCCCGAAGCTAAGCGAAAGCAAATTGGAAAAACATTTATTGAAGTGTTTGAGAAAGAAGCCGCAAATATTCAGGACGTGCAATGGCTGGCGCAAGGGACCATCTACCCCGATGTAATTGAATCGGCGGCTACTCATATTAAAGGCGGCTCTGAAGTCATTAAGTCGCACCATAACGTAGGTGGACTTCCTGAAACCATGAATCTAAAGCTATTGGAACCCATTCGCGAATTATTTAAAGATGAAGTTCGTAAAGTTGGTTTAGAACTTGGTTTACCCTATGATATGGTTTATCGTCATCCTTTTCCAGGTCCTGGACTAGGGGTTAGGATTTTAGGGCAAGTAAAAAAAGAGTATGCGGATAAGCTACGCCTTGCAGATGCCATTTTTATTGAAGAACTTCATAAAGCTGAACTTTATCACCAAGTAAGCCAAGCATTTGCGGTATTTTTGCCGGTTAAAAGCGTAGGGGTTATGGGAGATGGTCGGCGATATGATTATGTCATTTGCTTGAGAGCAGTAGAAACCGTTGATTTTATGACAGCCGTTTGGGCACATTTACCCTGGGATTTCTTAGGTCATGTTTCAAACCGTATTATTAACGAAGTCGATGGCATTTCTCGCGTTACCTATGATATTTCCGGAAAACCCCCGGCTACCATTGAGTGGGAGTGATTGTGTCGGGTTATGATGACGCTTTTTGGATGCGTCAAGCATTAGATCTCGCTAAACACGCAAAGACAAAGGCGGAAGTCCCAGTTGGAGCAATCTTAATTAGTGACACGAACGAGGTACTTGGCCGCGGCTGGAATCGTGTGCTAGAAACGCATGATCCCAGTGCCCATGCTGAAATCATTGCTCTTCGAGAAGCAGGGTTAAGGGTAGAGAATTGTCGCTTAAACGGCACGACATTATATGTCACCTTGGAGCCTTGTTGTATGTGTGCTGGGGCTCTGGTCCAAGCACGTGTCAAACGCTTAGTATTTAGCTGCCGCGATATTAAGGCAGGGGCTTGTGGCTCAGTCTATAACTTAACCAATGGACTGGCATTGAACCATCGAATCCAGGTTGATGAAGGCATTTTACAAGTTGAATGCGCCTCTTTATTAAGCAATTTTTTTAAAGAAAAACGTGTTTAATGTATTTGCAAAGTGACATCCCCCTTCAGATTTCTATACCTGTAATCTTTCAAAATGCATCAACTGAATGATCTAGAGATTCCCTCGAGTATCTTATATTTTGGTTAAAACATTCATTAATTTCTTTTTCAATATCGCTTGTTCTTCGATGCATAATGACTCGCCTTTATAATTACTGATATGAAACATATCTTCGACGCGTTCACCTGCGGTTGCAATTTTTGCGCTATGCAAATGAATGTTTTCTTTTAGAAACAACTGACTAATATGAGCTAATAATCCTGGTCGGTCTCCTGTGATTATGAACAGTTGGGTTAATCTTCGTTCTTTATCTTCATTGAAGTTAATCTCAGGCTTAATTTTAAAATGGGCTTGGATTCTTGAGAGTCTACGTGACGAAATGGCAGGAAGACGGGCGTGGTCTGTTAGATTGTTTTGCAAATCATTTTTTATCTCAGAAATTCTTTGTTCATCTAAAATGGCTTGATTGCGTTCATCTAAGATAATATATGTGTCTAAGTCAAATTGATTATCGCAGGTTAAAATGGTGGCCTCTTGAATGGTAGCTTGATGATTATTTAAGGTGGTTGTAGTAATGGTAAAGCGTTCATCACAGTGGGGCATGTAAATAAATACTTCGGTTCCTCCTTGACTGTGATGCGGCATAATCATAATGAGTGGAAATTGCTTGCTGGTAAGAATTCCTTTTGTGTGTTGAGCAATGACCTTGGAAGACTCATGAAGAAAGTATTTTCCTTTAAAATTTCGCCATAGATTCAAGACCGCTTCTTCTTTCAAACCTTCATTTTTTAGAATAGTGAGCGCTTTTGATCGCCTTTGTTCAATTAATACATGTTCATCAAGTAGTTTTTTTTCAGTAGTCATTGCATTCTTGGAAGCATAATACAATTCCTTAAGTAAAGAATCTTTCCAAGCATTCCATAAGTTAGGATTTGTGGCGCAGATGTCAGCAACCGTTAAGAGATATAAATAATCAAGATAATGCGCTTTAGGAAGTTGGTTGCAAAAGGTTGCTATCGTACGAGGATCATAAATGTCTTGACGTTGAGCGGTTTGAGACATCAATAAATGATTTTGTACTAACCACACGAATAAGTCTGTCATAGGCTTATTGAGCCTATGGCGTTTTGCAAAATGTTGCGCTTCAATCGCTCCAAGATCGGAATGATCTCCTCCACGGCCTTTAGCAATATCATGAAACAATGCTGCAAGATAAAGAATCGTTTTATTTTCAATGGTATTAAATAATTGATGCGCTAGTTTGAAATGAACACTGTATTCCGAGTTATTAAAACGGCCAAGATTACGGATCACAAATAAGGTGTGCTGATCAACTGTATAAACATGGAATAAATCATATTGCATTTGACCCGTGACTACCCCAAATGGTTCTAGATAATAGCCAAGTACTCCATAACGACTCATTCGTTGTAGCGCATCAAATGGAGAGTAATTACTGGACAAAATGGCCAAGAACGTCTTTGTCACTTCTTTGTTTTTACAAAATGCTTTATCAATTAGATAAAGATGTTGTCGAATTAAGCGAATGGTATTGGCTCGAACACCTTCGATTTCAGGATGGTTGGCAAGCCAAAGAAAAATTTCCAACAAGGCTTGAGGACGATTTGAAAACACTTTGCTGTGTTTTACTTCAATATATTGGTTAGACAGTTGAAACCAGTCATCTAACGGTGTGAGCGTTTGTTTTTGGTGATAAACAATGGTTTCAGAAAACCATTGGAGTAACATTTCATTTAATTCGCGGCTTCGTTTAATCACCTTAAAATAAGCTTTCATGAATTGTTCAATGGCGAGGGAATGCTCAGTATCAGAGTATCCAAATAATTTCGCGAGCTTAGATTGATAATCAAATAGCAAACGATCTTCTTTTTTATCAGCAAGAATATGAAGCGCGAAGCGAACGCGCCATAAAAAATGCTGACAATAAATTAGTTCTTCATACTCTTTGGGTGTGATAAATCCAAATCCAATACCGTCTGATAATTTTTTAATGCCAAAATGTCGCTTGCAGATATTAAAGAGCACTTGAATGTCACGAAGCCCTCCAGCGCCATTTTTGACATTTGGTTCAAGGTTATAGGCGGTTTCTCCATACTTTTCATATCGAATTTGTTGTTCTTTTTCTTTGGCAAAAAAATAGTCGTGACTGGTCCAGATATGAAGTGGGTGGGTTTGATAAAATAACGCTTCTATAAAGGAACGACGGCCACATAATAATCGCATATCTAAGATGCTTGAAATAACGCTGACATCTTGACTGGCGAGTTTTGCGCATTCATCAACCGTTGTAATTTGATGGCTGATTTCAAGGCCGATATCCCAACAATCTTGAATAAATTGTTGTGCTTTTAAGAGTTGACGTTCCTCAACCGATTCAGTATGTAACAACAACAAATCAACATCGGAATAAAGCTGTAATTCGCGTCGACCATAGCTTCCTAAAGCGATTAGACAAAACTGATTTTCTTGATCAAAGAGGTGCTTTTGAAATAGGGGGATAATAAGTTCATCAATTCCTATGACTAGCTTGTTGGTGAGATTTACGATGTTTGTTTTTTTACTAAATTCCTGGCTTAGCTCATCCTTGAGCTTTTTTAAATTATTTTTTAAAACCCAGTTAGTGTTCTTCATTTCTTAGCGTTAAAATTTCCACCCCATCATCCGTGACTAATAAGGTATGTTCCCATTGAGCAGACAAACTATGATCCTTAGTCACAACGGTCCATTGATCAGGTAATAATCGTGTCTGGGGTTTACCAACATTGACCATAGGTTCAATCGTGAACGTCATCCCTTGGCGTAATATTTCACCTGTACCGGGTGTGCCATAATGTAACACTTGTGGATCCTCATGGAAAATACGACCAATTCCGTGCCCACAATATTCACGAACAACAGAACATCGATTTTGTTCAGCATGTTTTTGAATGGCATGACCAATATCTCCTAACCGAGTACCAGGTTTAACCATTTCTATCCCAATATATAAACACTCTCGCGCAACATTCACTACATGAGTGGCTTTGATGGATGGTTCCCCCACGAAAAACATCTTGCTGGTATCCCCGTGATATCCATCTTTAATTACGGTGACATCAATATTAATAATATCACCATTTTTTAAAACCCGTTTACCTGGGATCCCATGACATACAACGTGGTTAATTGAAGTGCAAATGGATTTAGGAAATCCGTTGTAATTTAGCGGAGCAGGGATAGCTTGTTGCTCATTCACAATATAATTATGGCAAATGGAATTTAATTCATCGGTTGTAATGCCTTCTTGTACATGAGGCCCTATCATTTCGAGCACTTCAGCAGCAAGGCGCCCGGCAACGCGCATTTTTTCAATTTCATCGGGGGTCTTAATGGTTACAGCCATTGTGTCTTATCCAAAATATTTCATATAAAAAAATAATTTCGCACATGATTTAATTATGGGGCGAATGTTTCTTATTGCGAATAATTAATCAAATTATTTAATGTTAACATAGTAATTTATCAAACCTAAATAAAAACGCCGACGATGAGTCATGCTTTTTGATGGTCAAGGTCGGCGTTAGCACTCTAGAATTGGAAAATTAGTATTCCAACTTAAAAAAGTGTAGCTATTCTAGATCAATTAGTCGTCATCATCCATTGCATCGACAGAATTGTCATTTTGATTTTGCATTTTTTTCATGGCATCCATTCGTTTTTGCTGCCACTTGTCCATCATATTTTCAAATTTTTGTTTTTGTTCAGCGTTCAAAACATTATAAATTTTATTTTTGGTTTCTACCATGAGTCGAACTTTTTCAGCGTATATCTCTTTTTTCTTATTGACTAGCTCGTCAACTTTGCTTTCATCAAGTTTATCGGCCGTGATTAAGTCATGAAACTGCTTTTTTAGTGCCATTTTTTGCTCGTGAAGTTGCATCATTTGTTTTTTTGCATCTTCTTTAATGGCATCAATTTGTTTTTTTTGATCAGCGGTCAAGTTAAGACCTTGGGTTAATTTTTTCATATGCTCCATACGCTTACAGGGGCACTCACCTTTCATTTCACTTTCTGCAAACGTCATGGGACTAAAAGAAAGCGTTAATGTTAACACGGATAATAAAATAAGCGATTTTTTCATGTCTAAGTTCCTTATTGTGTGATTAGTTCCTATATACCCGTTAGTAGTATAGACCTTAATTTTTATTTGCCAAGATGGGTTTCATAAAAACATATGTCTTGCAGACTTATTGAACACGAAGTTTCTGCTGGGTTGACTTTTATTTGAAGTAACATGTACGTAAATTTTATTCTAAAAACAAATTGCTGCGTCAAATTGAATGTGTTATTATTCACGCGCTTTTAACGACACACACGTTTCGGCACATACGGTAGGGTCCTAATGTGATTTAATTATGCCATTAGGTTCCGTATGGGAAGCGTGGAGGCTTAACCCTGGAGAAATTTATGAATGTTAGTATGCGTGAACTTTTAGAAGCCGGCGCCCATTTTGGTCACCGCACCCGTTTCTGGAATCCCAAAATGGCCAATTTTATTTTTGGTTCTCGAAACAAAATCCACATTATTAATCTTGAAAAGACTATTCCTTTGCTCAATGATGCCATGAATTTTGCTGGTAGATTAGCTGCCAATAAAGCAAAGATCTTATTTGTTGGCACGAAGCGTGCTGCGCAAGAAAGCGTTCGCGAGCATGCATCGCGTTGTGGTATGCCCTATGTTGACCATCGCTGGTTGGGTGGAATGTTGACTAACTACAAAACGGTTCGTCAATCCATATTTCGTTTGAAAGAACTACAAAAAATGCGTGATGAAGGTGCGTTTGAACATATGATCAAAAAAGAAGCCTTAATGTTATCACGCGAGCTTGAAAAATTAGAGCGTAGTTTGGGCGGTATTCAAGATATGGGTGGGTTGCCTGATGCGCTGTTTGTTGTGGATGTTGGTTTTGAAAACATTGCGGTGGAAGAAGCGCGCCGTTTAAAGATTCCTGTCATTGGTGTCGTGGATACCAATAATGATCCTGATAATGTAGATTACATTATTCCTGCAAATGATGATTCAATGCGTGCCGTTGAAATCTACGTTCGTTGCATAGCGGATGCCATTATTGATGCCAAACGTGGTAATACCGTTGGTGGAGTCTCGGATGCTGAGTTTGTTGAAGTAACTTCAGAAACAGAAGCTAAATCAAGCAAAGCTGCAAAAAAAGCGGAAGAGCCCAAAAAAGCCAAGGAATCTAAAAAGGAAAAAGAAGTAGAAGAGCCTAAAAAAGCTAAGGAAGCTTCTAAATCTGAAGAGTCTAATGAGCCTAAAAAGGCTAAGTCAGCTAAAGAAACTGAAAAAACTGAAAAGAAAAGCAAATAAGCATTTTTTCGATTCAATCAATCAAAAGGGGGTATTTTTTAATACCCCTTTTACCATGCCTCTCTTATATTTGAGTGGCAAACTGGAATGGTGCTATACTTCGCAGCGGTTAGCTTGCGGTTTTTAACTGGACCCCAGTTTCGCGAAGTACATATACTTCGCACGAAGTATATAACTATCTCACAGAGTCTTGCACCGTTTACGGCATAATTCCTGAAGCATTATTTCAGGTATTCAAATTAATTTTGTACGGAGAAACCAATATGTCTATTGATGCTTCATTAGTAAAAAAGCTACGTGAAATTACTGGCGCTGGAATGATGGAGTGCAAAAAGTTTCTGGTGATGGCGAATGGCGATATCGACGAAGCAATTAAAGAAATGCGTAAAGCAGGTAGTGCAAAAGCCGACAAAAAAGCTGATCGAATTGCTGCGGAAGGAATCATTATGATTTCCAAATCAGAGGATTTAAAAAGAGCGGTAATGCTCGAGTTAAATAGCGAAACTGATTTCGTTGCACGGGATGATAATTTTACTTCATTTGCAAACCGAGTTGCAGAAACAGCTTTACAATCAAATGCAGCTGACGTTGTTGAACTTTCCTCTCAAACACTTAAAGGCGGTAATAATACTGTAGAAGAGGCCAGACAAGAACTGGTTGCTAAAATTGGGGAAAATATCAAGGTTCGTCGCCTGGTACAAAAGGAATGTGAGGGGGTAATTGGTTCTTATTTGCATGGCACTAAAATTGGTGTGTTAGTTGCAATGAAAAATGCTGATGAATCGTTAGCTAAAGATATAGCAATGCATATAGCGGCTAGCCGGCCTATAGTAGTTAACCGTGAACAAGTACCTGCTGATGCAATTGAGAACGAGCGTGAAATCTTTACCGCGCAAGCACGTGAAAGCGGAAAACCGCAAGAAATTATTGATAAAATGATTGAGGGGCGTATTAGCAAGTTTGTTGATGAAGTGAGCTTGGCCGGTCAACCTTTTGTCAAAGATCCAAATAAAAAAGTAGGACAACTCTTAAAAGAGAAAAATGCTGAGGTGATTTCATTTGTTCGTTATGAAGTGGGTGAAGGCATTGAGAAAAAAGAAGATAACTTTGTTGCAGAAGTTATGGCTCAGGTTCGCGAACAATGATAAGTCCCAACCAAACAAAACTAAAGTATAAGCGTATCGTTCTTAAGTGCAGCGGCGAAGCCTTAATGGGCGATTCGCAATTTGGCATTGACCCAGCCGTTTTGGATCGAATCGCAAAGGATGTTGCCGAGCTTGTTCAAATGGGGGTTGAAGTTGGTTTGGTTATTGGTGGTGGAAATCTTTTTCGCGGCAAAGCGTTATCCGAAGCAGGATTGGGGCGCGTAACAGGTGATCACATGGGCATGTTGGCCACGGTGATGAATGCGCTCGCTCTTCGTGATGCATTGGAGCGTATCGATCTGCCAGCCAGAATTATGTCTGCCATACCGATGTTAGGTGTTGTTGACCCTTATCATCGTCGAAAAGCAATCACAAATTTACGAAACGGGCAGGTGGTTATTTTTGCTGCTGGAACTGGAAATCCTTTTTTCACGACCGATTCGGCTGCTTGTTTAAGGGCTATTGAAGTTGGCGCTGATGTCGTACTTAAAGCCACAAAAGTGGATGGCGTCTACTCAGCAGATCCCGTAAAAAATTCGGATGCGGTTCGGTATGATTTCTTAACTTATCGTGAAGTGTTAAGTCAGGGATTACAAGTCATGGATTTAACGGCGATTTGCTTGTGCCAGGATCACAATATGCCCTTGCAAGTGTTTAATATGTTTGAGCCTAATGCATTAAAACGAATCGTAACGGGTGAGCGCGTAGGAACCATTATAGGAGCAAAGCATGATCAATGATATCAAGCAAGATGCTGAGAAGCGCATGGCAAAATCTGTGGAGTCACTAGGCCATGAATTCATCAAAATCAGAACAGGACGCGCTAACGCCAGCCTGCTCGATCACGTTCAAGTTGATTATTACGGTTCACTGACCCCACTGAACCAAGTAGCTAATGTTACTTTAAGTGATCCTCGTACGCTCTTAGTTACACCATGGGATAAAAGCATGGTTCAAGCGGTTGAAAAAGCGATTTTAACATCCGATCTTGGTTTAAATCCGGCTACAGCAGGTACATCAATACGTGTTCCTATGCCTCCTTTAACCGAAGAACGTCGTAAAGAAATGATTCGTGTAGTACGTGGCGAAGCTGAGCAAGCGCGTGTTTCTATTCGCAATATTCGTCGTGATGCGAATAACCAGCTTAAAGAATTAGTTAAAGAAAAAGAAATATCAGAAGATGATGAGCGACGTGCAAATGAAGTGATTCAAAAACTAACTGATAAGTATATTGCTCAAATTGATTCATTACTGGTTGAAAAAGAAAAAGATCTAATGGAAGTCTAAAGATCATTTGACCTAGGATCATATTATCTGAGGCGATTTTTAAGACAAAACTCTTTTACTTCTTGCGGCGTGGTTGCTTATATATAACATATAGGCCCTGCCGCGGGTTATCATTCTGCGATATATCCCCATCTTGTGTCCCAAAATAATCGATGATGCTTATGGTACGTCAATATTATATTTTTTAAAGTATCAATGGAGCGATCATTCGCTGCTAAAACGACAATGTTTGCAGAATTTTTTATTGGAAAAGAGACGATTGCAGGATGAAATAGCGCTTTTAATTTGACAAAGATAGACCTTTGTTGTCCTGGATTGGCTATATTAATCGCTAGGATCCCTTGAGAAGTAAGTTGCCGGACACAGTGAATAAAAAAAGCTTCTGTATTGCAGGACTCCGGGAATGCTTGCTCATCGAATAAATCAATCAGCACATGATCATATTGGTGAGTGTCTTTCTGAATAAAAGACTCTGCGGGCTCATAATAAATCGTTGTATTCGAAATCGTATCCGCCATAAAAAAACGCTTAGCCACATCAATAACTTCTTGATTACACTCAATAATATCCAGCCAACTCGTCTGTAAATGAGGTTGAAGATAATGGGCAGCACCAGCTCCTCCAAGTCCCAAAAGACAGGTTTTTCCAGGTTTTGACCTCACGGCAAGTGTTAAAGGAACAAGATAATCAAGCATAGGGCGCTCGGGATGGTACCGATTTAATAATGTTTGTATGGGGCGTGTACTAAACGTTAGCCAACGATAAATTAAATTTTGATACACCCGAATACCTGAGTTTGACTCATAGATACAATGTTTAAAATACGTTTTAAGCTGAATGGTTCTCATGCGCGTTGAAAAGGGTATAGACTTCCAAGTTCTAATATTTGAGTTAATTCATCAAGCGCAGAAAATGATTCCTCAATCAGGGTTGGATCAGATAGATCATCTGCAAGGAGTTCGGTTCGATAATGTCGCTTAACCCACTCGATGAGTTTATCTAATAGGCCATCATCAACCAGAATTCCTTGATGCATGGCGTTTAATTCGGGTTCTAGCAAAGGAACTCTAAGTCTTAGACAGGCAGGTCCGCCACCATTTCGCATGCTTTGTTTTAAATCAATGTAGTGAACATGATCAATGGGATTATCAACATCGGAAATTAATTCACGAATATAATGATTGATACTCTGATTTTCTTCACATTCAATAGGTGCTATTAACGCCATTGATTTTTTATGTTTATTGGGAAGCGTGACTAACTGCGAGTTAAATAAATAGCTACTGACTGCCTCTGCAACGGGAATTCGAGAGCTATTGACCACTAGAAGATGCAGCGGGAAATCCGCGGATTGTTGTAAGGTGTTTAATAACGATTGTTGGTTAAGAAAGGCTTCTTGATGAACTAAAAAGACAGATTCATTGGCGACTGAAATTACATCATTATGAAATACACCTTGGTCAATAACCGTAGGATTTTGACAGACCATCAATACATTCTGAGAATTAAGTAGGTGCTTGCGAGCTATAGCTTGAGAGGCTTCATAGGTTTGCCGCGCGGGATAGCGTTTGGGTTTAGCATATGCGTTGTTGGCTGGTAAGGCTCGTCGCCCATAAACGAATAGATTAATCCCACGCTCACCATGATGAGCACAAAGACGATTATGATTTGCAGCGCCTTCATCGCCTAAAACATCCGTTCCAGGTAATGGCGTGTGATGATAAAAATAGTCCGTGTTAGCAAAGATATGTTTGAAAAGCAGAGCAGAGAATTTTGTTTCTTGGTGACGATGTAAATTACTGACCAAGTTTGCTGCGGTAAAATGGACGCGGTTATCGGAGGTATCTAAGCTAGAAGACACGGTCGCAGCGTTGGCGGTCCACATGCTGGATGCGGAATAACAGGCACTTAGAATATTAATATCTACTTTGCTTGCTTTATTGACTTGTTCAGACGGAGTTCCACGAAATCCTAATTGATGTAATAACTCCAAATTAGGACGCTGGTGCGGAGGCAAGACTGCTTGTTTTAGACCAAGCTGGTGCATTAGCCGCATTTTTTCAATCCCTTGAATGGCTGCGGCGGCAGGATTTGCTGGTTGAAAGGCATTTTGCGTTGAGGCGATATTTCCAGGAGCAAGGCCTGCGTAATGATGTGTGGGCCCAACTAAACCGTCCATATTCAGCTCATAGACATTCATCATGATAAATTGATTCCTGGTAATAGGGTTGAAGGCAAAATCAATTCTCGCTGCTCAAGGCTCGCAACAGGGTAAGCACAATAATCAGCGGCAAACCAGGCACTGGGACGGTGATTGCCACTATGACCAACTCCTCCAAAGGGTAAATTGCTGGCTGCCCCCGTTGTGGGACGATTCCAATTAATTAATCCTGCCCGTATGGTTTGGTAAAACTGTTGGAAACGCTCGTGGCTGTCGGTTAAAATTCCCGCGGCAAGACCATACTGGGTTTGATTAGCCAATTCTAGTGCGTGATCAAAATCCTGATAACGATAAACCTGTATTAAAGGCGCGAAAATCTCTTCATCACACCTAGATTTCACCGAGGTCATATCCACAATCCCTGGTGAGAGAAGCCCTGTATGTTCTGAAATAAGTTTCATCTCTAACAAAGGATTGCCCCCGTTTTCAATAAGCCTTTTTTGCGCAGCCAAATGAGAAAGGGCGTGTTCATGGCTTATTACCGAGCCCATAAATGGCTCTGGCTCCTCTGTGTAAGGACCTACAGTAATTGATTGCGTAGAATGTATAAATTGAGATAAAAAGGCATCCCCTTCGTGATTATCGGCAATGAATAAACGTCTAGCGCAGGTGCAGCGTTGTCCTGCGGTAATGAAGGCAGAAAGAATTGACTGATATATCGCAGCTTTTACATTAGAAATAGAATCAATTATAAGCGGGTTATTGCCTCCCATTTCTAGCGCTAGAAGAACCTCGGGGCGATGGCTTAATTGTTTGTTAATCGACAATCCCGTTTTATAACTTCCCGTGAAATAAACCCCTTGAATATCTTGGTCAATAAGCGATTTAGCTGTGTTTGCTCTGCCTTGTACGCAATTTAAAACACCCGGTGGAAATTTCGCGTTTTCGAAGCATTGAACAATGAATTCTGCAACGGCAGGGGTTAATTCACTGGGCTTGTAAACTACGGTATTTCCAGCAAGTAAAGCAGGCACGATATGGCCATTGCTTAAATGGGCTGGAAAATTAAAGGGACCAAGTACTCCAACCACGCCTAAGGGTTTAAACCGTAAGTGTCCAGAAGCATCCGGTACTTGAACTTCTTTCTCACCCGTTCGTTCGTGGTAGGCTTCAATGGATAAGTTAATCTTACCAATCACCGATTTAACTTCGGTTTTGGATTCCCATAGAGGTTTGCCGGTCTCTTTCGAAATTAAAGTCGTTAAAGCTTCATGGTTTTTTTCTATCTCGTTGCCAAACTGCTTTAAATAACTCACACGACTTGATAAATCTAAACTGGCCCAAGTGCCAAACGCTTCGTGTGCTGAAGATACCGCTTCACAAACTTCTTGTTCAGTAGCTTCATGGCCTGACCAAAGCATTTCGTTATTGACAGGATTGACTGACGTGAATGATTCTCCATGACCCTCATGCCATGTTCCTTTATAAAAATGACTCAATTTAATCATGTTTAACCTCAGATAATATCGAGTTTTCTTCCAATGTAAGTGGGGCTATTCTGACCGAATCGCCGCACTTAACCTGCAATACCTCAGCAGCTTGTTTGCTTAAAATACAAGACTTTCGCTCATGATTAAACACAACCTGACAAATACTGGCTCTAAAATTCAACTCGGTATTCGCCACTAAAAAGCGTTTGCTGCTCACATCATCACTAATGCTTTTGACGGTCATGACACGACTCAGTCCGATGGTTCGAATGGATTCTCTAGGTGCTTCAATCGTAGGACCTGCGTCAAAAATATCGACATACTGACTGTAGCGAAATCCTTCGCGCAATAAAATATTCATGGCTGGGACGGTAGATGCATGTGGTTTCCCGATGACTTCTTGGGCAGCTGAATCTAATAATTTTACATAAACTGGGTTTCGAGGCATCAAGTCAGCAATGAATTGCTTGTTAGTTGAAATGGTTAAGCGATCAGCTTTTGAAAAAGGCATGTGAAAGAAATGACTCCCAATAGCATCCCAAAAGGGAGATTGACCTTTTTCATCTGAAATGCCACGCATTTCGGCTATAACTACTGGGGCGAAACGTACAGGATAATGCGCAATAAATAAAAAACGTCCTCGGGAAAGCAATAATCCATTGCTGGAGTGTCTATAATCTGGTGAAAGAAATAGGGTGCACAACTCACTAGCCCCTTGCTTGTCATTGACAAGACTTAACACTTCATAGTCTGATCGTATGCCTAAATCATGACAAACGCGGGTGCGTTTTGATAATTTATAAGAATAAAAAGGGGTGTCATGACCTACGGAGGCCTCAATTGCCGAAGTACCAACGACTTTCTTTTCTGTAGGATCTTCTAGTACGAACAAATAATATTCGTTAAATGGATCGGTTACCGTTTTTTTAAACGATTCAAGTGACCACTCAAGCCGTTTGGATAATAAGTCCTTATCAGCTGGTAAGGTAGTCAAGCCAAAGCCACTGTTTTGGGCTAGTTCATAAATATCCTTTAAATCGGTTTTTTGTGCGCTGCGAAACAGCATCATGACGGTTGTTTCCTTAACGTTTTGATAAATCCTCAAGCCCACCTTGAGCTAAATCCACCAGTAATAGAGCGCTTAATGAGGCACGCTCGACTAGGCTATCTAAGAGAATATATTCAGCCGAACTGTGAATATTTCCCCCTCGCACCCCTAAGGTATCGATTACAGGAAGACTATGTGAAGCTAAGTTATTGCCATCACAGCACCCGCCACTATCTTTCCAATCAATCGTTAAGCCAAGATCTTCGCCTACGTTTTGAATACGGCGAAACAGGCGTTCAGTGGCTGGATTAATGCGTTTTACGGGACGCCCAAAGTTACCTTTCAAAGATAAACCATAATCGTTGCGTTGATGTTTTTGAATAATTTGATTTATTTTTTGGAGAATTGATTGTTCATCCTCAGGATAGGTGATTCGAATATCCAGCTTAGCGACGGCTTTATCTGGAACAATATTTAAAGCAGTCCCTCCCAAAACTTGGCCCACATTAATGGTAAAACTTTCTTCTTCTTGGTTTAGTGCATGAATATCTAATAAAGCTTCAGCCAAATAACAGATCGCATTTCGACCTTCATAGAAAGAACGTCCTGCGTGAGCTTCTTTACCCGTTGCAATCAACGTGAATTTCCCACTTCCCTTGCGATTTTTGGCGAGTGTCCCTGATTCATTCATGGCGGGTTCATAAACTAAGGCTGCTTGATACTTATGAGCAAGTTCTTCAAGATATGAAGCAGAAGCCGGCGAGCCGATTTCTTCATCGGCATTAATAAACACATCCCAGCCTATATCGCCTGCAAAAGGAGTCTTTTCAAAGGCATTTAAGGCATGCAAAATAACAATCAAGCCGCCTTTCATATCGCTAACGCCTGGGCCATTCACACGATTATCATCGATATAGGATAATGATTGGAATGGGTGATCTATGCTATAAACCGTGTCCATATGGCCACATAAAAGAATTCGACGCTTTTTTTCAGGGCGTTTTCTAATAAATAATCCCTTACCACAAGGTTTAAGGATTTGTTCCCCTGACAAAGTAATTAGAGGAATTTCAGGGAAAACTTTAGACTCAATTTCATCGGCCAGTGGAGTAAAAGCAGACATAAGCGTCTGGTGCATTTCTTTTAAACCGTTAAGATTTTCCGTTCCGGAGTTGATTTCACAAAACTGATGGAGTTGGTGAATCATTGTTTTATGATTAGCTTTTGTTGACTCAATTAAGTCTTGCAATGATGTCAGCATGTGAAAACTCCCTGTTAAACGTTATGACATTAGCGGAAAAAGACCTTATTCGCAAGGTGGTTATGCGACCTAAATTCGGCAGTTGAATCTACTTCGAACAGATACTGCACTGAATCTTCAGCACATTAGCTATTCTCGCAACGATTCAACTGCCGAATTTAGAGCGAAGAAATGGTTGGATTGGGGGAAATCGCTCGTTATAATTAATCCTTTTTAACCTAAATTCAGCACATTAGCTGCGCTCGCTGCGATGCAACGTCGAATTTGGTGTGTAAGGGAATGTGAATGAACGAATTCATTAAAGCAGCTCATCCTGAGTGGTATGAGTTGCTCACGGCCGCATTTAAGCAAATGGATCAGGATTATCTGCAATGGTTAAGAAAACATGACGATTGGTTGCCGGGAAAAGAGCAACTATTAAATGCATTTAGTCTTCCTTTGTCCTCTTCTGAATATATTTTATTTGGCGAATCCCCCTATCCAAGAGAGCAGTCAGCGAATGGGTATGCTTTCTGGGATGATTCAGTCGAGTCAATTTGGAGCGATACAGGGTTTAGTAAAAAAGTAAATCGTGCTACCTCTTTAAGAAATTTTCTTAAAATGCTTTTGCATGCAAGAGGAGATTTAAGGTCTGATTTCTCACAGGATGCCATTGCTAAATTAGATCATTCCAAGTATGTACAAACCGCCCAAGAGTTCTTTGAGCGCTTAATTTCCAAAGGTTTTTTATTATTGAATGCAACCTTGGTTTACAGTGAAGGGAAAGTCAATTACCATGCAAGAAAATGGCAGCCTTTTATGCATTTTCTCTTGAGTCAATTAGCCGAACAAAAGCCTTCCGTCCAGTTGGTTTTATTTGGTCGAATTGCCAAGCAATTGCCCGAGATCAAATTATTTCCTCATATCATTGCTGAACATCCGTATAACGTAAGTTTTGTTACTAATGAAGAGGTAATGGCGTTTTTTAAACCCCTTGAATTGTTGGTGAAACATGACGAATCAAACCACGATTGATACGCAAGAAATTCTGAAATTCTCGCAACTAGCGAACGAGTGGTGGAATCCTGATGGTCCGCTAAAAACGCTACATGACATTAATTTGGCGCGTATGGAGTTTATGAAGCGATACGTATCTTTCTCCAATCAAACGGTATTAGACGTAGGTTCTGGAGGGGGTATATTATCGGAAAGCATGGCATCACTTGGGGCTCAGGTCACAGGGATTGATGCTGAGACGAAAGCAATCCAGGTTGCTACATTGCATGCAAAGGAACAAGAGCTGAATATAACTTATCTTTGCCAGCCAGTGGAAACGATGGATGCTGAAGGCTTTGATGTGGTCACTTGTATGGAAATGCTAGAGCATGTTGCAAAGCCCGAGCTGGTTATAAAGCATTGCGCTCGGGTCTTAAAACCCGGTGGTTTTCTTTTTTTATCCACAATTAATCGAACCTTAGCTGCGTATGGAGGTGCGATTTTAATGGCTGAATACGTTTTAAAATTATTACCTCGTCAAACACATGATTATGACAAGTTCATTAAACCTAGTGAGCTCGCTGCATGGACTCGTAAGGAAGGCTTGGACCTCATCGGTTTGTCTGGAATGGGATATAATCCCATAACGCGAGAGTCTTTTTTACAAGAATCGGTTCAAATGAATTACTTAATGGCGTGCAAAAAAAGTTAGGGTCAGTTGACTTTTTTGACCCCTGTCACTAAGTATCAACAGTCCCTAATCTCTTTGTAGTTGTTTCAGAGTTGTCTTAGTAGGCTTTTTCTTTTTCTCAGCAAAACGCTGATTATAACGTTGCTTAGCATATTTGGCTTGCTCTTCGGTTACTACATCCACTTCATTGCCATAGAGATCCACTCGAGCGGCATTTGAAATTTGGCAATTTAAATAAGCAGGGGAGCCGCTATAATAATTTAAGGCTTCACGGAGTGCTTTTTTGCTGAAAGGGGGGCTATCCAATCGGTCATAAAAATCGATGATGTCTTCAAAAATTCCAAGCTTTAAAGGTTTAATGTGGTTTGCTTTTTTAAAAAAAGCCCCTGGAAAATGTTCAATAAGCCAGTCAATAATTTTTAGTTTATCTTTTTTTAAGGATGTGATGGTTTGATTCATAATTAAAATGGCCTGTAGCTTCTTTTAAATGATTAACTTATCATAAGATAATTATTATATAATCTATTGAATCATTCTACCCGAAGCGATTTGTTTTTTGAAATATTGTCAGAGGAAAAAGCGAAAGAAAACAAAGCAGCACTCCAATTAAATGGGTGAATACCGTCTAAATCATTCCGTAACAACAATAAAACTTTAAATTCAAAGGTCTTTTAGGTGAGATAAAGTCTTCTTTTTTTGTAAGAGATCTCTCACTTTTAATAAGGAAAACAACCTGTAAAATAAAAGAACTTGTCTAGGTAAAAAGGCAAGTTATTGAAAAATAATATATTTTATTTTTGCATTTCTGAGCGCATTTCATTAAACAATTTATCATCCTGTATTGCATATGGACATTCTAGTTGCTACATTTATCTCAGACTTCACGGAAAGAGGTCATTAAAAAAGGATTTTGATCAGAAGGATCTGATCGTCAAGGATGATGATTCAAGACGAAAGTCTTGATTGGAAGACTGTAAAAGCCAGGGCTTGCCTCTGGCTTTTTTTTTAAGCTACTGCATAACCTGAGTGAGAAAGGTAATGCTTGTCTGGATAGTAGGCAAATACAACCGACCCACCTTTTAGCGTGTTAATGATTGGTTTTGCCAGTGATTTTGCAACAGATGGGCATCCCCAACTACGACCAGCCCGCCCAGCTTTTTTGATAAAAGAGGGTTCTACATACCATGCCCCATGGATCACGACTCTACGGTTATAAGCATTATCATTAAATCCTTTTTCCAATCCTTGTAAATTTAATGATAAACCTTTAGAGCCAAAATATGTATCACGGGTAACATAAGTACCTAGGCTGGTTTCTTTACTGGAAGATTTATTGGAAAAGTGTTTTGGTACATCAAGGCCAGAATTTTTTCCATGGGCCACATGAGTATTGTATAAGAGTCGTTCTTTTTTTACATCAAAAATCCACATGCGCTGTTTTGAAGAGGGTAAAGAATAATCAATTACAGTAAGAACTGGCTTTTTTACCGCCCCTTTTGCAGAGGCTTTGTGATAAGCCGCTAAGGCAATTTTTAAGACTTTTTTATTTAAGTTGGGTGCTTTTTGACTGAGATGATTGACTTCAGTATTGATATCAAAAGAAGCTGGCTTAGCAAAAATTGCCGCGCTTGACGTCAAATTGCTAGAAAACATAACTAGCGAAATTAGCGTTAAAATCGTATTCATACGGCTCCATACTATTTTCATATCTTAATTAACACAGGCTGATAGGACAAATTGAACACCTTCCTGTGGAGTAGTTAAGTGTAAAAAAACTGTTAAGATATATCACAAAAAATGGTGATTATATAGACAAAGAAGGCAAATGTAAAGCCAAAAGGGGCATGAATAGTCATCTAGAGGAACAATTGGTCAAGAAAATGTAATGAATAATCAATAGATTAGGTTGAATTTCATCGCAAGGTATGATGGCATGAAATGTGCAAGCCAACTGCTAAAAATCTTCGTTTAAATTTGAGGTGATTTTATTTTTAAAAAGCGATAATTACCTCAAATTTGGTTTTTATATCCATTGAAGTTGGATATTCTGGATGTGCCTCACACCAGGATAGTTAGTTTCAATGGATAGATAAACGTATCCTATGGAATACCTAATGGATAAACGATAATTTCTGACTAAACTTCTTACTAAGTATTTTGATCATATTGTTTCACAAGCGCACAATAAAAGTATAAATTTAGTTTCATTTGTTAAAAAATTAGATTATCCTTCACCCCGATAATTTTCTACTTTGGAGGCAACATGCTTGATAAGCAATCACTTCATCAGCCAAAAGGCTTACGCAGAACTATCAATGATGCGTACAGAGAGGATGAATATAGTATTGTTTCAAAGCTTATAGAACGTGCAGAATTGAATGACGAAACACAGTCGTTTGTGAAACGAGAAGCAACAAAGCTTGTTGAGCAGGTGCGCTCTGAAAGAAAAAAAAGCACCGGAATTGATTCATTTTTATCAGAATATGCACTGTCTAGTGATGAAGGCATCGCACTGATGTGTTTGGCCGAAGCGTTATTAAGAGTTCCCGATAACGCAACGATTGATGATTTAATTAAAGATAAATTAGCCAGTGCAAACTGGAAGGCCCACCGAGGTCAAAGCGAGTCTTTTTTTGTTAACGCAACAACCTGGGCTTTAATGCTCACTGGCAAAGTGCTTTCACCCGAGAAAGCAGACTCTGTTCTCACGAAGGCCTTAATGAAGCTTATTAATCGTAGTAGCGAGGCAGTGGTTCGTAAAGCCGTTGATAAGGCAATGCGGATTATGAGCAAACAATTTGTCATGGGGCAGACCATTCAAGATGCATTAACTCGTGCGAAGAAAAAAGAAGCCATTGGTTATCGTTATTCATATGACATGCTGGGTGAGGCGGCATTGACAAGTGCCGATGCAAAACGCTATCTAGACGCCTATGCCAATGCGATTGAGGCTATTGGTAAGGAAACAAAAGGCGAGGGAACGGTGTATTCAAATCCTGGGATTTCCATTAAGCTTTCGGCATTGCATCCTAAATATCATGAAGCACAATACGATCGCGTTCTTCAAGAATTGCCTCCTAGGTTATTGTCTCTGGCCAAGTGTGCAAAACAATATAACATCGCATTGACTGTTGACGCTGAAGAATCAGAAAGATTAGACATTTCTTTAGATGTTATTGAGCGCGTGGTTAAAGATCCGGCATTAGCAGGATGGGACGGGTTTGGAATGGCTGTGCAGTCCTATCAAAAGCGGGCATTCTATCTCTTGGATTGGGTGGCTCAATTGGCACGAGAAAACAAGCGTCGCATTATGGTCCGCTTGATAAAAGGTGCCTACTGGGATAGTGAAATTAAAAAAACTCAAATGCAAGGGTTAGAAGAATATCCGGTCTTTACCCGAAAAGCATTTACTGATACCTCGTTTCAAGCTTGTGCTAAAAAGCTTTTAACCATGACGGATGCGATTTATCCGCAATTTGCCACCCATAACGCTTATTCAGTTGCGCTCATTCTTGGTCTAGCTGGAAACTATCGTGATTTTGAATTCCAGTGTTTGCACGGTATGGGTAATGAACTGTATGACCAGGTTGTACCGAGCAACCGCCTAGCTATTCCTTGCCGAATTTATGCTCCTGTGGGTACGCATGAAGATTTACTTCCCTATCTCGTGCGCCGATTGCTAGAAAATGGAGCAAATTCTTCGTTTGTAAATCGTATCGTTGATGATAAAGCGCCCATTAGTAAGCTGGTTGAAGATCCTGTAGCGAAGTCAAAAGCGCTGCTTAGCAAGATGAACCAAAATATTCCTTTGCCAAAAGATATTTTTTTACCTCTTCGCAGTAATTCAATTGGAATTGATTTTACAAATCGAGAAGAAAGAGCGCGTTTACAACAGGACCTCAATCATTGGAGTGAGCAAAAATGGCAGGCTACTCCTCTTATAAAGGACAAGTCGTTCAAGGCAGAATTGGGTCAATCTTGCTTTTCTCCACAAGCGCCTGATCGTTTTGTAGGTAATGTACTTGAAGCGACGGAAGAAGATACAGATTGGGCACTTACTCAGGCTGTTGAGTCTTTTGCTGCTTGGAGTACTATGCCTGTCTCTCTGCGAGCGGCGATGATTCGGCAATATGCAAAGTTATTGCAAGATAATATGACGCGATTTTTGGCCATCGCCTCTTTAGAAGCGGGTAAAACGCTCTATGATGGTGTTGCAGAAGTGCGCGAAGCAATTGATTTTTGCCATTATTACGCCACCAAGGCGGAGCAATTAATGACAAGTCCAATTGAGCTTCATGGATACACCGGAGAACGAAATGAATTATCCCTTCACCCACGGGGCGTTGTGTTATGCATCAGCCCCTGGAATTTTCCACTCGCTATTTTTACCGGTCAAGTGGTCGCGGCTTTAGTGACGGGTAATTGCGTTATTGCAAAGCCTGCTGAACAAACCCCATTAATTGCCTCTTTGGCGGTTGAGTTAATGCATAAAGCGGGGATTCCTAAGGGAGTAATTCAACTTCTTCCAGGAAAAGGCGAGACCATTGGCGCTAAATTAGTTCAGGATAAGCGTATTAAAGGGGTTATCTTTACTGGTTCAACGCAAACGGCCGCACTCATTAATAAAACGTTGGCCACTCGGGGTGGTGAACTTATTCCTCTTATAGCGGAAACAGGCGGACAAAATGCCATGATTGTGGATTCTTCCGCATTATTGGAACAAGTGGTTATGGATGTCATTACATCGGCCTTTGGTTCTGCTGGACAGCGATGCTCCGCGCTTCGAGTCTTATATGTTCAAGATGAAGTTTATCCTCGATTTAAAGAACTACTTAAAGGGGCAATGGCTGAGCTTGAGATTGGTGATCCTGTATTATTAAAAACGGATGTGGGGCCCGTGATTGATCAAGAAGCGCTAGATAACTTAAAAAGTCACGTGGACAAGATGGTTCAAACTTATAAAACGATTTATCAATGCAGCGCTTCCACAAAGGGTAATGGTTATTATCTGCCTCCTATTGCATTCGAAATCGACAACATCAATGCTTTAGAAAAAGAAGTGTTTGGCCCTGTGTTACATGTGATTCGTTTTAAACGGAAGAATCTTGATGATGTAATTCATCAAATTAACAGCACTGGATACGGCTTAACCCTTGGAATTCATAGCCGCATTAATCAGACAGTTGAGTATATTCGGGATAGAGTTCATGTCGGGAACTGCTATGTCAATCGTAATATGATTGGGGCAGTGGTGGGCTTACAGCCATTTGGAGGAGAGGGGTTGTCTGGTACGGGTCCCAAAGCAGGCGGACCTTTTTATCTACCTCGATTATGTCACGAAAGAACGTACACCGTTGACACGACCGCAGCAGGTGGCAATGCGACGCTTATGTCTATTCCTGAAGATTAATGAAAATTTAAATCTGGCCCAGCTCATGATAGCTGGGCTAACTTTTCCTAACGTTTTTTGACTAAAAACCAAGGCAACACAACAAAAATAAACAAACCGCCCATTAGAAACCCCTCAAAAAACCAACGATTTCCAACTTCAATTTGATTCGGTGGTACAAAACCGATAATAATGGCTGTCACACAGCAAAGCATTCCCATTCCGGCAATTAGCCACATCATGATATTCCCTCCGGGAATTCGAAATGCCCCTACTTGGTAGGGTTTGCTATACCGAAGCCGGATGGCAGCTGCAAACATAAATAAGTATACGATGAGCGCCATTTGAGCGCACAGATCGCTTAAAATCCAATAGGCTGCATTTATAGACTGAACCAGAATAAAAACGGTACTGAGCACCATAAAAATTAAGCCTTGGATGACTAAAATAGGAACAGGAGCACCATGCTGATTTACTTTGGAAAATACAGCCGGAAGGGAGCCATCCCGAGCGGAAACTAATAATCCCTTGGTTGGGCCAATAATCCATGCTGCAACCCCACTTAAGCCGCCAATAATAATAAATGCCGCGGTTAAGTAAGTCATCCACGGCATGTGATACGCGTTAAAGAAGATGGCAAACGCATCAATGAGCCCCGAAACCACACTTAATTGTGTTTGTGGAACGACGATGACAATCGCTAAGGAGCCTAATACAAGAGTTAAAAAAATTAAAATGGTTGAATAAAATAAAGCACGAGGATAGTCTCGTTGGGGGTTTTTTACTTCCTCAGCATGAACGGCTGACATTTCAATCCCTAATAATCCAAATAAGACCGCTGAAAAAAGCGATAAATTTCCAATGGAAGAAAAGTCTGGGATCCAGGATAATTGAGGATCAAAAGCATACGGATTACCCTGAAAAATCCAGAAAGCGCCTAAAATAATAATTCCTATCATCGGGATTAAGGTTCCTACTATAGCTCCGATGATGCTCACCAACCCTGAAATTTTCATTCCAAAACAGTTTAAGAGGGTAAAAATCCAAAACAAACCATAAATGGTTAGTAATAGAAAGAGCTTATGCTGTGCTAATTGTGGTGCGAACAAATACGCAATGGTTGCGGCAATGAAGGCAAGAATCGTAGGGTACCAAACCACGTTGTATATCCACTGCAGCCATATGGTAATAAAACCAGCCCGTCTTCCAAATGCTTCTCGAACCCAAATATAAATCCCGCCTGTCTCTGGGAAAGCGGTGGCAAGCTCAGCTGAAACTAAAGCGACAGGAATAAAAAAAGCGATTGCAGCGACAGAGTAGTAAAAAACCAGTGATAGTCCTAAGGTTGCAGTTAATGGCAATGTGCGCAAACTATCAACGGCAATGACGTTAATCATGACCAAGGTAAAAACACTTAATACTCGCTTAGATTGCCGCACGTAAAATCCTTAAAAACACTTAGGGTTAAAATCTATACTTATCTTTGATTCAAAGCGTATATTACTAAAGGTGAAATAATGGTGTGTTTTTATAGTGCAGTCAATGAATTTCTTTTTCAATACGTGCGAGTTCAACTTCTCGCTCTTTAATTGCGTCTTGATCATGGCCGGTAAATTTTAAATCTTCTATGTAATTGCTTAGTTCATGTGCTTGATTTAAGATAGCTTGCCTAAGCGGCTCCCGTTTTAATAGTTTAGCAACATTTATGATCATGTCATATATTGCAAGAATAATCGTCACATCATCTTTCGCGGCTTGACGTAAACGACTTAGAGCAGCATCAATGATCCCTTCATATGTAAAGGATTTATACGTGACCAAAGTGATTTTATCTTCTACTATTGCGTTGTATTCTAAATCTTCATACTTATCAACATATATTAATAATTTTCCAATCGAAAAGGTACAATCTCTAGCCGTATAGGGATCATTAATACCAGGGGAGAGTGCTCGAACGGCAATTTCTGCAATTTGATCAAATCCATATTCGATATCTTGGCTAATCACTCTTCTATCCAAAATATTAATTGAATACTTTAATGACGAAATTTGCTTTTCAATATTTTTATTTTTTCCTTTTATATAAATTCGCATTAAAGCATTCTTCTCATAAACATAATCCCCTGGCTTGAAACAAACATGAATACGTAAATCGTTTTCCTGAGCAATGTTTTTGATTGTTTCATAATCCACACCATGTATATAACCATTTTGATCACTGCACACGAGTTGATCGGTTTTAATTGTTTTTGAGATTTTTCGTTTTTTTCTATTCTTACTTGTTGACTTACTATAATTTAGGTTAATCGCCTTTTCAGTTTGGTTTACAACTAACTTAAGTAACCCATCAATCCGAATGGATTTAATCACATAATTAATAAATATGACTAAAATAAAAAGACAGGTTATGGTTAAGATAAACGCATAGACCGTTTGAATCCCTCTTATCGTATCACTCGTAGGATAGTAGATGCAGTATAGACAGAAAATAAAAGTTCCCAAGAATAACCCTAAGGTAAATTGTGCAATTTTAGAGTGAAGAAAATTTGGGAGCAAACGAGGACCGTATTGAGTGGCAACACTGGATAAAATCAGCATGCTAATTGAGAAGGTTACCCCGATTAATGTCATCAGCGAACTCGCCATGATCATAAGAATGGTTTGCTGACGTGTTTGGGTTATTGAAACGCCTTCACCAAATATATAATTATATTCTAGGCTTAATGAAACCCCAATTGCATTCATAACGAAACAAATCACCACAGGTAAAAACCAGGGTTTTTCCAACAACAGAGAAAGTCTTTGTTGTTTGGAACGGGTCAAAATAGCCACTGACTGTCCTTAGTTGGCGAAAGAGAAATAATTTTTTGCAATTATTATTAAAATAGCAGATTTTTCAAATAAATGAGGGCTTTCTATATTTAAGTAGTAGTTAGAATACTTGCATGAAAGCCTAACAATAGGCTCCAGAGCCTTATGAAGGAGAGTTCGACAGAAACGTCATTTATGACTTTTGTAGTGCCAAACGAGCGTTATCCCGTAAAAATGCGAAGCTTTTTGTATGGGATCCATTCAAAATAAGCCCGTTCGATATCCGCAAAATTTGGAATTTTGGTATCGAACTTATATTAATTAACGTCAAGATCGACAGGATCCTTGTGTAAAGCCCAAATCTTCTACACATCTTAAGCCTACGTCACCCAGTCAAGCCGTGTGGCGTAGGCTTAAGATGTGTCAAGAGAGCATAAAGCAGGGCTCGTAGGCAAAAAGCGTGTAATGTTCAAAAATTAGATACGCCTGCCCTCCCTGAACACGATTGATCTAAGCAATTAAATTGCGTAATACATACTGTAAAATGCCACCATGTCGATAGTATGCAAGCTCATTCGCGGTATCAATCCGGCACAGCACTTCAATTTGATCCTGGTTGCCATCTTGATGCGTGATGGTTACTGGAATAATTGAGCCGGGTTTTAGATCATCATTGACTTGAATACTCACTCGTTCGCTGCCGTTTAGGTTCAACGATTTACGAGTCGTACCAGGCATAAATTGCAGAGGCAAAACGCCCATTCCAATTAGGTTTGAACGATGAATCCGCTCAAAACTTTCCGTGATAACCGCTTTGACTCCTAGCAAGTTGGTTCCTTTAGCAGCCCAGTCGCGTGAAGATCCGGTTCCATATTCCTTTCCAGCGATGACTACGAGTGGGTGATTAGCTTCTTGATACTTCATGGCGGCATCAAAAATCGACATGATTTCACCCGAAGGAATATGTTTAGTAAATCCTCCTTCAATATCCGGTGTCATTTCATTGCGAATGCGGATATTGGCAAACGTACCTCGCATCATTACTTCGTGATTTCCTCGACGTGAACCATAAGAGTTAAAGTCCTTTTCGTTGACTCCTTTCGACTTTAAATACAGTCCAGCAGGTGAGTTGGCTTTAATCGCTCCAGCTGGCGAAATATGATCGGTGGTGATGGAGTCACCTAATAAAGCCAGAACATAGGCATCATTGACCGATTTAATTGCCAGAGGTTTATCTGACAAGTTTTCGAAAAATGGCGGATATTGAATGTATGTGGAATTATCATCCCAGGCATAGGTTTTACCAGAACCCACGTTAATAGCCTGCCATAGTTCATCACCTTTAAAAACTTCAGCATATTCTTTTTGGAACATGCTTCCACTGACTTTCGCTACTTCTGCAGCGACTTCGGCATTGGATGGCCAAATATCTTTTAAGTAAACATCATTACCAGATTGGTCTTTACCAAGTGGACTTTTACTAAGATCAAGTGTGGTTGAGCCGGCTAATGCATATGCCACAACCAGTGGAGGAGAAGCGAGCCAGTTGGCACGAACTTGTGGATGAACTCGTCCTTCAAAGTTTCGATTTCCGGATAAGACAGAACTGACGACCAAATCATACTTCGAAATAGCTTCTGAGATAGGATCAGGCAGTGGACCTGAGTTTCCGATACAAGTTGTACAGCCATATCCAACTAAATTAAACCCAAGCTCATCAAGATAGCTTTGTAACCCAGCAAGTTTTAAATAATCCGTAACCACTTTTGAACCCGGAGCTAGAGAAGATTTAACCCATGGTTTTCTTTGTAGTCCCTTTTCAACGGCTTTTTTAGCGACTAATCCGGCAGCCATTAATACACTTGGATTTGAAGTGTTGGTGCAGCTGGTAATTGCTGCAATAACCACGACGCCGTGTTTAAGAGCATAGGATTCCTTATCAACTGCAAATTCACTGTTTTTTTCTTTTTCTTTATCGGATTGCTTCAAAAACGCATCAAACTCTTCGGGTAATGTTCTTAAATTTACCTTGTCTTGTGGGCGTTTAGGTCCAGCAAGAGATGGTTCAACCGTGCTTAAATCAAGTGATAAAGTATCTGTAAAGACTGGTTCCTCACTACCGTTTTCATACCATAATCCTTGCTCTTTGCAATAGGCTTCTACCAAAGCAATGGTATGCTCATCACGGCCAGTCAAGCGCATATAACGCAATGTTTCCTTGTCGACAGGGAAAAATCCGCAGGTTGCACCATACTCTGGCGCCATATTGGAAATGGTTGCGCGATCGGCTAAGGGTAAATCAGCAAGACCTGGGCCATAAAATTCAACAAATTTACCGACGACACCTTTTTTTCGGAGCATTTGGGTAACGGTTAATACCAAGTCAGTCGCTGTAATGCCTTCTCGTAATTTTCCAGTCAATTTAAAGCCAATGACTTCGGGGATGAGCATAGAAACTGGCTGTCCAAGCATGGCAGCTTCTGCTTCAATACCTCCCACTCCCCAACCGAGTACACCCAAGCCATTAATCATGGTGGTATGAGAATCTGTGCCTACAAGCGTATCTGGATAAGCATATGTTATGCCATCAACTTCCGTACTCCAAACGGTTTTACCTAAGTATTCCAGGTTTACTTGGTGGCAAATTCCTGTACCTGGCGGAACCACTTGAAAATTAGCGAATGCTTTTTGTCCCCAGCGCAAAAATTCGTAGCGTTCTTTGTTGCGCTCGATTTCAATGGCCGTGTTAATCTTCATCGCGTCTTCGGTTGCAAAGCGATCAACCATAATGGAGTGATCAATAACTAAATCAACAGGGGAAAGGGGAGATATCTTTTCTGCTTTACCCCCCATTTTTTCAATCGCTGTTCGCATGGCGGCTAAGTCCACAACCGCTGGCACACCAGTAAAATCTTGCATCAGGACTCGCGCAGGTCGATAAGCGATTTCATGTTGTGATGTTTTTTTATCAAGCCATGCGGCAATGGCTTCAATATCTTCCGACTTAACCGTGTCACCGTCTTCAAAGCGGAGTAAGTTTTCTAACAATACTTTCAAAGAGTAGGGCAGGCGGCTAATGCCTTTAAAATGATTCGCTTCGGCTTCTTTTAAACTAAAGTAATGATAAGTTTTACCATCTACTTGCATCTGGCGCTTAGTGGACAGACTATCTTGCCCTGCTTTCATATATCAGCTCCTGAAATCTAAAAATCGCAATCATAGCCCAAATTCAAAAGATTTTCATATAATCTCTTGCTCGTAATCAGGACAAAATCAAACTTTGATTATAGAGTGTAATATTTGCGTTGTTTCCGTGCAGAAGAAAGCTCTGAAAGCAGTCGATGCTTGATTAAATTTTAGTAGCATTCATGTGTACATTTAAGCGTTCTACCTAGTCGGTCAACAAGACAGCTTCGATAACAATGAGAACTTATTTTATACCAATTAGTCCAGTAGGAAAAATTAACATCGTGAGCAGGAGTATGATGGAGATGGACGTGGGTCGGTACGTAATGATAATGATGGGGCGAATAATGAATGTGGGCCGGATGCTGTAAATAGTAAGGATGGTGAGGATGATAAACTTCTTCCGCGTAATGGGCATTAACAATATTTGAAAATAAAATGCCAATTAAAACAATCGATGTCGCTATGAATATAATCCGCTTGCTATTTTTAGTCCTTATGCGAGTAATCATGATTTAATCCATTTTTTAATCATCCTTTTTATAGTATAGCAAAAGACAAGTTTACGGAACAAATCCGAATCAATTTGTATAAACACGAATCATAAATTATAATAAAAGTACTCTCTCAAATGACAAGGAAGCAATTATGAGAAGGTATATTATTGGATTCACACTATTCGTTTCAACTTTAGCACTTGGTGGCTGTGGGGTATATACCGCATCATGCGGTGCAACGTGTGCAAGGCCTGTGGCAACCTATACTACGTGTTGTGCAACATGTAATCCTTGCTATGGTTATGGATACGGTTGGTATTAACATGTTCTCTGCATAGTAAAGCATCCGCACGACTTCAGCGGGTGCTTTATGTTTTGAGGGTGAGAACGTCGCAAGGTGCTTTTTGCACCACTGCATGGGCTGTG
This sequence comes from Legionella impletisoli, assembly GCF_900639875.1. Classification (GTDB taxonomy): domain Bacteria; phylum Pseudomonadota; class Gammaproteobacteria; order Legionellales; family Legionellaceae; genus Legionella_A; species Legionella_A impletisoli. The sequence continues at coordinate 89,969 of NZ_CAAAIA010000001.1, forward strand.
CTGCCTAAAAATTGAGGTAGCTGATTGGGTTCATGGCTACCAACAATCACTAATTCACAAGACAATTGCTGAATACTATTCAAGACATGCATTTTTATTGAGCCCACTTCAACAAATTGTCGCTCCGTTGGTATATTTAATGCTTCGCCTAATACACTCATTACCGCACGAGCATCGTCCTTTCTAGGTTTATCAAATTCAGCAAATCCTAGACTTTGTGCAATTTGTAGTGAAGCTGGAGGTTCAATGACGTGGAGCAAATAAAGTTTTGCATCAAAGAGTTTGGCAAACTCAACTGCTTTTTCACATAAATGAAAATGGCTTTCACTTAAATCGGTTGGGTGCAATATCGTTTTATACACAACTCCCTCGCGTTGGCTATTAAGTATGGATTCAGTTTAATCGATTTAGAAGGATGGGACCAGTAGGTAAATGTTCTTGCGAATAACTCTCGCCCGAAAATTCAGTGCAGGCAAGGTCTATCTGCCAGTAAGCTTTCACAAACACGCGTAAACCCATCTATGGGGCTCTCGAAGCACATCCATGTGCTTCGAAGGTTTATGAAAGCTTACTGGCAGACAGCCCGTGCTAATTAGATCTTAGAGTTGGGCGGGAATTGTTGGATTCTTGCCCAATTATTTCAAGTAAAGGAATTAAAACAAAATCGCGGTGATACAGTTCTGGGTGGGGTAGAGTTAAGTTTGCAGTATTTAGTGTTTGATCACCATACAGTAATATATCAATGTCCAGTGTTCTAGGGCCCCAGCGTCGTTTTCTAACGCGTTTTTGTTTAAGTTCAATCGCCTGGCAATAAGATAATAATTCGAGTGGCGGTAGATTGGTAAAGAGCTTGATGACTTGGTTGCAATAGCCAGGTTGAAATGCCGAGCCTAACGGTTCAGTGACATATAGGCGAGATTGTTGAGTCACGACCGTTTTAGGTAACCCTCGTAAGGCTTTAACAGCTTGGCGTAATTGCCGCTCTGGATGTTTTAAATTACTACCCAATGCCAAAAAACAAGTGTTCATAGAGAGGGTTTGGGTTTTCTGCGACGGCGTTTACGAGGAAGATTGGGGGTTAGTGCTGCAACCATTTCGTTTTGGATATTTGGTGTGACGTCTTGAAACTGAGTCCACCAGTCAGCAAGCTCCATTGACTCATCACCTGCAAGAGCTCGTAATGCCAGAAAGTCATAGGCGGCACGGAAACGAGGATGCTGCATCATATTAAATGCTCTTCTACCAGTTCGCTTAGATAATCGATATTGCAAAATCCATATTTCACGCATGACTTGGGTAAATCGTTTTGGTATTGAAACAATTCGATTTTGTTCCGCAATAACTTGTGACATCGCTTGCTCTAAGGCGGGTAAAGGATCAATCCCTTCTTCTCTTAAACGCGCGGCGCGATCTAATAACGGAAACCATAGAATCACAGCAAATATAAACGCGGGGGTAACGGGTTTATTTTCCTTAATACGGTTATCGGTATTTTCTAAGGCAATTCCAATAAGCGCATGAGCAGGATATTGACCTTCAAACAACTTAAATGTTTGCGGGAAGAGTTGCTCAAAAAAACCATACTGCAGCATAAGCCGGTGAACCGTTTCGGCATTGCCGCATTGATAGAGTTTCGTCATTTCATCAAAAAGGCGTGAACTGGACACATGGGTGATCAACGGGCTTAATTCTGATAAGGGTGCAGCGGTGCTTTCAGCGAGTTCAAAATGTAATTTCGCACTAAATCGGATGGCTCTTAACATTCTCACCGGATCTTCTTTATAACGAGTAACCGGTTCGCCAATGATACGAATTAAACGTTTATCGATGTCCTCAAACCCACCGGTATAATCAATGATGGTTGAATCTAAAACATTATAATAAAGTGAATTGATTGTGAAATCGCGCCGCCATGCATCTTCTTCTAGAGTTCCATACACATTGTCTCGGATGAGCATTCCGCGGTCATTGAGTAATTGCTGGGCATCCGTAGCTTCATGCCCTCTAAACGTAGCGACTTCAATGATTTCTCGATGAAATAGGATATGGGCTAATTTAAAGCGACGCCCAATAATTCGTGCATTTTTAAATAGATTGCGAATTTCATTGGGTGTTGCGTTGGTTGCGACATCGAAATCTTTTGGTGCTTTACGCAGCAAAAGATCGCGAACACTTCCGCCAACGAGATAAGCTTCAAAGCCTGCGCTATTTAAGCGGTTAACGACTTTAAGTGCATTATCACTAATATCGGGCTTAGAAATTTGATGTTTACTACGGGGTATGGTGTGAATGGGGTCAGTTGGTTCGATATCTGCCCCTCGTTTGTTCCGTAATAATTTTTTGATTAAATTGATGATTGTAGCCACCTGTTTAAGAAACCATGTTCACTGGCACTATTATAACCAAGCAATTTATGAAAAGGAACAGAAATTCCCCCTTCCAAAACCGAGCTCCAATAGGCAAGACTATTAACGAGTGCAAAGCTACTTGCCGGTGGGATTTAAATATTCACCCGCCTTGCTTGTAATTAGTCAGTCAGCAGAGGTAGGTTCCATATCTTGGACAAATGCTTAATTAATCTCGATAATGCATAACCAAATGAAGGAGGGAATCAGCATGAGAAGAAATCGGCGAAATCATTTGCCTCTCCTTCTAAGCATAAGTAGCAATAGCAGCCCTGCAGGCAAAAAATAATTACATCATTAAAAGAAAAATTCGCGAGGCCATTAAACATGTGGAATGAAGTTTTAAAAAGAATCAATAATGCCACACCCAAACAAGCTGTAGACCGATGGGGCGGTGATTTACAAACAATAAAATTGATAAGCGAAGGAATTAATTTAGTCTATCGATTTGAGAAAAAAGGCGGCGGATATTATCTTAGGGTGACTCATACAGCACTGAGGCAAGAAAAGGCTCTTTTATCCGCAATTTGTTACCAACAGCATTTATTCAAAAATGATGCGCCCGTATGTGAACCAGTACGCTCCAATAATGATGCTTGGATTGAACAAATAAAACAAGGAAATAATATTTTTATAGCCCATGTTTGTAAAGAGGTGCCGGGTCAACCGATTCATTTTAATTATGAAAACGATAAATTATATCGACGATGGGGGATGGCGCTTGGAAAATTACATAAAGCAGCAAAATCGTACAAACCAAAAGTAGATAGGTATACCAGCTGGGATAAATCCATCGCGGAACTAGAAAATTATGCTAAAAATGAATCGATAAAACTTCAAAACTTATTGATTGAAGTCACAGATTATTTCAATAAAAGAATTAAGACTTCAGATAATTTTGGTTTGACTCATGGGGATCACCGAGAAGGAAATGTTCTAACTGATGGTGAAACAATTCATATAATAGATTTTGATCTTCCGAGTTATAATTGGTTTATGGAGGATTTTTCACGTCCATTTTTTCATCCCATAGTGCATGAGCAGGAAGGTTGGCAAAACAAAATCACATTGTATTTAGAAGGTTATTTATCCATTATGCCTGAAACTAGCATTGATTTATCTGCAATTGAAAAGCAAATCCAAATGAAATGTCTTGAAATTTATTTATGGACAAAAAATAATTGGAGCAGTGATATAGCTCCAGGCGGAGGTAATACTTCATTATGGTTAGCTAAAGTTTATAATAAAATAATGGATCGTAGTTGGACAAATAAATTACCAGCTTAAAATTATCCCTCAGATTTCACCAGGGTTGAACTCAAAAAATTTGGCAACGTGCTTGAAGGTCTTTCGCGGGAGAGGGATGGTAAAGTTGACTTTATAAAACGTTTGATTCATTACGAAGGCGGATTTAAGAAAAATCTGTCCTGGATAAAAAAGAAACAGACTACTTATAGACAATCCGTGCTAGCTTGTTACAATCACCAAAACATTTCAGGGAGATTTTTTCAGAGTGGAACTTTTAGATATTTTTCTAAGCCTAAGCGCATTAATAATTCTTGAAATCATTCTGGGCGTTGATAATCTTGTATTCTTATCAATTCTCACTGAAAAGCTCCCACCTGCCCAACGCAAAAAAGCTAGACGCTGGGGACTCACGTTTGCGTGGGTTACTCGTTTAATTCTCTTAGCCTCAGCCGTTTGGATTGTGAAGCTTAAAACACCATTTATAACCTGGGGGGACTTTAGTTATTCCGTCCGCGATGTTTTTCTACTCCTGGGAGGCGGGTTTTTAATCGCGAAAGCAACTCAGGAAATTCATTTTGAAGTCTCGAATGGTGAGGAAGAAATAAGAGAGTTCCAACCGAAGGTTATTACGTTTCGCTCCGTTGTGATTCAAGTTGGGGTAATGGATATTATTTTTTCTTTAGACAGCGTGCTAACTGCAGTTGGTTTGACAGACCGATTTTGGGTAATGGCTTTAGCGATTACGTGCGCGATTTTGGTGATGATCTACGCCAGTGAACCTGTGAGTGACTTTATAGAGCGCTTTCCAACCGTAAAAATGTTGGCTTTAAGTTTCTTAATTCTAATTGGAATGGTCTTGGTTGCCGATAGTTTTGCATTTCATGTCCCGCGGGGTTATGTGTATTTTGCCATGGGCTTTTCACTTGGGGTCGAGGCATTGAATCTTATCAAACGCTCACGACGTCAAAAAAAGAGCAAAAAATAATTGCTTGCGGATAGTTCATAATTTTTTCGCTAAAGCGCTTAAAAGAGGTAAGATTAATGTTGTATTTAAAAGCCTTTCATATCATAGCGATGGTGGCTTGGTTTGCTGGTCTATTTTATTTACCGCGCCTTTTCGTGTATCACTGCCAAACGGAGGATGTGGTTGGATTAGAACGGTTTAAGACTATGGAGCGAAGACTTTATTACGGGATTATGTGGCCTGCTGGGATATTCACAACTGTATTAGGGGTTTCATTATTGTTGTATAACCCCCAATATTACGTACACGCAGGCTGGATGCATGCCAAATTAATGCTTGTTATTCTGCTTTGGGTGTATCATTTTATCTGTGGGAAATATCGTAAACAATTTTTGACTCGATCTTGCCCTCATTCAAGCCATTATTTTCGTATGTTTAACGAAATTCCCACCATATTTTTAGTGCTTATTGTTCTTTTGGTGGTGGTTAAACCGTTTTAGTAGTTATTCAATTTCAACCATTTCGAAATCTTCTTTACCAGCACCACAATCTGGGCAAAACCAGTTTTCGGGTACATCTTCCCAGCGTGTGCCTGGCTCAATGCCATCTTCAGGCCAGCCTTCTTCTTCATCATAAATAAAGCCGCAAATGACGCAAATGAATTTTTTGTAAGATTCCATAATTTGTTCTAATTGTAAAAAAGCGTCTAATTTATAGGCTGTAGAGACTAATGTAAAGAGAAAGTCCAAAATAGTAATTCCGCTTGAACGTCCAGTGCAGGTAAGAACTATCTATCAGAATGCATTTATTATTACAGATAAACTCAACTGGCGATTTGCTTGCTTAGTGAGTAAAATATATGCATTTCAAACTCAGGATGAAAGATGAGCATTTCACATAATCTATTTCTTAAGGCCAAAACACTTATCCCAGGTGGCGTTAATTCGCCAGTACGCGCCTTTAAAGGCGTTGGCGGTGAGCCGTTATTTTTTAAAGAGGGAAGAGGAGCCTATCTTATTGATGTGGATGATAATCGATACATTGATTATGTCGGATCTTGGGGGCCGCTTATTTTAGGCCATTGTCATCCAAGCGTGATTGAGGCGGTTTCTCAGGTGCTCAATCATGGCATGAGCTTTGGCGCTCCAACGGAATTAGAAATTCAATTAGCTCAAAAAATTATCGAATTAATGCCGGCTATCGAAAAAATTCGCATGGTCAATTCAGGGACTGAAGCCACTATGACCGCGATTCGACTAGCAAGAGGCTATAGTGGTAAACAAAAAATCATCAAGTTCAACGGTTGTTATCATGGTCATAGTGATGGGCTGTTGGTTAAGGCGGGTTCCGGCGTGTTAACCCTTGGGATCCCATCTACTCCAGGTATTCCTAAAAGCATTACTGAACATACATTAACTGCTGATTTTAACCAGCTTGATCAGGTTTCCCGCTTATTTGAAATGTACAAAGATGATATTGCGGCGGTGATTATTGAACCTGTTGCTGGCAATATGGGCTTTGTCATGCCAAAGCCTGAATTTTTATCAGGACTAAGAGCGCTTTGTACTGAAAACAATGCCGTTTTAATTTTTGATGAAGTGATGACAGGATTCAGAGTAGGGCTTACAGGGGCACAAGGGTATTTTGGCATCGATCCGGATCTCACCACGTTAGGCAAAGTGATCGGTGGGGGAATGCCTGTCGGGGCTATCGGAGGAAAAAGTGAGATCATGAATTTTCTTGCTCCCGAGGGTCCTGTTTATCAAGCAGGTACTTTATCAGGGAATCCTTTAGCTATGGCAGCTGGATTGGCTACTTTAAGTGAGTTAGAGCGTCCTGGATTTTATGAGCAATTAAATGAATGCGCTTCAGCATTAATCCGCTCTTTGGATGCCGTTGCCAAAGGACATAACATTCCATTTTGTGGTTCTTCTCTTGGAGGGATGTTTGGTTTTTGTTTTACTGAGCAATCAAATATATTGGATTTTAATGATGTTGCTGCATCAGATGAAGCGCTCTTTAAGCAATTTTTCCATAAAATGTTAGCAGAAGGGGTATATTTTGCTCCTTCCATGTTTGAAGCCGGGTTTGTATCAAGCGCTCATGGAGACGATGAAATTCAATATACTGAGAAAGCAGCGGATAGAGTCTTTGGTACCATAAAGCAGCCTAGGACGAATTCATGAGTAATTGGTTGTGAGTAAACGCTTTATACCCATTAAACCTGCCAAAATTACTTGGAGAGATGGCATTCCTTTCGCTATTGATTATGATGACATTTATTTTTCGCATGAGAATGGCTTAGCGGAGTCTAATCATGTCTTTATTGCTGGAAATCATCTCATCGAGCGTTGGAAATCGATGCCGAATGATCGTTCAGAATCGTGCTTTGTGATTGGTGAAACGGGTTTTGGTAGTGGACTAAATTTTCTGTTAAGTTGGTCTTTATGGAAGCTTCACGCACCAGAAAATGCCTCTTTGCATTTTATTTCTTGTGAGAAACATCCTTTGAGAAAAGAGGATTTAAGTCGGTGCTTAGCATTATGGCCCACACTTCAGATGCAATCTAAAGAGCTCATTGAGCAATATCCTAGTTTAACCCCAGGTTTTCATACGCTTCAATTTGAAAATGGACGGGTAAAACTAACCTTAATGTTTGGTGAAGCATTGGATTGTTGGGAGCAATTATTAACTTCTGGCGATGCAATGTTAGAACCTATGTTACGTACCAAAGCGATTGATGCCTGGTTTTTGGATGGATTTGCTCCAGCAAAAAATCCTTCTATGTGGGCTAGCGAACTGATGACCATACTTGGATTATTATCTGATAAGTCAACAACACTTGCTACGTTTTCTGTGGCGAGTATTGTGAAGCAAAGTTTAATACAAGCGGGCTTTATCCTTACCAAAAAACGAGGGTTTGGTCGTAAGCGTGAAATGTTATCCGCAACCTATCAAGGAGGCACTCATTCTAGAAAAAAAAGAAATACCCCTTGGGCTTTTCCAGTTATGAACAAGGTTAATGACCGCCGAGCCATCATTCTTGGTGGTGGCCTTGCAGGTTGTTTCATGGCGCGAAAGCTTGCAAATCGAGGCTGGTTTGTGACGGTCATAGATGAGCAAAAAGAACCAGGGCAAGGGGCTTCTGGAAATGAACAAGCCGTGCTTTTTCCTAATTTCTCTTCGTTTAGTGCGCCAATGACCGATTTTATGCTGGCTGCCTTCCAGCATGCGATTAGAACCTACCAGACGATTCTAAAACAACATCCAATTGGGGAATTAAACGGGATCTTACAGCTTGCTGATTCTGATAAAGCACTAGATTATCTAATAAGTTTGAACGAATGGATAAGCGCTTATCCTGGATTGGGCATTCTTTTAAATTCCGATGAAGCTACAGAGCAAGCTGGTATCCCTATTCATTCAACTGCACTCTATATTCCTCAGGCTGGTTGGATTAACTCCCGAAAGTTATGTTCTCATCTCATTCTGCATGAGCGTATAAGCTGGCATGGAGGGTGTGTGGTGAACCAAATTGAAGAGAATGGTCAGCACTGGCAAGTTAATGAGCATCGAGCAGAAATCCTAATTATCGCGACAGGATGTAAAGCCAATCAATTTAACCAAACGAACTATCTTCCTTTAAAACCAATACGTGGACAAATGTCATTGATTCCAGAGTCCTCTGAAAGCGCGTTACTAAGACTTCCCTTATGTGGCAATGGACATGTGCTGCCTGCTTATAAGGGGCATCATCATTTTGGCGCAACCTATCATCTGGGTATGGATAATACAATGACTTTTTCAGACGATGATGAGACCAATTTAACTGCACTTAACCAGTTGCCCGTTCACAGTGAATGGAATCAACAAGTGGTGTCAAACTGGGCTGGCGTTCGAGCGAGTACTCCAGATTATTTGCCACTGGTTGGTCAAGTTGCACAAAAGTCAGCCTTCGAGTCTTGTTATTCAGGTTTTACAACGAATTCTAAACGATGGATCGCAACATCTTCACCTAGCTATCCTGGGCTTTATATACTTGCTGGATTTGGGTCGCGCGGGTTAACTACGATTCCACTCTGTACAGAATGGCTTGCAGGCGTCATTAACCACGAACCTTCAATTTTGCCAAGATATCTCATTAACTCCATCTGCCCGTCACGATTTTTAAAGAAAAAATTAGAAAGGAACTTTGCTATTTAATACTAAAATGCTAATCTTCGTGTCTCACACGGGATAAGGGAGTATCTGTGCACAATATTGACATCTATCAAATCGATGCATTTACCGATAAAGTATTTCATGGAAACCCTGCTGCTGTATGTCTCTTAACAGAATGGCTTAATGATGAATTATTACAAGCCATTGCGGTTGAAAATAACTTGTCTGAAACGGCATTTATTCTAGAAGAGGCTGATGGGTACCAAATTCGATGGTTTACCCCAAAAGGGGAAATTAATTTATGCGGTCATGCAACCCTTGCAGCAGGATTTCTGCTGTTTGAGTTAGATCAATGCAAAAATAACCCAATCAAATTTTCAAGTTTAAGCGGCCCACTTTATGTTCGCAAAAAAGAAAATTTATTGGTGATGGAGTTTCCTCGTTTATCGTTTCATCCTCTTGGCGATGTTTCTAGTTTAGAAAACGTGGTGAACGTTTCTCTAAACCACTCATTCGTGAGTGAACTGGACTATATGGTTGTTTTGCCCAGTGAAAAAGAAGTCCTTAAAGCAACGATTAATTTTCAGGCGTTAGCAGCTCTTCCCAAGCGCGGATTAATTCTTACGTCAAGAGGGAGTGATTCTGATTTTTATTCTCGCTGTTTTTATCCCAAACATAATATTCTTGAAGATCCAGTCACAGGATCTGCACATTGCGTTATTGCCCCTTATTGGTCAGAGCAGTTGAATAAAAAGGCGTTACGAGGGATTCAAGGCGGTGTTCGAAAAGGAGAGCTATTTTGTGAAGTGCTCGAAGATCGAGTAAATATCGCAGGGTATTGCCGTTGGTATTTTAAAGGAAGTTTATTGCTTTAAGGAGTGTTAATGTTAGACTCAATGGGGAAAAAGCTTAGGGCATTAGTAAAAGAAGAATCACCTGTACAATTATTAGGTACTGTAAATGCTTACGCAGCAATGCTAGCCGAAGTGGCCGGTGGTAAAGCAATTTATTTATCCGGTGCAGGCGTTGCCAACGCATCTTATGGTTTACCAGATCTAGGTATAACTGGGCTTTCAGAAGTGTTAGAAGATGTACGTCGTATCACTTCTGCGAGCAAATTACCGCTTTTAGTGGATATCGATACGGGCTGGGGGCATATATTTAATATCGCAAGAACAATTAAACAAATGGAGCGAGCGGGTGCGGCAGCGGTTCACCTAGAAGATCAAGTGATCGCTAAGCGCTGTGGGCATCGTCCGAACAAAGAAATTGTCTCTAAGCAGGAAATGGGCGATCGAATTAAAGCCGCTGTAGATGCTCGTATTGATCCTAACTTTATCATCATGGCAAGAACGGATGCCTTTGCAAAAGAAGGGTTACAAGGCGCAATTGAACGGGCTGAATATTATATTGAGCTAGGTGCGGATATGATTTTTCCTGAAGCATTGACTACACTGGATGAGTATCGAAGTTTTACATCGCACATCAAGGCTCCAATTTTGGCAAATATAACCGAATTTGGAAAAACGCCATTATTTACAAAAGAAGAGTTAAACGATGCAGGGGTTCAATTGATCTTATATCCCTTAAGTGCATTTCGAGCGATGTCTAAAGCGGCTTTAAATGTTTATCGTTCTATTATCGAGAAAGGAACTCAGAAAGATAAGCTCGAATCAATGCAAACACGCAATGAGTTATACCAGGTTCTTAAATATCAGGATTACGAACGAAAACTTGATCAGTTTATGGGAGAGAAGGATGGCGAATAAATCAGGTGGTTTGGCTGATGTAACTGCTGGTCAATCTGCAATTGCGACGGTTGGAAAAGAAGGGGTAGGATTAAATTATCGTGGTTATTCCATTGAAGATTTATCTGAAAACGCTTCATTTGAAGAAGTTGCCCATTTACTCATTCATGGTGAATTGCCTACTAAAGAGCAATTAAAGGACTATGTAAATAAACTTATTCGGCTGCGTTATCTTCCTCAGGACTTAAAAACTGTATTAAGGTTAATTCCTAAAAGCACGCACCCAATGGATGTGCTACGAACAGGTTGCTCTTTTTTAGGAACATTAGAGCCTGAGCTTGATTTTTCAGAACAATACGATGTTGCTGACCGATTGTTAGCAATTTTCCCTGGGATGCTGTGCTATTGGTACTTATACCACTTTGAAGGCAAACAAATTACCGGAGAAAGTGATGAACCCACTTTAGGCGGGCATTTTCTAACGTTGTTACACGGATACGCACCTGAACAAGTTCAGAAAGACATGATGAATGTTTCGCTTATTCTCTATGCCGAGCATGAGTTTAATGCCTCTACCTTTGCAGCAAGAGTCACGGCATCGACTTTATCTGACTTTTATTCAGCCATTACTTCAGCAATTGGCACACTACGTGGTCCATTACATGGTGGTGCTAATGAAGCGGCAATGGAGTTGATTGAGCAGTTCGATGATGCGGAGGAAGCTGAAGAAAAATTATTGGAAATGCTTGATAATAAAGAAAAAATAATGGGGTTTGGGCACAGGGTTTACAAGGATTGCGATCCCCGTTCTGATATTATCAAACAATGGTCAAAAATATTGTCTAAAGAAAAAAATGACATGACTCTCTATAACATTTCAGAGCGTATTGAAGAGGTTATGCGTCGCGAAAAAGGGCTGTTCCCTAACTTGGATTTTTATAGCGCGTCTGCTTATCATTATTGCGATATACCAACATCACTCTTTACCCCGATTTTTGTCATGTCCAGGATTACTGGTTGGTCGGCACATGTCTTTGAACAACGAAAAGATAATAAACTTATCAGACCCACTGCTGAATACGTTGGTCCAGAAGAACGGTCTTACGTATCGATTGAAAAGAGGGATTAATCATGAGTTCACAGGCTGAAGAAAACATCAAACCAGATTATGATCAGGTGATTAAAGACATCGCTGATTATGTTGATGAAAAAAATATTTCAAGTGAGGAAGCTTACGATACAGCCCGCTATTGCTTAATGGATACGTTAGGGTGTGGAATTTTAGCACTAAATTTTCCTGCTTGCACCAAACTTCTTGGACCCGTTGTGCCAGGCGCGCTATTACCCCGGGGGGTTAGAGTCCCAGGAACCAATTATGAGTTAGATCCCGTGCAAGGAGCATTTAATATTGGCACAATGGTTCGATGGCTAGATTATAACGATACCTGGCTTGCAGCCGAGTGGGGGCATCCTTCAGATAACCTCGGAGGGATCTTATCTGTTGCAGATTATGTAAGCCGAAATAAGGAAAAATCCTTATCGATAAATGATGTTCTGACGGCCATGATCAAAGCACATGAGATTCAGGGCTGTATGGCTTTGGAAAACAGCTTTAATAAAGAAGGCTTAGATCATGTGGTGTTAGTAAAACTAGCGACAGCGGCTGTAGTATCAAAAATGCTTGGGGGCGACAAAGACATGATTAGACGAACCGTCTCGCAAGTATTTGTTGATGGACAAAGCTTAAGAACCTATCGTCATGCTCCGAATGCCGGTTCCAGAAAATCTTGGGCTGCAGGTGACGCGACCGCTAGGGCAGTACGTTTAGCTTTAATTTCCCAAGCTGGAGAGATGGGCTATCCCAGTGCATTGACTGCACCAACCTGGGGCTTTTATGATGCTTTGTTTTCAGGAAAGGAGTTTGAATTTCAAAGACCTTATGGCAGTTATGTTATGGAAAATATTTTATTCAAACTTTCGTATCCCGCTGAGTTTCATGCTCAAACCGCGGTAGAATGTGCTGTAGAACTGCATCCTTTGGTAAATGATCGGTTAGATGAAATTCAGCGTATTGAACTTATCACGCACGAATCTGCCATTCGAATCATCAGTAAAAAAGGGAAACTTTATAACCCAGCTGACCGAGATCATTGTTTACAATATATGGTTGCTGTTGCCTTGCTAAAAGGTGATTTAAAAGCTCAAGATTATGAAGATGAAGTTGCCTCGGATCCGCGTATTGATGAGCTTCGCGAGAAAATGGTAGTCGAAGAGAATGAACAGTTTTCGAAGGATTATCACAATCCTGAAAAACGCTCCATAGCCAATAGCATTAAAATTATCTTTAAAGACGGCACTGAAAGCGATTTAGTCACCGTGGAATACCCTATTGGACATCGTCGTAGACGGGAAGAAGGAATACCCGTTCTTAAAGATAAATTTAAGCAAAACTTAAATAGCTACTTTAATGAAGAAAAAACAGAGCAAATTTTTGAGCTTATGACAGATTATAACAAACTAGCGAACACCACGGTTGATGACTTTATGTCTCTTTGGACAGAAAAAGAAAATAAATTTTCTTAATTTTTGTCCTTAATATACCCCCGGTCGTTCTGATTTTGCGATGGTTCTCGTGCGACTCTCAGGGCAAATGCATCTAATTTTTTATCATTTTTTTTGCCTACTTGCCCTGCTTTATGCAGGGCATCCAGTCGATCTTGAATGAAGTTCGGAGCAGGATTCCGCCCATAAAGCGCGGAACGGAGACATTTTTATTTTATTTAATGTTATTAGATGCGTTTACCCTGGTACAACCCCTCCTTGATAGCAACTAATGTAGAAGGCTGGGCTGAAAAAGCCCAGCACGTTACTCACCAAATTTCAAAAGTTATAATTATCATTAGAAGCCTAACATAAGATGCCTTTATTGATCATCGGCGAATACTTAAATAGCTCAAGTAAAAAGCGGTCAAAGCCAGGCGCGTGGATGAATCAAGAGATTGCTCGATTTGCTTAAGGTTTTGTAACCGCTCCAAAGTAATCATGTCTAGGTTTTCTTTCAGTATCGGGCGAAGGATCATTTTTTCCTGATGACCAGAATAACCTGCTTATTATTTTAGATAAAATTCCGTCGTTTTCCGCTTCTTTTTGTTTTTCCTTCTTAATGGTTTCCAAGGTAGTAATCATCTCTTCAAGTGAAGGTCTTGTAACAGCAGGACCGCGGCATTGGGAGAGCATATGTGACAATTGGTCGTTTTCAACATGAACAAAAATTTTTCTTAAAATCCTTTCTACCGAAAAAATATCCATTGAAGGAGCAGCGCATACAGCACGGGTTGACCAACATTCAGGCGCAATATGATAAAACCTTTTTCTAGAGTTTAGGATATCGCTTTCAGATTCCAAGATAAATACATTCGGGTTAAGAGGTCGATTAATATTGGCTGATAGGCCACCATCAATCGGATAAAATACTCCGCTATGGTAAAGAATATTTTTTTCCGATAAATCAACAATAACAAGTCCTTTACGATGAACCTCTTGAATGGCTCTAAGTAAAGAAATCGCTATATCAAATCTTGTATTCAATGAATTTTTGATTATGTTTGGAGTTAAGACGTTTGTTAACTCAACTCCAGGAAGTTTGGGTAAAACTAAACGGTAATCAAGGGGGTTATTGCTGTTAGTGAATAATTCTACTCTCTTATCAGGATAGAGTGCTTGAAAAAATGCATGCTTTCTTCTTGCTTGCCGCACGCTTAACGAATCATCGGTCTCTTTAGGTTGTAAAGAAACTACCCTGTTTCCTTGTTCGCTAGTAAACACTCTTGCATTATCATAAGTTCCTTCGCCTAAGTAAGTAATTTTTCCATTATTGCGTTGAGGTCTAAACTGTTCCCCATCATCTTCGAATTCAGAGTCGTATTCTTCATTATGGAATCGATAATTTTTCATAAAAAAACCTGTTGATTGATCGTTATAACTTTCGTTTGATACCTGCTGAAGCCATAATTTTAGTCGAAATCTCTTCGATTGAATAACGGGTTGAATTTAAGAAAGGAATTTTTTCTTGCTTATACATTTCTTCCACTTCAGCAATTTCCACCCGACATTGTTCCATTGATGCATATTGGCTATCAGGACGACGTTCAGAACGAATTTGATGAAGGCGAACTGGATCAATAGATAACCCAAACAATTTTGATTTAAAGGGTTTTAGCGTGCTGGGGAGTTTAAGCTCTTGTAATTCTTCATCGGTTAAAGGGTAATTTGCTGCAAGAATGCCAAACTGCAATGCCATATATAAACAGCTTGGCGTTTTCCCGCATCGTGATACACCAATTAAAATAATATCTGCTTTATCGTATTCTTTTACTTTAACTCCATCGTCATGGGCTAATGCATAATTAACCGCTTCAATTCGTTGATAGTAGGATTGTGGATTCGAAACGCCGTGGGTTCGACCGACCGTGTATGAAGACTTGATATTCAATTCGAGCTCTAAGGGCGACAAAAAGGTATTGAATAAATCTAAAATACAGGCATTGGCTTTATTTAAGATTTGGCTCACTTCTGGATTTACAGACGTTAAAAAGACGATTGACTTTACACCCGTTTCTTCGAAATCCTGATCCAACTTTTTTCGCACTTGTTCTGCTTTATCCACACAATCAATATAGGGAATGGTTTGCTTTTCAAAGGTGACCGTTTCAAATTGGGTTAGCAAACTATTGCCTAAGGATTCTGCAGTAATGCCTGTTCCATCTGAAACCATATAAACTTGGCGTTTCATCGTGTGTAGAAGACCTTAATTCGAGGGAGTAAAAAAGTTAATCTTTAGATGATATAAGAGTCTTTAATTTTTAAGACGCGTAAACAAACTCATTATATTCCTATCATGAAATATTGGCAATTCTTGTACGATCTGCT
Organism: Legionella impletisoli; assembly: GCF_900639875.1. Lineage (GTDB taxonomy): Bacteria > Pseudomonadota > Gammaproteobacteria > Legionellales > Legionellaceae > Legionella_A > Legionella_A impletisoli. The sequence goes on from NZ_CAAAIA010000001.1 coordinate 105,424, forward strand.
ATGTTCAATCTAAGTATCTAAGTTTTTGAAAATTGTTGATTATTTCTTATGGATAGAGAACGTTACAAGGAAAATAAAGCTTTATTTGTCGTTGGAATAATATTATTGCTCCTGGCGATGGTTCTCATCGGGTTTAGCATTTATGTTTTGCCGCATCTGATATTTGGCTGGGTTTATGATGTTCCTGGTTCGTTATTTATTTGGCGAGAAGATTTAGAACGCTCCTTTGATATAGGTGCTTATTTAGCTTCTGTCATTGTTTTTTTGGCTTTTTTTATCCCAGGGATATTGGCTGCGTTTTTCGTCTACTTGATTTCAAATCGGATTGATAAACAATATTATAGCGAAGCAAGAGATCAAAGCGAGCTTGATAAAAGAATGGTTTTACGAAGAGATTTACTCCGAACAAGAAACATTTTAATTAAAATTGTTATTATTCTTATTCTAGTCATTATTGCTGTAGAGGTAATTGAATGGCTGCTGTATATTCCTCCTATTCCTCCACGCTAACAACAGGAGCAACGATGTCGTTTTTTAAACGCTTTAAAGTAAAACGATTGATAAAAAAGGCTAAATCGATGCAACAAAGTAGGGTTCATAATCAACCGAGTGATGAAGCCTTAAAAAAGGAAATCGGTATATATTATACCTTGGCGGCTATCTTTATGCGCAAGCAAGGGCGAAAAAAATGGCCTTTTGCTCGTGAAATGGCTTTAGAATGCTATCGTGCCGCTGCTTCTATAGAGGATGCAGAAGCGCAATATATTTTAGGTAAAGAATTGCTTGAGGAAGGTAAATTTCGTGAAAGCCTTCAAAAAGGTGAGGTTTTTACAAGTCCTAGTAATGAACGCCGTATGAAGACTTTATATGAAGAAGCCTTAGCCTACATCAAAGCTTCCGAGAATTTAGGCCATATTCGAGCAAAGCGGATGCATGGTTTATGCTACATTAATGGTTGGGGTGTAGAGCAGGATAAAAAACATGGCTTTGAGCTGGTCGTCGACAGCATCGACCAAGAAAAAAGTTGGGATCGAGTGCCGCAAATATTTGCAGCGATGGGATTGAATAAGCCGGAGTTTTTTTCACAGCTGACGCAAATGCGGAATAAGCAATAATTTTTCCATAGAAACAATCCTGGTCCATAAAATATTAAACGGGATACATTTCATGCTGAGCAGGAATTGCTGCTCGGTTTGGAATGATCCTAAATTCAGCACATTAGCTGCTCTCGCAACGAGTCAACTGCCGAATTTAGGATTATTGGTAAAATCTGATATACCACTGAATAATGTTTGAACCATAAAACAATGCAATAAACCCTGCTAAACAAAGATGAGGCCCAAATGGGAGGGGGGTATCATGCGACTTGCCGATAAATCTGAGATAAATTAGGCCAATTATAGAACCTATCAAGGAAGAAAAGAGAACAATAAAAGGCAGAATGGTCCATCCAAACCAAGCCCCAAAAGCAGCTAATAATTTAAAATCACCATGCCCCATGCCAACTTTCCCAGTTAGTAAATAATAGATCTGGATTAATGACCATAAGCTAACATAGCCTATGACGGCACCAAACACTGCACTTGGAAGAGCGGTAAATAAGGATTGTGTATTCGCAATAAGTCCCAGCCACAATAGACTTAAACTTAATGAGTCAGGGATAAGTTGGTGTTGTAAGTCTATAAAGGCAATAACAATGAGGATCCAAATAAATAATAAAGCAAATACTAAAGGTAGAGTGTAACCAAAATGCCAGGCGGCGAATAAAGAGAGAACTAAGCAAAGCCCCTCCACAAAAGGATATCGGAGTGAAATCCTTTTTTTGCAACAATGACTCCGACCTTTTAAAACACAATAGCTTAAGATAGGGATGTTATGCCAAGCGGGTATAGGGGTTTTACATTCAGGACAGTGAGAGCGGGGAGTAAAAAGATTAATTTTTTCAGTGGGTTGTTCAGGTAATTCTAAAAAACTTCGACACTCTTCAGTCCAGCTGGCTATCATCATGCGAGGGAGGCGATGAATAAATACATTCAGCAGACTGCCTACACATAAACAAAAAATTCCAAACAAAACCGTAAACGTAATAGGGTAAAGTAAAATGAATTCATTCATTAGGTTATACCACCGTTCCAAGTTTAAAGATGGGTAAATACATCGCAACGACTAAGCCACCGACTAAGACTCCCAATATTGCCATGATTAAGGGCTCTAATAAACTACTTAGTGAGTCAACCGCGTTATCTACTTCTTCCTCATAAAAGTCAGCGACTTTTTTGAGCATCTGTTCTAACGCTCCTGACTCTTCCCCAATCGCAACCATTTGTACAACCATATTCGGAAACATGGTTGTATTTTCCATTGCTACTTGTAGTTGCTGACCATTTGAAACCTCTTCTCGGATATCTTCGGTGGCCTTCGCGAACAGGTAATTTCCCGTTGCACCAGAAACAGATTTTAATGCATCAACTAAAGGAAGTCCTGCAGCAAATGTAATTGAAAGTGTTCGGGCAAATCGTGCTATAGAGGCTTTTTCTATGATGGTACCGATAATTGGAAACTTCAATAATAAGCGATCGACATTATGCGCAAATGTTTCTGAGTGCTTCATTGAGTAAGTGAATCCATATACTCCTAGCCCAACGGCACCAAAAATGATATACCAATAGGCTTGAAAAAACTCTGAAAGCGTAATGACCCCACGTGTCACAGCAGGTAAATCAGCACCAAACCCCTCAAATAAAGACTCAAACTGTGGAACGACAAAGATAAGTAATCCTGCTGTAACCACAAAAGCAACTACCATAATAGCCATGGGGTAGGTGAGCGCTTTTTTGATTTTCTTTTTAATCGTTTCTATCTTTTCTTTATAGGTCGCCACCTTATCCAACATGGTATCCAATGAGCCAGATTGTTCGCCTGCGTCAACCAAATTACAAAAGAGTTCATTAAAGTGTTCAGGATATTTTTTAAAGGCCTCGGCGAGTGTTGTACCAGATTCTACGTCCGCTTTAATATCCTCAATGAGTTTTTTCATACGAGGGTTTGCCTGACCGCGTGCAACAATTTCAAAGGCTTGCACTAGAGGGATCCCTGCTTCAATCATGGTGGCCATTTGTCGGCTAAATACCGTGATATCTGCTGCTTTTATCTTTTTGCTTCGTTTTCCGAATAATGGTGCACGTTTTTTTACGATTTTTCGTGTAATCACCCCTTGCTTACGGAGTTCAACTTTAGCGATAGCTATACTTTGAGCCTCAATCGTTCCGTTGATTTTTTCTCCGGACTGATTTACTCCTTCCCAAGTAAAACTGACAGTTGCGTTGGTTGTTTTTGCCATATTAATCTACTGTTACGCGGTTAACTTCTTCAATGGTTGTAATTCCCTCTTTTATTTTCAAAAGCCCAGACTGATGAATGGTTAACATTCCTTCAGACTGTGCGAGCTTTAGAATATCTAGGGAATTTCCTCCTTCCATAATTAAACGACCTAAGTTTTTTGACATAGGCATCACCTCAAATAAGCCAATTCTGCCTTTATAGCCATTATTGCACTGCGCGCAGCCTACCGCTTTATAAACTTTGATGTCTTTAATATTTTCTTCGGAAAAACCAAGTTCAATTAAGCTTTTTTCTGTGATGTCATCATGGAGTACTTTGCATTGTTCACATAAGCGTCGGATTAATCGTTGCGCGATGATGAGACTGACTGAACTGGCAATATTGTAGGAGGGGATACCCATATTGACTAATCGCGTCAATGTTTCAGATGCGCTGTTAGTATGTAAAGTAGATAGAACTAAATGACCAGTTTGTGCCGCTTTTACAGCAATTTCTGCCGTTTCCAAATCGCGAATCTCACCGACCATGATAATGTCAGGATCTTGTCGTAAAAAGGAACGCAAGGTACTTGAAAAGGTAAGACCAGCTTTAGGGTGAATATTCACCTGGTTAATACCTGGAACTTTAATTTCCACCGGATCTTCAGCTGTTGATATATTTTTTTCAGGTACATTCAGAAGATTTAATGCCGTATACAAGGTAACGGTTTTACCACTTCCAGTTGGCCCTGTAACTAGAATCATACCCTGAGGGTGACTTATGGCTTCTAAAAAGTGATCGCGTTGGACTGGACTAAATCCTAACGCTTCAATGCCAATTTTTGCAGCCCCTGGGTCAAGTATCCTCATGACAACTTTTTCACCACCCACGGTGGGACAAGTGCTTACCCGAAAATCAATGGCTTTTTTTGCAGACAATTTCATTTTAAAGCGACCATCTTGCGGAACTCGGCGTTCAGAAATATCGAGATTCGACATGACTTTTATCCGGGCGGCGATACGTGTAGATAAGCTCACGGGTGGTGAAGTCACCTCATTCAAAATCCCATCTTGCCGGTAGCGTATGCGATAGGTTCGTTCATAAGGTTCAAAATGAATATCAGAAGCACCTTTTTTGATGGCTTCTACTAAGATGCGATTAACAAATTTTACAATGGGGGCATCTTCTCGAGAAAGTGCTGTCTCATCGCCTTCATCTTCATCTTCTTCAGTGGTTATCTCAAGTCCCTCAATCTCTTGGGTTTCATCAAAATAGCTGGCTAAGCCTTGTGATTCCTGCTCGTTAAGCAATTGGTCAATAAAATCATCTAATTTATCCGTCTCAACAACAAGCGGCATAGAATGCAAACCCGTATGGAATTGGATTTCTTTTAATGAGGCATTTTTACTGGGATCATCAATAGCTAGATAAAGCTGTTTCCCGCGTGTAAAAACAGGGATTATGCCGTGTCGTCGAATGAGTTTATTGCTGACAAGATCGGTCGGGAGAGACTCAATATCAATGCAGTCTAAATCGAGCAAAGGGATACCAAAATTATTAGCGAGGGATAAAGCGATTTCTTTCCCTGTTAATACGTCGTTATCAATTAAGTATTTTTGAAAACTAATCTTATTTTCAGTGGCAAGCCTCTGATAGTCCAGCGCTTTGTCACGATCGAGTAATCTTTCCTGGACAAGAAGGGAACCAATTACGTTTAAATGAGTGTGTTCAGTAACTGCCATAATATGCTATTTGCTCAAAATATATGATAACTATAGACAAAAATGACAACTGCTGCATAGGCTGTCGATTTTTATAGCTATCTACGAGGTCAATAAAGAACGGTTCCCATTTCAACAATTCAGTGCTGGTAAGGTCTACCTGATATGAGATCGATATTCCATATTATCTCTAGAATCGTTAGTATACCGTTAAATATGTTTTTTGCTCATTTAAATTATAGTACAGTGTTTGTGTGAAATATTGGTATTTCATGCTGTTTAAAAAGATCATGTCGATGATTAAAAGCAGTAAGAAAGGTAGAGAAATGGATTTTTATCGTAGAGGACTTATTAAAATTGGCGACTGATGCATTATCAAAGCAATACCGCTCATTGGACGATTGGTTTGAGACATCTCAAGGCGAGCGTGTTGCGCATGCTTTTGCAAAAGAATTAACAAAGCACCAACAATACATCTATGGAAAGTCGCTACTTCAACTTGGAAACTGTGGCGATAATATCTGGTTAAAATCATTGCATTTTTATTGTAAATGGATTACTACACCATACCTCAATATTCATCGGACCTCTTTATTGTCTTCGATTCAGTCATTACCTTTCGAAAAAAATAGTCTCGATTGTTTGATTGCTCCATTTACTTTTGAAGTGCTTACAACTGATAAAAACCTTATTGTTGAAATCGATAGAATTTTAAAGCCCTCTGGGTATGTTATTTTTTTTGGTATAAACCCATGGAGCTTTTGGGGGGCTTCTGTAAAATGGGGCAATATTGAATATTTAGGACATGCAGTAAAGCATTTAACATCATCTTTTACTGTTAAGCGAATATTACTCAACCTAGGATATAGCCAATATCTACATCATAGTTTTTATTACATACCGCCTGTTTCTAAAGAGAAATATCTTCATAAGCTTGAATTTTTTAATGAAATTGGCAAAATGCTCTGGCCTTTCCCTGCAGGGTTTTACTGCTTGATTTTGCAGAAAAAAGAATATGCACTTTCGGGGTTGCTTCCAGTAGATGAACAAGCATTGCAAGTTGGTGGGAAGCCCTCAATGTCAATTAGTGGCAATGTTATTCATCAATGAGTAGGTCGGAGTGTTAGCAAAATAGAAGTAGTCTCCGAAAAGCTCGTAAAAAATTTGAACAAATGCCTTTGGCTTTTGTATAATGCGTTTTTTCTCTTTAGGTACTTCCATGTCGAATACGAGTAAAACTTTATTTCGCATTACTTTTTCATATTTAGAAGCCGTTTATGAAATATATGCTCGTAAAATATGTGAAAGTGATATGTTTGGCTTTTTAGAAGTGCAAGACTTTGTTTTTGGTGAAAACACATCCTTAGTGGTTGATCCTTCTGAAGAGCGCTTAAAGCACGAGTTTAATGGTGTTAATCGAACCTATATCCCCATGCATTCTGTTTACCGCATTGATGAAGTGGATAAAGTTGGAGATGTTAAAGTAAGAGATAAGTCTATCGAATCAGGGAAAGTAAGTATTTTTCCAGCTCGTAATAAAAAGCCAGACTAGATCGTGTTAAAAAATTTATGTTTTTAAGCGATTAGGGCATTTTCTTAATCATTGTCTATTATTTGGAACGCTAATGACTATACCCGCAAAAATAAAAAAAGTTTACGAAAAATCATCTCGTCTCTACACCACCCTCGAGGTGGAGGCCGCTTTGGATAGAATGGCGATTAATATCCATGAAAAACTTCATGACAAAAATCCTGTGATTATCTGCGTCATGATAGGTGGGCTTGTGCCTATGGGCAATTTATTGCCACGACTTGATTTTCCTTTGGAAGTTGATTATGTCCATGCTACACGTTATCGAGGCGATATTCGAGGCGGCGATTTACATTGGAAAGTAAGGCCCAGCACAAACTTAAAAGATCGAACAGTTTTAGTCGTAGATGATATATTAGACGGCGGTGTAACGCTTGCAAGAATTCTTGATGAAATCAAAGCATTAGGCGCTAAAGAAGTTTACAGCGCTGTGTTAGTAGACAAGCATCATAAACGAGTTGAGCATGGTCTTGAAAAGGCGGATTTTGTAGGCTTAGAAGTGGATGATCATTATATCTTTGGTTACGGCATGGATTATAATGAATATTTGCGCAATGCCCCAGGGATATTTGTCGTTGCCCCAGAGCATGAGTAAGTTAGAATCCTAAGAAATTGCCGATCTTACTTCATGAGATTTTCTCCTGCACAGAGCTTCAGATGAAAATTTCAAGGGTCTTAATACTTACTTAATATAAATTTGATACATTTCTAAATAAGTTAGATTTACCCTTTGTAATATGGCAAAAATTAAAGTACATGTTTTAAATTTTCATAGCATTTGGTCTCATATTGAAATTGTGCTTGAAAATACCTCTACCGAGCCTCATCAATATTATGGTATTAATCGGTGGGAGCTTCCAGCAACTTACTGGAGTAATCTAGGACCCAAAAGCTATATTGACTTCGCCAGCTCAGTTTACAGTTTTGATATTGAGGCTAACCCGAATGAGATATTAAGAAATTGGATTACATATTGGAATAGCACAAAAGATGAGGCTAGTATTTTAGGTAAAAATTGTGCCGTTGCTGCGCAGTGGTTTTTAACTGAGTTTGCAGGTATACCAAAGCCTAATTTATCGAATGTAAGTTGGAACCATCTTGCATTGGGAGTTATTTGGCCAAGTTTTATCCCATGTCCTATCATGCTTCCTGGTCGTGTTATGTCTAATGCTAAATTTTATATTGAAGCAAAAACAAATTCAGACGCGGCAGCTAAATACAGTCGTTTATTTTTATACACCAGTATGGCTCTAGCGACGTTATTGTTTACTTCCTCAATTTTGGGACTTATTGCTGCGGCTACTATATTGAGTGGTGGGCTCGCTGCTGTAGCTATAGTAGGGTGTTCTCTTCTAGGAGTAGCAAGTACGTATGGCTTTTTTAAAGCGAATACCATCCTTTCAGCAAAAAACATCTCCGATGAAATGAAGAAAACGGAGGTTGAAACGCCTTTAAGTCTCCCGGAGGAAGGGGTTGGTCTTTTGGCTACGGTATAAAGCATTAAATTAATTTATCTATTCCAAATTAATAAGGTCGGTCTGATTAAATTCGGAATGTTAAATTTTATTTTTCTCATACTAGCTTTTTACGCACGGGAAATTCTTTTAAAGCCGAAGTAATTTCTTTATACAGTTCTGGTAACCAGCGAGGTTGTGCGAAATTGGTTGTCGCGGCTTTCTCTAATCTCAGATCATTTGGTGCGATAATGATCTTTACATTATTTAAACCTACGCGTCTTACAAGCATAAACAGTTGATCAATGGCTTTATTTCCCACAGCCAAGCAGCCAACCGAAGAAGATTTTCCGTGTAAGAAAATATTGCCGCCTAGTTTTTTGCGTCCATCCAAACTAGCTTTCATACGGTCAAACGAATTAGGATAATTAATCATCATTGATAAATGATGGGCACTGTAAGGGTTAAAAGAGGTTAATCGATAGATCCCTTCTGGGATTTGCAAATCATGTTCTTTTAACTTTGGGCCTAGCCTGCCGCTGAAAGCGGTTAAAGGATAGGTATGAATATAGCGCCAAGATGTGGATTCATCTTTTGCCCATAACTGAATGTTTTGTTCTTTTTTAAAAGCCAGTAAAGCAATTTTTTGTGGGGGGTATTGAACGCCCGCCTGGGAAAAATACGATTTGAGCTGGGGTTCATACGGTATACCATACCGTTGAATGGCTCTATCAATCGCCTTATTAAGCTGAAGCTTAGGAGCCATTGCATACAATGTGGTGTTAAAGAAAATTAATACCGCAATAAGTAAATAAGGCATGATGCAATTACATACAGTTGTTTTAGGGATAGTAACAAAAATTAAGTATTAGAACAATTTGAAGTCAGTCGAAAGAAAGGCATGAAGCCTATACTTAAGCGGTGACTAATTTGGCCGGTTGTTATTTTGATCTTTAAACCAGCCATAAGGAGTTTGACCCGCTAAATATTGTTGGATAAACAATTCTGGGTGAAGGTCTAATCGGCCTGTTTTTGCAATTAATACATAATGGTTCGGGCACAGATACTGCATTTTCCCATCTGGTGAAACTTTATAAAATAAATAATCATGAGCGCAGAATTCGTTTTTCTTAAACGTAGCGACTTGGATAACTGTGGTGTCTTTTAAGGTATGTTCAATAAACCAAGCATTAATCCAGACATTCACTAAAATAATTGAAGATGCGAAAAAAAGGACCATAAAAAGAAATAATGTGGGATAACGAAAGCGACCACGCATTTCTTTGCTAGCAATGCCAATATAAATTAACGCAATCATTAAAATTAAAAAGCTTAGCGTATAGATTAGGGCGTTTTTATAATTAAAGTAAAGACCAAAGATTTCACCACCAGCTGTTTCATACTGTAGCAATATTCCAATTAAAGAAACGAGTAAAGAAGCAAGTACAAAGCGCTTACGTTTTTTAAACATTCCCACAAGTAATAAAATAAGTGCGAGCAGAGGGAGCAGATAACTGATTGTGTTTAAAATTATATTCATTTCAACATCCTTGGCTTATATAATGTAGTTATTTTATACCTATTTATCCTTAAGAAAAAACTAATCTTGCGGCTCTTTAATTAATAATATAACTGGCGGAACTGAAAGGGGCAAACGTTCACTGTTTAAGTTGTCTAATCGAACCAGTTTAAAATTAAAGTTTGATAACGCTTTTTTCACCTCAGAAAACAGCTCAGTATGGTTTACAGCGTTTTGATTAGCTTTTTTAAGTTCTTTTTTCTCAACATGAGGATGAATACTTCCTAGCCAAATAGGCGCTGGGTGATTTTGTAAATGAAAATTTGAACGCCAAAGTCTTAATATTAAAATAGGTTGATCCTTATTCGGTTTATAGGTCATCACTAAGACGGGCTTAAGATTTTGATATAGCTGAGCCATTAAAGGAAGTTCATCATCGCTACTTAACCCACTCGCTTTTTCCAATAATGAAAAAAAGAAGGAAGTGGATTGTGTTTTCCAACCGGCTTTAGTTAAGGTTTCTTCGAAAGATTGAATGTTACCCGAAAACTGGATGTTGAATAACCCTGTTTTTTGACCTATTCGATTCGTGGTATAAATGGGCAATAAAATTTTCTTTTGATTCCACCAGGCGTGCTCAGTTAAAACATATTGCTTATGATAAGGACGGTGCTCTTGTAATAAATGATTGAAATAAAGTATATATGAAACAACAGTCATAACCAGTAAAGCTAAGCATGAAAAAACAATTGGAAGATGTGATCGAGCAACTTGATAATGCTTTCTTCGATATAAGATCCAATGACCAAGACAGATCGTGAAACCAATACTATAAGCAGCTAGAACACCAGAGATCCAATTATCCGCTAAATAAATTGCACCGATGCCTGCCAAAAATAAAAGGGTAATTAAAGTAATTCGAATGGTTAAGGTAACGACGGTTCGATATTGGGTACTGATATAAAGGACCAAGAAACCAAATAATGAGGTAGCAAAGGTAATATTGGCTGATGGATACACTTGCTTGATCTTATGTTTTGTTAAGAGCGCTGCTTGAGGCACGTAAATAAAATAATTCAAAGAATACACTACTAATGCAGTCACCACCGTTAAGCTTAGCCAGTAGGTGAGTGTTCTCCAATCATGATGATAAATAGCATAAGCGGTAATCGATAAAAACAGCGCAGATAAGGAAAGCGGATGAATAAATAAGGAAATAATTATAAAAAACGCATCAAAGTGCTGTGTTTGTAATGAATTAAAAAAGTATTGGATCGGTCTATTAATGACGGAGATCCATTCACTTTGAATGACTAAAGCGGTTAAACTGAATGAAATTAAAAGACATAATAAGAAAACAATTAAAAGACTAACCGTGCGAGCATGATTGACTTCACCATCTGGGGTTAATTGTTGAATATAAGGAGCAAAGCGAGGATTTACACTAAGCATAACCCAAAACCTGTGGAACTTATCTTTTAAGTAATAATGAATTCGAACTAAAACCCACTTGATTCCTAGGCTAACTAGCCATGCTAAAACGAGAAGCAAAAGAATTAATATAAATAAACGACTGGCATTTTCAGCTGAAAGTTCAGTACTGGCGGCACCGATTAGAACGCCTGGCATCACGTACACAATCGACCACCCAATCGCTGAAACGACATTTGCTATCAAAAAATGCCAGCGATTCATGTGCATCATGCCAGCAATAAGAGGAATAATTGAACGCAAAGGACCAATAAAACGACCGATTAAAACGCTCTTGCCTCCGTGTTTTGCAAAGTAATCTCTTCCATATCTTAGCCAATTTGGATTGCGACTAAAGGGCCACATATTCGGGAGACGATGTTTAAAAATAGAACCTAAAAGATAGCTTGCGCCATCACCAGCGACGGCACCTGCCGCGGCCGCAAGAAGCGTGAGATCAATCCTCATGACACCCGATCCTGCCAAGATACCAATCGCTGTCATCGTCACTGAACCTGGAATAATGCTCCCAATAATGGCTAGAGACTCAGTAAAAGAAATTAAAAACGTAAAGAACAATGCCCAATGAGGATTGGCGTATATCCAAGTAGTTAACGGCTGTAAATAATCCGAAAATAAGGTCATGGTTCCTGTTCAAAAGAAGTTAAAAATAACTGAGCAAATTGTTCTTTTACAGCTTCAAATTGGATTTCTGAAATAAAATCTTTTATTTGTACCATTTCCATTTTTTCATATCCACAAGGATTGATTCCTTTAAATGGGCTCAAGTCCATGGCAACGTTCAATGCAATCCCGTGGTAAGTACAGCCATTTTTAACTCGAAGCCCAATCGAGGCAATTTTTTTATTATCAACATAGACACCAGGAGCGCCACATTTAGTTTGAGCATTAATCCCTAGATTGTCCAGCAGCGCGATGAGAACTTGCTCCAAACGACAAACTAACGTACGGATCCCCATATTTCTACGACGTAGATCCATGAGCACATAACCCACAAGTTGACCAGGACCATGGTAAGTAATCTGGCCTCCGCGATCGCTTTTAATGACAGGGATGTGTTGAGGATTCAAAAGATGTTCTGGTTTTCCTGCTTGGCCTTGTGTGTATACAGGGGGATGTTCAAGTAGCCACAGTTCATCCAGAGTATGTTCGTCTCGGCCCGCAGTAAACTGCTTCATCTCAGTCCAAATTGGCTCATAAGGTTGAATAGAAAAACGACGAATTCGGATCATTTACAACACCATTTTTACATCAGGGTGGCTGCTTAATTCTAAATAAAGCGCGTCGAGAGAGGGTTGATCTTTAGCGCGTACCGTTATTGTGATTGAAACATAGGTTCCTTGGGCGCTAATTTCGGTTTGAAAGGCTTTCTCGGTTAATTCTGAATCATGTTTCATTGCAATGTTTTTGATATCCACAATAAATGACGTTTCGTTTTTTCCAAAAACTTTTATAGGAAAATTGCAAGGAAATTCTATCATTTTATTTTGATCTGTCATTGTTGGTTCTTAATCCGTTGCTGATAATGTTCATGAATGATTTTCCAATAGTTCCATTTACGAATATCACCCGTTGATTTGCCATTGATTGTTGCTACGGGGTAAATCTCCTTGGTGGTGCTCGTAATCCATACTTCTTTAGCAGAAAGTAAGGCGTGTTCATCAATTTTCGTTTCTTTAAATGGCCAATTAAGAGACTTTACTAACTCTATCGTAAGTTGCCTTGTAACCCCTGGCAGGCATAATCCATTAATAGGTGGTGTTTGAACCTCTCCATTCATATTCACAATAAAGACATTGCTGGAGCTTCCTTCGGTCAAATACCCATCGCGTATGAGTAGAGCGGTATCTGCTCCATTAGATACCGCATCATCGTTTAATAAAACATTTGCAAGCATAGAGGTTGCTTTAATATCGCATCGTTTCCAACGAATATCCTCAACTAACCAAGCACTTAATCCCCGCATTTTTTCTATGGTGGTGTAATAGGGCATGTTTAAGGTAAAGGCAACGACTGTTGGGATAAGATTATCAGGAAAATCATGACTACGATTTTCTTGCCAACCTCGGGTAACTTGCAAATATATCTGCATGTTCCCAGAGCCATTTTGGGCAATTAACTGATTAAAAATATCCCGCCAGTTGCATTGAGGCTCATGAATACGTGCACTGGCCAAACTCGATTTAAGGCGTTTTATGTGTTGCTCGAAAAAGCATAAGCGCCCTTGATAAACCGGAATGACTTCATAAACACCATCACCAAATAAAAAGCCTCGGTCAAAAACCGAGACTTTTGCTTCAGAAGCTGGCACAAATTGACCAGCAATGTAGACCACTTTTTCCATGCTAATCGTTAGCGACCTTAGGAACCAAACCAATTTTTAAAGGTTAGCTTTAATCCGTCTTTAACGCGAGTAAAAAATCCTCCTTTAGGGGCATCCTCAAGCGCGTATAAAGGTCTAGTTGTTAGAATGTTATCATCAAACTTAACGATTAACTCTCCCACCTGATCGCCTTTTTGAATCGGTGCGACTAAATGCTTGGGCACTTTGGTGTTGACGCTTAATCGTTTGTATTGACCACCAGGAATCGTCACGAATTGATCATCCACGATACCCACAGCTAACTGATCGGATTTTCCTTTATATAATGGAAGCTCAGTAATAGAGGTACCTGCTTTATATAATTGATGCGTTTCAAAAAATCGAAATCCATAATTAAGCAATCGCTCACTGTCATCTGCGCGCGCTGTTTCGTTTGGCGAACCAAGAACCACAGAAATTAAACGCATATTGTCGCGTTTAGCAGAAGAAACAAGACAGTAGCCAGCCTCATTGGTATGACCCGTTTTAATTCCATCGACTTGATTATCTCGCCATAAAAGACGGTTGCGATTGGGCTGTCTGATTCCATTAAACGTAAACCACTTTTGCTTATACCAGTGATAATATTGGGGGAAATCAGAGGCTAAGGCACGTCCTAAAATAGCTAAATCTTTTGCGGTTGTATAAAGATTTGGATCTGGTAAACCCGTGCTATCCGTAAAGTGGCTATTTTTCATGCCAAGCATTTCTGCTTGTTGATTCATGATTTCGGTGAAGCCTTGCTCACTGCCACCTAAGTGTTCTGCCATTGCGACACACGCATCGTTACCCGAGTCAACGATTATCCCTTTGACCAAATCTTCAACGCTGACTTGTTGCCCTTCCTTCACAAACATTCTGGAGCCACCCGTTTTCCAAGCCTTTTCGCTGATTCGAACGCTGTCTTCCAGTTTAATTTGGTCTGATTTTAAGGCATTTGAAATAACATAAAGCGTCATCATCTTGGTTAAGCTCGCAGGGGGCAGCTTTTCGTCACTGTTTTTTTCAGCAAGAATTTTGCCACTACTTGCGTCAATTAAAATATAAGCTTTAGCGTTCAACGTTGGAGGGGCAGGGGTAATCAGTGGCGTATTATCCATTCCTGGATTTTTAAAAACATTGATATTTTCAGTGGGATTCGCGAAAAGTAGACTGAAGTTAAAAATAAGACACAAAAATAACAGGGGTTTAGTCAATGTTTTTGAAAAATTGTCCATTTTGTCACCTGGTAATAAAAAAATGAAATTATACTATCACAGACAAAAGTCCGCGACCAACGAAGAAAGTGGCTACACCGTAATTTCTGCCCAACATAATATAGAGCATTAAATTTTTATCATCATTTCCTTTCGTAGCCGAAACCAGAGTTTCATGAGTGGACGGACTTAAAGAATGAAGAAACTCTATATTTTTTTGTTGAACTCAGATAAATTCAGCTTTTTTAAAAGTCTGTATGCTTTTAAGTATATACCCATCATCAGTTTCAATGGGTACAGGTAGGTTAACTTAAACTTGATTTGTTGAGAAGGATCATGCGCTTAATTTTTTTAGTAATACTAAGTTTTTTAGCATGTTGTCAGCCCAAGGATGTTGATCCTAAGCACTCCATGGGTTCAGGGCATGGAAAAACCAAGCAACAGCAAAAGAAGAAACAATTGGAAATTATGCCTACCGAACAAGATGGTGCTCCAAAGGGCCCTCATCCAAAACGGTTTGAATCCGTGACCCCGATATCAGAAGCCGTGAGCCGTTATGGAAATCCCGGCGAGTATCGAGTAAATGGAAAAATTTATGAGGTGATGCGGACAGCTTCTGGATATCGTGCCCGTGGTTTAGCATCTTGGTATGGCACCAAATTTCACAGCAAACGCACCTCAAGTGGTGAGCCATATGATTTATATAGCATGACCGCAGCCCATAAAACACTCCCGTTACCAACTTACGTCAAAGTAACCAACTTAGAAAACCATCGAGAAGCGATTGTAAAAGTTAATGATCGAGGCCCTTTTCACGAAGGTCGCATTATAGACTTGTCGTATGGGGCCGCTCTTAAACTAGGTTTATTGCCTAAAGGAACGGCAAAAGTGGAAGTGGTTGCGTTAAGTCCGAAAGACACACCTCATCAAGAACTTCATTATTTTTTACAAGCAGGGGCGTTTACAAAACCTGAACAAGCAAAAAAATTACTCAATGCCATTGCAAAGCTGACTTCATCTCACTTATTTATTGAACAGTACAAGCAGTACTATATTGTCAAAGCTGGACCATTTACGGATAAGAAGCACTCAGATGCCTTAAAGTTAACATTAGCACAGCATGGGGTTTCTGGGGCATTTTCTGTTTTACAATAGCTTACTTGATGAAAGTACTCGAAAAAAATAGGCTATAATTTACCTAAGATAGATTTATGCTAAATGAGGCAGGAATCTTTTGATAAACGTTACCCCGATGTCTTTTAAGTCATCCAGTGAGTCTAATCTGCTTGACGCATCGTTTAACCCATAAGGCTTGATTCATTATGCCAGATACTTTGCAGCAAGAAATTCGTAAGTTTAATCAAGATGTAATGAAACATGAGTTAGAGTGTATTATTTTCATACGTAAAGAATTGAGCCAATTTTTACAGCGTCTTGAATTGGACTCTAATGATCTTGCCTATCAAAAAATTTTTGAAAGAATTGATGATAATTTAAAGGCTTTGTTAAATACGAATAACCAGGAAACCTTTGAGCTTGCTCGAAAGCGATTTACTAAACTACTTAACGAGCTTAATAACCTAAGGCCTGAACCAATTGAGTCCACTTCCTTCAAAAATGAAAACTCAATTGAAAAAGTATCCGATTATTTAAACGAGTTATCTGAAACACGAGCTTCTTATTTAAATAAAGCCAATGATAAAAAGAAACTCTTTTTAGATGCTGGCTGGATGGGTGCAGGGGTAGGTTTGATTGTTGTTGCATCCATATTAGCCATTGCTTTTCCCTGGCTTCTAATTCCAGGGATTGTGTTAGGGGGAATCGTCTTAGGTTATGGTACCTTTGATTTTAGCAAAACAGCTTCTGAGCTTTATATGGAAACTGAGTATCCAAAGTTAGGCGAACGAACAATAGGTAAAGACACGCCATCACTTGAGCTTGAACGAGACATGGAGGGTTTCTCTTTTTCATCATTGATTACCGAACATCAACATCAAGAAGAAAAAAAGCATCAAGAAAAGCGGTTTTATTCTAGATTAGTAACTGGATTATCGTTTACAGGTTTTCTTCTTGCATTTGCCAGTTTAGCGGTTGTTTTAATTCCGGCTTTAGCAATACCGGTGGTTGGTGTTGTTCTTTTAGCGGCCGCTTCCATCGTGACTGCAATTGCTGCTGTGACCACGCTAGGGCTCGCCCACAACAAAGAAAAACAAGCCCTTAAAGAATCTAAACTCATGCTTGAGAAAGAGACTCATATTGATGAAATGCAAATTTTAGAAGTCGGGCAGTCACTTATTCCTGCGGATAATGCTGCAATATTGCTTAAGAAACAATCTGAAGAACATTTTACAGAGGGGGGACCTTCTATTAGAAATGTGGAGTCTAGTTCTTTTTTATCTGATTTATCCGAGGTAAGTAACCCAACTGATGAGGTAGAATCAGAGTCGGAAGGGGAAACGGATTCCGATGTAGAAACGGTCATAACCGAAGAAGAGATATCAGATAGAGGCGAAGAAGAATCGGATGACGAAGATGGCGATACTTCCAAAGCGTCCTTAAGAGGATAAATTTGCGCCAGTTATGAATTCTTGTTAAAAAGAATTAATTATCCTTTTTATTACGGGCTCTATGGATCGCAGGGAAAAGCAAAGTGTCGTTGCTGGGTTATATGGAAATGCCCTAGAATGGTATGATTTCTTATTATATGCTAGTTTCGCGCCTCTTTTTGCCAAATTATTTTTTACCTCTGATAACCCATTTATATCCTTAATAGCTACATTCAGTGTGTTTGCGATTGGTTTTTTAATGCGACCGATTGGTGGCGCATTGCTAGGTCACTTAGCTGATGCGGCAGGTCGGCGTAAGGCACTGATCGTATCCGTCACGACGATGACGATTTCCACTATGCTTATTGCGTTTTTGCCAGACTATAGAAGTGCAGGTATCTTATCTCCAATTTTGTTTACTTTATTACGACTCGTCCAAGGCCTTGCTGTGGGAGGTGAGTTGCCTGGATCAGCTACGTATCTTATTGAACATATGTTTTCTAATCGACGGGGATTTGCTGGCAGCTTGGTATTGAGTACGGCATTTTTAGGAATTTTTTTAGGCTCAATGACCTCGTCGTTGTTGAGTTCTATCTTTACGGTGCAGTACTTGCAGCAATGGGGATGGCGCTATGCCTATTTAGCTGGGGGCATTCTCGGAATCTACGGGATTATTTTGCGCTTAAGATGCCAAGAGTCACCTTCCTTTTTAGCGAATAAGCCGCAATTACATGAACCACCACTCAAAAGTATTTTTAAACGACATAAGAAACCTTTGCTCTTGGCTATTTTGTTTACGAGCATTATGGCCTTAAGTAATTATATCTTAATTGCTTACGTCACTACTTTTCTGGTGCAAGCTAAAGCCTTCATATTTCATGAAGCGCTTTTTATTAATTTTTTTGCACTTCTGATGTTAACTCTTTTAATTCCAATGATGGGTTTATTGTCTGATTTTATAGGAAGAAAACCCATATTCATATTCGGCTTGTTTGGGCTATTGATAGCAATTTTTCCTATATTCTTCTTGTTAATCAAAGGAACCTGGAGCTCAGTATTGATTGCTGAGCTCTTATTAAGTTTCTTCCTCGCTCCAATTAATGCCACGGTACCCACAATCATTGCAGAAATGTTTCCAACGTACGTTCGTGCAAGCGGAAGTTCCATTGGTTATAACATTGGACAAGCACTCTTTGGGGGGACTTTGCCCTTGGTCGCTCTAAGCTTAACAAAACTAACTGGAAGTCTTTATGCGCCAGCGTTCTACGTTTTAATTTGGGCAATAATGGTTATTATAGGCTCTTTCTTTTTACAAGAAACTTATCAAAAAGCACTGAGTTAATGACTGGGATTTCGAAATCAGAAAAATCCTAATTATGTTGATATCAAACTGGCTTATTTTAAAAGGTCCCGCATAACAGATTCGTTTTTTGGGGCTAACTCACGTTAACTAACCATCTACGGAATCAACAATAACCCGAGTACCCTTTACGCCGTATCCTGGCAAATCAATGAATTCTTCATTTAACCATCTTGCATCCTCAATGAACATGCGAACGCAACCATGACTGGCTCGGTAACCCGGTACCGTGTCGCTGCCATGAAGTGCAAATCCTCTAAAAAAATGCATACAGTAGGGCATTTCTGCACCGCCATCTTCGCCATTGGCTCGACGAGGGAATGCCGTTGAAACACAGTCAATATCTTGTTTTCGGATGATTCGAAACGAGCCAGAAGGGGTTTTACAATAATTATCTCGTTGAGAACACTTGCCTGATCCGGATGATAATGGCCCCCACCAAACTAATTCACCGGTTTCATCATAAGCGCCCCACGCTAATTTATTTTGACTAACATAAATGGCTTTTTCTCCATTCGTTTCGATATATCGAGGGAATGGCGAGACATCATAAATCGTTAGTCGCTCGATGTTTTTAGGAATGGCAATCGTCATTCCTGGTCGAAGACGAATATTCATTCGATTAATCCTTCGAATGATATCGCGCTCCTCCATATTGGGGAAAAGAGTTTCCCAACTCTCACCTTGTTTTACTTTAACACAGAAATAATCTGGTTCATTGCATAATGTCTCACCATACCTTCCTTTAGCAAACGTGTATTGGCTTGTAACTAAAAATGCAATGAATATGCATAAGTTGATAAACGTTTTCATGACGACCTCAACACGTTGTTAACAGTAATATCTCTATGAAGGTTAACGGCGTATTTAAAAAAAACTTAATAACCGGTTATAATGGATTGCATCAACTTAATTCGGATTAATTATGAGCTGGCTAAAGAAACTGTTGCCTTCTAGAATCAGAACGGAAACCTCACAAAAAAAAGGGGTACCAGAGGGGCTATGGGTTAAATGTAAGGGGTGCAATGAAGTATTGTATCGCACCGAGTTGGTCAAGAATCTGAGCGTATGTCCTAAATGTGACCATCATCATCGATTGTCGGCGCGAGAGCGATTGGAGCAATTTTTTGATGAATCCAGCCTGGTTGAAATTGCTCCCAACCTTGAACCAGTTGATCGCTTAAAATTTCGTGATTCAAAAAAGTATAAAGAGCGCATCACTCAAGCTCAGAAAACTACCGGTGAAAAGGAAGCTTTAATTGCTGTGAAAGGTACCTTGATGAGCCGACCTTTAGTTGCCAGTGCCTTTGAGTTTGATTTTATGGGTGGCTCAATGGGGGCTACAGTTGGAGATAAATTTGTAAAAGCACTGAGTGAGGCTTCTGACACAAAATGCGCGTACGTTTGTTTTACCGCAAGCGGTGGCGCCAGAATGCAAGAGGGTTTATTTTCATTGATGCAAATGGCTAAAACTTCTGCTGCGTTAGCCAAATATGCTGAGACAGGATTGCCTTTTATTGTGGTGCTCACCGATCCGACCATGGGCGGTGTATCAGCCAGTTTTGCAAGCTTAGGTGATGTCATCCTTGCTGAACCTAAGGCCTTAATTGGTTTTGCTGGTCCTCGTGTAATTGAGCAAACGGTTCGACAAACGTTGCCGGAGGGATTTCAGCGAAGTGAATTTTTACTGGAGCACGGTCATATTGATATGATTGTTGAGCGAAAAGCATTGCGTAACACCATTGCAGAACTGGTTGCTAAGCTGACTAAATAATGGGCTATAGTGGATAATTCAATCGCTTCCAACAATCCGTCTTCGTTACAGGAATGGTTATTCTTGCTGGAAAATCGTCACCAGCAAGAAATGCAGCTTGGACTCGATCGTATTCGTCGCGTGGCCGATATTATGGGGCTTGAAACGACTAAAGCTCGCATTATTACAGTGGCAGGCACAAATGGAAAAGGCTCGACAATTGCTAGTCTTGAAGCCATCTATCATGCTGCGGGATATAAAGTAGGCAGTTATACCTCCCCACACCTCATCCATTTCAACGAACGTATCCGTCTAAATTTAAACCCCGTTTCTGACGCTATGCTTTGTGAGGCATTTCAACTTATTGAAGAAAAGCGAGGATGTACTCATCTTACGTATTTTGAGATGAGCACATTAGCTGCTCTTTGGTGTTTTAAAGCGTATGAAGCCGAAGTTATTTTACTTGAAGTTGGAATCGGCGGAAGGTTGGATGCAACGAATATTATTGATTCAGATTTAGCCATTATCACAACCGTGGACTTAGATCATCAAGCGATTCTTGGCGATACGAAAGAGGCAATTGGCCATGAAAAAGCGGGCATTATAAGATCCCATAAACCGGTTCTTTATGCTGACACGCATCCTCCAAGAAGTGTGCTACGTTATGCTGAAACGTTCAATTCCCCTATGTATGAATTTAAGAAAGCCTATGACTATGAATTAAGTCTTGATAGCTTCCAAATTCATTTTAAAAATGAAGTGCTTTTTCTTCCCAAACCACCAGTCAATTTAAAATGTGCAGCCGCAGCCGTTATCGCTGCCATTCTTTTAAATCATTTTTTGCCTGTTTCAAAAGAGGCCTTTGAGAAGGCAATGCGCTCAATTAAAGTCCTTGGCAGATTAACAGTTATTCCTAAAAATCCTGTAATTATTCTCGATGTTGCCCATAACCCCCAGGCAGCGCAGCTTTTGGCAAAGTTTATTAATCGTTATCAACCTAAGCAATGTGTTCACGCTGTGTTTGCAGCATTGAAAGATAAGGATCTTTGCGGTTTAATAAAATCTGTCGCACAGGAAGTGGATTTTTGGTATCCCGCTCTTTTGGATTCAAAAAGAGCAGCCAGTAGGGATGATATGGCTTTTGCTTTTAAAAAAACGCTTGCAACAACAACGGTATGTTATGAAACCCCTGTTGATGCCTATTATGCAGCACTTAACCATGCAAAGCCTGAGGATTTAATTGTAGTATTTGGTTCGTTTTTGACAGTAGGAGCTGTTTTCTCCATCTTAAATGCTAATCGATATGAGTCAGAAGCGAAATTACCCTGTAATCAGGAGAATAGGTCATGAAATTTACCTTGGATGAAAGTCGTAAGCATCGGTTGATTGGAGTCGTTGTGATCCTGTCGGTAGTCGCGCTTTTTTTGCCAGCGATGATGAAAAAGTCTAATGAAGGTTTAAACTCGACAGTCAATGTTGCTGTTCGCTTACCACCAAAGCCTAACCAGCCGTCTGTCTCAAAGCCAGATAGAGAACAAATGTTTCAAACGATTAAAGTAGCAAAGGTTGATTTATCCGAGGCGATTGATCCTGAACCTGCACCCACTCAACTTGTTAAAGCCGAACCAATTAAACATTCTGTTACAGCAAAGAGCGAAGAGCCCGTTCAGATCCAAACGAAGCCGGCAGCTCATATTGTAAAAGCATCACCAAATCATCCTTTACTCGCTCACAAAGAACCAATAAAGCATAAAGAGATAGCACCTAAATCAAAGGCACAAGAACTTGCAAATCAACTGCAAACCAACAAAAAACCTTCAGAAGTTTATGCGGTACAAATTGCTTCCTTTGCTGTTGAAAGCAACGCCAAGACGTTGGTTCAACAATTGCGACACAAAGGATACAAGGCAACGTATAGTCGCTCTACAACGAATAAGCGAGAGTTATACAAAGTAATTGTTGGTCAAGTAGAAAAAAGGGAAGAAGCCAAGGAGTTGCAACAAAAACTTGTTGAAACGATTCATTTAAATGGATTTGTGATTAAAACAGGAGTGAGTTAATTATGGCATGGCATTGGCTAGATTATCTTATTTTTGCTGTAATTGGGCTATCTGTCATTACCGGGTTATTTCGTGGTTTTGTAAAAGAGCTTATTGCATTAATTGTGTGGGTTTTAGCCGTTTGGCTCGCTTATCATTATTCCAATTTGCTCGATCCATTTTTACGCCCGTATGTACAAGATAAAAATATTCGTTTAGTAATTGCTTTTGTTGCTGTATTGCTTTCGACTTTAATTGCTGGCGGATTAGTCAATGCGATTTTAAGTTTTATTTTAACGCGATCAGGCTTAAGTGGGACCGATCGATTATTAGGCATGGGATTTGGTTTTGTTCGAGGGATTTTTATTGTATCCTTGATTATGCTTATTGTAAAAATTACTGAAGTTCCACATCAAGAATACAGTGATCAATCTCGTTTATACGCAAAATTCGATCCGGTTGTAAACTGGATGGCATTTTATGTACCTGAATTCATTTCAGAAGTTAAAAAACATGAGCAACGAATGAATCCCGATACTCAAGAGTTAGGTAGAGAAGCCATTGCACTTGATAAAATCAAACATTTTAGCGATCCACATGAGTCTACTGGTCCACTTAAATCCAGCTGATGTTAGTGCCGAGTTGTAATTCTTAAATTGTATTTAATCTAAACCGATGGATCCTAGCTCCTAGGAAATTATCTTAATGGAACTTAGTGTACATTCTTTATCCTACCCCAAACACCTCTGGGGACATTATTATCATTTAAGTACGTTACCAGGGTTTGCTTTGTTGCAAAGTACCGACCAAATCCGTGGCCGTTACGATATTGTGACTGCATTTCCACATGATGAGCTGACGATTAAACGAAATGGTACTAATCCTTCAGAGTTATGGAATGATTTACATCGTATGCTCAGATGTAAATCATCTTCCTATGATTTCCCATTTCAAGGTGGTGCGATTGGATATTTTGCTTATGATTTTGCCGAATGTTTAATAGGTTTAAATGGGAAACGTCACCTCGAGAGTGAATTACCTCTTGTGGATTTAAAGTTTTATGACTGGGCGATAATTGTCGATCATCACAAGAAAAGAGTGGATTTGATTGCAGCTCATCAACATCCCGATACGAAAATAAGGATATCGGATATCATAAAGCGATGGAATACTCCTCTAAAACCTAAGAAAAAAATTCAACTTTCAGAGGCATTTGCTTCACCAATCAACCAAGAAGAATATTTCAATGCCTTTCAAGCGATTCATGACGCGTTAAAATGGGGCAGAGCTTATCAAGTGAATTATGCAATTCCTTTTCTCACAGAATTTTATGATGATCCCTGGTTAATATATGAAAAAGTTTCAATCCAGAATAGAGTTCCTTACGCGGCGTTTATACGTTATTCTAATTTTGACTTGTTGAGCTTTTCCCCGGAACGGTGTTTGTTAGTGAATCAGTATAAATTATTGACTTCACCTATAAAAGGTTCTGCGCCTCGTTCGGATGATTTGGTGCAGGATAAGCGCTATCAGTTTGAATTGACGCAAAGTGAAAAGAATCGCGCTGAAAACATCATGATAGTTGATCTATTACGTAATGATTTGGGAAAAGTTGCAACACCTGGCACGGTTAAAGTTAAAACACTTTGCGAACTTCAAAGTTATTCTCAAGTTCATCACTTAGTGAGTCATATTGAAGCGAAACTTAAGCATGAATTGCATCCAATAGATGCATTTAATGCCTGTTTCCCAGGTGGCTCAATTACTGGGGCACCAAAACTTGAAGCAATGCGCATTATTCACGAACATGAGCCTTATACCAGAGGTATTTACTGTGGAAACATTGGGTACTTATCCAATCATGGACGGTATGACATAAATATTGCCATTCGCACGGTGATTTCGCAGCAAAATAAACTGTATTTAAGGGCTGGCGGAGGGATTGTGATGGACTCTAATGCTCACGAAGAATACGATGAATGCTATACTAAAATTAAAGCAATTTTAAATGCCTTAACGACTTAGTAAAGCTATGACAAGAGAGTCTGCAGTTATTCTGCTTCATGAACTTAAAACGGATTCGTTGATTTTAACCAAACGTAACGAATCATTGCGAAATCATCCCGGGGAGTTTTGTTTTCCAGGAGGAATGAGGGATCTTAAGGATCAAGACTTATGGTCAACCGCACTGCGAGAGGTTCACGAAGAGCTTGGCATTGATTCTTCAAGAATAGCATGTGTTAAAGCCCTCAAGCCAGAATACACGTTACTTGGTAAGATTATTTATCCATGGCTTGCAACGATTTCAGCCCTCCAACCCTATGTAATGAATAAACATGAAGTTTCTGATGTCATATCCTTGCCTATGAAAGAGGTTTCTTGTAGAAATAATTACAAAGAATTATGCATTGAAAAAGCGAACAAGAAAATCATTACTTGTCAGTATACAGCCTATCCCCACTTAGTTTGGGGAGCGACTGCTAGGATTATGCAACAATTGTGTCTTGATAAAAAAGAATAGCCTTCTCTTCATCTAACCTTAATTGACAGCCAATTTACTGATCGCTTTGACAAAGCTATTCTTACCATCATAAGAAATTTGGTAATTAATCCCATAGTCATTTAGAACTAGAATGCTTATATTGTGCCCATGTTATTTAAGCGCGCGTCGTAGTATTTTACCGACATTTGTCTTAGGTAACTCATCATAGAACTCGATTACCTTGGGCACTTTATAAGCGGTCAAATGTTCTCGAGAATGCGCGATAATTGCTTCTTCCGTTAAATTGGGGTCTTTTTTGACAATGCAGGCTTTAACGCGTTCGCCCGATTCGTCCACCTTGATGCCTATTACTCCAGCTTCGAGCACACCAGGGTGCATCGTTAACACTTGTTCTACTTCATTGGGATAGACATTAAACCCTGAAACTAAAATCATGTCTTTTTTGCGATCCACAAGATAAACGTGGCCTTTTTCATCAATACGTGCGATATCCCCCGTGCGCAAAAAGCCATCAGGCCAAAAAACGAGATCGGTTTCATCTTGTCTTTGCCAATAGCCTGACATTACTTGTGGGCCTTTAACGCAAAGTTCTCCTTTTTCATGCATGGGGAGCTCTTTACCTTTATCATCACGGATTGATATTTCTGTTGAGGGAAGTGGAAGCCCTATGCTGCCATTATATTCTTTAATATACATTGGATTAATGGTTACTGCAGGGCTTGTCTCAGTTAAACCGTATGCTTCGAGAATATCCGATTTTGTTTTTTCTCGCCATTTAATAGAAACACTTTTTTGTAGCGCCATGCCACCCGCTAAGGCAAGTTTCAGTTTCGAAAAATCAATGGTTTCAAAATCCGGATGATTCAATAAAGCATTAAATAATGTATTCACACCGGTTATAGCGGTAAACCCCGAGCCTTTGATTTCTTTTATGAAATGCGATAAATCTCTTGGGTTTGTAATGAGAATATTTTTCGCCCCCATATTTAAAAAAGTTAAGCAATTCGCGGTTAATGAAAAGATATGATAAAGAGGAAGGGCAGTTACAATAATTTCATGCTCATCTAACTCTAAAGGAGAAATCCAAGCCGTCGCTTGTAGAACGTTTGCGATCATATTCCCATGTGAAAGCATTGCACCTTTAGCAACACCTGTTGTTCCACCTGTATACTGTAAAAAGGCGATATCCTCATGGCTGCACTCAACTTCTTGAAAAGGCTTAGATTTTCCTTTTTCGAGCGCTTGATTAAACGAAATAGCATTGGGGATGTTATAGTCGGGGACCATTTTCTTGATGTATTTCACCACCGCATTTACAACCAAGCGTTTAAAGCCAGGAAATAAATCTCCGATTTGAGTTATTATAACTTGCTTTAAGTTTGGTATATTCGGTAAAGATTTTTCAACGGTATGGGCAAAATTGGCCAGTACTACAACCGCTTCAGCGCCTGAGTCATTCATTTGATGCGTTAGCTCATCACTGGTATATAAGGGGTTCGTGTTTACGACAATAAATCCCGCTCTTAAGATTCCAAATAATGCAATCGGGTATTGCAGTAAGTTTGGCATCATAATGGCGACTCTGGCCCCTTTCTTAAGGCCTAATTGTTGAAGGTATGATGCGAATTGTTGGCTTAGCGTATCCATTTTTTCATAAGTTAAGCCCGTGTTCATATTCACGTAAGCTATTTTATCTTTGTATTTACTGCAGGAATGTTTAAATAAATCAACTATAGATTGATATTCCTCAATGTTTATTTCATGAGGGACGCCTTCCTGATAACTCTCTAACCAAATTTTATCCACGGTATTGGCCTTCTGTTATTTATTCCTGCATGATAGTATAAACAAAAAAGATGGCGTTGGATATTGCGACTATGAACGATAATGCATTGAAAACACAAGCGTTTAAATTAAAGGGAAGATTGTATACTTTAACGGTATTAAGTCTTTTAAGTTGTGAAACGGAATTATTTGCTGAACAACTTTCTGAAGTCGTGGCAAAAGCTCCCAATCTATTCAAGCATACCCCCGTTATTTTAGATTGCTCACAACTAAACGATATGAATTTAGATTTAAATGCGATCTGTCAATGTGCTCGTGAGAACGGATTAGTTCCGGTCGCTGTTCAAGGTGGAGATCCAATGCTTGAGACCATCGCTCAATTACAAGGATTAGCCGTCATGAATGCGTCATCGAGTCATGATAAGCCGATTATGAATGAGCCGGTTTCTTCAAAATCAAATAAAGCTCCTCAAATTGTGAATAAAATGATTACCGTTCCTGTACGTTCCGGGCAGCAAATGGTTTGTAAAGGCGATTTGGTGATTACCGCGGCAGTCAGTAATGGTGCAGAGTTATTAGCGGATGGTAATATTCATGTCTACGGTGCATTAAGAGGAAGAGCATTAGCGGGGATCAATGGCAATAAAAATGCCCGTATTTTCTGCCAGTCACTGGAAGCTGAGTTGGTATCCATTGCAGGATTTTATCGTTTAAGTGATGCTATAAAACCCATCGCTGGTCCTTGTCAAATATATCTTCAGGACGATCAAATTCAAATCGAGCCAGTATGATAGATGCTGTATTCATTTCCGACCTGCACTTAAATCCAGAGCAACCTGACATTACGGAGCGATTTTTTCGGTTTATCGATTGGGCTTCTCACCATACATCCCGATTATTCATTCTGGGTGATTTTTTTCATGCCTGGCCAGGAGATGATGCTTTAGATGGCTGGAGTGAATCAATTGCTCATCGTTTAGCCTGGTTAACAAGACAGGGGGTTCAAATTTCCTACCTCAGAGGGAACCGTGATTTTTTAATAGGACAACAGTTTGCTAAACTCGCTAACATTACGATTCTAACAGATCCTCACGTACTGAAATTGAATCAAGAATTGATTTTATTGACTCATGGGGATCAATATTGTCTGAGAGATGTTGCTCATCAGTGGCTACGCCGTCTAACTAGAAATCGCATCTTTTTTACTCTTTTTCAAGTTATGCCTTTGAAGTTTCGAGAAAAAATCGTATTGGGTGTTCGACAACATAGTCAGCAATCTAACAAATCGGATTATGAATTAGAGATTGTTCCTGAAGCGATGATTCGTGAAATGGACCGTAATAAAGTCGAAATTGTAATTCATGGCCATATTCATAAGCCTGAAATCAAATATCATGAGGCAAAACAAACCACTTACAAGCAGATTGTTTTAAGCGATTGGGATGACATCCCGCATCTATTGTGTTATGATAAGTCAAATGGTTTTTATTTTGATCGGTTCTAGGGGGCGTTATGGGGAATGTACCATTACCAGAAAACATGACTGAGTCACAAGAGCAAATAGCGAAAAAGCAGCAGGCCGAATTGGAAGCACTTTTTAAAGCTTTAGATAAAAAGATGCAAGCAAAATATCAAGAATCTCAAACTCGGACAAAAGAACGTAAAGCCGACTTAGATATTAATGAAGAAGAAGTCAATAAGCTCTGGGATGAAGTGCACGAACACACTAAAAGGTTAATTGAGCGAGGGATGCAAGGGTTCGATAGCTGGACTGCGGTGATGAGCCAGATCCTAGTGTCTTGCAGAAAACTCAATGAAGCTATTGCTTCACTTAAGTTAACTCAGAAAGGATGGGCATCTTTCAAAAGTTGGTGTGACGAGAGGAAACATTTAAAAAATCTCCAAACCGTACACCGTCATAAAGGTGAGCTAGGAGAACTTAGAAAATTAGCTGATAACCATGGTGTACAACCTGAGCCCGATTCTGAACAGCCCGAAGAGGAACAATCAACGAGCCCTAAACCCTAACGTGAGTGCGCGTCTCGGTACGATTAGCTCTTTAAAAACGAAAACTATAGTTCAGATTCAGATTGGAATTCCACTATGAAAGCGAAAGGTTGTGTCATATGATGCAATCGTTTCGTTTTCAATATCCAAAAAGAGTTTAACTCGCGTAGTAATATCGTTTTCGTACAAGGTAGCTAGTCTTAGATACTCTTCAAAATGACGTGCTTCAGATTTAGCCAAAGATAAATAAAATCTAGAGAGAGCTGAATCAGTAATAGCTGCCGCAAGCAGTTGGAAGCGTTCACAAGAACGGGCCTCAATAATTGCTCCAATAATTAACTGATCGCTTAATCTCGCATGGCCTGCATTTTTGGTTACTGCTTGATGCAATTTGGTTGCATAAGAAGAAGGTTTTAAAGGACCGAATTTAATATTTTTCTTTTTTAGCAACTGAATCACTTTTTCAAAATGCAACAATTCTTCTCGTGCCAAAGGTGACATCACACGAACTAACTCGGCTTTCTCCGGGTACTTACTCATAAAATTAATAGCCGTTACGGCAGCCTTTCGCTCACAATGAGCGTGATCAACTAATAGCAACGGCAGTTCAATCACTGCACGATCTAGCCACTCTTTTGGTGTAGGTAGCCCTAAAAAATGAGAAAGTGTTTGAAAATCATTAGTTTCTGTGGCAAACATAGATAAGCTATACTTTATAAAAAATACTATTATAACCTTCACTAATACATTATGAAAAATGAAAATAAAGATACCGAACTCGAACAGTGGTTTTCAACCTACGGCTTACTAACTGCCGAACGAATTTTGGGACGATTTAATATTCGATTTGAACATAAGGATTTAATCAGCGCCGTTAAAAATCCCCATAATGTGTATTATAAATTGCTTCGGATCCCTTTAAAACAT
Source organism: Legionella impletisoli (assembly GCF_900639875.1). Lineage (GTDB taxonomy): Bacteria > Pseudomonadota > Gammaproteobacteria > Legionellales > Legionellaceae > Legionella_A > Legionella_A impletisoli. Next base: position 134,999 of record NZ_CAAAIA010000001.1, read on the forward strand.
GTATATACCGGGATTATTATGCAGCAAGCCACTGATTATCAAAGTTATACTCAAAAGCTCTTTGTTGGTTACTTGTTATCTGGCGAAGCCGATAAACCAGAAGATGCGCCTGGTGCAAGTGTTCGAGAGAGTTTAGAAGAGGAACGTGATAATCTAAAACGACTTAATGATGAATTTTCAGAACATGAAACGACTCATAAACGATTGATTGCCGATAGCCAAGCGAGTTTAATATCGCTTGCTAAAGGGTTACAACAAGCTCTTCAGGCAGTATCTGAACAAGTTAAAAAAACCTTCATTCATGATAAAAGCGTTGCTGAGATCAAAAAGTCTATGCAATCGGCAATTGCTCATTATCCAGAGAGCGAGAACAATATGCTGGCTCACGACTCATCCTTTTGGGCCAGTCTGTCTGAAAAGCTAGGTCATCAGCTAGATAATCAAGAAAAAGAGCAATTAAGTCAATTGCTGCAATCTTTTCTAAACTACAGTCATGAGCTGGATCAAGCATTAGAGGGATATAGAGAACAGTGCGATGATATGCTTATCACTATTCGAAACATGCGTACTCAATTTTACGATATGATTTTAAGGGTAAATGAGTTGCTCTCTAATCTTCCTGATTACAGACCAAACCCCGACCGACTTGAAGAAAACCTTGAAGCCTTGCAATTCAATGCTCATCTCGGTGAGTAACAAAGTAAAGAGTCAGGAAATGTTCGTTTCTAACGCTTGACTCTAAGCTCCTAGCCAGTATGTGTTTATTTCGTGTATAATGCGTGTTTTTTATCAATCATATACTGGAGTTACCATGACAACCGAATTAACTTTGTCTATTATTAAACCAGATGCAGTGGCTAAATCAGTCATTGGCAAGATTTATACACGGTTTGAAGAAGGTGGTTTAAACATTGTTGCTGCGAAAATGATGCAGTTAACTCGCGAACAAGCCGAAGGTTTTTATGCAGTTCATAAAGAGCGACCATTTTTTAATGATTTAGTTAATTTTATGATTTCTGGTCCGGTGATGATTCAAGTTTTACAAGGTGAAAACGCCATTACGAAAAACCGTGAAATTATGGGTGCGACAAACCCTAAAGAAGCAGCACCAGGCACTATTCGCGCTGACTTTGCTGAGAGCATTGATGCGAATGCAGTTCATGGATCAGACAGCAAAGAAACCGCGGCCCAAGAAATTCAGTTCTTTTTTGAGCCACACGAAATTTGCCTACGTAGCTAAAAAGTTGATGAGTTTGTCCTTTGTATGAGAGCCGCATGCATTAGCTAGTGTTTACATACAAAGGACAAAATTAACTTAATGCCATACTTCTAAGCGCCCTTGCTTTAAATAGCGCTTGAGGCAAATTAATATGAGTTGTAGTGATGAGTAACTTAATTAACTTATTGAACTTCAATTACTCGCAAATGCGTCAATTTATGGACGATTGCGGTGAAAAGCCTTATCGTGCACAACAATTGATGCAATGGATTCATCAAGTTGGTTTGTCTGATTTTTCTCATATGAGCAATCTTAGCAAATCGTTACGCGAAAAATTAAGTTTAAAAGCCGAAATTCGCTTGCCAGAATTAGTAAGTTGCCAAAAATCTCACGACGGGACTCATAAATGGCTTTTAAAGTTGGATTGCGGCAATTGTATTGAAACGGTCTATATTCCTGAAGAGACCAGAGGAACCCTCTGTGTTTCATCTCAGGTTGGCTGCGCACTTAACTGCAGTTTTTGTTCTACGGCAAAACAAGGATTTAATCGAAATTTAACGACCGCGGAAATTATTGGTCAAGTTTGGTTTGCAGTGCGAGAATTATCATCCCAACAGGGCATGCATGATAAAAAAGTAACGAACGTGGTCATGATGGGAATGGGAGAGCCACTACTCAATTTTGATAATGTGGTGGCTGCCATGGATATTATGATGGATGATTTTGCTTATGGGTTATCTAAACGTCGAGTTACTTTAAGTACTTCAGGGGTTATCCCTGAAATGGAACGCTTACGAGAGGTTAGTCCCGTTTCTTTAGCCGTGTCGCTTCATGCTCCGACCGATGAGCTGCGCAATATTTTAGTGCCGATTAATAAAAAATACCCGCTTAAACAATTAATGGATATTTGTCGTCATTATTTTAAACATGAACCCAAGCGAAAAGTTACCTTTGAATACGTTATGCTAAAAGGTGTGAACGATCAGCCTGAACATGCGGACCAATTGATTAAATTATTAAGTAATGTGCCTGCAAAAGTTAATTTAATTCCCTTTAATCCTTTTCCCATGACCCAGTATGAACGATCATCAAAAAAAACGATCGACTCTTTTCGGGACCGTTTAATGGCTAAGGGTATTAATACCATTACAAGAAAGACCCGTGGTGATGACATTGATGCAGCCTGTGGCCAGCTTGCAGGTGAAGTAAAAGATAGAACGAGTCGCTCTCAAAGATGGCAAAAACTTCATTTTAAGCCAATTGACTCTGCGAACGGCGAAGCGCAATCTTCTAAACAATAATGAATTCATCTTATTCTAGCTAGTGCATAGGAGATACGCGACATACCTGAGTTCAATGTGCCCTAGTAAAATGAAACCAAATCTTTTTTGAATGCATCTTGAATCACGGTTATAATGACCAACCATTTCAATACACTGAGAGTCAGGATTGAAAACGTATTTATTGTTCATCATTACAGCGTTTTTACTCGTAGCGTGTCAGCAAAATAAAGACCCTGCTGATGAACCGATTAGTAAAGAATACAATCGAGCCGATGCGGCGTCTTTTAATACCCAATTAGGGCTCGCTTATTTAAAACAAGGAAATCCTCCCAGGGCTAAGCGAAAGCTTCTTCTGGCGCTTTCCCAAGCACCGGATTCTCCCGGAGTAAATGCCGCCATGGCATATTTTCTTGAAAAAACCGGCGACATCAACGAAGCTCGAACTTATTATAAAAAAGCCATGTCTTTGGCACCCGGAAGTGGAGCCCAGTTAAATAATTACGGAACATTTTTATGCCGACAAGGCGAATATAAACACGCTGAAGAGTATTTTGCTAAAGCGGTTAAAGATGTGAAATATGAAAATACCGCGGCAGCTTATGAAAATGCAGGCCTTTGTGCTTTGGAAATTCCAGATTACCCCAAAGCCAAGCATTATTTTTCACGAGCATTAGAGCAAGACCCTTCCCGCAAGCAATCGTTGTATGAATTGGTTAATTTAGAAATGAAACAAGATCAATATCAGGAAGTGCTGGCTAATTTACAAAAATATCCTAAAATCGCATTGAATGATACGACGTTACTCAAGATTGCTGCAGAAGCCGCAAACAATATTGGTCAATCAGAACTCGAACTAAATTATAAGCAACGGTTACTGCAATTAAATACGTTCTCTGACAATTCCGGAGCAAAAAATGAATACAACAACCATTGAAGAAATAGAAGAACACAGTGTTGATATGCCAGGTTCGCAATTAGCCGCCGTTCGTGAAGCAAAAGGGTTCAGCAGAGAGTATGTGGCTGGTAAGTTGCACTTACGCGTACGTGTGATTGAGCTTTTAGAAGAAGATGATTATGAACATATGCCTGAATCAGTTTTTATCAAAGGCTATATTCGTGCTTACGCAAAATTATTGGAGTTAGACGCTGAGCCTTTACTGAAAGCCTTTAATCGTCTTGGAAAAACGGATAAAAAGAGCGATAAAGCACTCTGGCAAAGCCGCAGACATTCTTCTAATTTGGCTGAGCATGCAGTTAAATGGCTAACCATCGCGTTTGCTGCAGGAGTGATTATAGCCGTATCGCTTTGGTGGCATAAGAATAAAGACAATGAACATTTTTACTCCTCTAACTCAGAAGGTAATAAGGCTGTGGAAAACCAATCTGGATCAGAAGTTCGACTGACGGATTTATCAAAAATGCGCTCTTTACTTTCCAGTTCACAATATAGTAAGTCGGAGAGTTTGAGTGAGTGACAAAATTCAAGCCATTCGTGGAATGAATGATATTTTACCTGATGAAACCTATTTATGGCAGTATCTTGAATACTCCTTTGCAGCTTGCTTAAAACAATATGGCTATCAGGAAATCCGTTTTCCTATAGTAGAGAGTACCCAATTGTTTAAACGAACCATTGGCGAAGTAACGGATATTGTTGAAAAGGAAATGTATACATTTACGGATTTAAATGGGGATAGTCTTACCTTAAGACCAGAGGGAACGGCAGGCTGTGTACGAGCATGTCTTGAACATGGATTACTTCATAATCAACAGCAAAAACTTTGGTACTATGGCCCAATGTTTCGTCATGAAAAACCGCAGAAAGGCCGCTATCGTCAATTTGTGCAGTGTGGTGTCGAAGCTTTGGGAATAGAAGGGGTTGATATTGAATTAGAATTAATATTAATTTGTAAGCGATTGTGGCAATATCTTGGCGTTCAAGAGGCAGTGAAGCTTGAGATTAACTCATTGGGCGAATTGCAAGAGCGTCAGCAATATCGTGATAAATTGGTTGCCTATTTTAAAGAACATTATCATGTGCTGGATGAAGACAGTCAGCGACGTCTGGAAAGAAATCCTTTGCGTATTCTAGACAGCAAAAATCCAGATATGAAAGCACTTATTGCTAAAGCTCCAAAGCTCATTGATGAGTTAGGGCCTGAAAGTAAGCAGCACTTTGAAGCACTGTGCAGTGGCTTGAATGAGCTTGGAGTTGAATTTACGATTAATCCCACCTTAGTTCGGGGGTTAGACTATTATGGTCACACGGTGTTTGAATGGGTTACTGACCAATTAGGAAGCCAGGCAACTGTTTGTGCAGGCGGACGATACGATAAATTAGTTGAATTAATCGGTGGTAAGCCTACACCTGGTATTGGCTTTGCGATGGGTGTAGAGCGTTTGATACTGCTACAAAAAAAGCTGTCCATAGAGCTCGTAAATCGAGCAACGCCTTTGGCATATTTTATTGCCGATGGAAAAGCTGCCACTGAGCGCGCACTTGCGTTAGCCGAGAATTTACGCAATGATGCGCGCAGCACACAATTTATTGTGAATACCACCGGTGGAAGTTTTAAAAGCCAGTTTAAAAAAGCGGATAAAAGCGGTGCGCGATTCGCGTTAATTCTTGGTGCAGAAGAAATGGATCAAAACATAATTGGTGTGAAAGATTTGAGACAAGAAGGTGAGCAGAGAGTCATCCCACAAGACGATCTGGTGCAATTTATACAAACCTATTTACAATAGGGTAGGAGTTTCACATGTCCGTATACATGACAGAAGAAGAACAGATAGAAGCCATTAAGCGCTGGTGGAAGCGATACAGCAATATAATAATCGTTACCATTTCTTTAATCTTACTCGCGATAGCCGGGTATAAGTATTGGTCTTGGCATCAGGGAAAAAAGATTCAACAAGCCTCTGTTGCCTATGAGCATTTAATGGTTGCCTTTTCAAATAAAGACAATAAAAAAATACATTCTTATGCGAACCAACTTATAAAAGAATACAACGATACGGTCTATGCAGATGCTGCGCGCATGACGTTAGCGAAGTTATTTGTGACCAATGGAAAATTTAAGCATGCTGAAGAACAACTTCAACAGGTTGCAAATAAATCTAAAATGCCCGCTTTACAGCAAGTAGCCAAAATTCGTTTAGCTAGAATCTTATTATCACAAGCACAATACGACCAAGCAATTAATAAACTAGAGCCTGTTATTGATGCCTCGTATAAGCCAGTGATTAATGAACTTAGAGGAGACATTTATGCCGCAACTGGAAAGTATCCGCAAGCGGTTGCTGCTTATCGCAAAGCAATTAATGAGTCTCAATCGCAAGGAATAGGTAATCTTTTCCTGGAAATGAAAACCAATGAACTCGCGGCATTTACCCATTCTTTAAATACCGATGAAGAATTGAAGCAAGCTGCTTAGAAGCTGGATTTAGAGGTTAGAAGAGTTAATATGATTAAAAAAAGTTTAATGCTTTTTAGTGTTTTGTGTATCCTGCAAGGATGTTCAAAAGTTGATGACTACATGCTTGGAAAAGACAATACACCCAAGCCTGAAGCATTAGAGCCGCTCAAGTCTAAAGTACAACTTGTGCAGAAATGGTCAACTCAAGTCGGAAGTGGCTCAAAAGCATCAATATATTTAAAATTAAGACCAGCAATCCAGGATAATATTGTATATACCGCCGATAACAGCGGCGTGATTCAAGCTCTCGATAAAGCAACCACGAAGCCATTGTGGGTTACTCAACTAAAAGAAGGTATTGTGAGTGGTCCTGCACTAGGTCAGGGATATCTTGCTGTAGGCACTAATGCTTCGAATGTGGTTTTACTTGATCAAAAAACTGGGAAGCAACTCTGGTCTACTGAAGTTTCAGGTGATGCGCTTGCAAAGCCAGTGATCGCACAGGACAAAGTAATCGTCAAAACTATCGATGGCCATCTCCATGGTTTAAATCTACAAAATGGCTCTGAAGATTGGGTGGTTGATCATGGTGCACCCAATTTGGTTTTAAAAGCAAGCTCCACACCTGTGGTGCTAGATAAGCTGGCACTCGTTGGTTACTCTGATGGCAAGCTTGATGCCGTCGATCTTCAAACCGGTGCATTATTATGGCAACGAGGCATAGCATATGCCAGTGGGTCAAGTGATGTAGAGCGCTTAGTGGACATTGATGCGGATCCAGTTGTTCGTGGTAGTGTAGCCTATCTTGCTACTTATCAAGGATATGTTGGTGCTTTTTCTCTGGTCGATGGCCAATTTATATGGCGTAAGCCAGCTTCAACCTATAAGAATATTGCACTCGATGATCAGGCGCTTTATTTAGCTGACAGCGATGATGTGGTTTGGGCTTTTGACCTTAAAAATGGGCGTGTGCGTTGGAAGCAGCCTGCTTTAAAAGCGCGCTCACTTACTGAACCCGTGTTAATGGGTAACCGGCTCTTAATTGGCGATAAAACTGGATTATTGCATGTGCTCTCCACCCAAAACGGTGAGTTTCTTTCACGAAAACAATTAAATGGTCCAATTTATACTGGCCCTATTGTCTCTGGACATAATCTTTATGTTATGACTGGCAATGGATTGTTAAATCAGCTGACAGTGAGCTAAAGTATGATCCCGGTAATTGCTTTGGTTGGTCGTCCTAATGTTGGGAAATCCACTTTATTTAATCGCTTGACACATTCACAAGATGCTTTAGTGGCTGATTTCCCTGGGCTAACACGTGATAGACAATACGGCGATGCTTTGTATCATAATAAGTCTTACATTGTAGTGGATACTGGGGGCATTGGCGTTGAAGATCTGGATGTGGATGCTTTAATGTCAAAGCAATCGGATGTTGCCCTTATCGAATCTGATATCATTTTTTTCCTCGTGGACGGACGTACAGGTCTCACACCAGTTGACGTAGACATTGCTGCTCGCCTAAGAAAAATTAATAAGTCAGTCTACTTAGTTGTTAATAAAACAGATGGAATTAATGAGGAAGTCGCTCGTGCAGAATTCCAGGCCCTTGGATTTCCTGAAGTACATGCGATCTCTGCAGTTCATAATCGAGGAATAGGGAGTTTATTATCTATCGTCACCGAGGATTTTCCTGAAACAGAAATAGAAACGAGCGAGGATAGCGATTCTATCAAGATTGCTTTTGTGGGAAGACCTAATGTTGGTAAATCTACCTTAATTAACCGAATGCTTGGCGAAGAGCGCGTTGTCGTTTATGACATGCCTGGCACAACACGTGATAGCATTGCTATTCCTTTTGAACGCGATGATCAAAAGTATGTTTTAATCGATACGGCTGGTGTCAGGCGTCGTGGTCGAATTGATGAAAAAATTGAAAAGTTTTCAATTATTAAAACCTTACAGGCTGTTAAAGAGTCTCAGGTTTGTTTGTTAATAGTCGATGCAAAAGAAGGACTAACGGATCAAGACTTGCATTTATTGGGGTTTATTATTGAGGCTGGGAAAGCCTTAGTGATTGCGATTAATAAATGGGATGGTCTGGATGAAGAACATAAAGATCATATTAAAGCGGAGATTAACCGGCGGTTGCAGTTTGCCCAATTTGCTAAGATTCGATTTATTTCTGCTTTGCATGGCACAGGCGTCGGACATTTGTTTAAAGATATTGGTCAAGCCTATTCCTCAGCCATGCAATCTTTTTCTACCCCTAAATTAACCCGTTTGCTTCAGGATTTCGTAGCACAACATGCACCTCCGCTTGTCAAAGGGCGACGCATTAAGTTGCGCTATGCTCATGCTGGGGGGCATAATCCTCCTATTATTGTGATTCACGGCAATCAGCTTGAATCCTTACCAAACAGTTATAAGCGTTATTTAATTAATTCCTACACAGAGCAGCTTAATTTAATTGGTACACCGCTTAAAATTGAATTCAAAGGTGGGGAAAACCCCTACAAGAACAAAAAAAATAAATTATCCGAACGGCAGATTAAACATAAAAAACGTTTAATTAAACACATTAAAAAGTTTAAAAAGAAGTAGTATCGACTTAAACACGAGTTTAACTACAGAGGCTTATCTAAGCCTCTAGCGATCTTAGTGCATAACATGGATAAGACTCATGGTGGTATCCCAAACGATTAAGGACGATAATGATGACGAACCAGGTAGAGATACTTGATCAATATATTCAATATGACGGGTATTTGAAATTATGTCAGTATACCTTTGAGATTTCTAACCCCGATTCGAATAAATCAACATCCATTCGTCAGTCGCGAGAAGTTGTAGTGACATCTGACTCGGTTCATGTACTTTTATATTCACCTAAGATTGATAGCTTTGTGTTTTGCGAAGAATTTCGACCTGGCGTCTTTGCGAATTCAACCGGTGATGATCCTTTTTTATTTCAATGTGTTGCAGGGACGATTGAAGAAGGTGAAACTCCAGAAGAAACAGCCTATAAAGAAATCAACGAAGAAACAGGAATCGAAGCTAATCATTTGGTTTCAATTTCAACTGTGTATAAAAGCCCTGGGATGTTGTCCGAAAAGTCGCATTTATTTTACTCTGAGCTAAGCAAAATTCCTGAGCCGGGCGTTTATGGCGTGGAGGATGAGGCAATTAAAACGCATATTGTTTCTAAAGAAAAAGCTTATCAATGGATGGATAAAGGAATAATACGCGATGCAGCGACGTTATTAACATTATATTGGTTTCGACTTAATAAGATTTAAGATTGGCTTGAGCAGTACGGTTCATGATCTACAAACTCCCATCCCTCCGTATCTGGCGAGCTCGATATAGAGCTGTGCAACCTGTAGCGAGAGGAAGTCAATGCATTATTGTGACTCACTGGAGTGCTTTCCTCACGTTCCACCACAATATAATCTTCCCAAACGGATAGCTCTATCTCAGTATGATTTCGTGGTTGTTCTAGTTGTGCTAGTTGTTCAATCCGTGCTTTTAAATAGACAACTACATTTATAAACTCCGGATCAGTAATGAGTTGTAGGCCTAGACTGGTGATGACTCTCGGCGTTCCTGAAACTTTTTCAGCAAGAGCACTCGTCACTCCGGGTATATAACTTGATAATCGAATGGTACGGTTTTGACTTAATGACTCAAGCGTGTTTAGTACAGTAAGAAAGGATTGTTTAAGTGCAGGCCAGTTGGATTTTATAATGGGATCATTTAAAAAAGAAGGTAGATCGTGTAATAGCTTAGGTAAAAATATTCGAGCTTTAGGGTTGGTAATTACCCACAGATGTAAGGCGCGAACTTCTTCCCAAGGAAGATTTTTTATGGCTTGCTTTAAGCCTCCAACTTGATTTCCTGGTAAAAGAGAAGGCACTTTTGTTTTTAATCCAACAAGTAAAGCATCAAAGACGAATCCTATCGTTGATTGAAATAAGTGAATGGGATCGGGGACTCTGCGCGTTAGGGTAATCGGTGGATTAGGTAAGGTTAAATGAGCTGCCACGTTCATATGAGAGATGAACAGAAGTTGTTCAATGGTACTGGCGTAGTAGGATTGAGGGATCCTCGTGAGTGTTTCTAACACGCTATTAATTACCCTAGCACTTAGGGCATGTCCTATACCTAAAGATAATGCTAATTCAGAGTGCTGACTCAAATAGAGCACCTGATGGCGATTACACATTTCAGGCAACGCAACAGAGACCAAATAACGACCATTATGGTACGTTGAAAGAAAGGAAGCTAATAGATTCCCTGCAAATGGAAGATACCGAATAGAGTAGATGGCCAGTTCAGTAGAGTAGTAGGTCACGATATCTCTTAATGATCCTTGAACAAAGCGCAATGTTGAGCAATGCGCATCACTGCAAATCGTCATGAGCGGGGATGAGCGATTTTGATTGAACAAAAGGGGGGCTTCTAACGTAACAATTGCCGTTCGAACAAAGAGTTGAGAATTTTTACGAACTTTAAATAGCCAGGTGGCAACCTCAAGCAGGTGCAACCCTGTTTGCAAAACAAGTGTTCCTGGAAAAGTGAATTGGTCATTTTCCTCAGAAAGATATGCGTTGCCATGCTCTTGAATAATCTGATTGCCATAAGTGACTAAAACTAATGGAATTAAGTCCTCATAGGTAATCCTTAAAATATGTTTTGCAGCTGTTTTTGTCGAGTCGTGAGCAACAAAAGATTTGGTTACATTCGGCAGCGCTTTACTTTGTTCAAAGAGATAATGCATGGTTTGGTAGGAATAGTCAGTTACAGCCGTTAAGGGGTCTTTCTGTAACATCCTTTTTCCCCAATTTATAAGCTTTTCTAACCACCTCATTCCTGATCCCTTACTCCAGTAACGCCATTTTCATACACTTTTTGAACTATTAGAGTCTATAGATAGATGAAAGATAGGGTCAAGTATTTTCTTGGATCTCCTCAAAATGGAAGCACAGGTCGTGTTTTAAACCACCCAGTAATGCTGTATCTCATGTTGGTTGTGGGAAGCACTTCATGAGGTAATTCACTATTGAAACAAATCATTCTATTACCGACAGGTTGTACAGTGGCTAACAATTCATCTTTTGGGTTATAAATGGATAATTCGCCACCATGCTCAGGCAGCCAGTTGGTGTTTAAGTAATAAACGCAGGATATTTTTCGTTCTTGAGTGGTGATAAATTGATCGATATGTTTTTTGTAAAATGAGCCAGGAGCATAAGCAGCAAAATGGGCTTCAAATTCAACTAAACTTAAAAAAAAAGCCTGATTAAGCAGATTTCTAATCATTTCAATTGCAGCCATATAGGCTTCAAGTCCTACATGATCAGAGAATGAGTCCAGCCAATAGATATGATCGCTGCGTATGGCTCGTTTTTGTTGAACATTCTCGTTATTTCCAATTTTAGCTAAACGAAAGTGACCTAATTGGTATTTTGTTGCGATGGCTGTAAGAAGATCCTGGTAATCGGATTCACCTAAAAAATTATCAATAATGTGAAATCCATATTGGTGAATATCATCTTCGAAAGACTGAGTGTTCAATTTTTATCAAAATCAGTAAGGGTGTGATATTCTATAGAACAAAGTGAAAAACACCAATAGCTGTTGATAAAAAAAACGATTAAGGGCGAATTGTGCCTGATTTAGGTGCGTGAAAATCCTTGAAATCAATTTCTGAGCGCGTCAGTTTATCGCCAGGCTTAAAGAGATTCCCATCACCATGATATAATTGTCCATCTCCATTCGAATAAGCTAAGACCTTATTTGTTTTCTCATCCACTACAATAAAGGAACGATTTTTACTCGCTTGTTGCTGAAAGAAATCAATAGCTTTTTCAGGCGATGGAAAATCAAGTTTTAGTAATCCTTCTTGAGCTACAGGTCTTTGCTTTGCAAACTCACCAACGAAGTCCATATAATCATCAATCACGGCTTTAAATTCTTCGGTTTCTTTAGAAGAAGCTTCATCAGAGTGCAATGTATATGGATAAGACTTAGTGGGCGTTCGCTTGTTTAACATAAGCTCTCTAAATTCTTGCTCTTCTAATTGCGAGCGCCTTTCCTTTTCACGCAGTTCATCGAGGCGTTTTTTCATTTCTTTAACCATAAATTGTTCCTGGCCTGTTAAAGTCTTTGCGATTATGAGTATAGCATAATACTTATGTCTATTATTAGGATTGTCGACTAAGACTTCCGAGTAAAAATTTAGCATCATAAGGAGCAGCACAGGATTTTGTGTTATCAAAATAACAAAATATCGACTTTCCTTCCTCTTGCCAATTCAGAAATTTTTGCGCATACCCTGCAAGAGTTCGGCCATCGTAACGTCCTTGGTAGGGTTCCTTTTCAGGGCCATGGAGTCTTACATAAATCAAATCACTGGTGATTATTTCGGGAGATTGATAACCTTTAAAATCATAAAAACATAACGTTATATTGTTTTTTTGGAGTAACTCATACACCTTATCGCAAAACCAACTTTTATTTCTAAACTCAAACGTGTAATGATACTTATTAGGTAAGTTATTAATAAATTTATTTAATCGTTCAAGATCCAGCTTCAAATAAGGCGGTAGTTGAAATAGCACGGGGCCTAATTGTTGCTCAAAATGTTTAAGTGTTTTGAGAAGATGATTAATCGGTTCTTTCGGGTCGCTTAGTTTTTTCATATGTGTGATATAGCGGTTTGCTTTACAAGAAAACAAGAATGTTTTAGGCGTTTTTTTCCGCCAATCTTGTATCTCGCTTGGGGATGGTAGGTGATAAAAACTACTATTTAATTCAACCGTGTTGAAATGATTAGCATAGATCTGTAAATGAACCTCCTTACCATTAGACTTAGAATAAAAATCCTCATCCCAGTCATCATAATTCCATCCAGATGTACCAATATATATTTTTCTCTTACTCATGATTAACCTATGAATTGAGTTCGTCAATAGTTCTTAGCAAATGTATTGGGCTTTTTATAAGAAAATCAGGATTATATGTTTGCAGTATGCATTCGGAGTTATATCCCCAGCAAATGGCGCAACTTTTTATATTTACTTGATTAGCGGCTTCAATGTCTCTTGTTTCGTCTCCAATATATAAAGCATTATTCAAATTGATCTTATAATCGGCAATAATTTTTCTTAAACCTTTTGCTTTCCCAAAAATTGTGAATAAGCTTGAAATAGATGAGAAGAAGTGATGAATTTCATGATTTTTTAAAAATTCATTAATATTCTTTGTCGAGTTTGATGAAGCAATATGTAATCGATGTCCTTCTTTATTTAAGGTTTTAAGCGTTTCTTTCATATCGGGTGCTAATGGCAATGAATTGATGTTTCGACGAATTTCAGACCGAATTTCTAATATCAAAAAGGGAAGCTTCAGTAAGGAGATCCCTAGACTTGGAATGACCTGATCAGATGGTAGATTTCTTAATTCATCAAGAGTAAGTTGATTTCGAGCGCTCGCACAAAGCGCTTTAAATACGATATCGCCTGAATCTGCTAATGTACCATCAAAATCAAAAAGAAGGTCCATGTATAAATTCCCTTTCTTCGCTTGTTAAAATTTAGAAACGATTCTCCATATTGTCAAATATAAAAACAATCCGATGAGAATAATAACAGATTAAACGCTTGGCTCAGAGTGTTCTTACCTCCGAGCCAAGCAATGTCTAAACGGCGTAGGCAGCGGTGGTGGAAGGAGCGGGTGAGATTACATGTTCATAGGCTTCGACCAACTTTGGGTGATTCGTTGCGGCTAAATCTCCTTGATGGGTGAGCCAACCCAAGGAAACTAAAATAGAACGCGTGCGATAGCCTTTATCTTTTAAGCCATGATAAAAAACATCTTCAAGTTTTAAATGAGGGTCGAGGTAGTTAATCCTGGAGTGCCTGAAAAAACCAAAGCATGCACCTTTATCATCCTCTAACTGCTGTCCATAACCTTCTTTGAAAATGTGTAATAACGATTCATGGGGAGCAGTAAAATGATAATTTTCACTCGCTTTTAGTTGGAATTTATCCGCGAGGACCTCATGGACTGTAGACGTTGGATGAACGTCATCCCAAAACATATAACCATCGTTATTCGTTGCATTTACCTGATGTTTTATCTCTGGAAAATCGAGTGAAACACCATGTGTTTTTAAGGCTGGACTTAGCTTATAGGTTTCTGGATGCTGATAGGCATCACAAAAAATCGTGTTCACATCAAATAGATCAAGAGAAATATCGGGATATGATTCTTTTAACAACTGGATCTGACTAGATAATTCTTGATTAAAATACTCACAAACTTGATGTGCGTTTTTTCTAATTTGCTCGTGGTGATTAACATCCGGTACATACGCTTTTAATAATTCAGGATTTTGGAATCGAGGTGTTAACGATAAATCAGGCAAATTAAATAACATAAAATTTCGATAGCCTTGTTCATACAAAGCTTGAACGTTTTGGATTCTAGCCTCGATAGCACTTTGGGCTTGCTCTTTGGCTTTTTCTAATCCATCAGGGTGATAAATATTCGAATGAACCGTAATCAAGTCATTTGCGCCAGACCATTCGATAATTAACGATTTATCTTTGTGCTTTTGCTCAATGCCACGTGCTTCATCATCTTTAAGTAGTAAGGCTCGTTTTTGAGCTAAATTTGCTAAAATTCTAGATTTAGCATCGACTGAAATATCCGCTGAAATATTTCCACTCCAGTCATACGAGGTTAGTCCACCTTCATTATAATTTCTCATAAGATCCTGGTTACAAAATTGTACTTCACGGTAATTACCTATTACATTTTCGTTAATCATTTCTTCTGGAGTATTTATATCCTGATGTTTAATGGTAATACCTTTTTTTGCCAGGGCGTCATGTCGTTTTTTTTCATATTCTTCTGTATATTGACCATATAACTCGATGGCTAAATCATCATCCCAAACAAGACCGTTTCCAAACCGACCTAACCTAGAATGACCTTTCAAGCCGCTCAATCCTGCCATCGGGATAAAGCCGAATAATTTACGATGATCCATTGTACCGCGGTCAGATAAGCTATCCCCTAAGGTGATAATATGTTGTATTTCTTTAGGCATTTGATTCAGTCCTTTATTAGTATTTAAAGCATTATCACTAATATTCAGAATTTCTCAAAGCTAAAAAACTGTATTTAAGCACCCAATGCATTCTCACTGAGAACTTCTATACTTAAGTCAAACAGGCTTAATCTGGTTAAAAAAGGAACTCATTTCATGGCTAAAAAGGATTTGGCGCATTATCAGAAAAAACGTGATTTTCGTAAGACCCATGAACCTAAAGGAAATTCTAAAACCAAGGAATTCAATCGTATTTTTGTCATTCAGAAACATGATGCCAGCCAATTGCATTATGATTTTCGCATGCAAATTGATGATGCATTAGTATCCTGGGCTGTTCCAAAAGGACTTTCAACAGCTGCGAACGAAAAAAGACTTGCAATACGTACGGAAGATCATCCCTTAGAATATGCCAAATTCGAAGGCGTTATCCCTGAAGGAGAATACGGAGCTGGCACAGTTATGGTTTGGGATTTTGGCCATTACGAACCTCTAGTAGATAACGAGGAGCATGAAAAATCCATGTCGGATGCTTTAAAAGGAGGTTCTTTAAAATTTCGTCTTGATGGTGAAAAAATAATGGGTGGCTATGCTATGGCTCGAATAAATCAAGACAAGGATGAAGAAGATGAACAATGGGTTATCTTTAAATTGGAGGATGATAAAGCCGATGCTAGGAGAAACCCAACCAGCACCGAGCCTAAATCTGTGCTAACAGGTCGGTCAATGGATGAAATTGCTAAAGAAGAGGGTGATGATGAATAAATTATTAAATCAATTGCCATCTAATCTGAAGAAAAAGCTTGAAAAAAGAGGACAAAGCAAATCCATTGATCCAATGCTTGCCACACTGACACACGATTACTTTTCAGATGAAGAATGGATGTATGAGCGCAAGTTAGATGGAGAGCGTTGTCTTTTGTACAAAAAAGATGATGAAGTGAGTATGATTTCTCGTAATCACGAAGAGCAAAAAGAATTTTATCCAGAAATTGCAAACGCCTTAAAAAAGATGTCTGGTAATTTTATTCTTGATTGCGAGTTGGTTACCTTTGATAAAAAAGTTACAAGCTTTGAGCGTTTACAACATCGAATGCATGTAAAAAATCCTGATGAAAACCTATTAAATAAATATCCGGTCTATGCGTATGTATTTGATTTTTTATACTACGATGGATATGGATTAGAACAGTTACCTTTGCGAAAGCGAAAATACTTACTAAAACAAGCCTTTCATTATGAATCTCCTATTCGATATTTGCCACATCGAAATCAAGAAGGAGAGCGTTATTTAAAGACAGCCTGCGATAAAGATTGGGAAGGATTGATTGCAAAAGACGCTACCTCGTCCTATGTACATAATCGTTCAAAAAAATGGTTGAAGTTTAAATGTGTGCATCAACAAGAATTTGTTATTGGAGGTTATAGCGATCCCCAAGGCGAACGAATAGGGTTTGGTGCTTTATTGATTGGGTATTATGACGAGGAAGAACTAAAATTTGCAGGACGCGTAGGAACTGGTTTTGATGATGATTTTCTTGAGTTTATGCATAAGAAGATGAAAAAAAAAGAGCAAGATTCCTGTCCTTTTGATGATTATGATGGAACCAAAGAGCACATTCATTGGATTAAGCCAGAACTTGTTGGAGAAGTTGGATTCACTGAATGGACTCAAAACGGGAAGCTAAGGCATCCCCGATTTGTCGGCCTTCGCAAAGATAAAGACGCAAAAGATGTTCATCGCGAGGATAAATCAAATGCATAATTGGAGCGAAAATGAATATTTTAGGCGTTGAGATTTCTCATCCAGATAAAATGCTTTATCCTAAATCCGATGTTTCTAAAGAATATGTTGCGGAATATTTCAATAAAATTTCTTCCTACATGCTTCCTTTTGTTAAAAATAGACCCATTACACTAAAGCGTTATCCAAATGGCATTGATGAAGATGGATTTTTCAATAAACATCGCCCAGATTATTTTCCTGATTATGTTAAAAATTTAACGGTTCCTACAAAAGAAGATCAATCCACAATGAATATGGTGGGTATAGAATCTGAAAAAGCTTTGGTTTATCTCGCAGGACAAGACGTTATTGAATTGCATGTTGCTTTATCGACCATGTCTTCACTTGAAAAGCCGGATCAAATTATTTTTGATTTTGATCCATCCGATAATGATTTTGAAAAAGTACGTACAGCGAGTAAGGCATTAAAAAATCTCTTAGACCAATACAATCTTCATAGTTTTGTTAAAACTTCCGGTTCAAGAGGATTGCATGTTCACATTCCTATCGAACCTAATCACACGTTTGATGTCATTAAAAAATTGGCGCGTAATATTGCTCAAAATCTTCATGAGCAATGCCCTGATATCACCACGTTAGAACAAAGAAAGAACAAACGAGGTCAGAACGTGTTTATTGATTTTTTAAGAAATGACTATGCAATGACTGCGATTGCACCCTATTCATTACGGGCAAAAGAGGGTGCGCCAGTAGCAACACCCATCAGTTGGGAGGAAGTTCATGATCAATCATTAACTCCTCAATCGTATACGATTAAAAATATTTTTAGGAGACTTGGACAAATCGATGATCCTTGGGAAAACTTCAACCATTATAATCGTGGAAAAAATTTACAAGAGCTCTTAGATTAATCGCTTTGCAACGATTTATTTATTCAATAAGCGGTTGGTGTAAGCTATCGTCAATGCAGAAACGAGTAACGTTAGATGAATTATGACTTGCCACATCACAGCATCATTGCTTTGTTTGGACGGCTCAATAAAAGTACGAAGCAAGTGAATCGATGAAATCCCTATAAGTGACAAGGCTAGCTTGATTTTCATAGCCCCGGCGTCTAAATGATCCAACCATTCAGGTTGGTCTGGATGAGAATCAATATTTAAACGGGATACAAAGGTTTCGTAGCCACCCATGATCACCATAATAAGTAAGTTAGCAATCATAACCACATCAATTAAATCCAATACGCCCAGCATAATTTGAGTATCATTTGCGGAAGTAATATGAGCCATTAGATGAGCGAGTTCTGCCATAAAGCGATAGACGTAGGCGGTTAGAATAAAAATAAGCCCAAGATAGAGTGGGGCTTGCAACCAACGTCCCATAAAAATAATCTGGCTGATACTGTTTACAAATCGGCGAGACCCATGGTTTAAAAGAGGGGTGGTTTGTTCTAAATACGGCTTTTCCATCGTTTTGCTCTGTTCAATGACGAATCAATACAAGGTGCGATAGTTTAATTCTTACCCGTATAACAAGCAATAGATGAGACTTGGTACCCAAAATTCCTGTCCAACTTGAGGATAGCCATTTCCTGCAAAGATGGCCTGAATGCGTCGTGCCAAGTAGACGTTTAATTCGATCTTTATGCCAAGTTTTAGCTTTGCTCTAGAGTACTCGTTTCATTCAACAGTTTTTTCATCCATCTATGTTCATACCATGTACGAATTAAAACATAAAAAGCTGGGACAAATACCACAGCAAGGCAGGTCGATGCCACCATTCCGCTGGCTACTGCGATTCCGATAGAACGGCGTGCATTGGCTCCTGCACCGGTGGCAAATACCAGCGGCATGACCCCCATGATAAAGGCAAAAGATGTCATTAAAATCGGTCTAAATCTAATTTTTGCACCCAAAACAGCTGCTTCTAAGATGGTTTTACCATGGATTTCACGTTGTTCTCTTGCTACTTCGACAATTAAAATGGCGTTTTTCGCTGCTAAAGCAATCAAGAGCAAGATACCAATTTGCGTGTACATATTATTTGACAATCCTAGAGCAGATAGGGCTATGACTGTCCCGATTAAGGCCAAAGGGACACTAAATAAAATTGAGGCTGGAGTAAACCAATTCTCATATTGTCCAGAGAGGATTAGATACACTAAGATGAGTGACATTAGAAAGATATAATAACTTAAATTACCGGCTACTTTTTCTTGATAAGCGGTACTGGTCCATTCATAAGACATCCCTGAGGGCAAATATTGCTTTGCAACCTTTTCCATTGTATCAATAGCCTGACCCGAACTATAACCTGTTCCAGAAACGCCATTAATGCTACTGGAGGGATACAAATTATAAAGTGAAATGATGGCAGGTCCGACGGTATAATCGATGTCAGTTAAAGTACCTAGTGGTACCATTTCATTGGATTTATTTCGCACATATAGCTGTCTGAGATCTTCCACAGTCATTCGATAGGGCGCATCTGCCTGAACATAGACCTGAAACACCTGACCAAATTTTGTAAATAGATTCACATAAGAAGAGCCTAAATAAGTTTGTAATGTATCAAAGGCATCACCTAAGGTAACCCCTAACGATTCTGCTTTGGTTCGATTAATCGGAGCTTTAATTTGTGGCACTTCTGCACGAAACGAGGTCATTAATCTTTGCACAGAAGGTTGTAAATTTCCTTGGTTAATTAAATAATCGGTAACATCTTGTAATTTACGATAATCAAACGTGCCATCCCGAATTTCAACCTGCATCTGAAAGCCCCCCGATAATCCTAATCCTTGAATTGGAGGAGGTACAATGACCATCACTTCTGCGTTCAAGGTCTTTTGGGCGATGTCGTTAAGTTTTGTATACATGGCACGTAAATCTTCATCCTTACCTCGCTCACTCCAGTCCTTAAACATGACATAAATTACGCCTGCATTAGCTAAAGGCGTGTTGTTGTCTAATAAAGAAATACCATCAATAGCAATAACATTCGCTACGCCACCAAGCTTTGATGTTTCTTTGGAAAGCTTTTCTAATACTTTTTCAGTACGATCTAACGTTGCGCCATCAGGCAGCAATACATTTAAAATTAAATATCCTTGGTCTTCAATGGGAATAAAGCCTGTTGGGATTCGACTCAGTCCAATGATGGCAATAACCACGAAAATAGCGCCGATGATGGATGCTTTTTTACTGTGATGCACGAGTCGATCAATTAATCGGGTATACCAAGCTTCTAAAGGATTATAAAATCTATCAAAGGTTCGGAAAAATATGTTTTTTTTCTTGTTGGGATCAATTGGTTTTAGCCACATCGCGCATTGCGTAGGTTTTAATGTCATCGCATTAATCGCACTAATAAACGCTGTGGCAGCGATCACCAAAGCAAATTGCGCATACATTGAACCAGTTAGCCCAGGCATAAATCCTGCTGGCACAAAGACGGCCATAAGTACAAGAGTTATTCCTAAGATAGGGCCAATCAGTTCTCTCATGGCTGTAATGGATGCTTGTTTTGGAGGCATGCCTCGCTCAATATGCTGAGAAACGCCTTCAACAATGACTATCGCATCATCAACGACGATCCCAATCGCCAAAACCAAAGCAAACAAGGTCAACAAGTTAATGCTAAATCCCAAGGCAAGCATGGCAATAAACGCGCCAATGATGGTTACCGGCACCGTAGTCGCTGGCACGAGCGTTGCTCTAAAATTTTGTAAAAATACAAGAATAACAATGAGTACTAAAATACCCGCTTCAAAGAGTGTTTTGTATACTTCATTTATTGATTCTTCAACAAATACCGTGGTATCAAAAGGAATAGAATATTTTAAACCTGGCGGAAATTGCTTGGACATTTTCTCAACGGTTTTTCGCACTTCTTCAGCCACTTCTAATGCGTTTGCACCAGGCAGCTGGAATATACCGATAGCTGCTGCTGGTTTATTGTTTAATTTTGCAAGTTGGCTGTAATTGGACGAACCAAGTTCAACACGACCAATATCTTTTATCCGAATAATTTGAGCACTCGTGCTTTTGTTAGCACTCTCGTCGGCTTGAGTAGGTATGGTTTTGACAATAATATTGGCAAATTCTTCTGGATTGGTTAGTTGCCCAGGAACATTGACCGTTAATTGATAAGGTTCCGAACCAATCGTAGGGGGAGCTGCAATTTGGCCGGCTGAGATTTCCTTATTTTGTTCACTTATCGCATTAATGATATCGCTTGGATTTAAAGAATAGGCATACAGTTTTCTAGGATCAAGCCAAATGCGCATGGCGTAATTACCTGATCCAAATACAATCACGTTGCCCACTCCAGGGAGTCTCGATAGCTCATCTTGCATATTAATGGTGGCGTAGTTATTTAGAAACAAGCCGTCATATTCATCATTTTCGGAGGTGAGTGCGACAAACTGCAAGATGGCAGTAGATTTTTGCTGTACTAAGACACCTTGTTTTTGCACCGACATGGGCAATTGTGCCATGGCAGCTTGGACACGGTTTTGCACAAGCATTTGCGCTAAGTTTAAATCAGTGCCAATTTCAAACGTAACAATTAAATTGTAACTGCCGTTATTGGTGCTGGTAGACTGCATATAGAGCATGTTTTCCACCCCATTGACTTGTTGTTCAATGGGGAGGGCAACGGTGTTAATGAGTGTTGACGCATCGGCTCCAGGGTAGGTCGTAGACACCTGAATCGTTGGTGGCACAATGGCAGGATATTGTGCAACAGGTAAAATATAAATTGCAATCATACCCAGAAAGACGAGCAGTATGGCAATAACGTTTGCTAAAACGGGGCGATTAATAAAAAATTCAGAAATCATACTTATTGTTTCTCTGTTTTAGGTGTCACTTTGTTCCCTGGCGTTGCGAACTGCAATCCTGAAACAATGACCTCATCATTGGAGTCGAGTCCTTTAATAATTGCATGCATTCCTTGTTCTTTGGCCCCAGTTTGAACACGTTTTTGAACCACCTCTTGATTGCTGTTTACTGTCAAAAGATAAGGACCAATCTGATCGTAGAGTATGGCCGTATCTGGAACAGTTAATTCTGGTTTAGGCTTAGAAATTGGAATTCTCACTGTGACAAATAATCCTGGCAATAAGGTAAAATCTTTATTTGCCAATAAGGCTCTGAATTCTAATGTGCCGGTGGACGCATTTAGTCCAGTACTTACGTAATCTAGTTTTCCCTCATGTGGGAATCCAGTCTCACCTTGCATTTGGACATAGGCTGGTATTGTATTTATCTCTGATGGCTTAAATCCTGCAGCACGTGCGGCTTGTCGAAGTTTAATCACATCCAGTTCGTTTAGATTGAAATAGACATAGATAGGACTGATTTGTTCAATGGTGGCTAATTCAGTGGCTTCTCCATGACCAACTAAATTGCCAACATCAACCAAATGGCGGCCAATTCGGCCATCGAAAGGTGCTAGTACGTGTGTATAGCCATAATTGATTTTTGCGTTAACAACATCTGCTTCAGCTTTATCAATTTGTGCTTTGGTTTCCTCGACTTTAGCTTCCCATTTTTCAACGCTATTTAAAGAGGTTGCGTTTTGTTTGTACATTCTTTTTTGGCGCTGGTACTCAGATAAGTCATAAGCATAAGCAGCTTTTCGAGCTTCGACTGTCGCTTGAGCCGATTTAAGCTGCTCTAAATAGGGTTCCGGTTCGATGATAAAAAGCAAATCGTCCTTTTTTACTAACGTTCCATCAGTAAATTTAATAGCCTGCAAATAGCCTTGTACACGAGCCACTAAATTCACGGAGTTATATGCTACGACCGTTCCCGTCTGAGTAACGTATTCTGTCATAGGCTTTAAATCGGGTTTTTGAACAATGACCGTGGGAGGGGGAGGAGTAATGATTTTATCTTTTGTTAAGGATCGTGCGAGCCAATCTACAATAAATACAACCACGATCACAATGATGATTAGTTTGAGAACTTGTTTTCGTTTAACTGAATCCATATTATCACCAATTTGGTAAATACAAATCTTGAAGTTGTTTCGCTTTGGTTAATGGGGGCTGATGATTTTGCTGTAATAGCAAATTACCCCAGTTTGTGCGGGCAGCCATGACCGCTTTAACTCGCTCAGGTACAATGTCATTACATTTTCTAATTTGCCAGCCACCGCCCAATGAACGATATAACGCAATAAGTGCTTTGGGTGTTTCGCCTTTAGCAGTAGCCAAGGAAGTTTCTACACTTAACTGCTGACGCTCTGCATCTAAAACAGTGGTGAAATCCGCTTCACCCTCTTTATACCGAACCATAGCCAATTTAGTGGATTGAATGGCCGCGCGATTCGCAGTTATAAGAAACGACTGTGTTTTATTTGATTCAGTAAATTTCGTAATGTTGTCTTGTACTTCTTGCTGGGCTTTTAAGACCAAGTTCAAATAGTTAAATAGAGATTCTTGAAAGACGGCATCTTGAGCTCGAACTGCATTAGTAATTTGGCCATAGTTTAAAATGGGCCAGTTAAATCCAGGACCTGCGGTAACATTTCGATTCGCCCAATTAAATGTTTCGCTTAAGGAATTAGTTCCGATTGTGTTAGCAGCAAACGCAAAAGTCCCCGTTAAGGAAAATGAGGGAAACAAATTAGCCTTAATTGCACCAATCGATTCGGACTGCGCAATGGCTTCAAGCCGTGCTTGATAGATGTCTGGGCGTTTTGCGATGGTTTCTTTGGGTATGCCGACCGCCACTGATAATGGTGCTTTAGGGATCCCTGGTTTTGCACTGCCTAAACAAGCATCCATTCGATCGGGTGTTGTACCGAGCAATACGGCGAGCAAGTCCTTTTGTTGCTGTAGATCGCTTCGGTATTTAGGCAGTTTAGATTGAGTTTGAGATAGTTCTGCCTGAGCTTGCTCAACATCTAAAAGGCTGGTTTCACCGGCTTTAAAACGTGCTTTCGCTAACTTAAGGCCTTCAGCTTGAACGCGTATATTCTCTTTCGTGATCTGGATTAATTCCTCATTCATTCTAATATTGACGTAAGTTGATGCAATATCAGAAATTAGCGTAACTAAAGCATTATCATAAGCGGCAAAAGACGCTAAAAAAGCAGCATCGTTTGCTAAAATAGCGCGGCGGTATTTCCCCCAAAAATCAATTTCCCAGCTTGCTGTGGCGCCAACCATATCCGTCCAAAAATTGCTTGGAAGCAAGCTTTGCAATGACCCCCCGCCAATTCGGTTGTAGGTTAAGTTTCCCATGAGCGCTTGTTCTTGTGGATACAGCTCCCCAACCGATTGTGCTAATTGCGCGCGAGCTTGAAGCACTCGCATAGCAGCGCTTTGTAAAGATAAATTGTTGTGATACCCCATCGTAATTAATTTGGTCAAAGTCGGATCGTGGAATACATTCCACCATGAGGCTTCTTCTTGCCGCGGCTTATTTTTTATTTCTTTGACAGATTGATTGTGATTTACCCATTTCTGAGCAATAGGTACTCTGGGTTCGCGGTAATTGGGGCCAACCATACACGCAGTTAATAAAACACATAAAAAGGCAATCAATGTCTTTAACATATCCCTCGCTTAAGACAAGTATTTCAATTACTTGAAAATACTATACACCTCTCTTATAAAAATACGAGAATTATTTTGTATTTTACCTAGGAACATGTTTACCAGCTCCGGTTTCTGAGAAAAAACTTGATTCGGAGGGGTTTTTATTTGGCGCAGTGCTTTTTCTAGAAAACATTCTGGTGAGGAAATTGTTTTTTCTTTCTGGAGAAGTATGTTTTTTGGGTGGCTTTGAGCTATCACAAGCGCGTGCCATAGTAGGGGACCGCAAAGACTCGGTTACGGATACGATGCGAAATCCTTGTGAAGCCCCCTTATTTGAAGAAGCATTTGTGTTTAACGGTCTTGGATAAGTTGAAGTGGCAGGGCTTGAAGGAGTATCTGGGCAAGAATGTAAACCCAGTTCATTTTGATGTTTTCTTAAAGCCTCAGTTATCAATACCATGCGTTGAAATTCATCAGAAGCTCCTTCAAAAGGAGGCGCTGAAGCAGGATAAGAAATAAAGCCTTGGGAATTATTTGGCCAGGATTCAAAGTTTTGAAGTTTTCTTTCAATCAGTGAATAAGAATGTTGGGCATTCAAGTTTATCATCTCCATGCAAGCTAATTTGACTAGGAATCGAACCTGTCTTCATTATGCCCTGTATTATGGGGAATAATTTATTTCTAAGCTAGTTGTTTGTGATAGAATCGCGCCCTTACATGAATCAAATGCGCTGTATTTATCTCTTATTTTATTAAAAATCATAAAAAAACAAGAACTAGGAGTTTAAAACGCGACTTGCCATTATCAGTAGTGTGATGGCTTTAACTTGTTTTAGTGCCGTTGCAAGTCAAAATATTGTGATTCTTTCTGGTACTCCAGGGGACTATATTTCTCAAGGCAAAACAAATGTTTATAGTGATATCCAACTGTTGTCTACCAATAAGAATGGCGTATCGTTTACTTTTTCTAATGAAAAAGAAGAAATGATGAGTGCAGATTTTATAGCTCCTGGTCATCAAATGTTGCAAAAAGGTGTTTATGACTTTGCGAGCCGATTCCCATTTCAAGAGGATTTCCAGCCAGGGATGAATATTAGCGGAGCAGGGCGGGGATGTAATCAATTAGGCGGTAAATACATAGTTCGAGATGTTCATTATGACACAAATGGAAATTTAAAAGACCTCGCCGTTGATTTCATCCAATACTGTGAAAATAGAACGGCCTACCTAACAGGAACCTTAAGATACAACTCGCTAGAGCCTATTTATTTCCTAGAAAAATAAGGATTTTGAAGTATGCATAAGTGGGTTAGGTCAAATGGCCTAACCCGCCAAGGATAAGTTGTAATTCAACCTATGGTATCAAACGACCTTCTTCAAAAAAAGTAACTTTTCCTGTACGAATATCATGCATGCCGGCTACGATTCCTACTTGACCGTTCGTGATTAAATTTTGAATGATTGGGCTTTGCTGTTGGATTTCACGCGCCACATGCAAGGCATTATCTTTAGCAATTAAATTCACTAATTCTGGTTTAGAGCAACTTGAAAGACCACTGTCTTTTTTAGCAGGTTCCACTAGAGGTGAAATTTGATCAAGCACATGGTTAAGATGTCCTAGTTGCACACCTTCACAAGCGCCTCTGACTGCTCCGCACGAAGTATGACCTAGAACAACGATAAGTCGAGCGCCAGCTGCTTTCGTTGCAAACTCAAGGCTCCCTAAGATATCTTCATTTAAGATATTTCCAGCGACTCTTAGTGTAAACATATCAGCGAGTCCCTGATCAAAAATAAATTCAGGCACACTTCGCGAATCCATGCAATTTAATACAACTACCCAAGGGAACTGTCCATAAGAAGATTGCTTTGCTTGAGCTAGGTAATTTCTTTGCAGTAATTTATTATTTAGGAAACGCTCATTGCCTTCTTTTAGCCGCTTAAGTGCTTGTTTCGGTGTCATTTGGCTTTGTTTGGATTCGGTTGCGACTTTACTAATAGTGAAAGCCTCCTCCTTTTTATCTTCAGCACAAACGTTTGTAGAGATAGCAATCAATAGCAAGACAGAAAAAAGACTCTTTTTCTTGGTAATTAACATTTCAATTCCTTTTAAAATGATTTTAAACCAAAGGATATTATATACCCATAATCTTTCAAAATGCGAGTTTTAAACGATTAAAAAACAAACCAATGCTATAATTTAAATAGGTTATGAAAAAGGATTTGGCATGAAAAAAATAATCTTAAGTGTTTTTGTACTCATTATTTCGTCAGGAGTCGCGCTCGCAATTCCACCAGGTTTACAAAAATCAGGGAAAAACCCTCCAGGATTAGAAGGAAAAACTCCACCAGGATGGAGTGAGGGCAAAAAAGAAGGATGGTCTAAAGTTTGGAACAAAGAAAAGCATCAGTGGGAATGGGTGCAAGATATAACTCCTAATGCAGCACAAAAGGGCCTCCAAATAAGACCAGAGCAAGTAGGAAAACCTGCAGGTGTTGGTAAACCTGCTGGTGTAGGTCGGCCATAGTACGCTGGAGGCTGTTCATCCTGGCCTTAATGGGGTAGTTATAACAAATGCAAACGTTTGGCGTTCTCGCTCAGAGCATCTCGAAATTTTGGATGTGCAATTGAAATCAACCGGCGTGCGCGCTCGCTAGAAGACAATCCTTTTAAATTAATAACGCCATATTCTGTCGCGATGAATTGTGTGTCTGTGCGCAAATCGGTGACTATGCCGGTAAGCTTAGGTACAATTTTACTGATTTGGCCTTGTTTTGTGGTTGATTCAAACGCCAATATAGATTTCCCTCCATTCGATAAATATGCACCCCGGACAAAATCATTTTGCCCGCCAGGACCACCAAACTGACGATCATGAATATTTTCTGCGTTTACTTGACCATACAAATCAATTTCAATAATCGCATTTACCGAAATAACGTTGTTGTTTTGCGCAATAATTGATGGATTATTGACATAATCTACTGGGTAACTCTCCATTGCTGGATTGTCATTCATATACTCATACATGGTTTGATCACCCAAAGCTAATGTAAAAACATGTTTTCCTTTATTGAGCATTTTACGCTGGCCAGTCACATTGCCTTGCTTAACTAACTCTATCATGCCGGGTGACAATAATTCGGAATGTATGCCTAAATCATTATGATGCGCTAAGTACTTGCAGACAGCATCTGGGACGCCACCAACGCCCATTTGAATTGTGGCACCATCAGGAATTAATTTAGCAATAGCTTCACCAATTTTTTCATCTTCAGGCAAAGGTTGTCTCGGATTCAATGCGATTAAGGGAACGGTATTTTCAACAATAGCATCAACTTCAGAAATATGAATCAGTGAGTCACCAAACACGCGAGGCATGTTTTTGTTAACTTCCACAATTAGTTTTTTTGCCACCTTTGCAGCCGTTGATGTGTAATCATTGTTGGTTCCAAGTGTAAAATACCCGGATTTATCCATTGGACTAACTGTCACAATGCAAGTATCTAGAGATATATTTTCACGAAAATAACGAGGCATATGGCTAAACGAATTAGGAACATAAAAAATTACTTTTCGATTTCCATCGGCGTCCCCTTGTTTAATTAGCTCCCGTTCTTTTGAGCCTAAAAATCCAGGGTGTGGTTTTATAATATCCATTAGCTCATACTGCAAAATGGTATTATTCGCGTGCTCTTCAGCATGCAAGTAATAAACACAAAGCTCATCAAGTTCTTTCGCTTTTGCGCGATCAGCTATCGCTTTAAGTAACGCCGGTGGTTGAGAAACGGCCATCCCAAATGCAATATTACATTTTCTATCAATTAATTTAACCGCTTGCTCTGGAGTTGTTAATTTTTTGTTATATTGGGATGAATGCATGATCAGTATCCTGCTTTTTTATAAGGCCCCATGCCTTTTTTATAAATTAGGAAATGTCGTTCATAAGAGCATACACGTTGACCATCTTGATTATGTGCGTCTGATTTTACATGCATGATGCCTTGGTTCGGTCGGGATTTTGACTCTCGTTTATCAAGTATCTTTGATAGGGCATAGATAGTATCTCCAGCATAAACAGGAGCTAATAATTGAATATTATTCCACCCAAGATTTGCAACAACACGATCAAATGTTCTTGTAGTTAAAGCCGTTAGGGCGCCTACTAAAAATGGTTCTGCAATGATCATCCGGTTGTCCGAGTACGTTTTAATATAATGCTCATCTGAATATTGCGGACACAGCTCAATAGAACGAAGAGCGTGGAGTTGATTTTCTTCTTTGAAAAATGTTTTTCCTGGGCGATGCTCGTAAATTTCACCCGGCTCTAAATCGTCAAAATAAATCCCCATTTGCTCCATAAAACTACCATCATCCAATAAACGGTGTGACGAAAACTTGCTATTTTCAACGCCGCCTCGTTGAAGATTTTCAGCTAATTCTAGTGGATGTTTGCCTGATTTATAGATAAGAATTTTATATTCAATTTTTGCAATCACATCACTATTTTGATTAACTCCTTCTGTTACAACGGTTAATAGACCAAGATTGTCATTTTCTGGATAAGCTTCTTTATGTTTAATTTCGGATTGGGCATACAATGTATCACCACCAAACACAGGATTCGTCATGGCGATATCATTAAACTCGGTTATACGTTGCTTTCTATAAAACGTTTTGGATGTCATTCCTATTATTTTTTGTAGTGTCAAAGTACTCACACCCAAGCAGTTATTCCATTCCGTTTGTGCAGCATAATGCTTGTCGTAATGCAGTTGAGCATTATTAATTGTATCCAATGCTTCTTCCGCATTATCTTGTTGACTGACAGTGAGGCCTGGTCGATGATGAAATTTTTGGCCGATTTCAAATTGCTCAAAATCCAGCCCAAAATGTTCGCGATAATGATTTTCTCCCAGTTTTACATAATGTTTAAACAGAACCATTATTTCACCTCATTGTTTGCTAGTTCCAAGATTCGTTTTGCGGAACGATACACGGGAACATCGATCATTTTTCCATTGTATTCACACGCATTCCCCTGGGCAGTTTCATAAGCTAAGACAATAGCCTTGGCTTTTTCAATCTCATCTTTGTTAGGCGTAAATGAAGCAATGATGGGTTTAATGTGTTTGGGGTGAATAGCAGTTTTGCAAGTAAATCCTAATGCTTTTATGGCTTTCGTTTCAAAAATTATTCCCGTGTCATCTGCATCATGCAAATTTAAATAAGGGACGTCGATAGCTACAATACCTGCGCGAGCCGCAGCCTGGACAATTTGTGCTCTTGCAGAATAGAGTGACTCCCAATCCATAGTTGCGCCTAAATCTGCGGCAAAATCTGCTCCGCCAAATATAAGTCCCACCACATTTTTAGCATCTGCAATGTTGTGGGCTTGCTGTAGTCCTTTAGCAGACTCAATTAATGCCAAAATAGGCACGGTATGAGGTGCTAAAATTTCATTAATGATTTCAATTTCATTTGCATTTTCAGACTTTGGGAGGACTAAAATATCAGGCCTAACATGTTCATCACATAAAGCGGTTAAATCTTTCAAGCCAGCACGTGTATGAAGTGAGTTGATGCGAAGACACTGAACAAACCTTTCGTATTGAGGGCGGTTTTGTAGGTAATTAATTAATTTTACTCTTGCATTGTCTTTATCGGTTAAAGAGATGGCATCCTCTAAATCAATAATTACTCCGTCCGCTCCTAATTCATGCGCCTTTGAAAATCGCTCGGGATGATTTGCCGGTGTAAAGAGTAAACAACGAGCAAAAAGCATATTTTTCCACTCCCTGAAATTGCAATAATCCTTATCAGATTTTATATAGTATAGTTTGGTGCCAATCTAAAGCAAAAATTCAACCAATTAATGTTTTAATAGGGTATGTTGACAATTGTCCTCCGCCTGCGTGCATTCTTTTCAGCATAAAATTTAAATTACTCTATCCCCGTTGCATCACCAGGGCAAGATCATACCATTTTGAACTAAATTTGAAGTCAGTTCATCCTGCGAATTGTGTCATTCCTGCGCAGGCAGGAATCCATTTCTCAACCTGGTACATCACTTTGTTTTCCAGATGGATCCCCGACTTCTCGGGGATGACATAACTTGGATTATAAAAAAGCAAAGTATGCGTTTGCCCTGGTTGCATCACAGAAAGTAATACCAAAAGATACTTTCTTTAAGAGGGGTGTGGTAAAATTATGGGCATTTAAAATCTTATTTACCAAAATTAAAATGTTAAACTCTTTCTATACCGCAGGGATAAGTGCGTTTAATCATAAACAGTATGAACAAGCTCAAGTACTGTTTCAAAAAGCAAGCGCAGAAAATCCGGAGCACCCAGAAGGGCACTTTTATCTAGGCCAATGTCTTTTTCTGAGTAACAAAAAAGGTGAAGCCATTGCCTCCTTAAATACGTTTATTTCACTAAGTCAAAGCCCTGGGAATGACGCAGCTAATGTTCCTTACGCCTATGATTTGTTAGGCCAATGCTATGAAGCGATGAATCAAGCGGCCAAAGCATTGGACTGTTACCAAACCGCCACTAAAATTAACAAAGACTGTGCTTCCGCTTGGCACAATATGGGGCTTCTTCATATGAAGTCCGCTAAGCGTTATACCGAATCAAATCAAAAAACCAGCATTAAATGCTTTACAGAGGCTTTTGCTTGTATCCAGAAAGCCTTGGCGCTTTGTAGTGATCATCCTATATTTCTACATAGTATCGCAAGTTGGTATGAGCACTATATTGAAGTTCTTAAAGATGCTGTTGAAATCTCAAATCATTTTGATAAAGCAATAGAATACTATCGTGCTGCACTATCCCTTTGTAAAGATGAACCAATCGCTTTAAAGAATATTATTTTATCCAATCTTACAGAGTGCTTAGCTCAATATGGTCATCATTTATATCGAAATGGAGATTATATAACGGCAAAAGTCTTTTATTTGGAGGCTCTTCAATTTGATCCCGAACATCTCATTGTAATCAATCAAATGGGGATGTCTCTTTTTAAAGAAGGATTTTATTCTGACGCTAGAAGTTACTTCACATCTATTTTAAAAAAAACTGACGAATCGCAAGAGGTCGCTGATGCGTGGTTAAATATTGCTTGCACTTATCGGCTAGAAAAATGTTGGGATGAAGCAGAAAAAGCGCTTACTCAGGCTTCGGCGTATGCGCCAGAAGACCCTGCTATTGCAGATGAAAAAATATCGCTCTTAAATGCAAAAAAAACCGCAATGAATATCTCTGGCACTCAAAGATTCTTTGACAGCTCAAGAGGGACCTCATCATATACTGAACACTCAAGTATAACGTTTAATCCATAATAGATATGCCATTATTTTCTTTTTTTTCGCGCACAACTCGATTCACTTCTGGCTCTTCTAGCTGGCTCATTCTTTTTGGGTGTACTCTTACTGGTTCAGTAACATTTTGTTTGGGGAATTGGTATGGAAGAAGGCAAGCTGAAGTGTCTCGTGCAGAAATTGCCGCGCAAACGGAAGCAAAATTAGCCACATCATTGATGAATCATGGATGGCGACCGGCTCTAATAGAACTAAATCATATTCCTTTTTATTTCAGCTATTTCAAGCCGGCATTACTGGGTTCAATTGCTTTTCCTATCGTTAAAGATGAGGTTGATGATAAGACTTATTTTTTATTAAACATTCAAACACGCCGATTAAGGAATGGCCAGATTAAGGATGTTGTTGATTTTCCTTGTGGCTTTTATCAGTCAAATCAATCGGATTTAGCTTATAAAAAGGAGCTTTTACGTCGGGTTTTTGAAATGAAACAGACTTTAGGTCGAGCTATCAGTTCCGAAGAGCTGCAACATATTGTTCAACTTTTCAATGAGGAGCTTAGTACTGACAAGCTCATCTTAGAACAATTACCATGGGATAAAAACGTCATTGAGACTGGGATCCGTGAATTTAATGAGGAAACAGGGCAAGTAGGCTTAACTTTGATGAGCGCAAAGCACTTTAAAACCCGAATCGTTCAAGGAGGGGCATATGTATATAATATGGTTGAACTTCGCTACAGAAAATCAGGCGATACGTCATTTTCATCGGAATATTCAGAAGGCGTTCAATCGTCTCATTTGATAGCACTTCGTCAAGAAAATTTCAGGTTTGCTCAGGATGACCTTGGACTAGTGCAAGGCGAAGTACTCATTCCAAATAAAGGGTGGGTACAAATCAAGCCTTATGACGATGCAGCAGCAATGATGGCGTACTATTTGCAAATCCATCATAGAATGGATTTCAGTCTGCCTGGACAGGCCATAGCCATAGACGATGAGCTAAAAGACCCACATTACGAACATAAAAACATTGATCCTTAACTGAATTCGACTTCAATCAATAAGGAGTGAATGGACACTTTCTATAGTAAGATAACGAATAAAATCATTGCTCGTTTAATAGGTTTTCTTACCTTCATGCGCAGCTCTCTAACGTGGTGCCTAGTATAATGCATAATTTGCACGTTTTTACACGTTCCACACGGTTACACCACTAAGTCTGATTATCAAAATAATCAGACTTAGTGGATGTTTACAGAATACCCTCTTTTCATTCCTCGAGGAATCTTGCTCCAAACTTCAAGATTAATAGCTAAAAATCCAGGGGATGTTAAAATGAGTCTAATTTATATGAAACGAGTAAAGCATTGCGTATTTGGATAGATGGAGATGCCTGCCCGAATAAGATAAAAGATATTATCTTTCGTGCGGGAATTCGTACAAAAACAGAAGTAATTATAGTTGCTAATCATTTTGCATCAATTCCGTCTTCTGAGTATATCAAGCGGTTACAAGTAGAATCAGGATTTGATGTGGCTGATAATAAGATTACTGAGAATATTAAGCCCAATGATTTGGTGATTACCGCTGATATCCCCTTGGCCAGCGAGGTTGTAGCTAAAAATGGAATGGCGCTAAATCCTAGAGGTGAACTATACACCGAGGCAAACATTAAGCAAAAACGTGCCATACGGGATTTAAATGAGTCTCTAAGAGAAAGTGGTCTAATAAGTAGCGAAACTGCCAAGCTAAGTGCCACGGATATCAGAAGGTTTGCAAACAATCTTGATGTGATTTTAAGCAAAAACACTAGTCATAAATGATTTATACGATCGAGCTACTACCCTTTAGTATTTTTAATGGCCAGATTAGAGCTACGTCTTAAACCTGGGATACGGCAAGTCCTACTCTCAGTCTTGCTGATTCATTCCTCATCATAGTACCCCTAAAATATACCCCTATTATAAATTTAGCTTATGACCAGCCATATTCAATGGGCATTTATGGTTGCATTAGCTGTAGCTCCACTACTCGTATTAGTAATTACGCAAGTAGCTTTGTCATCAGTAAAAACCATATTAGCTGATGTAGTCGTATAGCCGTCTGCAGATAATTTGGTATAACCGCCAGCTAGCAACGCATCTACCGCATCCTGACAGCTATTAGTAGCTAGCAATGACTGACAAGCTGTTGCGCCTGTTTTACAGGCTGCTATATTAATTGCACTGGCTGATGTCAGGGCTCCTGCTACCCCTTTCGCTCCAGCTTCTCCGGTCTCACTTGTCAAATTAATGTAATTAGGAACCGCAACAGCTGCGAGAATTCCAAGAATCACAATCACTACGACAAGCTCCATCAATGTAAAACCCGATTGTCTTTTCATTACTCCCCTTTCCCTATATGTCATATCATATACTATAAATTTAGTATATGCTTAATATTTGCACAAGGAATCCATTGATTAACGAGTTGGTCGAATAAACCCAGCCTGTTGTCAGACTGGATTCTTCTAAGAACCGTGCATGCGAGTTTCCCAGCATACGGCTCAAGCCTTTCTTTGATTATTTTCTGACAATCGAGTCACTCTGTGTTTATATTTGCTTTTCATTTGATCTCTTTTCTTGAAGTATTCTTCCTATTTTGAGTAAAAATGATTAGCGTGAGATTGAACCTTTAGGTGTCGTTTGATTAATGTTTGAGAGGCTCTGATAAGAGCCAACTAGCTTGCGTTCCCGATTTATCGCGAGTTGGCGTGCTGAATATCCATCTATTGTTGCCTGGTGTGCGAAAGTACTTCTTGTACCGCCATTTAGCATTTTTATTGGGATTCACAGATTGGGTTGCATTCGGTCATGATGGTAAGATCACTGATAATTTAATTGAATTAAATGTGAACATCAAGCGGTCTTTTCGTCAGAATCTCGGCCGATCCTCTAATATAATGCTTCTCGGGTCTATTGGTTCTCTAGGCGAATAAGCTGTGGCAATGTCTTTATAAAAACCAAAAGGCGTTGCCGATAGGATAATTGGGGGCGTTAGTTTTGGAAGATTTAATGTTTCTGCAAACTCCCCCAATATTGAAGCGATGTGTTCTTTTAATATGGTATAGGTAATTAGCTCGATTCGATGTAGGGGATGTTCTGGTGATTGCGCATAGTGTTGCAAACGGTTTAAGTAAAAAGTGTTATCGTAAGATACTTTTATAGTTAAGCCTGAATATCCACCGAAATCTTTAAAATTCCTAAGCCCGGTACCTGAAGGTAAGTTATGAATTCCTTCAACCCATCCTCCCCAAGAATCAACGACCAAACACTCTTCTCCCCAGGAAGAAACATCCTCAAGCACACTGCTTTCTTTTCTACCAAGTACAACAAATTGATGATTGCAAAGGGGATCAGATGCGCTCTCAATTGCAACGCATTCTACCCTTTCTCCCTCATTAATGCCAAAATGAAGTGTTAAAATACAGCTCATTAAGGTTGCATGTTCTTGGCAAGCATTAAGTCCACGACGATAAGACGTAGTAACACATTTTAATAACGCCTCTAAGTGGCTTATCAATGAGTTGGCTTGATTCATGTTTTCCAGCAGAGTGCTTTTTTCTTCAGGTTGAATTCCTTTCAATTGTCTGAGACGAAAAGCTTCTTCGGTTTGTGCTGCTGCGATTTTATTTCCAAGGTTTTCGCAATACCTAAGGCGAAGAGCCGGACAAAGAGAGTAAATTTTCTTGCGCTGGTCATGATCTATAGTAGTAAGAATTTGTTGTAACTGCTTGATAATTTGTAAAATTTGAGGCCTATATTGTTTCATGACGTTAAACACCCAAAAATTGTTAATCACATGGATTGTCGTTATGGACAAATATTATACAGGATTATTAATTGATTTAAAAGTGACCAACAAAAAAATCATCTATTGAACTTATTTTGTTTAAAATTATAATAATCATGAAAAATTATCTCTTGGGAACTTTAAATAAATGCTCACCAAACTAATAACTACCCTAGCATTAACCGCCCCTTTTTCTCTTTACGCTGGAGCAATGGGGACAGAAGTTTCTGATAAATCCTGGTTTGGTGCTGTGGGGACGGGATATACTTGGCCACTCAAACCTAGTATCGATACTCCAGAGGCCTTGCCTGGAGATTCAATGAGTCAAGGATATGATGGTTCTTTAAGTGACAGTGGATTTTACTCTTTCGCTATTGGGAAGCAAATTCATCGCTATTTTGATATCAGTCTAAATTACATCAATAACGAAACGTTCGATTATCAGAAGTATCTAAGTTCAACGAGTTTAAGCAATGCTGGGCATCGGTATTTTAGTTTAAATAATCGTGCTGTATTATTAAATGCGTTTATCCACCCTACTGATCATTATTTTACAGTGACTAATGTTAGTTTAACGCCTTTTGTTGGAGCAGGAATTGGCTACGCTCGCAATAACCTTTCAGACTTTTATTCAGCCCAAACGGTTCAGATTGGAGATTCTGCGCTGGGCTCTATTACATCGATTGGCCCAGATATGAATAAAAATGCTTTTGCCTGGCAAGGTTCTCTTGGCCTTAATATTAATCCTGCTTTAGATCATCTAAGCTTTGATATTGGTTATCGGTATTATGATGGGGGTAAGTTTGATGGTCCTAGTGCAATTTACACCAATAATGCAGGTTATCAAGATTCTTCTGCTTGGTCAGGGCATCTAAAAGCGAATCAGTTGTTTGTAAATTTTAAATATACCGCTTAATTTTTAAGTTTCTGCGTTTAACCTACATTCGACATTTCATGTGGGTTATTGTCCTTAGAATTTACGCAAAATCCAAATTTTTTTGTTGTAGTTCCTCTAAAACTACCTCATTGAAAACATTTTATGCTGCGGCCTAGGATTTCGCATAAGACCTCATCCCTTACTTAAGCATTTTTTAAACAACCCCGTTCATGTTGTCCACAAATTCTGTGGATAAACTTGTGTGTATACTCTGAAATGATTGAATCTTTCAATCGTTTTAAGAGTGTTTCGTGATTTACCAAGCTGCAAATTTAAACCTTAAGGTCTAATGAGGAAATTACAGATTAATATCTTGTGAGATGATTTTAACTTCTTGTTCTTCTTTGTGTGCATAGAGCAAGGTGTATTCCGGTACCTCTAACCAGGTCGTTGTGTCTTCTGTTAGAGGTTCTGAGGCAATGATAATACTCGATTTTTTGTCCCCTCCTTTCATCTTATACTCTCCTTCGTAATACCCGTAGCGTTCTCCATAAGTATACCAAAGGGAATGATAGGCAAAATGACTGGAGGGGGGACCATCTTCTGGTAACCATCCATAATCAAGAACATAGCGGGTAGCAGCAATGAACTCGCCGTTTGTAAGAAATAAATTTACGGGTGAATTGATGGCAATATCATGTTGCTTTCGTACATATTTTAAAATTTTAAAGGTTTCAAGTAGAGCATTGATAATATCTTCAGAATCAAAATGAGACCCATAAGGTTCTTTAAGCTGAGAAAGAAAAACAGCATACATCCATTCACTATCTGTCGTTCCCCGTATAAAAGGTTGAAAAGGTTCTTTAATGTATTTGAGTAAATCATAGCGCATTGTATCAAAATCATATAAATGACCGTTATGTGCAAGTGTGAGGTTAACGCCTGGAAACAAAAAAGGATGAACATTCTGATTGGCTACGACTTGTGGCTCATGATAATCAACACCTCTTAAGTGTGCCAATAAGCAATGAGGTGTTATTTTAGTGGCTAGATTTCTTAAATTTTCATCATAAAAAGGTAGCTCGGGTGTTTTATAGAGATAAGGCCTTTTTGGATCATGTGAATGTTCTTCCCAAGCGGCCATTCCAAAGCCAGCAAGGTTAAGCAGATAGGACATGTACTTAGGGTTATAGCTTTGTTTAATAAACGAATTATCCGGTTTATACAATAACTCTTCTACAAGGGTAGGTTTTCCTAAATAAGATAATATCCTGCACATATCGGTTACCTGTTGTATGTTTCAATATGTAGCCTGACATCCAATTTATTGATGGATTTCCCAAGTGCTACTAGGGATTGGCTGATAAGATTAAAGAGTTTATACCAAATAATGGGCTTATCTTGTTTAAAATAATTTAAATGTTCTTCAGATAATTTAAATAAAACAGACGATTCGCATGTGATAAAACTAATGGTAAAGTTCGATTTTTTATCGATGCATGCTACGCCAGCAAATAATGAACCCGGTCCAATCACGGAGAGTTTAGCTAATTTGTTATTCTGCATAATGCTGGATTGCACCGCACCATGTAATACAACAAAACATGATGATTTTTTTTCGCCTTCATGAATTAAAATACAATTCTTAGGTGCTTTAATAAAATAGGAATGTTCTAATAATTCAGACTTTTCTTCGTTAGTAAAATTGTAAAATAATGGGTTTAACAACACAGCTTTAATGTCTGGATCGTCCTCATCCTTAGGAGAAAAGGCCGTTGGTTCAGTCACAGACTGTAGCGCCCTACCAATAAAAGATAAGCTTACCATAGGAGATTTTGTAATAAATTTGACGGCTCGATCATGCGTTCGTTTCATGCTTCTGCATAATTGTTTATTAATCGCTTTTGTGATTTTATATTTCGCATCGGGATCAATGGCATTTAAAAAATCAAAAAAACCTGAGGATATAAACAAACAAACAACAGGAGTCACTGCAATGGCAGAAGTTGGGGATGGTCCTTTTTCAATAAAACTGATCCCTCCAATAATCCCACTATGCTCCAATGTTTCAATTTTAGTGTTACCCTCTCCAAGTATCCGAGCCACAATATCGACTTTGCCTTCAACAATGATAAAAACCCCTTCTGCGGGTTTACCTTGTCGTACAATGCATTGTCCCTTTGAGAAACTAAAGGCTTTACATTGATGAACTAACATACCAATTTGTTCTGGTTTTAAGTAATCAGCCAGTCTCCCTGTTTCTAATGCCTTGGTCTGATCTTGATTTAAATGACACAGCGTGGGTTTAGATTGAATTTTATTCATAATCTATCCCCTGAGTGTTTCAACCATCGGTTGCACTGTTCGGCTACCACTGCTTCTAATGAATGCGTGTCATTATATTTTTCTCGTAATAAGGTGGCATCGCATTCGTTTTGAATAACAGATTGGTGTAAGTCATTAAATAATTCACCCGTACTTTTTTCTTTACTATAAGGCTTTAGAGTTTCAAAAAGTTCGAGAAGCTCATCTCGAATGATATGATTTTGATAATTGATGCAATCTGCGCGTTTGCCTTCCATCCCATAGCGACTGGCTTGAAAACGATTGCTGCTGTATAAAAAATAAAATTCTTTTGAAGGAGTTATGGGTTTTTCCTGGATAAGATACAAAGACAAAGCCTGAATGAAGGCAGCGAGTGCTGCTGCCCTTTTCAACGTTAACGGGGTATCTAAAATTCTGACCTCAACCGTGCCAAATTCTGGTTTAGGTCGAATATCCCAATAAACATCTTTCATGCTTTCAACAAGTCCTAAGTGTTTCAAATGAAAAAAATATTTGGAAAATTCGTTCCAATTTTCAATAAAAGGCATGTAGCCACAAATAGGAAAAGCATTAAATTGAGTATTCCTAGAAGAGCAAAAGCCACTATCAATACTTTGGAAAAAAGGCGAGGAGGAGCTTAGAGCAATAAAATGAGGCGTGTATTGCGCTAATGCGTGGGTTAAGTAAATGGCATCTTCAGCAGTTTCGCAACCAAAATGCACATGTTGTCCGAATATGGTTGCCTGTTGGCAAAGAAACTGGAATTTTTTTAATACTCTTTTATAGCGAGGATCTGGAAATATTTTTTGGTCATGCCAATCTTGAAATGGATGGGTTCCGCCGCCGCAGTATGTGATCTTTTTGTTGTGAACTAACTTCAAAAGAACAGCTTGCAATTCCAATAGTTCAGAATGCACATCTTCAGGCGATTCATGAACGGTTGTATTAATTTCAATCATCCCTTGGGTGATTTCATGATTAACTCGATTCTGATATTTTGTATTTTCTAACTCATCTAGAATTTCTTTAGCCCAGGAGGTTAATTTAAAGCTATCGCTATTGATGATCTGTAGTTCTACCTCTACACCAATTGTACCAAGATTGGATTGTTTAAAGGGTAAAACTTGCATGGCTGTCCTTAAAAATAATGTTAAAAATTGAATACTTATTAGATTTATTATAGCCAACTCTAAGAAGTTTCATTAGTTTTCAACATACTATGTCGCTGAAAAGCAATGTCAACCAAAAATTCTGCTCCCTCAAACTGCAAACTGCAGTTTAAATGAGTTAAGGGAATAATTTAAATTCGCTCGTTCTTGATCTTCATTCCGATACAAGCGATTATTCTGATTTTACATGGGGAGTTGGTGTGACTTACGAAACAATGGATTATGATGTGGTCATTGTGGGGGCGGGTCCTTCCGGATTAGCCGCAGCCATTAGACTAAAACAGTTAGCCGTAAAAGAAAATTGTGATGTGAGTGTTTGTATTTTGGAAAAAGGCGCCCACATTGGCGCTCATATACTCTCAGGGGCTATTTTAGAACCTTCTAGCCTTAAGGAGCTATTGCCAGATAGTTGGCAACAAGCTCCACTTAATACGCCAGTTACGCGCGATAAATTTTATTATTTATCTAAACAACGTGCTTTTCGTTTGCCTACGCCAAAACCCATGCACAATAAAGGCAATTACATTATTAGTCTAGGCGAATTATGTCAGTATTTAGCTGGTATTGCCGAAGAATTAGGTTGTGAAATTTATCCAGGCTTTGCTGCA
This sequence comes from Legionella impletisoli, assembly GCF_900639875.1. GTDB lineage: Bacteria > Pseudomonadota > Gammaproteobacteria > Legionellales > Legionellaceae > Legionella_A > Legionella_A impletisoli. The sequence continues at coordinate 175,471 of NZ_CAAAIA010000001.1, forward strand.
ACGGATATTCTATATGATGGTGACGGTCAAGTAATCGGTGTGTCTACTGGCGAGTTGGGAATAGATAAAGAAGGTCAAAAAACCGATCATTACCAGCCTGGGATGCATTTACACGCCAAACAAACACTGTTTGCAGAAGGATGCCGTGGGCAATTAAGCCGAAATCTTATGAACCGTTTTGATCTTCGCCAGACTTGTCAACCTCAAACCTATGGATTAGGTATCAAAGAAATCTGGCGTGTTTCGCCAGAAAAGCATCGGCTAGGTGAAGTAGTTCATACTCTTGGATGGCCGTTGGATCATCAAACTTATGGTGGATCTTTTATTTATCATTTTTCTGAACATCGCGTATCAATCGGATTTGTGGTGGGCTTAGATTATCAAAACCCTTGGTTAAACCCATTTTCAGAAATGCAGCGCTTCAAAACCCACCCTTTTATACGTTCATTGCTCGAAGATGGCGAGCGAATTGAATATGGTGCTCGAGCGCTAAGTGAAGGTGGCTGGCAATCTTTGCCAAAATTAACCTTTCCTGGAGGGGCTTTAATTGGGGATGCTGCTGGTTTTTTAAATGTCCCCAAAATAAAAGGAATTCATACGGCAATTAAATCTGCTATGGTAGCGGCTGAAGTATGCTTTAATGCACTAAATGAATCTTCTGATGAAGTCTTTGAACTTAAAAACTATCAGCAAACACTCCAACAATCCTGGTTGGGCGATGAGCTATACAAAGTGCGAAACATCCGTCCGGGATTTAAATACGGTCTTCTGCCAGGTCTTATTAATGCAGCATTTGAAACTTATATTACTCGGGGCCACTCACCATGGACGCTCTCTAATCATGCCGATCATCTTACGTTAAAGCCCGCAAAAGAATGCAAAGAAATTCATTATCCAAAACCAGATGGGGTCCTAACCTTTGACCGATTGTCTTCCGTATATTTATCCAATACCTTTCATGAAGAAAATCAACCGCCTCATTTGAAGTTGCGGGATAAATCGTTAGCTATCGATGTAAATTATAAAATTTACGCATCCCCTGAAACGCATTATTGCCCTGCAGCAGTCTATGAGATTGTTCAAGAGGAATCAGGGCCTAGGCTGCAAATCAATGCTCAAAATTGCATACATTGTAAAACTTGCGATATTAAAGATCCTCGGCAAAATATTGTTTGGTTTGCACCTGAGGGCGGCGGGGGTCCCAATTATATTGGGATGTGAAGTAGACATAGGATATTCATAAGGATAAACTTACTCCGGTAAAGGGTCCCAGTGGCACAGCTGGATAGCGCAGCCCCCTCCTAAGGGGCAGGTCGCAGGTTCGAATCCTGCCTGGGACGCCAAATACCTTTGAGTGTAACCTATGTCTCAATAAGGTCATTAAGTTGTAAGCATTGAGATTTCATCAAAAAACCCATCTTCTTCCGATGTACTTATCTCAAGAGGTGTCATGGGTCTATCCATAGGTAAGGATTGGATTGCCTCAGATGCAAGAAAATCATGAAACGCTTCACTTTTTTGAATGACTTCGGGAACACCTTGTAAATAAAATTCAAGTAATGTGGGTTTGGTTTCAAGCACATAGCCAAAACTCTCTGCAACAATCATGGCTTCAAAAATAGAATGATGGCCATTGGCAACCATATTACATGCTTGTGCGAACAGTATGATTTTTTTCTCTTCAGAGGTCAAAGTCTGTATCAAGGGGAAAACACGTGATAATAATGCTTCCGTAGAGCCAGATGAACCTGAAATAACCGGACATTGACGTTTTCTGAGCCAACGCGCTACATAACTCTCTTCATGAGGATAGTAATTGTATCTAGCAGGATAAATTGGATGCTTAAAATACCCCTTAAAATCAGCGGGCGTAAAGAGTTCTGAAACGATTCCCAAATTATAAGTAAACTCATCATTAGCCTCATCCTCGTCTGAAAGTTCAGAAGATATTTCAACTACCCCCCTATTCCGCTCATGAAAAAGCAAAGGACTTCGTGACGAATTAAAAGGACTTCGTCTCGATGTTGGCTCAGTAATCGATTTAAATATTCCAACTTGGCTAACAACGGGGCTTGGAGTTGGTTTGGCTGGTGTTAAAACATTATCTGTAATCTGCTTTAGTAAGTAATCCGCGGAGGAAAGCTGAAAATTATCTATTACATCTCTAAATGACGCATATCCTGGATACTGTTCATTGACTTGAGAAAAAATGAAATATAAAACGCGATCCAGATCAAACCCCTTTGATTTCCTGGATATGATTTGCTGGCGTAATTCATTCTCTGTAGTGAGCAACTGGTCGAGGCCATGCAACAGTTTTTTAAACGCTTCAACATAGAGCTCACTATGTTCAAGAATAAATTTTGCTAAATAAGACTCAAATAGCGTGACAAATACCAGGTTATTTTTTTCATCAAGAACAGTAGCAGAAATTTTCATGATGTTTAATTCCATACCTACAGTACAAATAATGAGCTATATTAACATAAAAAAATCAAAAACTCCATGGGATGGGGTCGTTTAAAATCAAATCTACTCGCTCTTATTGCTCAGTGAAATGGTGAATTATTCCCACTTAAATTGCTAAGAAATTTTGTTAATGCGATAATGCCTGCAAATTATTTTAGTCTTCATTATTATGAGTCAATTAAAATGTGCTGTAATTGGGGTGGGATACCTAGGGCGCTTTCATGCGCAAAAATATAAATCCTTAAGTGATGTCGAGCTGATTGCAGTCTGTGATGTTAACAAAAGTGTTGTGGATTCCGTATCTCAGGAGCTCAATGTTCAAGGCGTAAGAGATTATCATGATCTGTTTGGTAAAGTGGATGCTGTTAGTATTTCTGCAACCACAAATGCTCATTTTGCAATTGCTAAAGATTGTTTACAACATGGCATACACGTTCTAATTGAAAAACCAATCACTGAAACCGTTGCGCAAGCTGAAGAGTTAATTTCTTTGGCTGAAGAAAACGGTCTTAAATTACAAGTGGGCCATCTAGAGCGGTTTAATGCAGCACGGTTAGCCTTGGAGGATCATCTTACCCAACCCTTATTTATTGAGTCGCATCGCCTTGCCCCATTTAATCCTCGAGGAACAGATGTCAATGTTATCTTGGATTTAATGATTCATGATATCGATATTATCCAATCTATTGTCCATAGCCCAATTAAAAATATAGATGCCCAAGGGGCACCGGTCTTAACCAAGTCTATCGATATTGCGAACGCCAGAATTACTTTTGAAAATCAATGTGTGGCTAATGTAACCGCCAGTCGAATCAGTTTTAAATCTGAACGGAAAACTCGTATTTTTCAACAAGACACCTACATTTCCATTGACTATCAAAACAAGCAGTTTGCTGTGTTTCAGAAAGGAGAAGGTGAAATGTTCCCCGGTATTCCTGAAATAACGCGCCATCAATCTGCTTTTGAAAAAGGCGATGCATTACTTGAGGAAATTAAATCCTTCGTCAATTGTATTCGTGAAGACAGCGAGCCGCTTGTGACAGGCCAGGATGGATGTGCTGCACTTTCTACAGCAGAAAAGATCACCACGTTGATTAATAATCACTTAATTGCACGCTATGCGGCTATATAAACATATTGTTTTTGTTGCAGGCGAAGAATCAGGCGATCAGCATGCAGCCGAGGTGATTCGTCAATTAAAACGAGATGATCCATCGCTTAAAGTGACCGGTATAGGTGGAAGAAACATGGAAGCTGCTGGAGCTGAACTTATCAGCGATTTGGCGCGTTTTGGTGTCACAGGAGTTACGGAAGTTTTACGTCACTTTAGTATCATTAAAAAAGCATTTAAAGCCATACAAAAACATCTTAGAGAATCAAAACCTGATTTGCTCGTGTTGGTCGATTACCCTGGATTTAACCTGCGATTAGCCAAATTTGCAAAACGCGAGCTTGGTTTACGCATTCTTTATTATATCGGCCCCCAAATCTGGGCATGGAAAGCTGGAAGAATTCATACCATTCAGCAGCATATTGATCATATGGCGGTTATTTTGCCTTTTGAAAAAGCTATTTATGAATCAGCGGGAATACCTGTATCGTTTGTAGGGCACCCGCTGGTTAACCGAATGGAGCATCATAAATTTTTAACAGAACCCTTAAAATCGCTCGGACTTCCTGAGAATAAACGGTTATTGGCTATTCTTCCTGGTAGCCGGACTCATGAAATAAAAAAACATATGCCTATTCTGGCTTGTGCTGCGGAAACGCTACATAAAAACATTGAGAATTTACATATAGTTATACCTGTAGCCAATACGATTGATGATTACGAGATTGAACGCTTCTTACAAGATAAATCCTTTTCTTATACCTTAGTTTCAGGTCATGCCATTGATGTTGCTGCAATGAGTGAATGTGTGGTAGTCGCATCGGGAACTGCTTCACTCGAATGTGCCCTACTCGGAAAACCAATGTGCATCATATACAAAGCCTCCTTACTTACCTACCTTTTAGCCTCTAAATTGATAAACGTTAAATATCTCGGTTTATCAAATTTATTACAAGATAAGATGGTTGCACCCGAGTTATTACAATATGACTTTAATGTACATGAATTGACACGTCTCATCTCTAAACTGCTCTTGGATCAAACGTTTACTGAACGAATGATAAAAAATCTCGTAGTGCTTAAACAATCGCTTTCTGCCCAAAGCGCCGATTGCACGATTACCGATTTGATTAAAAAAGAAGTTGGCTGTATCTAAATCGACCTTGATTTAAAAAATCATATACAATCAATGAGCTATATTATCATGTAAATTCTAGATTCTTAATTTTTGTTCGTGTAAAATGATATTCTCTCTATTTATTGGTAAGAGAGAGCTTGGACTGTAAGAGTTAATTAAAATAAGGAAGTTACCCATGAATGTTACTGAATCACGCAGTGTTAACAGTGCCAATGCAACTCAAGAAAAAGGGTTGCAAGAACTGGTCTATGGATTAGTAAATCGTTTTCTTGCTGAAAACAAAAATAAATCTATTTCTGGCCTTTACGACATGATTCTTTCTGAAGTTGAGCCACCTCTTTTACAAGCGGTTATGGAAAAGCGCAGAGGAAATCAACTACAAGCCGCAAAAATGCTAGGGATCAGCCGCGGTACCATTCGCAAGAAACTTCAACGCTATTTTGGAACAAAGTACTTCCGCTTAACTGAGGAATAAAAAATAACGGTTTTACCCAGAAGGCTCGCCATTGCGGGCCTTTTTATTTTTATTCTTCGACTCTGGGAGAGGTATATTGTATGAAATCAGCAAGGTTATGTCTTATTATTGCCCTTTCATTCTTTTTTGTAACGCGTTGCTTAGCCCATAACTCTTTTGCAATAGAAGATCAGAATGGCCCTTATGAAGTGGATACTGAAGAATATCGCCTCCCTGCAAAAATACATACAGATGTTTTAAATGATGAAAAAACAGAAATTTGGGCTCGAGTTTTTTTTCCAAAAAATATTGAGCAATTATCCCCCAGCCCCTTAGTTATTATGCTTCATGGCAATCATTCGACTTGTGGACGAGGGAAAAATCCTAGAATTGATGATGATACGAGTTATACTATCACAGGCGAATGCCCCAAAGGGTATGTGGTTGTCCCGAATCATGAGGGATACAATTACATTGCGAAGCAGCTAGCTTCTTGGGGTATTATTACTATCTCTATTAATTCTAATCGTGGAATAAACGGCGGTAAAAGCTCCCCTGACGACGTTGCCTTAATCAAAGCCAGGGGACGTTTGATTCTTAAACATCTTTCCTTACTGTATAAATGGTTTGCTGCCAACTCATTTCCTAGAAAGTTAAATCCTAAATTAAAACCAATCGTTAACAAGATGGATTTTACTCGAGTTGGCTTATTTGGGCACTCCCGTGGCGCGCAAGGGATTCGAGCGGCTTATGCTCTTTATCAGGAGCCAGGAAGTGCATGGAAAACTTTGATGCCAGAATTATCCATTAACGCACTCTATGAAATTGGGGGTACGGATTTTCCCATCTTTAATTCTTATACACACATGCTCGATCAATTGAATGCAGATCAAGTTGCTTGGAATCAACTGCTTCCATTATGCGATGGCGATGTCGTTGATGCACAGGGGAAAAACCCATTTGAACGAATGATCAACGATGATTCGATTATTGATAACACTCCAAAATCACTCTATGAAGTATGGGGTGCAAATCATAATTTTTTTAATACAGAGTGGCAAATCCCTGACGTGCGTTTTGAAATCTGTAGTCATTCAGATATCTTATTTTCTCCTTTTGATAAAGACTCGAAAAGGCAACAATTAATCGCTCAGAACAGCGTGCTAGCCTTCTTTAAAGGTCATTTGCTCAATCGAAAGGAAGACATGGCACACTTTAATCCACTAAGTCCCCTTCCCATAATCTTAAAACAAATTACGCAAATTGATAGAGATTATTTCCCATCACGAAATAACCATTCTATCGCCGTGGTGGATAATTTTAATCAAAATACAGGTATTAATTCATCGGGATTCAGTAATGTTCATCATCATATTAAAATCATCCACGGTGAAGTGGACCCTTCCCTCAAAGTAAAACAACGTGTTGCAAAAATTCAATGGGAACGCGTTATGAATACGCCCTATTTTGAATCCGTTTGGTCAGCTATTGGCCAAGGAAAGGATATATCCTCGTTCATGACACTTGACTTTCGAGTGATGCGCTCGGATAGCATTTTAAACCGCGCGAACGAAACCGATTTAAGCATTCATCTTGTGGATGCTGATGAGAAGATCTCAACCCCTGTGAAATTAAGCGAATTCTCAATCTTGAATGGACCTGGAAGCTATGATGATGAATATCAATTTAATCCTCTTTTTAGAACGGTCAGGATCCCTTTATCACAATTCCAAGGGGTTGATTTAAGAAAAATTCATTCGGTTCGCTTTTCTTTTGACCAAACCGAGTCAGGAGCAATCTATCTTACAACCATTCGGTTTAATAAAGATTATGGTCCTGGATTCGATACCACTAAAGAAATGCCTCACCGAATTCCATCTTTTCATAAATCAGCTAATGACGCCCGCGTTTCGCATTCTTTAATTGTGCCTGAAAAGTTGAATCAAATTAAAGTGGTTCAACTTAATCAACCTAAACAAGCGCATACAAATGAAGAGTTCGTTGAGATTCATCTAGAAAGCCAAGAAAAATTCATCGTTTCTGACGCTTTGCCTATTTTACGCATCGGGAAAATGGAATTTATGCTTAGCCGTTATAGTGATAGTGGAGATCAACATAAACTGATCTTTACTATTCCAAAAGAGCAGTATGAGCAGTTTTCTGGATTAGAATCAGTTGTCGTTTCAAATGGAAAAACTTGGCACTTTGGAAAGCTTATAAAAGCGGATGTTAAATGGTCCAGGTCTAACAAAAGATAGACCTGGACCTAATCGAAAGATGTTGAATTAGGAATTTAAAAGCAACTCATTCATGCGTTTTACGAAATCCGCGGGATTATCAAGTTGCCCACCTTCAGATAAGACGGCTTGCTCAAATAAGACAACCGTCCATTTGGCGAATCGTTCATCATCCTGACAAGCATGAAGTTGCTGAATTAAAGGATGTTCGGGATTAATTTCAAATATGGGCTTTGTTTCAGGTAACTTTTGTCCTGCGGCCTGAAGTATTCGCTGCATCTCCAATCCCAAATCACCTTCATCGGCAACTACGCAGGCGGGTGAGTCGGTCAAGCGATGAGTTATGGTTACCTCTTTCACTCGATCACCGAGGACCTCTTTAATTTGCTTAAGCATAGGTTCTAAGGTTTTTTCTTGCTCTTTTACCTCTTTTTCATCTACTAAATCAATTTTACCTTTGCTAATGGATTGAAGTGGCTTTCCATCAAATTCATTTAAATAACTAACCAACCATTCATCGACTCGATCACTTAATAATAAAACCTCAATCCCTTTTTTCTTAAAAATTTCTAAATGCGGGCTATTTTTGGCGGCATTGTAGCTTGAAGCTGTGATGAAATAGATTTTATCCTGCCCCTTTTGCATGCGATCCACATAGGTTTGAAGGGAAACCGTTTGTCTTTCAGACTCTGAAGCAGTGGTTGCAAAACGTAGTAGCTTCGAAAGACTCTCAAGATTAACGGGATCTTCGATAGGCCCTTCCTTAATAACCAAGCCAAATTCATCCCAAAATTGCTGGTATTTTTCTGAATCATCCCGACTCAATTTCTCTAGCATAGAAAGAATCCGTTTTGTGCAAGCAGTACGAATGCTTTCCACTTGTTTATTGTCTTGCAGAATTTCACGAGAAATATTCAAAGGTAAATCGCTGGCATCGACAATTCCTTTTACAAAGCGTAAGTAACGAGGTAAAAATTGCGATGCATCGTCCATGATAAATACGCGTTTAACATACAACTTTAACCCATGTTTAACTTCATGTTGCCAAAGATCATATGGCGCATGACTTGGGATGTACAATAAGCTGATATAATCTTGTTTTCCTTCTACATGATTATGCGACCAAATTAATGGATTCTGAAAATCATGAGAAATGTGCTTATATAACTCTTGATACTCTTCATCGGTAATTTCTGATTTTTGTAGAGTCCACAAAGCGGTGGCTTTATTGACGGTTTCATATTCTTCTTTCTTTTTATCTTCTGGTGAAGTTGTCTTCATAACAATTGGCCAACAAATGTGATCAGAGTATTTGTTGATGATATTTCGTAATCGCCACTCGCTTAAAAACTCCTCTTCTTCTTTTTTAAGATGCAATGTAATGGCTGTACCACGTTCCTTTATGGTTTCCTCTGCGATTGTAAATTCACCTTCGCCAGCAGACTCCCAAACAACCCCTTCATCAGGTTTTAGACCAGCACGGCGACTTTTTACCGTAACTTTATCAGCCACAATAAAGGCTGAGTAAAATCCAACGCCAAACTGACCAATTAAGTGCGAATCTTTTGCTGATTCGCCGGTGAGTTTGCTTAAAAACTCTTTAGTTCCCGACTTGGCGATGGTTCCTAAATTTTCAACTGCCTCGTCACGGCTCATCCCAATGCCATTGTCTCGAATCGTAATCGTCTTTAATTTTTCGTTATAATCAATCGTAATTTTTAAATCAGAATCGCCTTCATATAATTCACTATTTGATAAAGCAAGAAATCGTAGTTTATCCAATGCATCGGAAGCATTTGAAATTAATTCACGCAAGAAAATTTCTTTGTTGCTGTATAATGAGTGGACCACTAGATGAAGCATTTGCTTCACTTCAGTTTGAAATCCCATGGTTTGCTGCTTACTTGCCATTGATAAATCTCCATTGCTGGCTAAATTCAAAAAAATACGTCTGGACTACCCAGATGTGACCTCTTGGATATAGATAGGGTTTATAAGAGAAATTTCAAGGGCTTCTGCCTGCTGGCCGTGTTTGGGGAACCATACCGACTCGAGGTCGATGCATGTAGACGGTGATGGCTTCACTTGTGTCCAACACCTTCCCAGCCCCACCCACAATTTGAGCGGCAATACTATGAGCACCACGGTTAACATCTTTTAACGCAAAAACGGTGTTCGCTTGTGGCTCTCCAAGCGGTGAACCATCAAAAAGAATTTGTACCTTATCGCTTTCTTTAAGTTCAGGAGTTATCTGCAACATAACGGATATATAGCCTTGATTATTTCGAATGGTGGCTTGATTTTTAGGTTCTACAATTTCAATCTTATAATCGGTAGCTTCATCTACAAGTTGTAAGGGCTCGGGGGTTGCTACAGGTTCAACTGGAGGTGATGAGAACGTTTGTACTGCTGGTAAATCGACCTTTTCAGCGCCAGGCCGAGGTTTGTCGGTAAAATGAACAGTACCACTGCTATCGGTCCATTTGTAAATTTGCCCTTGCATAGGTAAGCTTAATGCCATTAAAAAAGTAAAAAGAAGTGTCTTTTTCATCCTATGCTCCAGCTATAATGAGGAAATGGTCTTAGTTTGAATTAGGACTTCTATCCAGTCTAAGCCAAGGCCTACCTAATGGTAGGCCTTGCTAACTCGTATCTCCCAATCAATGGAAAATAATGAATCAACTACTATAATATAGCTCGAATTCGAAAGGATGTACTAAACTGCGTACTTGTGCGATGTCTTGTTCACGTAATTCGATATAGCTCTTAATGAATTCCTTACTAAAAACATCCCCTTGTAATAAGAACTCATGGTCTTGACGAAGGTGATTTACCGCTTCTTCTAAGGAGCTTGCGACAGTAGGCACATCAATCAATTCTTCTGGAGGAAGATCATATAGATCTTTATCCATAGGTTGTCCCGGATGAATTTTATTTTGAATTCCATCTAACCCCGCCATCATCATGGCAGAAAACGCTAAATATGGGTTCGCAGTGGGATCTGGGAATCGAACTTCTATTCTGCGGGCATTGGGGCTGCTAACATGAGGAATACGGATGGAAGCCGACCGATTTCGAGCAGAATACGCTAATAAAACAGGGGCTTCAAACCCAGGTACTAGTCGTTTATAACTATTCGTTGCAGGGTTTGTGAAAGCATTTAAAGCACGGGCGTGCTTAATAATACCTCCAATGTAATACAAAGCGGTTTCAGAAAGGCCCGCATACTGATCGCCAGAGAATAAATTCACACCATCCTTACTCAGAGATTGATGGCAGTGCATGCCACTTCCATTATCACCTACCAAAGGTTTTGGCATAAAGGTCGCCGTTTTCCCGTAATTATGTGCAACGTTATGAACCACATATTTTAAAATTTGTAATTCATCGGCTTTTTTCGTCAAACTGTTAAAACGAGTTGCCACCTCACATTGGTTTGCCGTTGCCACTTCATGATGATGGGCTTCCACTTCAATACCAAGATCTTCTAAAATTCGGCTAATGGCTGAACGAATATCTTGCGAAGAGTCAACAGGCGGAACGGGGAAATAACCGCCTTTAATATGTGGACGATGACCTATATTCCCCCCTTCAACGACTTTACCTGAATTCCATTGAGCTTCTTCGGAATCAATTTTGTAAAAAGAACCACTTATATTAGTTTCCCATCGGACATCATCAAATAAAAAGAATTCTGGTTCAGGACCAAAATAAGCTTGATCGGCAATGCCCGTTGATTGAAGGTATGCTTCAGCACGTAACGCTAAAGACCGAGGATCACGGTCATATCCAAGCATCGTTTGGGGATCAACGACATTGCATCGAATAAAAAGTGTATTTTCTTGATAAAATGGATCGAGCTGAACACTGTCTAAATCTGGAACCAGAGCCAAATCAGATTGATGAATTTTTTGCCACCCTTTAAAGGAAGAGCCATCAATCATTTTGCCATGTTCAATAAAATCATCATTTACAGCAGACACAGGGATAGTAATATGCTGCTCTTTTCCTCTCGTGTCCGTAAACCGTAAGTCAATGAATTTGATTTCATGTTCATTAATCGCTTGAAGCAGTACCTCTTTACTCATTATTATCTCCATGTAACAGCACGACGGTAGTTTTAAGGCAAGTCATCCTAATGTTATAAAGAATAAAAACACTTAGCGAGACCATTCCTGCTCGCATAGAAATGAAACATATTATGCTTTATTAATACAAACTATGAGTTTGCCCTATGCAGTAGTTTACCTTAAGTGACTTATTAAACCCAATAGATTAAACTACTTTAAGAAAGAATATTTTTTTAATTTACGCATCGGATTACGCATCGGATTGCAGATACTCGTCTTATAGAAGTTAAAGTACCTATACTCGATTCTTTTTTTGATGAGACAAACTAGACAAACGAGTTGAAATGGCAGCATACCAATATCAAGCAATTACGAAATCTGGTGCAACCTGCAAAGGAGTCATAGAGGCGGACTCTGAACGTCAAGCCAGACAATTAATTCGTGAAAAGGAATTGGTACCTACCAAAGTTCAAGCCTTAAAGCGCTTTCATCAGAGCGCACATAAAAATAAGCTTTCTGCACAAGATTTATCTTTGTTTACGCGCCAATTAGCAACGTTATTGGCTGCTGGAATTCCCGTGGAAGAATCACTTCGCGGCGTTATAGAACAAACGGACAAAGATAAAACACGGCAGCTCATTATGGGTGTTCGGTCGAAAGTGGTTGAAGGGTATTCTCTCGCGCAAGCTATGGCAGAATATCCTTATGCTTTTCCAGAGTTGTATCAAGCTACGGTTGCTGCAGGTGAACAATCAGGCCGACTGGATGTGGTTTTAGAAAAATTAGCCGATTATACAGAACAACAACAACAAACTCGTCAAAAAATTCAACAAGCACTCATCTACCCTAGCTTGATGGTCATTGTGTCTTTAGGGATTATCAGCTTCTTATTAGCGTTTGTTGTTCCTAAGATCATTGAAGTATTTAGTACTAGCGGGCAATCTTTACCACCTATGACCGAGGTTCTAATAGCAATCAGTTCTTTTGTTGAATCTTACGGGTTATATATTTTAATTACTTTAATTGTGCTTATCATTGCTATTAAAAGAAGTCTTCGTTATCTTTCAATCAGAATGTTCTGGGATCGTGCTATGCTTAAGATACCAGTAGTGGCTTATCTCGTTCGCTCAGTAAATACCGCGCGCTATATCCATACCTTCAGTATTTTATTTGCGGCAGGAGTCAACATACTTGAGACGATGAGAGTTTCAGCCAGTTTGTTAAATAATTTAATTATGCGTAAAGCATTTGATGAAGCTACAATTGATGTGCGTGAAGGAAAAGCAATTCATACTGCTTTGAAGAAAACCGGCTTTTTAAGTCCTATGGCGATTCATCTCATAGCAAGTGGTGAAAAAAGTGGCTTGCTTGCAGAAATGATGGAACGAGCAGCCTCCCATCTAGATAAAGAAGTGAGACGTTTAATTGATACAGCACTGACCCTATTAGAACCCCTAATTATTATGTTAATGGGTGCTGTTGTTTTATTTATTGTGCTGGCAACGCTGTTGCCTATTTTCTCTATGGAGCAGTTAGTAATATGAACAAACGTAGTGGTTTTTCTCTTATTGAAATCATGGTTGTCGTTGTGATTCTCGGTATCTTAGCATCTATTGTTGTTCCTAAAATTATTAGTAGACCTGATGAAGCCCGCGTCGTTAAAGCCAAACAAGATGTATTAGCCATAGAAAATGCTTTAGATTTGTATCATTTAGACAATGGATTTTATCCTACAACCGATCAGGGGCTGATTGCGTTGGTAGAAAAACCAACCACCAATCCTGTACCGCCAAACTGGAAACCCTATCTAAAAGCCTTACCAAAGGATCCTTGGGGAAGAGATTATTTATATTTAAATCCTGGCCAGCATGGTGAAATAGATATTTTTACCCTTGGTGCCGATGGGCAGCCTGGTGGTAAAGGCATAAACTCTGAAATTGGCAATTGGGATGCGAAATAAACCTGTATCGATCAATAAGACCAAAGCCGGCTTTACGTTGCTTGAAATCTTAATTGTCATGGTCATCATCGGAATCGCATTGACCTTTGCTCTGCTGTCATTTGGAGATTTTGGCGGTAAACGAAAAGTTATTGTGGCAGCCGAGCAATTTGCAAATTATATCAAATTAGCTCAACAGCAAGCCATACTGGAAGCGAGTACGTTAGGCATCGATTTAAGCTCCAAAGGATATCAAGTTGTTCGTTATAGTCCACAAGGTATTTGGCAAAAAGTCTCTGATAAAGGGATTTTTTCATTCCAAAAAATTCCTACCTCCGCTCGCTTGCAATGGGATACGAACCGGCCTCAAAAAGATGGCCCAGAAATTATAATTAACGCTTCAGGTGATATGAGCCCTTTTGTTGTAAGCTTTAATCTGGATAATGAGACAAAGCTTGTTACTATTCGAGGAAATCATGACGGTCATATTAATATTGATTTGGCGAAATGAATAGGTCAACTAAACAAAACGGATTTACATTAATTGAAGTGTTATTAGCGCTCGCCGTGCTCGCTATTGCGCTCACCGCCCTATTAAAAGCTACGTCACAAGATGTGAACTATACTCAACGCATTAAGGAGCGCACAATCAGTCACTGGGTCGCTATGCAAGGAGTCAGTGCTATCCAACTTGGGTTAATTACCATACCTGCTGGGCAACCCATCACCGAAGTTACAAGTATGTTGAATCAGAACTGGTATTGGCGAGCCCAATTATTGCCAGGACCTTTTAAAAAAACGCAAATCATTTCCATCAAAGTGAGCACAAGTCAATCTGGTCCGTTTACAGACGAATTGATTGCCTATAGGTATTTATCATGAAGATAAAAGGCTACACGTTAATTGAAATCATGATCGCATTAGCCGTGTTTGCAATTTTGGCAGTTATTACCTCCACTTCTATGTATCATGCCTTTACCACACGCTCTCGTGTTAACGAACAAGCCGATCGTCTTAATTCATTACAGCTAACGATGACCATTATTGAAAGAGATACTAAACAAATTATCGATCGCGCAATTCGTGGTAATGATATGCTATTAATACCTTCTTTTATTGGCGAACCTGGATATACCGAATTCACACGGGATGGCATGGTAAATCCCAATAGTACTGAAAAAAGAAGTACTTTAAAGCGTGTGGCATATCTTTGTCAAAATGACAAATTGATTCGCAGAAGCTGGAGAATGCTTGATACGCCAAGCCGGGAACAATACAGTGACAAGGTATTATTGAATAAAATAAAACGGTGTAAATTTTCTTATTTAAATCGAAGCCGCCAAGTATTATCTGAATGGCGAGCTAATGCCGTTCAGCAAAATCAAACTAAAGAACCGTTACCAGTTGCTTTTCAAATGGATATAGAGCTCGAAGTCTGGGGAAGAATGAATTTATTATTTATTGTGCCTGAGGCGTTGTATGGGTCTTAAATTCAAATCAAGAGGAAGTGCTCTTTTAACAGCGCTTTTTATTATGACTTTGGTGGCAATCGCTGTCACGGCCATGAGTACTCGTTTACATTTGGATATCTATCGAACTCGCTTGACCATTACCAGCGATAAATTATATCTCGCTTCACAAGGAGTGACCTTTTGGGCTATGAATTTATTATCCAACCCCGAATTTAATAAACCACTTCCTGAAACCATTGAATACCCTAATCGCTATGAGAATTTATATCCGCAAATTAGAACCACAGGAAAACTCATCGACCTACAGGCACGTTTTAACCTCAATAACTTGCAAGATAAACGATATGAAATCACCTTTAATCAATTGTTAGAGCAGATATTACCTAGCATGAATTCTAATGAACGCAAATCACAGGTTTTGGCGACAGCACATTGGGTGACGCCCTATAAACCCGATCAAGGCACAGACCGGCTACTTAGCATTTACAAGCAAAATAAACCACCTTATTTACCCAGTCATCAGCCAATGAAATCCATTTCTGAATTTCGTCTTATTCAAAGTGTCAGCGCACAGGATTATCTTCTGCTGTCACCCTATATTACCGCATTACCTGAAATTACTTCGATTAATATTAATACAGCCTCCAAGCCGGTTTTAATGGCTCTTGGGAATGGTTTAACGGAGAATCAAGTCAATGATTTGAAGATGATTCTTGGTGAAGGACTTTTGGATCTTAAAGCAGTCTCCAAACAAATAGAAAAATTGAACATCCCTCCAGAACAAATTACTACTGAAAGCATGTATTATTTAAGTGAAGCAGTCACCCGTTCAGAGCATCTTTCACTAATTAATTACACCATTCTTAAGCGAACAAAGGATGAAAAAGGAAATGTTACGATATCTGTCGAACTTGAAAGCTTAAATACCTTATAAAAGACATAATTGACTTCTAATTTCCATACATTAACAAAAATTCGGCTAAGTTGGTGGACGATATATCTTCATGGATAGGAATTTAAAGCATTCTTCAGCCGTCATCGGTTTCGAGAAGTAATATCCTTGACCAAATTGGCAATGTTGCTCTCTTAGAAAATCAAGTTGTTCTTTTGTTTCAATTCCTTCTGCAACGGTGGTGATATGATGAGACTCTGCCATTTGAATCATGGAAATAATCAGATTTTTATTTTCAAAGTTTTTTTCAATATCCGCTATAAAAGGCCTTGCTATTTTGATGCAATCTACGGGGAAATTTTTTAAATAATTAACGTTTGAATAGCCAGTCCCAAAATCATCCAACGCCACATCCACGCCTTTTTTTTGCAAGGCTGATAAACAATATACAACTTCATTTGACTTATCGATTAAAGTTTGTTCGAGCAATTCAATTTGGAGTTGATGTGGATGTATCTGGGTTTTGTTTAAAACACTCATAACATTTCCTACAATACGGCAGTTTTTAAACTGCGCTGAAGAAACATTAACGTTTAATTTGATGGGCTCAAGACCTTGATTTTCCCAGGACCTGATCTGTGAACACGCACGGTTTAATACCCAGTCACCAATATCAGATATCAATCCAACCTCATTAGCGACCTCTAAAAACTGATCAGGGAGCAATAATCCCAGCCGTGGATTATACCAGCGTAACAAAGCCTCAACACCGATAATTTTAAACGTACTTAGCTCAATAATCGGTTGATAATAAAGAACAAATTCTTCGTTTTTTAATGCAGTATGAAGCTCATTTTCAATTTGTAGTAGATGTTTGACATATTCACCATATTGAGGTTTATATCGCATATAATGATTGGCCCCAATTTTTTTGCTTTGTAACAATGCAATATCGGCAAGCCGCAATAGCTCTTCTGGATTTTTGCTGTCATAAGGTGCTAGAGATGCACCCAAACTACACGTTAAAATAAGTTTAGTATTTTGGCAATAAAAAGGCTTTGTAAACAATGCTATTAATTGATTGGCTTTTGTTTCTAATTCATTTGTATTATTCACTATAAAGACCACCACAAACACATCGCTTACGAGACGACCAATGAGTTCAGCGTCAGGAACTTCCTGTGTAATTCTTAGCGCAATGTTTTTTAAAAGGAGATCTCCTACCGTTTGGCCATATGTATCATTAATTCTAGCGAATCGTCCTATATCTAGTAAAAATACAGAGACTAATTTTTCGCGCACTAAGGCATGACGAACTAATATTTGAATGCCATGAATTAGCGCCATTTTATTTGCAAGTCCTGTCAGAGCATCGTGAGACTTATGATGAATAATTTCCTGCTCTAGTTTTTTTGATTGTGTAATGTCTGTAAATGTCAATACATAACCTACGATTTGGTCATTTGATAATTGATGGCGAGCAGAAACTTGATAAAAACCATCGACTTTTAAACTAGCAATGGATTCATGATGATTATGATGATTTGCAAAATCTGCATAAATATTTTCTTTGAAAGATTGAGGGTTATTAAGTTTATCTGCAAGATAATCAATTAACTGGTATAAATTCAACTCCTTGCATTGCGCTTCAGAAACGTTCCACATAGTTAGAAAACGTTGATTATAAATAAGAATTTTTCCTTTTTTACTCGTGGCTAATATTCCATCTTCAGTTGCTTCTAACGTTTCATGCAATAGGGTTGAGAGTTCCTTTTCTTTTCTCGAGAGAGAATTAAATTTTTGCGCATAAAAAAGAATTAGACCAAATAAAATTGAAAAAATACTTCCTGCAAAAAATAACAAATTAGCCAAATTTGATTCCACTTTATTTGATAAAGCTTCTTCTTTTATTGAAAGGACTAAAAGACCATTAATGAGAAAAATTCCTATGGTGACTGTAATGGGAATCGCTTGCGCGAGCTTAATTTTATGAACCTTGGAAAAATAGCCAATAGCACTTATAAGACTCAATGCTATCAAAACAAATCCGAAAGCGGTATGAACTGCCATCGCTTTAAAATCCGCCCAACGATAAATTGTTTCGAAGGTTGTAACGTATCCAAAATTAAAGAGCAATGAGGTAAATAACAATATTATGCCCATTTGGAAGATAATGATGGTCTGGGTCAAATGCCAGCTTTTGTGATTACATCCTAATAAAATCAAACCAGTGAGAATGAATAACAGGCTAGTATTTGGTGCCATTCTTCCTGGATATTGGCTACTTGCTAACAACTCATCATAAAAAAATAAAGTATCCACATGTAAATTAATATGAAAAATACTTTGTATAACGCTTGTTATAGCGAAAATCAGTAAAAGAATAGCGAAAAAAATACTGATTTTTCTATGATTTCTCAGAAAGGCATAAATGCTTAAGCTTGTTATGAGAAAACAAAGTGCTGTGTTAAACATCATGAATTCTGAATCGGGTACAACACGCAGTAGCGGGGAAAATTCTAGGTACCAACTAATAATAACGGAACTAGCCATAATGAGCGTCAGACTGTTCAGTACAAAAGCCGCATATAAGTAGATCCGCTGCATAAATAATTAATATCCTTTCCTTCTTACTGCTTTTGATTTCTAAACTTATTGCTTCGAAGTGCTTTCCGATTGCCCTTTGAGGGTCTGATAAAGTTGCTCGCCTTCGTCGCGTTGGGTATGGGAAAGTAGTGGCAAAAGACGTTCAAGGTCTTTCTGTGCTTGCTCGTACTCATTGTCAGCAGATAATTTTAACCAAGCATAAGCTTTTACTAGATCTTTCGTTACCCCCGTTCCTGCAGCATACAAATATCCTAGTTTCCCTTGCGCCATAGGAAAGTCTTGGCTGGCGGCCTTACCAAACCAATAAGCAGCTTGTTGATAATCTTTATCAACCCCATCGCCTGATAAATATAGTTGTCCAAGTTGGGCTTGTGCAAAGGGATTTCCATTTTCAGCTGAATGCTGAAACCAATAGGCTGCTTTTGAATAATCGACAGGAACCCCCTCCCCAATTAAATATTGATAACCAAGATAAGCCTGTGCATTGGTATGTCCTTGGGTTGCTGCTTGTTCAAGCCAATAGGTTGTAGCTTCTGCATCGGCGGGTATGCCGTATTTACCACTATATAATAACGCGAGGCTATATTGTCCTTGTTGATCACCTTGAAGAGCGGCTTTTTGATACCAATAGTGAGCTTTTTTAATACTTTTCTTCACGCCATATCCCATCATGTATTGGTACCCTAAATTAACCTGCGCTTTGTCATATCCTTTTTCAGCGGATTTTTTAAACCATTCAAAGGCTTTAACTTCATCTGCTGTGATGCCTTCGCCAGTGGCATACATTAAACCAATATTTCGTTCAGCAATTGGATTTCCCTGCTTGGCTGCTTGCATATACCAATAGAATGCTTGTTTATAATCTTGCTTGACGCCTGAGCCGGAATCATAAAGAAAACCCAAACTCAATTGGGCTAAAGGATTATTTTTCTGAGCGGATTTTTTATACCAAATAATAGCTTTTTCTATATTTTCATTGACCCCTTGGCCATATTGATACATACGACCAATCAAATACATGGCCTCTTCATTGCCATCGTTGGCTGAACCAATTAAGTGCTGATAGGCGGTAATATAGTCGCCGTTCTCATAGGCAGAAAATCCAACAAAATCATCTGCAAAAGCTGCATTCATCGCCAATAACAAGGCGATAATCACAGAGCGCATGAACTCTCCAAAGTGACTCCCTTATTCTTTAGAGTAGAATAATTGCGCAATAAATCAAATTATCCCTCAGCTTTTGCGTTCGTGATTAAAATATGTTTTGGGCAACAGTAACCAATAATATCCCATGTTTTTCATATGTCCGGCTATGAAAATAGCCTCATCGCCTGTTCCCCAATAGAGATCACCGCGCACAGGTCCACGAATCGCGCCCCCTGTATCTTGGGCTATCATTAAACGTTCTAGTGGCTTTTTCTTATTTTTATGATCTGGTCGAGTGGTTTTAAGCCAAAGAGGAGTGCCTATAGGCACCCACTTTAAGTCAACAGCCATTGAATAACCTGGAGTGAGAGGAACCCCTTGAGATCCCAATGCCTCTACACGAGAATGTCTGTGAAAAAAAACAAAGGACTTGTTTTGATTTAATACGGCATTGATTTCTTCAGGATGGGCTTTGAAATAATTACGGATCCCTTGCATCGAAGCATTTTGCTTGGTCAAAACTCCTCTTTCAATCAAAACCTTAGCGATAGATGTATACGGTTGTCCATTTTGAGCAGCATAACCAATGACTATCTGCTCCCCATTTTCTAATTCAATAACGCCCGATCCTTCAATTTCAAGAAATTGTAAATCGACAGGTGACTCAATCCAAGCAAGCGTTGGAGCAAATCCTTCGATAGCACCTTTTCGAATTTCTTTGCGGGTATAATATGGTATTAAACTATTTTCCTTAACCCGGCCAAACAATCGTCGATGATGTTTCAAGTCGGAATCAAATAAGCCCAAGTCAACTGAAATAAGATCCTTGGGAACACCATAAACCGGGACATTGAATTGATCCGTTTTGGTTAAGCTTCCTTTCACTAAAGGCATATAGTAACCGGTAAATAACCCTTTAACAGGCTCATCAGTATGAAATGTGGCAGGAGAAAACCAAGTTTCAAAAAATGCTTTTATCTCTTTGTTGGACTCGGGATTAACATTCATCGCTGCCTGGCAAATCGGCTGCCAATCGTTCACTTTTAGTTCAATAAATTTACTGCCGACTATTTTTTCAGGATTTTGTTTTAAAAACGCCTTACAGGACACCTTAAAAGTTTCGAGTGACGGGCGAAGATCTGCTGTTTCCCAGCCAGGAAGTTGATTAAATGATTGTTCTTTTAAATGAATTTCTGGCTTAGGTTGTTTAAACTTAAAAAGATACAACCCAACGGTTACAATAAGAATTAGCAGAACTAAGATGATGCTATATACAATTTTTTTTCTCATAGATATAAAATTTTATAATTTGAATGAATTATTACAGTTTATTAATTATTGGCTAAACTGTGGCTTGAATCAATCCTAAATTAGTACAATCAGCAATTTTTATATTTTTTGCATAAGGAGTGTTGCAATGGCTTTTACTTTAACCAGCGAGGCGTTTAAAAATAACGGGAATATCCCTGTTAAATACACATGTCAGGGTGAGGATAGATCACCTCCATTAACCTGGAGCAACGTACCTGATGGAACACAATCGTTTGTGCTAATTGTCGACGACCCAGATGCTCAAAGTGGGAATTGGGTTCACTGGGTTCTTTTTAATATTTCTCAAAGCATACATGGGCTTGATGAGAATACTACTTTACCATCGGGTGCAACAAGCGGGTTGAATAGCTGGGATAAAACGGGTTATGGTGGCCCATGCCCACCTTCTGGTACTCATCGTTATCAATTTAAACTCTACGCGCTAGACACAACGTTATCATTAGGATCCGAAGCCAGGAAAACCGATATTATGAACGCGATGCAAAATCACATTTTGGCTGAGACGAAACTGGTTGGACTTTACAGCAAAACTTAAATAAGGGAAAAGCCATTCCGCCCATTTATTGAAATACACCACGTTTAAAGAATGATGGGCCACTCCATAGCACGGAAGGTGTGGCCAATATCTATGGTGACTATCAAATGGCTATTATGGCTATCTAAATAGGAGCACTTACTACAGAAGTAGTCGCAATTAATTATGGTTCCAAAGCCATACCACCCGTTGTCTTTTGCTACAAAGACTCAAAAATGGCTGCAGCACCCATGCCTGTTCCAATACACATGGTTACCATACCATATTTTCCTTTTACTCGTTTTAAACCATGAAGCAATGTTGCAGTTCGAATAGCGCCCGTAGCGCCTAAGGGATGTCCTAAAGCAATCGCACCACCTTGAGGATTGACTTTATCACGGGGCAAATCCAACTCTTTAATCACCGCCAATGATTGGGCAGCAAACGCTTCATTTAACTCAATCCAATCAATTTGCCCAAGATTTAATCCCGCTTTCTTTAAGGCCATTGGGATAGCTTCAACTGGACCTATCCCCATGATTTCAGGTGGAACTCCAGCAACCGCATAACTAACTAAACGACCAAGAGGCTTTAAGTTAAACTGCTTGACATGCTCTTCGTTAGCCAAAAGCGCTATGCCAGCACCATCACTCATTTGTGAGCTATTGCCTGCAGTAATAGTTCCGCGAGCTGCAAAAACAGGCTTCAACTTAGAAATGGCTTCAAATGAAGTATCTGTGCGTGGGCCTTCATCTTCTGTAATAAGGCGTGGTTTAATAATGAGTTCTGAATGTTTCAAGTTAACATGACGTTCGGTTATTTCTACAGGAGTAATTTCGGCATTAAAATAACCATTTTTTTGAGCTTCAACGGCTCTGCGATGACTTTCTGCCGCGAATTCATCTTGCTCTTCACGAGAAATATTCCATCTTTTTGCTACGATTTCAGCGGTGATTCCCATTCCGTAGGCAATCGCAATATGATCATCCCTAAAAATTTTAGGATTTGCAGTGTATTTGTTCCCACCCATGGGCACTTTCGACATGCTTTCGACTCCTCCAGCCAAAGCAAGTGGAATGTCGCCCTCAGCGATCGTTGCTGCTGCCGTGGCAATACTTTGAACCCCTGAGGAACAAAATCGGTTAATCGTCATGGCAGGTACAGATTCAGGTAACCCTGCCAATAATGCTGCAATTCGTGCAACGTTCATGCCCTGCTCTGCTTCTGGCATAGCACAACCAATTACTACATCTCCAATAGCCTCCCAATCAAGATTATGATGCCGATCTTTTAAACTTCTGATCGTGTGTGCGAGTAAATCATCGGGTAACGTATCTTTAAAAACACCTCTTGGTGCTTTGCCAACGGGTGTTCGTATTGCATCGACCACATATACATTCGTCATGAATTATCTCCTGCTTAATTGCGCAATGGTTTGCCGGTTTCCAGCAAATGATTAATCCTTGCCTGCGTTTCTTTTGTTGCAGCTAATGTCATAAATGCTTCACGCTCCAGCTTTAAAATCCATTGCTCATCAACAAGTTCGCCGGCATTGACGTCACCACCACATAAAACAGAGGCCAATTGATTGGCAAGAAAATAATCATGATCGCTGATAAAACCGCCTTCTTTCCAATTGACCAAACCTACCTGCAACATGGCATGTCCTACGCGACCAGCTACTTGAAAACGCGATGGAATAGGAGGAACATAGTTTTCAGCTTGCAATTGTTTTATTTTTTCTAATGCTGCATAGAGTACTTCGTTATGATGCATAACCCAGCTATCTTTAGCCCGAAGATAATGTCGTTCTTTTGCATCAGCAGCGCTACTAGATACTATTGCCATGGCAATCTGCTCAAAGTAGGGTTTGATATAGTTCATTAACTCACCATGACGAGCCTCTTCTGCAGCCTTTAATGCCATTTCCTTACAACCACCACCGGCGGGTATTAATCCCACCCCAGCTTCAACCAATCCAGGATAAACTTCATACCCAGCAACCACACGGGCACAATGCATCATTAACTCACACCCACCGCCTAATGCTCTCCCCCTTAAGGCTGCAATAACAGGAATGGGACTGTATTTAATCCGCATAGCAAGCGCTTGAAAGTCGGTGATCATTTGCTTAAGGGCGTCCATATCTCCTGATTGGACTAATGAAGCAACGCCTCTTAAGTCTGCTCCAGAGCTAAAATTGTTCTCATCGGACTGGCAGATAATTAAACCTTGAAATTGCTTTTCAGTTACATCTAATGCATGATTAAATCCATCTAATACAGCCCGGCCAATGGTATTCGCTTTAGTTTTAAAACTTAAAATGGCTACCTCATCTTTCAGATGCCAAAGTTTAACACCCTCATTTTCATAAACCACTTCAGTTGGATACATTTTCTCAGCTAGTACACGGTCAGGGAAAAACTGTCGCTGGTATACTGCAAGATCGCTTCGACCTTCATAGCTTGATTTCGCTGGTGAGTATGCCCCTTTTTCAGTATAAAAATCATTCCTATCATTAAGCCAATCCGGTAAATCCACGTCGCTCATCGTTTGAGCATCCTCAATGGCTACCTTTATCATTTCTTTAAGCTCTGCTACGCCAGCAAGCTGCCAGATTTCAAATGGACCCTGTTGCCAACCGAAACCCCAACGCATCGCCAAATCCACATCACGGACAGTATCAGCGATATCCTCAAGATGATAAGCGCTGTAATGGAAAAGATCTCTAAAACAGGCTGAAAGAAATTGAGCCTGGGGATCTGATGAATGAAATAACCTTTTAAATCGAACCCCAGGATCTTTCTCTTTAAAAATTTTCTCAATTTCCTCACTAACGTTTCCCTTTGCAGGTCTGTAGTCGGCTTGCCCTACGTCATACACCTCAATGGTTTTACCATTTTTTCGATATATACCCTCACCGGATTTTTGCCCCAATTTCCCTTCATTAATTAAACGCATCAGCCATTCAGGCAATGTGAAATATTCATGCCAAGGATCATCTTTAAGCTGTTGGTGCATGGTATGAACCACATGAGCCATGGTATCTAGGCCAACAACATCCATCGTTCGAAACGTCGCTGATTTTGGTCTACCAATTAATGGTCCTGTTAAAGCATCCACATCATCAAACCCAATCTGCATTTTTTGAGCATTGTAAATCGTGGATATCAATGAAAACACACCGATTCTATTCGCAATGAAATTAGGGGTATCCTTGGCCCGAACAACTCCTTTGCCTAAATAACTGGTTAACCAAGATTCAAGCTGATTTAACAATTTGTCTGAAGTTGATTCTGCGGGGATCAATTCTGCTAAATGCATATATCGTGGGGGATTAAAAAAATGAACTCCACAAAAACGATCTCTTAGTACTTCTGGAAGAGCATTTGCTAAAGTATTAATACTTAGACCAGAGGTATTGGTTACTAGGACTGCTCGTTCATTTAAATAAGGACTAATTCGTTGATAAAGATCGGCTTTCCATTCGATTTTTTCAGCTATTGCTTCAATAATTAAATCGCATTGACTTAAGTCTTCCATATCGTCTTGATAATTTTTAGCCTGAATAAGCGATGCAGTATATTTCGTTCCTAAAGGCGATGGCTTTAATTGGCTTAAGTGCTTCAAAGCCTTATCAACGACTGCATAATGATTGTTTTCATCAGCCAGGTCGTATAATAGTGTTTCAATGCCTGCATTAACACAATGAGCCGCAATCTGGGCACCCATGACTCCTGCGCCTAATACAGCAATTCGCTTGATATAGAATGGTTGTTGCATGCTTCTTCCTTAACTTTTTCAACAATCAGTAAATGAGCAATTTTTGAAAACTTTATATTGAACGGCCTAAGATACATCAAATTTTATACCTTGAGCTAATGGCAAAGAATCGCCCCAGTTGATGGTATTGGTCTGGCGTCTCATGTATCCTTTCCAGGCATCAGATCCTGATTCACGTCCACCTCCAGTTTCTTTTTCACCACCAAAGGCACCACCAATTTCAGCACCGGACGTTCCAATATTGATATTGGCTATCCCGCAATCACTGCCTTTAGAGCTTAGAAATAACTCTGCGTGTTTCAGGTTTTGGGTAAATAATGAAGAGGATAAGCCTTGAGGAACACCATTTTGTAAGTCAATCGCCTCTTTAAGTGTTGAATAAGACATAACATACAAAATAGGAGCAAACGTTTCTTCCTGAACTAACAAAGAATCATTGGGCAATCCGGTTACTAATGTCGGTTGGACAAAACAACCAGGCCGATCCAGTGACTCTCCACCTGCAATAATTTCTCCACCTGCTTTTTTAATCCGTTCGATCGTGTATTTAAAGGAAGCCACCGCTTGTTGATCGATTAATGGTCCCATTAAATGTTTTGGATCGAGTGGATCCCCAATCGTAATTTGTTCATAGGCCTGTTTAAGTCGATTAATTACTTCTTTATATATAGTATCTTGTATAAATAGGCGTCTTGTGGTTGTGCAACGTTGCCCAGCAGTACCTACTGCCCCAAATACAATGGAGGGGATTGCCAATTTCAGATCCGCGCTTTCATCTAATATAATGGCATTATTACCTCCAAGTTCTAGAATAGAGCGTCCTAAACGGGAGGCTACTTTAACTCCAATTTGTCTACCAACGGCTGTTGAGCCTGTAAAGGAAATCAAAGGAACACGAGAATCACTGACCATTTCTTCTGCTACATCATGTGAGGCTGGAATAATTAATGAAAAAATATTGGGGCAGTTGTTGGCCTCTAATATGTTTTTACAAATGTTATGAACCGCCACTGCACAAAGAGGTGTTTTGGCTGAGGGTTTCCAAATGGTTACATTTCCACATACCGCGGCAATAAACGCATTCCAGGACCAAACAGCAACAGGAAAATTAAACGCAGAAATAATCCCAACGACCCCATAGGGATGCCATTGCTCATACATTCGATGTTCCGGTCTTTCTGAATGCATTGTTTTTCCATATAGCATTCTGGATTGGCCAACAGCAAAATCTGCGATATCAATCATTTCCTGTACTTCGCCATCGCCTTCTGCTTTTGATTTTCCCATTTCAAGAGAAACTAAACTCCCTAGTTCATCTTTTCGGTCACGCAAGGCATCTGCAATTTGTCGAATAATCATCCCGCGCTTTGGAGCAGGTACCTCTCTCCACGCTAAAAAAGCCTCTTCAGCACATTTGATGACGTGTTCATAATCATCCTTTGTGCAGCTGGCTATTGCAGCAATTTTGGTTCCATTGGCTGGGTTATAGGAGTCAATTAGAGTATCATTGAGTTTATTCGTCCATCGATAACCTATAAACGCACCGGGATTTACCGGCTTAAGACCAAGTTTTTCTAAAAGTTCCATATAAACCCATCTCCTAAATGCAATTACGCATAATACATTCCAAAACGATTCGTCAAAAATTTATCCAAGCCAAATTGCTCTTGTAAAACTAATCCATGATATTCATTGGTTTGACCGAGAACCAAATCAACTACCGCGCAAACACCTGAAGCAGTACTGATTTGAATGGCAGACCAAACCAACCCACGAATGGTTGTTGGATATATTTTTTTCTCATAACTCTCCTCAGAGAGTTCGCCATTTTTTATCCCATCCACCGTGATATAGACAATCACTAAATCTTGATACGTTTTAGGAATAGCGCGTTCTAGTATACTTTTTAAGGTATCTCGGTCCTGGTTGAGTTGAAGATCATTCATTAAAAAACGCATTTTTTCACAATGCCCAGGATAGCGCATCGTTTTATAATCTAGACTTTTGATTTTATCTTTGTATAGTTCCGCGAGACTTCCTATGCCGCCAGAAGTATTAAATGCTTCATATTGAGCTCCCTCAATTTGAATTACCTCAAGCTCTTCAAGAGGAGTTAGCACGGCTGGTTTCCCTTCTTTTATGCCATAACATGGATTTCCATATTCATTAATTAACCCGTCAGTTGACCATGTTAATGAATAATGTAAGGCATTGTTAGCTCGTTGCGGCAAAGCTCCCACACGTAATTTCGCGTGATGACATTCCTCAAAGCTTTGCATCATGCTATTTGCTGCAATGCTGATAAACCCTGGGGCTAGACCACACTGCGGAACAAAGACTGTATCTGCATCGGCTGCTATTGCTTTAATTGCCTGGGTAATGGATGTATCTTCAGTAAGATCAAAATAATTTGCCTTAGCTGCTTTCGCAGCGCGTGCCACATGGAGATTGAGAAAGAATGGTAAGCTTGAAATAACGGCGATAATATTATGCTTGACGAGATAAGCTTCAACAGAGGCCTCATCTTTTACGTCCAAAGCCACGGTTCTGATTTCGGGCATTACTTCTAGAAGTCGTCTAGCATCGGTGCTTTCAAACTCTAAATCCGCTAGATGAACTTCATAATCCTTACTTTCGGCTAAAAGACATGCAATTAAACTACCTATTTTCCCTGCACCTGTAATCATTACATGATACATACAATTCGTCTCCATTCTGAATCGATAAGTCATCCTACACTAAACTCATTGAGATTGAATACTATTTGTTAAGAAAAATATTATGATTCAAAAACAGTTTTGATTGTTATCCGAGCCAGATTAGGTTTAAACTTGTTTTTCTTAAAACAATCACGAATTCAATGAAACCACTCGGCACTGCGTTTTCGTTATCTCAACCGTTGATGAGTATAAATACCTTTAAAATCTTCTTACCTGCCTTATTTGCTGGGGTGCTTCTTCCTTTTGGATTTGCTCCTTTTCATATACCAGGGCTTGCGCTTTTGAGTATTGCTTTTTTCTTTTGCATGATTCAAGAACGAAGCTTAAAAGAGACCCTACTCATTGGATATTTATTTGGCATAGGTAGTTTTGGATTAGGTGTTTCGTGGGTTTATGTGAGTATTCATCAGTATGGGCATTTAAATATTGTTGCTTCCGCTGCGATTACCTTACTCTTTATTCTGTATTTATCAATATATCCTCTGCTGATGGCTGGTTTTTATCATTATGTCTCATCAGCGTGCTCATCTAGCGTATCTCGGTGTGTTCTCTTCTCTGCGCTCTGGTGCGTCAGCGAATACCTTCGCGCAACGGTATTAGGGGGGTTTCCCTGGTTACTACTAGGATTTAGTCAACTAGATACTCCCCTTCAATACGTTCTTCCTTGGGTTGGTGTGTATGGTGTGAGTTTTTTTGCCTGTCTTGCTGCTTCGTTTTTAGGCGAAGCCTATATCATGAAAGCGACTAAGCGTTATCTTTTAATCTCAGCCTTTACAGGAACCTTGATTTTGCCTGCAATGCTTCAATATATACCCTGGGGAACCCCTTCCTCTAATGCAGTAACGGTCGGTGTTATTCAAGCAAATTTATCTATGCGGGACAAATGGGATGAAGGGCTTTTCTGGCAATTAATAGCGCAATATAAGCGGGCTGCAGAGCACTTATTAAAAACTACTCAGCTGGTCGTTATGCCAGAGTCTGCCATCCCAGTTCCTGCCCCTTACATTAGTGATTTTATGGAGGATCTAGACAGTAAAGCAACGGAAGTGGGCAGTGCCATTTTACTTGGCACGCTTCAACCAACAGAGACAGATGATACTAAGCTTTATAATGCCATGATTGCCCTAGGGGATGGTCAAGGCATTTATCAAAAACAGCACCTTGTCCCGTTTGGTGAATATATCCCTGCACCATTTCAAGCCTTTATCGAGCGGATGGCTATTCCTGTAGCCAATTTAAATCCAGGAAAAAAAAACCAACCGCTGGTTTTTATCCAAAATCATCCTATTGCCTCTTTAATTTGTTATGAATTAGCGTATCCATCATTGTTACGCAAACAATTACCGTTAGCAGAATGGATTGTCTCCATCAGTGATGACGGCTGGTTCGGGCATTCGTTCGCCATGTATCAGCAGTTACAAATGGCACAAGCCTTATCTATACTCACAGCTCGGTATCAAATTGTGGCAAATAATGATGGATTATCATCGATTATCGATGAAAGAGGTCACATTATAGACTCGTTACCCGCTTATCGTGATGGGTTATTAGAGTCGCGCATTCTACCCATCCAAGGTTCGACTCCTTGGGTGTATTGGGGAGACTTACCGATATTATTGATTTGTACTTTAGTGGTATCTTATGCATTTTACATAAAAAGACGCCGTTTTTAGCATTAGGGAACGCCTGGCTATTGCTGCAAAACTCAAGAGGCGTTATTCTTACCAACCCATTTAGAATATTGACGTTAGACTATGGATAACAGCTATAACCCAAAAGAAATCGAAGAACAAGCACAACAATTCTGGCATAAAAAACAATTGTTTAATGTTGCTGAAGATCTTAATAAAGAAAAATTTTACTGCTTATCCATGTTTCCCTATCCAAGCGGATCATTGCACATGGGGCATGTACGTAATTATACCCTAGGCGACGTGATTTCTCGTTACCAACGCGCTCTTGGTAAAAATGTATTGCAACCAATTGGCTGGGATGCGTTTGGACTTCCGGCTGAAAACGCAGCCATTAAGCATGGAATTCACCCAGCCGAATGGACCATTAAAAATATTGAGGCCATGAAATCTCAGCTTTTGCGTCTGGGAAATGCCTATGATTGGAAGCGTGAAATTACTACCTCTGATCCCGAATATTACCGCTGGGAACAATGGTTTTTTATTAAGCTTTATGAAAAAGGGTTAGTTTACAAAAAAAATTCAATTGTAAACTGGGATCCAGTTGATCAAACTGTTTTAGCTAATGAGCAAGTGATTGATGGGCGCGGATGGCGTTCTGGGGCCTTAGTTGAACACAAAGAAATATCCCAGTGGTTTATTAAAATTACGGCCTATGCCGATGAGTTGTTAAACGACCTTGATTTATTAGAATACTGGCCAGAGCAAGTTAAGCAAATGCAACGAAATTGGATTGGTCGCTCTGAGGGGACGGAAATCTATTTTCGCGTACCTGATTATCCCAAGCGTTTAAAAATATACACAACTCGACCCGATACTTTAATGGGTGCGACTTATTTAGCCGTAGCACCCGATCACCCGCTTGCAAAACAAGCAGCAGGTGAAAAAAAACAAGTTCGTGAATTTTTAGAAAGTTGTCAAGGTGTTCGAATGGCCGAGGCTGAGCTTGCTACCATGGAAAAGCGCGGCGTCGATAGTGGTCTAAAAGCGATACACCCCATTACTGGGGAAGAAATCCCCGTCTGGATCGCGAACTTTGTGTTGATTCAGTATGGATCAGGCGCGGTCATGTCTGTACCTGCACACGATCAACGCGACTGGGAGTTTGCCCAAAAATATAAGCTTCCAGTCAAACAAGTCATAAAACCAACGAATGATGAGAAACATGACTTTTCAAAATCGGCATACACTGGTGAAGGCATACTCATTCATTCAGGCGAATTTGATGGCATGAGCTCCTCTGAGGCAAAAATCGCCATTACCGATGCCCTGGTTGAAATAGATGCCGGCCTATCTAAAGTTCATTATCGACTTCGTGACTGGGGAGTTTCCCGTCAACGTTACTGGGGAACACCTATCCCTATGATTGCATGTGAAGTATGTGGTATCGTGCCTGTTCCTGAAGATCAATTGCCGGTAGTTTTACCACAAAACGTTCAACTCACAGGAAGTGGCTCTCCCTTATCTAATTGCGAAGAGTTTGTACACACCAGCTGCCCTAAATGCGGTCAGGATGCGGTGCGAGAAACCGATACCTTTGATACCTTTGTGGAATCATCTTGGTATTATGCTCGCTTTGCATGCAAAGGCCAAGAAAACGCCATGTTGGACGATCGAGCCAAATATTGGACGCCTGTGGATCAGTACATTGGTGGAATTGAACACGCTGTGATGCATTTATTGTATGCTCGCTTCTTCCATAAGCTCATGCGTGATGAAGGCTTAGTAAATTCTGATGAGCCCTTTAGGGCCTTATTAAGTCAAGGTATGGTGCTAAAAGATGGGCATAAAATGTCTAAATCTAAGGGCAATACTGTTGATCCAAATCAGCTTATTGATAAATATGGTGCCGATACCGCCCGCTTATTTATTATGTTTGCAGCACCTCCAGAACAATCATTAGAATGGTCTGATTCTGGGGTGGAAGGAGCACATCGTTTTCTCAAGCGCCTTTGGGCTTTTGCCGAAGAGCACAAAGCGTTTCTCATTGATATTAATGAGTTAATCTTAGATGGTAATAGCAGCACGACTTGGCAAACCAGTGATAATCGTCTGCAAAAAGGCCGTTTAGTTATTAATCAAATTCTTGCTCAAGTAAATCAAGATTACGAACGACAGCAATTCAATACCGTTGTATCGGGTTGTATGAAAATGTTCAATGAGCTTTCCTCATACCAAATTGAAAATGAAAATGACAAGTGTTTCATCCACTATGGATTAAGCATTTTACTGCGCTTGTTAGCACCGATTACGCCACATATTTGTCATCATTTATGGCAGGAGCTGGAATTTGAAAAAATCATTATTGATGCACCCTGGCCAAAAGTCGATAAAAGCGCCCTAAAAACAGACGAAGTTGATTATGTAGTTCAGGTGAATGGAAAGCTTCGTGGTGAATTCAAAACTAGCGTGGATGTTTCCGAAGAAGCGCTGATTGAATTAGCCAAAGAAAATGTCGCTTCATTTATATCAGGAAAATCACTAAAAAAATCGATAGTAGTACCTCACCGTCAGCTGATAAACCTTGTGGTTAGTTAAATGAAAACCACAGCCAGCAAAATCATCACTACGCTGCTAATAGTATTTCATGTTGGTATGATGAGCGGCTGTGGCTTTCATTTACGAGGGCTAACGGATGTGCCCAAATGGTTAGATAAGGTGGCCATCATAACGCCAGACAATGAGCATTATTTGACCCCTATTTTAAAAAATCAGTTAGAAGCAAACTGCATTCGCGTGTGTTCGGAGCCAGCTGGCGCTAAATATTGGCTCATAATCCTATCTGAAACGTTTCAAGAACATATTGTGAGTGTAAGCTCTACCACGACCCCTCGACAATATCAAATTATTTATCGTATACGCTTTAAGCTTCAGGAGGTGAATGGCAAAGAGGTAATTCCTGAACGACAGGTGGAAATAAGCCGGCAAGTTACGATCAATAATGATAGGATTCTTGGCTCCAACTATGAAGAAACCCTAACAAAAAACGAAATGCGACAAGAAGCAGCTGCACTAATATTAAATCGAATCAGTAAATATTCAGAGACGTTTAAACCTAGGCTACACTAATACCTAACCTATACGGATAAATTCCAGTTTGCGAAAAGGATGATATGGCAATGAAATTAAAAACAATCATGATTTTAGGATGCCTAATAACAAACACGGCATTTGCCCAAATCCCTCCTGGACAATGGTTATGTTTTGCCTTTGATGCCCAGAAAAAAAGTTACGAAGGATTAGGCGATTCCCTTAAAAGTGCTATGCGTGCTGCCAATGTGACTTGTCGCGAGAAATCCCAGCAATCCGGTTGCAAAACCGCACAATCTTATTGTGAGCAAGGGCCATTATCTTTAACCGAAGCGCGATGTCTTGTAACCGATACCAATGGTCGTTCTTGGACGGCTACTGGAGCAGACGCTTGTAAAATAGCCTTGTCTTTATGTACACGCTGGCAATTTCTTCATAGTAAAATGAGCCAGTGCTCGGTGAAACATCGATATGCTGATTAAATATGAAGCCTTAGCGGCTAATTTAAAAAAAAGCATTAAGGCTTTATATATTATTACCGGCCAAGACCCATATCTGCTGAACGATGCTCAACATCAAATTAAATTAGCTTGCCGACAACAAGGAGAAGTTGATTGCAAAACGGTGCAATTGATAAACTCCTCAGATTGGACTTTGCTTCTTGATGAAGCAAATAATTACTCATTATTTGCCGATCACGTCCTTATTAACGCATATTACGATAAGAAAACCATTGAGAAAGCCGGTAAAGAAGCGATTTTATCCTACCTGAAAGCTACCAATCCCCGCTGCCAAATTATTCTAAACGCGCCCAATGTGCCCGCGAAACAACTGCAATGGCTTAGCAGCGAGCGTGAAGCACTTATTGTCCAAATATATTCTTTTTCACCCAAAGCTTTACAGCAGTGGATTGCCTCTGAGCTCAAACAGCATGGCTTTAATTTCGAGCAGGATATTCCTTCCCTAATCCAACAGTACACACAAGGCAATATGTTAGCTTGTGCGCAAACGATAGAAAAATTAGCTTTAACGCTACTTCCTAATCAACATTTAAACATCGATGAAGTAAAAGAGCATTTATTCGATCAATGCGATTATCAACTCTATGAGCTCGCCGATGCCTGTTTAGCTGCCCAACCTGCCAGAGCGATTCATTTGCTAAGGCAAGCCTGTGAAAGCCGAAAAGAACCCACGTTAATCTTATGGATTTTAGTGCAAGAAATCCGCCTCCTCATTCAATTATCTTCTTTAATCCAACATTCCCATCCCATACATGCAGCCTGTACCCAGCTTAAAATTTGGCCTCAAAAAAGAAGCCAATATGAAGTTGCCTTAAAACGACTGCCGCCCTCCTCTCTTTACCGATTATTGCAAAGTAGTCACAAGATTGATCAAATCATTAAAGCTGGTAAAGAAGGCAATGTATGGCACGAATTTGAAAATTTAGTAATGAACATGTGTCATTAAAAGTGCTGACCGATACGCCCTCTTAGCATTTCAATTTGGCCAGGCCCTTATCAGCATGTTAATTTATTTACTCAAGAACGCGCCACTCCCACCACCCTCATCCCCAAACCTTTTCCCTCAAAATAGAAGAAAGCAGATCGTGCAACTGATTAGTTTCAAATTAATTTTGATGGGACAGACGTGGCATGGAGCTAAAATAAGCCGGTTTTCGCACAATAATCGTATTATTTTATTACTTATTGCTAATTCTTCTTTGACAGAGGGATGATTAGTGTAAGATAATACGTTTTGATGAATTTTATAACAAAACGGTTATGAATTTAAACTTAATAGATTTAAAGTTACTCAGAAAAATATTTTTTATAGTGATTCTATGCATCAGCTCCACTTATGCCGCGAATAAAAAAATTGCGTTAACCATTGATGATCTGCCTTTTGTTGGTGATTACAAAAATCAGCATCTTTCGATGATTATCGAAACACTGAAGTCTCAAAAAGTACCCGCAACAGGGTTTATCATCGCTGGAAACGTTCATTCCGAAAACTGGTCAGTATTAAATCAATTTCGTGAAGCAGGATTCAGTTTAGGTAATCATACATTCAATCATACCAATTTAAACACCGCGAATGTCAACGATTACATTGAAGAAGTAGATGTTGCAGACAAGATTCTTTCACCCGTATTAACAGAGCCTAAATTTTTTCGCTACCCTTATTTAGCTATGGGAAAGGGGAATAAAAAAAGACAGGTTTTAGATTTTCTTGCAGAAAAAAACTACCACGTTGCTCCCATCACCATTGACAGTAAAGATTTTATCTTTAATCAATTACTTTTATCCGTTCCTGAGTCAGGACGACGTCCCTACTTACAGAGCTTAAAACCCGCCTATCTTAATTTTATTTGGCAACAAACACTTAAAGCTGAAGAAACAAATCGAAAATCCGCTCATACAGATAAGCCTCAAATCTTATTGGTTCACGCCAATTTATTGAATGCCTATACTTTATCGGACATCATCGACTTATTTAAGGCACATCATTATGAATTTGTTCGCCTTGAAGATGCGTTAAATATCCATGAAGCGCGCGTACCTAGGTATACAGCCACAGAAATAAATGATTCTGATCCATATATGGAGTGGGATTAGCTTTTAATTATGGCGCATATTTTTTATGCGCCACATTCCAATTATTGCTTTGATAAAGCTTCCAGTATTGCTTTACAAAAATAAGGTAAATCAAAAGGCTGCCTGGAAGTAATTAAATTTTGGTCAACAACGACAGGTTCATCTAGATAGTGTGCTCCGGCATTGATCACATCATCCTTAATCGAATGATAACAAGTGACTTTTTTATCGGATAAAATACTAGCAGAAACCAACATCCAGGAAGCATGACAGATTGCTGCGATGATCTTGCCTTTTTTGTAGTTTGACCTCACTAAATTCACCATGGCTTTATGCGTTCGCATTTTATCAGGAGCATAGCCACCCGGTATAATAATTGCGTCAAATAGCTGTTCTTCAACTTCTTTTGCAGCCACATCGGATTCTACTTCATAGCCCAGTTTGCTTTTATAGGTCGTCTTATCCTGACCAATAATTAAAGGGCTAACCCCTGCTTCTTGAAGTCTTAAATAGGGATACCAAAACTCCAATTCCTGATAGTCATTTTCAATCAAAATACCAACAGATTTATCTTCTAAGTTCATTCCTTTCTCCCTAAAATACCTTTGATATATACTAAGCTTAGTTTAAAAATGGAAAGCTTCCGCATGAAAAGTATCTTAATCTACGGAGGAACGTTCGACCCTCCGCACAATGGCCACTTATTAACCGCCCTAACGGTTCAACGTGAATTTAAATTCGATAAAGTATATTTCATTCCTTGTAAATCACCCGTGTTGAAGCCAGAAAGTCATGCGACTTGTAGTCAGCGAATAGATATGTTGCGATTGGCTTTATCGAGTTATAAAGAGTTTAGAATTGATTTACGAGAAATCAAGCGAGATTCTCCTTCTTATATGGTTGATACACTTAAAAGCTTGCGTGAAGAACTAGGTAGTAAAATCGCTTTAACGTTACTTCTTGGAACGGATGCCTTCTTACAATTGCCTAATTGGCATAAGTGGCGTGAACTGATCGATTACGCACATATCCTTGTCATTCAAAGATCCATTAAAACCGAAGGACAATCAGACACATTGCATCACTTTGTCTCAAACCATTTAACTTCAAATAAGTTCAACTTACGCTCGAAACCTGCCGGATTAATTTATTTTTATAATGCGGGATTATATGACATCTCATCCACTGACATTCGAGACTACATAAAAGAAGGTAAGCCCATTAAACAATATCTTCCCCACGCAGTTTATCGCTATATAAAGCAACATAGCTTGTATCAATAACTTAGAAGTGCCTCAGATCTTACCTATCATGAATTTTCAAGCTGGTGTTTAATAAAAATTATGAGTATGCTATTCCCACTAAAAGCTTAAACGGAGATCCGCTGTGACAACATCTGTAGTTGCCCGCTTTGAGATTCCTTTTACTCGTATTCTAGGCAGGAATGGAGAATGTTCTGGTGAGTTGCCTTCTTTTGCTAAGAATCAAGACATCCTTCTTAATCTTTACCGAACCATGGTAAAGGCTCGTGTTTTTGATAAAAAAGCCATCGCGCTTCAACGCACCGGGAAAATGGGGACTTACGCTCCCATAAATGGTCAGGAAGCTATATCGACAGCCATTGGAAGTGCGATGGACAAGGACGATGTATTTATCCCTTATTATCGTGACTACGCGGCCCAATTCCAACGGGGCGTAAAAATGTCTGAAATACTTTCCTACTGGGGCGGGGATGAACGAGGTAGCCAATTTGAAAACTGCCCACAAGATTTACCTATTTGTGTCCCCATCGCTTCTCAATGCCTACACGCAGCAGGCGTTGCATTTGCATTTAAATACCGCAAACAAGAACGCGTAGCCGTGGTGTGTATTGGTGAAGGTGGCACCTCCGAAGGTGATTTTTATGAAGCGATGAATGTGGCTGGAGCATGGAATTTACCGGTTGTATTTGTGGTGAACAATAACCGATGGGCTATTTCTGTTCCAATTACAAAGCAAACGGGATGTCAGACAATTGCCCAAAAAGCCATTGCTGCAGGATTTGAAGGTAAACAAGTTGACGGCAATGATATTTTGGCCATGCGCCAAGCCATAGAACAAGCTATTGCAAAGGCTCGTAACGGAGAAGGTCCAACGTTGATTGAAGCCATAACCTATCGACTTTGTGATCATACTACAGCTGATGACGCAACACGTTATCAACCCAAGGATGAAGTAGAGGCTGCAGAGCTGAATGAGCCAATTTTACGGTTTAGAAAATTTTTAGAACAACGTGATTTCTGGAATGATGAACAAGAGCAAGCACTGCTGGATGAGTGTGCTACGGAAGTACAACACGCAGTCGATGAATACCTAAATCGCCCAACTCAATCCATCAGCTCTTTATTTGATTATCATTACGACACGTTACCAGATTACTTGGTTGAGCAGCGTGCTATGGCTATGGAGGCAGCTGAAAATGTCTGATATCACGTTAGTTGAAGCAGTTACCCAAGCATTAGCTTATGAATTAAAGCATGATCCTGATGTGGTTGTTTTTGGTGAAGACGTAGGTAAAAATGGTGGGGTTTTCAGGGCAACAGAAGGATTACAACGTGAGTTTGGAGAAGAAAGGGTCTTTGACTCTCCTCTTGCTGAATCGATGATTGCTGGGTTGGCTGTTGGTATGTCAACACAAGGCATCAAACCCGTGGCAGAATTTCAATTCATGGGATTTATTTATCCTGCTATGAACCAGATTATTTCTCACGCAGCTCGTATGCGAAATCGTACTCGCGGCCGACTGCATTGCCCGATTGTGTTTCGCGCACCTTTTGGAGGCGGTATTCGTGCTCCTGAACATCATTCAGAAAGTACCGAAGCTTTATTTGCTCATATTCCTGGTTTGCAAGTGGTCATTCCTTCCTCTCCTAAAAGAGCGTATGGGCTATTATTAGCGGCCATTCGAAATCCTGATCCGGTTATTTTTCTAGAACCAAAACGAATCTATCGTTTGGTTAAGCAACCGGTTGCAGATGATGGCAAAGCCTTACCCTTAGGAAAATGTTTTACTTTAAAAGAAGGCAGCGACTTAACACTTATAAGTTGGGGAGCAAGCATTCACGAAACACTGCAAGCAGCTAAGCAATTGGAGGCGGAAGGCATTTCTTCAGACGTGATTGACGTAGCATCCATTAAGCCCTTGGATATTGATACTATTTTTGGTTCCATTGAAAAAACCGGGCGCTGCGTTATTGTGCATGAAGGCGCTAGAACATGCGGTGTGGGTGCTGAAATATCAGCACAAATTATGGATTGTTGTATTCATAACCTTCTGGCACCCGTTCAACGGGTTACCGGTTATGACGTGGTCATGCCATATTTTCAGCTAGAGAAACACTATATACCGAGTGTTAATCGCATAAAAGAAACAGCCCTTAGCATAATGGAGTAGCTATGAAATTATTTAAATTGCCCGATTTAGGCGAAGGTTTGCCTGATGCAGAAATTCAAGAGTGGTATGTCAAAGAAGGTGATGTGGTCAAAGCCGATCAACCCCTGGTTTCAATGGAAACTGCTAAAGCGGTGGTTGATGTTCCCTCACCTATGGATGGGAAAATTGTTAAATTTTATGGTAAACCTGGTGATGTGATCAAAACAGGAGAGCCTTTAGTTGGTTTTGAATTGGATGAAGTCGAAACTCCTAAAGATAAAGGAACCGTGGTAGGTAATTTAGAAGAAAGCACGGATGTGACTGAAGATCATTTTATTATTGGCTCCGCATCTTCATCAAGTCGTATCAAATCAACCCCTAGTGCACGATTATTAGCTAAAAAGCTTGGCGTCGATTTATCACAAGTGAAGGGAACCGGCGATTTAGGGTTAATTACTCGTGAAGACGTATTAAACGAATCTGAGCTTCGCTCAAAGCCCAAAGAGGGCTTTGAGCCCTTGCGTGGCGTACGAAGAGCAATGCTCACAAGCATGGTACAATCGCATGAAGAAGTGGTGCCTGTTAGCATTTTTGATGAGGCTGATATTCATGCATGGAAGACAGGAGAAGACATTACAGCCCGTTTGATTAAAGCCATCGTAGCCGCAGCCAAAAAAGAACCAGCCCTTAATGCTTGGTTTGATAAAGAAACCTCTTCTAGACGCTGCTTTGCTGAAGTAAATTTAGGATTGGCTATGGATACGGAAGATGGACTTTTCGTCCCGGTGATCCATCATGCTGAAGAGCTATCGAATAAAGCCCTTCGTGAAATAATCGATGAGTACAAACAATCTGTGCGAGAACGAGAGATTGCACCTGAAAAACTTAAAGGCGCAACCATCACCCTTTCGAATTTTGGGAAGTTCGCAGGTCGATTTGCAAGCCCTATTATTGTTCCTCCAGCCGTAGCCATTCTTGCCGTAGGAAGGCTTTATGAGGCCGTTGTTTCAAGCAACGGAACTATCGTCGCCCATCGGACCCTACCGTTATCGTTAAGTTTTGATCATCGAGCAGTAACTGGCGGCGAAGCGACACGATTTTTAGGCGCCGTCATAGAGTCATTAGAAGAAAGTTAAAGGTAGTTATCCATTATTTAATCTGAGCTCGATATTACCAAAATCCAAATTTTGCTGATATCGAGCTGACTTATTTTGAATGGATCCAGTACAAAAAGCGTCGCTTTTTTACAAGATAGAGTTGTAGTATAATGCCAATTCAGAGCAAAATATTGTTCATAAGCAAGTAATATCAGTCATTTTGTTTCTCATAATAAATAATGCGGCAGCCATTAGTCCAAAAACATGCACCATTAAACCTTGATACGAGCGTACCTTGCTGGCAATTTGAATCCCAGTTTTTTCATTTACCTAGCTGCAGAATGATTCAATAGGTTGACGCACGTGTGAAATGCTGTCGATAGCCACTGATCAGCGGCATCTAAAAATTCTTGGCCTTTTTCTTTTTTTACTGGTGTAAGTAGCATGACTTGTTGTTCTTGATGAATTGCTTCTGATTGAACCTGATATGCTTTATCAGCATAACAAGTGAGCATATTAGATGGCAGAAAATGGAATAATTTGTTCAAATGATTTTCTATCATGCATGCCTGCATCTGTTAGGCAAAGACTTGCAAGCACGGGTAGTGCGCCGGATTGCTGACTCGCAATTGCGTGCAATTTAACATCATAGTAATGCAATTTTTTCGTTGAACAGTAACCATTTTTTGTGGCAATTTCAGGAGCCACTTTGGCATGAAATCGCCGACCGCGTTGTGCCATAATAATCGGCATAGAATCAGTGAGGCCTATTAGTGACTCTAGCTTGAGAACATCGGTTAGTTCCGTGCTCAATGAATCAACTAACGGAACAAATAGATCATGCACCAAGAGCTACTTACGTCGCGGGTAGCGCTTGGTGGGTGAGATCGTCACAAAACTGGCAATATGAAG
Source organism: Legionella impletisoli (assembly GCF_900639875.1). Lineage (GTDB taxonomy): Bacteria > Pseudomonadota > Gammaproteobacteria > Legionellales > Legionellaceae > Legionella_A > Legionella_A impletisoli. Next base: position 216,091 of record NZ_CAAAIA010000001.1, read on the forward strand.
AACTATTGATGCGGTTTTTACAAGCCTCCTGGGATGCAGCGGCCGCAAGCGTCGCCGCCGAAATACTCCAAGAGGCTACATTGATAGACCAAGACTACTTGCTGGTGGGTTTAAATGCTCGCGCGATAGCGTGAGGTCGATGGTTCTCACTTCATCAAGGCGGCTAACGGCCGCCAAATCAGCCGGCAAGTCGCCCTCGTCCATCGCCGCAGCCGCCCACCGCGCGCCCACTGCCCAAGGCCCTCTACCCCCCCGCCCGAGCTCCCCGCGTATGAACGCAAAATTGAAACCAAGCCCAGAAGTAGAATACCCCGCGAGCGGGAACCACGAATCCTCGCGGCCTTTAAAATGATTATAAAAAGCTAATGTCCTGGGCAATGTTTCCTCCTTGAAGGATGGAGTAGGGTCAAACGAGCGGTCTTTTCTGCAATATTCTTGTGCGACATGCGCGGGAACCTCCCGCTGGGCTTTGCCCACGGCCATCCAGGCCGCCTCTAACTCATGCCAATTCTCATCCTTAACCCAACCATCATAGCCTTTCACGTAGGTATCTAGCGCGTCAATGAGGGGGTTTAAATCAAAATGTTTTGAATGCTCTATGGTTTTGCCATGCTGAAAGTACGTTAGTCCTTCTTCCTCTATCTTATCTATCCGAGTTAAAAGGTGGGCTTTGGTCTCCTCATCCATATGATGCTCCAACATACGGCGCATATGGGTATCTTTGGCCCAATAGGCGTATTCATAAGCAGTGCAGTTAAATATTCGCTCCGAGTAATCGGTAAACTTACCCGCGGTTCTGAGAAGAGTCTGCAGGTTCTGTGGAGCATTCAAAACGCTTTCTGCTTCCTCTTGTTTGCCTTTCGCCACATCATGTAAAAATTGACGTACTTGGAAGGCGGGTAATGCAAAACAGGCCTCTTTGACCTGCTTGGGTAGTCTTTCCCATGGGACATCGTCAAGTTTATCCAATAAGGCTTCTGGTTTGATATCGACCTCGGTGGCCATGGGTTCCTGTGTGCGAGGTTTGATTTCAGGACGGGGCGTTTTGCGGATTTCTTCAAAGTATGTTTGATGAGGAGCTGTGGGGTCCACGATGTTCGCAAAATCCGTGCAAATTAATCCATTAAGGCTTATAAATATAGCGCTCCTTCCTGTCGCCTTGGTGTCTAATATCATGAAATCATCCATATATGGATTTTCTTTGGTGGCCGTGACTGTTCGATAGGTGGTTTCAAATTTTTGTTGAATGCTGTCCTTATCTTTTTCACTTAAAGAACGAGACAATCCGAATTCAGCCGCATAAGCATTGCAGAAAGAACAAATGATGTTTTCCACGTCATCACCCATACTTAAGGCTTCTGACACAGTCTCAACCAACGCTTGACTTAAAGAGGGGGAGGAATCCAGAATCACCCCAAAATTTTGATTACTGATACCTTTGGCTCGACAATACACATTCATAACGCCTAAGTAAAATTGCGTCATGATGGATAAACGCTCGGCTTTATCTTCTGCATTGGCTTCGCGAACCGAATAAAATACGGGCGCGTCAATGGTCGTCCAGAGGCTTGGTGCACAACTATTCAATAGCCCCACCATATACGCTTCGGCTGTTAGCTTGACATCTTCCGGTTCCTTGTATTGTTCATTAATGTAAGCTCGGTCTATAAACTTGGCTCTTTGGTCTTTCGTAAAGTCAATGTCTTGATGAAACAGCCTTTGGCAATGTTTTGTTAAAAGCCGCTGGATGGTTTCGAAGGAATCGTCCTCTTCATCGTTTAAGTCACGCAATACGGCGTCTGTTAGTTGGGTTTGAGGGTCAAGTTTTTTTAGGATGGTCTTACGGAAAATAACCTGCATGCTATTGTATAAAGGAGATAAAGGCTCCATTGCCGCATCATTACGCCGGTTTACATTAAATACTGGATTCACCACCTCGGAGTATGGGTCTTGTATGCGCGGTCGCAATTGAATGCTGTATAAATTGGAGGGTTTGGAGAGAAAATGGGCGACAGAATTCCCATAGCTACCCCTCATGACTTTTACCGCTTCCAGGTATTTATTGATTTGAGCCAAGCGCTCTTCTTTCGCTTGGTATAAAGGATTTCCTTTCCCCAGTAATAACATGTCAAATTCAAGCGCGCTTTTATAAAACTCCAGTTCATTGATGGCGCCGCCTTCCGCAAAAAAAGCTCTTAACTCCAGGCTTGCTTTACAAGTATTGTCAGTACTGATGTCCTCACCCGCAATAAATGGAACCAGAAGATGCATTTGATTGGTATCGGAATTGATGTAGAGGTATTTCGATGAGGTAGGCTCAGTTAATGGAATGCGCATGAATGTTTAGCTGTAAAATTAATTAAGCCGATTTTAAACCATAATGATTAAATTGTGAAATTATGATTTGATATGTAATCGACTCCGAATAAGTTAATAGGCGGGATTTAAGAAGAAATGTGTTAAAAATAAAGTTGATTGTTTAAGTTTGCTTTGGATTGGCATTATACCTCACTTAAGCTTCCTCATTTAATAATTTAAGCAATGTTCGCAAATTTTAACCTACTAATAAATTGTTTAAACAGCTGTTCTACTTTGTCCCAATCATCAATCCATGGCATATGACCTGCATTTTGTATGGTTTCAATTATTATATTATTCCTCTTAAATCGACTATCATTTTCAAATAGTTCGGGCGGGGTCATGCAGTCTTCTGTTCCACAGATAATTAAAGTTTTTACTTCTTGAGGGATCCACTCTGCACGAAAGTTTAACTCTGCAACTTTCATTTGCCACCAATTAGCAGCATGGTAATTAAATGGAAGATTCTGTAAAACCTCTTTTCCTTCATCCAAAGTCTCGTCAGTAAAATAATACGGAGCGCATGCCATTAATGCTGCCTTAAATGTATTTGGGTTTGGATTCTGTACAAATTCTTGAAGCGGCGCTTCCATAGAAGGTTTATCTTTTTCTTTTGCAATTCTATTGGCTGTTTCATGCCATAGAGTTGGGGATGAATTAAGAATTACAAAGCCTGATAATAACTTCTCAAGCTGAGGAAATAAGAGAGGGAACATTCCACCAAAGGATTGGCCAACTAAGACTGGATTTTCAAATCTTTTTATTAAGGGAAGCAATAGCTCAAACCAAGCATTAAAATCATAATCATCACTAACATCATTACTCCCATTATTTGGAAGATCAATAAGCCATGTATTACCTGGCAAGGCTAATCCCTTTGCAAGTTCTTCAAGGTATTGAGAGTCTGCACCGGGACCACCAGGAAGAAAAAGCCAGTTATAGTTTCCACCTTGCTGGCTTGAAATCAGTTGATATCTAGTTGAGTTTTCATCCCAAAAATAGTTTTTTAAAGCCATTGTTGCTCTCTATCTTCATTAATTATTTTATACACTGTGGATAGACTAATCTTTAAATCTTTTGTAATTTTAGATGCACCATACCAGGGCTAATATAAGTTTTTCACTATATTGTGATAAATTTTCTCTTTCTACCAAACTAAGCCCTTTTTTAGCATTGCAGTTACTTTGCTGCATGTTCAAAGCGTCGTAACATGAAATCAATATTTTTTTCGATAAATGAGATTATTTTTTCAACCATTTTGCTATTGATCCCCTGAGCGTGAAGATGAGCTTTTTCTTGATAAGCTGCTTTTAATAGCTTTTTTGCAATATCGTTTATTAACTTCTCCATAGCAAGATAACGATAATTTATAGACTCACAGAGCTGCTCCCAATGCCTTGGGAGAACTTCATCACTATTATATTTACTTCCAATTTTCATAGCCATTCTTGCTGTTAAGCCCTCATAAACTCGTGTACAAACTAGATCATAAAATGGAGCAAGTTTTATGGCGCCGCTGCTATGATGCAGCAAGGAAAAATTCTTACCATGAGCATCCATGTTTCCGATTAGAGCGTTAAAAACAATGGCTCTGGCAAGATGGTTTCGATCGATAGCAGGTATCGCGGTTTGATTTAAAAGCTCAAACAGATCTTTAAACCCAGGGCCGCCTTCGTTTTGATATTTTCTTGATGTCAATACGCCCAATGCTTGACAAAAATCTTCTTGATGAATGCGTGTTACCTGATTATTGGAAATGTGTCGATCGTATCGCTCAACTAATAAAAATTGAATATCCTTAAGCTTATGCAAACTAACATCGGCTACTGGTAGTCCAACATGTTTTGCTAATCGCATACAAAAGTATTCATTCACACCTAATTCTTCGAATTGGGTTGGAGTAGGTTTTAAGATATGGGTTGTTGGACAACTACCTTCTGGTAAGGTAATTTGATTATCGATGAGACATACTGCAGCTTTGTCCTGTACCCCGGCAAGCGATAATCTCACCCCTTCTACGTCAATGAATAAAGGTTTTTTGGGAAGTTGCTTAATGTGTTCATATAAACACTCATTTGAAAGAAATTTTCCTTTTAATACAAAGCTACTTTGCGTCAAAACGGGTTCATCGATGCCATGACATGAAATAGCCCCAGCACAATCATAACCAATAGCTTTTAATAAGGCATAAGAGTTATAAGGACTTACATGATAATATTTTCCTATTAACTTACGCGCTTCTTCACTTTCTGGAAGTAATCCGCCAAAAAAAGCTTCTACTTGCTGACCTTTATAAGGCTCTTCTCGAATTGGCATGCCTATGGAAATTGGATTTGTTGAATCGTTTTGGTAACTAAAAAGAATTTGGCCCAAATCATTCTGCTCTAGTATGCCAATGGGTTGACCATGTAACCGAATAGAGAGTTTGTTTTCTTTCATTAGACTAATAATCCATTGTCGGGTTAGCTGCCTCAATCTTAATGCCTAACATTTGCGCAATAATTAATGCTTTTTCTAATTGGCAAGTGGGCTTACCTTGTTCGAGCTCACGTATGAATCGCTCTCCAATACCTGAAGCTGCGGCTAATTGGGCTTGCGTTAATTTATTTTTTTTGCGAGTGTCCTTAATTAAAGCACCAAAGTCTTTGGTTGAGGCGATATTCATTAAAAATCGTCCTTATCGGGATGTTTTTAGTAAGTATAACGCCTAATGAACATAAATCAACCCGATCGGGTCGATTTATGAATTTATATAAAAATTAAGCCAAAAAAGTACCGATCGGGTTGATAATTTAAATGGTAAACTAATAGCTAGGTTTCTTAAGGTTTAAATCAATCTCATTGAGCATGGCAGCTAAGCGACAGCCCGCGAGGGCGATTCTTTCTTTTGAAATCTGTATGGCTCGATCTTGATAGGCTTGTTTTGGAACGGTGCAGGGTTTCAAATTGTAGGAAAAATTTTTAGCAAATTGGTGAGACTCTTTAGCCCAATGTTCAGGACTTAAGTCCATGCGCTTCGGATTACAGGGGAATTGTTGTTCAATACGGTTTGCTAGTTCAATGATTTGTTGACGATTATAATGTCTTTGCCCGGAAAGAAAGCCCGCACCTTTATCCCAATACTGATGTAAATTATTACCGACCTCGTTTTTTCCTAGCTCGACTAAATTACCACCTAAATCTCCAGCTGGATGTTGATGACTAACGCGTGAGGCGGCATGAAGAGGCTGGTGGATGTCGCCTGCGACATGAATTAAAATTCTAAGACTTAATCCTTTGTCAAAATCACTCGCCTTATTGCTTTTAAGCGTTTTTATGGCTTGTTGCATCGCCCATAGTGCATTGATCTGCTGAGTCGAAGGAAGAGGACTGCTGTCTTCTGAAAAAAACCAATCGATATAATGAAATGTATTATACCAATTGACATCTTGTGCTCTTAATCCATCCAACCAAACTGACGCATTAACGAAGGTTTGGGGTCGATATTCTCGATCCATAGAATGAATGAGATGGTTAAAATCCCGTTTTGCACCCTTAGATAAATGGTTATAAGCAATTTGGGCAATAATACGGTGCCCAACCGAATTCCAAGCATAGGAGAAAGTCATAGTGCTCAAGAGCAAAATAATCCCACCTAAGAAACGTATTGTACCCATGGCTTTACCCCAAATAAGGTGACCAAGCTGGCTCTTGGACATCACCTTCTCGGGAAGGAAGTCGCATACGAATACGTCCGTCAATCGAAACCACAGCCAAAACGCCTTTGTCTTGATGTTTCGTTGCGTAAAGGACTAATCGACCATTAGGTGAAACCGATGGCGACTCGTCCATGAGTGATGAGGTTAGCGTATCAACCCTACCTGTATCCAAATGTTGCACCCCTATATTAAATCGTTGATCTTCACGATGAAGCATTACGATGTATTTTTCATTCGGAGTATACGATGCACGAGCGTTATAGTTTCCTTCGTAGGTCACGCGATTTACCTTACCTGATGCAAGTTCCAGTCGGTAAATTTGAGGTGAGCCACCACGTCCAGAAGTAAACAATAAATATTTGCCATCAGGGGAATAACGAGGTTCTGTATCAATCGCCTTGCCAAAAGTTAATTGCTTCATTCTGCCTGTATGAAGGTTAACACTGAAAATATTGGGTGAGCCGTCTTTTGATAATACAACAGCCATTTCCTGCCCATCAGGTGACCAAGCGGGAGCGCCATTAATTCCTGTAAAACTTGTAATTAACCGACGCTTTCCCGTTTCAACTTGTACGGTATAGATTTGGGCACGTTTATTTTCAAACGACACATACGCAATTTGTTTCCCATCTGGTGACCAAGTCGGAGACATAATAGGTTCCGTAGACATGAGTAGCGTTTGGGGATTATGTCCATCCACATCGGCAACTTCTAACGTAAATTTCCTTCTTTCACCAGAGTGTTGCACTAAAATGTAAGCGATTCGGGTAGAAAAAACTCCTCGCTCACCTGTGAGTTTTTCATATACCTCATCGCTAATATGATGCGCCAGAGCTCTTAAATCATTGCTTCGTACATTGTAGCTTTTAGTCAGTAAGAGGCGGCCATGGGCTGCCGCATCAAATAATTCAAATCGAACATTAAATTGGTTGGATCCAACTTCTGATACAGAACCCGATAAAACACTATCTGCACCAGCGCCTCGCCATACGGTGATGGGTAAATCCACCTGGGTGGCATTACTTCGCGGAGGAATTATTCGAAATTGGCCTGAAAGGCGCAAATCATTTTTAATCACCTCAAACACTTCTTTGGCTTCACGGCTTCCTTTAAATTCATTTATTCCAATAGGCAACGCGGCATTAACGCCTTGAGTAAGTTCCAAATCAAGAGCAAAGGTAACATTTGCTAATAAAATACAAATAAGTACAACGAAGCGTTTCATGAATTACCCCCTAGCGTTCTCTGGGCGAACGGTTAAACTGATATCTCTAAATACATTGAAAGCATCGGGATCGCTAGGCACCGGTAAGGGTGAAGCTTTATAAATAGCCGATTGTGCGGAACGGTCTAAAATAGGATCTCCACTGCTGCGAATAAGGCTCACCTCTAACACCGCACCGGTTGGAGCCAACCGGATTCTAAATTGACTAGATAAACTTGAATCGACATTATCTGGCAAAATCCACTGTCGACTAATTGCATTAATAATGAGCGCCTTATATTTATCTACTTCACCAGCTATTCGGGCGTTTTTTTCAGCCTCTCTCGCTGCTTGTTCCGCAGCTAGTTGACGTTTCCGCTCTTCTTCTGCCTTTGCTTGTGCAACTTGCTTTTTCTTTAACTCAGCCAATTTAGCTGCTTCAGCCTCCTGCTGTTTTTTTAATTGCACTTCTTTCTCTTTGATTTCAGCCAATCTTTTTTCTTCTGCTTCTTTTTGTTTAGCTAATTGTTTGAGGCGATTTTGTTCTTCGGCTAATTTTCTTTGCTGTTCTTTAGCCAGTTTTACCGCTTCTTCTTTCAACCGCTCAACCCGTTTTTGTTCTTCAAGCCGTTGCCTTTTGGCTTCCTGCGCTTCTTTTTTTAATGCGAGTTGCTTTCGCTCTTCAGAGAGTTTTTGCTGCCGTCTTTCTTCTTTGAGTTTGTTAATTGTTTCCTGGACTTCCTGGCTATCCACACTGGCAGCTTTGATAGCTTTTTCTTCAAGAGAAGGCTCTTTGGGTGCGAGCGCACTTTCGTTTTTAGCGCTTAACATCAAGGTGGGACGTTCACTACTTGGATTAGACAACAACAAAATGACAACAACCAAATGTATGGCTATGGCACAGGCGAATGCAACTCGATAACTACGTTGCTCAATCATGCCATATTCTCCCCGGATTGTTCATTAGAATCCGTAATTAGACCAACTTGTTCTGCACCTGCTTTTTTAAGTAAGCTCATTGCAACAACCACTTTACCATAGGATACGCCTTGATCTCCTTTAACCAAAACATTGATCGGTGCTTTTCCTTGGCGCGCTAATTCAAGCTCTGCTGCCACTCTGACCATTAATTTTTGCGGATCAATAGGTAGATTTGGATTAGCACTAATATTCAAAAAATATTCGCCATCACGATTCACTGAAACAATAATGGGTTCACGTTCTGTTGTTTGAACACTTTCGCTGGCGGCTTTAGGTAAATCAACGGTAACACCTTGGGTTAACATGGGAGCTGTGATCATAAAAATCACGAGCAATACCAACATCACGTCGATATAAGGGACAACATTAATCTCAGCCATTGGACTTGAACGAAAGTTGCTTTTCTTTACCATGATTCATCCTTTTCCAGAGGTACCTGTTTGTTGGGTGATGAGCGCTATTAGCTCTTCTTGAAACAGATCATAACGGTCAAGCAACTCGTTGGCTTTCGTTGTGTAACGGTTATAGGCAATAACGGCTGGAATCGCAGTGAATAACCCTAACGCGGTAGCAACTAAGGCTTCGGAAATTCCTGGAGCAACCATTGCGATAGTTGCTTGTTGCGCCTGACCTAGCGCTTGGAAAGAAGTCATGATTCCCCATACCGTGCCAAACAGGCCAACATAAGGGGCAATAGAGCCAATGGAAGCAAATAAGGGCAAGTGCTGTTCCAGTCGTGCAGCTTCTTTAGCATGACTTATTTGCATCACGCGTTGTATAGGCTCATTTACGATATCGCCGTGCTTTCGTAAGCGAAGGAACTCTTTAAAGCCTGTATAAAATATCGCAGCTAATCCCTGTTTTTCATCTGAACGGCTATCCAAACTACTGTAGAGCTTAGTTAAATCATCAGAGTCCCAGAAACGTTCGTTGAATGATTGATATTGCTGCTTCATTTTTCGGAAATACCACGCTCTTTGTAGAATAAGAGTCCAGGAGGCAATGGAGGCAGCAAGCAAAATAAGCATAACCGTTTTAACAACGAACCCCGCTTGGAAAAAATATCCGAGCACCGTCATATGATTCGCCACGTTTATCTCCTCTTAGAGCAACTGTTTAAAAGACTAAATATAAGTTCCCGCCTACGCGGAAATGACAAAAAACTTTTATTTTCTAAGATTATCTGGCAATCGCCTTGGCTTCAAGGCATCATTTAAGCAAACCACCAGAATATCTCCCTCACAAAGCACTTTATCCGACTGATTACTCATCATTTGTTTAAATAGGAGGCTAGTAGCGCGATGAGTTTCCACGGTTGTTTTAATCGTTAGTTGATCATCTAAATGCGCTGGAGCAATATAGCGAATCTTTGCCTCTTTGATGGCAAACTGTGTACCTGATTTTGCCAACTTAGGTAGTGAAAAACCTAACTCACGTAATAATTCTGAGCGGGCTCGCTCAAAAAAACAAAGGTAATTGGCATGGTACACAATCCCCATGTGATCAACTTCCTCTGCATAAACTCTGCAAGTGAAACTATATGATTGACTCATAAAACACGTTCTTTAATTTTATAACCAAAATGTTGGTAAGCAGTGTCTGTAGCCATTCGACCGCGAGGCGTTCTCATTAAAAACCCTTGTTGAATTAGATAAGGTTCTAACACATCCTCAATGGTTCCTTTTTCTTCTCCAATAGCAGCAGCAATGCTATCAATACCTACTGGACCGCCAGAGAAACGCTCAATAATAGCTAATAAAAGTTTTCGGTCCATAACATCAAAGCCATGATGATCAACGTGCAACATATCCAGTGCCAATTGTGCTATTTCTTGAGTAATCAAACCATTCCCTTTGACTTCAGCATAATCTCGTACACGACGAAGTAAGCGATTAGCAATACGTGGTGTACCGCGAGCACGTTGAGCAATTTCACATGCCCCCGCTTCATCGGCGATAACCCCAAGCAGCTTAGCAGAGCGCTTCACAATATAGGTTAATGCGTCCACCGAATAAAATTCAAGTCGCTGAACAATTCCAAAGCGATCACGCAAAGGAGAGGTTAATGAACCTGCTCGCGTTGTTGCGCCAATGAGCGTAAATGGAGGTAATTCCAGCTTAATCGAACGAGCGGCAGGCCCCTCACCTATCATAATATCAAGTTTATAATCTTCCATCGCTGGATAAAGCACTTCTTCAATAACTGGACTTAAGCGGTGAATTTCATCAATAAATAAAACGTCGTTTTCCTGTAGATTGGTTAAAATTGCTGCAATATCACCGGCTCTCTCAAGAACAGGTCCAGATGTTTGACGAAGATTTACACCCATTTCATGAGCAATGATGTTGGCTAGGGTCGTTTTGCCAAGTCCAGGAGGACCAAAAATAAGAACATGATCCAATGCATCTTGTCGCTTAATCGCCGCTTCAATGAAAATACGCATTTGAGAGCAGACTTCATCTTGCCCAATATATTCATCAAGTCGCAAAGGCCGAATGGCTCTATCAATTTCTTCTTCAGAATCCAAAGTTTTTACGCTGACGAGGCGATCGCTTTCCAACATGGCTTTTTATTATTAATTAGGGAAACTTGATTTTATCATAGGATTTTGGTCCTGGCTCCTGTAAAAGCAAAGAGAACTACTTTTTTAAATTTAACGATTTAAACACCAAGCACACATTGACCAATTATGGTTCTTTTTGTTATAATTAATGACTTTCAGTTTCTTGTGCTGGCATCTCATGATGTCAATCATTGTTGTCTATGTCGTACTCAATTAACACGTTAAATCCCAATCCAAAAGATCTTCTTTTGTTAACCAAATTATTCAACCAGTATCCGCTACTAATCGATTTCAGAAGAAAAACTAAATTTCCCATTGATGAAAACGACGTAATACTCTCTCATACGCTTATCGTGCTAAACAGAAGCGATGGTGTTTTCCAGTGTGCGGTGATCGATAAATATCCTTTTAGTCATGGAGGTTGTAGCGCAGTCTTTCATGTCATTAATAATTTTTCTTTGCAAAACAACCGACTCATGCCACAAAAACCATTTCCTGGCGAGATGATTTGTAAATCACAAAGGCACTCCGATGATAGTGTGCATGAGTTCGAGATGTCACAAAGAGCGGATCATTTAGCTGTTTATCCAAACTATCTTCTTAGTACACAATATATTGATACTCTTTCCTATTTGTTTCTAAAAAAACAACCTGGCAAAGAATTTTACTATCTTTTAATACCTGTTAATGCATGGCGACCTAATATACAAACTCGATTTAAATTATCGATTAAATTACTTACTGCCCTAAAAGAACAAGTGCATGATCAAGGATTAGTCCATCGAGATATTAAACCTGAAAATATTTTAGTCGCAATAGAAAAAAATGTGATTCAAGTCAATATCATTGATTTCGCATTCGCTTGTCCTTTAGGAGAACAACCCTTGTTTGGTGTAGGCACTCCTGATTTCATTGCTCCAGAGTGTTATAAGCCAGAAGGAAATATTCTTTCCGAACTTCCCACTGCAGATTACACCATCGACGTATATGCCATGGCAATTGTACTAAAGGAGTTATGGGCATCTGATAAACCACCGATATCCGTTCTTACAAATGAAAATCTTGATGAGTACTTGAAACCAATACACGCCAACTCGCTAGCTGGCGAAAATCTATCTTTTGTAGAATATGTTACCTTATTTCGCATCATACTTGCGATGGCAGAGCCTCGACCTGAAAATCGAATCTCTCTTACGCAGGCAATTGAACACATAACGAGTTTAATGACATCTGTCTTTGAGCGACATAAGCTAGAAGCATTCGAAAGAACACAAAAACAACGTCTTTCAGCACAACGGTATAAATTGACAAAAATTGTTCCCGAGCCTACAGAATCGGTCGAAATCGGCTCTCTTAGTCACTCAACCGCATCAGTCCATAATCACACTGCATCTTCAGAACAAAAAACAGGACGCCCATGGTGCTCGTTCTTTAAAAAAGCAATATTCTGTTGTACAAAACATAACTCTCAAGTTCTTCCAGTAGAGCACGTATCTAGCGCGGCTAGAGTTACGACATTAGAATTACATCCTAATTTGTAATTTTATTAAATTAGCTCGCGATAAAAGGATTGGGTGCATGAATAAATCAAATAGAATTCTTTCTCTGGATGTTTTTCGGGGTATAGTAGTTGCGTTCATGATCGTTGTGAATAGTCCTGGCCAGCCTATCACTTATGCTTGGCTTTCTCATGCTCCATGGCATGGTTGTACCCTTGCAGACTTGGTATTTCCTTTTTTCCTATTTATTGTTGGCATTTCATTGGTCTTAGCGCTGTCTTCTGCCAAGATAAGCTTTGAAAGTAAAGGAGAAATTGTTACAAAAATCATCAAACGAGCCGCCTTTTTGTTTGCTATTGGATTACTCTTAAATCTTCTTCCTAATCATTTTAATCTAGAGAGTTTAAGATTTTATGGTGTATTGCAACGCATCGCAGTATGTTATTTAATCGCAGGATTATTATTTCTTTATACAAACCAACGCGCTCAGGTCATTTTAACCCTTGGTATTTTAATAGCCTATTGGTTTATCATGACCTTAGTTCCTACTGCTGGGTTTGGCCCAAATAACCTCTCGCCAGAAGGAAATGTCGCAGCGTTTATAGATCAATTAATTTTTTCTTCATCTCATTTATATGGAAAAGCATATGACCCTGAAGGATTTCTAAGCACCTTTCCTGCCATTGCAACCACTTTATCAGGCGTCATATTTGGATCTTGGCTTTTTAAAGGCCGAGCCAACCCCCAGCAACAACTACGCTCAATGGTTTTCATTGGCTTAGTACTTATAGTGTCTGGTTTTTGTTGGGGACTATTTTTCCCAATGAATAAAGCCCTTTGGACTAGTTCTTATGTTCTATGGTGTAATGGTTGGGCGGTGTTATCGCTTACGATTTTATTTTACTTTATCGATATTAAACAATTGAGAAATGGTTTATACCCATTGAGATTCTTAGGCCAACATGCTTTAACTGCGTATGTATTACACGTGTTTTTTCTAAAAATACAAGCCTTAATTAAAATTAACCAACCTTATGGTTCAGCAATTAATTTAAAACGCTATATCACCCAACTATTGTTTGGGTGGGCGCCCGATAAAGTCTCCTCATTGCTGTTTGCCTTAAGCTATACCCTTTTTTGCTTTGGCCTAATCGTTTTTATTCATTTCCTAAAAATAAACGTACAAAAGAAACAAACTCATTTAACCACTAACCTTCGCTAAACCATCAACTTTTAGAATGATGCGAATTCGTTGTAATTCCGATTTGGTCAGTTGATCATGAAACAGAATTAATTTTTTCTTGGTATAAGCATTCGTTAAGGTGAATATAGAAAAAAAGCTTGAGTCAAACGATAGCTCTAAATGCTCAAATTTTTGCACTTTAGTTTTGCTTGTGCGGATAATCCATCCAGTTTTGTTGTATTCAATTTGTTTTATATTTTCTTCAAGTCCCTGAGCCTTGTATATTGCTAGTACAAAAAGAGTAGGAAAACTGCTTAATAATAACACCCACACATTGCTAAAGAATATTGATTGGGAAAATACAATAAATGTCAGCCCACTCAGCATATGCAATAGTTTTTTGAAATCTTTAGAAGGATTAAGCGTGATTAGAAGATTTGATGCAGGAAACAATTTCTTTTAGCTCCTGGTCAGAAATGGGCTCATCCGTCATCAGCAAAAAATACAACTCTGGATCTTCTAATTCCAGTAATCGTTCAAAAGAAGATAATTGTTCTTTAGACAATGTTTCTAGCGTCTGCTCTCTGAATCGGTTAAGGATTAAATCGAGTTCCAGCATCCCTCTTCGGCAGTTCCATTTGATTTTTGCTTTCCGCTCTGGTGAGATCATAGAGATAAATATTAACAACGTTTTAGTTACAATGTTATACTGGGCATTAGCATCATCTTGCAGCCATTATGCTGCCTGAAGTATAACCCATGAGAACTCAACCAGCAATTGCTAACTATCATGAAGCCTAACTCATACACCATCAACCAGCGCCCTCTTTCTTTGTATTCAACCCTTGAAAATGAGTTACAATTTGAAGCCACTAAAAATTACTTATTTGATCTATCCTATCTCGGTTTGGTTCAAGTAGAAGGAGATAACAGCAAATCGTTCTTACAAGGCCAGCTAACTTGTGATGTTGCAAATATTCAGCCAGACCATATGAAGCCAGGAGCGCTATGCAATCTTAAAGGTCGAATTTTAGCGCTTATGGACGTATTGCAATGGCATGGAGTCAAACTGGTTTTACCTAAGGATATGATTGATCTAACTCTGTCTGATTTGGCTAAAACAGCGATGTTTTCTAGAGTTAAATTATCTGAACAACCTATAAAGAAAATTTTAGGTTTTTATTGCCAAAACTCAGAAGATCTCATGCCCTCTATGATTGAGGTGCCCGAAACGCTTCATCAAGTAAAGCAAACCGAGGGGTATTGTATCTACCGCATTAGTTCTAAATTACATATTATTTTGCTCGATCATCAAGATATTGATCCAATTAAAGAACCATTCATAACAAACAAGCAATGGAAAGGGAGTTTAGCCTGGCATAAATTACAATTACTCGATCACTTATATGAACTTTACCCAGAGTCAACGGGAGTTTTTTTACCACACCGCCTAGGTTTACATAATACTGAACGAATTAGCTTTAATAAGGGTTGTTATCGTGGTCAAGAAATTATTGCCCGCACGCATTATCGTGCTAAATTAAAACACGAAATGAGGTTATATATTATCAAATCTCAAGAAGCGTTGCATGTAGGGCAACCATTATTTTCAACAGATGAGCCACGGCTTGAAATTGGAGAGCTCGTTGATTATTGCCCTATTGGGAATGATCAAACCATGATTGCGGCAAGTGTGCTGATAGAAAACGACTCGCCTCAATGCTATATCGGGGACCATCTTCAAGCAGTCAAGCTCGTACCCATACAAGCCAGGGCAAACGCATGAAAAGGCAATTTTTAACTCAATATGAAAAATAATTCGTCTTTGCGAGCACTAGCGAAGCAATCCATCGATGCTCCTATGAAATCCTGTACTGGATATGCTTCACTTCGTTCGCAATGACGACGGAATTTTTTTCATGTCTAGGCCCTGCCATACAAGCCAGATAATATTGACTCGCAATATCTTTAAGAGCGTCCCTAATTTGGCAACATGCTTTGTAGAACACGATCTTTATCCCAAAAATAATGCTTTACTGCTCCAGCGACATGCAATACCAGAAGACCAATTAATACCCAAGCAATAACACCATGGCTTTGATTCATGAATTTTGCCAACGCCTGGTTCGGCGCAATGGGTAAAGGCGCTTTAAATAAACCAAAGAATACAGGCGTTTTATCAGCAGCTGCTGACATGATCCAGCCTGAAAGCGGCATTGCAAATAAAAGCACATAAAAACTGTATTGGACTATGCGTGAAAACGCTTTCTCCCAAAATGGGACTGTGTTTGGAAGGCTAGGCTTTCCTGACTTTACAATCCAAATAACTCGAAGAACCATAAGCATTAACACCGTTAACCCGAATGATTTATGCATCATATATGCGAAAGGTTGAATAGCTTTAGGTAAATCATCCAGAAAAAAGCCAAAGCAAAGCATGAAGGTGACCATGATTGCAATCAGCCAATGAAAGAATTTTGAGCCAGATGAATATTGCACCATAGAATTCATTTTATTCTCTCCTTGAATAGGCCGCTGTAAAGCTCTGGCAATATTAGTGTATTTAAAGCCTTTGCTGCAAGCTAATTTTGAAAATACGTATCTCTTACTTGATAAACACTTCTGAGTCATTTTTTATAATGAACATAGAAGTGTTTAAACAATTAAAGAGGTTCTCTAGCTTAACTGGGCTTGGACCGTTGTTTGAGTTAAATCCAAGAGTTCTCGTGTCGCGACAAAAAACATGGTGTAGTTTAACGTCGA
This sequence comes from Legionella impletisoli, assembly GCF_900639875.1. Taxonomy (GTDB): domain Bacteria; phylum Pseudomonadota; class Gammaproteobacteria; order Legionellales; family Legionellaceae; genus Legionella_A; species Legionella_A impletisoli. The sequence goes on from NZ_CAAAIA010000001.1 coordinate 232,340, forward strand.
GCTCGAGCGTAAATTACCTAATACATGTCGCCATCGCTCAATTAATGCGGCATGTTTCTCAGACCAGCTGTTAAAACACTTAAAGAAGTCTTTTTTACACCCATCGAGCTGAATAATTCCATAGGTTAATTGCCGTTGCTGCCAATCTAAGTCATCACGAAGTGCTTCTCTGGATAACGCCTCCCAATGATTGTCTGTAGGATGAATTATAACTTGTGTTCTAATCCAAGCTAACTCAAGATATTCGCCAATGTTAAAGTAGGTTTCAGCAACTTTAGGAATTTTAACGCCTAATTCATGAGCGATATCGATAATATCAAGTGCAGCAAACATGCCGCGCGTGATGGTTAGCTCATGAGCAAGCTCTTTACCGATCCCCATAGCTAAATATTCATTTAAATGATCGTCATATTTTGCACGATGGGTCGCACCGAATACCTCAGGCATCGATTGTTTAAGGGCCTGAACTCCTGGCGCACACAACTCAACCGTTTTACTGATATCCAGTTTTTTACGTTGGCTGCGTAAAAACCACCGTGTCATTCGCCGTAACAATCGAACATACATGAGCATAATATCAGCCTGCGTATTGGCTGGGATTTTATTTTCAAGGGTATCAATTCGCTTCCATACCGAATCCATATCCATCACCGCTCGGGCAATCATGAATGCTCGAACAATAGCGGAAATGGGGGCGCCCGTCTCATCTTGCATGCGAAACACAAAGGTAAAACCCATTTCATTGATGATGGTATTACTCAAACTTGTAGCAATGATTTCGCGTTTTAGAGGATGTGATTGCATTTGCTCGCTAAATCGCTCACGTAAAGGAATTGGAAATGAACGAATTAATGAAAAATTTAAAAAGCTATCTTCTGGCACATCCGAGGCCAAAATAGCTTCCTTCAAAATAATTTTACTGTAACAGAACAAAACAGCCATGCCAGGACTGCTCAATCCTCTTCCGGCTTGCTTTCGTTCCATTAATACTTTTTCTTCCGGTAAAAACTCAAGGCTCCTATCGATTTTACCCGTTCGCTCTAATTCATTAATGTAACGGGAATGCAATTCAACTGAACGAGCTGCCTGTGCTTCCATCATACTTAAAGCACGAGTTTGTGCGTTGTTCTCACGCAACACCAAACGAGATACTTCATCCGTCATTTCGACCAGTAATTCGTTTCGTTGTTTTTCGGTTAAATCTCCCCCTCGAACAATCATATCCAGCAAAATTTTGATATTCACTTCTTTGTCAGAGCAGCTAACACCGCCTGAATTATCAATGAAATCCGTGTAGATTAATCCGCCGTTTAGTGAATATTCCACACGCGCTAATTGCGTAAGGCCAAGGTTTCCGCCTTCACCGACCACTCTACAGTTTAACTGCTTTGCGTTGATTCGAATGCCATCATTTGTTCTATCACCTACTTCCTGATTGGTTTCGGATCTTGCTTTAACAAATGTCCCAATCCCTGCACTCCATAATAAATCCACCTTTGCTTGCAAGATCATGCGGATCAATTCATTTGGTTCTACTGATGTTTGTTTAATACCCAATAAGTCTCTGATTTCTTTGGTAAGCGTTATAGACTTTGCCGAGCGATTAAATACACCACCACCTTTCGAGATTAATTTTTTATCATAATCAGCCCATGTAGAACGAGACAACTTAAATAAACGCTCACGTTCTTTATAACTGGTTTTAGGATCCGGGTTGGGATCGATGAAAATATGCATATGGTTAAAGGCTGCAACTAACTTAATATGTTTAGACAGCAACATACCATTTCCAAATACATCGCCCGCCATATCCCCAATACCAACTACAGTAAAATCGGTAGTTTGCACATCAATGCCAATTTCATAAAAATGGCGCTTAACCGATTCCCAAGCCCCTTTAGCGGTGATCCCCATTTTTTTATGGTCATATCCAATTGAGCCACCGGATGCAAACGCATCACCAAGCCAAAAGCCGTAACGTTGAGATAGTTCATTAGCAATATCTGAAAACGTGGCTGTGCCTTTATCCGCTGCTACCACTAGATAGGGATCATCTTCATCATAACAAACTACATTATCTGGTTTTACAATCTTTTTATTTTTATAGTTATCGGTAATATCGAGAAGCCCGCGAATAAACAACCGATAACAATTAATTCCTTCTTCTTGAATTTCTTCTCGTGTACCGTTTAACGGAAGTTGCTTCGCAACAAACCCACCCTTAGCGCCACTAGGTACAATAACGGCATTTTTTACTTGTTGGGCTTTCATAAGCCCTAAAATTTCAGTTCGGAAATCTTCTTTACGATCCGACCATCGAATTCCTCCACGCGCAACGCGGCCACATCTTAAATGAACGCCTTCAAGTCTTGGCGAATAGACAAATATTTCAAACATGGGATGTGGTCGGGGAACCCCAGCAATGGTTTTACTGTTTAGTTTGATTGAAATATATGATTTTGGCTTGCCATCCTCATCAACCTGGTAAAAATTAGTTCGTAAGGTTGAAGTAATAGCTTGCACGTATTGACGAATAATTTTATCTTCATCAAGATTTTCAACCGAATCCAAGTCCGTTAATATTTCAGCAACTAAGGCATGAATCTGCTTTTCACGATTTTCAATTTCCTTTGGTGAGAAGTGTAATTCAAAAAGATTGATTAATTTTTTTGCCAACGATGCGTTATTATTTAATGCTGAAATAATATAATCCTGGCTGAAAGTAATTCCAATCTGTTTAAAATATTTAGCATAGGTTCGAAGCACAGAAACTTGGCGCCAATCTAAACTTGCACCAAGTACCAATTGGTTAAATCCATCATTTTCGGCATCATTAAACCAAATATGAGTGAAGGCTTTCTGAAACAAATCTCGAATTTCATCAAAATCAAATGCGGAGCCATTGGTATATTGTAAAATAAAGTCATTGATCCAGGTTACTTTTCCTTTACCAAACTTAAGTGCATAAGGCCGCTCGGTAATCGCTCTCAATCCAAGGTTTTCAATAATAGGAAGCACATCAGAAATAGCGATCGTCGTATCATGCTGATACATTTTTAAACGAAAAGTATCCGTTGAGTTATCCAACGGTCTGTAAAAATTCATCCCAAGTATATTTTCAGCAGATAATTGTTCGATATGCTTAATGTCAAAAACTGCCGTTCTAGGAGCAAAATTGGTTTTATATACCGCTGGAAAAGCGTTTTTATAGGTTGAAAAAATCTGATTTGCCTTTTCTTCTCCGAATGCATCTTTTAGATTTTGATGAAGATCATCGGTCCAGGAGCGGCCAATCTCGATGAGTTGTTTTTCAACCTCTTTAAAATCAATATCCGGTGTTTCTTTTGGATCAATCCGGATAATAAAGTGAATTCGAGCTAAAACTGACTCAGAAAAACGCGTTGAAAAAGTAACTTCTTTCGCATGAAAGGCTTCACTGAGTACTTCTTGCATTTCCTGTCGTAATTCAGTATTAAATCGATCGCGTGGTACATACACTAAACAGGAAATAAAACGACGATATACATCCGTACGTGCAAACATCCGAATTCGACGCCGTTCTTGCATATGAAATATACCCATTCCAATTTCAAGAAGCTCATCCTCAGATGCTTGGATCAAGTCATCGCGCGGCAACGTTTCAAGGATGTTTAATAACACTTTGCCTGCATGACTTCGTGGATGAAGTTTTGAGTTTTTCATAATTTGCGCAACTTTATGGCGCAAAAAGGGAATATGTTTGGGATTAGTATTGTAAGCAGCTGAAGTATACAAGCCGATGATTCTTCGCTCACCAATTACTTTGCCCTTTTTATCAAAACGCTTAACGCCAATGTAGTCGGTGTAAGCATCACGATGTACGCTCGATAAGGTATTGGTTTTAGACATCACTAAAATACGTGACGACAAAGTTAATTCCCTAGCTTCTGGCGTCATTGCGGAAATGCTTCGAACGGATGATTTGCTTAGTCCTTGGCTTAATACACCTAAACCCGTATCTGGAATGGCTTGTAAAATTGTTTCTTTGCCTTTTTGCACGATTTCATAATCGCGAATTCCAAGAAATGTAAAATGATGGTCTTCAATCCAATTAAGAAACGCCTTCGTTTCTTCAACTTCTGCGAGGTCAAGCGATTTTGGGGCGTGCTCTAAATCATGAATAATATCTCGAACACGCTCCCGCATAGCCATCCAATCTTCAACGGCCAGGCGATTATCCTCTAAAACACGTTCTAAATGCTTATAGAGTTCATCTAGGACTTGAGGATCGGTTTGTCTATCAATCTCCATATAAATTAAAGCGGTGTCTTCAATAGATTTTCTGGCGCGTTTACTGCTAGAAGAGGAAATGGATGTGATTTCGTTTTGATTATTACGCTCAATGTGCAAACCGCCCAAATGAATAATTAAATGGGAAGATAAACCCATGCGGTTTACGGCCATTCGAATGGAGTCAACTAAAAACGGCATATCATCAGAAATAATTTCAATTACCGTATGTGTCGTTTGCCAGCCATGGCGTTCAAATTCAGGGTTATAAATCCGTATTTTAATTTCTTCAGGCTCTCGACTTTGAAGAAGATGCCAATAATTAATCGCTGCACCATAAAGATCATCCGTAGACCATTCCTGCAAATCATCTAAAGCAACCGTACCAAAAAATTCCAGAAAAAACTCAGAGCAAAGTTTTGCTTGCTGCGCATTCAATTTTGATTTAATTTTTTTAACGACTACGTTTAAAATCTGATCTTTACCCTCTTCAAATTTGTATGACATTCAAAAACCCCATTAGGCATTGATAAAATAATAATTAATTGATGCGAATTATATACCCATCGTACATAAATTTCATCATGAAGCGGTGCTAATTGTAATTGATGTGAGTGGTTTACTCGATGTAGACCCTGGCATCCATCTTTATCCAGCTTGCTAGCTGAATAATATCTTTATTTTTCATGCGGATGCATCCTTTTGATCCTGGCTTACCTAGCTTGGTTGAGTCTGGTGTGCCATGCATATAAATATAACGTTCTAAGCTATCAACCTCGCCGCCTTTATTTCGCCCTGGCTCCAAACCATCCAATTGAATAATTCTCGTTAAAATCCAATCTCTATTGGGATGCGCTAAAGATAATTCAGGGCAGTAGATTTCTCCGGTCCATTCCCGAGCGACAAAGACGCTATTTTCTGAATGTTCTAGTCCAATAATATTATGAACTCGATGCCAACCTCTTGGTGTGCAAAAACTATTCTTCTGCTCACCCATACCATTTTTTCCAGTAGAGACTGAGTAGATTTTCCATAATTGATCGTCTGTATAACAGGTCATCGTTTGACTCTTCGAATTGACGATAATCAGCTGTTGGTTATTCATAAAATTACTTGATGCTCACTGTTTTAACATTGACAAATTCCAATATACCCTCTTTTGATAATTCACGTCCAAACCCTGAATGGTTTATTCCTCCAAAAGGGACTCGTGGATCGGAGGCCACATAAGCATTCACGAAGCAGCTGCCAACATGAATATCGTAGGTCGCGATTTTTTCACCGCGTAGAAGATCGCGGGTAAATACCGCAGCTCCCAAGCCAAAACGACTTTGATTGGCTAATTGTATCGCATGCTGTTCGTTTTCAGCCACAATTATGGCAACAACCGGGCCAAATAATTCATCATCAAATGCAGGCATGCCTGGTTTTACGTTGGTTAAGACCGTAGGAGGATAATAAAACCCTTTTCGTTCAGGAATTTCGCCGCCATAGAGAAGCTTTGCGCCTTTTTTTAGACTTTCTTGTACTTGCTCATGAAGCGTCTTGCGTAAATCTTCGCGTGCCATAGGGCCAAAGTTTGTATCAGGATCCAGGGGGTCACCCATAGAATACTGCTTCACTCGATCCATAATATTACTGGTTAGTTCATCGACAGAGTCTTCAACCACAATCGTTCGTTTTGCGGCAATGCAAACTTGGCCGGTATTATTCATCCGTGATGTGACAATGCAATCGGCTGCCAAATCTAAATCTGCATCGCTAAGCACTACGTAAGGATCATTGCCGCCTAACTCTAAGACAACTTTTTTTAGATGCCCTGCTGCTTCGGCCCCTACCGTGCATCCCGCTTGTTCACTGCCTGTTAATGTCACACCTTTTATCTTATCTTCTGCCATGACATAAGCGGCTAATTCATTATCCAAGACAAAATGTTGAAATAGATGATCAGGAAAACCGGCCTCAAGAAATAATTCTGCAATTTTAATTCCCGTGCCCATACAAATCGGGGCATGTTTTAATATGGCGGCGTTTCCTGCCATAAGATTCGGTGCTGTAAAGCGAAATACCTGCCAGAATGGAAAATTCCATGGCATAATGGCAAAAATAACACCCAAAGGTTGGTAGCAAACTTTGGTTTTATGCATTTCAGTTTGGATGAGTCGAGGCTCAAGATAATGCCCCGCTTCCTCGGCAAAATGTTCACAAACCCAAGCACATTTTTCAATTTCCCCCTTTCCAGCAGAAATAGGCTTTCCCATTTCTATCGCCATTAACTTTGCTAATTCATCTTGTTTGTTCCTCAATAAATTAGCCATGGCAAGCATTCGTTCACGACGCTGTTCGAATGATGTCGTGCGCCAAGCTTTGAAGCTAATATCAGCGGCATCGATGTAAGCTTTGATTTGATCTTTCGTATACGTGGTATAGGTTTGTGTGACTGCTTCCGTTGCGGGATTGATGGCCTGAAGTTGCATCATGAAACTCCTTTTGTTTTTATTAGTTTAGTTTAGACGACAAATTTGCATTTGGTCCAAATCTATTTGGTTTTTTACTTGGCCATCCAGTAAGGTGAATTTTCCACAACTCCAAATTAATAAGCTTTAAGAGTGCCACCTAATGGTCTAGCTATGCATAAGCCACAAACATAGGAGCAGTTTATTTAGGTTGCCATTGGACTATAAGTCTTAGTTGGTAAAAGATCCGGAATTAAAGCATCCTCAGCTGAAGTCGATTTTCTTTGATGAAAAAATGAGTGTACAGATGAGGATCGAACTAATTTAGATGTTTGGTTGACTCCTGTTCTAGCTGGTGGCAAAGAAATCGTTCTTTTTGGACCCTTAAATGGTACGTAAAACTTATCAGCTCTCTCCAGCTCTTCGACAAAGCCATTAGGATAGGTTTTTTTTGCGAAAAATTTATATTTTCCATAATGTTCCATCAAACAATCTGCATTGCTGTCTTCCCAGGGTGTTCCAGATTTTAGTAATGAATCATTATGATGAATAAAGAGTTTTTTTCCTGGTTTTATTGGTAATGCCATTTGTTCCATAACACTCAAACCACCACCTCGAATTACAACACAATCACTACGGGTCATAATAGGTGCTATCTCTGCATCCGTTTGATTTCCTAAACAAATAATACGCTTACGAATGTCAGGCTGTTCCTTTTCATCAAAAGATAAAATAATTTTCTCTAGCTCTTGACTAAGTGCTGCATTAAGCCCTCCAAAAACAAATATTCTATCATATCCCTTATTTAAAAGATGTTTCACATAATCTACGGAGGCAATTGCAGCTAATGATCCAATCATAATCGAAGCAACTTTGGCTTCAGATGGAATAGTTATTTTATCTTGATTTGGTATTAGTGCACCTTTATTGTCATAGACTCTAATTTGCAAGGTACATTCTTTAGATGAATCCAAGTATTGAGCAAGGCTCGCATCTTTAAAACCAGACCTAACCATAGGATTTTGGTTTGGGGGTAAATTATTAATCGACTTAAATTGACTATCACCAAAATAACCTTTAATGATTGCTGGAGTTAAATTAACTGCATAAAGATGTAATTGACGACGCTGTTCCTCGTTAAAATTTACCAACTCATCCAAAAAATGACCACTTTCTAATGAAGGCAGATCAGTCATGTATTGATGAATAGAAACTTTTGGAAGAGTTCGCCCCTGATTTTTTTCTACGGAAGGCAAGTAGTATTTATTGTAGTTAATTACTGCATCACACATCGCACGCAAAGAAAGAGCTTGTGTAGAAACAATCTCCGTATAGGGCTCCCCACGTTCAGCAGCTTCAATTAACATTTGCATAACCCGTACATAAGCAATTTCATAATTAGATTCTTCTTTTGAGCTTTTATGCTGTAAGAGAATTTCTATATCTTTTGGGCTACTGGTTAAATGAAGCGCATTGTTAATTGCTGCAAATTGATATCCTGTGGGATATATATCTAGCAACATATCAATATAGGGTCTTTGCCTTGCCATATTATTTAAATTTGCATCACTTTCGTTTCTTTCAAGATTAGCAATTTCTCTCCAAAATACTTTTGACTCAGGTAAAGCAGGGTATCCAAATTTTCTAACAATATAACGTATTGCTGTTCCAATCACAGCTAAAGACATTAAGAAAAGACCTATTCTTATAAGAATATGTTGCAAATTGATTTTTGAATTTCTATATAAATGAGCTTCATGAGAGGTAAGATGCAGATTATCTGGATGTTTACTTTTAAGATCGTCAATAATACCTAACGCCGCAGAAATGTGACCAGCTCCGCCACTGCATGCAATGACCAATGGCCGTTTTATGCTTGGATCATATGTATCACTCCCTTGATCTCTAAAACTATGTTGCATATGTTCATGCATCGTTAGCGGATGAAAGCGGCTATCTGATCGAACCAGGTATTTTCGGGGAAAGTGATGCGCCATTTTTTGGCGCAGTCTCTCAGGCAAGTTTTCAACTGAATCCTTTTTAAAATGATGACTAGATGGCTTATCTCCCAATATCATCAATTCTTCTGGAGACAAAACTTTCCCAGTCTTAAACTTCTTATTTACGGCAAGATGCTTTTCATCTACTAAAGATCCAAGGGAAGCGTTATGATCACTAATTACACCATCTGTTTCCTGTAGTGCAGCATTACGAACAATAGAATAATCTTTATAAGCTGCTGGTATTTTATCCCATGCACTTGCAGCATTCATATGCCAGCCAGATAACCATAAAATTGGCGCGATTAACACATAGATAATGGCCGCTGCGAAATAGCGAAGATATGTTAGCGGATTCCAATAACTACTATGTGGAGGAGGTAAGATAAAACCAACAACAAATTTTAGGATTGAGCGAAAAGATCGTTCGTTATATAGTTTTACTTTTATCCCCATCTCATGAAGTCTTGCTGCGGCAAGTGTTGCAACTGCCCCACCTACACACATACCTTCAAGCCCAATATTTTCAGGGTTGACACCCAAGTCTAATAAACGTTTAACTTGAGCAATAATGTCGTTAATCATGTTATCTTGGGTCCATACCATCCCTTTGCTATAGTCAACCCCCCTGTAATTAAAACCAATAACCGTCGCCTTGATTTGATTAGCTGAAAGATTCATATCTTTTAACCAATCAATATAATTTTGATCACGAGCTAAACAAGTAATTACATATTTTCTTGTATCATATTTTTTTTCTTTTTCCCCAGCTCCTATTACTTCGACTGAATCAAGTACAGCACCATCTGGAGTTTGTAGGCTATAAAATGTAAAATTTTCAGCGCGAGGAAGGGTAATGGACATATCACCATATTTTCTTGTAAGCTCCGTATAAAAATATGCGCGAGCTTTAGGAGTAAAAAATTCAAGTCCTTTAAAATGAATTTTTTCCCATGCAAATTGCCTTGTGTTGCCTTCAGCGATCTCAAAAGTACCACTAACCAAACTATCAATCTTGCTTAGCATTTCATCAACATGAGCTTTATCTTCAGAACGATCTATATCAATGGAAGGTTTTCTCAAAGAGCTAGAGAATGCAAGAGGCATTACCGTGTTACTAAATTTTAATAAAAAATCACGAAACCACTTATGAGTACTATGATTTATTAAATTTACTACGACGATATCATCGGCTTGATCTTCAGACGTTTTTATTAAATGGAATTCTTTTTGTCGTTTGATTCCGTCAGGGTTTAGAATAATGCTGGATAAATTACGAGATATAAGAAAAGATGCAAACCACCTCAATGCCAAAAATGGTATTAATAAATAAGAAAGCATTCGCTGTCTAATAGTTATCGCTTCTTTATCTAAGATATAATAATCGTCTTGTCTTCTCATGTTTATCTTAAGACTTGTAGAATGTAGAAAAATTATACTTTCTTAATATTAAGGAAATATTAATCAGGATAAATATTGCACTTATTGCCAAATATATTGCTTTTAATACACCGTAGTCTAGTTCTATTTGACAGGCATGAACAGAATAAATAAACATAAACACAACTCTCGATTTAAGTTATGTTTTGCTAAATAACAAGAAAACGTACAAATTTTTTAATGAAATCCTTGCATGTCGAACCCCAAAAAAGTTATAAATCAAACAATTCATAAACTTACAAATCGAAACTTATCCTACTGGCAGAATATTGATGAATAATAAGAAGAAATATCCCTTCACCCAGTATATCCTTGCATGGATGGTGCATATTTTTACAGCAAGTGCGGCCTTTATTGGGGTTTTATCCTTATTAATGATCTTTCAGCATCAATATATACTTGCCTTGTGGTTAATGGCTATTACTGTGGTCATTGATGCGGTAGATGGCTCTTTTGCTCGCTTGGTGAAAGTGAAAGAAGTTTTACCCAAGATTGACGGTACGTTGTTGGATAACATTGTTGATTATTTAAACTACGTCATTACCCCGTCAGCATTTCTTCTTATTAAACCCGAGATGTTACCTGAGTCCTATGCACTTTGGGTGATTGCCGCTATTACCCTTACTTCTGCATATCAATTTTGTCAGGCAGATGCTAAAACTCCCGATCATTTTTTTAAAGGATTCCCTTGTTATTGGAATATTGTTGTATTTTACATGTTTATTTTTAACACATCAGCCATCACCAATGCTTTCATTTTAAGTGTTCTATGTGTATTAATTTTTGTACCTATCAAGTACGTTTATCCTTCTAGACTCGATTATTTAACTCGTTCTAAGTATTTGAAGATACTTATGCATGTTTTTTCATTGACCTATGGAGTAAGTTCGGTACTCATTTTATGGATATATCCCATGCGTAATCCTATATTATTGGCTATATCCCTAGCGTATGTTGTATTATATCTTGTATTAAGTATTTATCGTACATACTCTCCTATGATAATCGCAAAGATTGCGCTACATAAGGCGGAAAAAGCTTAGGAACTTTCTGAAGCAAAACTCTAAGATAGGAACGCCTTTATTTAAATCTAAAGATTTAGCGACGAATTTGCTAAAATAAGTATGCTTAACTAGAGAATACCCATGATTAACCGAACAATAAAAACAAAACTTGCTATAATCACGATGCTACTCATATCCACAGCCGCCCTCGGGGAATCGTATCCAAGAGGATGTGAAGTCACTGGCTTTGGATATAATGAAAACTATTTAATATTAAATGAGCAAGGCGAACAAACGTTTTATCTCATTCAAAATCGATCGGATACTCAAATCGAGCTTGAGCGACATGAAACAGAAGAAGTGTTCATGAGCCCTACCCTTCAAACCAAATTGGATCCAAAGCAATGGGCAGCATTTGCTTCGGATGTGGGTAACTTACACTTCAAATGTTATAAGCACAACGATGGTAATACGAGCCTTGTAAAATGCAGTGACGTGCTCGATATTTGCCAATACCCTAGAGTTAAATTTGCCCTCAGCAATATGGGAAATTATTGGGTATCTACAAATAAGCCACAAGCCCGGGTAATTAAAGATGCCATTGCAAAAGGAATATTATTACGCTGGTAATTCATGGTTTAAGAAATTCAAAGACTCTCTCACCATCATTATTGGGGTCATGGGTGCTTTGATTATCATATTAGGATTCACTCAAACTCCAGCCCAGCTTTACTATGTCATTGGTTCTGGGCTATTACTCATAACGGCTATTTATTTTAAATTAACGTATTTTATGGCCCTTGAATCTATTCTCCTGTCAGGCCATGGCGCAATACTATTAGACTTAGGTAATACCATTCAACTCATTTTGCCACTACTGCTTTGTGTGCAGTTACTAGTTTACTACTTTTTAAGTGGGCAGCTCGGTAACATCTATCGTTGGATTGGTATCCTTGGAATTGCGTTGCTTTCAATTGGATTTACCTTTACTCGAATCTGGATATTTTTTTTGGGCAGCCTATGCATTTCTATTTTTTCATTTTATCACGTCTTCCGTGGAAGATATGTGGCATTAATCTGGGCAACATTAAATTTATTTTTTGCCTTGTCGACTGCTTTAATAATATTGTTTTAAGGAGATTTTGATATGGTTAGAACCCCGTCAACCATGGTGGAGCTTGGCACTGAAGCCCCTGAATTCACATTAACGGATGTCATTAGTGGGTCCAAGATTAGCCTTAAACATTACCAAGGCCTTCATGCTACTGTCATCATGTTTATTTGCAATCATTGTCCATACGTTAAGCATGTGAATCATGAGCTCACCCGTCTAGCAAATGATTATCAACCGAAAGGCGTTAATTTTATTGCCATTAACTCCAATGACGTTGAAAATTATCCTGATGATTCCCCTTTGCATATGATCCAAACGGCTAAAGAGAACAACTATTCTTTTCCTTATTTATTTGATGAAACACAGGAAGTCGCCAGAGCATATCAAGCCGCGTGCACGCCCGATTTTTACGTTTTTGACGATCAGTTAAAATTGGTTTATCGAGGCCAACTGGATGATTCTAGACCTGGCAACACAATCAAGCCAGATGGTAGTTCTATACGTTCTGCCTTAGACTCTTTGCTAGCAGGTGAGCCGGTTTCGAAGGATCAGAAACCAAGCCTTGGTTGCAATATTAAGTGGAAAGAATAATGAATTATCGTTTATCGTTTTATGTACCAGAAAGTCATATTGAAGAAGTAAAAAATGCTCTATTTAACATCGGTGCCGGCAAGCAAGGTGATTATGATTTAGCCTGCTGGCAATGCTTGGGCCAAGGACAATTTCGACCATTAGTCGGAGCAAATCCTGCGATTGGAGAATCAGGTGAGTTGACGTATGTTTCCGAGTATAAAGTTGAAATGCTATGCCCGGATAAACTGATTAGGCAAGCCATTGAGACACTTAAGCAGGCGCATCCTTATGAAGAACCCGCATACTCTGTTGTAAAATTAGAAGACTTCTAAGAACGTGGGTCGAACATAGTTGATCAGCACTCAAAGATTAAGACCCCGCGGCTTTGCCGCGGGAGTACAGAATCGTTTTATTTTGCAGGAACCACTTCTACTTTTAAATTAGCCATCACGTCACTATGCAGCTGTACTTGAACCACATACTCGCCAGTGGAATGGATAGGGCCTTCTGGCATGACCACTTCTCGCTTGCTAACATCATGACCGCGCTCTTTCAAGGCTTCGGTAATTTCATTTACCCCAATTGAACCATACAACTTTCCTTCATCACTAGCTTGAGCGGAAATTTCTAATGTAATGTCATTCAGCTTAGCCGCACGTTGCTCAGCTTCAGCCAACGATTTTTGAGCTTTTTTCTCAAGTTCTGCACGGCGTTTTTCAAACTCTTCTATGTTTTTAGCGGTTGCAAAAACTGCTTTGCCTTGAGGAATTAGATAATTTCTTCCATACCCGCTTTTTACAGCAACTTTATCACCTAAATTCCCAAGATTTCTAATTTTTTCTAATAAAATTACTTCCATCTCAATAACCCCTCATTCATTTCCTTGCACGCTTTGCAAGGTATATTCTAAAGTTAAATAAACTATCTAATGAACCAAATACAAGATAAAACGGCAACATTACATAGGGCAAAAATATGACCGGTGTAATCAACAAAAAAAACGTTCCAAGTGGCTTTTTCTGGGCTAATAAATTATAACCCAAACTCAAACCAGCCATAACAAAATAGAACATTAATAAAGGCAGAAGATTGATTGCTAATACCATGTCAAAATAAGCAGCAATCAATACGATTCCCAATAAAAAAAGTCCTATTTTATCGGCTCGGAAATTTCGCATTTCCCAGCCAAATCCACCAGGATAATAAATCAATGATTGCAGCCAACGTGCAGCCATGAGCGAAATCACCGCAGAAAGCACGATAACAGTTGTTTGAATACCAAACAGAATGTTCGCTACAAACAATGGATCAATCCTAACCAACTCTAACAGATGAGTATCTGCCTTAAGCTCTTTTAAGATCATTTTGAACAATTGAAATTGCGCTGCGATAACGCTTGGCATAAACAACTGAACAACGAACACCATCATCATTGCGAGTACAAACAAACCGGCAGCTACAGCACGCCAGCTTTTGGTTATACGCAACAAAAATGCCGCAACATAACAGGGTATAAAAAAAAGAGCCGTTTGCGCTGCGGCCACGTTTGCTGGTAGATAAGCAACTGAAAATATAGTATGGGCAATTAATACGGCGAGTAAAATAACCCCGCCTTCTCGTTCACCCCTGCGTAACGTGACTAATGCAATTAACACCGAGGAAAGCCATGCAGCATAGGGAAGCAAAGAAAAAACTAAGGCACACAAAAATGCGTGCCAGTAATTCTCCAACAGGAATTTTCCCTGAGCAGCAATGATTTTACTCAGCCTGGTCATGTTTGCTTACAATTACTTATGTCTATCACAGTATGGAAGCAATCCTAAAAACCTAGCATGCTTAATTGCTATTGCAAGCTGGCGCTGATAGCGAGTTTGGACGCCGGTAATTCGGCTAGGTACGATTTTTCCAGTTTCGGTGATGTAGTTTTTTAACAAATTAACATCTTTATAATCAATTTCGTTTGCACCTTCTTGCGCAAAACGATTCATTTTTTTTCTGCGAAAATAAGCTGACATTCTATGTTTCTCCTTTAAGCCGCACGACTTTCTTTATCTTTTTTCATCATAACGGATTCTTCAGTAACCGCTTCTTTCTTCTTAAGAATTAGATTTCTTAAGATGGCGTCGTTAAACTTGAACGCTTTTTTCAACTCATCAATCGCGGCTTGATTGCATTCAATATTCATTAGAATGTAATGCGCTTTGTGAACGTCATTAATTGGATAAGCCAGCTGACGGCGACCCCAGTCTTCTTTACGATGGATAACGCCATTTTCTTTCGTGATGATCCCTTCATAGCGTTCAACCATAGCAGGCACTTGTTCGCTTTGATCAGGGTGCACCAAAAAGACAACTTCATAATGTCTCATGTTTGCTCCTTATGGATAATAGTCTTCCGCGGGTAAGGCGATAAGACAAGGTTTTAAAAAATCGGTCAATCATACCTCAATTAGTCGTAATGAGCAATTTTTTGATGAGTTTATTCAATCACTGGCCATTTTATTAGGTAAACTTAGGGTTTCGATTGCATTTAAAATGATGTTACGATATAACTCATTAAAAAATAACGAGGTTTTTATCATGCGTATTATTCAAATTCCTTTCGAAGATCCATTAGTCATTAACATAGAAGGTGAAGTGGTCAAATTGGTCGCCTTTAAAACGCAAGAGCACGGTAATATAAAATTTGGCGTTAATGCTCCTCGCTCCATCAATGTTCATCGCGAAGAAATTTATCGCGCGATAAAGCAAAAAGAAAAAATCCAAGAGTCATGAAATATCACCTATGAAAAACAAGCTTTTTTCTTGTAACCTATTTGCAGGAACACTGCTTGTAATGCTATCCATTATCGCATTATTGGTTAATCAATTATTTTATCAATATCCAGGCAATACCTACATTAATACCAATACGATAGCGGTTGGGATCATTCTTATTTTCTGCTGGACAGGGAGTGCGCTGCAATTTGGGGTCCATAAAAAATTAACCAATATTTTTAAAGAGGTTTTCTTTTTTTATCTAGTGTTGGTGGTAATTTCTCTTGCTTCGACTGCTGTGCAATTTACTCCATTTAATCCTATTGATGAGCACATCATGGATTTTGAGACTGCACTGCATATCAACTTGGAAGAAATAATTGCATGGACAAGCCAACACCCTGTTTTTAAAGAATTTTTAGCCTACTGTTACGACACGCTGAGTTTACAGCTTGCGTTTTTACCTTTAGTGATTATTGTAACTGGTCAAACTAAACGTGCTAGAGAATTCTATTTTCAAATGATCATGAGCGTTGTCATTGGATATATTATTTACTATTTTTTCCCAACGACGGCCCCCGCCAGTGTAATCGAAAGCCCTAATTTTTATCAGGCTCAACTGGCTACTGGGTTTAAGTTTTATCAAATTCATAATTACATTCAACCTACTACGTATGAAGGAGGTATGATCGCGTTTCCTTCATTTCATATTATCTGGGCATGGTATTGCCAATATCTAATACGCGGATGGCATTTGGCTTTTGCTCTTTTATTGCCACTTAATATCATGTTAGCTATTTCTTGTGTGCTTTTAGGATGGCATTATCCAATTGATATAGTAGGAAGTATTATAGTCATTTTAGTGGTTCAAGGACTATATCACCTTTGTCGAAATGCTGAATCCAAGAGAAAGCATTCGATTAATTTTTTTTCCTTTTACAGTCGAACATCGCATTAATAAATACCCAATTATTGTCTTAGATTAATTATGGTTACTGGTGTTCCTACGGTTACATAATCGAATAATATCTCTATATCTTCAGGGTACATTCGGATACAACCTGCGCTTACTTTTCTACCAACGCCTTCAGGATGATTAGTCCCATGGATAAGGTAAGTGGGCCAATTTAATCGTAAAACATAGTCTCCAAGCGGATTACCTGGGCCAGGAGGTAATAAATCTGGCATTAAAACCTCCTGTTTTGCTGCGTATTGCTTTATATTTTCTGTTGGTCGCCAAGATGGGGATTTTTCCTTAGCTATAATTTTTGTTTTTCCAGTAGGCGTATTCCAGCCATCTCGGCCTATCCCAACCGGAAAAGTCATCACAGTATTACCTTCGTCTGGAAAATAATAAAGCCTGTAATTAGCGAGGTTTATCACGATGCCTTTACGAGGTGTATTAGGTAATGTATATCGAGTAGGAAGTAGGATACGCGAATAAGCAGGTATGATGTTTTGAGTATCAATTTGGGGATTGGCCCATCTCAACTCGTTGTATCCCATTCTATAACGGATAGCAACATCGGTTAAAAGCTCGCCAGGAAAACTTTGTACGGCTTGTTTTTCCCCCACTTCATTGCCTTTATCCGGTAAAACATATAGATCGGCATAAGCTGGAAAAGCCAAAAGTAGAAGCGAAAAGAAAGAAAATATGGATAATTGCATGGCAGGTTTAAGTAATGGGTTAGGTTTGCCCTAACCCATTCTCTTCAAATTATAAACTGGTATCCGCCTTAAAACGCTCGCCGTATTGCTTTTCAAGTTTGCGAAACATTTCATTTAGCTGATCTCGGCCAAACTGGTTGGCATAGTGTATTGGACCTCCTCTGAAAGGAGCAAAACCTGTGGCAAATACCATACCCGCATCGAGTAAATCACCATCGGCTACCACACCTTCTCGCAAACAGGCTGCAGCTTCGTTGACCATACGTAAAATCAGGCGATTAGCAATTTCTTTCTCACTGCTATGGCTAGAAACTTTTTCCTTGATGGCTTTACCATTTTTCCACTGGTAAAACCCTTCTCCTGATTTACGCCCAAGCTTCCCTTCCTTGACCATATCACGAAGTTTTTGTGGAACAGTACCACCAAAATGCTCAGTTAAATTTTCTGCAACTGCCAGACAAACATCCATGCCAACGGTATCGGCTAGTTCAACCGGCCCCATAACCATACCAAAGGAAGTTGCCGCTTTATCAATCACTTCACCACGATATCCTTCATCAAGCAATTGCACACACTCCATCAAATAAGGCATGAGCACCCGGTTCACCAAAAATCCAGGGCTTGAAGTAACGGGTAAAGGTAAGCGTCCTATTTGCCCGACAAAAGAACAAGCTTGTTGCTCAACTTGTTTTGCAGTTTGTTTACTACGAACCACTTCAACCAATTCCATTTTTGCAACGGGGTTAAAGAAATGAATTCCCACTAAACGCTGTGGTTTTTTCATTACCTCACTGATTTCGTCCAAAGGAATGCTAGACGTATTAGTTGCGATTATCGCATCAGGCTTTGCTCGAGCTTCCACCTCTTTCATGATGGTTTGCTTCACGTCCAAATTTTCATATACCGCTTCGATAATAACGTCTGCACGAGCAACTCCATGGCCTTCAGGATCAGCCACCAAGCGATCCATAGCAGCTTGAACTGGGCGTGATTTTTTTAATCGTTTTTTAAATAAATCATGTGCTCGACCAATAGCAGGAGCAACTCGTTCCATGGATTTATCTTCTAATGTGACGTGCAAGCCTTTTAAAGCACACCAAGCTGCAATATCTCCTCCCATTACCCCCGCACCAATGACATGAACGTGACTTGCTTTAAAATTACTTTCTTTAGCAAACCCTTTTAACCGTTCTCGCAATAAAAATAAGCGTATCAAATTTTGGGCAGTATCCCCTTTGGTCACCAATTGCTCAACAGAGTCAGCTTCTTTCAGATAAGCACGTTCACCAAGACTTCCTTCTTTTTCCCATAAATCAACCACTGCATAGGGTGCAGGATAATGCTCTTTACGAACTTTTTTCTCCAATTGTTTGCGAAACACTTTAGCCAACAAAGTTCTAGCCCAGGCATAGTTGCTCATTGATTGTAAGAAATTAGGTCGATGCTTAGGGGGCTTATTTTTAATAAAATAGACAGCAGCACGCTTCAATTGCCGTAGAGGCACCACATCGTCAACAAAGCCTAGTTTTTTAGCTTTTGATGCGCGCAGTGCAGAACCAGGTAGAATAACCTCAGATAACGCATGAAAGCCACCAATTAACTTAGGAAGTCGTACTGTCCCACCCCAACCAGGATGAATCCCTAATTTTACTTCAGGTAATCCCAAACGCGTTTCATCACTATCAGTTGCTAGGCGATAATCACAGGCTAGCGCTAACTCAAGCCCACCTCCCATACAAAAACCATCAATCATGGCTACCGTCGGAATTTTTAATGATTCAATTCGGGAAAAAACAGTTTGCCCTTTGCGAAGAAAATCAACGGCTTTAGCTGGGTCGTCTATGCCAGAAAACTCATTCACGTCTGCTCCAGCAATGAATCCTTTTGGTTTAAGTGAGTAAATAATAAGACCTATTGCCTCTGAGTCTTGAGATATCTCTTGTATAGAGTTATTGAGCTCATCAAGCACTTCATCATTAATGGTGTTTGCGGACTCATTTTTTCGGTCAAATCCTAACCATAGAATATGGTCAGAGTCTTTAATTAGTTCCCAATGTTTTATTTTAGTCATGTCCATTTACCTCTGTAGCCCGTTCTAATAACATCGCTCCGCCTTGGCCGCCGCCAATACAAATGGCTGCTATCCCTTGTTTTCCTTTGCTTTGTTGTAAGCTTTCTAGAAGATGTAAAACAATTCTGGCCCCACTTGCACCAATAGGATGTCCAACTGCTATTGCACCTCCGTCTTTATTCAAGATATCTTGCGACGGTGCTCCAAACGCGCTTTTAAGCCCTAATTGAGTTTTACAATATTCCTCATCATCCCATGCTTTAAGGCAAGCTAGCACCTGAGCTGCGAATGCTTCATTAATTTCCCAACAATCTAGATCGTTCGCTTTTAGGTTATGACGCTGCATGATAGGCGTTGCCGCATGTACAGGACCCAGTCCCATTTGCGCTGGATCTAATGCCGCCCATTGGGAGTCAACTACTTTGCCCAACACTGGTAATTTATATTTCTTAACAGCATCGGCGCTTGCTAATAATAAAAGTGCTGCGCCATCTGTTATTTGTGAGCTATTACCCGCGGTAACCATACCGTACTTTTTGTCAAAAAAGGGCTTAAGGTTAGCGAGCTTTTCCACAGAAGTATCTTCTCGGATGCCGTCATCCTTTAAATACAACTTACCTTTTTTATCCACCATAGGGACGACTTCACGCATCCTATTTTCTTCATAGGCCTCTGTGATACGATGATGGCTTCGGGCCGCATATTCATCCATTTCTTCACGAGAAATTTTAAATTTGTAGGCAAGCTTTTCAGCGGTTTGCCCCATATTTAATCCTACAATGGGATCTGTTAAACCTCTTAAAAGCGCAATGACGGGAGCCAAATAAGAAGGTCTAAATTTGGTCAGCAAACTGGCACGCTGTCCAAAACTTTTCGCTGAATACCATTGAGATAACCATTCCGCCATTTTTTGATTAAATAATAATGGAGCATGACTCATAGCATCGGTTCCACCAGCAAGAACGAGATCGCTTCTTCCATTTGCAATTTGAATGGCTGCGTTATCAATCGCTTGCATGCCCGAAGCACAATTTCTCATCACGGTAAAGGCTGGCATTTTTTCACCGCAACCTAACCGCAGAGCAACTACACGGGCAATATTTGCCTCATCAGGCCCAGGCATTGCAGACCCAATAATTACTTCATCTAAATCTTTAGGAGAAAAAGGCTGGCGGTTTAAGAGTGGCGCACCGGCCGCAACTGCCAAATCAGATCCTGAAAAAGGACCTACTCCTTTTGCTTTTAAAAATGGTGTGCGGCTACCGTCGACCACATAGACTTCGCGACCGCTTATGTTTGACTTTTGTTTCATCACTCCTCCTGATTGCACACAGCGATAGAACGCTATGTTTTAAAGTCTAATCCTATTTCGGTGTGTTTGAACTCAGTAGCTTCTTTTCCGGTACCAAAAGAAATTCCCTACGGGTAAGTTTTACTTAGGGAGTACCGGCTCTGGCAGGTTATTTCGCTATGAGTGACCACGCGCTCTATAATTTAATTATAAACTTAGATACTCATTATTTTTTTCAAGCTTAAAGATAGCAGTAAATATAACTTTTTGGAAATTATAATCATCTTTTTTATTCTTGAGATTCAACACCCTTCATTCAGCAATGAATTTAAACAGTGATTATAAATTTTTTAAAATTTACACGTAAATTGCTTTTCTAGAGTTGACGAGTAGGGAATACCTGATATACTTCCCGTCCATTGATTGGAGAGATGGCCGAGTGGTCGAAGGCGCTCCCCTGCTAAGGGAGTATGGGTCAAAAGCCCATCGAGGGTTCGAATCCCTCTCTCTCCGCCACGAACACGCGCCCGTAGCTCAGTTGGATAGAGTGTCTGGCTACGAACCAGGAGGTCGGAGGTTCGAATCCTTCCGGGCGCGCCAATTTCATCACTACAAATAAAACAAATCAAAAGCCGATACAATAAACCCGGTACATCACTCCTATCCCGGAAGGGTTCGAACCGAAAGAGGTTCGACAAAATGCACAGCGAAGAGCGCGAAGCGCGGCGGAGCATTTTGGACGCACGCAGTGCGCCCCGAAGGGGTGAGGAAGAAGCGAAAGCGACTGACGAATCAATCCTTCTGCTAATCCAAACTCCACGTATGAATATGGAACCAACTACATCACCTTAAAAGCAAAAAAGTAAAAACAATCGAAAGTAGATACCTTATCCCCTTTACAATGGTGCTATCCCGAAAGGGTTCGAACCGAAAGAGGTTCGGGCTATTCCCCATTTTCCTGAATCTTCTACACATCATTGAAAATCTAGTCCAGCGGTCAAGCCGTGTAGCGTAGGTAGAGATGTGATCAAAAGACAGCCCGGGACTTTCCCATTTACGGGGGCACTTCAACTTCCTACTCTTGCGAAGCGTATAAATTAATAATTTCCTCAACATCCTGAGACTCAGTGATTTTCCCTTCTTGAAACAATATTCCTCGATCACAAAATTCCCGAATGATGCTAATGCTATGTGAAACCATAATAATGCCTTTACGCTCTGCCTTCTCAGCAAAAGCTTCCTGACATTTTTGCTTGTAACGAACATCCCCTACAGCAAAGGCTTCGTCAACAATATAAAAGTCAAAATCGAATGCCATCGATAAGGCAAATGCTAGTCGTGAACGCATTCCAGAACTATACGTTTGAACGGGTAAATCAAAATAGTGCCCAATTTCCGAAAACGATTTTACGTAATCAATTTTCTCTTTAACACTTAAGCCTTTTATTCCAAACAATCGACACACAAATTTCACATTTTCCTTCCCTGTTAAATTAGGGATCAGGTTATCAGCAACCCCTACTGGCCATGAAAGGCTGCTGGTCAAGTGAATTGTTCCACGGTTCGGTTTTTCAATTCCACACAAAAGTCGAAGAAGTGTGGACTTTCCAACTCCATTTTTTCCCATGAAAGCAATTCGCTCGCCAGAATTAATCTTAAACGATAGGTTATCAAAAATCGTTTTTCTTTTTCCCTGCACGATATAATGTTTACATAGATGGGCTACTTCTATCATTTTTGCTCAATTTCAATCATGATTCGTTTGCTAAAAGCCAAATAAAGGCCTAACCCTAAAGTCAGAGCAATCGCAGCGACCAATAATAAATAGCTGGATGAGCCATACGCCAGATAGGACTTCGTGGGCTTAAACGTTTCACGAGATAATTCTATAAATTGAAACATGGGGTTATAGAGCATAATGTCTCGAACAGGCTGAGGCAAAGATTCTGCACTAAAAAAAATACCGGAGAATAAATAGGATAAACGTAAAATGATATCTAAGATAATTTTCATAAAGTTAAAGAAAAAACAGGTTACAGCAAAAATGAGCGAAAGCCCCAACAACAATAAAGCGTATGAAAAGAGGTTTAATAGCCAATAACTAAACGCATAATTTCGCCAAAGCACGCCAAACCAACTAAACCCAGCTAATAAAATAACAAACACTAACGCGCTGACCAAAAGCTCACTGACTAACAATGCAATTATTGGATCAATTGGCTTAATTTGCCGAAAGACGTAAAAATTTTTATTACTCTTAATGCAATTTTTTGAGCTACCTAACACCGTACGAAAAAGTAAAAATGGCATAACCCCTAAGACAACAAATAATGAGATCGGCATGGACTTTGGAGTTAATTGACCGTTTGCAATAAACCAGTAGAGTAACATCCATATAGCCACATGAATGAGTGGTTCTAAAACGATTAAAAAAAATGAGAAAGAGCGTTGGGAATTAATGGTTTTAAGGAATTTTTTTTGAATTTCTGTAATGACTATGGCACATACCGATGCGTACATAATTTGCCAAGGAGAACGCGTGGTATGAGCCATAACAAAAATTTCTGAGATAAATCTTACAAATTAACCATTATAATTATCATCATTGGTATTAACTGTCGTAACAATCAGAGCTGCGATTACGGCAATTACTACGACAGTAGCAACTATTGCACCTGTACTCCATCCTACATTGGCAGCTGGATTGCCTTGAGCAATTGCTGTCGCACTGGCAGCTAATGCAGAGGCGCCAATTACAGTACGGCCCACTAACTTAGGTAGTAATTTCATCTTGATCATCCTTGCTTGTTGTTTTTTAAAAACTTAAGCTTAATAATAAATTTTCATTATTACAAGCATCTAGACAAAAAACTCTCCAGCGCGTAATAAAAGACTATTTCTTATATTCACTTCCGTTTTAATAAAAAGCACCCTCTTTTTGCTTTTTGAAAAGACTTCCTTGAGGATTAAAATCAAATCTCGTACTATCTAAAAACTTTATCGAAAGTCATACATAAATAACTTATTTTTTGAAGTGAAATAATAAAATTCTCTTTTAAAATTGAAGGGATTTTTATCGAAGCTGACTTTTCTAACATGGATTTGTATTTTGAAACGATTACGTCGCTTATATAAAAGAAATACTGCTTTAGTGCCGTTAACAGTGAAGACTTTAGCAGAAAATAAATTGTTACAAGGCGTTAAAAATAACACGTTGATTGAACGTCTAAGTGCGTTTATCAAATCGAATCTGCTATTTTCTCTTTTAGTACTTATTCCCTGGCTTTTCGCAGCAGTTTATATTTTATTAATTAAAGCCCCCTTATATGAAAGTAACGCTAAGATTTTAATTGGAAAATCTGAGTCCAAAATATCTAATAGCCCTTTACTCGGGGGATATGAGCCCGCCTCAGAAAATTATTTAACCAGAGATTATATTTTATCGCGTGAAATTCTTACCAAGGTGGAGCAACATTTTCCCATTAAGGAGCATTTTCAGTCCAAGTACGGGGATTTATTTTCCCGTTTAAGTTCTAATAGTTCGCAAAATGCTTTTCTAGATTACTACCGAAGCAAAGTCAGCGCGGTAGTCGATACAGAAACTAATGAAATCGTTATTAAAGCAAAAGCATTTACACCAGAAGCCTCAAAAAAAATATTAGATGCAATCATTTTGCAAACTCGGGAGTTTGTAAATCAGGTTTCAAATACTTTGTTTCAAAAACAATATGATTTTGCGAACTTAAAACTACAACATGCTAAAGAAAAATTATTTAAATCCAGTAAAGAGTTGATTGAATGGCAAAATCAAAATGGTGTGTTTGATCCCAAAGAAACAGCGCATGTTGTTTCATCTGCCATGGCCAAATTAAAGAGTACACTTGTCGAAAAACAAACAGAATTAATTACCTACTCTTCATTTATGCAGCCTAACTCAAATAAAATTGTAACACTTCAAAGTGAAATTGATGCGCTCAAAACCCAAATAAAACATCAATCAAATATTCTACTGGGTAAAGCCAAAGAGCAAAGTAAGTTAAATAAAATGATGTCGGATTTTGAGTGGATTCAATTACAATCTAAATTTGCTCAAGTTGAGTATCAAGCAGCCCAAGAAGCCTTTGATGCTGCGGAATCAAACTTACTTAAAAATCAGAATATTGTCATCGAAATCGAGCCACCTAATTTGCCCGATGAAGCATCAAGCCCACAGCCCTTTTATGATTTGATGAATATCTTGTTTATATTATTAATCCTTTATGTGCTCGCAAAAATGACCATACTAATTGTTAAGGAACACATTGACTGATGAAACAATTTGGCTTTTCACTGCTAATCTTATCAACGATTGCATATGCTGAAGGTGCATCTCACCTTAAAACGGGTGCCTCTAAAGCTTCTGCTCCAACATCGCATGCTTCAACAACTGGCTTTTTTACACCATTCAATACTCAGCACGAAGACGATGATGATATTAATACTCGTTTGAAATCTTCCACGCACATGGGAGACATCTTAAACAATGATTTACCTGTTTTTGGGCAAAATCTTTTTGGCAATCAGTGCAGTCAACAACATCAAGCTCACTTTTTTAATCCGCATTATCGTTTAAGTGTTGGAGATGAAGTCGATGTGCAAATGTGGGGAGCTTATCAGTTATCGAAAAAATTTACGGTAGACACCCAGGGTAATATTTTTATTCCTGAAGTAGGACCCGTTAAATTAGCCGGAATAGAAAATGAAAAACTCAATACAACCATACAACAGCATGTAAAAAAAGTTTTTAAAAAAGGGGTAAATGTTTACGCTGACTTAGTAACCGCACAGCCTATCCAAGTATTTGTAACCGGTTTTGTAAATTCGCCTGGACTTTATGATGGCTTATCATCCGATTCAATTATTTACTTTCTCTGTGCTGCGGGTGGCATAAATCTCCATGAAGGTAGTTTTCGAGAGATCGTGATTACACGCGAAGGTAAGGAAATTCGTCGTGTTGATTTGTACAGCTTTTTATTACGAGGTGATATTAATCCTTTTCAACTTCATCAAGGCGATACGATTGTCGTCAAACCCCAAAAATACACTATTTCTGTTGCTGGAAATGTGAAAAAACCTTATCAATACGAATTACGAAGCCAGAATATTTCATTGGCTTCCTTAAAAAAGCTTGCCAACGTCGAGCCAAGCTCTACCTATGTTCGCATACAACGTAATCAAGGCATGAAACCAAAGTTTCATTATCTTCCGATTTCACAATCAAACTCAATCATGATCCAAGCGGGTGATCGGGTTACCTTTGTAGCGGATAAAGAAATTCATCAGCGGGTCGTGACCGTTAAAGGTCAAGTAAAAGGACAACATCAATACATCGTTAAACCAGGAACCACTTTAGCGGAATTTTTAAATACACTACAACTAAAACCCGATGCCAACCTAGATAACGTTCAGTTATTTAGAGAATCAGTAGCCAAAGAACAAAAAGAAGCGTTAAATACTAATTTATCTCGGTTAAAACGCCAGGCAATGACGGGCGAATCCTTAACGGGTGATGACGCAAAAATACATGCTGCACGCTCTGAGCTCATAAGCAAATTCATCGACGAAGCTCAGCAGGCTGAAACAAAGGGACAAATTGTTTTAGGTGATCGCGCGCTATGGAAAAAAATCATTCTAGAAAATAATGACACCATCAATATTCCCGCCAAAACCTCTATTGTCACAGTAAGTGGTGATGTGGTTAATTCAGTTTCCATCAATGCAAACCCGCAGTATAGGCTTGCAGACTATATTCAAGCAGCCGGAGGATTCCAAAAGTCAGCCAACCAAAAAGAGTTTTTATTAATTAAGCAAAATGGACAAATCCAAAATCTTAAATACGACAAATACGCCCACTATCCAATTGAAGGAGGCGATCAATTGGTGGTATTACCTAATGAAACAGACAGCGGTTTGAAAGTGACAGGCATGATGACTGGTATATTATATCAACTCGCAATTGCCGCACGGGTTGCAATGCGAATCTAAAGAAAGCGTTCTATATGGTTAAAATGGGATGACCAAGTATCTGGCTTATAAGAGCCCCCAAGCTTTTGTTTTGTATCCGCATATTTCATGATAGCTTTTTTCCAGCCCAGGCCATCCAGGGGATGAATATAATGCGCTTGATTTTGCCCTGATTCACGATGAGCAGGGATGTCACTGCAAAGAACGGGAATATTAAGCGTCAAGGCTTCCGCGACCGGAATTCCCCACCCTTCAGCAAAACTTGGCATTAAAAGTCCATTTGAATGACGAATAAGGCTTAACATCACTTCATCAGAAACATCGTTTAGCTCTTTTACATATCGAATAATACTCGGACTACGCTCTAATAAGTCGCGAATATTTTCATTTTCCCACCCGCGCTTGCCAATCATAAGTAATTTAGGACAAACACGTCCTTTTGCTTCATACTCAACAGCGAGCTCTCGCCAAATATTTAGAAGCAATAGGTAATTTTTACGAGGTTCAACCGTTCCTATTGCCACAAAAAATGGGTGTCCCTGGGTCAGCACAGCAAGTTGCTTTGGTAAAGGGCATAGTGGTAAATTTGCAGTCTGAATAAATTTATCTTCGACTCCAATTTTAGCTAATATGTTGGGAAGTATGGGTAATTTTTCCTTCTTGCAATAGGCATTAAAACGACTCGCTGTGTCAATTGAATTCACAAAAATTGCCTCACCATACTGAGCGATCACCTTAACTCTTTTCTGAAATATTGATGCTTTTCCGTAAAAGAACTCAGGATATTCAATCGCCACGATATCATGAATATAAAAATAAAGTGTTGCCCTAATTTTATCGCGCAATAATTTATGTATTTCTGGAAACTCAACCCCTTTATAAGAGATGTTTAAGTACACTGGATCGGGTTGATTTTTGAGATCGGCGACAATGTTACGATCAAGCGAAGGGCCAAATAAATTTCTAATTTTATTTATTAATAAAAAAATATTTCTATCAGCATTTTGCGCGTAATGATTAAAAGTAACTCCTTTATTTTCAATCCATCGTTGCCACAACCCTATAATGATCTTTTCCGCCTTGTTATCGGGGATTTTTTGCATTACATTTTGCTCTTGGCGAACAAAAATAACCTTACGGCCTAGTTTCTTTTGTTGTATTAACCAGTATGCATAGCGTATTTCAACTCTATCTACTCCCGTAGCATGAAGATTTCTCAAGCAAGCAATTAATCGTTGCAATGGAAAAATAATAGGACGTTTCGTCATATGAATTAGATCCCAAATCCTTTTTAAAAATAGGTTACTGGAAGCGCTCGAAAAAACCCGTAAAATGAAAAATATTTAATAAATATTTTTTTTTATAATCTACCCCAATATCTTCAGGAAATTCAAAACGAGCCTGATGATAATAATGCTGATCTGAAAAATGGGGGAATAATCCATTTGTTGAATATTCATGAAGTAAGAACGAAAGTACTCGTTTCATGGGTTCAACTTCACCAAAGATCATCCCAGAATTTAAAAATCGGTAATGATTTTTTAGATATTCACGCATGTACTTTGGCGTGTTAATTACATTTTTTTTCCAGTGAAAACCATTGTAAATGATGGAATCGAGACCAAATAATATGTTACACCGATATTCATTAAGTGCTTGAATCAATGTTCCACACTCGCCAATTAAAACAGCATCAGAAGAATCATATGCGAGAAAATATTGGGGTGTTTCACTGTTGGGGATATTCTGCAGGAGCTCATTTAAGAGAGAAATTTTTACCGAATTTCGCCAAGTTGAAGGAGAAATTGCTTTCCCCAATGAACAATAATCTAAACCGGCTTTTTTTAAAAAATATTCTGCAGGATTTATTTCCATGTCCGATGATACGTAATTGTTCAGTTGCAAAATATGGACATTGTCTGGTTTTGTTAAAGAGAACGAATCTTTTTTATTTAACTGATTTAAAAAATAATCTAGCCAAAAACGGTTTCTTTTGCCCCCTGGAAAATGGATTACAGTCGGATGATAAGACTCTCCTTTATACAGAATTGAATTATCCAGACTAAATGCCTGGAAAGAATCCTCGGATAATATTTTTTTAAAATATTTCGAAATAATAAAAACTAATTTAGAGGATGTAAAACCCATACAGAAATCACCCGATGGAAAAAATAGCCTTTTGTCACCATAATAGTTGACTTATATTACCTTGAAAGACACCAAGTACAAGCATTTATAAACTAAACTTATAAAAAAGCACGGTAAGCGGGTTAATCGGTAAAGGAGATACCATGCAAAATCACCATAGTTTTTTCATCCGTTCCATGAGATGGTTAGAGCGTGCCGCGTCTTATATTGATATTGATGCGGATGCCATTGCAAAATTAAAACATCCAAAGTCCTGTCTTCAAGTCAGCATTCCGATCCGGTTAGATAACGGCGAACTAAAAATTTTTCAGGGTTTTCGAGTACATTATGAACATGCTCGTGGGCCTGGAAAAGGAGGAATTCGGTATCACCCGGATGTATCCATGGAAGAAGTCGCAGCGCTTGCCTTTCTGATGACAATGAAATGCGCGATTGCGGGCGTTCCTTTTGGCGGCAGTAAGGGGGCGATTAAAGTTTCTGCTAAAGAGTTAAACCCACGCGAATTAGAGCGACTTAGTCGTCGATATATTGAAGTCATGGCTGATTTTATTGGCCCAGATAAAGATATACTAGCCCCAGATTTATACACAACACCAAGAATCATGAGTTGGATGATGGATGAATACTCAACCATCGTCAGGCGATTTTCACCGGCTGTAGTCACTGGAAAACCCATCCCGCTAAATGGAAGCCAGGGACGAGACACAGCCACAGGTCGCGGCGCTTACTATTGCATTAAAGAACTAGAGAAAGAAAGAAAGTGGTCTCCTGAAAATATTACCGTAGCCATCCAAGGGTTTGGTAACGCTGCTCAGCCAGTAGCCGAGTTATTATATCAAGATGGATATAAAATCGTTGCGGTAAGTGACTCTGAAGGAGGCATTTATAAACCAGATGGCTTAAGAATCCCAGATTTAGTGCAAAAGAAAAAACAAATGGAATCCGTTCATGATCTTTATTGTAAGAAGTCGGTGTGTGAACTAGGTGAAAACACCTCTAGCATCAGCAATGCTGAACTCTTAACGCTTGATGTTGATTTATTAATCCCAGCAGCTATTCAAGATCAAATCACCCAAAAAAATGCTCATCAAATTCAAGCCGATGTCATTGTTGAGATTGCCAACGGTCCTATTACTTTCAAAGCCGATGATATTTTAAATAAAAAGGATATTATCATTATTCCAGATATTCTCGCTAACTCAGGCGGCGTCATTGTCAGTTACTTTGAGTGGACGCAAAATAAATCTGGTTATTATTGGGATCTTGAAACCGTTCACGAACGATTAAAGTCCATAATAACTCAAGCGTTTAAGGCCGTTAATGAGATAAAAAACAAACATGGCACCGACTGGAGAAATGCAGCCCATATCCATGCACTTACCCGGTATTACGAGGCCATTTCATGTGAGGACTCCTATTTGGATATTTCACCGAACAATCAATAAACTCAATCTGGAAAAGTAATGAGTAAATGCTATATTTAATAACACTAAATCACTAGAAAATTACCTACTAATAAGGAACTAATTATGTCTGAAAAAATCGAAGGAAAAGTGAAGTGGTTTGACAATAGCAAAGGTTTTGGATTTATAGAAAGCAAAGGCGTTGATTATTTTGTCCATTTTAGAGAAATCCAAGGCAGCGGATTTAAATCACTGAATGAAGGACAAACGGTTAAGTTTAAGCCTGCTAGAGGACAAAAAGGCCCGCAGGCTGAAGAAGTGGAAATCGTTTAATCTTACAACCGATAAGGGGAGCGTCCAATGGTTGAGCCTCCCTTTAATTCCACTTCAAGCGCTTCTATTGTGTGTAATAAGGCTGTAATTTTTTCCTTTGCCCCTGATGCTGTATGTTTTTCCTGAAGCTCATTGTACAATGATTGCCATATTTCTTTTCGAGCTTGGTTTTCTTCACTAAAAATAGCAAGCTCTAAATCCCATAGCAGTTCAACCAAACCATTGTTTGATTCGATATACTGACGAGTAAGCTCCTTAATTTTTTCTAAGCGAGCATGGCTTGGGTTCGATGCTACTTTGGTTGGGTTCTTGAATAATCCTGAGTTCTTTTGCATATTGTCCTCTACAATTAAGGCCCAAAGGAGGGGTTATCATCGAAGTTTCCCTGTTTAAGTGCGGGTTGAGATTGCTGTGTATTTATTTTCCCCGAATTTAACAAAGTCTCTGCAGAATGCGTTAGCTCTTTAAAAGAACCAATCCGCTCTTTAGCTGAATCGACGAAACTTGGTATTTGATTTTGATTTTTGTTTGTCTTTTTAGGTTCAGCCTTATTCCCATCAACTTGAGGCCAAAGTGCTTTAGTGATTGCGCCCATTAAAAGACCCGCACTTAACACCATAGCCGCACTAATGGTAACAGTAAGAGGCAGAGAAAGCCCAAACGTCATTACATCAATTACTCTTAGCAGGATGAACGATAAAATAAGAGCCCCACCAATAAAAAAACCACTAAGAAATGATTTCCAAACGGGTATACGGGGAAACTTTGCAACCGAAGAAAAATGATCGATTTCAATCTGCTGATCCTCTCTAACATGCTCGACCTCGAGCCTGCTTTCCACATTGCTATTAATCCTAGAACTTCTCGACATGGAACTGCTTTCTTGTAGCATTCTAAAAGAAGAATCAAATTGGGCTTTGAAACACTCATGGTCTTGTTCAGATAGAATAGGATAATCTCCTTGAACCTTAAACGCTTTAATATAGTTCCAATGCATTTGTGCATCATTAGCTGCTTGTGGTGAACTCAAATATGCTTTAAAGGATAAACTCTGCAGCGCACTTTGCTTCAGTTCATTTCGTCTTTGTTTGAGAAAATCAAGATAACGCGAACCTCCTGCAGGAATGAACGCATCTACCAATCGCTCAAGATAGGACTCAGGAAGGAGAAGAATTTTTAAAATGGCTTGATTCACTTCTCTTCTAAATGACGAAGCATTGCATAACGCAGCTGGATCAACAATTCGGCTACGCGATTGAGCGACATTTTCGAAAATAAGATCTAACCAGTTAAAAGCGTAAAATTTTGGGTAAGGTAGCGTCTCAATCATACTTGTAGTAATGGTTTGTTCTGGTTGATAAGTAAAAAATGATGGATCACGAATAAAGGCAAAAGACCAGTCACCATCAATCTTTATCACTTGATTGCCGCTTATTCCAACATTGCCGTTTTTAAGATCAATTTCTTGCAGAAATAAAGCCCCTAAAAGAATTTGTCCTAACCCAGTGTATTGACCATTCGTGAATTCATGAGGCGTCATAGGAAGTAGACGGTAGTTTGGGATCTCTTCCGACAAAACATAATAAGTACCATTTATTGGATGCCATGCTAATCTGGTTTCAGGTTGGGTGGGTAGCAAAAGCCTAAATAATTCTTGTGCTAATACTTCTTGGCGAGCGACCCTAGGCGAGGTCATCTCTTTACGAACAAATACTTTTTCTGAAGAGAGAAATTTCCCCCGCTCAATTTTATGAGTAAATCTTCCAGACCCAGTTTTACCTAGAGACAAAAAATTTCGAATATCAAATACGCCTATCATCGTAATTTACCCATAACCCATACTTAATATTAAATTCTTTTATGGACTTAATTGTTCTTTTGTTTCATATTGAGGCCCATATACCAGCGTTTCGATTTCTTGTAAAAAGCGTCTTTCAAGCTCAGTAGGCTCTTCTTTTAATTTAATAGTTACGATGACTGCCTCAAGGCTTTGAGCCAGAATTTTCGGTGGGCAGCGCTCATCATTTAGTTGATGAAGCAATTCGACAAATTCTGGAAAATTATTAATTCGTTCTGAGGTGGATAGACGTATAGGATCTAATGCAGATATTGAGATACTAAATGTATTAGAGACTGCTTCTTTAATTTTATCGTTAAGACTCATTTTTTTCTCCCCAAAATAATACACACTAACATCATTATACTCATTAAACCTATATTTTATTATCTCAAACGCTTATCGGCTGGTAATGAGGTTTCCTGTAATATCTGTTCATTCAACACTGAGAGACAGGTTTCTGCGCTAGGTCTCTCAGCGGGATTAACCGATTGCATTTGATTAAGTAATTCAATGGTTTCCGCTCCCAATAGGTCCTGGTAAGGTGAAAAATCATAGGGAGTGTGCACATAGGATGTTACAAACTGCTCAAAAGCTTGTGTTCGGTGATATCTACAAATAATCGGATCAAATAATGAATCTCCAAGCGTATTGCTTTTAGCATAGGCTGCTCTTATATCATATGCTAAGTTATGAGGCAGACTAACCAATGCTTTGTCAAGTCTTGCGTTAACCAAATCTCTTTTATTTATACCTAAAATCTCAGCAAGTGTTACGGTTAGAGAATAGATATCCATTGAAGTACTAGCTTGAGATCCCGTTAAATATTCCGGAGGCATTTCAAAGCCAAACAAGGCGGTATCAATGCTATGAAATTGCATAAATTCACGTGCCTCATAATTTTTAGCCAGTCCAAAATCAATAATATGCATCTTCTTTTTAATGGGATCATATAACATATTGTTTGGTTTCAAATCATTATGCACTATCTCTTTTTGATGCAACTGATTTAAATCCCGTAACAAATCCATTGCCATTAAACGGCGCTCTTCAAGTGAAAGTTCGCGATGAGAATCTAAATATTTATCAAGTTGAACACCAGGGAATAAAGGCATAGTTAAGTAGGATTTACCATTTTTTTCGAAGCGTTCTACTTGCTCAAGAGAATAAACTTTTTTGATAATGGCATACTCTTTATCTAAGATATCTCGTTGCGATGGCATCATTTCTTTTAAAGCAAGAGGCCGACTTATTGTTAGATTTCCCTCTGAAAGTGAGTAAAATTGACCAACATACACTTGTCCAAAATAGCCTTGCCCAATTGGTTCTGGATTAATTTTATAAAAACCATTTGAAACAGGAATAATAGTAGGATCATGCGGAAAACGTTTCTCTGTTAACAAGCGCTTGGCTTCCACTTTAGGCACTAACGACGCAATTTTTGGCAATTGAACTTCAGCCTGCTTGCTTAATGACTGCAAAATATATTCATTAGCAAGAAAATCAGGTTTCGTATTAATAACATTGGCTAAGGCCTGATAATATTTCCTTTCTTCTACAGGTGTGAGGCTTGCAAGATCTAAATCCAACCCTTTTAAAGCGTTCTCTAAAATATCATAAAATTTACTGCCAAAAAGCCAATTGTTAGGGGAAAAGATTCGATATTCAGCCGCAATATTTTTCTTATTCAGTAAGAGCAAACCAATAAATGCTTCTTCGTTATAGGTGGATAAATCGTTAAACGTTTTAATCAATTCCTTAAAGGAATTAAACATAGTTTCACGCTTGGATCCCGGTTTTGGCTTATATTTATCCAGCTGCGCCAATGTGGATAAATATCTTGCACGAGCTGTAGCAGCATTTTGATCAATGGGCTTACGTTTTCTTAATTGTGCAAGATACGTCTCACCACGAGTGTTTTTTGTTTGTAGAATCCGAAGTTTAACTTTATCTTCATATTTTTTTGTAGAATTAATAACCTGCTCGACAAAACCATAGGTCTTTAAATCCAAAGCATGTTGAAAAATGGATTTACCATGAATCTCAGAAAAAGGGGAAATCTGATGTTCTAACATGTAGCGTAAGCTTTCCTCAGATTTTCTCGCAATTAAATATTGCATAAGCATGGCTGTAGGATTCTTTTCAAAAAATTGGATAAATAAACTGTCGGGATCGGATTCTTTTGCATAGTCATAAAGAGATTTACCATCACTATCATTAAAAATACTGGTAACTCTTGGATGTTGCATCATTAAATCCAAGGCTTCCTGATGCTTATTCGCTATAAGAAGATTGGCTATTTGAGTTTTTAATAACGGCTCCCATCCCAGACCACCCTGTATCACTTTTGAAATAAAATCATATTTTTTCATCACAGCTTGATTTAACCGTATGAATTTGTCCTGCAAACCTTGGTTACGCAGCAATTCACCTAAACGTTGATAGTCGCTATGTGAGCGCGCTTTTCGGAGTAACTGTAATAACTCAATCACTTTTGGATCATGACTCGATTCTTTAATGATTGCCGCATCATAATTTGCGATTAAGGATTGTTTGTGCGGTAAGCATTCATAAACCATTAATTTATTAGCACTCAGACATTCACTAAGTGACTGATCTCCAGTAGCGCCTGATAATGGACCTGAGAGCGCTGATAATGCAATCATCGACTCATGTGGTATTCCAGATGCATAGATCACACGAAATGTTTTTTCATCCTCATGCCCCACGAGTTCATGTACTATTTCTTCCGCTCCAGTATCGCTATTGTAAAAGATGATGCGTGTAAACCCACCAGCTAGTAATCGCTCTTGAATATCGTTTAGAGCTTTTCTTTTCGATTGAATGCTTTTGCCGACCATAACCACATCTTGATTTTTATCACTTATGCCAACAAACTCGCAATAAACGTTCAGAAAGTGGCTAGCAGCCGTATCTGCTCTATCCGTGTGATACTCATCATGACTATATTGAAACGCTAAATCATGGTTTTCTTGATAGGTTTGAATATCTTGATGACACAATAAAGGAACTCGAATTCTATCATCTAATTTAGCCACCATGATTTCGGGTGCACATGGCTGAGTAAGATCTTTACTCAAAAGAATACCCCTCTCTTCCCTATCTGCAAGAAAGCCAGAGAAAACGGTATTGCTATATCGTATCTGTTCAAGATTGCGCTCTCGATAAGATTTTTGCCATGCTATTGTGGATCTTTGACGAGGATCATTAAAACTATATTCTGGCAACATAGTAAGAGAAACTGGTTGTTCAACTTTAGCAAGCGCACGATCAATACGATCGATTAAATCCGTTTGAAAAACGGGGCCTTCAAAAACATGACCCACTTGAATTTCCTTTTTTTCAACTTGTTCTTCAAGTTCTTCTGGAGTCAATACAGGAACATCAAATTCGACATCGCCTTTTAACCTTTGGATTTTTTCTTTGCCACTTTGCTGAGTAACAATATACACAGGTGGGACTTCTATCCCAGCTAATTCATAATATTCTCTTAACTGTTCGGAAAGCTTTAGTGCGAATAAAAAATCACCGTAACCACCAAAACCATCGCTCACAGCAATTAAAATTGCCTCGGTCATTAGGTTATCCTAGCTCACTTTTTTTCAGTATAGCGGGTAAATATTAAGAGATTATTAGGAAGCATTTGGATAAGAGACACTCTAAAATTAGCTAAGTTGGTTGTGCAAGGGTTAAAAAAATTAATTCAAAGCCGATTTACTTAATAGATTATTTTTTTAAATTTACATCAAAACACACTGAGATGAGCACGCTGGATTCGATTTGGGTTTAGAATAATTTGTTTTTACTCGTGGGAAAAATCGTAATTGACCATTAGAATAATAAGAACTAATTTCATAGACACTAAGATCTTTATCATCATTAGCTGTGGCATAAAGAAAATCTGACCAAGCCAATTGTGGAGGAATATTTAATCCATGAGGTAGTTGTGTTTTTGTCGTGCGACAAGCGAGATGGATTGTTGATAAAACAAAGCTATGACAGCTGATGAGCTGTTCTTCTTCAGATAATACATCAGCAACCACAGATGGCTGCTGGCGTAGTTTTTCAATAGCATTTTTTGAATGATATGAATCGAGCGCACGGAATTCGGAAGCAGCTTGGTATTCTTTTCTTAAAAAATGATTATCAATGCGAAGCTTATCTTTTTCATGAGCTTGAAGGACAATTGCTGTTAATTTTTGACGCATGGTTTGACTGAATGCTTCACATCGAATTAAATAAACATCCTTTAAAGAGGGACACGGTTCAATCACTAATTTCCCACGATTCGTTGCGTAGTCCGTAAACCTCATGTGTGCGATAATTGGTTGTCCTTGTTTAATATCGATCACGAGCATCACATGATGGCGTGTGTTGAATTCAACCGAGTAAACTCCCCGAGTATCGAGCTTAATCAAGATGTCGCCTATTGCAAAGATCATATTAATTATTAACAATTAACGCTAAAATTATTCCTCCATATTAAACTAAAACAATAAGATTAAAAGGATTTTTTCTTGGTTAACCTATTGTTAAAAAATAAAAAACTTAATACCGACGTAACAGCCGTGACATATAACATCCTGAGACAACAATTTGAGATGGAAAATGGCCATGTTTATAAACGAGAAACCTTTTTAAAACAAATTGATTTTAACCATCCAATTCTAGAAGAGCCAAGCATACAAAAAACAAAGAATAAGTTTCATTATCAATACGATGATATGAATGGGTTATTGCATTCAGCTATTTTTATTTACTCAACCCTGATGCAAGTGGATAATCCAAGTCAATGTGTCTTTAAAATTACCCCCTCACCAAACTTCCAATCCGCTTTAGAGCCTGATCCTATTTTTTTTTCACCCAATCTTCATCAATCAGCTAAAGATTGCCTCTCTATTCGTCAGTTCAATGGATTAATTCGTCGTTTATATGGATATCCTTTTGAGTTTTCTCAGGGTGTAAAGTTACAAGCTGACCTCAAAATAGATCATTTACCAAAGGAAGTTGATGCTGATTTCCTTTATGATTCATCCACTGACATACTACAATTATTGAAAACACCACCAAGCCATAAAAACTGCGAATTACGCCTGATTGATCCCATCATAGGGTGTGGTGTTTTCGCTCGTAGTGCTTTAGCCAGTGGAACATGTTTGGGTTTATATACGGGTGTTAAAAAGTGCCAATCATCCCATTGGAGTTATACGTTCAAAATAGAACAAGATGCACTAAACACATTCATGGACGCGCGGCATTCAGGAAATATCACCCGATTTATCAATCATGCACCCTCCACAAATCATTTCTCGAAAAAAGGTCAACTCGCTAATGTTGAATCGACACGTCATTATATAAATGGAATTGAATTTATAAAGTATAAAACTATAAAAGCCATTGAAGCTGGTGAGCAATTATTGATTGATTATGGGGATGAGTATTTTCGCTCGTCAAACCCCATTGAATTTAAATCCAATGGTAAACCCATCGGAAATTGGAAAGGTAAATTTGAATTGCTCATCAATAAAACTAAGCTAATGCGCATCTTAGCTTTTTATGGGATTCAATCCGCATATACTTATCTAATTGCGCGTTTAATCTTAATTCTATTAACTTTGCTTATTGGCTTAGGTTTATTCAAAACGATATGACACGATTAGTCTTTAGAGTCCAAGACTTTCAGAGGGTGCTTCTACCTCACCTGCCTCTATGACCTTCAGGCCATTTCTTGCAAAAAATGAATACATCTCTAGAGATTGAGTGGCATGAAAAGAAACCTCCTGATGTTCTGGAGTAACCGGCGATGGGGCATTATTAGGCAGTATTAATTGATTTTTTTCTATTCTCTTTTGGATACTTTTGGGATGAGGTGCTACCGGACCAGAAATAAGTAAAGCTCTCAAAAACCCAAGTGTACCAAATCCCATGTTGAGTAAGGAATAAAAAGGATATATTACCGTTGTTTTCCAGTCCAACCGTCGTTCAAGAGGTAGCTTCAAGTAATTAAACCCAGCTATTAAGAATCCTTGGATAACACTAGAGCTCAAATTCACCAGCCAAAATTGAGGATTTTTATGTAAAAACACGAGAACGGGGATGCGAATGATATGGCCCAACTGAATATAATTACCATACAACTGATGATTTTTTATTGAAAGCAACGACCATGGCGGTCGCTTCCAGTGCGTTAACAACGGCTTTAAATGCAATGTCCAAAAATATAAAAATGCTGCTTCATTCCAGGAACGAACGCGCTGTGTATATAAGTTTGGCGTTGGACCCAAAATCGTACCCGGTGCTTTGGTTTCAAAACAGCAAATCATATCTTGTCTAAGTATACCGCTTCGCCCACTAAAGCGCATTTGCTGTAAAATGAGTCCCATTTGGACATCATCCCCCTTAAAGACACCATTATGTTTTAACAACACATCAACCAGAGTGGCAATTTTCCATAAAGAAGCCGCCCCATGGGGTCTTTGCACACTGTTTGTGCGATCTAAAAAACCCATTTCTAAATCGGATAACTGATATTCTAAATCTTGTAAGCGAATTAATAATGGCTTTTCTGAGGTAAGCTCTGAAATAGCTCGTATTGGATATACAATAGAATGCACCGCTTCGTCTTCAAAATAAGTGTATTTTGCACGAAAACGCGCGGGAACTAAGACATCATCATCAATTAACAAGGCAAAGCGAAGATCATAGGGATGACGATGAAGAATATACGTAGCTGTTGCAAGCAAAGCGAGGGTTTTGTTTCCCGTATTGCCATAATAAACATACCTTACACCCCGACTAAGGTTTCGGATAACCGCGCGGGTTTCATCGGTCGGTTCTGGTTCTAAGCCATTATCGACTATAAATATCTGGGATGGCGGTACATGTCGAAGACAAGATATAAATGTTTCACGTATGATTTTTTCGCTCTTATGGCACGGAATTAGAATCGCTAATTCTCGATTCCTTCGATAAGCAATTTGCAGTTCACGGCTATAATTTTCTGGCTTTGTTTCATCTTCCAAAGGATTTTCAACATCATATAACGCCTCATCTTGCTCTAATTCTTCGTCAGGATAAACGGCAAATGCCATGTTCATCAATAACATTAAAGGCTCATAGCTTGTTAAAGCAATCATTAAAGGAAGCACATTATCAAAAGCGACATCATGAATGACTGTAGAAGCATCATAGTGATGTTCAAGAAATACATATCCAGCAACAAGACTTAGTAAAGCAAACCACCAAACCATCCGCCTTGAATTAAATGGTATAAAAAATGGTCGGGGGTCTAACAAACTTAATAAGAAAACTGCATCAAATTGGGATGGATGAAATGTTTCAGCGTTATGATCTTCAGGCGTTTCCTCTGCATGCTCCACTCCTGATTCTTCTGAGATGGTTTGCTTAGTTTCATCCTCATTCGCCATGTTATCTCCTAAATTTAACGCTAACCTTCCTTTTTAATTTGCCAACAAAAAATTAATGATCCATCGGGCCAGGACTGAATTATGAACTTCAAGTTCTAATGATTTAAGCCCAGGCTCATACGCATGCGCCAAGAGTGATTTTCGCTTTTCGATTAAGGCCTGAGTATAAGCTTTACTAAATTCAGGGTGTCCTTGGATGGTTAAAAAGCAATCATAAAACTGAGTCATATAGATAGGACAATGTGCATTAGAAGCAATCACCTCGAAATCACTTGGGATTTCTACCACTTGATCCTGATGGCTCACGAGCATATTGATTTCTAGCAACTCTGGTAACATCCATGTCTTTTGCCGAGTAATGGTGTTGATCGAGGTCCCTACTCCCCATCCTTTTGGTGACTTGGCGACTTTCCCACCAAGCGCTTTTGCAATTAACTGGTGCCCAAAACAAATTCCCACCATCTTTTTTTTCATGCGAGAAGACTCTTGAATAAAACCTTCTAAACTCCGAATCCAAGACAACTCTTCATTAACACCATAACGACTTCCGGTGATCAAATAGGCATCACACTCGTGAAGATTTTTAGGTAGATTTTCTTGAAACGCTCTATAGACTTGATAATTAAATCGAAAGGTCTCATGTTGCAGGAGCGCTAAGAACATTTCTGGATAATCGCCATGGTGTATTTTTAGCTCCTGATCCACCTCGTCGCATTGAATTATTCCTATTTTTTTCATGACCAAATCATTAATTTAATGTGAGTTCGAAATCAGAAAAATTCAAATTTTGCTGATCTCAAAGTAGCTTATTTTGAATGGATCCCGTACAAAAAGCTTCGCTTTTTTACGTGATAACGTTCGTTTAGCGCCACAAAAGTCATCAATGACTTTTCTGTCGAACTCTCGTTAATTTATTATGGCTTGATTCAAATCCCCCTCAATCGCTGCCATCAGGATCTGTTCATATTGCAAACGACTAAAAGCAATGGGATTTCCGCCTGCTGCTGCGTCTTCGGTTGCCATTTTTGCTATGTGGCTCGGTTGTTCAACCCAAACCCCTAGCTGAGATAAAGAGTGCTCTATGGCTAAATTTTTTCTCAAGGTTAATAACCAGTTTAAAAATCCATCAAACCCGTTGTTAATACTAAGATAAGCTGCTAATCGCTCAATTTTAGAATCAATTGCTGGTCTATTCGCCATTAAAACATAGGGCATTAGTATCGCGTTTAAACGGCCATGATGAGCATCATACAGCGCACCTAACGGATGCGCTAACGCGTGCATCGCACCTAAGCCTCGTTGAAAGGCCGTAGCCCCCATACTTGAGGCCACAAGCATTTGGCAGCGAGCTTCCAAGTCTTCACCGTCTTGAACCACACGGAGTAAATTATCTTTTACAAGCCGAATGCCTTCAAGCGCTATACCTTCAGCCATAGGATGATAGAAAGGCGAGCAATACGCTTCAAGATTATGAGCCAGTGCGTCCATTCCAGTGGCGGCCGTTAATGCGGGTGGCAATTCCCGCGTTACTTCTGGATCTAGAATCACAATTTTTGGCATCATATTGGGGTGAAAAATAATGGTTTTAAGTTGGCGCACTGGATCGGTGATGACTGAGGCACGTCCCACCTCAGATCCAGTGCCTGCCGTCGTTGGAATTGCAATGACAGGAGCCATACCTGTTACATTCACTCTCTTCCAATTGTCACCGACATCTTCAAAGTCCCAGATAGGCCTTTTTTGTTGACCAATCATCAATGCAATAGCTTTGGCAGCATCTAATGCAGAACCTCCACCCATTGCAATCACGCCATCATGTTTTCCTGTGTGATAAGCATCGATTCCATCACGAACATTCTGCTCAATGGGGTTCGCTTTTATTTGAGAAAATAAATTGACTCTTAAGTCGGCATCCTTACAGATCTTTATCGCTTGATGTATCATTGGAAACTGAACTAATCCTGGATCGGTTACCAATAATGGTGAGGTTATTCCTAAAGCAGCACAAGACTCAGGTAATTCCTTAAGTCGCCCTGCACCAATACGTATTTGCGTTGGATAATTCCAATTTGCTAATAAGGAATAAGTTGAGGACATGAGCTACTCCGGTAGTTTTATATGAAACGATTTTGGCCTGGTCAGTGACTCAAAGCCTATTCTGGATAACGAACATCCCCTTCCTGAGTTTTTCACTCCTGTCCACGCTAGTGATGGATCTAAATAATCACAGCGATTAATAAAAAAAGTTCCGGTTTCAAGCCTATTTCCGATAGCTATACCTGCTTCTATATCTTTTGTGAAGACCGATGCGGTTAAACCATATTCACTATCATTCATCAGTGCGATCGCCTCTTCATCATGGGCTACCGGCATTACCCCAACTACAGGGCCAAAAGATTCTTCTGTCATCACACGCATTTGGTGATTAACTTCGGTTAAAATTTGAGGAGACAGATAAGCAGACCCCGGTTTATCTAATATATAATCTGCACTTTGAATGTGCACTTTAGCACCATCCCTTAAGGCCTCGTTAATTTGCTGTCGAACAAAATCCGCAGAATCTGCTCTTACCATAGGACCTAACGTAGTTTGTGGATCATCTGGACGCCCAAGTATGTACTGATGCGTTAACGAAACTGCTTTGTCGATAAACGTTTTATATATATCACGATGAACATAAATTCTTTCAATTCCACAACAGGACTGGCCAGAATTAAAAAACGCCCCATCCACCACCGTAGCGACCGCGCTATCTAGATCCGCATCATCCCGGATATAGGCTGGATCTTTTCCACCAAGCTCCAAACCAACATGAAGAAAACGCCCTGCGGCAGCTTTCTCAACCATCTTTCCACCGGTCACCGATCCTGTAAAAGAAACGTATTGAATTTCAGGCGCTTGAATCACTTTTTCCGTATCTTGATGGGTCAAATGCAAATATTGAAAAACACCATCCGGTAAATCAGCGTCAAAAAAAGCTTCGGCAAATCGCTCCGCTACGAGTGGTGTTTGTATTGAGTGTTTTAAAATAACAGAATTTCCTGCCAGGATCGCCGGAATAATGGCATTAATCGCCGTAAGATAAGGATAATTCCAAGGTGCAATGACCAAAGCGACCCCTAATGGTTCACGTTTTATATATCGATTAAATCCTTGCTTTTGAGGTAAACTTATCGCTTGAAGAGCCTCAGGAGCTGCTGCAATCATATATCGTGCACGCTCCTCAACCCCCTTCACTTCTCCTTCAGCGTATTGAATCGGCCGCCCCATTTGCCAACATAGCTCTTTAGCTAATATTGCTTTTTTTGCAACGAGAGCATCCATTGCACGGGTACAATATTGCTGACGAGTCTCTAATGGAATTTTTTGCCACTGTTTCTGTGCGCGTCGAGCGTTGTCTAAGGTTTTTCTGACTTCAGATTCCGAGGAAAACGCACGTTCAACATAGACGGAGTTGTCTATAGGAGAATAAGTTTTGAATGTGTTCATGATTAAATAATCTCAAAGTATCGATCTAATTCCCAGTCGGTGATATGACGACGAAATTCACGCTCTTCCCATTCTCTCGTAGATGCAAAATGCTCAACAAAGTCACTGCCGAATAACTCATGCGCTGCTTTTGAAGATTTTAAATTTTGCGAGGCTTCCCATAATGTTCCTGGGAGAGCTAAGTCTTTAGGGTGTTGTTGAGCATAAGAATTGCCTTTTACTTCAGGTAGTGTTTCAAGTTCATGTTCAATGCCATATAACCCTGACCCTAGAGCTGCAGCTAAAGCCAAGTAAGGATTCGCATCCGCTGAGCCTAATCGATATTCAATTCTTTGGGATTTATCATTCCCGGGGATGATTCGAAGAGCTGTAGTTCGATTTTCAACGCCCCAGGTGGCATCGGTTGGAGCCCAGAAACCCGGAATTAATCGAGTATAACTATTTACGGTGGGTGATAACATCGCTAACAATTGTGGCATTAAATGCTGTTGTCCTGCTAAAAAATGATATTGAGTTTTGCTCATATTATACGACTGACTTGGATCATAAAACGCAGATTCTCTGGTATCTTTATGACATAGTGATAGATGGATATGTCCACTTTGACCAGGATAATTGGGCGACCATTTCGCCATGAAAGTAGCCATTTTATGATTCCTCTGGGCCAGCACTTTCATAAAGGTTTTAAATAAGGCCGCCTTATCGCCCGCATTCACAACTTGATCCACTGAAAGTGCTGCTTCAATAACACCAGGACCTGTTTCGGTATGTAATCCCTCTATAGGGAAATCCATGACCTCACCCATTTGAAGAATTTGATGATAAAATTCGGCATGAACAGTATTACGAATAATGGAATAACCAAAAAAATCGGGTGTGATTGGTTTTAAATGACGAAATCCTTTTTCACGTATACTATCAGGGGTTTCATCAAAAAGAAAAAACTCATATTCTAACGCAGCAAAGGCATCAAATCCCATTTGCGATGCTTTTTCCATGGTTCGTTTTAATACACCTCTTGGACAAAGCGCTTCGGCTTTTCCAGCAAATTCTGCGATAAACAATAGTTGATTTTCTTCAAAGACCAGCTCACGACAAGTATTCGGTAAAATCCGGACTTCTGCGTCAGGATATCCCGTATGCCATCCGGTGTATTTTGAATTGTCATATAGCTTATCTTTAGAATCCCAACCCAAAATGACATCGCAAAAAGCAAATCCATTGTCTAGGGCAGAAAAAAATTTATTTCTCCCCATATACTTGCCAAGCATTACACCATCAATATCAAAAATTCCAACTTTAACATGCGTTAATTGCCGTTCTTCAACAATACGCTTGGCATCTTCAATCGTTTTCACATCCCTAGGATTTAACATTCTAAGTC
Organism: Legionella impletisoli; assembly: GCF_900639875.1. Taxonomy (GTDB): domain Bacteria; phylum Pseudomonadota; class Gammaproteobacteria; order Legionellales; family Legionellaceae; genus Legionella_A; species Legionella_A impletisoli. The sequence continues at coordinate 277,027 of NZ_CAAAIA010000001.1, forward strand.
CTTTATACTGGTTAGATTCCTGGCAGGCACGCATTACTGCCCACTAGCTTTTTGTGAATGATATTAGCAGGTTGTGTTTTAAATTGCAGCGGGAAATGAAAGTAATTTTTGGTAGTGGATTAGAAAATGAATGGAAGCAGGAGCATGCTGCTTGAATCGCAACATGCTCTATGATCACCTTTTATTGGCTGCCACCTCCCTGTGCACCACCTTGACCGCCCCCACCATTTTTCGTTGGAGATTCAACATCAGGTAAAGAAACTTTAGGGGTTTCCACCTGTATGTTGGTTTCAGGTGTGGCTGGAGAAGTCATTGGGACAGGGGTTGTTGCCCTTGGTGCGCTAAAGAAATAATACAACGCAACTGCAGCTATTAAAACAATAATGATAATCGCCACAATCGCTACAACATTACTTGAATCGTTGTTGGCCATAATACTCTCCTTGTATTGCATGCCTATTTATTATAGCACAGCACCCGAAATACCAGAGTATCGCCTTATAAACTAATGCGCAGGACTCGGTGAACGGTTGCAGTTTTCTGAAGAAGATTCCGTTACTTTATAAAAGTTCAATAAAGACTGTTCTGAAACAAAATTTATACCAGTGATAATACTCAATGAGATTAAGGTAGCGGCACTTGTTTTTGCTGTGTCAGAAGCCACCACTTTAAAAAGATGCTGGGCGGGTTTGAAAAATGCAGAGGGCATATTGAAGTCCTTTAAGTATTTTGCTCCAGAAATATTACCAGAGCAAAAAAATTTTACAATAATCTTAGGTTAAGTAATGGCCAATTTGACTCAAATTTATTTTCTTGGATTGGCTTGGCTTGTTTCAGATACTTCTTCAATCTTAGGCATTGAGACTTCAGGTTTTGCAAAAAAACCATGAGAACTGGCACTACCTCGGCTCACTGCCGCAGGTCGCTCAAATACACGAGCCAACGGTTCAGATCCTAGAGCGGCATTAATACCCGATACAATAGCAAACGTTGCACCTGTTCTACCCATTCTCAAAGGAGCTTGTACAGTAAATTCTTTGAATACTTCTTTTACAGCATTAACAAAGCCAACGGATCGCATGTAGGTCAAGGATTGTCTAGTGAAATCCATGAAAGTAGGCGGTTGCAACGTTCCATTGACAACCAATGTTTTAGCTAAGAACACATCTCGCATATAAGCAAAAGGATAGGATACAACCGCGGCAGACATGCCACTTGCAAGCCCCGCAAGAAGATGTCTTGTTGCATTATTTCCCGGCAAAACCTGAGCAAATTGCTCCTCCAAAAGACACAAAGCCGCGAAATTGGTTAATCCCGCACCATAACGCATTCCAAATCCAGTTGTTGATAACTTTCTCAAATTGTTAGGTGATTTCCAATTAAAACTCGAATCAATCACATTCAGTTTACGAAGTTGTGCTTTATTATCTGAGATTTGCGTTACCAGTACGTCACCCAGTGCGAAAGCAGATACATATCCAATGTCACGTTTAAAATTTTTTACCGGTTTTTTATGTGCTTGAGATGGCTCACTGGCCAGTTCTTCTGAGGCATATGTTTCAGTCACCTCATGAACATTTCCCTTTTTTGTACTCGACGTAGCTCCTGTAACATAAGCGGTTCTCATGCTAGAGCCTGTCCAGTTACTAATCATACCAACATATAAACCTCGAACAGCCGCCAAAACTCCAGGTTTTTGATTGGGAGGTAAAGCTTGCCCATATCGCATAAAATTCGCCATCAAGCCATTCAGCGGACTTTGCACTAAGGCAACGGTTGTACTTGTTGTCACCAACAAGGTGCCAAAGTTAGCGACTTGCCAACCTACTTGTACCAATCGATCAGTCATCGGAACATAGGTAGCTACTTCAGGATTTTCTATAGCAGAAGGCGTTTTTTTTGCATTTGGCATAATAATAGACACTGTATCTGGTTGTATTGTAGTCACTCATTATAATTAATCAACATTAAGAAACGATTAAGGAAAATCCTTAAATAACAGCCAAACCGCTTAAAAAATGCGGTTACAAACAAATTTATGCCCGCTTTAGCCAAATTTTATTTATTGACTACACTTTAAAATATAAAGGCTCTATACAGGCACTTATCTTATGGCAAATCCTGATCTGCAAGAATTACTTTCTGCACAAGCGCTTCTAGCCACAAACTGGTTTGAGAAGCAAAAATCCATTATCAAACAAACCTATCCTCTTCCCATCGCACATAGCTTGGAGGAGGTAGATGAGCGTCAAGAAAAACTTCATGAATTAAATAAGAAGCTGGAAAAAACTGAAATTACTGCTTTACATAATCTTAATGAGTTCTTTGCAAAAGAACGCATTATGATTGCTAACATCGATAAATTAAGAACTATTTTAAGTTCTGATGAGGTACAAAAAGAATTACATAAACTCGACCCAAAGGAACAACAGTTCTTTAAACAGTATTTAAATCAGTTGACTGAACTAATCGACGCCTATCAAACCATTAATTTTCATAAACCCTTGGCAAACCCCAGTGCTTCAACCGATGAGGTAGTTAATGAAATGGAGTCTTTAATCACCAGTAAACAATTTAAAGACTACACCGCCAGAATGATCCCGCTCATTTTGGATTTTCCCGAACTTCAAAAGATGAATAACAAAAAAATTACCCAAGCACTTAACACTCAATCTTATCAATTCAGTGATCGTCTATCGTTTGAAGCGCGTGCAGTGATTCCTGTGCAACATATTATGCGCTATCAATTACAGTTAAATGAAATTGTTAATACATTAAATTCATTTGATAAGCTCATTAAAGAATCAGAATCCATTGAATCTCTATCCAGTTTGGATGCACGAATGTCACTGGACAGCAATCTGACTCCTCTATCTATCCCTTCTCGTGACACGTTATCAAGAGCCTCTACTACGGCTTCTATGGCATTAGAACGAGCTATTGAAATTGCATCGGTTGCGAATATAGAAAAAGAAAAAAGGGATGTTGCTGAGTTAGCACTCAGAGAAATTGCGTCTGAAGCTTATAAACATCCTGAGGTTATGCTTCAGAAAATTCTTGAACTCAATCTAAATAGTCCAAACCAACGTGTTAATGGGATTGCGACAAAACATTTTGATGTGTATCTTAAAACAATTCTATCCACTGTCTATCGAGATCAATTCTCACTTCCTGAGCACTCTGAAGAATTAGAAGTAAATTCAGAAAACAAAATACTGATTTATGAGGCTTTGGGGATAACCAATTTTTCAGAACCGATCGATAGAATTGAACCCTCTTTGTTTAAGCCTGAATCTCTTGACAAACTGTATACCAAAAACAAGAATCCGCTTTGGTTGGTTTTAAAAAGCACAAAACCGATTGATGAAACGTTTAGTGCTGAGGATAAAATAAAAACGTTACAACAACTTGCTGAAGTATATAAAGCTGGGAAAATGGGGAAAACTGAGAAATACCTTGGAGCTTATGAATTAGCCAAAACCGCTTACGCCATAGCAGAACAATATCCTGAAGCAATTGCATTAGCAAAAGAAAGTTTTGGCCCGCAAAGTCCATTAGGCACATGGATCATTAAGAAACATGAGGAGCACAAAAAGCCTAAAGAAGCCTTGCAAGCCGCACTATTTTTATCTGATGTTCGAAATTTAGTACGACAAGATGAATCCATACTTCCAAGTAAGTTATTAGAGATCCGATCGTTTTCAATCAGCCCTGTTGAGCAATCAGCTATGGAATTCATCCCTATTAGCACTCCCTCTGAATCTTTTACGCCACTTCCAATAGAAGATATTCGTTCTGAAATTCAACAAGAAGAACCTTCAATCGAATTTGAAACAGATCTTCAAAGTGAATTTAAAGACGAAAAAGAGTTAAATGCTGAAAAGACTTTAGAGGCTTTAAAAGATTTTTCTAAACAATATCAAGGTCATAAAGACAAAGGACTAGTGAGATTCTGTAAGATAATAGAACAACAGCGAATGAGCGGTCATACAGCTATGGAACAATTGGCTAAAATTAACCAAGAACTTTTAGCACAAGCTCAAAAAAGTCCAAAAACGTATAAATTAACAACTTGCTTTTTTGGTGAAACTCCTAAGAAAAGCCCAATGCATGTTATCTATGAGAAATTCCGTACAGGTCTAAGAATTACCTCTCCCAAAGACGTTGAAACGTTAGCCGATACTGTTCGGTCAAAAACACCGAGCACCAAGCCCCAAATGGACGAATCACCCAAGTCATTTAAACCTTAGGGTCTGATGGCATTTCATCATAAAAAAACCTTGCCAAGGGCCAAGATATCTGAGAATAATAAAACTTGGGATTAAGTTTGGCTGCAGATTATGGTTTACGGATTTAGTATAAAACGCTCATGGCCTAGGTGATTTATTAAATCATGTAATTAGCACTATGTTGCCAACTAAGTCAACGGACTTTTTGGTGCTCTCTTAGACATCAAAAAAAATGATTATGTGAAAGGAGACTCACTATGCCCAAGAATCCAGCTCAAGCATTTACTGCAGCCAAAGCAACCGCTAGGTTAAACGTTCCAACGCTTTCTATTCCTACTACACAGCGCATTGAAGCAGAAGATCTTCCTACCCCAAGGTGGACTGGCCATCCTAAGTTCACCTTTGCTGTTACTGAACGAGGTGAAGGATTTAGCTCTGAAGATTTTAGCCTCCTTTCTGTTAATGAACATTTTCGTTATGCGCGCTCCAGCAATCGCGTTGGCCATGCTGCTATTTTTACCAACCCCCATGGTAAAACACACGCATGGCAATGGCATTTACCTGGTGGCGCTGATGGTGCTCCTAGTGTCGTTGGCCTCCATGATTTTGAGGCGATTAAACGTTTTGGACGAGTCGTTTATCGTGCAAAAGATGCCGATGGAAAAACATGGTACTCGAAACGTACCACTCATGCTCATGTCAAGTTAGATGGGGCCTTAGCCGATACGGAATTAGATCTAGCCTATTTTTCCGAAGGAGAAGACGAAAAGGAGCCTTTTTGGGGAAGCTCTAAACGCACAAATCGATTTAAAAATCGTGACGCAGAACGAATCGGACATATGCAAAAGGGTGGCCATTGGATGACGATTAATTATGAATCCGTTGTTAGTCGGGAAGCACAAGGAAAACGCTCAAAAAGCCAAAATGAAGTTATGGGCCGTTCTGCTCGAGATGCGTATGAAGAATATTTTGGCGAAATGGAAGATACTCTAGCCCCCGAAATGAAAGAGATATTGCAGCGCGCGTTTCTAGCAGATATTCGCAAATATCCTGAGTGCCAGTATCGGCCTGAGTGGTTACACGCTTATGCCCACTCCTTAACGCCTTTAGAGGTTGATCCACAAGTCAGTGAAAATCTTGGTGCTGCTCCTAAGTGGACCAATACTGAGATGATGGTTTTAGAACGGATTGCGAAATGGTTTACTTTAAAGCAAGAGCGCGGCACCACGGTTAAAATTAAAACCTTATTTGAAATGCTTGGTGAATCCGAATTAATTAATGTTATTAAATTTGATGTTAGTGTGGAGTTTCATCGACGTTGTATCCATTTTATGCAAGAGCTCGATGCGTTTCAAAAATTTCCAGTCTTTAGAAAAGCATCTGACTTGGCACAAGCCACCGGAATAAGTTATGCGCTATTGCATGGAGTTCCTCCAGTTAGCCAACAAATTGTTCGAAAAGAACCTGATGCACCAAGAAGTAGCCATCTGCACCGAAGGCATCGGTTTTTTAAACCCCAAGAAGCCAGAGGACATGCCTCTTCAGCAGTTGCCGCAACGGCTGAAGCCGAAGCGTCTAGCGAGTCTTTGACAACGAGAGATAGACGTCTCTTAGACAGAAATCTAACAAACAAAAATCCCCTGAGCCATTTACATCGAGATACAATACATGAAACGAGTCATCCAACCTTAAAGTAACTATCAAAACTTGAGCCACGACCCGTGGCTTAATATTCCTTTTGGTGTGAACCCATAAAACGTCTACCTAAGGATCAAAGCGTATTAAGTTATGAGTCGCCCTATTTTAATTTTAATAATTATCAATAAGTTAATAATAAATCTGACATTTTACGCCTTGTATAGAACGCAACGTGGGTGTAAATTTATAACGAATTATAAAAGCGAAACTTTTTGTATCGGATCCATTCAAAATAAGCCTGTTCGATATCAGCAACATTTGGGTTTTTCTGATATCGAACTTACATTAATTAATCGAGCTGGTTTCATTATGCATGATGCGTATGTTTTATTTTTAATTCTAGGAATAACCATCTTAATGTTCATCTGGGGACGCTTTCGATATGACCTAGTGGCTTTAATGTGTTTGTTAACCTTAGTTCTAACGGGAATTGTCCCCACGGAACAGGCTTTCTTAGGATTCGGAAATTCGGCAGTGATAAGCGTTGCTGCGGTCATGGTTATTTCCGCCGTGCTTATTCAAGCCGGCTTAGTAGATCAAATTATTGATTTTATAAAGCCCTTGATGACTTCCTCATTGTTCCTAATTGGAACAATTTGTACGGTTGCTGCTATTTTATCCGCCTTTATGAATAATGTGGGGGCTTTGTCATTATTAATGCCGGTGGCTATTCAAAGTGCCATTAATGCAAAAATGTCTCCTTCTAAAATCTTAATGCCTTTATCATTTGCCACCATTTTAGGCGGGATGACAACTAAAATAGGAACCCCTCCAAATTTACTAATCTCTTCCTATCGTGAAAATTTAATTGGCAAGCCCTTCACCATGTTTGATTTTACTCCCGTAGGACTCAGTGTTGCACTTGGTGGACTACTTTTTATAATTTTTATAGGGTGGCATTTTGTTCCTGCTCGTCGTAAAGCATCAGGTGACACTGGAGAGCTTTACCAAATCCAAGATTACATTACCGAAATCAGGATCCCTGAAAACTCACCGGTCGTTGGAATGGAAAGAAAAGAACTGGAGAATCTTATTGAAGGAGATTTCTCCATTTTAGGGCTTATCCGTGGACGAAAGAAAAAACTTTCGATTCCAAACGATGAAGAGCTCATGGCAAATGACGTCTTAATCATTGAAGCATCTCATGAAGACTTGAACCTTTTAATCTCAAGAGGAAGCCTGGAATTATTTCATGGTGAAATGGTATCAACAGCTAGTTTAATTGGTAAAGATATTGAAACAATGGAAGCGGTGGTTACTCCTGGCTCAAGAATTCAAGGCCGTTCCTGGCAACGGCTTAGGGTCCGCTCAAGATTGGGGTTAAATCTATTAGCGGTAGCGCGAGCCGGTAAATCGATTAAGAATCGTTTAAATCATGTTAATTTTAATCCGGGTGACGTATTACTGATTCAAGGAGCAAGCGAAGATTTACGGGAAAACGTTGTGAGTCTCGGGCTTGTACCCATTGCTCATCGCACCATTCATGTTGGATTTAGAAGAACGATTATTCTACCTCTTATTTTATTTATTACTGGGATTTTACTCACTTCTTTTCAGGTGCTCTCAATTGAAATAGCTTTTACCCTGGTTGTGGTTGCGATGGTGGTTTTAAATATTATTCCAATGCGTCAAGTTTATAAAAGTATTGACTGGTCCATCATTGTCTTGCTTGGAGCATTAATTCCACTAGGCGACGCTTTAAAAAATACGGGTGCTGCCAAGATGATTGGCAGTCAGTTGTTATCCTTTACTGGTACGGGTGGAATTTTATTAGTATTAGGGTTACTGCTCATTATCACCATGACTTTATCGGATTTAATGAATAATGCTGCAACAGCGGTGGTCATGGCTCCTATTGGCGCTGATTTAGCAGAAATTTTACATCAAAGTCCCGATCCTTTCTTAATTGCTATCGCCATCGGTTCTTCCTGCTCTTGTTTAACCCCCATTAGCCATCAGAATAACACGTTAGTTATGGGACCTGGAGGTTATAAATTTTTCGATTATTTATGGCTTGGGATCCCGTTAGAAGTGATTGTCATCATCACGGCCATGCCAGCACTGTATTTTTTCTGGGTTTAAACCTATATAGTTAAAGAAGCAAAAAAGCTCTGAACAATATGAACCTAAATAGACAAAAAAATCCTTGGGAAGCATTAAAAGAAAAATTTGACTTTCTACGGGAGCCCTCCTCCTATCATGAGCATTGTTCGGAAGTTACTTACATTGAAACCCATATGTCATTCATTTTTTTGACTAATCAGCATGCTTATAAATTAAAAAAACCAGTAACCTTTTCCTATTTAGACTTCAGCACTTTAGAAAGCCGACGGAACAATTGCTTTAAAGAAGTTGAAATCAATCAATTTTTAGCAGCAAATATTTATCTTAAGCCAATCCCTCTAATGCTAAACAAACAAAAAAAACTTATTCCAGTTGGACATCCTGAAGGGAAATTTATTGTAGACTGGCTTGTTAAGATGAAACGATTCCCTCGTGAAAAAACGCTAGATGAAGCGATATTAAACCAGAAAATTAATTGGACTTTGGTTAAAGAAGCAGCGAATCTATTAATGCACTTTTACTCAATATCACCTCCAACTCAACTTTCTCCAGAACGTTATCTTTTAAACCTTAAAGAATCTATTTTTAAAAATGAACAAGCGTTAATAAACCCAAGCTATAGTTTAAATACAACGCTTGTGAAAGAACTGCACAGCTTTCAACAAAATGAATTACATGCATTAAGTGATGAAATTAAACATAGAGTCCTACAAGGGAAAGTCCTTGAATGTCATGGTGACTTAAGACCTGAACATGTTTGCTTAATTTCACCTCCGATTATTACCGATCGCCTAGAGTTTAATAGAACGCTTAGAGTCATGGATGTTGTAGAAGAGCTGGCTTATTTTTCTTTAGAGTGTGAATTTTTGGGTAATTCTGAGGTTGGTACTTTATTTTTATCTACATATCAGGAACATATAGAAGACATTCCTTCTCCAAGATTATGGAGATTTTATACCCTACTTCGGACCTGCTTGCGAGCTAAAATTTCTGCGTGGCACTTAGATGACCCTCAAGTAAATGACTTAGAAAAGTGGTATAAAAAAGCACAAGATTATTTAACTTATGCTACCAGCAAAGTTTAGGTTCATTTGTTTTGTTTTGGATATCCTTCCTTTAAATCGACTATCGAACCATTTTCTGCAATTTGTTTAATAGCGTGTGCAAATAACGTGGAAGCGTCTAAAACCTCAACTTTTTCTTCTAATATTTCTTTATTTAATCTAAAAGGCTCGACACTGTTTGTGATAATAATTTTTTCAAGCTTAGGGTTAGCTAGCACTTCATTTGCACCATCGACAAATAAACCATGGGTTGCGCAGGCCCATATTCTTTTTGCCCCTTGTTTACTTAGTGCGTTAACAGCTAAGCTTATCGTTGTTCCAGAACTAATAATATCATCAATAATAATCGCGGTTCGTCCTTTTACGTTTCCAATAATTTCTTCCCCTCCCGTGACTTCCCCTTCGCTTCGTTTCTTTTCTAAAAAGGCCCGAGAGACGTCTTTTTGTAAGAGCTCACTTAATAACGCACGAAATTTCTCTGCGCGTTTTAAACCACCAGCATCTGGTGACACAATGGCAATGGACTCCTCTTTCACCAAATCAGCAATGAGCGGGGCAAACAATACATTGGCTTCCAAATGAACGGTTGGGATCCGAAATGCATTTTGAAAAGCTGCCAAATTATGTATATCCAACGCGATTACGCGATCTGCACCCACAGATTCAATAAGCTCTGCAAGATAACGCATGGTAATCGGATCTCGACTTTTTGTTTGGCGATCTTTTCGTGCATAAGCAAAATAAGGCGTTACCACATTTACCGTATTAGCTGAAGCGTCTTTTAAAGCAGCTATCAAAAACAATAAGCGACACAATTTATCATTCACGCTTTGCTCTTCATCGGAATAAAGAGAATGGACCACAAAAACTGTCTTACCACGCACGCTTTCTAAGGGGCGAATTTTATGTTCACCGTCTTCAAAGTCTCGTTCTTCCAGCTGTGCTATTCGTAGTTCAGAAACCTCAGCGGTTAGTTTTTTAGCCCAAGAGGCTGAGCGCCCTATTGCAAAAATCTGAATATCCTTATTCATTTTAATCCTTATTAAGGTAGGGGAAAACCTCATGAGCAACCGAAGCACTTGCAGCCCAAAAACCGTGATTTACTAACGTATTGACAGAATGAAAGTTTAAAGCGTTTCCGCTCGTAGAACTCACAACGCCGGCTGCTTCGGTTAATATAATTTCTGGAGCACAAAGATCCCATAAATGGCAATGACCTGAAAAATTCATATATAAATCAGCATGCCCCCGAGCGATTAAACCAAACTTCAAACCAATTGATCCATGCTGAATACTCCGAGTAATGCCGAACTGCTCAGCAATGGCTTTTGCCTTAAGACTCCAATGACTACGTGATTGAATTAAAACCGCCTCTTTGATTGTAGGAAGGGTTCTAACCTGGTTTTTAAACACCTGATTTTGACTCGAATAAAAAGAACCACCTTCTTTGGTTGCATAATAGAGCACTTGAGTTATTGGTTGATATACCACTCCTACTACGGATTTACCCTGTTCTGATAAACCAATCATGACAGACCATTCATTTAATCCTTTAATAAATTCTTTAGTTCCATCGATGGGATCGACAAACCAGATCCGCTGCTCGTCATCGACTGTTGTTGGCAAAGGAGCTTCTTCAGAGATAATCAAATCATGAGGAAATAATTCTTTAAGTCTTAAAACAACGTGTTCGCTAATGGCTTTATCCGCTTCAGTGACTGGATTATTCGCTTCAGCGCCTTTATTCCAAACTTGGTAGCCTTTTTTCTGAACATGAAGAGCGATTTCTCCTGCCTCATAAGCAAGCTCAATGGCCGATTGAAGTTCCACAGGATAAGAGCTCGAAATAAATTCTTTCACGCGCTTGTCCTTGCTTTATTGATGTCACGGCTTAATAAAATGATCACGCCCATTTCAATCAACTCTTTTTTTAATGATTTAAACTTCTCTTTATTCAAAGGTTTCGTTGCATCCTCAATCAAATAGCAGGTAAATCCCTCTTTAACGGCATCTTGAATGCTGTAATACACACAAATATCCGCCGCTAAACCACAAAAAAAAAGCTCATTTGCCTTTTTCTCACGAAGATAACCTGCTAAGCCCGTACTTTTTTGGTAAGCGTTGTCATAAAAACCACTGTAGCTATCAATGTTTGAGTCTGTACCTTTCCGAAATATCGCCTCAATAGGGTTTGTGTTGAGATCGGCATGAAAAAGAGCCCCAAAACTTCCTTGCACGCAATGATCAGGCCATAAAGTTTGCTCCACTTTATCAAGGGTTATTGTGTCAAAAGGGCTCTGTTCTTTATGATTCGATGCAAAACTTATATGATTGGTTGGATGCCAATCTTGCGTCGCTACGACTAGGTCAAAAGCATCATCGATTAATGTATTAATTACCGGTACAATTTCATCGCCCTCTGCAACAGCTAGACTTCCTCCTGGCATAAAATCGTTTTGTACATCAATCAAGATGAGTGTTTTCATGCATTATCCATGTTTATGCTCTGCTATTAATTGATTGCGAATTCGGTTTAATCCTTCGCTTAATCCAATAGTATAGACCTTGGGATTTACTAATTTCTTATAGTCGTTAGGTAACAGGTCTAAGCGTTGTTGACTATACGTTGCAATTTCTTTAATACTTTTAGGTTCTTCAACGCGTTGACCCTTTTTTATTACAAGCGTTAATAGCGGTTCTTTTTGGCCTTGACCTATCAACCAAGTCTTATTTTCTTTAAAAGGATAGTATGCCTTATCAAACGTTGATTCCCCTTCTAAAGCAACCAGATCGGCTCCAATAAACTGACCCTCATCATCTAAAAGACGATACACTTGTTTTTTACATGGCAACGTAATTTTTTCGATTGTTTCGGATAGTTTAATGCGTGGTTGCTCTTTTGCCATGGCCAATTTATAAACACCATCCAGTGCGGCATCAGGGCGACCAATGACAAGGCTTGTACCCACTCCGTATACATCAATTGGCGCATGTTTATCGATTAACTCTTTAATAGCGTATTCATCAAGCTGATTAGACGCTGCGATGCTTACATAAGTTAACCCAGCCTCATCGAGCATTTTGCGTGATTTTTTTGCAAGATTAGCGAGATCACCGCTATCTAAACGGATCCCTTGTAGTCGTTCCCCTCGTGCCTCCATTTCCTTGGCAATGATAATCGCATTAACAACACCACTCTCGAGTGTATCGTAGGTATCCACTAATAAAACGCAATTATCTGGCCAAACACTAGCGAACGCTCTGAATGCGTCAATCTCTTTATCATAGCTTTGAACAAATGAGTGAGCCATGGTACCAGAAACAGGAATATTGTAATCTCTTCCTGCCCTGACATTACTGGTGGCATCAAACCCGCCGATCATTGCAGCACGGCTAGCATGATAACCTCCAACACTGTGAGCTCTTCTTAAACCAAAGTCGATGAGCATACTATCACCTGCAACTTGACGCATTCTTCTTGCCTTAGTTGCAATTAGGGTCTGGAAATTCAATACATTTAGGATCAAGGTTTCTAGAATCTGAGCTTCTAATAGTGTTGATTCAACCGTTAGCACTGGACGAGTTGGGAAGACAATATCGCCTTCTTGTGTGGAATAAATGTTTCCTGAAAACTTGAATGTTTTGAGATAGTCTAAGAATTTATCATGAAACCCTTGTTCTTTAAGAAATTTAATATCCTTTTCGTCGAATCGTAGGGTCTCAAGGATTTTAATTAAATCCTCGAGCCCAGCAAAAATGACATACCCACCATCAAATGGGAGTTTACGAAAAAAGTAGTCAAATACTGCGGGCGTATCTTTTTGTCCATTTAAAAAATATACCTCTGCCATGGTCAGTTGATATTGATCGGTGTATGTTCCCGTATAATTGATCATCAGCAGAAAGCTCCTGTTTTTAATTTCTAGACAAAGCGCCATCGTAAGCTTAGTAAGTCTATTTGACAATGTTCTTGTTCCACAACCTATAATTTATTATAAGTTTTAAACGCTATCACTTAAACAAGGTACTTATGAATTCAATCAAACGATGGCTGAACCGCTTAGTTTTATTAGCGTTTATATTAAGCCACAATGCCTGCTTCGCTGGTGCCCCTCAGCAAGTTGTCATAGGAACCATCTCGTACAATCCCCCTTTTGAATTAATGACCAATGAACAATATTCTGGTTTCGAAATCGAAATCATGCGCGAGGTGTGTTTAAGAGTTAGAATGTCTTGTAAATTCCAAACGGTATTATTTCATCAAATTCCTGAATTTCTGAATGAAAATAAAATTGATTTGGGATTAGCAGCCCTCATTATCACACCAGCTCGCGAGGAAAACTTCTTATTTAGTACTCCCTATAAAGTCAGTAACTTACAATTTATGACTCTAGCTAATTCAACCATTAAATCCGTAGATAAATTACAAAATAAAACAATAGGAGCTTATAAAGACTCACCATCAACTGAGCTTATTCATAAGATACTTCAAAATAAAGTAACCATTAAAACATATGAAACTTCTATGGATATGCTTTCGGCATTAGATAATCAGGAAGTAAAAGCCATCATTACCAACCCTGAACAAGCAACGTATTGGGTAGCCAATAGTGATCGCTATCAATTAGTCGGTCAAAAATATCCCTTCGGAGACGGATATGGGATGATGGCCACAAAAAAACAAACCGATTTAATTGAAAAAATTAATCATGCGTTAACTGATATGGAAAACGATGGAACGTTACTTAAAATTTATAATGAATGGCTATAGGAGGTGTGGAAAATTTTAACCCGGACACCTCTTTCTACCTATGAATCCTTAAACCCTGAAACAGCTAAGATACAAGGGCCATTAGCAATGATATTAATGTTATTTTTATTGCATTGATCAATGGCTTCATCATGCTCAGAACCAGGTTGCATCCAGATATTTTTAATCCCTTTTTTAATCGCTTCATTGACCACTTGTTTCGTCACGCTCGGGGGAGTAATGATAGATATGCTCTTCACCTCTTTTGGAAGGTTGGATACTGTATGAACGCATTTTAATCCTTCAATACTCTTTTCTTTTGGATTAACTGGGTATACTTCATGATTATGCTGCATATAGCAGCGTAAAACTTTATTACCATACTTTGACCGATCAGCGGATGCGCCTACCACTCCATACGCATTCGATGAAAAAAATTCTTTGATTTTTATATTCATGACGCAATCCTTATTAATTTTAATTAGTGTAGTACAGAATGGCTTTCGGTAGTTTAAGATTTTGAGATATAAAGATTATCTTTGATGTAAAATCTTAAAGGACAGTCAGCCCATTCTTTTGCGTAATGGACACCAATTCTTGGTTTGGCGATTATTGAAAAGTTAGGTTCTTCTAATGGTTTAGCAATATAAAAATCAGTACTGAGAAGATCATGACCATTTAGCGTTTTATTAATGGACATTGCTTTACAAAGTAAGGCAGGACCTCTGGTGTTTTGGGTAAGGTTTTTAACCGGCTCCAAAGCTCGGATTAAAACGGCGGCTCCCTGCCCTTCTTCTTCGGTAACAACATTAAAACAATAATGAAGCCCGTATATCATATAGACATAGGCGAATCCTGGTGGGCCAAACATAATTTTTGTTCGCTTGGTAATCCCTTTAGAAGAATGAGCTGCCAAATCATGTTCACCAAGATAGGCTTCTACTTCGACTATCCGTCCAATATATTCCACATCGTTTATTTTTCTTATTAAATAGGTACCAAGCAGTTCTTTGGCAACTATTTGTGTATCACGCTTGTAAAAATCTCTTGAAAGTTTTTTCATATCTTGGCTAGATTTAATTGTTCATCATTAATTGAATATGATAAGTTGATTTTATCTGAACTTATCAAAAGTTAACTCAATATTTTTTTATTTTACACTAAAGTTTTAAGTGTTGACGTCGATAAACAGCTTGGGTGCAACTGAGGACGACATTATGACAAAGCAAAACGATACTTCCCCGGTCATTGATGATTTAATCGATAATTTATCTCTTGAACCATCAAAGCAAATCGAAGCCTTAAAAGAACTAATCTTTAACGGTCCAGATATCAACCAAGCTAAAATCGATTTTATTAAAGAAGAAATTGCAGCAGGCCGCTACCAATCCGAAGCTAAAAATATTGCTTTGAAAATGCTAGAAGAGCAATTCATTCATGCCAAGGATGCAGAAGTCGCGGCTTAAAGATTCTTTTTAGCCGCATTGAAGGTTGCATTAGTGATGTAAAGTTATGCTTTGCGAATATTTTAATGGACTATATCGGCTTACAACTTAATACCTTCTTCTTTCTATAAGAGATAATTTATTCTGATCGCATCGATGACTTCGCAGGATGCGACTATACTTTTATGGTGTTTGGTTTTAAAGAAACAATAACGGTTGCATTGGAGAGGCTCATGATGACTAAGACACTATTAGCAACATTCCTAGGACTCGCTTTAACTAGTTCTTTCGCATTTGCCATCGACAAAAAGGACGACAACCATATGATGGCCACTTTTAAAACAGACGATGGGAAGAGCATTGGATGTGTAGTACGGAAGGAAGATCAAGCTAAGTTTATAGGGTTGAAGCAGGGGGAGAAGGTCTCATTGTTTAAGGACGATAACCATAACATGGCTACCTTTAAAACAGAGGATGGGAAGAGCATTAGTTGTGTAGTACGGAAGGAAGATCAAGATAAGTTTATAGGGTTGAAGCAGGGGGAGAAGGTTTTATTGTTTAATGTGCTTGGGGAAGATTTGGATCCGCTCCCCTAGCTCCCGTCGGATGAAAATTGATGAGAGTAGGTAGTTATGCCGGCTTATATGTAGTCGTTCAAACTTGATCTGACAGTTGATATTTGCTGCATTTTATTTAGCCTTTAATTCATTCTACAGGAGTATATTTCGGTATACTCGATGATTATGGCTTTTATTAATCTTCCAGGAAAAAACTTATCAAGAAATTCAATATTGCATTAACTTATATTGGAGATCGTATACTTCGCGCGGTCACAATCTGCGGTTTTTGACCGCACGAAGTATAAATACTCTTATAGCGCTGCTGCGGCTGCACCGGCGTTTACCGTGGGTGCTTCGAATTCTTTTACCGCATCAATGACTCGTTGAATGTCTTTTCGGCAATTTTCTACTTCTTCTGTTTTAACATTTGCGGCAATGAGTGCATCGCAAACACTAAGTGAATGATTTAAGTAAGCGAGCATGTCTTCTTTATCGAAATCACCATCGCCATCGAAGTCACCTATATCTTCGAGTTTTTTCGGCACTTTAATTTTGGAAAGTGCATCCGTTACATCACCACTAGCATCGGCAATCGTTTTAATGCGTTGCAGCACATCTAACGTGCCTTTGGTATCGACACCCGCAGCTTCTAGGGCTTTGACATACGCCTCGGCAGCTAGTGCGGCTTTACTGAGTAAATGAAGTGCTTCAGCAATCGTTTTTAACACCTCATCAGCATCTACTTGCCCGTCTTTATTCCGGTCAAAAAATTTACGACAACAATTTCCCATACCATACATCCTTTTAATAATTTAGCGTCATCAAAAAAAGGGTCAAATTGTACAAACCCCACCTCTAATATACCTTAAAAAATCTAAAGATAAAGCGATTATGTCGTTATTACTTAGGTTGCATTCTTAAGGCACCATCCAAACGAATGACCTCACCATTAATTAAACTGTTTTGAATGATATGCTCAACTAAAAAGGCAAATTCTTCAGGTTTTCCTAGTCGTTTTGGAAAAGGGACAGATTCAGCAAGTCCATCTTGTACTTCTTTCGGCATATTGAGCAATAATGGCGTTGCAATCAAGCCAGGGGCAATTGTATTGACTCGTATGCCAAACTGAGCCAGTTCTCGAGCTGCTGGAAGCGTTAAAGCTACAATTCCTCCTTTTGATGCACTATAGGCAGTTTGTCCAATTTGTCCTTCATACGCTGCAATGGAAGCCGTATTGATAATAACTCCGCGCTCAGTCGAGTTTTCTAAAGGGTCTAGCTGAGTCATGGCTTCTGCAATGACTCGCATCACGTTAAACGTACCCACTAAATTCACATCAATCACACGTTTAAAAGCATCTAGCGGCATAGCGCCTTCTTTTCCGACCATCCGTTTAGCAGGCGCAATACCCGCACAGTTAATACAGATTCGAGGTACACCTACCTTTTCAATCGTTTGCTCTAAGGCCTTTTCTACTGCACTCGCAGAGCTTACATCGCATTCGATAGAATCTTCCTCATGGTTTTCAATTTTTAAATCCCAAACGATTGCTCGAATCCCTTTTTGACGAAACCTAACTGCACAGGCTTTTCCCATGCCAGAAGCTCCACCAGTAATCACTGCAACTTGATGCTCAAGGTTCATAGATTTTCCTTATTTTAAACCAAAATTATTTCATAAATTCTTGACTGAGTGCTTTAAATTCCGGGGTACCGGCTTGTCTTAACCATTCAAAAAACACCATTTCTCGCGTAATTAATTGAACACCTGCCGCTTTCATTCGCTTTAAGCCATATCGATGATCTATTTCATGCCTACAGCTTACCGCGTCTACCACAACAAATACTTCAAAACCCTTTTCTTTTAGCTCCATCGCCGTTTGCATCACACAAACATGTGTCTCAATTCCCATCAAAACGATTTGCTTACGGTTCAATGTTTTTAAATGCGCCATAAATCCTTCATCGCTGCCACAAGAAAAATGAACTTTTTCAACTCGCTTTACTTCTGTAAGCGTAGGAGAGAGCTCATCAACCGTTTGTCCTAACCCTCTAGGGTATTGCTCACTTACCAGTAATGGCACGCCTAGCTTATTAGCCAATTTCAATAACCATTCACATCCATGCACTAATCGCTCTGGCTCTATAACATAGGGAGTTAACTTCTCTTGTACATCAATTAACAATAAACAAGATTTATCTTTTTCTAATAGCATCGCATTCTCCTCATTCGTACTATTCATTCTATACCCATGATCAATGAAAATGCGAGATTTTAGACTCCATGATTTTGTTGCTTCTCTATGGATTAAAAGCGAATAATAGCAAACCCTATTGGGAGTTTTTAATTAGAGGAGGGGGCAAATAAATGCATAAAAATCGCAGTTTCATTGGTCATAGGTATATTTAGCTAATCACTGTTTTTAAATCATTTTCTCTACCTCGTGGGTGGGCAAAAGTATTTTCAAGCGATACAAAGTCAGTTACTCTTAACTGGCTAGAAGTCATTGATTTAAGGAATAAGATGAAATGAGAATCAGTAGGAAGCTTCTGGGTGTTTTTTTTATTACCCTTTCTAATATAACTTATGCCGAACCTTGGTTTACCGGCCCTTTGTTAGCTCCTGCTGGAAAAACAATTCCCAAAGGTCATTTTAATTTCGAATTATATGGATTTGATACCAAAAACATTGGCTTTTTTAATCGTCACTGGAAATTAGTACATACGCCAGGCTCTGAAAACTATCAAATCAACCCAATTTTTACTTATGGTTTAGCTGAAAAGGTCGATGTTCAACTCAATTTGCCTTACGTTATTAATAAAGAATCTAGAAAAAGCAGCCATCACATTGGTGATACAGCATTAGTTCTTGGATATCAGGCTATTTTGCAGAAAGATTCTAAATGGGTTCCCAATTTAAGAGTGACGTATCAATTAAGCATCCCAACTGGGAAATTTGAAGAATTTAACCCTGCGAATGAAGGCACTGATGGGACTGGAGCAGGCAGCTATCAATCGATATTTGCTTTAAACTTCGAACATTTATTGCAATTTACTGAAATAAACTACCTACGCACACGCTTCATTTTAAGCCATTTATACGCTTCTTCCGTTCGTCTAAGAGGCTTTAATGCTTATGGAGGCAATGCGACCACGAATGGAAGTATTAAACCCGGGGATTTAACCGGTGTTGATCTAGCCGGAGAATTTACGGTAACAAAACATTGGGTAGCGGTGATGGAAGGATATTATTTTAACCGCGGTGCCAGTGTATTCAGGGGGTTTCCTGGCATGCCAGTAAGAGGTGTAGTTCCAATGGTGGGACATCCTAATGTGCAAGAAATTTCGCTTGCACCTGCGGTTGAGTTTAATTTTAATGAGCACTTTGGAATTATTGGTGGTTGCTGGTTTGCTGTAAGAGGTAAAGATACTCCTGATTTTCGATCCACCATTATCGCCTTTAATGCGTATTGGTAACTCGATGATGAATTATACCCATGACCTATGATAGCATCCCTTTTTTTGTCATGAGGGATAAATGATGTGGTTTAATAATGCTTTAATTTTTCAATATCAACTCAATGCTCCTGTAGATTTTATAAACCAACTCGCCGCAGAAGCCCTAAAGCCCTGCCCACCACACGCTCGCTTTATCTATGGCTGGCTGCCACCTTATGCTGACGAGTTAGTCCATGAGGTTGCCGGTGCTATGATGATCTGCATGGGAAAAGAAGAGCGTATTTTGCCTCGCGGCGTCATCCAACGTATTTTAGAAGAACGCGTTTTAACCTGGGAAACACAAAATAATCGTGCTATGAAACGAGCCGAAAAAGCGCAACTGGCAGAAGAGCTTGAGTTTGAGTTATTGCCTAAATCTTTCTGTTTACAAAAACGTATGCTGGCTTTATTTGATACGGTTAATAAGCGATTAGTGATTAACAGCGCCAGCAGCAACCAAGCGTCGCAATTAACGTCGTTGTTACGAAAATCTATTCCTGGTTTAAGTATTGAGCCTCTTCATTACGAAGAAAATTTATCATCCCGCTTTGGCGAATGGATTAATAATCCAGCATCGTTACCGTCTAACTTTCAATTGGCTTCTGATTGTTTATTATTTTCTCCTGACGATGATAAAAAGCGATTTAACTGCAAAGGCTACGAACTGCCAGCGGATGAAATTTTAACCTTATTATCACAAGGATTAACTCCAGCCGAAGTCTCTTTAGTTTGGAATGAGCGAATTCAATTTACTTTAACGCAAGATTTAACGATTAAGCGCATGAAATGCTTAGATTATTTAATTGACGAGTTTCATGAACTTAAAGAGCTTGATGAAGAATACCAGCAGCAAGATGCCGCATTGACCTTACTCGCTGGAGAACTTAGAGGATTAGTTGATGATTTATTATCTATTTTATCCTTGCCTTATCACCAAGCAGTAAGCTGTCCACAGGTTGAACCAACTGCCATGCATGAACCTACCTAATAGGACTCTGAGCACAGCACGTTAGTAACATACCTAACCCTACCTCTACTTGCCACGGCTTGACCGTGGCATCCATTTTATTTCATCATTCCGAGGAGAACTGCAGCACTTAAAGCACTTGGGATTACCATTCTATGCTGTGATTTCTTCAACCCTTGGAGGATTGGCATGGTATGTTGCTTGATAAACCTTTAAAGCATCTTCAGCCGCATCGTTTAACCCCAAAGATTTATTGGCATGATAGGCAATCACTAAAGCAGCCTGAGTACTGGGCGCCTCAGGATATGTTTCAATTAAGTAATTTGCTCGTTCAGCTGCTGCAACATACATTCTACGGTCATAATAATAATTAGCAACATTGAGTTCGTGCTTGGCAAACTCATTACGTAGATAAATCATGCGTTGCAATGCATTCGCCTTATAGCGACTCTCTGGGAATTGTTGAACTAAGGTTGCAAAGTCTGAATAGGCTTGTAATTGCGTACCAGGATCCCTCCAAGATTCTTCAATCGAAAAGAATTTTGTAAACGTTCCTCTCGGTTGTTGGAAGTTGGCAAGCCCTTTCATGTAATATGCATAATCCACTCGTTTTGAACGTGGATACAAATGAATAAAGCGCTCTGCTGTTGCTGCAGCGGAGGGATAATTTTCATTTTGATAATAAGCATACATTAAATCCAGCTGCGCCTGCTCTGCATGATCATTAAAAGGATACATGGTATCTAATGCTTCAAGCCGCTTAATCGCGCTTTCATATTGTTTTTTAGCTAAGGCCTCTTTGGATTTAGAGTAGAGCTCTTTTGCACTCATTCCTTTAAAAGGGCCGTTTAAACCCTCATCATCGGTCGAACTCCATTTAGAACATGCTGCCATGGAGATAAAAAGAAAAATCAGTATGAATAATTTTAATTGTTTCATAAAAAACACCTATCAATCATCCGCTTGTTACACCCTGTAACAGACGAAGCAAATGCACCACATTATACTCATTGAAAATTATTTTGCGAACTTTGTATGCATTTAATTAAGACAGCGAAATGTTTTTAGACTCATTTTCATGACGCCTTGGTTATCTTGAATACGATACGAAACAGAAATCAAAATTAATTAAGAAAATCATTGCAAACAATACTCTGTTGCGATAGTATTTGCGGCGGAGAGGTGGCAGAGCGGTCGAATGCGGCGGTCTTGAAAACCGTTGAAGGGCAACCTTCCCAGGGTTCGAATCCCTGTCTCTCCGCCAAATCAGCCATGCTGATCTGACTTATCATTATTCTTTATTTCCAGCCCTTAAAAGAATTAACGTTAGAGCTCCGAAGTCGTTAATTACTATGCCTATAACCAGTGAAAATGCGAGATTTTGGGTTCCTTGATTCTGTTGCGATAAGCCCCAACAAGAGGGGGGGAATTCAGTTTTAAACCATCTAAAAACCCAGGCCCTACGCATGAAAAGGTTATTTTTAGCTCAATACGAAAAACAACTCGTCTTTGCGAGCACTAGCGAAGCAATCCAGATCGATGCTTGGTTGAAATTTTATACTGGATTGCTTCACTTCGTTCGCAATGACGGCGGTATATTTTTCATGCGTAGGCCCTGTCTAAAAACCAAACTCCTCTTGCTTCTTGCGAGGAGGTAATGGTTGCGTATATGGCAAGACATTAGTTCGTGATTTAATCTACTTCACCAATAGCTTTAAACGCAGCGTCAATAACCATTAAAGATTCAAGCAAAGATTGCATTTTATCGAGTGGCCAGCTGTTTGGACCATCACTCAACGCTTTATCTGGATTAGGATGCGTTTCCATAAAAAGCCCTGCCACACCGGCCGCAACGGCAGCTCTTGCTAAAACGGGAATGAATTCACGCTGCCCTCCGGTTACTCCATTATTTCCTCCGGGAAGTTGTACGGAGTGTGTTGCATCATAAACAACTGGGCATTGTGTTTCTCGCATTATTTTTAACGAGCGCATATCCGAAATGAGGTTGTTATACCCAAAGCTCACGCCTCGTTCACAAACCATAATGCTCTCATTTCCGCATGCCTTTGCTTTCATCACCACATGCTTCATTTCCCATGGAGAAAGAAACTGTCCTTTTTTAATATTAACAGGCTTATTCATGGCGGCGACATTTTGAATAAAGTTTGTCTGACGACAGAGAAATGCTGGGGTCTGCAACACATCGACCACGCTTGAAACTTCAAGTAAAGGGGTGTCTTCATGAACATCTGTCAAGACAGGCACACCAATTTGAGTCTTTACCTTTTCCAAAATTCTAAGCCCTTGCTCAAACCCTGGGCCTCGATAGCTACTGATTGAAGAACGATTGGCCTTATCAAACGATGATTTATAAATAAAAGGGATCCCAAGCATTGAGCATATCTCTTTTAAATAACCCGCCGTTTCCAGTGCAAGCTCCTCACTTTCAATCACGCAAGGTCCTGCAATCAAAAATAGAGGGGATGAAATATTCGCTTCAAATCCACATAATTTCATTCTTTTTCCTTTTGTTGGTGATGAGCACGTGCTGCTGATACAAATGACTTAAATAAGGGATGGCTATCTCTTGGTGTTGACGTAAATTCCGGATGAAATTGGCATGCTAAAAACCATGGATGATTTTCAAGCTCAACCATTTCAACTAAATTATTATCCGCAGAAAGCCCTGAAATGATAAGCCCCTGTTTAACCAGCGATTCCATATATTGGTTATTAAATTCGTAACGATGCCGATGACGCTCGATAATTGAATCACTGCCATATACCCGACCAGCTAAAGAGTCCTTTTCGAGATTACAGCGCTGGGCTCCCAAGCGCATAGTACCCCCTAAGTTGCTGTGTTCATCACGCTGACTTATGCTACCATCGGACTCCATCCACTCACTAATTAGGCCAATTACAGGATAAGGAGTTTCTTTATCGAACTCCGTCGAATTCGCTTGCGATAAACCTGCTACGTTGCGCGCAAATTCAATCACCGCAGTTTGCATTCCTAGGCAAATCCCTAAAAAAGGAATTTTATGTTCACGAGCATATTGAATGGCTTTAATTTTTCCTTCAATCCCTCGTTCACCAAAACCACCTGGCACAAGGATAGCATCCACAGGAGATAAGACTTCTGTACCATGCTTTTCAATGGTTTCTGCATCAATATAAACAATTTCAACGCGAGTTTCGGTATGTATTCCGGCATGGATAAGCGCTTCATTTAAAGATTTATAAGCATCGTTTAATTCTGTATATTTACCCACCATAGCCACTTTAATCGTCATGGTTTGCTTTGATTGCGCTTCAAGCACCCTATCCCACTCCGATAACTCCGCAGGCTTTGCATCAATGCCTAGTTTTTTAACGACATACTCATCTAGGTGTTGTTCATGAAGCAATTTTGGAATTTGATAAATACTTTTGGCATCTTGCAATGAAATAACCGCCTCTTTTTCTACGTTCGTGAATAAGGCAATTTTGGCTCGATCATGATTCGATAAAGGTTGCTCAGAGCGACAAATCAACACATCGGGTTGAATACCAATTGAGCGCAATTCTTTAACAGAATGCTGAGTGGGTTTGGTTTTAGTTTCACCAGAGGTTGGAATATAAGGCACCAGAGTCAAATGGATAAACAAAGAACGTTGTGATCCTAATTCAATACGCATTTGTCTAATGGCCTCAAGAAACGGCAAAGATTCAATATCTCCGACTGTTCCGCCAATTTCAACCATGGCCACATCAAATCCATCGGCACCAAGCTTAATGCAGCGCTTAATTTCATTTGTGATATGTGGAATAACTTGAACTGTACCGCCAAGATAATCCCCTCGGCGCTCCTTTTTGATCACATTTTCATAAATTTTACCGGAAGTAAAATTGTTTCGTTTTGTCATTGTAGTGCGAACAAAACGCTCATAATGCCCCAAATCCAGATCAGTTTCCGCGCCATCATGAGTAACAAATACTTCACCATGTTGAAATGGACTCATGGTTCCTGGATCAACGTTAATATAGGGATCGAGTTTGATTAAAGTAACTTTAAGCCCACGTGCTTCTAAAATCGCGGCTAAAGACGCGGCTGCGATACCTTTCCCTAAGGAAGAAACAACACCGCCGGTGATGAAAATATAATTAGTCATAGAAAATCCCGTTGAAATGCTTAACCGCGCTACATGCGGTGAGAATCAAATGCATATGAACGGGCATAAATTGTATCAAATAAAAGCAAAGAAAAATACATTTTAACAGCAATTCCTTCTACTTAAGCTCAAGATTAGTTAGAACAAGAATTGCTTAACCCTATAGAATTAGGATTGGCTTAAGACAAGATGCATTTCAATGGCTGCATCGGCGACATCCATTCCCTTATGGCCGTGACTTCCACCCAGTCGATCCCAAGCTTGTTCCTCATTTTCAGTGGTAAGCACTCCGAATATGACGGGGATATGGTATGCTAAAGAGACCTGTTGACAACCATGACTGACTTGCTGGCACACATAATCATAATGTGTGGTTTCACCACGAATAACCGCCCCTAGTGCAATAATGGCTTTTACCTCGTTTTTCTTCGCCAGATGTTGAGCAATTAAAGGGATCTCCACTGCACCAGGAACTTCAATCACGACAAGATCATGTTCTTGAATGCCTCGCTCCTTTAATCGCTGCACTGCTCCACTCAATAACGCCTGAGTAATCTCTTGGTTAAATCGACTAACCACAACCGCCACTGGAAAAGATATTTGATTGTTGACATAGTCCCCTTTAATCAATTTCATTTAGGCTCCTTTTATTCAACCGCCAACATATGACCAAGTTTTTCCTTCTTAGTTTTTAAATAACTGAGGTTATCTTGAGTCGGCTTTATCGATAATGAAATACGCTCGCTGACTTTAATGCCATAGCGAGTGAGGCTATCTAGTTTTTGTGGGTTATTGGTCAAAATACGCACGACCTCAATGCCTAAATGCTTAAGAATTTGATAAGCCACGGCGTAATCACGTCCATCAATGGGCAAACCTAATTGTACATTAGCATCCACCGTATCGAACCCCTGTTCTTGTAAGGCATAAGCTTTTAATTTATTTGCAAGCCCAATTCCCCGCCCTTCCTGGCGTAAATAAATCAGCACCCCACCTTCTTTCGAAATCAACGATAACGACTGTTGCAATTGATATCCACAATCACAACGACAAGAACCAAACACATCGCCGGTGATGCATTCGGAATGAATGCGAACTAACGGAATTTTATTACTGAATTTAGGTGTTTTAATTAATGCAAAATGCTCTAAAGTATCAAATTGATTTGAATAAACGGTCATGGTGAAATCACCATGCTGGTGCAAAGGTAATCGACTAGTTGCCTCAGGTTGAACTAATTGCTCATGGCGAATTCGATATTCGATTAAATCTTTTATGGTTACCATGACTATATCGTGCTTTTTCGAAAATTGAGTCAACTCATCGCGACGACTCATCGTGCCATCTTCATTGATGATTTCACAAATTACAGCAGCCGGCTTTAATCCCGCCAATTTCATCAAATCGACACTTCCTTCCGTTTGCCCCCCCCGTTCCAACACCCCTCGCTCCCGTGCTCTTAACGGAAAAACATGTCCTGGAGAAATGATGTCGTTAGGGCCACTGTTTGAATCAATCGCAACTTGAATTGTATGTGCCCTATCTTTAGCAGAAATTCCGGTAGAGACACCACAAGCTGCTTCGATTGAAACGGTAAATGCCGTGCCGAAAGGGGATTGGTTATTGCGCGCCATCATAGGCAAAGCGAGTTTATCAATCAATTCATTCGCCATTGGCAAACAAATGAGTCCACGACCATATTTAGACATGAAGTTAATTGCTTCGTCCGTTACGTGTTCAGCCGCAATAATCAGATCGCCTTCGTTTTCACGATCTTCATCGTCGACCAGGATAATCATCCGTCCTTTTTGTAATTCTGAAATTGCATGGGATATGGTGGTAAACGGATTTGTCATTTCAATACACCTCATGTCTGTGAGCACTAAAGCTCCGTTTCACTGCTCTTAAGTCTATACTGGATGGCTCTTTCTACTTGATGCGAGACCATTTTAGCTAAATAATCAAACTCAACGTTTACTCTATCACCAATGTTTCGCTGTTTAAGATTCGTAGCTAATAGGGTGTGCGGAACCAATAATAATTTAATTCTGTCATTTTCCACTGCATTAATGGTAAGACTCACGCCGTCTATGGTGATGCTTCCTTTATGGGTTAAATAATTGAGTTCATCCTGGGTGAATTCACCGATAGAAAGCTCAATGTAACGACCCTCTTTAGTCATTGTTCTAACCACTTTTGTGGTATCCACATGTCCTGTTACATAATGCCCCCCATAACGGGTATTCAATTGCATAGCACGTTCTAAATTTACTAAACAACCAGAGCGAAGTACTCCTAATGTCGTGCATCGCAAGGTCTCTTTAGAAACATCAAACGAAAGCCGATTTAAAGAAATGGACTGCAACGTTAAGCAAACGCCATTTACGGCAATGCTTTCACCAAGCTCTGGTGACGAAATGGAGCATTGTATCGTTAATTGACCACCATGGTCCTTTACATGGCTCTCTGCAACCTCGCCAGTCCGTTCTATCAGGCCGGTGAACATCTATTCTCCTCAACTGCATTTTCCCAGAGAAAGGATACTATCATATTATTGTCCATGGCATGCCAATTTATTGTGTGGGGCTTTTTAAACAAGTCAGGAAAATGATATCCCGCTATTCCAGCTGGTCCAACCACGTTCGGCGTTAAGTAAATATACGTTTGATTAACCAGATCCGCTTGATGTAACGCACTAAATAATCGACCACCCGCTTCAACCCAGACATCGTGATACCCCAAGGCACCGAGTTCGGCAATAATAGTTTCAAGATGAAGTCCATCGGCATTTAAAGGAATGGGATGATAAATAACGTTTGAATGTTGAGGAGCTCCTGCCTCTTTGGCATAAAACACATGGCATGGTTCATTGTTGGTTAAAGCTTTAGCGTCTAAATTTAATCGAAGTGAGCTATCAAGAATAGCAATCGGCTTACTAAAAACACCTTCTGGTAACCGTACATTTAATGATGGATCGTCATGATTAATCGTGCTGGCGGTGGTTAAAATAATATCACTGCGTTTTCGCTGTCGATGGGTAAATAGCGCGCAAGAATCATTGGATAAAGTGAGTCGCTTACACTGCTCCCCTGCAATCTTTCCATCCAAACTTTGTGCTATTTTTGCTGTCACCCACGGTTTACCCGTTTTAGTCCAGTGTCGATAACTTCGATAAAAAGTATCTATTTCGGGAACAGGAAAATGAATAACTTCCACACCATGCTCTTTTAAATGAGCAGGTGTATTATTGGCTTGAACCAAGGGATTTGGATCAGGGTAAGCATAAACCACTCGTTTCACGCCATAATGAATGATTGCATCCACACAAGGAGGCGTTCTTCCCCAATGATTACACGGCTCTAAGGTGACGTATAATGTGATATCGTTTAAGTCAGTCGGTAATTTTTCAAAAATCAATCGTTCTGCATGAGGAGTTCCTGCGCCACGATGCCAGGCCTTAGCAATAACCATATTGTTTTGAACAGCAACAGCTCCTACTGCGGGATTAGGCGCGCACGAACCACGACCAAGCTCGGCCTGTTGAAGTGCGGTAAGCAAAAACTCTAAATGCATACGTCAAATTACCCGTCAAACGTGGGCGCATGATAACAAATTATTCAATTTTTGAGTAGACTAGCGACCTGAAAGAAATGTTATGATATATCAGAATTCAAATTCAATCTGAAGCGGTTGTTGAACGTAAACGCAACTTTCTTCTGTCGCTGAGAAGATGGTCTGTCAACAAAATCCGCTCTGATAATCATCAACAAAAACTGGTATCGCTATGAACAGCCACCTTCCACTTAGCCGTGCGAATAGAACTTACTTTAAGCTTTGCAAGTTTTTCTGCTTTAGCATACCTATGGTACTAGGCTTTAGCTTAATGTTTCAAAATGCTTGTGCCTACTCTCCCTATACTACTAGGGAATTAGATGAACTGGAAAAAGAGTTTGTCCAACAAATCAATCAATCAAATAGCGTCATTCGTAATCCTTTAGCCACCCAATACATCAATCACATAGGGCGATTACTTGCGAAACACTCTCATCAGTCGGTTCCGGATTTTTTCATTGTCAAATCAAAAGAAATTAATGCATTTGCAGGGCCAGGAGGCCATATTGGCATTAATACGCAGCTGATTTTAGCCAGCGATAATGTGCATGAGTTAGCTGCGGTCATGGCGCATGAAATGGCTCACGTTCGATTGCACCATCTTTATCGCATGATTCAGCATGAAAAACAAATGCGCATTCCCCTGCTCGCTTCCATTCTAGCTTCCGCAGCTCT
This sequence comes from Legionella impletisoli, assembly GCF_900639875.1. GTDB lineage: Bacteria > Pseudomonadota > Gammaproteobacteria > Legionellales > Legionellaceae > Legionella_A > Legionella_A impletisoli. The sequence goes on from NZ_CAAAIA010000001.1 coordinate 305,739, forward strand.
TGGCATCCTTAACCCAACACTAGGTAGCGGCGCTTTAATGGCTTCTTTATCAGGAATGGCTCAAGATAATATTAATTATATACGCGCCAATGAAAAAGAGGCGGATCGAATTGGGATTGGTATGTTGATTAAAGCAGACTTTGACCCGACTGGCATGGCCGGTTTTTTTAAAAAAATGCAGCAAAATACAAGGTATTACTATACGGAACATATTCCTGCGATTTTACGAACTCACCCGCTCGATCAAGACCGAATTGCTGAGGCAGAAAATCGTAGTGCACAAATTCGTCAAAAAACATATTCTGATCCCATCGATTATTATTTATTTAAAGAATTAATTCGTAATCTTGCGACGGATGATGCTAAGCCTTTATTAGATTTCTATCATACACAGTGTAAACAGACCACTCATAAAACCCCCTGCGAATATGGGCTTGCGTTGGCATTAACTAAGAACAATCAATTTAGCGAGGCAAAAAAACTACTCATGACGCTGAGTTTATCACCAGAGAGCCTCTATCTTCAGGCCGCTATTGCTCAAGCTGAAATTGGCCAACGACAATTTGACCAAGCTCTAAAGCGACTGAATGAGCTCTATGAAAATTACCCTGATAATTACGCCGCTTTAGTACTCTATGCTCGAGGATTAATGGATGCCGGAAATGCAGAAAAAGCAGCGAGCATCTTATTAAAAGGAAGCCGTGAATATAAAGAGGATTTAACCATCTGCCATATGCTTTCACAAGCTCAAGCGAACGCCGGGCAAAAAGATTATGCCTATTTCTCCTTAGCCCAATGCGAATTATTACAAGGACGAAAACGAAGCGCGATGCAACAACTAAAAACTGCGAAAAAACTCGTGAAAAACGACTCGTTTCTTAAAGCTAGAATTTCAGCCAAAATGGATGAAATTAAGTTTTTAGCAAACAATTAGAATCGGTCAACAGATCATCTTTAATCAAGTCCTAATTTTTTCAAGCGATAGCGCAAGGTTCGGAAACTAACGCCCAATAATCTTGCCGCAGCAGTTCGATTCCATTTGGTTTTTTCAAGCGCTTGTAAAATTAATTCTTTCTCTTGCTCGAGCAGTGTTTGATCCAAGTCTAATTTAGCTTCAGAAGCCAAAACTTCAGGTTTATTTGAAGTTGGTGTTTCTTGGTTTATGCCTTGTGATTTAGGTAAGCGCAAGTCTTCAATTTCTATCGTTTTGCCGTTACAAAGCGTCATGGCTCGTTCAAGAATATTTTCAAGCTCTCTGACATTCCCAGGAAAGTCATAATGTTTTAAAGCATCCAAAGCTTCTTTTGATAGAGCTACAAGCTCAGTTTGATTCTCTTTTGCTAAACGTTTTAAAATGTTTTCTGCTAATAAAGGTATATCTGATACTCGCTCTTGTAATGTTGGAACACGTAGCTCAATAACGTTGATACGATAATATAATTCCTGTCGAAATCGCCCTTCAGCAATTTCTTCCAGTAAGTTTTTATTACTAGCACTTAAAATACGAACATCTACTGGGATTTCCTGTAAGCCACCAATAGGCTTTATTGCTTTTTCCTGAATAGCTCGTAATAATTTAACCTGCATGGCCAGAGGCAGTTCTGCCACCTCATCTAAAAATAATGTGCCTCCATGTGCGGCTTCAAACAAACCCTGTTTATCCGCATAAGCCCCTGTAAAGCTTCCTTTTTTATGCCCAAAAAATTCAGATTCCATGAGTTCACTGGGTATCGCACCGCAGTTCACTGCGATAAATGGTTTATCACTTCTTGGGCCATGCGCATGAATGAGTCGAGCAACTAACTCTTTCCCTACCCCAGACTCTCCGTGAATAAATACGGGAGCCTGACTTCTAGCAAGCTTATGAATATTTTCTCTTAAGGATTTCATCGCAGGACTTTGGCCAATTAATAATTCATCCTCTTGTTCAGGACGTTGAGACATTCGTAATGCGGTATTGACTAATGATTTAAGCATGGTTAAATCTACAGGCTTAGACACATAATCAAATGCACCTGCTTTAAGGGTATTTACCGCCCCTTCAACGTTACCAAAAGCAGTAATCACCGCGACTGGTAATTGAGGCTTGTTCTTTTGAATATGTCGAACAATATCAAAACCATCCCCATCTGGCAGTTTCATATCGGTCAAAACCAAAAAATATTCTCGCTTATTAATGGATTCGATTCCTTGGGTATAACTTTCTGCTGTATCGCATTCAAGGCCCATTCGCTTTAGAGTTATAGTAAGCAGTTCTCGAATATCTGGTTCATCATCAATAACAAGGACTTTTTCTTGGTTCATATAGCTACCTCGTTAGTCTGATTGAAATGAATAGCAAAACAGCAGCCTGTATCGGTCTCAAGCAACTCAAGTCGTGCCTGGTTAATGAAACATAAATCTTTTGCGATAAAGAGTCCCATACCGTTCCCCGAACTTAATGTACTAAAGAAAGGATCAAAAACATGCTTGCGGTCTTTTGGTTTGATGCCAGGGCCTGTATCGCAAACTTCAAGCCTTATTTTTTCTCCTTCATGAAACACTTGCATGGTGATGAGCGCCTCATCATACTCTTTGTCTTTTCCATGCGCTATGGCGTTATCACATAAAATAACTAAAATCTGCTCCAATTGAGACTTATCAAACTTAATAGCATTCTTACGAACCCGAGGCATTTTTATGGTAAGCTTACACGAATTGACGGAGCAAAAATCTTTTCGAAACTGTATTAAAAATACATTAAGATCAATTTCTTCTGGTTCAGATCTCTGGCTTCTAGACATTTGCAAGACATTTTTAATAATTTTATTCATGCGTTCACAATTATTTAAGATAAGCTCCTTTAATCGAACGCTTTCCTCATTTTCTTCATCTTCTTCTCCTAACAACTGACAGGCATGTGAAATAGCACCCAATGGATTTCGTAATTCGTGGGCGATGCTCGCTGAGAAAAAACCAAGGGATGCTAACTTAAGTTGTTGAGCTTGTTGGGTAATTTCAGCCATATCATTGAGAATGATTAATACAGCAGGATTTTCAGCGGAGGAAGCGGAAGAATAAAAACGAACTTGTAGGTTAAGTTCATCAATGGTTGAATACGCGGAATAATCGATTTTTTTATTATCTAATGTGCTCAAAAACTTCTGGTATTTCTCATGCAACAAGGGTGACAGGTCTTTAATGGTCATATTCTTACACCGTTCTGAGTCTAAAAGACTACATGCAGATGAGTTGATAACCTGGATTTGATTGTTTCCATCCACATAAATCACACCGTATTGCAATCGCTCAACAATGTATTCATTAAGTTTATGGATGTTTTCAAGCTCCCTTCCACGTTGTTGAGCTAACAGCTCGCTCATTCTGACCCAGTGGGCCAAATACCAAGCCGTTAATGCCGTCGCGAAAAATCCAGCTCCGTATACTCCCGTAGTAAAAATAATATCTATGTTTTCATAAGGCATGTACAAGTAACGAATAATACTGATGGACAACAAAAGAAAACTCGCCATGGCCGCAAAGAAAATAGCTAGTCGACCAGGTGCTAAAATACTAAGCATCGCAACATAGACATACAACAATATTCCCAGGCCAGAATCAATAAAACCAATTTTGTTAATTAATAACACGACAATGACGATATCAATTAACCCTGAGACAAACACCTGTTGTTCAAACCGAAACGCCCGCTTCTGATAAAGATAAAAAATGAAAATGCCATACACCAAAAAACCAGCCAGCATTCCAAAATATTGGAATTCGTTAACTTTTGTAAACGCTACAAACCAGTACGCGCTTACAAACACGGCGATGCTAACCAGGCGATAAATGTTATAAATTAACAACATTCGCCATTGTCTATCATTTTGACTAGTTAAGATTCGAATCCGCATATCATTTTTTTCCTGCCTCTTCTTGATAACTATAGGCCAGTAAAGTAATTTTTTACTAATATAAAGCTATTTGACAATTTAAATGTCGCTATCTAGCTTTAATTTATTAGAGCGTATTTGAAAAATAATCTTAGCCCAAACCCGACACAAACCAAGTTTATGCTCTATTATTATGTAATAAGAACTATTTTGGAGCATGAAGCATTATGAACAAACATCAAAAGGAATCAGTGAAACAAAATAATGATTCTAAAAAATCCATTAAGCATTTAAATAAAAAAGAAAATAAAAAAACTGGGCGAACCGATAAGGAAATTAGCTATGCCCCTCATGATTTTGACTACAATGCTGATCATGAGGCGTTTCGATCGGTTAATTAATGTGAGTTCGACAGAAAAGGCATGTATAAATTTTGTGGCGCTAAACGAACGTTATCAAAATAAGCTAATTTGTGGGCTTTTTTATAAGTAGGGATAACGGATGCTTGCATTCATCACACACAAGGATTGTTTGTTGCATATAATTGGTGATTTTCATCCCGAATGCCCAGAACGTCTCCAAGTTATAACCGATGCGGTTAAACACTCCTCCCTGCAAGATGATATTCATTTTTATGAAGCGCCCAAAGCGACACGTGAAGACTTAGTTCGAGTTCATAGTGAAGGCTATGTAACTGAGCTTTTCAAGTTATCTCCTGATGAAGGATTGGTCTGCCTGGATCAAGAAACATGTCTTAATCCACATAGCCTAGAAGCAGCACTTAGAGCTGCGGGCAGTGTTGTGCTTGCTGTTGATTTGGTTATGAATAAAAAATGTCATGCAGCTTTTTGCAACGTTCGTCCCCCTGGCCATCATGCAGAGCCTGAGCAAGCTATGGGATTTTGTTTTTTTAATAATGTTGCAATTGGCGTGGCATATGCATTTGAACGCTGTAAATTAAACCGAATTGCTATTGTTGATTTTGATGTTCACCATGGCAATGGAACAGAAGCCATGTTTAAAGAAAATGAAAACGTGCTATTATGTTCATCATTTGAGCATCCATTTTACCCCAACAAACCTTTTGCAACAGAAAGTGATCATTTATTGAACCTTCCGCTAGCGGCAGGCACAGGCAGCAGCTCATATCGCCAACATGTTGAAGCTCAATGGTTAGAGGCTATCGATAAGTTTCAACCAGATTTCATTTTTTTCTCAGCTGGATTTGATGGTCATAAGGCAGATCATATGGCTGATTTTAACTTAACAGAAGAAGATTATTCATGGATAACACAACAGGTTAAAAAACTTGCGGATAAGCATTGTGATGGCCGCATTGTTTCTGTGCTTGAAGGAGGATATGAATTATCAGTATTAGGCAAAGCGGCTCTAGCTCACATAAAAGCGTTGTAACGTTTTAAATTAACTCCACTTCTTCTTCGTATTCAGGAATTACGCAATTCCATGCATATTTTGCTGCGATTTTTTCTTTCAATGCAACTGAGGCTTGTTTTTCTCCATGCGTTATAAAAAGTTTTCTAGGTGGCTCATGGATTCTACTAAGCCATTCTAGAAGCTCTACATAGTCTGCGTGAGCGGATATATTATCTAATTTGAACACCTCAGCTTGGATAGAAACCATCATACCAAACATTTTAACTGACTTCTCACCTTGCAAAATTCGATCACCCCTTGTGCCACCTGCTTGATAACCACAAAACACAATCGAATTTTTATAATCAGGAGCTAGATTTTTAACATGATGGAGTATTCTACCCCCTGTTATCATGCCGCTTGCTGAAATTATAATTTTTGGCATTTTATTTAAATTTAAAGCCATCGATTTTTCAGGAGTATGAATATACTGCGCTGTTCGACAAACGGCCTCGCTTTCTTCTGGGCTCAGTCGATGTAATTGAGCATGCTTCACAAATAATTTTGTTGCATCTGTGGCCATCGGGCTATCAATAAACACAGGGACATCAGGAATCGTTTTTGAGGATTTAAGACGATATATATCGTATAAAACAGCTTGAGCTCTCCCTACAGCAAAAGAGGGAATTAAAACTGTACCACCTCGTTTAACGGTTTTATTGATGATTTTCCCCAATTCATTTAAAGGATCGGTTTTTTCATGCTGTCTATCACCATATGTCGATTCCACGACATAATAATTTGATTTAGGGGGATGATTAGGAGGATACATAATAGGATCATTCGGTCGGCCTAAATCACCGGAAAATAAAATAGACGTTTCAAAATGCTGAATTCGAACCAAAGAGGCGCCCAATATATGTCCTGCATAATGAAAGCTCACCGTTAAATTCTTGGCAAGTGTAATAAGCTCCTCAAATAATACGGGTTCAAAATATTCAAAAGACTTCTCAGCCTCTTCTAAAGTATACAAGGGCTGTGCAGGATGATGTTTTGAGTAGCCTTTACGATTTGCATATCGAGCTTCTTCTTCATGAAGATGACCACTGTCAGGGAGCAATATAGCGCATAAATCTCGCGTCGCTTCAGTACAATAAATTCGGCCTTTAAATCCATGCTTAACCAACAAAGGAATGTAACCACTATGATCAATATGAGCATGAGTTAACAGCACATAATCAATGCTTGCTGGAGAAATGGGTAGCGGTTGCCAATTGCGAAGTCGAAGCGGTTTATAACCTTGAAACAAACCACAATCAACTAATAGTTTTTTTCCCCCTGCTCTTATCAGATATTTTGAGCCCGTGACGGTTTGTGTTGCGCCAAGAAATTGAATAAACAAAAAATTCCCTATATATTTTGAGTTAACAAGAATATTTTCGAGATGGTTTTTTAATGTTTTGTTCGCTTCGTTTTATACGACTATCCGAAGCAAATGTAGAAAACGCATCCAGTAACGTAAAGCCAATTTTTACCATTACACGCATGAATTTACCGACAAGCTTTACTACGAGTTGTTTTTTTCGAGACATGATGGACTCTTCCAAAGCAAACGAGAACGATACGCACATACCCATATAATGTTGAAATATAGTGTCAAAACTAGAATTATGTAAATAGGGTTTTAAAAAAATTTTTAAGGGTAAGACCAATCGCCTTGTTGGATGGACCGATAAATAAAAAACATCGAAAGAATTAAGAGAATATGATAGACATCATTATCGTAACGATAGTGTGGTGGTAAAGTATACCCCAATTCATAATTGGCACCTTCACGAAGAACAATCCAGATCACATTCGAAAAAACCACAGCAAGAAACCCAACTTTGGTTAATTTTTCCGAATAGAGTGCTGCCAAAATGTAAATAAAGAGCATCGAGATAGCAATGTACATATATTCAGCGTGAATAGTAAACAAGTATAAAAGCAGCAACGAAATAAAAATGACCAACATTCGCACTAAATCAGGCACTTTTATGGCATAAATCACACAATAGTTTAAATAAACAATACCGAATGCAATAACTAACCATAGTTGTTCCAGACTTTGCTTAGATGCACTCTCCGTTAGATAATGCGCAACGGAACTTAAAAGACTCAATGCAAACGTAACAAAAAAGAAAGTGACTATAAACCTTGTAAACTTTGTATTTCCTTTAACGCGATGAATTAACGAAACAACAAAAAAATAAAACAAGCAAATCGCTAAAAGTAAATCCGTAATGGTATTGGTGAGAATTGCATTCAAAGTGCGCTCCTTGCGTTATTCTAATTTACGGTCTTAAGAAAAATAGCATATTACAATTAATCAACAACTAAGTGAAATTTTCTAAAAAGAACAACTTTCTTATTAGCAATAAAATATATTTTTATTCCCCTATTGAGCATCTAAAATACCTGTTTTATTCTAGAGCATATTTAACAAAAAGGGGCTAAAAATGCAGCTTATGCGATCCACATTAGATGGTGTTGGTACTGGAGCTGGAGTTGCTTGGCCTTTATTTGGGATCATTACTTCTTCGCTTGGTATTGCTGCGGGCAGTACGATTGCCCTAGCAACTGGCTCTGTAGCTAGTTTGTTATTTTGTGGAATTTGTTGTGGAACTTTTCTAATTTCTTATCAAAATGCCTTAAAACAAAATTCGATGGCATCTGAAAAAGTTACAAAATACGTAAATAAATTAAACGCTCAAATCCATCAATTACTTGAAGACGGTTACCAGAGATATTTAGCACATAGTCAATTACACAGTAAAGCAGTAGATCCGGAAGAAGCACTGCAATTCATGCTAGGATGGATTAAATTTAAAATCAAAAAATCAAAGTCACCGACTCCATTGCATTCTCCTTACCTATTAAACCTCTTAGAGGATTTAATTGAACAAGAAAAAAGCAACAAATTATTGTCTGCTTTTATAATGCATAAAATTACAAACGAAGAAGATCAAGCGCTTGAGAGATTATGCATTAAAAACCTCGTTAATAAACTAGTTTTAGATATCCCCTTGAGTCCTTTGCCATTTTCAAGTAGTTTTAAAACCGGTTTTGTAGCATTTGCAGGAGCATTTGGCTCGATTGCAGGGTGTTCAGCAGGATTTATGGGGTTGCTATCAGGCCTAGGAGTGATCAGTGGTTTTGCTGCTTTGCCAGTGCTTGGGGTAAGCATATTAGGAGTTGCCCTAGCTCTTGCTATACTCGTTGCGGCACAAGCGATCCGAAATACTGCTGAATTGCATAAACTGAATTCATTAAAATCCAGCATCAAATTAATATGCAATGATCTTAATGAGTTTCATAAGGACTTTGATATTCAATCCAGAGCGGAATTAATAGCAGCTAAAGCAAGCGACCCTCATCATCAACCCGTTTTTCATCATCGGTTTTCTAGTTCAAACGACATGAGTGACGATGAGTGTGATGAAGAACGAACCCACAGGAGCGCTTTTACCTAAATTCGATTGCCAAATTTAGGTAAATCTTAAAAATGCTGATTTCGCCTGATTTTTTCTAGAATTAGAATGTGGAGAATCAACATGTTTCGAATGGGCCAAGGAAATGCACATTTTCTTCGATCACGATCACTCGAAGACCAGCGCTTTTTTCAATCATTAGAAAAAGGACAAAGTCCCGAAGCCTTGTTGTTTACCTGCTGTGATTCACGCGTTGTTCCCAGTATTTTTACCGAAACCAAACCTGGTGAATTATTTGTTGATCGTACGATTGGAAATATAATTCACCCTGCCCCCACAGATGCACCAGTGGCTGCAACTATAGAATATGCTTTAAAAGTCCTAAAAATTAAAGAAATTATTGTGTGTGGTCATACTGAATGCGGCGCCATGCAAGGATTAATTAATCCTAGGCTGGTAGAAGATTTGCCTGCTACTCGCCAACTTTTACGCATTGCAGCGCCTGTTTTAGAAAAAATTGGAGAAATTCCTAACCCAAGAGAGCGGCTTCAACGTGCTATAGAAGAAAATGTTCTTCTCCAACTTGAACATTTAAAATCGCACCCTGCAGTCGGTGAAGCACTTAGTGAAGACTCCATAAAAATTCATGGTTGTGTTTATAACATTGGAACAGGCGAATTACAGATTTACGACGAACATCACAAAACATTTACACCTGTAGAAACATGGGAGATGTACAAAGATTGCTCGAGTTCAGCAAGCTTCGATGTGGGATCGCGGCATGGGTAATGAAATACTATTCCTAAAAGCGATGCAACGCTTAATCGCTACAGCCCTATTGATTTTTATATCAAACAGTTATGCTTCTAAAGGGATGACACGATCAGCAAACGACGCGAATCAACCTCCTAGTATCGGTAATTATTCTGTCCAAGGCTCACAACAACCCGGACCTCTTTTTGCTTTTGGACAATTCACCATTAATCAAAACCAATCTCAATTGTTTCTAAACCCAAGTTATTTGAATGGCTTTCAACAATACGAGTGGACTATTTCACCCTTTTACGTTTATGGAATAACTGATAACCTTGCTCTATTTATTAGTACACCGATTGCAGCGCCTTATTATGAAAAGCCTTCGTACTCCTACGGGCCAACTGATACTGAAATACAATTTGAATATGCGTTTTATAATGGCTCTAATCGACGATATACGGATCAAGCCACCTTAGTTGTTGCTGGCACCGTACCTACAGGCTCAGCACATAAAAATCCCAGCACAGGTTATGGTGCTGCTTCAGTTTTTTTAGGGGCAACATATGCTCGAACATATGTGGATTGGTATGGATTTATTTCTCCAGGATTTACTTGGATTCCACCCAATAACAACTCCGATCTAAACATCATCTATTACTATGATGCGGGGATTGGAAGAAATCTATACAGTGTACCCAACCGGTATTATTGGTTTGCTTTAGTAGAAGTCAATGGAGTCTATTCAGGTTTTGATCAAATTAGAGGCTTTGCAAAGCCTAATTCAGGTAATAACATAATTTTTGTTTCACCGTCTCTCATTTATGCAACGGAACAATTATATATCCAATTTGGCGCTGCAATACCAGCATCTCAACAATGGTTTAGTATTACAAACAAAATCAATTATGTAGCAAGCTTATCTGTTGGTTGGACTTTTAATTAACGTGAGTACAACAGAAAAGTCATTGATGACGTTTGTGACGCTAAACCAACGTTATGCCGTAAACAAGCGAAACTTTAGTATGGGGCCTATTCAAATTAATTAATTAGGAATTTCAACGTGATATGGATTAGCCAATTTCATTTATGGATTGCATTATTAGCCACGCTCATATTAATTGTATTCCATTACTTAAGTCCTTGGTTTGCTGATCGTCTTCCGGGCAAAGGAAAGACATTTATCTCCTTTGCCGGAGGTACGGCTGTAGCCTATGTGTTTTTACATATGTTGCCTGAGCTTGTCGAATACAATGAGCCCATTGGGCGATTCCTTATGACTAAAGATTGGCTAACCCCGTTTACTGAATTAACAATATATATTGTAGCTTTGATTGGATTTCTTGTTTATTACGGACTTGAATTAACTGCCGAACACTACCATCGTGCTGATCATGATTATTGGCTTGTATATAGTCTACATTTAGGAATGTTTTGTCTTTATAACTTTCTCATCACATATACGATGTCTTTACGGGCACAAGAAAGTACGAGTGCGACGATTCTTTTTACGTTCTCCATGGCCTTGCATTTTGTATTAACGGATCGTAAATTTTCTCGACTTTATAAAAATTTATTTAATCACCTCGGCCGTTTTATTTTAATCGCCTTTTTATTTTTAGGTTGGTTATTCTCCGTTATTTTTGATCCAGTCAATGTGGTTATTGCAGCCTTTATGGTCGCTTTTTTAGCTGGCTCTGTTTTATTAAATGTGTTTCGGGAGGAGTTACCAGATGCTGGATTAACGAACTATCGTTGGTTTCTTTATGGCTCTGGAATTATTATGGTCATTTTAATGCTGCAAACCTGGGCTCAAGTTTCATTAAAGTATTAAATTACAAAAAAATTTTCTTTTAAATTTCATGATGAACGAGTACCATAGACTTCTTTTGAGACTTAATGAAAACCAAGACTACCATGCTGGAAGCGGTGATATTTGACTTTGATGGAGTTATTTTAGACAGCGAGCCTCTTCATTATGAAGCATGCTGTATGGCATTAAAAACCATAGGCATATCGCTTAGCTATACCGACTATATGACGGATTATCTTGGGTTATCTGATAAAGAAATGTTTCCACAGTTATTGATGAGCAAAGGCCATTACCTTTCTCCAAAAGAAGTCAATCAACTGCTGGATAAAAAAATTGAAAGTTATGCTTATCTCATTAATAGTCGCAATAAATTACCGTTCATTCCAGGTGTTGAACAATATCTTTTAAACTTGCGTAAAGCAGCTATAAAAATAGCCATTTGCACTGGCTCAACAAAAACGGAACTCCTTCCCGTTCTTGAGCGGTTTAAATCAGGAAATCTCACCCATTATTTTGATGTCATAGTCACTTCTGAAGAAATTCAGTATGGGAAACCTTCTCCAGAAGGCTATCTTCTCACCATAAGCCGTCTGGGTGTTTTACCCAAATATTGCCAAGCGTTTGAAGATTCTCCTTACGGAATCGAAGCTGCAAAAAAAGCGGGTTTAAAGGTTACGGCTTTAGCCACCACGCATCGTCAACAGGAATTAAAAAATGCGGATCAAGTAATTGCAAACTTCGAAGAACTTTTAGTAGAAAAATCGTTAAGCGAAACTGAAATTGTTTAATCCAAACTTCATGCCGCGATCAAAGCCTGAGCAAGTAGAGCATAATTACCTACGTACTGTGCTTTAAGCACAGTATCCATGCTAGGAGCCTTCAAGACCTCTGGATGCTTCGGTCAAAGCCGAAGCAAGTAGGAATGACTGGGTTGCCACGATCAAGCTATAAGCAGATAGGACGCAATCCATAAGTCCCGACCTGCCGTGCTTTAAGCACAGCAATCATGATATGAGCCTCAAAACTGATGAATGCTTCGGTCAAAGCCACAGAGTCGGAATAGGATCTGTGGTCAAGATATAGAGCATAATTACCTACGTACTGTGCTTTAAGCACAGTATCCATACTAGGAGTCCTCAAAACCTCTGGATACTTCGGTCAAAGCCGAAGCAAGTAGGAATGACTGGGGTGCCGCGATTAAGCCGTAAGCAGATAGGACGCAGCCCATAAGTCCTGACCTGCTGTGCTTTAAGCACAGCATCCATGCTAGGAGCAGCAAAACCGATGGGTACTTCGGTCAAAGCCACAGCAAGTAGGAGACAGAACCTTTTTTAAACAATGGTCCAGACTATAGCACCCGGCTTAGAAGACCAATAACTTCCCTCATAGGGAAGATATCTAGCATGAAGATTATTCGCCGTGTTCACATCTCCAGTAATACCCCCTGCTGCTAAAAAGCAAAGATTTTGTTTAGAGGTCAGTGAAATCGATTTATTTTTGCAATTATAAATCAACTGAATTGCTGGGCCTGAAAAATAGCCTTGCTGCATTTGAAAACTTGATGACATCTCGCCATTGTAAATGAGTTTTGGAACTTGACCCGAGACCAAAGACCCGCTCATCACATTAGCCGCTTGGAGCTTACAAACTCCACCAGTGTAATTTTGAATAGAGATATGCAAATAGCCACATGCACTTTCAGCCAAAACTACGGAGGGAATCGAACTTAAAATCACAGGCAGTATTAATTTTTTCATGGTACCCCCCTTTACAGATTTGAAAAATTTCTTCTATTAAATTTCAACATAGTTATCACACTAAGTCTAGGTCTATACTCCAGCAAGGTAATCGCATCGAATAGCATTAAATAAAACAAAAATGTCTATGCTCCGCGCGCTTTATGTGAGGAATTCAGTAAACCGTTGTTGGATGATATGAAAAAACCTGCTTTCTATCTTGCAACACATAATAACAGCCGCATAGCGCATTCGATCCGAATAATCTCAGGCTGCTGGCTTTTGTGCTAATAAATGCCCAAAAATCCCTTGTATAGGCCTACCAAATTCATCAAGACGATGCAAGCGACCAACCGTTTCTTTATATTCTAAAATAGCCCAGCCTTGATCTTGATAAAAATGGAGCAATTCCTCGCTTTCAGGCATGAATGTAAATGATGAAGGTAAGGTAAAATTTTCAGACTCAATCGGGAAGACTAAAAAATGCACGCCCTGGGGGCGTGTTGCTTGTTGCAGTTCAGAAAGCAATGAAGGAATGCGTGTGGATTGAAGAAATTGCAGACTCACAGTGGATATTATCCAATCATAAGTCCTATCATTTAACATCATGGGTTGATTAAGATCATGCAATGAGGTGGTCATGTTACTTAATTTTTCTTGATGCGCAATATGCATCAACTGACGTAAACTCGATTCGTTGATATCAATACCATGAACGCTATGCCCTTGGAGAGCTAAAAATAAAGCATTTCGCCCTACCCCACAGCCAATATCCAAAATATCTAAGGGCCCTTGATCCTGTAAATAACTCTGATACACATAAAGTAAATCGCTGTGAACCTCGTTTAAACGATGTTTTTTACTAAAATAACGGTGTGGTTTACAATAAAATTCAAGATTGCCATAGAATGCTTCACTAATCGGTTGGATTTTATGCCACGCTGCAGGGGGAATAAATACAGGAGCTTCGATGGGGTTTAAGTAATGGCGCGACAACTCATGTCCTTCACCATCCACAAAAATAAATTCTATCTCCCCGCCCGTTAGTTGAAATAACCCCCACGTACCTTCGTTTGTGCTGTGCTTATCTAAAAAAAATAAGTTATCTTGATCGTGTGCAATATCAGTCTGATTATAACAAATCAAATCCTTATGATATTTAAACATCCTTTATCACTCCTTTAATAAGCCATAATCAAGCCAACCCACATAACTACACCATACCAGACATTCATTAAAAACGCTTGAAAGCAAGCCATTTCATTACGCGTATTCACTAAATATTGAAGATAAGTCAAAACTCCTATTCCTATAAACCAAGCAATATAAAAAGGTGAAGATAAATTGGCCTTTATTGCTAAATAAAGCCATAACATATGAAAAAAACTTTGTAATACAAAAATGATAAACCTATCATAATGAGCAAATAAAATAGCGGTGGAGCGCACGCCAATTTGTAAATCATCCGCGCGATCCACCATAGCGTACATGGTGTCATAGGAAATAATCCAGATCGTATTTAACACCATTAAAATCATCATTTGAGTGCTCATGACTGCTCCTGAGGCACAATAAACCATTGGGATTGCCATTGAAAAAGCGATGCCTAGAACTAGCTGAGGAGCTTGTATAATGCGTTTGCAAAAGGGATATAGAATAGTAATACCTAACGCCATTAACGCGTAAAAAAAGCAGTGATAAGGTAATTGCAAGAGAATCAAGAGCGCTACTGAAAGTAACGCAATGAGTATGATAAATGCTTCCTTAAGTGAAATTTCACCATGAGTTAACGGGCGAAGCTTGGTGCGTTTAACGTATTTATCAATATCTCTATCGGCAATGTCATTGATCACACAACCTGCGGCACGCATGATAATCGTGCCGAATAAGAAAATAAATAAAAGATTAGGTGCGGGTTTACCCTGGTTCGATATCCATAAAGCCCAGGCAGTAGGAAGCCACAAAAGCAACGTTCCAACCGGCTTATCAAAACGCATTAACCTTAAATAAGCACCTACTTTCATACCGCACACTCTAGAAGATCAGGAAGTAAGAGCTCGAGCAAATAAAAAGAATCAACCGCATGAATTTTATATTCTGCCAACCTCGCCCAAAGGACAAGCTGATGTTGGTGCATGAAGTCTTCAAGCCAGTAATATTCTATGGTCTCAGAGGTAATTGGATAACGGATAAAAGATACACGCTCTACTGAAGAGTTATTAAAAATTAAGTTGGTAAGTGGTTCTTTATTTAAACGATTAAAAAAACACGCATTATTTTTATAGCTTTTCTCTGGCACAATAGTTCGCGCATACCAGCAGGTATATTGATGGGAATGCATTAAAATTTCACGATGCATGACCCATTTATCCTGAATATGTAACACCTGTTTATCCCACCAGTTAGGAAGGCACCATTCTTGTCGCAATAGCTGAAGACAGGCATCGCCCGTTTGTGTTTTAAGTTGTTCAGTTAAGGAGTCGGTGCTATTTATCCAACAAGTTAAACCGCTTGGTGGTTCACTGTTCACCTTAAGCAGTGAGTCTGGATTTGGTGGCATAGTAGAATACTAGACAAAAATGATAGCGCTATCTTACCTTTCCTCTACTATTTTTTCCACTTTCGAAGTTTAGATATCAGGGCTGCCTCCAGGGAAAACGCATACTTTGCTTTTTTATAATCCAAGTTATGTCATCCCCGAGCAGTCGGGGATCCATCTGGAAAACAAAGTGATGTACCAGGTTGAGAAATGGATTCCTGCCTGCGCAGGAATGACACAATTCGCAGGATGAACTGACTTCAAATTTAGTTCAAAATGGTATGATCTTGCCCTGGGGCTGCCTCATTAAAGTAGTTTAATGAAGCGGCCTGATTTAGATATTCGCCAACAATGAGCTAGTGTATGTCTTTTTAATTGCACGCAGCAACTGCGATACTGACTCGCCCACTAGAAGAAACACTAACGATTCGCGCATTATTCCCAGTACATCCCGTCGTCTTTAATGAAAAACTTGTTGCACCTGAGGTTACAAAGCCGCTGCTATCATAACTAACAATGCTACTTGAAGAAGTAATTTGTGCATCATCAGCAAATTCTTGAGAAACTTTGATTAAATCACTGCTAGAATCAATTGTGTTATCTTTATCAGCATCCAGAAACACAATCCAACCATTAGCCCATTGTGAATTTGTACCACAAGCGTTAAATGCTGCATTAGCAGTTGGGCAAACTGCAACAGTAATCCCTCTTTTGATGGCTTCCATTCGGGCAGTTTGTAAGCTGGCTGATAATTTATTCGTAGCGCTTACTACTTTATTATTCTGAATAACTGCTTTATACCCAGGAACAACCAATGTTGTGAAAATGGCTGCGATGGCCAAAACGGTCATAAACTCAACCAGTGTGAATCCGGCCATTAACTTTTCTCGCATATCATACTTCCAAAAACAATGACCATATATACCAATTATAGAACACTATGGCCTTGCATAGACCATTCCAGTAGGTTCTTTATTAACAAGACAGATTAGGGAGCTGCCAGTGGCAAGTAGGCGGGTGCGCAAGGGTCAAATTTAGATATGTTTCCCCTGAAGAATAGCATCAACTTTTATTCTCGCAATGCGATTTAAAATAAGCTTATAGGTTTGTGTGCCATTACTGACTTCAAAGTAACCATTGGCTACCTGATCATTAACGGTAGGAGAAAACGTAAGATACTCATTTGATTGAAACCCATGCCAATTCACGGTAATCCGTGGGGAATTCCAGCGCCATTCATGCAAAGACGCTGCCTTGGTTTCGTCTATTCGGCCGCTTTCGATAAGTTTAACTCCCTCGGACCAATTCTGATGATTAACCGGCACTAGTCGTAATGCCTTACCCTCTGTGAGCGCCTTAAATCGTGCGTAATGAATGATTCTTTTGACGTCATCGATTCGTATTTGAAGATTATTTTTTTTAAATGTACCTTCAAAAGAGGGTATTGCAGCAAATAAAATCGCGGCAAACACTCCGAGTGCAACTAATAGCTCAATGAGGCTATAACCACGATGACTTAACATGCAAACTTTTTTAATAATTGTTTAACGCTTAACAAATCAAGATAAGCTTTCTTTTTATCAAGAGGATTTCGAAGAAGATAAGCCGGATGAAAACTAATGAAAACCGATATACCACCATATTCGTGAACCTGTTGACGCATTTTATTTAGGGGAAGTTTCGTATTCGTTAAAAATTGACCGGCAAATTTACCTACCCCAAGAATGACGCATGGATTAACTAATGCGATTTGCTCCTTAAGATAAGACTCACAGGCTGAAATTTCATCAACAGAGGGGTCACGGTTACTTGGTGGTCGACATTTTAAAACATTCGCAATGTAAACTTCTTCCGGTGACAATCCAACACTTTGCAACATTTTGTTTAACAGCATCCCCGCTTTACCAACAAATGGTTGTCCTTGCTTGTCCTCATGATAGCCTGGAGCTTCACCCACGATCATAAGTTTGGCCTCTAAATTGCCACGTGCAAATACGGCATGAGTTCGCGTTTTATGAAGTTCACATTTCACGCAGGAGTGAACTATTTTTTCAAGCTGGCGAAGTGCCTGTCCGTGATTGGCCTTTTCACGTAAAGTCCAGGGTTCAATGCCTAATTGGTGTAAATAGTAACACTGCAATGCCTTATCCATTACGAGCCTTGCATTGAAATAATTTGATTGATAACTAAATTGGGGTTTTCTGCTTTCGTTATGGGTCGGCCAACAACTAAAAAGTCACTACCAGCTTGTACTGCCGCTTCAGGAGTCACAATGCGTGTTTGATCGTCTTGGCCACTGGAGGGCAATCGAATTCCTGGAGTAATCGTCAGAAAGTCTAAACCACAAGCCTCCTTAACAGCTTTTACTTCATGAGCAGATGAGACAACCCCATCTAATTCTGCCGATTTAGCTAACTTCGCCAATTTTACAACGTGTTGTTGTAGCGAGGTTACAATCCCAATATCCTTAAGTTCTGGCTCACTCATGCTGGTCAAAACAGTGACGGCTATCAAGATAGGACGTTCGGAGCCATATTCATCAAGCGCTCGTTTAGCTGCATGCATCATCTTAAAACCACCTGCGGCATGAACGTTTAGCATCCAAACACCAAGATCTGCTGAGGCTTTACAGGCTGCAGCGACTGTATTTGGAATATCATGGAATTTTAAATCCAGAAAAACTTTAAACCCTTTCGCTATAATTTTTTTAACAAATCTTGGACCATAATAGGTATAAAGTTCACTCCCAATTTTTAAAGCAGTGAGAGCGGGATCTAACTGCTCCACAAAAGATAAAGCATTGATATCACTGTTATAATCCAGTGCGATGATGAGTTTTGGAGTCATTTTGTTTCCAGAGTTTGTTTCTTGAAGGGATAAAGCATAAGAGTAAATATTTAAGTTTAATCTCCTTCTAAACCATGAATGGGTTTCATTCTGCCCCACTGTTTGCAACTTGGACATTGCCAATGCAAGAGTTTACCTCCATATCCACATTGGCCACAGCGGTAGATGGGTTTATTATCCAAAAATTTGCTGGTGATATCATATAGCATCTGCAATTTTTCACGTACTTTACCGTGTGCTGATTCCAAATGCCAACAAATTAGCCGATTTAGTCCGCGTATGGATGGATGTCGACTTAATTGGTTGGATACGAAGTCAATGGCGAAATCTGTATTTTTTTCCTGACGTAAATATTCACCTACAACAAAAATCACCGAAGCACGCGGAAATTCCGCTAAGGTTTGCTCTAAGTAATAGACACATTCATTCATGGCATTTAATTCACGATAACAATGCACCAGCGGCTCAATGATCTCAGTTAAAAATTCAGGATCTTGTTCGGGCACGCGTTTCAATGCCTTAATGGCTTGTTTGTATCGACCGTTTTTCATTTCAAGATTCGCAAGCATTAAACTAGCACGGACCGACTCTTTATCCGTCATGAATGCTTGTTTGATGGCGCTAAAGGCTTTATCGTATGCGCCTTGCTTAAGGCATTGGGTTGCTATTTCACAGTAGTAATGCGCCGCCTGCGCATGCATGCTATTACCCGTTGAATCTTCGAGCTTTCTTATAATGTCCAGCGCTTTTTCCCAAGCTTTTTCCTGCTGGTAAATAGCTAATAAGCCATGAAGGCTGCTTGTTTCCCGTGTACCACCAAGCTCAACCACTTCAGTGAAGATCCGTTCAGCTCGGTCAAATACTCCAGCACTCATGTAATCCTGGCCTAAAGCCATCAACGCTTCTTTACGTTGAAGCAGACTCAATTGAGGTCGTGCAATTAGATTTTGATGGATTCGTATCGCGCGATCGACTTCGCCTCGTCTTCGAAATAAACTTCCCAGCGCTAAATGCGTTTCAACGGTATCGCTATCCACCTCCAGTAACTTAATGAAGACATCCACGGCTTTATCAGGCTGTTCATTTAATAAATAATTCAACCCAACGACATACTCTCTGGAGAAGTTACTTCCTGAGCCAGCACTTTTATTTGTATAGTTACGGTTTGCAACCCACCAACCCGACCAAGCCGCGGCAGGCAGTAATAATGGCCACAAATTAATCATCAATGATCTCCCGTGAAACATTTACCGTAATTCGGCAATTCCCGCCTGTATTGCCTAAAATATTGGATACTGTACTGCTCTCATCTAAACACTTGAATAAATCAGAATTTAATAATCGAGCCGTTAGTTGATCCAATCAGTGCTGATCTTTCAGCGGAATAGCACGCAAATTTTTAATTTCCTTTTCAGTCAATTTAAGTTGGCTTTTTAGTTTATGATGTTCTAATTTTAATCGCCAATATTTAGATAATAATAAAAGAGCCCCGATCACAACACCCAGTCCGAGAGTCAATGTAATTAAAACGGATATGGGCATTTGAAAGGTAGTGAAATAAAAATTTATAAGGACAGGCTTCGCATTTAATACAGCAAAGCTTACACCAAATAGAATTATTATCAGATAAACGATAATCATTAATATCCGCATTAAATAATCCTTATTCTTATTAAGGAATTCCAATAGGCTAAATTGTGCTAAGCATATCGCGCTTAGTCACAAATTACGAGCTTTTTAAAAAACTACATTTTGGGTATAAAGGCTTAGGGCCTGTTTGATTATTTATGAAGACGAAAAATATAAAAAAAGCGTAGTAAACTACGCTTTTTTTATGAGAAGAGGATTATTCATCCTCTTTCGTTGCCATTTTTTCTTTCAACAAGTCGCCCAATGTCGCTGTTGCTTCACCCGTACGAGAATACTTCTTGATGGCTTCAGCATGATCTTGCGCGTCTTTAGCTTTCACTGAAAGTTTAATATTACGGTTTTTGCGATCAATATTTACAATTTTCGCTTCAACTTCGTCGCCTTCTTTAATGATGGCGGTGGCATCGGTTACTTTTTCTTCCGATAAGTCGCTGGCACTAATGGTTCCAAAAACATCATTAGCCAATTCAACCACTACGGATTTTGGATCAACAGCCGTAACTTTTCCTGATACAACAGAGCCTTTACCATGCTCTTCAATATAGGTTGTAAAGGTATCGCTTTCTAACTGCTTCAAACCGAGTGAGATACGCTCGCGATCCGCATCAATTGCTAAGATAACGGCTTCTAACTCCTGGCCTTTCTTATATTGTTTTACTGCTTCTTCGCCAGGAACATCCCAAGAGATATCTGACAAATGTACCAATCCATCAATATCCCCTTCTAAACCTATAAAGATACCAAAATCAGTGATTGAGCGAATTTTGCCGGTAACTTTTTCACCTTTGCTATGAGCTTTGGAGAATTCTTGCCAAGGGTTACCCACGCATTGCTTCATACCTAAAGAAATACGACGGCGTTCTTCGTCAATTTCAAGGACCATGACTTCAACTTCATCACCTACTGAAACAACCTTGCTGGGGTGAACGTTCTTATTAGTCCAATCCATTTCAGACATATGAACTAATCCTTCAACACCCTCTTCGATTTCAACAAAGCAGCCGTAATCGGTGATATTGGTTACCTTTCCTTCCAATCGTTTGCCGATAGGATAACGTTCAACCAAATCAACCCAAGGATCATTGCCAAGTTGTTTCATACCAAGTGAAACGCGATTTCTATCGCTATCAAAACTTAGTACTTTAACTTTAACATCTTGTCCGACACTTAATACTTCACTTGGATGTTTAACACGTTTCCAGGAAATATCGGTAATATGCAACAAGCCATCAATACCACCTAGATCAATAAATGCACCGTAATCTGTGAGGTTTTTAACAATTCCGTTAAGGACTTGACCTTCATGAAGCGATTCAAGAAGTGCTTGGCGATCTGCACTGCTTTCCTCTTCAACCACTGCGCGGCGTGAAACTACAATGTTGTTGCGCTTGAGATCCATCTTGATAACTTTAAATTCAAGCTCTTTGCCTTCCAGATAAGAAGGATCACGTACAGGTCTGACATCCACTAAAGAGCCAGGTAAGAAAGCACGAATTGAGCCGATTTCAACCGTAAAGCCACCTTTGACTTTACCAGAAATCAATCCAGTAACGGTCTCATTATTTTCATGAGACTTAGATAATTTACGCCATGCTTCTTGGCGCTTCGCCTTTTCGCGAGATAACACGGTTTCCCCGTGCCCATCTTCCACCGAATCTAGGGCCACTTCAACGGTATCGCCTACGTTAATTTCCAAGTCACCATTTTTATCTTGGAATTCTTCAATGGCAACGATACCTTCAGATTTTAAACCCGCATTTAACGTGACGTAATCCTCATCAATATCGATGACTTTTGCGTTAATAATGGCACCGGGATAAAACTGGGCTCCTGCAATGCTCTTCTCAAATAACTCTTTAAAACTTTCAGACATGTTAATAAACTCTTTAGTAAACAAATGGAATCAGAGATCCTCTCTTTTTCCCCCCAATACGTACGTTAAAAGCGTACGTTTCGACTAATTTTTTTGCACAAAAAAACAAATAATAAACTATTTTTGCCGATTCCGCTATTAGAAAGGGCAAATTATCCGTTTATTATTCGAATTATTCAACTGCGATTATTAATTCGCTGTAATGCTAATTGTAATACATTGTTGAATACTTGTACAATATTTAGTCTGGTTGTATCAATTAAAAC
Organism: Legionella impletisoli; assembly: GCF_900639875.1. Taxonomy (GTDB): domain Bacteria; phylum Pseudomonadota; class Gammaproteobacteria; order Legionellales; family Legionellaceae; genus Legionella_A; species Legionella_A impletisoli. The sequence goes on from NZ_CAAAIA010000001.1 coordinate 327,932, forward strand.
CGAATTTTCGGCTGGCTTTAAGGGTGAATGCGAACGAGCTGTATCCCTTTCGTCACGCTTCTGTAATTCTTCGACAACCTGCGCGAGGCTAACATTATTTCCTTTGTCTTTCAACTGTTTATATCGTCGATACGCCCTTTCTTCTGCACTCGCATACAAATAGAGTTTTAGATCGGCTTCAGGAAACACCACCGTGCCCATATCACGACCATCCGTCACTAACCCTGGAGGCTTTGCGAAATTACGTTGCCGATTTAATAATGCTTCTCTTACTTCTTGAATCGATGCGAGCTTTGATGCATTCTGCCCACAAGATTCAGATCGAATATCTTTCGATACATCTTCGCCATCCAGCAAAACAACGGTTTGAGACTCTTTAATTTCAAAACGTAAATCCAGGGAGCGTGCTAGTTTTACTAACTTGGGAACATCATCAAATCTAATGTTGTGCTTTTCAGCAGCATACGCAAGAACTCGATAGAGCGCTCCACTATCCAAATAGTGCCAATTTAAATATTGAGCTAATTTTAAGCTGATGGTTCCTTTCCCAGTACCACTAGGACCATCAATCGTAATAACCGGTATATGTTGTTCTTGCATAATAAATCCTGATGAACTAGTGGTTACTCGATTGAATAGAGAGGCTGACTTGATTCGCTGTATCTAAAAATGTCGGAAATGAAGTGGCAACATTGGCACAGTGTTTAATTTTTACTGGCTGATTTGCCACGGCTCCAGCAATAGCAAACGCCATAGCAATTCGATGATCATGGTGACTATCTACCTCACCTCCTTGTAACCTCCCACCCTTAATAAATATACCATCCTCCAGTGCTTGTGCCTCAATACCTAAACGTAATAATCCCTCTGCCATTGCAGCAATCCGATCGCTTTCTTTGCATCTTAGCTCTTTTGCTCCATGCAACAAGGTCTGCCCTTTTGCAGAAGCTGCGGCTATAAAAATAGCTGGAAATTCATCAATGGATATAGGAACTAAATTACCTGGGATATCAATGCCTTCTAACTCAGCGTAGGTAACATGTAAATCTGCAACGAGTTCCTCCCCACAAAGTCGTTTATTGTGTATCGTAATGTTTGCCCCCATATCTTGCAAAATTTGAATAACGCCCGTGCGAGTAGGATTAATACCTACATTACGAATATATATTTCTGAGCCGGGAATTATTGTTGCAGCCACGATAAAAAAGGCAGCGGAAGAAATATCGCCTGGCACAATAATATCCGTTCCAACACATTCACTGGCGTTATTAATCATGATGGCGTTATCGAGTTTTTGAATGGGATAAGAAAAAGTCGTCAACATCCGTTCCGTATGGTCTCTTGTTATGCCTGACTCAATTACACAAGTCTCTCCCTCAGCGTACATACCAGCTAATAATAGACATGATTTAACTTGAGCACTTGCTTCTGGCATTTCGTAAGTTACACCGTGTAATGTATGGCTACCTTCGATAAAAATTGGGGGCTTCCCTTCATTAGTTTTTATACCAGCACCCATCATCATCAAAGGACGGGCGATACGTTCCATGGGTCGTTTTAATAAGCTTTTATCGCCGGTGAGCTCACTATCAAACGATTGTGCTGCTAATAAACCTGCCATTAGCCTCATGGTAGTTCCTGAATTACCACAATCTATAACGCTTGCAGGACTTTTAAGACCATATTTGCCAACCCCTTGAATGATCACTTTCTGCGCTACCGGCCCCTCAATAGTAACACCCATAGAGCGAAAGGCGGCTATGGTTGCTAAGCAATCCTCACTCTCCAGAAAGCCACTGATGGTAGTTGTTCCTTTCGCAATAGAACCAAGCATAATGGCGCGATGAGAAATGGATTTATCACCTGGTACCGTGATATCACCTTTTAACGTATTAACCGGGTGACTAATAAAATGATAGGAATTGGTCACGAATGTTCCTTAGCATATCGATGCATAAATTGAATTAACGCTTCCACTCCTTCCATGGGCATTGCATTATATAAACTTGCTCTAAGACCCCCCACTGTTCTGTGTCCTTTTAAAGCCAGTAAGCCCTGTTGTTCTGCCTGTTTGGCAAAATTGTCCTCCAGTTCTTTATTTATCAATTTAAAACAAACATTGACAATAGAACGGGCCTTTTCATCAACCGAACCATGATAAAACGAAGACTCATCAATAAACTCATACAATCGGCGTGCTTTCAATTGGTTCATCATAAATAACGCATCAACCCCACCTTGGGTTTTGATCCACTGAAACATTTTATGGGCGATATAACAATTAAAAACTGGAGGTGTTGCATAGAGAGATTTATGCGCAATGTGCGTTTGATAATCCATCATAGTTGGCAAAGGCTTATTGTGATGGTTAGCCAGAATATCGTTATGAAGAATTACAACTGTCAAGCCTGGGATTGAAATATTTTTTTGAGCACCCGCAAAAATCAGCCCATAATCTCTAACGTTTATAGGTTCTGTCAAAAGACATGAGGTCATATCGGCAATTAGCGGCATATTAACCATTGGCACAGGGACTTTTACGCCATTGATGGTCTCATTCGGAGTGAAGTACACATATGCAGTATTGTCTGGAGCAGCGCTTAGATGAAGCTCAGGTACCTTAGTAAACTCATTTGCCTTAGAGCTGCCAACACAGCAAGCATCGGCTATTTTTTTAGCTTCATTAAAAGCAAGCTCAGACCATATGCCTGAAACCCAATATGCTCCAACCCTATTATTCTGAAGCAGGTTCATAGGAATCATTGAAAACTGCATCCGAGCCGGGGCTGGAATAAATAAAACATGATACTCAGAAGGGATCTTTAAAAGCGCTCTTAAATCATCCTGAGCTTCATTCATTAATGATTTTATGGCTTCAGTACGATGGCCTGTTTCCATTACCGACTTGCCAGTTCCCTGCCAGTTTAATAATTCTCTCTGCACTTCCTTTAAAATGGCGTCCGGGAGCATGGAAGGCCCCGCACTAAAATTATATGGTCTATTATGCATGTATTAATTACACGTAGGATTTTCCTCAGGCTCTTCCTCTTGTATTTCTTCAATACGCTGCATACCAACCACACGTTCACCTGAAGAAACATTAATTAAACGAACCCCTTGGGTATTTCGGCCAATAATCGATAGCTCATTTACTTTAAAACGAACCAACGTTCCTTTATCCGTGATAAGCATGACTTCATCATTTTCGCTAACATGTAATGCTCGAACGACTTTTCCATTGCGCTCATTAACTTGTATAGAAATAACCCCTTGCCCACCGCGGCCTGTAATACGATATTCACTGATATCCGTACGCTTTCCATAGCCAAATTCCGTTGCGGTCAAAATGGTGCCATCTCCATGAACAACAACCAATGATATGACCGATTGTTTTTCAGCAAGACGAATGCCACGAACTCCTCGAGCTGTACGACCCATGGGACGTACGAGCGACTCATTAAAACGAATCACCTTACCTGTGTCACTAAAAAGCATCACGTCTTTATTGCCATCAGTCATATCAGCTCCTACCAGGCTATCATCTTCATCTAAATGGACAGCAATAATGCCACTGGATCGTGGTCGACTAAATGCGTTTAAGGGCACCTTCTTCACCGTACCTTTTTTCGTTGCCATAAAGACGAAACAACCTTCTTGATATTCACGAACAGGCATCATCGCATTGATGGTTTCTCCTTCACCTAAAGGAAGGATATTAATGATAGGTTTTCCTCTTGAAATACGGCTTGCTAAAGGGAGCTCGTACACTTTTAACCAATATACTTTTCCGAAGTTCGAAAAGCACAGTAAGGTATCATGAGTACTGGCCACAACTAACCGGTTAATAAAATCTTCTTCTTTTACATGCGTCGCCAACTTACCTTTTCCACCACGACGCTGAGCTTGATAGGCCGATAACGGTTGATATTTTACATAGCCTTGGTGAGACATTGTGACCACAACGTCTTCTTCGGTGATTAAATCTTCAATAGTTAAATCTTCTTGCGAAGCAATGATTTCAGTACGACGCCCATCACCAAATTGTTGTTTCATTTCTAACAATTCATCGCGGATAACCTGCATTAATCGCTCAGGAGAAGAAAGAATATCTAGTAGCTCTTTAATGAGATCAAGCAGCTCTTCAAATTCTTTAAGAATTTTATCCTGCTCTAATGCAGTTAAACGATGCAAACGAAGCTCAAGTATAGCCTGAGCTTGTTCAGGAGATAAACGATAGCCTTCATCACTTAAACCAAAGTGCTGAGGAAGATTATCCGGCCTTGAGCCATCGCTTCCTGTTTTTTCAAGCATAGCTTTCACAAGACCCGGCTGCCAGGCTTTTGAAAGCAACTTTTCTTTTGCATCTTGCGGGGTTGGAGACTGCTTAATGAGTTCAATCATCTCATCAATATTTGCTAGAGCAATGCCAAGCCCTTCTAATAAATGTGCACGATTACGAGCTTTTTTGAGCTCAAAAATCGTCCTTCTAGTAACTACTTCACGACGATGTTTAATGAAGTAATCGAGTATTTCTTTTAAATTTAAGGTTCGCGGTTGCCCATCAACCAAAGCGACTGTGTTGATTCCAAATACGGTTTGCATTTGGGTATGCGCATATAAATTATTAAGCAACACTTCCGCCACTTCACCGCGCTTAAGTTCGATAACGACGCGCATACCTCGCTTATCCGACTCATCACGCAACCCAGATATACCTTCAATTTTCTTTTCTCGAACCAATTCAGCAATTCGCTCAACTAATCTGGCTTTATTAACTTGATATGGAAGCTCGTGAATGATGATGGCTTGCCGCCCAGTATCCTCATCCGTTTCAATATCGGTTTTGGCTCGAATTTGTATACGACCTCGTCCCGTGCGATAAGCTTCAACAATCCCTGCTCGCCCATTAATAATGCCTGCGGTAGGAAAATCAGGGCCGGGAACAATTTCCATTAGTTCATCAATAGAAACATTCGGGTTGTCAACCACGGTAACGCACGCATCTATGATCTCAGATAAATTATGGGGAGGAATATTAGTGGCCATACCTACTGCAATACCGGATGATCCATTGACTAGTAAGTTAGGAATACGGGAGGGTAAAACCGATGGAGCAAACTCAGTTTCATCGTAGTTCGGGACAAAATCAACGGTTTCTTTTTCTAAGTCCGCTAATAAAGCATGAGCAAGTTTTGACATTCGCACTTCGGTGTAACGCATTGCTGCTGGAGCATCTCCATCAACCGATCCAAAGTTGCCTTGGCCATCCACCAACATGTAACGCATTGAAAATGGTTGAGCCATTCGAACGATGGTATCGTACACGGCCGTATCACCATGAGGATGGTACTTACCGATGACATCCCCAACGATTCTCGCTGATTTTTTGTAGGGCTTGTTCCAATCGTTATTTAATTCACTCATTGCAAAGAGCACGCGCCGATGGACAGGTTTTAATCCATCTCGAACATCAGGCAAGGCACGCCCGACAATTACACTCATTGCATAATCCAAATAGGATTGCTTTAACTCATCTTCAATATTGACAGGGGTAACTTCTTTGGCTGACACCATGGTCCTTTGACATCCTCATGCAAGAAATGAAAATCATACATCCATTCTACCTGAAGATGCTGGTTTTTTCACGAACTGATTTCTCTTTGACAACCAAGTATTTAAACCATTGTCAACGTAAAACACGCCCGTGAAATCCCAACATCTTCAGGTAGAAAAGCTATTTTTTTAACCCAAGAGGGAATTATATAATACCATGTAATGCACTTAGAAAATAGTTGAAACACCTTATTATAACAAGGGAAGTGCTTTATCTATCAAACCTACAACTTTCTCATTCACTTGTTCAGAAAACTCTCCCGTCATTCGGTTTGCTAAAACCACACTTAAAGAAAGGCAGCGATGTCCAAACAATCTTCCTAGTCCTAAAATACCTGCTGTTTCCATTTCAAAATTAAGCACTTTGTATCCTTCAAACTCAAAGGATACTAATTTATCTAACAGATCCGGATACGCTAGCGGAATGCGTAATCTTCGACCTTGGGGGCCATAGAATCCATTACACGTAGCAGTAATACTGGGTGCGCCGAGAGTCACAAACTGTTCAAATAAATCCGCATCGGCCTCGGCTAAATAAAACAAGCCACATCTTGACTCTAAATGGATCTGTAAATTCGCATGTAATTGTTTAAGAGTTGCTGATGGCTGGTGCTGATAATAATTCAGTAGGGTACCAAAACCTATTGCATAGCGGCTAATATATACATCCCCTGGCACACAAGCATGATCTAAGCCCCCGGTTGTACCCAATCGAATAATGGTTAATGTTTTATGCTGATTGCGTGGCGTTCTTGTCTTCAAATCAATATTAGCAAGAGCATCTAATTCATTAATAACGATATCAATATTCGGGACCCCAATGCCCGTTGACAATACGGTGATGCGCTTTTCGCCTAGATACCCAGTATGCGTAACAAACTCGCGATGCATTCGAGTAATTTCCACTCGATCAAATCGTTGACTAACCAGTTGCACACGAGAAGGGTCGCCAACCGTTATCACGGTATCCGCAAGCTCTTCTGGCAATAAATCAAGATGATAGACTGCACCCCGTTGATTAAGTGGCAAATCGGCCGGTTTGTACATGATAATATCCTATGTTTGATGAATTTCCATAACCAATCATTTTTATCATGACGCATATGGCATAAATTTTCACATGCTTACCATTTTTTTAAAATCACAATGTATCGCAAAGCATTGCTTTTTTTATGCACATAAATTGACGACTGCTATTCATTTTTATATAGTTCTGCACCAGAACGCAATACACCCACTCGAATTGAGGTGGGTATAAATCAATTATATCCCTCTGATCAACCAAATCAAAATAGGGCTATACTTGTTTAGCCGTTCTTAATCAACAGGAGTCCCAATGACAAGTAAAAAAGCAAAACTAACAATAAACGGGTCTGAGCCTATCGAACTGCCAATATATAGCCCCACCCTGGGAAAAGATGTAATTGACATCAGTAATCTTGGCTCTAACGGCATTTTCACCTTGGATCAAGGCTTTGTCTCTACTGCTTCTTGTGAATCCAAAATTACCTTTATAGATGGTGAAAAAGGCGTGCTCCTATATCGCGGTTATCCTATTGAACAACTGGCAGAAAAAAAGGACTTCGTTGACGTTTGTTATTTGCTTCTAAATGGTGAATTACCAAATAAGGATGAAAAACAACATTTTAATGATTTAATTAATAACCACACAATGGTACACCAGCAAATGTACCAATTTTTAAATGGATTTCGCAGAGACGCCCATCCTATGGCTATTATGGTCGGTATCGTTGGCGCGTTATCCGCTTTTTATCACGATTCGATGGATCTTAATAATCAAGATGATCGCTACACCGCAGCGGTGCGATTGATTGCCAAAATGCCAACACTGGCTGCCATGAGCTATAAATATTCAATCGGCCAGCCATACATGTATCCTCAGAATAAGATGTCATATGCTGAAAATTTTCTTCACATGATGTTTGGAGTTCCAACTGAGGAAACGACTCCGAATCCCGTCATCGTTGAAGCCATGGATACAATTTTCACACTCCATGCTGATCATGAACAAAACGCCTCCACCTCAACCGTACGCTTAGCTGGCTCAACCGGTGCCAATCCGTTTGCTTGTATTTCCGCAGGTATTGGTGCGCTTTGGGGCCCTGCTCATGGAGGTGCGAATGAAGCGTGTTTGAATATGTTGAAAGAGATTGGCGATGTTAGTCGAATCAATGAATTTATCGAGCGCGCCAAAGATAAGGACGATCCCTTTAGACTGATGGGCTTCGGTCATCGTGTTTACAAAAGTTATGATCCTCGCGCTAAGGTGATGAGGGAAACATGCCATAAAGTTTTAAATGCAGTTGATGCACACAATGAGCCTTTATTTAAGCTGGCTATGGAACTTGAGCGCATTGCCTTAGAAGATGATTATTTCATTGAGAAAAAACTGTATCCCAACGTAGATTTTTACTCAGGCATCACCTTAAGTGCCATAGGTATTCCAACCAATATGTTTACTGTGATATTTGCCTTAGCACGAACGGTTGGCTGGATGTCTCATTGGATGGAAATGGCAGCCAGCAAATCAAGAATTGGACGTCCTCGCCAGCTATACACGGGCGAAGAAAAACGTGATGTTGAATAAGAGCAATTTATTTCGTTTCTAATTGCTCGACCACAGCATCCATGCTAGAAGCCAGCAAGATTTCTGGGTACTGCGGTCAAAGCTGCAGTACGTAGATGTAATAAAAATTAGTTTTTGGCATACAATCCTACGTGCTGTGCTTTAAGCAAGAACATTAGATGCTGCTATCAAAGCCGAAATGAAATACATACACAAAGATATACACAAGATTATTGATTGCCCATTCAAGCATGGCAGGTAGGAATTAAATTCGGCTCATTGCTGGTTGGAATTCCTATCCTTTAATAAAGATAATGTGTTTAACCATCCTTCATAATCCTTTTGTGCTGAGTCGCAATCATCACTTGGAGAAAATTCTCTTTCAAAGGAATGATTTTCCTCAAACCCCTCCAGAGGATCAACCAAATTCGCTCCTATAGCTGCAAGCAACGCGGCTCCTAAAGCAGTCGTTTCAACGTCATGGGGTCGTTGAACTAAGGCATTTACTTGCGAAGCGAGAAATTGTAAGAACCAGGAATTTTCAGACATACCACCATCGACACGCAGCAACGATAAGTCTAACCCACTGTCATCCCGCATGGAGCGCAATATATCATGTGTTTGATAACATACACACTCCAAAGCAGCCCTAGCAAAATGCGCAGCATTACTGGATAATGATAAACCAGTGATCATTGCCCCATTGACGGATAACCAATGGGGAGCACCTAAGCCAGTAAAAGATGGAATTAAATACACGCCTTCGTTGCTGGATAAACTTCTTGCAAGCGATTCTGTTTCAGCAGCATGAGAAATCAATTTCAGTTGATCACGTAACCATTTAACCGTTGTACCGGCTTGATAAAAGCTGCCTTCAAGCCCGTAAGCCATTTTGTTATTCATTCGATAGGCGACAGTTGTCAGCAATTGGTGCTTGGATAACACTGGATTTACGCCAGTATTTAACAGTAAAAAACCACCGGTTCCATAGGTAGCTTTAATCATACCTTCTTTAAAACACCGTTGACCTACAAGTGCCGCCTGTTGATCACCTGCAACGCCTGTAATTGGAATGTTATTCGGCAATATATCCGAAGCAATGCATCCAAAATCTCCATCACAATCTAATACTTCCGGAAGAAGAGAATAAGGTATCTCAAAGAGCCGTAATAAATCCTCATCCCAATTATGTTCAAATATATTGTACAACAAAGTTCGCGAAGCATTCGTTACATCCGTAACGTGGCTTTTACCGTTAGTTAACCGCCAAATAAGAAAGCTATCAATCGTACCAAAAGCGAGTCGACCTTGCTGAGCAAGTGTATTTGCTTCAGGGATTTCATTTAAGAGCCAGCGTAATTTACTGCCAGAGAAATAAGAATTAGGCATCAGTCCGGTTTTTCTTACTATCGTTTCCGATAGAGCCGATAATGATCGACAAAATTCTTCTGTTCTTCGGTCTTGCCAGACTAGTGCGTTCGAAAGACACTTTCCCGTTTGCTTATCCCAAATTAAGGTTGTTTCACGCTGATTAGTAATTCCGCAAGTTAAAATATCTTTGGTATGAATCGACTCCGTCACATCGTGAATGGCCGCGATGGTTTTTTGCCAAATTTCCTCTGGATCATGTTCGACCCAACCTTGCTTTGGATAATATTGTGTTAAAAGATATTGACTACTTTTAACAAGGCGTCCCTTCAGAGTATATAACCTGGCTCGAGTACTGCTGGTACCTTCATCAATCGCTAAAATGTACTTCATTGATTTCAATTTCCTTATATTATCCAAGGGATTTTAAAGTGTTTTTGTAATTAAGCAAATTCAGCAACAATATCCGCACAACTCTAAGATTGAGCTAGTTAGGTCTGTCTGCTAGCTTCCCTGTACTCATCTTTCGGGACAGGTATCACTTTAAATTCAGTAAACAAATTGTCAAACCTTTCTGAGTTTATTATTCTGTCCTAATAACCCTTAAAATTAGGTAGTACATTATACCGGGGAAAACTAAAATGGATAACGTTTATGATATTGCCGTTATAGGAGGGGGCATAAACGGCTGTGGCGTGGCTGCGGATGCTGCTTTAAGAGGCTTATCCGTCATTTTATTTGAAGCCGACGATTTAGCATCTAAAACTTCTTCGAGTAGTACGAAACTTATCCATGGCGGATTGCGATATCTTGAACATTATGATTTTGGAATGGTCAAAAAAGCATTACAAGAACGACAAAGACTGTTAACCCTGGCCCCACATCTAGTAAAACCCTTAGAACTCGTGATACCTCATCGAAAACACATGCGACCAATTTGGATGCTTAGAACTGGGTTGTTTATTTACGATCATCTCAGCTCTACCAATAAACTACCTAAAGCAAGATACGTTAACCGAAAGAACAACAAACCACTTTTTGAACCCTTGCAAGAAGATTATGACAAAGGATTTAGTTACTACGATTGCACTACAGACGATGCGCGCTTAACCATCACAAACGCTTTGCAATCAAGTCATCATGGCGCTAGGATAAAAACTCGCACCAAGGTTGTCAACGCAGAAGTTGAAGATAAATTATGGTGCCTCACGCTAAAACCACAATCTGGCTCAAGCTATCGAATTAAAGCCAAAGTAGTTATCAATGCTGCTGGCCCCTGGATTGAATCCATTAATCAGATGCTTAAAGCCCCTTTTCTTCACGACATGAGTTTAGTGAAAGGCAGCCATCTTTTAGTGAATAAATTATATGAAGGCGAACACGCTTATTTTTTACAGCACTCCGACGAACGTTTAATTTTTGTTATTCCCTATCATGGATTTACCATGATAGGAACCACAGAAGTACCATGTTCTCTGCCTTCTCAAGCTATGGATGTTTCTTCTGAAGAGATCCGCTACTTATTAGATATCGTTAATCTTTACTTCAAAAAAAGTGTTACAAACGACGATATCGTGTATAGCTGGAGCGGTGTAAGACCGTTATTAGCAGCGTCGGGGAAAAACCCAGAAGAGTTAAGCCGAGACTACACGTTCGAGTATGCCACTCATCCAGCTCCTTCTATTACCATCTACGGAGGAAAAATTACCACTTACCGCCAACTCGCATCCGATGTGGTTAGCGCTTTGCACCCTGTTTTTCAGGAACTGTCGCACTCCAAAACAGGGAATACCCCTCTACCCGGCGCTCTCTATAAAAGTCATACTTTGGATCAATACAAACAAAAAGCACAAGAACTATATTCCTGGATGCCTGTAGAAACACTACAAAGGTTTCTTAATACCTACGGGACCCTTACAGAATATATTTTGTTGGGAAAACATCAAGAAAGCGATCTAGGAAACGAATTTTTCAAAACTGTTTACCAAGCTGAAATCGATTATTTGATGAAGTACGAATGGGCAAAAACCACTGAAGATATTCTCTGGCGAAGAACGAAGCTTGGTCTCGTTATGGATCAAAAAAGCCAAAAGGCCTTAAAGGAGTATATTCTTAGTAACCAACTCATAACGTGTTAAGGGATCTTCCTGAAAAAAAGGGCGCTCCCCCAGGTACGCAATCCTGAACTTCATCCACAACCTGGGGGTTACAATTAGTTTATCCTTCTTTATCCAATTGTGCTTTAATTTCACTAACGTCTACGTCAACCGCTTGCTGGACTAACTCTTTTAATGTGGATTCAGGCATACTGCCCGCTTCAGAATAAATAACAATGCCTTCCTTGAATACGATTAAATGAGGTATTGATCGAATTTGAAATGTTTCAGCAAGCTCTGCTTGCTCTTCAATATTAACTTGAGCAAAGATTACGTCTTTAAACTGAGAAGCGACTTGTTCATAAACTCTTGCAAATTGTTTGCAAGGGGCACACCATTCAGCCCAAAAGTCTATAAATACAATTTGATTTTCATTAATCACGGACTCGAAGTTCGCTCTTGTCAGAGCACGAGTGGAATGGTTATCTGGCATTTATTCTTCTCCTTCGATAGCCGTTACAATTCGATTAAAAATCTCCTCGACACTGCCTTTGCCCTCAATGCTGTGAAACTCAGGTGCATTAGCAGGATCGTTAGCTGCCCAGTTTTTGTAATATTGGATCAAGGGTTCGGTTTGCTTATGATATACCTCCAACCGATTTCGGATGATTTCTTCTCGATCATCCTCGCGCTGAATCAAGTCTTCACCCGTGGCATCATCAACCCCAGGCTCTTGGGGAGGGTTGTATTCAACATGGTACACGCGACCCGATCCAGGATGGATTCGTCTTCCACTGATACGCTTTACAATTTCTTCATCACCCACTGCGATTTCAATAACATGATCTAACTCAATACCGGCATTCTTTAATGCTTCGGCTTGAACGATTGTTCTTGGAAACCCGTCTAGCAGAAAGCCATGGTTACAATCTTCTTGCCGCAAGCGTTCTTTAACCAATTTAATCATTATTTCATCAGAAACCAATTGACCGGCATCCATGATTTTTTTGGCACTTAATCCAAGTTCCGTTTTCGCGGCAATAGCTGCTCGAAGCATATCGCCTGTAGAAATTTGAGGAATATTATATTGATCAACCAATTTTGCTGCTTGTGTTCCTTTACCAGCTCCGGGACCACCTAGTAACATTAATCGCATTAACCCCATTCATAAACTCCAACTGAAACATCGGATTATATCGTACCCGTTCAAACTTTGATTGTCACCCTGAAATCATTATTTACCACCGTAAGGGATGAAAAAAACACTCAATTATATCTTACGTTCTCGCGAGCTTACCCATACAGTTCCCTGACTTTCGAGGGTGAAATTTCTTATTATTTCCATAAATTATACCAAGATTTCCCTTTCAATTTATCCTGGCACTGTTTAAGTTGAGCTTGATATATTTGAGCACGCGCTGACACCTTATGCGCAACCTGTATAAGCCAAGGTTTTTTTAAGTACGTTTTCCGTTCATAACCACCAATGCCTTCATGGTAAGCTAAATAAAGTGAATATGGATCATGTTTTGAAATACCTGCTCTCTGATTCGCCATGGTGGCATACCAACCAATAAAATCTACACCATCTCCAAAATCATCTCGTGATGCCCAGCGTCCTCCTCGCTTACGTTTGTAATGTTCCCAAGTGCTTTCCAATGCTTGCGTGTATCCGTAGGCAGTTGACGGGCGCGTCCATGGTATAATCCATAACAGTTTCGTTCGTGGAGGCTTTGCCCTCGCATTGAATTTTGACTCCTGGTGAATAATAGCCATTTGCACCGGAATGGGGACATGCCATCTTTTTTCGACTGTTTTAGCATCGGCATACCAGTCTGGATATTGTTTAAATATGCGACAAATATTATTCACATCGGAGGGGCGCGCGCTCACACACCCAGTTAATAACCCAATAACGAATAGAATCAATAGATATTTGATGTGGATCATTAAAGGCATCCTTAAACTAAGTTAATGGACAGCATTTCTTGTCCCAAGTAGAGAGCATTCCTAATTAATGTGAGTTCGACAGAAAAGTCATTTATGACTTTTGTGGCGCTAAACGAACATTATCCAGTAAAAAAAGCGAAGCTTTTTGTACGAGATCCATTCAAAATAAGCCAGTTCGATATCAGCAAAATTTGGATTTTTCTGATATCGAACGCACTTTAATTAGTATCAAAATTTTATTTAAAATTAAAGATGTGTTAGCTTATCATTAATTTCGAATCGTGAGAATTTGTCCAATATGACCGTGCTTGTGTTTGATATTGAAACCATTCCAGACATTGAAAGCGGACGTAAGCTTTATGGCTTGCAGGACCTATCAGACACAGATACAGCAAAAGCGATGTACGCTTTGAGACGAGCCAAAACGGGGTCTGAGTTTTTACCCCATTATTTACAGAAAGTTGTGGCAATCTCTTTGGTCATAAGTAACGGATCACAGCTCAAAGTTTGGTCACTAGGTGATGAAGGTGCCGATGAACGTGAATTAATTCAACGCTTTTTCCACGGCATTGACAAAAATACTCCCACACTCGTTAGTTGGAATGGTTGTGGTTTTGATTTGCCCGTCTTGCATTTCAGAGCATTGTACCATGGTATCTCGGCTCCCACTTATTGGGAAACAGGTGATCATCAACAATCCTTTCGGTACAACAATTACTTGAATCGATTTCATTATCGTCATTTAGACTTAATGGACGTTTTAGCCAGCTATCAAAATAAAGCGTTTGCCCCGTTAGACGAAATCGCAAGCATGCTTGGATTTCCAGGAAAAATGGGAATGAGTGGCGCTAAAGTTTGGGATGAGTACTGCAAAGGAAATCTAAAAGGGATTAGAGACTACTGTGAAACGGATGTATTAAACACGTATTGTGTTTATTTAAAATTCGAACTCATGCGTCATACGATAAATGAATCGGAATATAATCTAGCCATCGAGCGCTTGAAAAATTATCTTAAATCAGAGATTGATAAGATGCACTTACAGGAATTTATCAATCAGATGGGGTAATTACCATTTAAAATCCAGTTAAACTCAGAATAGGATTCATTCATGCTTTAGAGAGGTCTTTTAACTAGCAGAGCATTAGATTAGTAATACTAAAGCCATTTTTGGTATACCGCTGCGTCTTCAAACCCATCCTCATCTTTATAATAAGCTTCTTTAATACCTATCATTCTAAAGCCCATTTGTTCGTACAGTCGAATCGCTTTTTGATTACTAAGGCGAACTTCTAAACTAGTTTGTTTAAGGTTTGAATATTTATTCAGACTTTCCAGTAAGTCTTTGAGAATTAATCGTCCGTATCCTTGTCCTTGAAAGGAAGGTGCAACACATAAATTTAAAATATGGCACTCTGAGTCTTCAATACGTGAAATAGTATAAGCCACAATCAAAAGGGTTGAATTGTGAATAATTTCTAAGACACGACCGTGATAACCAATGAGGATACAATCATGTATCACTTTTCGACACCATGGTGTTTTGTGCGCAGTAGATTCAATGGCATAAACTTGGTCAATATCGCCAAGCTCCATTGGTCTAAGCTGAAAATGAGCATTTGTGTTTAACGACCGGTTTTCATTATTCACACACACTCCAGTTAACTGTTGGCTTTTTGCTGCTTTGACACCTATAGCGAGACAGTACAGCTAAATGGCTCGAAATAAGAAGTAGTTAACCGTGGATGATTCATAACATCATCCACTTTAAGAAATTCCTCGAGCATCTAGGTCAACAGACCCTAGGATCTTCTTCCTTCTTTTATTTTTTCTTCTTCTTAGGCATATACAAATCGGTAATCGTGCCTTCAAATATTTCCGCAGCTTGAGCAATTGTTTCAGACAATGTTGGATGAGGGTGAATGGTCAGAGCAATGTCTTCAACATCACAACCCATTTCAATAGCCAAAGCAGCTTCTGAAATCAAATCACCTGCGTTAATACCTACAATACCTGCGCCTAAAATACGGTTTGTATCTGGACAAAATAGTAATTTAGTCATGCCTTCTTCGCGACCCATACTTAACGCTCGACCACTTGCAGCCCATGGAAAGCTAGCTTTTTCGTAAGCCACTTCTTTTTCTTTTGCTTCTTTCTCTGTGAGTCCGGCCCAAGCGAGCTCAGGATCGGTGTATGCCACGCTAGCGATGCAACGGGGATCAAAATAATGCTTTTTACCGCAAATCACTTCTGCTGCCACTTTACCTTCAGGAATCGCTTTGTGAGCCAGCATGGGCTGACCGACTACATCACCAATGGCAAAGATATGATCAACGTTTGTACGCATTTGTTTATCGGTATGAATAAAGCCACGTTCATCAACTTTAACACCGGCTTTATCCGCATCGATTTTATCACCATTAGGCTTACGACCAACGGCTACGAGCACTTGTTTATATACAAGAGGCTTATCGGTGGCGTGTTCACCTTCCATTGTGACATAGATGCCGTCCTTTTTGGCCTCCATTTCAGTGACTTTAGTTTTTAGTAAGAATTTTACCCCTTTGTCAGTCATTCTCTTTTGTAACACTTTGACCAAGTCGGCATCCGCTCCAGGGATCAATTGATCCATGAATTCCACAACCGTAACATGAACGCCCAGTGCGGAGTAAACCGTCGCCATTTCTAAACCAATAATTCCGCCGCCTAATACAAGCATATCGCCTTTAATATCAGCCAATTCAAGTGCCCCTGTGGAGCTGAAAATACGCTTGTCTTCTGGAATAAACGGCAAATTAACCGACTCACTGCCTACGGCAATAATGGCATGC
Source organism: Legionella impletisoli (assembly GCF_900639875.1). Classification (GTDB taxonomy): domain Bacteria; phylum Pseudomonadota; class Gammaproteobacteria; order Legionellales; family Legionellaceae; genus Legionella_A; species Legionella_A impletisoli. Next base: position 344,377 of record NZ_CAAAIA010000001.1, read on the forward strand.
TCAAATTCCACTTCAACAGTTTCATCTTGTCCTTCTACTTGAAGGCTGTGGGAACCGGTGAATTTAGCTTTTCCTGTAATAATATCTACTTTGCGTTGTTTCGCTAAGGCTTTTAACCCACCTGTTAATTTCCCAACGACTTTGTTTTTCCATTCAACTAACTTTTTGGCTTCGACTTTAGGCTTATTGAAGGTTACACCATAATCAACCATCTCGTCAGTTTCATCTAATACCTTGGCAATATGAAGTAACGCTTTAGAGGGAATACATCCCACGTTTAAACAGACGCCACCAATATTCTCATAACGCTCTATAAGAACGACTTTTTTCCCTAGATCAGCCGCTCTAAAGGCTGCGGTATATCCTCCTGGACCACTACCGATTACAACCACTTCGGTTTTTACTTGTTTGCTCATTTTAAAGCCTCTTGTTTCTAAAACTTGAAGTTATAATAATATTTTTCTGATATCTTCTAACGCTTCACATAAATACCGCGTAAAGCGAGCCGCTTCTGCTCCATCAATCACACGATGATCATAGGAAAGTGAGAGGGGAAGCATGAGCCGCGCCTCAAACTCTTTATTACGATAGACAGGTTTCATAACAGAACGTGACAATCCTAAAATAGCTACTTCGGGGCTATTAACAATCGGTGTAAATGCAGTACCCCCGATACCGCCTAAACTGGATATGGTAAAGCATCCTCCACTCATATCAGCAGGCATTAGTCCTTTTTCGCGTGCTTTGGCGCTTAATCGAGACATTTCCTTTGCTATATCACTCACGGATAATTTATCTACGTTTTTAATCACAGGCACCACTAACCCATTTGGTGTTTCAACCGCAACACCTATATTACAATATTTTTTATATATTAATTGTTCACCGCTTGGATCCAGCGAGGTATTGAACTGTGGAAATTGAACTAACGCTTTACTGACAGCCTTACAGACAAAAGCAAGCAAGGTTAATTTATATCCTTCATTTTTTGCTTGTTCAGCTTCTTTCTTTCGAAACGCTTCCAGTTCAGTGATATCTGCCTCATCAAACTGTGTCACGTGAGGAATCGTTAACCAGGACCGATGAACGTTTTCACCGGTTAAACGCTTAATCTTATTCAAAGGCTTTATTTCAGTTTCACCAAACTTGCTAAAATCAATGCTAGGACTAGGCGGTAATGATAAACCAGTCACAGCTGATTTATCCTGCAATCTAGCTTTAACGTATTCCTGCACGTCTTCTTTAGAAATTCGTGATTTTCGACCGGTTCCTTTAACTTGCTTCAAATCCACACCCAACTCTCGTGCTAATCGACGGACGGCGGGGCCAGCAAAAACAGAGCTGCCAATTTCAGTTAAGGACTCTGAAGGCAAAGCAAAGGCCTTGGAAGGCTCACCGGGCACTTGCTTTTCTGATTTTTTTAACTCCAAAATATCTGCTTGCTCTTTTTCAGACTCAGCTTTTTTCTTCGGCTCCTCTTCTGATTTAGGCTTTTTCGCAGCTTTATCAGTCGTTTCTAATATTAAGATCAAATCGCCTTCGGAAACTTTATCACCTACTTTAACATGCATTTCTTGCACAACGCCTGAATTGGGGCAAGGGATTTCCATGCTGGCTTTATCGGATTCTAAGGTAATGATTGAATCATCTTTACTAACTGTATCTCCCGTTTTTACAAAAATCTCAATCACTTCAACCTGAGTTGCACCACCTATGTCTGGTACTTTAATTTCTTCTTTGCTTTTCGTTTCAAACGATTTTTGTTCTTCTTTTGATTCGTCCATTTCTTTATTCGATTTGGGCTCTGCTTTCTTTTCCTCCGACTCTTTATCTTTCTTTTCTTTTTTCTTTTCTGATGAACTTTCTTTCTCTTCTTCTAAGGTTAAAATGAGATCACCTTCGGAAACTTTATCACCGACGTTAAGCTCAATCGCTTTAACTTTTCCGGCTTTAGGAGAAGGAATATCCATACTTGCCTTATCAGACTCTAAGGTGATTAAAGGCGTATCCTTACTGATTTCATCGCCGGATTTAACCAGAATTTCAATTACATCAACATCAGCAGCTCCCCCGATGTCTGGCACAGTTATCTTATTGTCATCTGCCATATGAATTATCTCTCACCCTTTTGATCAATACATTAATTCGACTTTGATAAACAAAGATCATCAAAGTCATAAGATTCAATTTACTCAATGCGTTGCTGGATCGAGTTTATCCTGATCAATATTGTATCGTTTAAATGCTTCTTTAACGGTCGATTTAGGAATCGACCCTTCATTTGCTAAAGCCGTTAATGATGCAAGTACAATGAATTTAGCATCCACTTCAAAGAAATGACGCAATTTAGCTCGTGTATCACTTCGTCCAAATCCGTCCGTTCCTAACGTAATATATGGAGCACTTATAAATTGACGAATTTGATCAGCGTAAAGTCGCATGTAGTCTGTTGCAGCAATAACTGGCCCCTTTTTCTCCGCCAATTGCTGAGTGACATAGCTTTCCCGTGGCTTTTCTCCAGGATGCATGCGATTGAATCGCTCAATTTCAAGCCCTTCTTTACGAAGTTCATTAAAACTTGTGACGCTCCACACCTCTGAAGTAACAGAGAAATCTTCTTTCAACATACGTGAAGCTTCCTGTACTTCTCTTAAGATAGTACCCGATCCCATCAATTGAACATGTTTTTTAGAGGGCTTAGCACAGGTTTCAAGTAGATACATGCCTTTAATAATCCCCTCTTCTACCCCTTCTGGCATATCCGGATGATGATAGTTCTCATTCATTACCGTAATGTAATAAAACACATTCTCTTGGTTTTTATACATACGGCGTAAACCATCTTGAATGATTACGGCAAGCTCATAGGCATAGGTTGGGTCGTATGCTACACAATTTGGTATGGTCGAAGCGAAAATGTGGCTATGACCATCTTGATGTTGTAGACCTTCGCCAGCCAGCGTCGTACGACCTGCTGTACCACCTAATAAGAAGCCCCTCGCTTTCATATCCCCTGCGGCCCAAGCCAAATCGCCCACACGTTGGAAGCCAAACATGGAGTAGTAAATATAAAAAGGGATCATCGGTAAATGATTCGTACTGTAAGAGGTTGCAGCAGCCATCCAAGAGCAGAAGGCTCCAGCTTCATTAATTCCCTCTTCTAAAATCTGGCCATCTTTCGCTTCTTTGTAATACATAACTTGTTCATGATCTACTGGGGTATAAAGCTGGCCAACTGGTGAATAAATTCCAACTTGTCTGAATAACCCTTCCATTCCAAATGTTCGGCATTCATCGGGAACAATTGGCACAATACGCTTATTAATTTCTTTGTCTTTTAATAATACTGAAAGGATACGCACAAAAGCCATGGTCGTTGAAATTTCACGATCACCTGAGTTTTTTGTCACCGTAGAAAATGCTTCAAGCTCAGGTACGTTCAATGATTCGCACTCATGATTGCGATATGGAAGAAATCCACCAAGCGCTTCGCGCTGCTTCTGTAAAAATTGGACTTCTGGGCTGTCGTCCTCGGGGCGATAGAACGGAACTTCTGTGATTTTATCGTCATTAATGGGAATGCTAAACCGATCCCGAAAAGCCCGTAACTGCTCAATGGTCATTTTCTTTTGCTGATGGGTGATATTCATTCCTTCACCAGCGGCACCCATTCCATATCCTTTAATGGTTTTAGCTAAGATGACTGTTGGTGTACCTTTATGTTCAACCGCTTCCGAATACGCTGCAAATACTTTTTGAGGATCATGGCCGCCACGGTTTAAGCGCCAGATTTCTTCATCCGACATATGTTCAACCATTTTTTTAAGTTCAGGGTATTGATTGAAGAAATGCTCTCGGACATAGGCACCGTCATTTGCTTTATATGCCTGGTAATCGCCATCAACGCATTCTTCCATACGCTTTTGCAAAATACCGTCTTTATCTCTAGCAAGCAGAGGATCCCATCGCCCACCCCAGATCACTTTAATGACATTCCAGCCAGCACCACGGAAAACCCCTTCAAGCTCTTGTATGATTTTGCCGTTACCACGAACCGGCCCGTCTAATCGCTGAAGGTTACAGTTTATTACAAAGATTAAATTGTCTAATTTTTCTCTTGCTGCAATCGTTAAAGCACCAAGAGACTCTGGCTCATCTGTTTCGCCATCACCTAAGAAAGCCCAAACTTTACGACCATTGTTTTCAATTAATCCTCTGTTTTCTAAATATTTGAGAAAACGGGCTTGATAAATGGCTTGCAAAGGACCAAGTCCCATAGAAACCGTTGGGAATTGCCAAAAATCACCCATCAGCCATGGATGGGGATAAGAAGACAAACCATCTACCTCAACTTCTTGTCTGAAATGATCAAGTTGCTGTTCTGATAAACGACCTTCTAAAAAGGCTCGGGCATAGATCCCCGGGGAAGAATGACCTTGGATATATAATAAATCGCCGCCATTTTTCTCTGGGCCTTTAAAAAAATAATTAAATCCAATTTCATATAACGTGGATGCAGAAGCGTAGGTTGCTATATGGCCACCCAACTCAGGGGCATATTTACCGGCACGAAGCACCATAGCAACCGCATTCCATCGAATTAACGCATTAATACGTTTCCCAATGCCTTCATCGGGCGGCATTTGCTTCTCTTCATGCGGTTTAATCGAGTTACGATAGGGTGTATGGATAGACGAAGCAAGCTTTATCCCAGACGCATTCGCTTTTTCTAATAATTGTTTAAGAATAAATTTAGCTCGGTCACTGCCTTCATGGGCAACAATCGATTCTAAAGCATCCAGCCATTCTCGCGTTTCTACTGGATCAATATCTTTTGTATTATCGATGGACATTAAGTTTCCTCACCTGAAGAACGATTAGCAACAAGTCGGAGCAACTTGCAGCCGTTTATGGATCAAGCCTGTGCAGGATTGCTCGCAAATACGATAATCTCCGATGCATTCGCAGGTCGTTTTGCTGCATTGTAGTGGATCACGAAAGGATTGCAACTCACGCGAAATCATCGCACCTTGGACGCATTGACGATGTTTAAACTGAGCATAACTACGGGCAGCAGCCTGAGTGGTGCATTGAGAGCAGTTTTTACAACTATTTTTACAAACCTTACAACATGCCTCAAAGCGTTTTGCGCATTCAGCTTTACAGGCAATTTGATGGGGAGTCATTGGATGCTTAGCACATGCAGTTAAAAGCAATATTATTGCGGTGACCAAAATTCGTACCATCATAACCAAGCCACCATAGTAAACAATGCCAGAAAAACTAATAGCACAACCAACGCGTGCTCTACTAATGTTTCTGCTTGAGGCAAGAGCATTTGGGACTCTTGTTCTTTTTCTACAGCTTGCAAACCACAGTTCATGAGCATCAACCGATTGGCTTCTGGAGGTGTAAAAAAATATTTTACAAATTGATTTAGCCCAGCCTGAAAATTTCCAGCCAGCAAATAAAGTAAAGAGGTCATCTTTGCAGGGAGCCAATCGAGAATAGCGGTTAAAAGAGTAGCCACCGGCTCGCTCACTTTAATAGAGCGAGATAAGGAGATTAATCGATAGAGCAATACTCCGATTGGGCCTGTCAAAATATACCAAAAAATCACAGCAAATAACTGACCATTTACATCGGCTAAATAAGCACCAACCTCCTCTTCAGTCACCTCTTGATTAGAGTATCGTCGTTTAGGATAAAACGGATTATTTGGCCCAAGGCAGTAATAAAAAAATAAAATATTTAATATTAAACTAGCAAAACCGAACGCTACATTATTTAAAAAGAAAAAAAGTAACGATGAAACAATGACAGGAGGTAAAATTAAGTAAGCTAAACAAACCCAAGGGTTCGAGCGAAACCCTTTTTCTGGCAATTTATTGAAAAGACCCGTAGCGTAGGCCCCAAACCATTCAAAGCGGTGATGCGAGCTCATATGAATTAGAAATCGCTCACTTAATAAACAAAGAACAATAACCAGTAATTTCATAAATAGCTCCTGCCTTAATCTTTACGCATTTTATCTGACAGAGACATCGGTGTTGGGTATTTTAACACAACTAAATACGAAGAAACGATGAATGTTAAAATGGTTGTCGCCTGGATAAGATTCGAAGCAACTTCCGAAATTAAATTGGTTGTCAGAGCGATGCTAGCTACAAGCAGCGAAAACTCACTGGCTTGACCAAGTCGATACCCAACTTCTTTGGCAACCGGGCGACTTTCGCCGGCTTTCGCTAAGAGCCAATAAAAACACAAAGGCTTTAATACTAGAATAAGTACAGATAAAATAAGTGCGGGAATGACGACTTGAGCAGCATAACCAAAATTAAACGTAGCGCCAACAGAGAAGAAAAACATGACCAAGAAAAAATCTCTAAGGGGCTTAAGACTCTCAGCAATAAACAAAGAAATAGGGCTCGCTGCCAGTGCTACTCCCGCAACGAAAGCACCAATATCTTCAGACAAACCTAGTCGTGCAGCAAGAATAGATAATCCCAAGCACCAACCAATAGATAATAGAAATACGTATTCTTGTGTTCTATCAAAACGAGCGAGTAGTTTAATTAAAATGTATCGTTCTACAGCAAAAGAGAAAAAAATAAGTGCGGGTAAGGCAACGCCTACTAATAAGAGATCATTCCAAGACAATCCTCCACCCTGCTGTGCACCATTAATTAAAATTAAAACAACAATAGCAATCAAATCTTGCATCAATAAAACACTGATCATAACCTCACCGGTGTGTTGATGATGCAGAATCGTAGTGGGAAGTAACTTCAAACCGATAATCGTACTAGAAAACATCATTGCGCCACCTAATACCCAGGCTTCCGTAACAGAAAGCCCAAACCAGCGGCCAATAAAATAAGATAAAACAGCAAAAAAGACTGAACTTAGCAATGCAATCCAAGTGACTTTTTTAAGCATATGGACTAAATTTTGAGGCTGCAAATGAAGGCCTAACAAAAACAACAAAAACACAATGCCCATCTCACCGACTTGCTGCAGTGCTCCTAGATCAGGGACTAACTTCAACCCCCAGGGACCAAAGGCTGCTCCTAAAAGAATATAGGCAACTAATAAAGATTGGCGGGTGTAAAGCACAACGGTAGAAAAGACGGCTGCTCCACCGAATATTAAGAAAATTGTATAAAACACCGCGCCGTCATGCATAGATTAATAACTCACTATCTAAACCCCAGTTCGGAACTGAGGTTATTAAAAGCCTTAATGATACCCCACTTGGGCAGATTTCCCCCAAAAAACCTTATATGCGTAAAAGGTATATCCTAGTAATATTGGTAACATAATGACCACACCAATTAAAATAAAAACCAGTGTAGAATCCGGAGCCGCGGCTTCCCATAACGTTACATCATGAGGGATTAAATAAGGGTAAACACTAATCCCAATCCCAGCATAAGAACATAGAAAAATGATCACACTGTAAATGAAGGGTCTCACTTCATTACCCAGAGTCAAATTTCTCCATGTTAAAAAAATCATTAAAGCGGTGATCGCAGGCAAAGGCATTAGTAGTAAAAAGTTCGGCATACTATACCACCGATTGAAAATTTCTTCATCATGTAACGGGGTCCAAATGCTAACAAATACCAGAAAAGCAGAGATTAAGCATAAAAACCCTTTAGCAAAATGAATCATTTTTCGCTGTAATTCATCTTCACTTTTTATTACCATCCAAGTTGCACCCAATAAAGCGTAACCACAAATCAACGCAATACCTGTCAGCAAACTAAAAGGAGTTAGCCAGTCAGCCTCGCTAATGACCATCGCCGTTTCATCAATGTTAAACCCTTGGACAAAAGCGCCTAAAATTACCCCTTGGAAAAACGCCGCAGCGATTGAGCTAAGAGCAAACGCCCAATTCCAAATTGGCTTTGATGCTTCGGCTTTAAAGCGAAACTCAAAGGACACACCACGAAAAATTAAAGCCACTAGCATCAACATGATTGGCATATATAAAATCGGCAGCAATAAACCATAAACAATGGGAAAAGCACCATAAAGCATAGCGCCACCAAATACTAACCAAGTTTCATTACCGTCCCATACCGGCGCAATTGCATTCATCATAATATCTCGCTCACGTTCATTGTGAGCAAAAATAAAGAGAATACCAATTCCTAAATCGAACCCATCCAAAATGACGTACATGATGATAATAAAGCCTAAAAGACATGCGAAAATTAAGGGCAGCATTATTTTTTATCTCCGTTCATGTCAGTCATATATTGGAACGTATGGTGCTCAATCTCATCTTTTCTCAAATCTTTTGGTCCTGTCCTTATGGTTTTCATTAAGTAATACAGATAGAAACTAAAAACAATTCCATAAGCAAGAATCAGTAAAGAAAAAGATATAACGACTTCTTCCATGCTAATGGCAGATACTGCCTCTCGCGTGCGCATCAAATGATAAACCACCCAAGGTTGGCGGCCAATTTCAGCTGTTAGCCAGCCGGCAATGGCTGCCACAAAACCCAACGGAGCCATAAACAAACACCAATAATGAAACAATGAAGACTTATAAAGCCGCTCATGTCGTCGTAAAAACACAGCGGCAATGGCCGTTCCCAACATTAACACACCAATGCCAACCATGATACGAAACGTATAAAATACTGGGGCGACTAAAGGCTGGTCCTGGCGAGAAACCGAACGGAGTCCAACTAGCTCACCATCCCATTCATGGGTATTAATAAGACTAGCCAATTTGGGAATACCTACCACATACTCATTTTTTTGCTCTTTTTGTGAAGGCCATGCGAATAAAAGCAAGGGAGCACCACGTTGAGTTTCCCAAACCCCCTCCATAGCCGCAGTCTTTAAAGGCTGATACTTATGTACATCTAGCCCCACTTTATCACCAATCGCGATTTGCAAAGGAACAACGACTAACGCAGACCACATGGCGATTGAAAGCACCCTACAAAATTGCTCAACAAACCGACCTTTTAATAAAAAATAACTAGAAATTCCAGCTAGAACAAAGCACGTTGTTGTATAAGAGGCAAACAACATATGCAGCACGCGTGGTATGAAGGAAGGATTAAATACAATATCCCACCAGTTGGCAACCAGATACTTCCCATCCAAAAATTCATAACCGAATGGGGTCTGCATCCATGAGTTTGCTGACATAATCCAAAAAGCCGATACGGTAGTGCCAATTGTCACAAAGAGTGTTGCAAAAAAATGCAAATATGGGTTGACGCGCTCCCAACCAAATAACATCACCCCAAGAAACCCAGCCTCCAGGAAAAATGCAGTTAGTGTTTCGTAGGCAAATAAGGCTCCGAGAACATTTCCAAACTCAGAAATAAATGGACCAAAATTTGTCCCAATTTGATAAGCAAGAACAATTCCAGAGACAACACCCATTCCAAAGGTAAGCGCAAAAATTTTAACGAAAAATTTGCAAAGTTTTAAATAGATTGGATTTTGAGTATAAAGCCAGGCCCCTTCCATGCCTGCAATAAATAATGCTAATCCTAGATTTAATGTGGGAAATAAAATATGAAAACCAATACTAAAAGCAAATTGTATTCTAGAGAGTATTTCTACAAGCATCCTGCCTTCCTTTATTGGATTAAATAAACGAATTCCCTGAATTCTTTGTAAGAACAAATTCAACGACTGCTATTCTGAATCTTCTATACATCCTCGATTAAGCTCAGTTCTACTCCTTTACGTTCCATTGGCTTGTCCACGCAATGCAGATGCACTGTGCAAAACACTGGGCCACAAGGTCAGGCCGAGGATAAGAGACAGGTAGTCAAGAGGCAGAGCCATTGTTATAGTCAAATTCCATCACGCGAACCTTAACGAATGAAATAAATTAGCACGTTTACACTCTTTTAAAAACCTTATAACCTGTATTTTTGCTTGTTTTCAAGTGCTTTTAAGTTCTCGACGAATTGATTGCCACTCGGGTAAAAATTGATCCATCAGCGCATAGAAACGTTTATTATGGCTCGCTTCTAAAAGATGTACCATTTCATGAACGACCACATACTCTAAACATCGAATAGGTTTTTTTATCAAAGAAAGATTTAACCAAATCCGTTCTGCATGGGGATTGCACGTTCCCCACCTAGTCTTCATGCGCTTTATCCCCCATTCTTTAACTTTGACGCCAAGGATTGGCTCCCATTTTGCGATGAGCGTTGGGAGAATTTTTTTAAGCTCAGAGCGATACCATGCATTGATCATTTTTTCCATGGTTGCTTTCGTCGTGTTTTCTTTAACAAAAAAATGAAGCAGCGGTGGAGACAAAATGATTTTATTTTTACCCATTGCAGACTGAATTGATATGGGATAAGAATTTCCTAAATAGAGATGATGCTCACCAGAGACGTACATGAATGATGGCGCTTCCGATCTGGACTTAAGTGCCCTGGTGTGTTTACGAATCCAGTCTTGCCTACTAGATACAAATCGTTTGATGTAATGTTCTGTGCACCCTATTGGCGCACTAAGTTTTACAAAGCCATTTGAATCAATCCGAATGTAAATATGTTTAATTGGTTTTCGAATGATTTCTACCGAAATATCATTGAGTTGAAGAAGCATAGAGTCCTTGAGTTGATTTTTTTTCTGGCAGTGTAACTTCAAATATTTATATACGTAAAGTCATTGTCAATATTGATTTAATAAGAAGCACAATGGCATACTGGTTTGTTTTTGGGTTCGTGCATCTTTTTTTCAGACATTTTTTTTATTCGGTCGTGATGCTACGTCCATCAATAATCCTAAATTCGGTCGTTGAATCCTCAAAAGAGCAGTCAATATGAACAAGCTGTTCGAACAAATTCCGCTACTGGGTTTAGGATAATACATTGCCGGTGTAGTTACTCGGGAATGGCGTTAAGTAAACTTTCGAAAGGATTGTATATGATATCTATAGAGTTTTTAAAAAAGGTAAAATTGCCCTTATTGCTTCTAGCAATACTTATTTTTCCTCAATTTTTAGGCTCATACGTACCCGTTGAAATTAAATCCATTTCTTATGCTTTTAGTTTGAGCATGAAAAGCATATTAGAGTTTTTATTACCTTTTATCATATTTAGTTTCATATTTTCATGCCTATCGAATTTCCAAAAAGGCGCCATATTTTTTGTTACATTATTGGTGAGCTGTGTATTTGTATCTAACTTCACAGCATTGATGTATGGCTATACCATGGGCAAAGTCGGATTACATTTATTGCATTTTAAGGAAGCGACAATCAATCATTCCACCGAATTGATGCCGGCTTGGCACTTTCATTTAAAAAAATTAGTGACCAATGATGTGGCATTACTATGTGGTTTTATAACAGGCATTTTCTATTCAATTTTCCCAAGCAACATGGCAAAACGAATTGGAAACCATCTCAATCTTCTCTCTAACGGATTTCTTAAAAAGGTATTTATCCCTCTTTTGCCTTTATTTATTTTAGGATTTGTCTTTAAGTTAGAACATGAGAATATTCTACAGACGTCCTTAAAAATTTATGGGCCTATTTTAGTCTTAATCCTGATTTGCCAATGGTTCTATATTGGTTCGTGGTACATGATTGCGAGTCGGTTTTCAATTAAAACCTTCGTTCTCTATATTAAAAACGTTCTTCCGGCTAGCTTAACTGGCTTAAGTACTATCTCAAGCGCCGCCTCCATGCCGGTCTTGTTGGTCTCAACAGAAAAAAATCTTCAAGATACTCAAAAAGCAAAAATGCTTGTACCCGCAATTATCAATATTCATACGATAGGAAGCGCCATTGCCATTCCTATTTTAGCCTTAGCGACTTTATCAACGTTTGGCATGCCTACCCCAACCCTTTCAGCGTTTATAGTCTTTGCACTGTATACGGCATTAGCTAAATATGCAGTGGCTGCTGTTCCTGGCGGGGTAGTTATTGTAGTTGCACCTATTTTAGAAGCGCACTTAGGTTTTTCAAGTGAGATGGTAGGGATTGTAACTGCCGTTTATATGATTTGCGATCCATTTGGCACGACGGCTAATGTCACTTCAAATGGAGCTTTTCCTATCTTATTTTCTAAGCTATATAATCGTTTAACCAGTAAATATCCTCTCAGAGACTCTAATAAATCTCCTGCCTTAGCTTCAAAAGGGTATGACTAATATCTGTTTTATATTTAACCAGGACTTTATTCTCGTAGCTCCAAAACTATGTCATCCTGAATGCAGTGAAGGATCTCAAGTTGTTAATGATTGAAGCTAACTCTAGGAGATCTTCCCTTTGGTTCAGGATGATGTTAATCCATTATGTACATAATACTCTCTATGCATTTTAAATTAACCGCAAAGAGGAAGAGAAATAATTATACAATTTGTATTTTTTGTAAGTTTATGTATAATAATTGCTCTTTAATATTGGTCCAACGATTATGAAAAAAATTAATTTTAATGCTTTTTCCTTGGCAAAAATACATGAAACCATTTTACAGAATACGATACCTAATGTGCTTAAGATACTTGGCTTAAACCGTCCTCAACTAGATAAGCTATTGTCACATTACCATTGTTATCAATGTTCTCTTACAGTTCAAGAAATAAGGAAATATTCAGTTGAACATTTAGCAACTTATTTTGGTGACGCCTATCATCTACCAACTGACCAATTTATTGCCCGTTTCTACCCTATTCCTAAAGAACAATCATCCACGGTAAATCCAGTTAACCCAGAGCTGTCAACATCCAGTTATCATTTGACTCTAGCAAGCATACATCAAGTAATTCTTTCAAACAAATCGCTAGATAGCGCTCTTTTCGCTCTTAACTTAAAACGATCCCAGTTAGAAACTATTTTAAATAAATTTGAATACAATGGGGGCAATCTAACCCTTCAAGAATTCAGAACGATTTCAGTTGAAGAATTAAAATCTAAATTAGGGAATCAATATGATGGACCAATATCCCGAGAGCGATATACCCTTAACCCTCAGCACGAAATAACTTTAGCTAAAATTCACTCCTTCGCTCGCGCTGGCCTAAGCTTAAAAGTAACGTCTCAAAAGCTCGGATGCTCTTTGGAGAAAATTCGAATTTTTTTAAGTCAATTTAGTTACCAAGGAGTGCCCTTAACGTTTCAGCAGCTCAACACTATGTGCCCTCAATTATTACAAGACGTCTTTCAAGATGCATACACCGAAATTATCCTTAAAAAACCGGTCGATCTTTCTAAGCTTAGTTTGCGAGAAATTCACGCAACGCTTCTTTTAGAACGTGACTCTTCGGTTGCTGGGGCCAATCGATTAGGAGTTTATCTATCTCATTTAAATGATTACTTAAGACAATTTAAGTTCCGAGGAGTGATTTTAAACGCCAATCGACTTAAAGAGTGCTTAGCAGAAGATCTAGAGCGCGAACTTGGAGATCTTTATAACTTGCCTCTTGTGCAAGATCAGGTGAGTGCGACAAATCTAGATACTCATGAAGCCCCTAAGCGATTCGAATCAACCGAACCAGAAGTACAACCAGCGATTATTCTTCAAAGGGAAGAGGCTACATTAGACACTCAACTTGAATCAGAATTTGGACCAGCTTTTTCTTCAATTTCTTACGATAATCGATGGACGCCTGAGAGGTTTTATCCATCACAAAGTCGCCAGAGTTTTTTCTCAAACCCTAGTTCAAGTTCAGTTACCGCCTCAACTTCCAACCCGACCCCTCAAGATATTTGGGATGACGAATCCCCTGCTTATAAACGCCGTAGATTGTCTAGCCACAATCTTTCCGTTGATTCTCTTGCACCCACTCAACGTTACTCAATCAATCCGTTAGATGTGCTTCATGAAAATATAGATGAGTATGTTGCGAGCTTATTTAAAAACTCTTAAATTTGTACGAATTTTAATAAAAAAGGTCCGTACGGTATTTATAATTGTTTCGTCACTACGTTACTCGTAACGACGTTTTCATTACTAATACCATACTGAGAAACAACGCTTTGTTTGCTTTAGGCTTTATTAAGCAAGCGCTTGGCTCATGCTCCAAGCTCCTTTTTTGATACGGCAATGAGCAATTTATCCATCATCTTAACGCTCAATAGGCGCTTTAACATAATAAAGAGGTAAGCTGGTAAGGTGACCAGATATTTTGCTTTAGGCTTTTTTGACTCAATTGCGTGAATCAATTTATTCACCACAGCCTCAGGAGATTTAGTAAAGATAGAGTCTTTTTTCTGCATGCGATAATCTCCTAGCATTCGCTGGTACTGGGCATTAAAATGACTTTCTGTCATATTAATTTCATCTTGGGCTTGGGAAACACTGGTCTCTCTGAATTGACTGGTTATTGGCCCAGGCTCAATACAAATGACTTCAATTCCTGAGGGTTTCAATTCAAGCCTTAAAGTATCAGTCAGTCCTTCAACTGCATATTTTGAAGCGTTGTAAGCACCGCGAAAAGGCAAACTAATGACTCCAAGAATAGAGCTGATATTAATGATTCGCCCTGTTCTTTGTGCTCGCATCACAGGAATAACTAAGCGAGTTAGCTCCATCAGCCCAAAGACGTTCGTTTCAAATTGTTGTCGTAACGCATCTCTTGAAATATCCTCTAAAGCACCGGCTTGACCATAGCCGGCATTATTGATCAACACATCTAAACGCCCATCCACCTTGATCATCAATTCTTCAAAACCAGCTCGGATGGATTCACTAGAACTCAGGTCCATTTGCAAAGCCTCAATGCCTTGCTCAATTAGTCGATTTACATCTTCAAGCTTGCGACACGATGCGATCACTCGATGACCACGTTTAGATAAAGCCTGACTCGCCTTAAGTCCTATTCCAGTTGAGCACCCCGTGATGAAAATTACTTTTGAACTCATAAAACACCCGCCGTTTGTTTCGCGATAATTTCTTCTTCATCTGTTGGAAGTACCAATACAGGAATTGAAGAGGCTGGCGTTGAAATCCTGATAGAATGATTTGCATTAGCGTCATCCTGAATACTCACTCCGAACCAATCCATATAGTTACAGATAAGACGACGAACGAATACATCATTACAGCCCATTGCCCCGGTAAATACAAAAGCATCCATCCCGCCTAAGGTCATGATTAAACTGCCCAATTCTTTTGCCGCCATATAACAAAAAAGTTCGATGGCTTCGTTTGCTTCAGCATCATCTGAGTCTTCTAAATCTCGCATATCGCCACTAATGCCTGATACGCCAAGAAGGCCCGAACGTTCATATAGTAACGTGTCAATTTCACTTAGAGCGTATTCTTTTTCTTGTTGCAAATAAAGCACGATGCCAGGGTCAAGCTGACCACAACGTGTTGACATCATTAACCCTTCTAGAGCGGTAAATCCCATAGTCGTAGAAACACTTTTGCCATTTTTCAACGCACACATACTCGCCCCACTGCCAAGGTGAGCAATGATAACTCGGCTATTCTCTAAAGAACCAATATATTCAGGTAAAATAGAAGCGATATACTCGTAAGATAGGCCGTGAAATCCATAGCGAAGAATAGATTCTCGATGCACAAGTTCTCGAGGCAAGGCATATTGTTGCGCTAACCAGGGCTGAGTTCGATGAAAAGCAGTATCAAAGCAAGCAACTTGTTTTAAATTAGGATATTTTTCTGACAAACAATCAATGAGTATTAAATTATGGGGCTGATGAAGTGGCGCCAAAGGGATCAGCGCCTTGAGTTTTTTCATGATAGATTCGTTAATTTCGACAGGGCCCTTAAACTCTAGACCACCATGAACGATGCGATGACCTGCAGCCACCAGCTCAAATGATGATTGCTCTTCACACCACGTTAATATTTCGAATAAAGCATTTTTATAACCGCTATCGATGGATTGTTTATCCTTAAGCTTTTCACCATGTTTGTCTTTTATGCTTAAGGTTGCCTCATCATGGATGCGATCCACTTCAAAGCGCCATGCTAAGGTATGTTTACCCGCCTCATACAACGCACATTTTAGGCTATTTGACCCGGCGTTACAGGTTAAAATATTCTCCGTCATAATTCCCTGGTTTCCTTACCATTGACATAAAGTAAGGCTAACGCAGCGGATGCTAAGCGCGCCTTTACCCCGCCTACACGACTCGTCAACATAATGGGAACATGCGCTCCCATGACAATTCCTGCGGCATTATACCCTGAAAGGTATTTCATTTGCTTATAAAGCATATTGCCGGATTCAATATCGGGCACAATGAGAATGTCTACATCACCCGCGACGTTTGATTTAATCTGCTTGATTTCGGCGGCTTCTTTTGAGATGGCATTGTCAAAAGCCAAGGGCCCATCTAAAACTCCCCCCGTAATCCAATCCCTTTCTGCCATTTTGCATAACGCGGCAGCCTCTACTGTCGATGGAATTTTATGCGTAATTTTTTCTGTTGCAGAGAGTATTGCTACTTTGGGGGTTCCAAATCCACAGGCGCGAAATAGGTCAATGGCATTTTGAATAATATCTTTTTTATCTTCGAGAGTCGGCTTTATATTAATGGCGGCATCGCTTAGCCATAGTGGTTTGGGGTAAATCTCTCGCGGTATATCCATGCAAAAAACATGACTAATTCGTCTTGCCGTTCGCAACCCAGAATCTTTACTGACCACAAAACTGAGCAACTCATCTGTATGGATATGACCTTTCATTAAGGCATCCACTTCCCCTTTACTTGCCATGCGTACAGCCGTTTCAGCAGCTTCATGACTATGTTTCGTTGCAATTAACTCAAAGTTTGATATATCGAGCGAGGCGTCTTCTGCTGCTTTTAAAATTTTATCTTCAGGACCAACGAAAACCGGTTCTATTAAGTTTTCTTTTGCAGCGGCTATAGCCCCTTCTATAGAATTTTTTTCAACAGGATGGACAATAGCCGTTTTTAAAGAATGAACAATTCCCTTAGAATCCTCTAATAAACGCTCGTAAAAAGGAATTTCAAGTTCTGAATTATGACTCATTACCGCTCCTTAATAACAAAAAAAACTTCCCTAATTTCGCCCGCTTACCTGAGCTTAGATACGCTTGAAACTATAAACGCTTGTTGATGCGACTCAACCAACGGGAGCTGGCTAACATTATTTAATAGCTCATTCTTTTGTAATTCTTATGATAGCAGAATTAGTGTTGAACAATTGCAATATCCTGCTTATATTAACAAATGCGTAGCTTAATCTAAACTTTATATAGGCAACACCCTATGCATCGCTCTGCCGATAGATTTATCTGGTTTTTCTTTATCACTTTTCTGGCTATTCAAATACTAATCGAGGCCAATAGTCTCATCCATCATGACATCATCTGGAGTTTAGAAATTGGCAAGCGCATGTTTTCAGGAGGCCACTATGGAAGTGATTTTTTTGAAACCAACCCATCACTTTTATATTTTATACATGGGAGTTTAGTCCTACTTGCTGAGGCGATACCGATTAAACCCATTACCGCATTTTATAGTTTTCTAGCTGGTTTGACGGGACTTTGTTATTTTATTTCGTTTAAAATAATTCGGAATTTATTTAGCATAGATGAAACAGCCGGGAATTATTTACTCATTGCTCTGGCTCTTAGCTTAGGATTGGCAACGCTTGCTGATTACGGTCAAAAAGAGCAAATCATGTTGCTTTTATCATTACCCTATTTTTTCTTAAATCTTTCTTTTCTATTGAATAAACCGCGCTCGGCTTGGCTAGGAGGTCTAGTTGGTGCCATGGCTGGCATTGGCTTTGCTTTAAAGCCTCCATATTTTTTTATTCCATTTTGTTTAACGGAACTATGGCTTTTTTGGAATAAAAAATCATTGTCAGTATTTCTACGTTGGGACCTTGCTGCTTTAGCACTTGTTCAAGTTGTTTATTTGATTAGTTTTATTATCTTTACACCGACCTATCTTACCGAAATTTTGCCGGTCATCTTAGCCACTTATGTGCCAGAACATTATGTACATATTAATATTTTACTGCTCCAAGCCCCTCTGTTATTTTTTTTCATTTCACTCATTATCTGGGCATTTTGTTATCAAAAAAACCGCTTGAATTCGATAATCCAGTATTTATTTATGATATGCCTTGGGTTTGCATTAAGTTATCTTTTACAGAGTAAAGGTTGGCGCTATCAAGCATTGCCGCTATATGCAACAAACATTCTATTAGTGAGCTTAATTGGATTATCCGGGTTTCGAAAGTTTAAACATGCTCGAATAGAAAGGTATTTATTAATAATGACGCTATTTATTTCTAGCGTCTCATTTTATGTTGTTCCGATTGCATTAAATACTAAAAATCAGATGCAATGCGCGTTTAATAGCCAGTGTGCGTTTAATCATATGGTAAATGAAGTATCTTACTATGCTCAAAATGAACCTTTTTTTATGTTTAGCACTTACATGCAATCCGCCTATTTTATGTATTACGGTCACATGAAGTTAGGGTCACGTTTTTGTTCCTTATGGCCACTGCCTGGCTTAGTGAACCATCCAGCTAATCCAGACATGGAATACTCATTGCAACAACGCATCTTAGAAGATTTTAAACGATTTAAACCCAAGTTAGTCCTTGTTAATATCAATGTGAATAATTATGAACAGTATGGGTATATTCATGACTCGGATTTCAATTTCCTAACCTTTATGGAAAAAAATAAGGCTTTTAAACAACTGTGGCAAGAATATCATTGGGTGAAGCGGATTCAATATAATCCTTTGTATTCATTTGATCTTTATTTAAAACGATCTTAGATGATTTTATTGAGGTTTTGAGCTCTTAGGCCGAAAAGCTTGAACGATTTTTTTGCCAATTCCAACTATCATGCACCATTTGCTCTAAAGAACGAGTTGCATGCCAATTTAACTTTAATTGTGCTTTTGATGTATCGGCCCAATAAGCCGCTAAATCTCCTGGGCGTCGTGATTTTATCTTAGTTGGAATAGTGCAACAGTTCACTTGTTCGAAGGTTTGAACCACATCTAATACCGAATATCCCTTGCCGGTTCCTAAATTAAATACGTCAAATCCTGTATGGTTTATTAAGTAATTTATCGCGGAAATATGACCTTCTACTAAGTCTAAAACGTGAATATAATCACGAACTCCAGTCCCATCATGGGTGGAATAGTCATCACCGAATATCGGCAAGTAATCACGTTTTTTCAGCGCGACCTCGTTTATATAAGGCATCAAGTTATTTGGTACTCCTCTTTGCGTATCGCCAATGAGCCCATCTGGGTGAGCGCCAATGGGATTAAAATATCGTAATGCAATCGCTGAAAAATCATCATCGGAATGACAAATATTCTTTAATAAGACTTCAACGGATTGTTTTGTATCACCATAGGTATTGATAGGAACAGTTGGATGCGATTCAGTATAAGGGCTGGTAATTGGCTGGCCATATACTGTTGCGGAAGAAGAAAAAACAATTTTTTTCAGATTAACACCCTGCATGGCTTGTAATAAATTAAAACTGCCAACCAAATTGGTTTCATAATAATCTAGAGGGGAGAGCCTTGATTCATAGACTGATTTTAAACCCGCGAAATGAACAACGAGATCAAAGCTTCTGTTTTTGAATAAAGCGTGTAACTCATTTTTATTTCTTAAATCGATCTTATAAAATTCGAATGATGTTGCGGTGAGTGTTTCAATAGCCGTTATAATGTCAATTGAGGAATTGATGAGATTATCAATTGCCGTAATCTTAAATCCTTTATTTAAAGCCTCAACCACAAAATGACTACCAATATACCCCAAACCTCCAGTCACTAAAATATGCACGATAACTGTCCTTTCTGAGCATTATTCGGGCTATCCACTCTGTATTCGCGATGAAGCAAGCGTTTTGAAATATTTATTATCTTGAAACGCAATATTTCGAATCAAGACAAAACTTATAATAAACCCAAAAGCCAGCGCGAAAATCCTTGCACATAAGTAGTTGTTGATGTTTAGAACTTCTATCAATATGATCATCATGACCGCATTTATTAAAAGACTAAATAAACTAACAACCAAATGCCGATACCAAGCTCCGAAAAAACTTCGCTTGTATTTGTAAAAAAGTAACGCGTTACATAATAAAAAATTTGTTGTAACACCAGGGATAAACCCCAGTACCAATGCCCATAAATAAAATAGACCTAAGTGATATTTAGCTATATAAAAAGCAAGCGCATCAACGAACGCAGCTGCTCCTCCAACACCGATATACCCTAAGAGTTTTGTAATAAAAAGAGGGGATGATTTCATCGAAGTCTCTCAGGAACTAAACGCTCCGTCACTCGGGGCTCTCGATCTTTATCCTCATGGTATTCGGCATCTTCATTGACATTCCAAACATTATAAATTGTCTTTTCTGCCAGTATATTTTCTACAGTTAACTTGGCCGTCATCATCGCGTGATCTTGATTGTTATACTTATGCATACCATTTCGGCCGACCAGGTGCAATCCTGGAAAGTGTTCATTTAAATACTCACGAATTGTTGCAACATTCATTTTATAAGTATCATCATAGATTGGATAGGCTTTAGGTTGCCGAACTACACAACCATCCACAATTGTAGATTCTTTGATAAGTCCTATCTGATGGATTTCTTTTTTGGCCAGATCTAAAAGATCCTCATCATCAGCGCTCCATAGACCATCACCTTCAAAGCAAAAATATTCTAGTCCGTAACAGTTCATACCCTGGGTTGGTATTAAATAGGGAGACCAAGAACGAAAATTTTGAATGCGGCCGACTTTAACAGTGGGATCATGAATATAAATCCAGTTGTCATCAAAATGTCCGTCTTCATTGACGATCAAAGCGACCATCAAAAAGTCACGATACCTTAAGCCATCCGCAGCCTGAATTATTTTAGGGGGTAAGTCATAGGATAACGCCTGCACTAACTCTCGAAGCGGCATAGAAGAAATAATTTGCCGAGCGTAAGCTATTTTTTCTCCATCAGGAGTTTGGTAATGTACACACCAAGTATTATCCTGGCTTAAATACTCAATAGTTGTAACGCATGCTCCAAGCTCGACACAATTTCCCTGCTGCTGAATTTTTGCTCGCGCTGCTTCCCACATCATCCCTGGCCCCAACTTAGGGTATCGAAAATGAGTAATCAGGGTTTTAATAGATTGTTGATGTTGAGGTGCTTTTGCAAAGCACGCATTTTTCAGCGCAGTGATTAAAGAAAGCCCCTTAATTCTTTGTGCTGCCCAATCGGATGAGATCTCCGTACAAGCCATACCCCAGACTTTTTCTGTATAGGTTTTAAAGAATATCTGGAAAAAAAAACGCCCAAACTGGTTGGTTACCCAATCTTGGAAAGACCGAACGGGCTTAATCGGATAAAGACGATAGCGAAGATAGGAAAATAAAGCAGAAAACGATCGATAAACTCCTAACTTCCATAGGGCTTCAAAGGGCTTAATTGGGTAGCTAAAAAATTTTTTTTGATAATAAATGCGCGATTTTCTTGGGCGTTCGATAAAATCCTCGCCTAAAAGCTCTTCCCACAACGCTTCAATTTCAGATGATTTGGAGAAAAAACGATGTCCACCAATATCAAAACGAAATCCTTTATATTGGACTGTTTTAGAGATACCTCCAACGTATTGGGGATCTTTTTCTAAAATTAAGCAAGATTTTTTTTCTTTTCCTAGTAAATAGCCAGCCGTTAGCCCAGCTGGACCTGCGCCAATACATAAAACATCGATTAGTCTCTCTGAAACACAGTCCTTTGCTTCTGTCATGATGCAGTCCTTGATAAAAATTATACCTCTATCGCTGGGGTATGTGGTTCAGGAGACGTTTGAATAGACTCATTGTGCCTTCGAGGGCGAAATAGACCAAAACAAGATATACCCAATGACACTACCTGAAGACCAAACATGGTAGGCTCCATCCCTGGTTGCTTTTCTCCAACTAAGCTTGCGATGCCAAGCCCCATACCAATGACATTGACCACAACGGCAGCAGTAAGAATGTATTTTTTAAAGGTGTTAGAAGCTTCCGCCTCTTCTAATGCTTGATTAGCAATGTGTAATTGTTGAGAATAACTGACTGGCATAACCTCTCCAAACTGGAATTAAGCTTCTTTAAAGAATCATTAATTTAAACCGGTAATGAGGGCGTTTGAACCGGTTCATCCTTTTTATCGGGAATTATATTTTTATGCCTAAATAACCCGTACACAGAAAGTCCTACAGACAAGACCCCCATACCTAAGACAGCACCCTCTAACCCTTCTTGTTCATCAAGCATATTCCAGACACCTAACGCTAGCTCACAAGCATCAACTATTAATGCGGTTTTGAGTATATTCACTTTAAAAATATGAGCGTTATGAAGCTTTTGAAATAAGGCTTGAAGCGCGCTATGCGCTTGTTCTAGATCTTCATTCGTTTGTTCACAAGACATAGTTGAACAGAATTCCTATATTATTGGAAAAATAGACTAGACCATACTAGCATATCTTCCGCTAGAGTCTACATTTGGTCTTGTACCTTAACTGGAATATCAAAGGATACGATTATGAAACTCAAAGGATCCTGCCATTGTCAGTCTGTACAATTTGAATGCGAAAGTCATTCTCCCTATCCTTACATGCGCTGCTATTGTTCGATATGTAGAAAAACAGCCGGAGGCGGAGGATATGCCATTAATATTATGGGTATAGCCGATACATTAACGGTTCAAGGCCAAGAATCTATATCTATTTATCAAGCCGGGCTTTTTCCAGAAAAGAAAGAAAAATCAGAACTCAGTTCTGGTCGTCGCCATTTTTGTAAGCAGTGTGGAAGTTGTTTATGGGTTTCTGATCCAAACTGGCCTCAGTTAATTCATCCCTTTGCCTCGGCCATCGATACCCCCCTCCCTAAAGCACCTGAAACCATTCATATGATGGTTGAGTTTGCTGTGAGCTGGTGCGACATTCCAGATAAGGAATTGAAATACCAGAATTATCCGCCTTTATCGATTGAAGCGTGGCACAAAAAGCACGAACTATGGCTTGAATAGCTCCTGTAGACAAAGAGCGAAGTTTAGACTCAATATGCAGACTTTTAAGCTCCTGCTTTGTACTACGTCAGGGAAGTGCAACAGTTAGCTATACTAAAATTAAGTCAGGTAAACTTGTCACAAAAAGTATAATGAACCTTAAACAGGGCTTACTTTTATGAAATGGAAGATCTTTATTGTTGTATTTCTTTTTTGGATTCTTCCTGCATACGCTGGATCTCTTAACGTTGGCATCACGGGGGACAATCCCCCATTTTGCTCAACTGCTGATCAAAGCCATCACTATTATGGGTTTGACATGGAAATTATGGATCAACTCGGTAAGCGCTTAAATCAGCCGATCAATTATATCGTCATGTCCTTTCATCAACTTTTTACCGCAATAGATAATGAGACAATCGATTTAGCTATTGATTCAATTATTATAACGCCACAAAGAGAAAAAGATGAACCACTTACCGCAGTTCTATAAGTAACATCTTTATTCTTATTTTAAACAACAAGCGTTGCTGCCACCTTTTTCAAGTAAAAGATTTTTTATTTCTGGAATATCTTCATTTTTCTCAGATAAAGATAAAGGGGTATCACCATCCTCGGTAACATCATGAGTATTTACAGAGGTATGTTGTAAGAGCCATTGGACCATTTCAACATGCCCTTCAAGAACGGCTCGATGTAAAACAGAATACCCCTCATAATCCTTTAAATTTGGATCCGCTCCTTTTTCTATCAATACCTTCATTGCAGGTAAATTTCCTGCCTCAGCTGCTAAAATTAACGGCGTTTTATTATAAGCATCCCTAACATCTAAATCATGGGTTTTACCACAAACAAGTTTAGTAATCTCTTCTGTACCATAGAGAGCAGCATAGTGCAAAGCTACCCTACCCTTGGCATCAGAAAGAGAAGAAACGTTATCGTAATCTAACCAAAGTTCGATAAGTTTGGTATGTTGATTTAAAATAGCTTTATGAATAGGATATACTTGATAATTATTTGATTGAAGCAACATAGGGCTTAGTTCTGCTTCATCCTCAACATACACCTCATAAAGCCCATTTACTGCAATTAAATGCAATAATGAATCACCACTTTTGTCTTGATGAAACACCGAGTGCGGCGCTTTTATCTTTAATAGCTGATAAACGGCTTTTTTTCTCTCAACGAGATCAAGGGAGGAATCAATGGGTATCAGCAAAGTAGTATAGATTGGCAACTGGCCCGTGCTATTTTCTACTTCAGGATTAGCACCTTTTTCTAAAAGGGCCCTTACTGTGTGCACATAACCTCTACCTGCAGAAAGATGTAAGGGGGTCATCCCATACTGATTTTTTAAACTCCAAAGCTCTTTAGACTCTGAGACAGTATTCGTTATAAAACGATCATATCCATGAGCAGAAGCGTATTGAATTAAAGTTAAATAATCCAGCTCAGGAATAGATATTGATGGATTTTGAGCCGTATGGGGCAAAAAATCTTCTAAGTATGACTTAGAAAACTTTAAATAATGATTATATTGTTCTTCTGGCTCACCATAAAATGAAATGTCTCTTGAAACGTGTTCATAACACCAACGTTTTATGACTTCTAAACTTTTTTCGGTATATTCAGAAGTTAAATTTAGTTCTTCACAAAGCATTTGATAGTTTTTAATCATAATTTATATCCACCCCTGACTATTTTTTTTGCATCTAGCGAGGAGTATACCTGCTACTATGCTCTTTCACTTCCTCTGGTTTTACCTGCTCTTTTACAGACTCTTTAGCCTGCTGAAATTTATTTTTAAATTTAACAAATGTATCTGCTGCTTTTTTTTCATCCAATGAAGGTTCTCTCGATCTGAACATATGACGGTGTGATGCCATAGCCAACTGTACGTTTTTGGTGGCTTCTGTCTTTCCTAGTGAAATATTTCCTCGTTCGGCCAAGGGTACTTTTGCCATTGCTGACTCGATTAGTTCGGCTTTTCTTTTCATTCCTACTGTAAACGCATTTGCTCCATTTCGAAACGAATTAATAGCATCCCTAACATAGTCTATTTCTGGATTTTTAAAACCACACTGAGCTTTAGTTAGGCTCTCTTTAATAGCCAAGAGTTCCTCGTTTGTATTTGCGGTTAAAATACGCTTCCTGTTCTCGGAAATAAATTTTTCCATTTCAATATCATTATCACCAAACTGATATTTCTTAATATCACTTAAGATATCTTCACAAGATTTTTTGCTTTCCATCATTGCTAACTTCTGCGATAAATCATCACTAATTGCTAATAATGCGCTCTTATCGGTTTGAGCTATGATTTTTTGTCTAGTACTCTCTATAAGTCGTTGTATGGCAGGATCCTTAGTAAATGGTTTTAATGCTACTACTCTTGACAAAGTAGTTTGCTTGGCATGTACAAGCTCTTTTATTTCAGATAGTTTTTTCTGTACCTCCGTTTTTATTTGCTTAAGCTCTGAATCGTTTTTCGCAGTATGTATTGCTAGGCTTTTAAGACGAATGAAATCATTAAGCTCCTGCCGATGCGACATTGGAAATAAAGCATATTGCTCATTAAGCATAGTTGTTACTGCTTGGACTTGACTATAACACTCTTTTTTTAATGGCATCATTTTTATTTCTTCTAGCCTTTTAGTCGCTTCTGCGACAGATATCCTCATGCTAGCATTGGGGTTAATCATCCGCTCTATTAGGCTTTTTAATTCTTTTCCTTGCTCTGTTTGAAAAATTGGATCCTTGAAATCAAAGTCACGCCAATGATTTTTATCATTAAGATATTGGTAATCACATTTAGTCATATATTGATAGAGATTTTTCCCTAGCATAAAAGAATGTGCTTTATCGGCGGAAAATTTAGCCTGTTTAAATTCGGGAGGCATCATATAACGCGTTCGGAGTAAATCTCCCCAGCGATTTTGAGGATTATTGGCATCGTAATTTCCATCCGTATTTAAATATACAAACGATTTTGAATCTGCGATTTTAACGACATCATTTTCATCAATGAGCCAGTTCGTATTTTTCATATCGGGAAATAAGCAACCATCTTGTCGCACGCCCTCCAAAATAACACCCATTTGACTATAAACATTTAAGGCAGAATTTAAACGTGCCGCAGTATTTGGTTGCTTTTGTGCATGACTTTCAAGATCACCTCCAAGACAAAAATCAGTTATTAGTAGGTTTCTTGTAATCATTTGACTACCCTGTTTATAGGTAGCCACCCTCTCTGCATAAACTGGTGTTAAAATATCTTTTAATGCACTTTCTCTTAAATAAGTTTCAGCGGCTTTGGGCATACCTAAACGATACTCTACCTTTAAAACAGACATCTTACCCGTTTGAGTATTGGTTACTTTAAAATTTTTAGAATTATTTCCACCTAAAAATTCGAGGGTATGATTTTCTAGAAACTCTTTCCACTGAGGGTATTCTGGATCAGAAGTAGAATATAGATTTTTAAGATCATCCGCATTAAAGTTCTTAGCAGATAAAATAACTAATAACCGATTTGCTTTTTTAGGCGACATATTAGCTAAGAACTCTGGCAATGAGCTTTGTGAGTCGCTTTGAACAGAACTTACTAATTCCAATGAAATTTTGCTTAAAGAAGCTAACTCTAAAAAGGATTGTTGCTTCTTAAGCTCATTAAATAAACGGTGGTACATTTGTGTTCGATATTCAGGAAAGTCTTGAATAACGTCTCCTGAAAATTGCTCATCAATTCGTATTCGCTCTTGATAAATCTGCTTATAAATTTCTGTTTTTTCTTCTTTGGTTTGAGCCTTGTTGTATTGCTCGATTAATCTATTAAGACGACGAATCCCTTCATTTGCCTCAGAAACAAAGCGTCTTGCTTGCTCATCCATGGGGTATGGATTCAAAATCTCAGATAACTTTTCCATGGGAATGAATTTTTTAGGATTGCTATTTCTTTCAGGAGGAGCTCTCATTTGAGGTTGAGCACTTAGATCAGCTAATGAAGGAATGAAATTTTTGTCAGGATTCGTTTGCTTTAATTGCATTAATTGATTTATTTTTTCGATTTCGTTTGTATTAAACTTGGTTTTTAAAAAGAGCACAGCCAGATCTTTATGCTCTTGAGTATATTTGGTATCGTGACTGGTATATACTTTCCAGGCGTAATCTAATCGTTTTGAAAGAGAACCCGTTTTGTCCTTATAAATATCACCGCTCAATAAATCATCTTTATTTGGGTGTTTACGAAGTTTATCTAATAACCCCATTAAGAATACCGGTTATAAAACCTATATTTTAAATTTAGTCTGCGATGCATCTTGTGTCAAAATATAGACATAATGAATTAAAATCTCCCAGATCTTGATTCAAGATAAAAGTGTCTACGTCTATTGTTGGAAATCAGATAATCAATAATTGAATAAGAAATACGCATTTATCAAGAAGGCTAATGAAACACAGTAACTAGGCAAGAATAATTAAAAAATAACTCTAGTTTGGAGCGTTTACTTTGTTACACCATAGCGATTAGGATATCATTCGCTTTTGATAAAGCCGATGCACATATAACGAACTATGAAACAGTTAATTCTACAAAAAAACCATCAAAAACGTTTACTCCAAGGTCATCGCTGGATATACAGCAATGAAATTAATACCAAGCGCTCATCTTTAAAAGATTTTTCTCAAGGAGAACTCGTTGAGGTGTGTGATTCTCAAGGGCAAACGTTGGGTATTGCCTATGTAAATCCTCATTCCTTAATTACCGCAAGGCTGCTTACTGATCAATCTACTCTACCTGATGATTGGATTAAGCTACGTATACAAAATGCCTTACGTTACCGTGAGCAGTTTTATGACAAACCCTATTATCGTTTAGTTTATGGGGAAAGCGATGCGTTACCAGGTTTAGTCATTGATCGTTATGATCAAGATTTTGTGATTCAAATTAATACCGCAGGCATGGAACAACAGATTGAAGCAATTTATGGTGCACTCATCGAACTGTTTCAACCAAACTCTATCTGGTTACGAGCCGATAGCAGCATGCGCGAGTTAGAAAATCTCCCTAAATATGCAAAAGAGTTACATGGAGAATTACCTGAATATTTAACCATTATTGAGAATGACGTGCGATTTGAAATTCCTCGTGAAGCTTCACAAAAAACTGGTTGGTTCTATGATCATCGTGAAAATCGTGCTTTTTTAAAGTCATTAGCTCAAGGTAAGCGTGTTTTAGATGTA
Source organism: Legionella impletisoli (assembly GCF_900639875.1). Lineage (GTDB taxonomy): Bacteria > Pseudomonadota > Gammaproteobacteria > Legionellales > Legionellaceae > Legionella_A > Legionella_A impletisoli. The sequence goes on from NZ_CAAAIA010000001.1 coordinate 372,617, forward strand.
TTTAGTTATGCAGGGGGCTGGGGGATCCAAGCCGCAATGGGAGGTGCTGCCAATGTGACTTGTGTAGATTCATCACACACGGCAATGGAATTTGTGCAACATAATGCCCGACTAAATCAGGTTCAAGATAACGTTCATATCTTTCAATCAGATGCCTTTGAAGCATTAAAGCTCTTAAAACATCAAGAAGAACTTTTTGATGTTGTCGTTTTAGATCCCCCCGCTTTTATTAAACGACGAAAAGATTTCAAACAAGGTTTAACGGCTTATTATCGTGCTAATCAACAAGCACTTAAATTGTTGCAACCAGGGGGAATCCTAGTCTCTGCCTCTTGCTCCCATCATCTATCTGAACATGATTTACAAGAAGTCATTCAACAAAGTCTTGCTCAAGCCGGTCGAACGGGACGGCTAATCTTACGAGGCCACCCTGGATTTGATCACCCCATTCATCCGGCTATGCCAGAAACTTATTATCTAAAAGCATTCTTTATACAATTGGATTAACTATTTTTTCCCCTTTTACCAAGGTTTTTCTGGATGCGGATCAGCCGAGGCACTTAAGCAAGGACAATGGCCAACATACCTAATAACACAGCCCTACTTGCGCACCAAGTATGATATAGAAGGAAGCGCTCTTTCAGAGGGTGCACGGAGTTCGTCGAGTTCTAATTGAACTTTTTTGATTTCTTCACGGATTTCTTTTATACGAACATTATTAACAGACATATCTTTAAGGGCTGTATCAATTAATTTATTTTTTTCTTTATGAGAAAGCGTGACGTCATTACAGGTAAGAATATAGATCTCATGTAACAATCGATGAATCTCAAGTATTTCTGCTAGCGTTTGTTTTTTATATTGGAGTAGCTGCTTTAATATCTCTACCTCAGTGAATGAACGTTCATTTATTATGCTTGGCTTTTTTTCTTCTATAGGAGGTAGCTTAGCATTTGGTACCTTAGAAAAGAATGATTTTTGTTCAGAAGGAGGTCGTCTTGGCTTAACTCTGGCTAAAGACAGCTCTACTTGGGAGGAAGGTTTACAATCATCTAAGGGTGGAAGAAATGGGGCATGTTTTTGTTCTCGCGCAACGTAAGAAGGCACTTTAGTAGGTTGATGAACAAAAAAGGAGGGTTTGGAGACGGCATTTTGACTATTGGGTCTTTTTCTTAATGCTAGGTTCAAACGGCGTTCTGATTCCATACAGATATTCCTTATCGTTCTTGAATCAATCCCATATATTCCATAGTTCCAATGGGTGATAGCTTCACGATAGCATACATTTTTTCTTAGTCAAAACCTCTAAGATAAAACTTAAGATGAAACCATACGATATATTGATGCCATCACTATTAATTTGAACGCCATAAGAGATTTACTGTCTAGCCATCCTGATGTTGCTTACTGGGCCGATAGGTTTTGAACTTCGAGTTGGGTTAATATCTAAACCTCCTCGCCTTGTGTATCTTGCCGTTACGGTTAATTCAGATGGTTGGCAAAATGTTTGAATATCCATGAAGATACGCTCGACGCATTGCTCGTGGAATTCATTATGATTTCGAAAAGAGACTAGATATTTCAATAAATCCACGTGATTAATTTTTGTTCCAGAGTAAAGGATTTGAATTGAGCCCCAATCAGGCTGCCCTGTGACAAGGCAATTTGATTTTAATAAGTGAGAATATAATGTTTCATGGACAATCTGAGTGTTATCGGTGGTCAATAGACCTGGATTAACTTGGAATGAATCTATTTCAATATCTAAGCCATCAAGACAAGTTCCGTCGAAAGTTTCGATGTTTTGGTTCAGCAAATCATCCAATGTATAAAGGGTGATTCGCACTTCTCCCTCCACTAATCGCTTAATATCTTTTGTCAAAAGCGCTTCCAATTCCTCCATCGATTCAAGACGTGTATTGTTGAATGAGTTTAAATATAATTTAAATGATTTTGACTCAATAATATTCACGGAGTGGCAATTAATATCAAATCGAATAATCGCATTTTGCGGCTTTCCTTTGAGATTAAGCCAAGAAACCTCATAAGCATTCCACGTGTCAAAGCCAAAAAATGGAATGGGATTGGGAACATGGAGTTCATCCCGCTTTCCTTTTCGAGGTATGGGAAATAACAACTCTGGAGTATACTCCGAAATATACGTTATTTTTTTTCCGAGCGGGGAATTGGTAGCTTCCTTGCAATGGTCATCAGTTAACTTCATCTTGGTCATCCAAATTGGAAAATAAAAAATAGATAGTTTATCAAACCTCATAAAAACTTGGTTTTCGTGGGAAAAGTCCGGAAAAGGGATGCTGTAAAAAATAGCCAGCGGTTGTCCATATTGTGTTAATTACGAGATATTCTTACAAATTATAAGCTCGGTTACAAATAAATTAATCATGAGGCGGGCTTTCAAAGCTGTCAATTTAAGGAACATTTCATGCTATAATGGTTTAATTTTCATCAATCCCATCGGTGTCATGTTCGAGAAGCCTGAATCATCTTTTGATCCAACCCTAGTTGAAATGGATGAATGCGTATTTAAGCTGATAAAAAATGACAACGATTCTTTAATGACCATCGGTGTCACCACGTGTATATGCCTAATGTTCTATGGCCATCTTAATACCCAACCCTTTATTGGGATGTATCATTGGTCTGGTTTCGATCGAACCTTTGAGGATGATGAAGAGGATAAAGGTTTCTTTCTTGATGAAGTCTCTAAACTAATATACACCGTATATTCCGAAGCTCGTCGACAGCTCCAAAGCTCACCTTCGCAAAAACTCCATCTTAACCGATTGTTTATTGTTGGCGGAGAACGACGCCAACATAATACCCAAGGTGAATTATTAGTGACTGGCACTGAACTTGAAGTACAAGCCTTGAAACAATACGCAATCGAGCAGTGTAACTTATATTTTTGCACTCCCGAGAAAATTGAATTCCAAAGCATTAACTATTTAAAAACTGGCGACCAATTTTTAAACATCATAATGACAGAAAACCATCCCACTTGGGAAGTAGTAGAGCAAGAAAATGGAGAACAATCGGAATTGGCAGAATCAGACGACCTAACTCCAAGGAATTGTTTTTCGCTTTAGACTCTTAAGTTGGTTCGAAACACCCCTAATACAACTACCACTAAAATACAAAAATGGCATTTGTTATTCTAAGTCGCGACGCGATGCTAATTTTTAATCTCATTAATAAGTTTCAAGGAAATATTTCCCATCTTGGCTTAAATAATAGATTGTTCTTTGGTTTAAATGCACGCTAACATACACAATTCCAGCACAAGCAACTTCGTGATGAAATTCATTAACTGATAGTTTATCCTCATCAAAATTCTGAATAGCGCTTTTAATCCGAGTTAAATCCAATGAATCACCAATATCAAATGAACTTTCATCAATCGATGAATCAACCTCACTGACTGGTAAATGGTATAGAACTGCGTCTTTAGAATAAAAAATAAGACCATTTTGTAATACGTCATATGTTTGCCTAATCACACCTAAAGACAGCAATTTATCAGTAAATTCCACAAAATCACCGGGATTATAGTATCTCTCAACACACAGTTGCTTTATAGAATCTTGAATACCCTTTGAAATGGCAAGCATACGAACTCCAAGTAAAAAATTATCGAGGAATTATACCAATCAAGGGTAAAAAAAACAGAACCATTTATGATATCCGAACACAAAGCTGCTTAACCTATGGTTTATGGGTATGAGTAGGCGCTTCCTTCTTTTGTTTGTCCAGTCTTATAAAATGACTGTGAACGATTCCTCGAAGTTCCTTCTGTGAATTTAAAGATGGCAGGCAATCCGATAAGGTTCCTACTTCTTGCGTGACCTCTGGAATTTCATCTTCCAACTCAAAATGATTGGCGGGAAAAACCTTCCCCATCATGACTCCATCACGAATTGCCCCACCATACCCCACAAGATTTTCTCGCCAACGCTTAAAGGGATAATGTTTTCCTGCCCATGTATCAATAATATAATCATCCAGTATCAAAAACATATGATTCAGTCCAAATATCCCGATTTTTACAGGCCCTTGATAACCCCCCAGCCGTAACAATAGTGCTCCTGTATAAGCCATCTCCTGGCAATTGCCACAGCCTGTCTGCATAGCATCTAGAGCTTGCTCATAAACTGAACTTCCTTTCGATTGATAGGCTCGGATGGTTTGCTCAATAGGCCCATTTTCGGGATAGCCCTTTTCATTTAAAGCTTCACGTGTGGAACTTTGTTTAATAAGATTTTTTGTCAGATTCATAACATAACTGGCAACTTCGCTCATGGTTCGATCGTCTTTGGTAAAATCAAGCTCTTTTTTTGAATGGTCAAAAGTCATAACTAAAAAAAATAGGTGTGCTTGAGTAAAATATAGTCATCTGGATGATAACATTCAAAATAAAAGCTTTAATTTCCTATCTTTATTATGAAATAATCATTTTTATTCATATAGGTTTGCAGAGGGACTGTGCAATCTCAAGCTCATTTAAATGTCGCTTCAAATAATTGGCGGGCAATTGGTTTAGTTATACTGTGCATTCGATTTGTTCAAGGATGGATATTCTGGGGTGGTGGATCAAGACGATTTATTTATGACCCCTATAAGTTAGACCCATATGCACCACAGTGGATGGCGAATAAAGTCCAAAGCGCCATGCCGGGAATGTTATTTGATTTAAGCCCTGTAGTTAGTTTTTTATTACAACATTTTGTCCTTCTCTATATTTCAATCATTATTTTTAGTTTATTAGAATTAATAAGCGGTTTAGCATTAATTTTTGGTTTTTTCACACGTGCAGCAGCACTCCTTACAGCGTTTATTAGTGTGATTCTCATGATTTTATTCGGTTGGCAAGGCTCTACGTGCATGGATGAGTGGACGATGGCCGTTTCAAATCTTTCGATTGGGTTAACCCTAGTCTTAAGTGGCAGCATGGCTTATTCAATTGATGCTTGGTTAATGAAAAAAAGACCTGAAATGATTAACAAAAAGTGGTTTATGCTGCTCGGCAGTGCCCCATGGTCTTTTCCAACATTAAAAAAAGTTGCGATTTGGTTTTTTGTAGTAACAGCTATATTCACGGTTGGCACCTATGATTATTATCGTGGTGCCGTATTTACGCCCTATCATGCAGGGCCTGTAAATCCTAATGTCTTTCATCTTAGCTTGAGCAATGCAAAATTACTTCCTGATGATGAGATTCAATTCAAAATGTATGTTGATGCAGGCCCAGATGCCGTCCCGATGTACCTCGTTCGAATAGAATTAAGAGATGAAAACAATGCCTTAATTGAAGCCTGGCCTGGAACAGAGCTACAAAAACTACCAAAGCAGGCCATTCAAAACAGTTACGCTTACAATCAAGTGCGAGTTGGACAATATGGGCTCATTGCACCCGAAAGCGCTGAAGCAATCATTCGATTGAATTCATCTAAAAAGCTAAACCCACAAAAAGAATACCAATTACAGGTTTATAGCGTTGATGGTCGACGTTGGGATTTGGATTTAAACAAGAGAGACTCCTCGGATCTTTAATACTAAATTATCCTATAAGAACACCCATAAGAAATTATAAGCATGACCAATAAAAAAGAAGCCACAGACCATTTTGCAACACTTATTCTAAAAATAAAAAACATGAGTGGTTTGGATTTTAGTCAATATCGTCCTTCTTGCTTAAAACGCCGTATTGATAGCCGTTTAAGGCTTATTAATCTTCAAAGTTATGAGGATTATCTTACCTTTTTAGACCTAAACCCTTCTGAAATTGATGCACTACTTAATTATCTCACGATTAATTTAACCGAATTTTATCGTGATAAGGAAGCATGGAATATTATTGCACATGAGGTTGCTCCAAGCATCATCGAAGAGAAAGCAACAGAGCGGCGCTCAAGTATTAATATTTGGAGCGCAGGAAGCAGCAGTGGTGAAGAAGCTTATACCTTAGCCATGATTTTTTTAGAAGCACTTGGAAAACAAAAAAAAGAATTCTCTTTGATGATTTATGGTACAGACATCGATGTGGCATCACTAGAGAGAGCTAAAGCAGGTCGTTATCCTGCAAAAAACCTTGAATTCCTACCAAAGTCGATGCTCAAACGTTATTTCATTCAAGATAACGAGGATTATGTTGTTTCCCCGTTGCTAAAAAAAGTAACGCAATTTCAACGGCACGATCTTATTTCTTCTAAGCCTTTAAAATCGATGGATTTGATCGTTTGTAGAAATGTTTTAATTTATTTCAACCGCCCACTGCAAGCCAATATTTTTGAAATGTTTCACCAATCGTTGAAAAAAAATGGGTTTTTAATGCTTGGCAAAACCGAATTCTTATTATCAAACGTAGCCCATCGATTCGAAATATATCACCTGCGCGAGCGTATCTACAAAAAAATTACAAATTAGTTTGTGCTAAACTGTTATAAATCAAAGAAAAAAATCAAAGGGATTGACGATGAAACTTTATGCCAAACTCATGTTAAGTTTTGGTTTGTTATTTCTCATTTCTCTTGCCGTTGTCTCTTTCGTTGCAACAAAAAGTGCTACAGAAGCATTACAAGATTCGATTGGTAATGACTTAAAGCACATTTGCCAATCGGCTGCTAATTCAATTGATCGGTATCTACAATCCAAAATTACCGATGCCAAAATTATTTCTGAAACTTTATTGACCCAAAAAGAAGATCCCCAAGGGCTTAATCAATACTTTACCAATTTAAAGGAAGAAACAAACGATTATCAAGATATTTTTTTTGTAAACAAGGATGGCATCATCGTTGCCTCTACGGCTCCTAATTTAATTAATAAAAAGGTAGCAGAAGAAAGTCCTATATTAGATACACTCTTTAATAATGTGAAAGAACTCAAGCCCGATGAAGTCATTTTTCAAGACGGCTATTACAATGAGCAAACTAACGCTTTGGAAATACATATATTAATACCTGTATATGATGAAAAACCATCCTTAACAGGCGTTTTAGTCATTGCCCTAAACATGGACGCCATTAAAAATTTTGTTGTCCAACTCGAAAAAAAAACTCCCGGGGATAAAGCTGCGTTTTTGGTGGATAAAAAAGGAAGATTACTGGCTTCAGGAAATCCAGATGCAGTCCTTTGGCAAACCCTACCCGACGCCGAAATCAATCCTAAACTAAAAACTATCGCCGCTAGCGATGAGGATGGCTTTACAATTTACACGGATAAATCAGGTGATCGAGTGTTAGCTGGATATGCCGATTTGGAGGAATTTGGCGTTAATAAAGGAGGCAGTTGGGAGGTTTTTTCTGTGGCACCTGTTAACGTTATTTTTGCTCCGGTAGATAAATTACAAAATACCTTACTTTGGACATCGGTCATTATTATCGTATTGGTTTTAATCCTGTCTTATCTTTTAGCTCGATACATCACCAAACCTTTAAATCAAATGTCAAAACGCATTAACGAAATTGCCAATGCGTCTGGCGACTTGACACAGCGTATCGAGATAACAACTCAAGATGAGATTGGGAAACTAGCAGAAGCATTTAACCGCATGATTTCTGGGATCCGTGAAATTGTTCAGCGTGTTTTAGAAACCTCGGATGGTGTTTCTTCATCCAGCCAACAACTATCCTCATCTTCAGAGGAATTAAGTGCAGCAACTGAAGAAATAGCTGCTGCAGTTCAACAAATTTCTCGCGCATCGCAAAATCAAGCTCAACAGGTTCAAGAAACGAGCCAGGTGATTGAGCAACTGAATAAAAATTTAGACGAAGTTAAAAAAGCTTCTCAACAATCCGCATCCACCTCAGATCAAGCAACGGAAGTGGCTCAGCAAGGTGGTGTGTCTATGTTAAATACATTAAGTAAAATGAATTCTATTCATGATAAAGTCACCGATACAGCTAATGTCATTAAAACCTTATACCAACGCTCCGAGCAAATTGGTGAAATTGTTGAAACAATTACTAATATTGCTGATCAAACCAACTTACTCGCGCTAAATGCTGCAATTGAAGCCGCACGGGCAGGTGAAGCCGGCCGGGGGTTCGCCGTGGTTGCAGAAGAAGTTCGAAAACTCGCAGAAGGCTCAGCCAAAGCAGCCGATCAAATCAGTGAATTAATCATAGGCATACAAAAAGAAACCGCCAATGCCGTTAAGGCTATGAAACTTGGTAGCGAAGAAGTAGAGGAAGGTCGTGAAATAGCCGCTAAAACCAGTGAAGCACTAGAAAACATCATTTCCACCGTTGAAAAAACTTCCGATTCCATTCAGCTAATTTCTGAATCGACCGAGCATTTAGCCACAGGACATAATCAAGTGGTTCTTCGCATTGAAGAAATTGCATCAGCGGCTGAAGAATCTGCCGCAAGCTCTGAAGAAGTTGGTTCCTCAACTCAGCAAATGTCAGCATCCATGCAAGAAATCGCTTCTTCATCACAAGAATTAGCGCAAATGGCATTAATGCTTCAAGAGATGGTAAAGCGATTTAAAGTAGAAGAATCTACGCATAAGGATTGAACAAAGATGATGAGTAATCAAAGCGATAGCGAAAAACAACTGGTTATCTTTCGTCTCCAACAAGAAGAGTTTGGTATTGATATCATGCAAGTACGTGAAATCGTCCCCATGATGATAATTTCGCGTCTCCCTAATGCTCCGAATCATATTGAGGGCGTTATCAATTTGCGAGGGCGTGTTATTCCTGTAATGAATTTGAATGAACGTTTGGGTCTATCTCAATTCTCTGAATCTATTCAACCCAAACGGATTGTGGTGGTTGAAGTGGATGAGGCCACAATAGGCTTACTGGTTGATGACGTTCCCGAAATACTGCGAATAGCTAAAGACAAAATTGAATCCTCATCTGAAATCATTAAAAAACGCAAAAATGCTTGGTACATACAGGGTGTGGGAAAGTTAGATACTCGTTTGATTATTATTCTCGATTTATCAGAAATTCTTTCTCTAGCCGACCAAAACTTAGTAGAAAATGCCTCACACGGAGAAGCGCATGAGTAACATAGTAATCGTTGATGATGCATTGTTTATGCGAAAAATGCTCAACGACATATTAAGTAAATTAGGACATACGATCGTGGGTGAAGGCGCCACAGCTAAAGAAGCGATTTCATTGTATGAACGTTCAAAGCCAGATCTAATGACTATCGATGTGGTTATGCCAGAAGAAGATGGTATTAATACGCTAAAGGCTGTGAAAACCATCAAAAGTCAAAATCAAAATACGTTTATTATCATTGTTAGTGCAATGGGGCAAGAAGAAATCAAAGTTGAATTGCTCCAAGCTGGGGCCGATGATTTTATTACCAAACCGTTTCAAGAAAACCAAATTATTGAAGTGGTTAATAATTTACTTAAATGAGTATAAAACAAGTACACATTAATATGGCTGATCTACAAGTTGCCAGATGCCCAGATGAATTAATATGCATTGGTTTAGGCTCATGCATTGGGCTCGTGTTATATGATCCACGTCAAAAAATTGGTGGGATTGCTCATGTTATGTTACCAAATTCAAGAAACGTCGACACAATAACTCATCCAGGAAAATTCGCTAACACAGCCCTACCCGAATTACTTAAAAAAATGCGCGCTAAAGGTGCTAAGCTTGAAGAAATACAGGCTCTCGTATTTGGAGGGGCCAATATGTTCCCTCAACGAGGCAATCCAGAGCGCTCGATTGGAAAATCAAATGCTGAAGCCGTGTTGTATGAATTAAAGTTAGCGAATATTCCAGTACTCGGATGCGATATTGGTGGTCATAGCGGTCGAAGTATTTATTTTGATACCTGTCGTGGCCAGGTGAAGCTGAAAAAATCAAAGGAATCGATAGAAAAACGATATGTTTTTAAGGGTAAGGTAAGGTGAATAATTCTCTTTCAGACAACAAAGCCCCACTTCAAAAACTTATCCTGATTGGCGCATCCACAGGAGGGCCTAAAGCGGTTACCCAGATTTTGGAAAACCTACCAAACGATTTTCCAGCTACGGTTATTGTACTTCAGCATATGCCAGAATTTTTTATTGCAAATTTTGCAAAGCGTTTAAATGCGACCTCCCCGCTAACTGTGGTTCTCGCAGAAGCAGAAGATATTTTACAACCTGGGCATGCGTATATCGCTCCTTATGGCTTTGACTTAATCTTAGAAAAAATAAGTAAATCTGATGAGCTTTATCGGATAATTTTGAATAAAAATAATGTCTACACTACTTCACCTTCCATCAATGCCACGTTTAACTCAGCCGCAGCACTACTCAAAAACCGTGTCTTGGGTGTGATTTTAACAGGTATGGGTAAAGACGGGGTTGAAGGCTGTCAAACCATTAAATCCTATGGAGGTAGAACGATTGCCCAAGATGAAGCATCCTCGGCGGTATTTGGTATGCCCAAATCGGCCATCGCTGCTCAAGTCATCGATCGTATTTTACCGATTCATGAAATCCCTATAGCTATTCTTAAAGAAGTGCAGGAGCCATCATGAATACGGATCAATACCTAGAACTCTTTGTCAGCGAGGCTCATGAATTACTCACGACGTTAAATCAAGGCTTAATTCAACTTGAAAAGTCTTCCAATGATACTCATACATTAGATGAGGTGTTTCGCGCGAGCCATACCTTAAAAGGAAATGCTGCAGCAATGGGCTATGAGCGGGTCGTCAATTTAGCTCATGCCATGGAAAACACCTTAAGTCTTATTCGTGAAGGTCAGTTAACTTATACCGCATCAGTAGCAACAGAATTACTGAATGGCGTAGACTTGCTCCAAGCCATGGTTGAAGAAATTCAATCCGGCCAAGCACCACAATTGGATGAAAAACCGCTAATTGCCACACTCCAAGAACTCAAAGAAGATGCACCTAAAGCCACTTCACAAGTTATAACCAACGAACAACCTGCCGGTGCTGAAGAGATTAAAAGCACCTCTAGCTTAAAATATGTTCGAATTAACTTAGAACGACTGGAATCATTAATGAATTTAGTTGGAGAATTGCATTTAAGTAAGATTCGATTAATAAAACTTTCTCAATCTATCGAACATGAAGCCTTTGAAAAAAATGTAAATGAGTTGGAGCGCATTATCAATCAACTCCAAAATGAAACCATGCAAATGCGTCTACTACCATTACAGTATATTTTCAATTACTATCCGCGCCTGATTCGTAATGATGCTCAAAAAGAAAATAAAATTGTTGAATTAATCTTTAGCGGCTCGGATATAGGACTAGATCGAATGATTTTAGATGAAATCAACGATCCCTTATTACACATCTTAAGAAACGCGCTCAGCCATGGTATTGAATCCCCTGAACAACGTAAAGAGAAAGGTAAATCTGAAACAGGGCATATCTACGTCAGTGCACATCGTGAGCAGAACCAAGTTGTCATTCAAGTAGAAGATGATGGAGCTGGGATAGATATTAACGTATTAAAAACCAAGTTGCTTAAACAAGGCTTGGTTACAAAAGAAAGCCTAACACAACTCACCGAGCAAGAGCTTTTATTGATGATCGCCCAGCCAGGTTTTTCTCTTACAGAAGAAATTACTGAACGTTCTGGCCGCGGTATGGGTATGAGTGTCGTTAAACGTAAAATCGATGCAATAGGAGGAAGTCTTTTAATTCAAAACAAACCCGATAAAGGGTGCATTTTTACTCTGCGTTTGCCGATTTCCATGGCCATTATTCATGCCTTGTTAATTCGTTTGGAAAGCGATACCCTGGTCATCCCTTTATATCATATTCTAGAAGCCGTAAAACTAGACCCCAAGTCCATTCGGAATGTGGGGGCTCAAGAGTTTTTACCTTATCGTAATGAAGTGATCCCCCTAATACGTTTGGGTGAAATATTAAAGTTTTCTTCACCACAAAATAGAACTGAGTCCATAAAATTCATGTCTATCGTCGTATGCCAAGTGAACCATCATAAACTGGGCTTATTGGTTGATGAATTCCTAGGTGAGCAAGAAATTGTCATTAAACCTCTCGAAACATCCATCGAAAATCTTGATATTTTTTCAGGGGCAACCTTGTTAGCCGATGGTCGCGCGGCATTGATTTTGGATGCATCGACATTAGTTAATCATATAGGATGATGCTTAAAAAGGATAATACAATGAATATAGCCAATCAACTCATATTGGATACCTTAAAAGAAGTCGGCACCAGCGGTATGGGGCATGCGGCAAAAGGGTTATCTCTACTATTAAATCATCGGGTTGAAATTACCCCACCCAAAGTGAAACAACTTTTACTTGAAGAAGTAACCGATTATTTAGGCAGTGCAGAACAAGTAACCTGTGGTGTTTTCTCTAGACTAGAAGGAGATTTATCCGGAACTGTATTAATCATTTATCCAGGCGATACCCCCTTAATGCTACTGGAAACTTGGCTAGGAAAACAGCCTAAGTCATTAAATGCCTTAGAAGAACTTGAAACATCCGCTCTAACCGAAATGAGTAATATTTGTTTAGGGGGGTATTTAACTGCCTTAAACCAACTAACGGGCTATACTATCATGTGCACTCCTCCTGCTTTGGCGATTGATATGCTTGGTGCGTTAATTCAAGAGATGCTCATTAGCCTTGCCGAGCAAACGGATGAAGTCAGTCTAATTGATACCGAGTTTTCAATAAAAAATAAAAAAATTAAAGGATTTTTTTTATTGTCGTTTGACCCAAGCAGTCAAGAAAAATTACTTAACCGCCTAGGACTATCAAAGGACTGAAGATGAATATTTTAATCGCCGACGATTCCAAATTAACTCGAAAAAAATTATCCGATGCGCTGAATGAGCTGGGACATCAGGTCTTAGAGGCGACTAGTGGTGAAGATGCAATCGCGCTTTTCCAATCTGAACATCCTGATTTGATTATATTAGACGTAGTGATGGAAGGAATGAGCGGGTTTGAGTGCGCAAGAAAATTACGCGCGCTGAATCAAAGCGAATGGATCCCCATTATTTTTTTAAGTAGCTCCATTGATGATGAATATATTTCTAAAGGCATTGATGCAGGGGGAGATGATTATTTAACCAAACCGATTAGCAAGGTTACTTTAGCCGCCAAAATCAAAGCAATGCAACGTATCGCTGATATGCGATCACAACTGATCGATATAACAGAAAAATTAAAAGTTTTATCTCGAACGGATCCCTTAACTGGGCTTAATAATCGTTTGGAGTTTGATAAAGTGTTGGAAAAAACCATTGCTCGAGCCGAACGCCATCAACTAAATTTCGCCTTGTTATTTATTGATATTGATGGTTTTAAAGGAGTCAACGACACACTAGGCCATCATGCAGGAGATGAACTTATCAAGCAAATAGCCAATCGACTTGCTTCAAGCATCCGTATAGATGATTTTATTGCCCGATTAGGCGGTGATGAGTTTGCTATTATCATGCAACCTATTAAGACACCTGTTGCGCCTGAAAAATTAGCTGAAAAAATCGTCACCCAAAATGTTCTCAATTTTCAAGAGGATCGCACCATTTCTCTAAGTGTTGGGATAGCGACTTATCCAGAAGCAGGAACAAGTCGGGAAAAATTATTGATTCACGCGGATGAGGCCATGTATCAAGCAAAACAACAAGGAGGAAAAGACTACCGCCGATATACCGAAACGGTCTAATCTAAATACCTCTATTCACCCAATCGAAAGATTCAAACTTCTTAGCCATCAACAACCTGATTATATCTTAGTCATTGTGTGCTATATTTACTTAAACTAATGTATAAATTGCATTTATGGCTACCATCCGAATTAGCAAAAAGAAGCGGTTGTTAGATGCTTTACATGCTTTGAAATTACTGGCTAAATCGAAAGAAGGAATTGATGTTGCCGTACTTCGAGCGGGTAAACTGAAAAAACCGGGTTTAGAGTATGATGAACGCTCACATCTTGGCGGGAAGGTAGCGCTTTCTACCGCTAACATTTGGGATGTTTTTGATTCAAATGGTCAATTTCAGGAAAAAAACGCAACCATTGCAGGAATTAAGCTCAATCGCTCCGATTTACAAAACCCTAATAAATTTCTTCCTAAAGAACAAGTGGATGCGCTTTCTGATGAAGAGCGATTAGTACTCGATGCCTTATTTTATGATATATCCAGTTCGTTAACCGATGTAACTCTTCTAATGGCTTCTAATTCATCCGATGAGATACAAGCAATAAGTAACGCAGAAGAAATCATGAGAGAGGCGTTTCAAGATATCGATTTTAGGCAATTGCATGAACATAAAGAGGTGTTTATTCAACGTATAGAACACAAAATTACAGAGATTGAAACAAAGCCAGAAACTCCATTAACTGTCGAAGTGGATGACGATTTAGTAACTCCTTTGGCTTCTGATGAAACGGATTACAAAGCAGCTATTCAAAGAACAAACCAAGCTGAGCAAAAAAAGAAACACACTATAGACAAAATTCGCGAAGAAAAACTAGAAAGCTTCGAGCGGCTAATGGATGTTTTAGAGAAAGCTAATAATCCAGAAACCTCACTGGATGAATTAATTGCAACAGCAAACGATGCCAAACAAATGTTTGAGCATGAAGATGCTGAAGCATTTCGACCTGAAGTCAAACAATTAAAATCACTTTATAGCTCGATTGTTAAGCAGGCTTTTCAACAAGCTGCAATGAAAAAGAATATTGATTCAATCAATGAAATAACTCAGCAAATTCACTTCACGCCTAGGCTTCAATCGCCTGATCGCGACGTTGTTTTTGACATAATAGATGAGCTTAATCGTGTCGAAGAATCAACCCAAAGCCCCGAAACCATCATTCAACAGCTCACCGTCGCAACTAAATTAATTAGTGTCCTAAAGGATCCAGGCTTACAACAATCTCTCATCGGGGCAAGAAACCAATTACTGTTCAAGGCGTTTCGAGAAAAGATTGACCTTCAGCCAGTTGTGCCAGCTCTTACTGAGGAACTTACGCAACTAGCGCGCTCTAAAGAATTTTTAGAAGGTAGCATACCGCAGCAAGATTTGATTTCAAATGCTAATATAGCACTGGAACTCTACAATTCGAAATCGAAAGACCTCTCTTCCTCCCAAACAACACAAAACGAAACATTAAAGTCACTTTATAGTCATTTTGTTACTGAAGCGCTTTATCAATCCATGGAACAAACAGGTCCCCTATCGGTATCCAGCGTTACCAAAGCAGTCAATTTAAATCTTGAACCTGAGTCTCCTGGCCGTACATTTTTAGTAAATTTAATACACCATTTTAATAACTTGGCCGATTCCATTGGTTCAACGGATAATATACAAGTAAATCTAGAGGAAGCCACCGAGGTTAACTCTCTGGTCAACAAAGCACTTTCATTAAGTGAGGCTTTACTGCCTGAGGTTACAGATGAGGTGTTATATCAGGAGTTGAGTGAAGCAAACAAAAGACTGTTTTTATTATCGGTAAAACAAGATATTGAGGTTACAACACTGAGCAAAAAGGGGTGGGATACGCTAAGCCGCTATCGCATTACCATTGAACATAAAACCTATCCAGTCCCTAAAAGGATTTATGAGCAATACCAAGCAATAAAAGAGTACGAACAAGGCAGCGCTTCCACGAATAACGCAGTAAACCGAGTCATTGACAGCGGTGAGCGAAAATCCTCTAGTCGTTTTTTTGGACCTAGCACAACGACAACCACCTACTTTAATCACTTCAAAGAGCAAGCAACTAAACTGCGTCAATCAGAACAACCTTCCGAACCAGAAACCAGTCTTAAGAAAAAACTTTAACTAGGTAGTAAGTAGAGATGACGAAGGGCTGCCACGTTCAAGCCATAATCACCTACCTGCTGTGCTTTAAGCACAACATCCATGCTAGGAGCCTCAAACCGATACTGCGCATAAAGCCCTGATGAGTAACACTTACTTACTAGAGCGACGTCTAATATAAGCAATAAAGAGTATTAATACCAATAAAGGCAAGAGAAAAGGAAATACAACCGGTGCAATAACGATTGCCACAATAAACCCAACAATTCCGACCAAACTTAAAACAATAACTCCAATGCCTGTAAAAATAAAAAATAAAAGGATTAAAATAACGGTTAAAACGGATGCGGATACCAAAATACCCCATACTAAGGCCGTCATGCCAATAGCAATGCCGAGAATAGGAAGAAAGAAATGCCAAAGTAAAATGGCAGCTAAAATCAAAAATAGCACAAGAAATACGGTGCGGTTTGAAACAGGCTTGTTAGAATTTGTCATGAATTCTCCTGTAAAATTCCTGTAATTAATGATTTAATTTTTTAAAGCCCCGTTACATTTTGCCTACTTGGTCGCCCTGGGATAATATGACCTGGGGCGATTAGCATGACCAATCCAAGTATGGGATACCATAGCAACATAAGAATAAACGTATTAGGATTAAAATATCCAATCATAGCAATAACACCGACTATCATAGTAATCCAACCAATCCATTTAACGATCACACCGGTCTTTAAAGCGATTACAGCAATACTTATTGCTGCCAATCCAAAGATAAAGGTGGAATATGAAATGGCCCAGTTGCCTGCGGAATAGAGTACAAGTGCAAGTCCTATATCAGGTGGAAGTACTTTAAATGCTTCAAAGGATTTATACGTTAAAGTAAAACTTTCCCAAAGTATCGTTGTAAGCATCCCAAAGACTGCGCAAAGAATAATTCCTGCATCAGCCAACCACCCCCAGATGCTCGCTTGCTCTTTTACACCAGGTTGATTCCAAGCAGTCCGTAATACGCCATAAAATATGAGGACTGAAACACCAAACATTACCGAAGTATGCAGATCAACTGCATAGGCAGCTCGATTAGAATGAACAAAATGATTGGTAAGCTCGGCCACACTCATGTTAGATGATGGTAACTTTAGATCAAAGACAAAGGAAACGACCAGCCCTTGCACAAGGGGTAATATGCCAAATAAGCCTCCCAGCCTAATCATGTTATGGTGCATGAAGATATCCCTTTCATTAATTTACCAAAGAAATATAGTATAATCCTATTGTTTTAAAATTAACAATCAGTAAGGCCAGGTTACCCTGGCCGTATTAAGTACTTAAAAACTATAATGTTTTTCCCATACTTTCCCCGCATTCTTCATCGTGAATATGTTCAGCATTATATTGACTAAACTTAGCTTCCATTTTTTCACAAACCAATCCCATAATGGTAATTGCTGAGACAACTCGTGAACCTCGAGGAATCACGCCTTTAAAAAATCCATAACCACCTGCATTAGAGTAGATTTGTTTAACAGCATTACGATAAGAAAGTGACCCAACTGGAGTGGCGGCTTGCTGTTCGGTTTTTAAGGTGTCATGCCCTTGGGAGACTAATGTCGCACAAGCTCCGGCACCAAGCCCTGCAACAAATGTGGCCTCTTCCTCATTAGAGTAGTATGGCCTTATTTGAGTTTTTATCATAGGAATGCCTGCCAAAAAAAACGCTGCAAACTTACCATCTCTTAAAGCTGTAGCTGGTAAACCGGTAAATAAACATCGCCAGCCCCCTTCTTTGACCAGAGAGTTTACAGCAGTGCAAAAACTTCCACCTGCCTTGCTTTGATAAGTCATAGCCATTTCAGTGGGACAGCTTATGAATGAAGATCCAACCCCCGCCACAAAACTGCTTAAAATGCGCTCTGTAGAGGATTGATTATTTGTCTTATGAGACCATACGTTTTGCACAAATCGATTCAGGCCAACCTGGACAGACGTAATAGGTATCATGCTGGCGGCGTTCGGCAAAACACCGCGATACAGCAAAGAAGGATTCAATGTAAATGGCTGACCACTTTGTATTCTCGTTTTTATAGTCCAAAGCGGGTGGTCAATCAAAACTTCTGCCGCTCCAGCTATTGATCCAATTGTTAAACTTTGGGCTATGGTTACTTTAGGCTCAACTTTATTAATATTTGTGATTTGCGTCGTGTTATTCTCATGATTCGATTGAGTCATCATTACTCTCCAAAATAATTAATCATCTTAGGATCATCCGAATCTATCTTCCCTAGAGAAGCGGATGATCAAAAAGTATGACTGCTCTAGGGGAAGGAGAGTGGGATAATTACGATAGAGAGAAGGTTAATTAGAAATAATGCGAAATTCCGGCCAAGCACTACCGTAACAGAATTAACTGTTTGCATGCAGTTTGGGTACTGGTGGCCGCAATGTTTCATATTCTTATCAATTCGTTAATTGAATGCAATTTCTGTGCGAATAACTATCATACCGTATGTTTTTAAAATAAACAATTCCCAAAGCATCCTAAATTTTTTTTATTAATACAGACTAGCTCAGTCGTCCTTTTTAATCCTTGGGATACATCGTTTAAGATAGTTTAACTCTAGGTTGCTGGACATCAAGTTTAAAATCCAGTGACAACTTATTGGTCAGTTGATAACATTTGTTACATTTATCACTGATGATTTATTATGTTTAAAACTTATCATGACATACTAGCGAACGCCTCTGATTCAGAAAAAGTTTTAATGCCCAATATTTTGCACTATTGTAACCCATTGCATATGGTATAGAATTGTAATATTTTGACAGCCAAGTGTAATGAGATAAGAGTAGATTATGCGTTCTAATGAAGAAAATAGACAAAATAATCTTCAACAAGTTTATATTGATGCAGCGAATCGAAGCGAGATCCCTGAGCGAGTCATCGATGCTTTCATTTTGCTGCAAAATAAAGAACTCTTAGATAGGAATCGTGAACAAATAGCGCAACATCCTTTTGTTGGATCCGTAGCAAGAGCTATATCAATAATTGATGCGTTTGGTTTATTAAATCAACCCAATTTGGAAAATATAGTTTTTCCTTATGCGGCGACATTATTTGATTATTGGCTTGAGGGATTATGGATCAAAGTTCCACAACCAGGGCAAGTTCAAAACCCGTGGTTAACCCAAGCTCGTTTAGATGCCTTGTGCCAGCCTCCACAAAGTGAAATAAGAGATAGGGCATATAGAACCTTGTTAAATATTCCAGAAGTGTTTGCTTGCATGACCTCTTGTTCGGGGGATTATGAACAACATTATGGTCCCTATTACCGTCCTTTCCTGACGGAAAAATTTGAAGCGTTGGTCGAACGAAAGGCATCCTTTAGACCACAAACTCCTGGTGAGGTATTTGATATTTCTTCACAAGAAGCAGAACTTTATTATCACTTTGTCCACTATTTCATCCATCATCCAGAACATTCAACTTCCGAGATGGAATTCCTTTTAGATATCCCAGCTATTAGACGTTTAGCTCCTAGAGGTGAAATCAATTCAAGTCCAATTCACAATTCGCTTCTTCACGCAGCATCATATATCAGAAATCAGCCTGCGGTAGAGTTTTTGCTGCGAATTCCTGAAGTTCGTCAACTTGCAGAACATCCCTTACCAAGTACTAGAAGAATAGGCACTGTAAGATTCTTCCCTGATGCAAGTCCGCGCTCTATTGAAGAAGAGGATACCTCCCCTTCTCTCAGAGGAAGTCCGGATCGTTAATCGTCCAATGTAAATTCATGGGTTTTTGAAAGTTTTAATACTTCAAGATGCTGGGTTGATCTTTGTTTTTGGCTTAATACAAAACATTATGCTAAAATTTCAAACATACACACCTACAAGTTATTCCTATGATCAAACTCTTGGAAGCGAGATCGACTGAGTCATTATCACTCATTGAACAACTCAATCGATTGATTGAAGAACCGGGCAATCAAATCCATCTAGTTATAAATGGGATTCTTACAGAGAGCGAGCTGTCGCAACTAGAAGAACGTATTCGAACTAAATCTCTTCCTATCCAAAAGCTCTCTCTTTACGTCAATCCAGAGTTGATTCAGGGAGAGCATTTTTTAAATATTCTCCAGGTATTGAATCACTCGTCTATCGGTTTAGAGTTAATTTTTGGTGAACATGAATCAGAGCATGCAGCGGAATTTTTAACAAATACAATCGCACCCACTGTTTCTTTTCCTTTACAAATAAAAGAAGAGCAAAATGGAAATCTTATCCCAATTACCTTAGAGCAATTTCAAGACACAATCATTGGAAACATCCAAAAAAGAAATAACCAAACGTCTACTGATGCCGCTGAAAGTGAGCTCCCTACTGAGAAGACAGAAAAATACAAGACTCAATTATCGCAAAAGAAAATAGCGCTCAAAGATTTAATTGCAAATAAACGCTTACGACAGCACGAACGCGCCAAGTTTGTTAGCTTTGAAGTACAACACGTTGAACAAGTGGAACAGCAAGTAGTGCAAGAAGAAGTTGTAGAGCAACAAGCTGAAGTCCAACTGAGTGAAATACAACAATACTCAGGACAACTCGTTGGTTTTGAAGCATTTCAAGCCCCACATTATAGACGAATGGTTGAACTTGGGGTTCATGATCCCAAAGCCATCGAATCTTTATATGATCTACTCAAAAAAGAATTGTTTGCTAATTTACCTCATGCGATAAAATATCTAACACCCTCTGCAGCAGAACAATTGGCTCTGAATTTGCCGGAGTTAATTACCTTAAATAAAGATAATTTGCCCCAAGGGTTTTTCTTAAAAAAAACTGATATTGGCGAATGGGTTTTAGATTATGACACTTATTTAGAAAATGAAAACGCTAATCCCTTTACTCCCTCTGGCTTTCCTCCAGATGCAGAGATCGATCCAATTTATGCGATCAAATTTCCAGCAAATGCGGCACGAGAGTGGATGGGATATGTGTCTCCTTCAGAACACCCCAAACATAATGACTTAAATTGGAATGCCCTTCTTTCCGACTCTAAATTGCTTAGCGCTGAAACACCAACCGCTCTGATTAATCTATGGATAAAGTTTGGGGAAGATGGGGTTAAGCAATTTTTTAGTCAACTTAAATCAGTCTATGAAAAACAACCAGGCATCGTTTCATTTTTACTTCATAAC
Organism: Legionella impletisoli; assembly: GCF_900639875.1. Lineage (GTDB taxonomy): Bacteria > Pseudomonadota > Gammaproteobacteria > Legionellales > Legionellaceae > Legionella_A > Legionella_A impletisoli. The sequence goes on from NZ_CAAAIA010000001.1 coordinate 393,588, forward strand.
TACCTTGCCTATATCCCGCAATGGGATCATCTGGTCAATAGCGAGTTCTTTAACGTTCTTGAACGGATTAGCCATTATGATGAGCCAAAGCTTACCTGTTTTAAAAAATTTCTAGAACATACCGGCTCATCAAGGCATGACTTAACCAAAACGGTTGCGGGGTTTGAGTTATTCTGGAATGAATGGCAACACTTATGTGCTCAACATCGTGTATCCACCGCAGCAATTAATACAACTTGGTCCACTCCACAAGGCGGTGAGCCAGTTGTTTACATGGAAAGATTATTATTTATACTTAAAAATGCTCGTTCTTTAGAGGATCAACTCAAGGGCCTAAAAGACCTCACGTTGGATAATTATGGAGCTTATTACGCTGCTAAATATGAAGGGTTTAGGTCGGTCGCAGCTGTAATGGACTTTGATTACGATTATGAAAAACTAAGTCAAGAGCCTTTTAATCCCAATTTATTTCTTTACCGTACTGATCTGGAAACACTGGCAGAATGGATTAACTGGGAAATATGGAATGATTCTAAAATCTACCCAGACCGTTATGATTTCTATTTAGTTGACTGTGACCAAGAGAGCATTCCAGAAGATCAATTAGAACAATTAAAGCAGTCCAATCAGGCTATTCCTTTTGACAAAGGCAAATTTACACCACCCTTTAAACTATTTTACAAATTTGATAAATCAAAAGAATATCGATTGCTTTTTACGGACAACAACCCGATTCCGATTGATAATTTTAAGGCTCTTTCGCTTCGCTTTATAGGGCAGCAAATGGCTGGGATTACGGTAAGTTCCTTAACAGAGCAAATCGATGACTTTATCAATCAAAACTTTGGACGCTCATATAAAACTGAATTTCATCATAGCTTACGGCTATTTTCCGAAAAATTACTTGCAACGACCTTATGTTTTATAACGCATGAGCGTTATACAGGTAAGCCTTTAGAGGGATTATTTACAAATATAAAGCATGCTGATATTCACCGAGATGTGCTCTATGATGCCATTCGAAATCTCCAAAGTCTTTATAAGCGTGATATTAAATTAAATGATGACGAGGCTCGTCGAATTCTGCGACTCATATCGGACATGAATACCTATGAGTTTGAGAGTACAAAGATTAACAAACTGGCAGTAATTGATGGTCTGTTTAATGAATTAAAAAAGAATAAGTATGCCACGTTTAAATTTCTTAATTATGGTTGCAGTGGTCCCTTTCATACCTTTTATGCCATTAAAACTTGCAATTTTTTTGCAAAAGACTCCGATATTGCGCAGTTTTATCAGGATGATTTATTGCTATTATCCTCTTTTTTAGGAAGTGAACTATTTTATGAGGGTAAAATTGATGAGAAGCTTAAAGATGAGCTTAAGCAAGTAAAAGAATATCTACGTCAATCAGCCGTAACAGAAAGCCCCAATAACTTACAATACGCTATACAACGAGTTATCCATGCCCGTAAACGGTTGACCTACACCGAATTTATCAGCGCATGTCAAGAAATTAGCAAACTCGAAACGTTTGATGCCTCAAAGGTCGATGAAATTCTTATACGCAATAAGATTAAGGCAAATCAACCGTCACCGATGACTTTTTTTAGCGGCGAAGGCCTTGATTTAAGAAAACCAATGCAAGAGCTCATTCTCGTACTGGATAAGTTGGAAGACCATGAAAAACCACTCTCTGACAGTGAACTATCATCCATGTCGATGGAGGAGTTGCAAACCCTATTAAGTGAAAAGTGGTTAACCTCAGGCACATTGCTCTCGGTTGTCGCAAAAAGTGCTGTTAAGCGTATATTAACGTCATTAAAAGAATTATGCATCCAATCAGCTTTTAAAATGCCTGGGGCTAAAGGATTGCGTGAAGAGTTAGCCAAGAAGTTGCAAGGACTACCTGATTTTCAATCTTATCAAGATTTTGAACGAGTCAATCAAATACAACTTCAAGCTAAAACGCTCAGTCATTTGACTGAGCAAATTCTTAACAATCCCTTTGTTAAGCAACATGAACAAGCTTATATCGCTTTATTTAAGCGCGTAGATTTTTCTAAGATGCGCTATGAATCCTTCTACTCAGCGCTTTTTTTATTAAGCAATATGCCAGGAAGAAATTACCTATCTTTGGCGAACATGGTTTTTGGCAATTCAAGCCTTGTTGCTAATCCTAAACGATTTACTCTGCTCATTGATATATTAACGCTAGGCAATAGTCATTGCTTGCCTTCCCAGTACCTTGAAGTATTAGCTCGACTAGCCGTAACCACAGAAGAAAATGAAGGGCTTTACTTACTCACTGGGAAGCTTGTTGCTCTCTTTGAAAAGGACAATAAGGATCCAATATTTGAGTTAGTTATGTCTCAACCGGATCTCAGTTATCAGAATATCAACAAGCTGATTCAGATAACAGACGGTATTGAAAACCATCGCGATAAAATTGCGATGTTATTTGTTCGTTTTAAAGGAAACCAAGAATGGGAAACATTATTAGATGGATTAATAAGCTGCCCACCAAATTCACAACATAAAATTCTTGAAATAATCAGTCAAGGTCATGCACTTTGCCGCACCAACTCTATTTTAAAAAGCGTCAAAGAGTACGCGACGCTAATTAATCACTTAGCTAAATTGTCTAAGGATAATCTGGACCGGTTATATACTTTTTTTGAAACCACACCCGTCAGTGCGGACTGTTTATTCAATGCTTTGCAAGCACCAGACGTTAATGACGATTTTGAACACTTTCTACTGGGATTTGAAAAAGAACCCTTTGGTCCAAGAGATCTTCCAAAACAGTACGATACGTCTGAAGTTGAGCGGGTAGTAAATGCATCAAGAGACTTAGTAAACAACACTCCTTTTCCTTATCTGTACCGCAAACAACTCATGGAAGCCTTTTTATTTGTTAATGATATTGGCCATGACTTACCTGTTTATAACCATAAACCCGCAAAAGACTTAACCAACGCTGAGTTGGCCGAGTTGTTTTCTAGCCTCAAAAAGGATACCCAGCATACACCTTTTCAAAAGCGATTGTTGGCGTTAGGTTTGATGCGTGAGGCCATGTATCGAAGCACCGGCGAGCTTCCCTATTCAACCCAAATGCTTGCGATAATTGATGCCATGATGCATCCAGGCGATGTGATTTCCAATATTGATACCGGGCAAGGCAAAAGTCTCATTGATGCAATGAAAGCCGTTCTTTTATGGCTGGATTCCTCACGCGTGGATGTCAGTACCTCCTCACTGGTCGATGCAAAACGAGACCTTGCGAATTATGGTCCTTTTTTTAAATTATTAGGAATACCTTTTTCACAAAATCCCATCAGCTCCACCTCGTCTCTTGAAGATTTTCAAACCGAAGGGATTAATTACAGCACCTTTGCTCAACTTGCATTGTTTTTCTCTAAAGCAAAAGTTATGAATCATTCCTTCGATACACCAGAAAGCCGGGTATCGTTAGTGGTGAACGAGTCTGATTATTCCATTTTGGATGATAATACTATCTATCGCTTTGCCTCTTCCGATGGGGCTGGCGTCAGTTTTGGTCAAGAATGGATTTATTCAGCCATCAATGAGTTTGTATCCAGACCTGAATTTATTAAACAAACTGAAACGAGTGCGCAGGAAGACATCGATGATTTGAAGGCGTATTTAAAAGTTAAAGCCAAAGCGTTAAAAAAATCCCCAAAAATTGTTTCAAAATTCAGCGATGCGCAATATTTATCCTGGTTGGAATCAGCGCTTATTGTGAATTATCAATTAAAAGAAAATGAAGATTTTGTGATTCCGGATGAGCCTCTGAAAAAGAAAATTAATGGTAAAGAAGTCTCGACAAAAGTAGCCAAGGTTCTTATGAAAGATGGCAAAGTTAGCCCTGATTCAACCTTTGGGAACGGAATACAGCAACTTCTTTATGCACGATTGAACCAAGAAAAAAACTCGAATGACTTTGTGATTGAGCCACAACACAAAACCATTATTTCATCAAATAATAAGAATTTACTTGCCTATTATCGCTCAAGAAAAGGGTATATTTGGGGCTCATCAGGGACAGTTGGTTCAGATCTTGATATTGATTGGCAATATAAAAAATATGGCTTTGATTTTTCAAAAAGAGAACCACATCAAAAAAATCGGGTTCAATTCCATACCCCTATTCTATTGCCCAGTGAAGATGAGCAATATGCTGAATTAAGCAAACGATTAATAGAGACTTCGCCAAGTGATTCAACTGCGCCGAATCTTATTTTTTGTAAAGACATTGAGTCCGCGAAAAGACTGTATCGTAAGCTCAGTGACGACAATGACAAAGAACATCCTATGCAACTTTACATTGGCCTAGGACAAGAAGAAGAATACATCCGTCATGCTGCGATACCTGGCATGATCACCATAACCACCTCTGCACTCGGTCGAAATACGGATATCCCTTATAATAGAGACATTGGTCTTAATGTATGGCATACGTATGTTGACTCACCCCGCAGTATGGGGCAAAAAGCTGGTAGAACGGGAAGACAAGGTTCACAAGGTCAGGTGCATTATATTTTAAATCAAGAAGATCTTCATGATAAAAGCATCGAGGAGTTCAAGACCGCCGTGGACGAGCAGTTAGCCTCTGAGCGTAGCCTTAACGAAGAATTATATGATGTGCTGGGATATTTATTAGAACAACTAGACAACATACCATCAGAACAGTTTATCAGAGGAAAATCTGAATTCCTAACAGATGCTTGGGCAAAGTTTAGCAAAGAAGTCGAGACGCGATTTAGGGAAAGTAAACGGGATTCACAGTATAATAAAGAGCAGTTTATCACAGAAACGCTTAATGACTTTAACAAACTGGTTGAAGCCGAACTCACCAAAAAGCTTGTGATATCAGTAGACGATTTAATCCGCTTAACTGAGCAGGAATACGCATTTAGAGAAAAATACAGACACTATGATGTTGACGTGCGATTTAGTGATTGCACCCCTACCACTGTGATTGCGTGTCAACTTTTGCCTTTTACCATGGAAGATGCTGCTCCAGAGGTAACAAAACAATCTATTCAAGCAAAACTAGAAAAACTTTTTGCAAGTAAAACCCAAACGCTTTACCAAAGCGCACAAGATTATCTTCACTATTTATTTACCAACCCCTCTACCCAGGAGATCGTTGTAAGCGCGCATAAAGAATTTCTAACCGATTATCTTCGTCATCAGTCAAAAAGACAAAATTTTGTAGCCCGTTGGCTGGGTTTTGAAAGCAATCTTAATAGAATTACCAGTAACCAAAATTACTTACTCATGTTTCAAGCGTATGCCAATCTAGCTGATGGACCCGTTGTAGATATAGACGTAATGAAAACAGCTATCATTGCTCTTTTGGACGAATATCTAGATACCGGCTGGTTTATCAGTAAAAGTAAGCGAGAAGCAGCACTCGGGCTGAAAGAGCAGGTTCAGCAAACAAATTCTGTGGAAGACATCATAGCCGCTTTAAGCCAAAGTCAAGTAGACATTGCAACAAAAGATATTAAAGCAAACCAAAGCTCTACGTTTCGAGCCATTAAGCCCGTTAATTTCTTCGGACACAGCCGATTTCAAACCACTTTAAATCGAGCGATCAATTTAATTGCATCGTTAGGGGCCAAATCAGATGTTGATGTGCTCACCTCCGGTTTGACACCATTACTGAGTGATTTGACAGATATCTCCCTTTCTTCTGATATCACTTTAGATGATTTAAAAATAATGGCTTCATCTAAAAAACCCCTCAAAGGCAACGCAAAAGTCTTAGCTACAAGTCTTGAAAATGCCATGAATATCCAAAGTCAAAAACCACCTGAAGGCATGATTGGCAGGAATGGCCTCTTTCAATCACATAAGAAACAGAAAGAATATATGAAAAAGAAAGAAGGCGATGAGAACACACCCCCTAAACCTAGCCATAACTCGTGATCCACGAAAGCAATAAAGGCAATTTTTCTCTTTTTGATGGATGCTATCTCCATTAGGAATTGTTTCACGGATTAGTCCATCATCCTTGTTAACTATTGTTTTATTTCTTGGTTATCTCTAATATCAGGGCATTTGTTGGGCTTCGCTTCATTTTGCCCTATCTTACTTAAAGATAAATACAGTGGAGAAAAAAATACATGAAGACTTTAACCAAAGAAAAACAGCGTAAAATCACCCCTAATGAAGCCATTGAATTACTGCGCCGAGGAAACGAGCGTTTTTTGAACAACTTGCGACTTAACCGAAACCTTTTACAACAAGTGAATGAAACTGCAGAGGGACAATACCCATTTGCAACAATTTTAAACTGTATTGACTCGAGAACCCCCGCGGAATTAATTTTTGACCAAGGTCTTGGAGATATTTTTAGTGTTCGCATTGCGGGAAATATCATTAACGATGATATTTTGGGTAGCTTGGAGTTTTCCTGTAAATTGGCGGGTTCAAAGCTCATTATGGTATTAGGCCACACAAGCTGCGGTGCTATTAAGGGCGCGTGTGATAAAGCTGAGCTTGGGCACTTAACCACATTACTGAAAAAAATTGAACCAGCAATACATGAAAAAAAATTACAAGAATCATCCAACCCAGAATGTAATTTAGAATTTATTGACGACGTCGCTAAATTAAATGTTAAACACAGTATGAAAGAAATAAAAGAAAAGAGTCCTGTTTTAAAAGAGCTAATTGAACAGGGGCAAATCGGTCTCATTGGTGGCCTATATGATATCGCTACGGGTGAAGTGGATTTTTTTGAGTAATCTTTAGGGTCTATTGACCCTACTCTCTCTTTTATCTGAAGTAGGGGATCAAATAGAACTTCTGAAAATACTAGAAGTCCTAAGCCATGCCTCGAGTCGATATCTTTTCTTATTTTCTCCATTTTAATGTTTTAAAGGACTAATGTTTAGTTGGTCTGTTGGAGATATGTTTTTATTAGAACTATCAGAATTGCCAGGTGTAAATAATCTGTATTGACTACTCTGTGTTTGAGGGTACTCATGGCAGAGGTATCCAAAGTCTGGGCTAAAGCGTTAGTATTTAAGATATTGCTCGAGGAAGGATCGTTTTTACTCCTAACGGCTAATTCTTCTTGCTCTAAACGTTGTTTCATCGAAACTTGATGATTCTAGAGAAGTTTGTTGGGATGGTTCATTTTCTATTAAGGAGGTATCGTCTCGCTCAGAGGTCAAATCCCCAAAAAATGTCATTGCATTACTGCGCGCGTGATGTCTAACGCGATTGTGTCGGATTTCTGTTGGCTCTCTATTAAAGTGGATAGCGTTTGACATAGCATTGTCCCCCATATTTAAAATAAGATCACTCGATGGGATTTACTGAGACACATGGTTCATAATGATTTAGTCATATTTTTTAGCGTAATTTTCTCTTATATTTTTTCATAAGGCATGCCTTAGGCTTTTTTCCTTTTTCCTATGTCTACCTAATAGAGCAAGCAATACGATCGCACATAAAAAATCCAATATAATTAACCCTAGCCCTCGTTCATAAACATGTAAAGAATATCCTGCAAAATTTAAAATCGTTGCTATAACTGAATGCTTGTCGTCAATTAACCAAGCTATCAAGTTATTTTTAAGGGTTGATAAAATAATACTGAGTACAATCATGATTGCTGTCATGGTTGCCAATGAATTATTATCCGATAACTCCCGTAAAAAAGAGTAACTGAATGCCGCCACACCTAATAAAATCCCTATAACCGCAATAAAGAAAATCAGTAATGGCTCATTTATCTCTGGTGAATAAATCATGACGATGTAAAACACCATTGCAATTGATGTTGCTAGTATCATACAAGAAATTTTGTGATTAATTTTATTGTATAAAGAAGAAAAGAAAATCACTCCAATTGCATAGAATATAAAAAACGAGGCGCCGACTAAGCTTGCGTGCTCAGCAGACTCCGAAAATCGTATCATGATAAAATGAATAGCCCACAAGCTAAAAAAAGAATACATCGGTATTTGTAATAAACCAAAAGAAAGCATGACTAGCCAAATCTCTTTTTTGCCTAACTGATGCATGACGTTCGATAAAATAAGAGATATTTTTTCCTTTTTTTCCATCTCCCTAGCATTATCTTTCGGGAAATTACGAATAATCAAAAACATCAGCACCGCTAATAGAAGGGCAATAAATCCGGCCAAAACCACCAAGTGGCGCCAATTTACATTTTGTATCCATACCGATAAGAGGCCCTCGCCTAAAAAGGCCCCTAGACTACCAACGGCAATGGTTATACCCGTTAGCATTTGAAAATATTCTTTTTTAAACCAACTATTGATTAATTTTACTGACGCAATTATTCCAATTGGCGCCCCCACCCCCATGAGCGATCGTGAAAATTCAAGCTGGCTTAAGTCAGGTGATGATGCAAAAACAAAACAACCAGCGGCCATAAATAATGCACCTAAGGTGAGCATTATTCTTGCCCCAATACGATCAATTAGAAAACCGCCCAAAAGCTGCATCACGATAAAGGTATAAAAGAAAGCATTACTAATATCTGAGAGTTGCATCATATTTAAATGAAACAATACAACCAGCTTAGGAGACAAACCGCTTATTGAAAGTCGCAAAAAATACTGATGAATAAAAAATAACATGGCTAGAAACCAAATACTCCAAGGTAAAGCGAGTATCAATCCTTTTCTTATAGCCAACCATCGAAACATTTGAATTGCCTTTTGCAATAAGATTTAAGTATCTTAAAACAATTCTCAAACATAATAAAATCTCACATCCACCTAGAGGATTAATACACTATTTAGCAGCTTACCCTTGCACGATCGGTTATGTTTACCACCTTCATTCAAACCATGATCCATACAAAAAGAACTCAAAACAGGACAAACGCATTTAATTTTTGAACATTACACGCTTTTTTTGCCTACTTCCCCTTGTTATGCAGGGTATCCAGTCGATCTTGAGTGAAGTTCAGAGCTGGATTCGCCCACAAAGACCATAACGCGGATTGGTTTTTATTTAATGCTATTAGATGCGTTTACCCTAAAACCAATAGGTAAATAATTGAAAAAACTATTCAATTAATATACAATTGTGCTTTTATTACTCTGCGTAGTATATTTATGGGTAAATTAACAGCTTCTACAAAACCAGACAGTACTCGATTTTTTAAACACAAAAATGCTAAAAAAGCAAAGTCAATACGCCACTTTAAAAACAATATACATCTCTTAGCCAACCTCGGCATCAAAAATATGACGGATAATAACTATATTTCCTCTCCTATTGATAAACCTGATTTATTTTCTGTAAGAATCGTTCATCTTTTAAAAAAACATGCTGGACAGGGTTTATTTGCGGAAAAGGAAATCTCCGCTAACACATGGATAGGAGAATATACTGGTCAAGTATTTACACACCAGGAATTTGATCGGTATTTAGAAACCACCCCTGACGCTGACAGAAGTTATGCTATGATGATAGCTGATAAAATTATTGACGCTCGCATTAAGGGTAATTTTACTCGTTATATTAATTTTTCAGATAATCATGCAAATGTAGAATTCGTAAGTACTCAACTTGATAACCAAGAACGAGTTATATTAGTAGCAACAAGAAGAATAGCGCCTGGTGAGCAGCTATTAGTAGATTATAATACCTACGATGAGCGTGCCTCGAAATATTTTTATTTTTTAAATGCTCAGGATACCTGGCTTTCGACATTAGAATTTTATGAGGCCCACAGAAACCAGTACGAAAAACAAACCAGCCCTGAAGCCATTGATGCTATCGAATTAAGCCCAGGACAAAGTTATTATTCCACTCCCATCGGAAAACGAGTTCTTTGCAATGAGCCACTAACCTCAATTGGCCAAGTCTTCGCAGATGAAGTCAACCTTCCTTATATAAGATTAATGGATGATGTAATGATTGATGCCCTAGAGGCAGATTTATTCACACCTTTGATGGTTGCCTGTTTATTAGGTCAAGTCAACAATGTGGACTGGCTTATTCTGCATGGTGGGGAGGTTAACCAACAACAGAATCATTCAGGCAATTGCCCCTTATTTTTTGCGTTAAAAGGCTACAAAGAACACGCATATCAAAAAATGCTTTATGTTGATATCATAAAAATTCTAATCGCCAATCAAGCCAAGGTTACGGTTCATGATCGCCAAGATAGGACATTTATTCATAAGGCATGCTCAATTTTAAACACCGATGATTTCGAAGAAGTCATGCATTGGCTATCTCAAACGTTAGGTACATCCTATAAAGAATTATTTACCTATCTTAACCAAGATAATGAAGACATTTTAATCCATTGCCTTAATACTAGAGATTTTGCAAAAGTTTCCGTTCTGCTGGTCACTTATCCCCAATATTTCGAAGAAAATTTTTATCAAGGTGAATCCCAAGAAATGAATCAAGAGGCATTTAGAAAAGCGATTAATTCTTTTTCTGAAGATGAAAAAAATGAAGTTGTAAAAATTTTAACTTGCAATTGCATCGAAGTAACGCTTGAATTTCTTGCCGAATTTAATTTAATGACGTCAACTCATCAATATAGAAGATAAAAAAATACGACCTGGACGCAGGAAGCCTCCCGGTCGTGATCATGACGGGTTCTTTTAACGACAAGGGAAGACTTTCAGAAATCTTTCTCTTCGTTAATTCTTAAAGTTGCGCTTACCAAAGGATTTTAGGTTAGGTTTTCTAGCTCCGGGACTTACTTTATTAGCGGAAAAATTTTTCTTAGGTTGAGAAGAGTGAGTTCTGTTTGGTAAATTGTGATTAGGTTCAAAATCTTCGATTTCAATTCGCTCTAATTTGCGCTTTATTAATTTTTCTATCGCCATTAACTGCCCGATTTCATCGGCGCTCACTAAGGATATAGCGCGTCCTGACGCACCGGCACGCCCTGTTCTTCCAATGCGATGAACGTAATCTTCAGCCACTTGAGGTAAATCATAGTTAACCACACAGGGTAATTGATCAATGTCGATACCTCGAGCAGCAATGTCTGTAGCGACCAGAATATGCAGTTCCCCCGACTTGAAATCCGCCAATGCCTTAGTACGTTGAGATTGTGATTTATTGCCATGTATAGCTGCGGCATAAATATGTGCTTCAGCGAGTTGTTTCACAAGCTTATTTGCCCCATGCTTGGTACGCGAAAATACGAGCGTTTGTCCCCACTTGTTTTTATGAATTAAATGACTGAGAAGTGCTGATTTACGGCCTTTGTCGACGGGATGGATAATTTGTTTAATTGCAGCGACCGTCGTGTTACGAGGCGTTACTTCAATTTCTAGCGGATGATTTAAAATTCCTTTCACTAAAATGCGAATTTCCTCTGAAAACGTAGCTGAAAACATTAGATTTTGTCTGTTTTTGGGTAATAATTTGATAATTCGTTTAATATCATGAATAAAACCCATATCGAGCATGCGATCGGCTTCATCCAAAACCAAAGTATCTACTTCCTCCAGATTTACCGCACGTTGCTGATGTAAGTCTAATAAGCGGCCTGGGGTCGCCACTAGGATTTCCACACCACTTCTTAATTTCATCATTTGCGGATTAATTTTCACTCCACCAAATACAACTGCAGAGCGAAAATTTAAATAATGTCCATATTGTAAAATACTCTCGTGAACTTGTGCAGCCAACTCTCGAGTAGGTATTACTATTAAAATTCGAGCCCGATTACTTGTGGCGCGTGGTTTATCAACGAGTTTTTGTAAAATGGGTAAAACAAAGCTTGCTGTTTTCCCAGTGCCTGTCTGCGCTGAAGCCAGAACATCCTTTCCTCTTAAAATGGCGGGAATAGCTTGGAATTGTATCGGGGATGGATCTTGGTAGCCTAATTCACTAATGGATTGTAGCAACGGATCAATCAAGCCTAACGCTTTAAAACTCATATTGTTTCCTTGAAATATAGTGCACTCACACTGAAATATTTAGTCTTGCTCAATTCAATGTGATTATTTTTGAACCAATAGTATCATGGATGTAGAGCAATAAGCCAACAATAAGGTTAGGGGGAGCAACAAATACATAAAACATCTTGAATAATATACCAGGTTAATACCCTTGGTCGGTCAAACGTCAGTGTTGTTTTAGTGGCCACTTAACGACAGAAAAAAACTTGTTTAATGTTTATTATTATTGAACAATATTATGAAACGAAACAACACGGGAAGTTTTTTTTATTTTTAGATTATCGTTCTTAATTTAAACTTTAATTAAACCTCAAGAAAACAGCCAAGGATGATAATGAAAGCAAAGCAGCATAAAAATCAAAAAAATCACACTAGTCACCATCAACACATGGTGTCCGATTTTCGCAAACGCTTCTGGGTATCGACTTTTCTCACAGTTCCCATTCTTTTTCTGTCACCAATGATTCAAACTGTTCTAGGCATTAGAGAATACTTCACCTTTACTGGTGATCTTTATTTTTTATTTGGTTTGTCTTCCTTTATTTTCTTTTATGGTGGTTGGCCTTTCCTAAAAGGCATTTACAAAGAAATTCGTCATTCTAATCCTGGCATGATGACATTAATTGCCACCGCTATTACAGTTGCTTACCTTTATAGCAGCGCTGTGACCTTTGGCGTAGCCGGCAAAATATTCTTTTGGGAATTAGCAACCTTAATTGACATCATGCTTTTAGGCCATTGGATTGAAATGCGTTCTATTTTAGGGGCAAGCCGCGCTCTGGAAGAGCTGGTAAAACTTATGCCCTCAGAAGCACATAAAATCATGCCGGATGGTGCGGTAAAAGATATACCTATTGATCAACTTGAAAAAGGCGATATGGTTTTAATTAAACCCGGTGAAAAAATTCCAGCAGATGGCGAAGTGGTTCAAGGTGAAACCAGTGTCAATGAATCCATGTTAACCGGTGAGTCAAAGCCTGTATCTAAATCCAAAGGCGCTGAAATTATTGGTGGCTCCATCAACGGAGAAGGCTCTATTCAAGTGGAAGTGAAAAAAACAGGGAGCGATTCATTTTTATCACAAGTCATTGAGCTGGTACGTGAAGCACAAGAAAGCAAATCAAAATCTCAAGACCTTGCAAATCGCGCAGCTTTTTGGTTAACGATCATTGCATTGTCAGGTGGGGCCATTACCTTAATGATTTGGCTGCTATTCACCGCTCAAGATTTTGCCTTTGCATTAGAGCGAACCGTTACGGTGATGGTCATCACCTGCCCTCACGCTTTAGGGTTGGCCGTTCCTTTAGTGGTTGCGGTTTCCACATCTATTGCTGCAAGTAATGGTCTTTTAATTCGAAATCGCGCCGCATTTGAGCGAGCTCGAAAAATAAATGCCATTGTATTTGATAAAACAGGCACCTTAACAAAAGGTGAATTTGGAGTAACGGATGTTTTAGTTTTTAATAAGCAATATTCAAACGATGATCTTCTTCATTATGCTGCGGCAGTGGAGTCCCATTCTGAGCACCCTATTGCAAAGGGCATCGTGAAATCTGCCAAAGAACAATGGGGTATAGCGGAGTTTAAGTCTCTTCCTGGTAAAGGAGCTCAAGGAACTGTAAAGGAAAAACGAGTTAAAACCGTAAGCCCAGGTTATCTAAAAGAAAAAGAAATTAAAATAACTGACAAACAGATTGAAAAACTGAGCGCACAAGGAAAAACCGTGATTTATGTGCTTATTGACGACCAGTTAGCCGGAGCCATTGCTTTAGCGGATATCATTCGTCCTGAATCTAAAGAAGCCATTAGTCAGCTCAAAGAAATGGGTATAAAGTGCCTGATGCTCACTGGTGATAACAGGCAGGTAGCTAAATGGGTGGCGAAAGAAATTGGGCTCGATGACTATTTTGCTGAAGTCTTACCACAGGATAAAGTTAAAAAAATAAAAGAAGTACAACGGAAGGGGTTACTTGTAGCCATGACGGGAGATGGCGTCAATGATGCACCGGCATTGGCACAGGCTGATGTTGGTATAGCCATTGGTGCAGGAACCGATGTGGCTATTGAGTCAGCAGATATTGTTCTTGTGAAATCCAGCCCCAAGGATGCCCTGGCCATATTAATTTTAGCACGTGCAACCACCAATAAAATGATCCAAAATCTCATTTGGGCCACTGGATATAATGCTTTTGCGATTCCTATTGCCGCCGGTGCACTCTATACCTATGGCATTTTGTTATCCCCCGCAATTGCAGCGATTCTTATGTCTTTAAGTACAGTGATTGTTGCCATCAATGCAACATTACTGCGAATAAAATAGAAGGTTAAGCATATTTACGGATAATCATTGGAATAGGTTAAGTTATGGGCAATCCATCTTGCTCGGTTCAGCCACAGCAGCACTTGCTTATCTTGTAGGTCGGTTTCTACATTATTATTTAACTTAATTAGATTCATAGAAAAGGATTATCTAATGAACCAGTTTTTTACTCTCTGGGCGAAGTCTGCTCAAACCAGCTTTGGCTTATTCTGGATGGCTTTTTGGGCGTTTGCATTTGGATACCTCATCAGTAGCATGATTCAGGTACTTGTTACCCGAAAGCGTATGCAGCAAGCAATGGGTAAAACAGGCGTAAAAAGTGTAGCGCTTGGTACGTTTTTTGGATTTATATCCAGCTCATGTTCCTTTGCAGCACTAGCTACGACTCGCGCTATTTTTTCTAAAGGGGCGGGATTAATTCCTTCTTTGGCTTTTTTGCTGGCATCTACCAATTTAGTAATTGAACTGGGTATTGTCATTGCAGTTTTTTTAAGCTGGCAATTTGTAGTTGGAGAGTATCTTGGAGGGATACTACTTATACTGTTTATGTGGGTATTAGTAAAATTGACCTTGTCGAAGCGTTTAGAAAAAAAAGCGCGTGAACACGTGCAATCACTAAAAGAGGGAGAAATAGAAGAACCACCTCAAAATTGGCGTGAATTAATTGTCAACAAGGAAGGTTGGTATCGGGTTTCGAAACAGTATCTTATGGAATGGAAAATGGTCTGGAAAGATATCACCATAGGATTTACTGTGGCAGGTATTATTGCAGCTTTCGTTCCAAAAGCATTTTTTGAAACTCTATTTGTTGGCTCATCTACAGATAACCCTGCATTTTGGCAAATCTTGTTACAAACACTCGTTGGCCCTGTCGCTGCATTTTTTACTTTTATTGGTTCTATGGGAAACATACCCTTGGCCGCAGTATTATTCAGTAACGGCGTGAGCTTTGCAGGTATTATGGCATTCATTTTTAGTGATCTGATCGTCTTTCCAGTATTGCGGATTCAAACCAAATATTATGGGTTGAAGATGGCTATGTACATTCTAGCTATTTTTCTAGTTGTACTGGTGATTTCATCTTTAGTTTTGCATTACGGTTTTGCCTTGTTTGACTTATTACCTCAAGGCAGCCAAGCCAAGCAAATCATCGATCGAACATTTTTTGCCATTGATTACACTTTATTTCTCAATATGCTTTTTATTTTAATGTCTATTTTATTTCTAGTTTGGCATTTGGCTTATAAAAAGGTGCAATTCCGTAGCGATGGCTGGATAGAAAAAAGCTTATTTATAGTAGCAATAATGGCAATCTTATGGCTGGTAGTAGGTTTATTTTTTTATTTATTTCTTATATAAAAAAATAAGAACACGTTTTAATCTCAGGGGGGCTTGTCCTATTAAGCGTTTTTTTCGTAGGCTTTGGTATACGCATAGGCCAGGGGTCAAACATTACTTGTAGTTGGGGTGTCTGGAATACTGAAAAAATAACTATCAACATAACCTCTTTGCCTGTAACAGAAAGCTACAGGCCATAGAAAATTGATTTACCAATCATTTTGTCTACGAAATTTGATTTATTCAGTTTCGCATCCGATTGCTTTACAAGCAGCCATAGAACCGAAACAAATTTCCACTTGTTTAAAGTTTCTTTGCTTTAATAAAGAAGCAGCTATCGTGGCTCTACGACCACTGCCGCAAAAGGTTGTAATAAATGAATCTTGAGGCAATTGTTTTATATGTTCTGGTAAATCACCAATGTAAATATGCTTTGAGCCAGGTAAATGCTCTTCGTTCCACTCATTGTCTGAGCGCACATCAAGAAGTATGAACTGCTTATTGTTCTGAAGACGTTTTTTAATTTCCTGTACGTGCACAACAGGAAAGTGCCAATATTCTTTACCTGTTATTTCCCAAGCGTGAATACTAGGCAACCAGCCTTTTATTCGTGTATAGCCCAGGCGAATGAGCTGAACAACTGCTGATTCCATATCTTCTTCATTTTCTGCAATTAAAATAATGTCCTTTTCATAATTTAAAAACCATCCAGCAAATTTAGAGATCATATCATGCGGGATAGCAATACTATTGGGTATTGAGACGCCAGCATAGGCTTCAGGTGAACGCACATCAACAAGTTGGGCCGACTTATTATTTGCTATATCATCAACATTTAACCGGCTTGGGTGTGGGATAGTTTTTAATATTTCAGGGCCCTGTAAGTTTCTTTTTTCCATTTCCTCAAAATAGGGGGGATGATCAAATTGTCTTTGGTATTGATCTTTTATAAACTCTTCTTTGCTCAGATTTTGTAAAGATTTATTATAACTTTTCTCATAGCCAATTGTTGAGAAATTATGTTCTCCCATCCCTTCACCACAAACTGAGCCTGCCCCATGAGCAGGATAGATTAAAACATGATCGCCCAAGGGTAATAGCTTTTGGTATATACTATCATAAAGAAATCCAGCGGCTTCTTTACGAGACTTCCATAAATCAGTACGACCTACGGCCCCGACAAATAATACATCCCCTGTAAATACAGCAAAGGGTGAATCACTAGAGGTAGTATTGTAAAGAACTAGAGAAATACTTTCGGGCGTATGTCCTGGTGTTTCTAAGATTTTAATGAGAATATTTGAAAATTGAAATTCATCATTTTCCTTAACACTATTGCCATATTTAAAGTTCAACTGGTTTCCATGGTAAATTTTTGCATTGGTTTGCTCAGCTAAGGAGCGAGAGCCAATAACATAATCTTCATTTCGATGTGTTTCGAAAATATGCGTTATCCGTACCTGTTTCCTAAGTGCTAGGTCGAGGTAATCTCCAACATCTTGATGAGGATCGATTACAATTGCTTTGTCTTCATCACCAATCATATAAGATAAATGAGCGAGTCCTTCATCATAAAATTGCTCAATAAACATGGTTAAACTCCTTTTGGTTGATTATATAATTATAGTGGTTTTATTCCATTGCATCTGAAGGCTAGTAAAAAAATACAAGGTTAAATAGAACACATTTTTACCTTCCCTCTTCTTAACGCTATCGCCATAAAGAGCATTTTTTTGTTAATTGGGTTACCTTTTCCCAGTTACCAAATAAGACAATGCCATAATAAATAAGATTATCTTCTTTCGTCTCAGCAGTTCTTTCAATTTGCTCTTGATAAGTACCTATCGTCATAGTATCTGTAAAATCATTTAACAAAATATTTTCAGCTAGAGATAGACTCGTCAAGATTTAGCGCAGCAATGTATCGCACCGGACAAGTAAAAACGATTCATCCTGACGATAAAAAAATACGAGTGCTCTCGCTTTTTCCTTTCGATCCACTCTTGAATTTTGAACTAGTAATTGAGCATGTAGTAGTTGTTCAAGGAGCATGGAGGTATTAACAGAGGGAAAATGGCACAAGCTCTCAAATGGCGAGGGTATTCGATTTAATGCTAACCAATCACATGGTTACCGAAATCTCATGTCAGAAGCAGCCACATTTCATGATATTATCCACTACCCTAAGAAAAGCTAACTTTCTCTTCGATATAGGTTTTAAGGAAGACGAACTCTAGTTTGTCGAGCCCCTGTCAGATGGATACCGGGGGCTTTACCCTTAGCTGACTTGCACAAATCTAAGACTTAGTCTCGTGCTTTTTCTTTACCAAGGAATAAACTTGCTCGATTGCATGCTTTAATCCTTTGATTTTAAGATGTTCGGGTATATCTTTCACCACTTTATTATAAATCTGTGTCATATCAAAGTTCGTTTTAAACAGCTCATTTACTTCTATTTCGTTCACAGAAAACGGCGGCCCTTGCATTTCCTTTTGATCGTATGAGGTGGTGATTAACAATATTTCTGTATCAGGCGCAAGCAATTTATCCAGTTGTTCTGAATAAAGTTTCCTTAGTTCTCGTGGTAGAGCAATTAAGGCTGCTCGGTCATATACGGCCTCAACTTTACCCAGTAGATTTTTATTAAAATTAAAAAAATCACCGGCAAACAAAGTAATTTCATCACTCATGTAAACCACAAAATCATTCCTTTCAGACACCTTGAAACGAATTTTATTGTCGTTAAAAAATGCTTTGCATGCCTGCTCGCTAAGTTCTACACCAATTACTTTATATCCTTGACCAGCAAGCCAAATCATATCAATACTTTTACCGCATAAGGGAACAAAAACTCGATCACCGGGTTTTAGATTTAACTTAGGAAAATAACGTTGCATTAAAGGATTAGGTTGCGACTGGTTAAATCCAATTTCATTGCATTGCCATCGTTGCTGCCAATATTGTTTATCCACTACGATTCAAACCTAATTTTGGGCACAGCAGTCAAGATGATTAGTCTTTGCCATGACAATGGTTATATTTCACCTGGGCACTGCGAGCAAGCACTGTGCCCACCACACTAGGCATAGCTTAAAAGCTACTCCGCTAGGTTAAAATAGTCAAAAGGTCTAAATTCTACATTGGGAATCGCAATCTTGCCAATAGCATGCATTCCCTATCACCACTCATGATATAGAGACATTATCTGCACAAGAAAAAAGCGATTACTCCTGCTTCCACCGTATCAATCAACGTTCACATTATTTAGAGAGTTGCTTGAGATGGGAGAAAAACTTTTCTTATTTAAATAGAAGAATTTAGCAATGATTTACGCAAAAAATAAAAAACAGAATTGTTCTGAAACCCATGCCGCTCAAACTCAACCTCGAATTCTAATTTTTTGTAAAATTCCAGAGCTTCCCAATCCATAGTATTGACTGTTGCAAAAGCACAACCTTTTTCATTACCATACTTCAATGCCTCATGCATGAGCTTTGTTCCCCATCCTTGATGTCTGAAGGACTCACTCACCCAAAGATTATCTACATGAAGACCTCCATAGAGTGTTCCGCCACTACAACCACCCACAATGCTACTATCTGCATCACGAATAAAGCATGCAAAGAAGTCTAACGATTCAAAGCCCCTTTCTTGTTTGGCATATGCCTTAATCCCATTCGTTAATATTTGAACATCATCGGGATCTGGATTTTCTAAAATCGATAATTGCAATGTCATTGAATGATTCTCTTTAATCCTATTTTTTTATTAAAAAGGTTTTAATTAGCCGCTCTGATGCATTCGTATCATGTGTATTTCGCATAGTGATTTAATGCATTCTCATCATGTTCCCTTAAATATTCAAACGATTTTTTAGACCCAAGATAACATAGATTTCGAACACCTCCTCACAAATCTTTTTGATAACAGGATAATCCAACCCACTGTATTCATTCTGATTCATGAAATCACTTCAAGAGTTAGTCATCCCATCATACTATTTGAGTCAGTGTTTTTAGAATAAAATTAACTCTAGCTTCAATCGGTAAACATGGGACATCGACTAATGTATATCTATAGTGCAGGTATGCTTCTTTAAGGGCGTGGTAAGTTTGTATGCTTTCTGCAAAATCCTGTTGTCGTTCACTATCTTTGATATAAATTTCTTCCCAAGGTGGGAATATAAAGACGGTTTGACAATATCTGTATTGTTTTACTGCGGAATTCACTTCATGATGCTCTTTGTGACAAAAAGATTTTGCGTAACCATACAAATCAGGTATCCCTCTATCAAAAAAAACGGCGGTTCTTTCTTGCTGCATTTTTCGATAATCATGAAGGGAGTGGTCCAACATGAGTTCTAAGAATGCATCTCTATCCCCGGTATGAAACGCATTCCCGCCATTGTCCTGTTGTTCTTTGATAATAGCTCGAGCAACTTCTGGCACTGTCAAAAAACCTCTTTGAGCTAAGGCGTTTAAAACAGAGGTTTTTCCAGAACCAGGACCGCCAGTCAAAATAAAAAAATTGGGATTGAAGGCCAAGTTACACATTATTTTTCTCGAGGATCAAGAGTACTTAGGGTTTGCCTTAAAACCAGAAATACATTTATTTTAGTGGAAGTGCCAGATAACTTACTGGTTGTTCATTGAGATTCCGTGTCTTATGGCCTTTGCCAGTTAAATCTTCCAGTAACACTATCTCGCCTGATCTAAAATTTTTTGTTTCACCACTACTTGTCTCAATTTGCATAACCCCAGATAAAACAATGATAAATAATCTTTGAGATGGGTTATGCCAATCTTGTTCTTTACCAGGCCCCTCACCAAAAAATACATTGTTCACTGGGATCATGCGTGTGGTTAAACCCACTTTGTCAGGATTTAATTCTTCTGAAGCGGTCTTAAAATAAGAATTACCATCTTTATCTGTAAGTAACATTGTGTATGGAACGGCTTTAGCAGCGTGCAACATAGAACTTAATCCTAAACATATTAAGAAACGGTAAATCCAAGATATCAATAAATCCATGCTCTGCTTGAGTCCAGGAAGTTCCCAAAAGAATGAACAATTACTGAGGAGTCTTGTTTTGTAATTGCAATAAATTTACCTTGCACCGGTCCAATCCTTTATTTTTAATTAGCTCTGGCACTGAAGATTTCACCGCGATGCTAGAGAGTAAATTTGTTGATTTTACAAAACAAAATCAACATGGTGAATACAAACAGGCTCTTGGAATTGGATTAGCATTATATTCAGCGAATTCAGTCCTCAACTACGGTTAAAACAAAATTCTTTAATCGCCAATCGAGTTCCATAACTGCTTCAGTTGCCTTTTTAATTTGTTTATCCGTAATTGTACCATCAGTCGTATAGAGAAATCCTTCCCCAAAAATTAAATGCCCTTGTTCTCGAAATCTAACCTCAGCTTTCTTGATCCATGAAAAATCTTCTAATAATTTGATTACTTTTTGAGGCAAATTTAATTCTTTTCCTTCTAAATCACAAGGAGCTTTATCCATTAGAAGAGTAACGGCTTCAAAAGTTTGTTTTATCCCGTCACGTAAAATACTCATAGAAACAATCATCGCAGCTACTGCATCGCTCCACCACAGCCCATAAGCTATGCCCAATATACCTATAATCGCAACAAAGGCGGTAAGCCAATCGGCACGATTCATTTTGGCATCTGTATAAAGCACCTTATCATAAAGTACCGGGGCAATTTTTAATTTTGCTTTTCCTAAGAAAATAGGAGGGAGAACGCCATATAACAAAACTAAAATCATGAGCCAGCCCAGCCAAATTTCATATCCCCAAATATTAAATAAACCAATGGTCGGGTAATCTTTATTGATTAATACCCAAAAACCATCGAGCAATAAATAGCCCCCCATAACGAACAAGGCTAAAGAAGCGCAAAGAAAAGAAATTGAAATGGCACGATGGTATCCATAAGGATAAGTACGATTTGGTTTTTTCCAACAAATATAACTACTGATTAAAAACGATATGGAAGGTATCATGCTCAACACATCATCAAGCCATACCGTTTTCATGGTTTGAGAACTTCCCATTACTAAGTATGTTAGAAATGCTACGGAAGTAAGATATACAATAGTCATCCAGGCTAGTTTTCGTGCCTTGTGCAAATAATGGGTTTGTTCATCAGTAAATTCATATTGAGGAGTTAGCTTCATCTTTTATTTTTCTCAAACCATGCTTAATTTGTTTTTTTTGATTTTTAAGGTATTTTTCAAGCGTTATCAAAAATTGATTCTCCCCTCTCGGAACTCCGATCACATGATTCACTTTATGGAGCTTGGTAATTAATTGATAATGATGATTTTCCAGCTCCCATTGTGGAGCTGCTACAGGCAATCCAGTTGAAAAAGGACTGATTGTTTCAATAATTTGGTAATTTTCTGTATCGAGATATTTTTTTATCCAGTTAGCAGGTGTAATGGCGATTAGAGATTTTTTGGAAGATTTTTCTGGTCGGCCTATATAATAAATTTCTTTATAATAAGGTCGAGTTAAGCCGATTTCTTTTTTCCATGGCGTGTTTTCATTAATACCACCAATCACTACATCTACTTGGTGTTCTATAAGCGCTTTCATGGCAAGAGATTCAGGCAAATAAAAAAGTTTTGGTTGGGCATTGAGCTCTTTTGCAAACTGATTTAAAAGTAAGAGCTCAATACCAGTCTCATTATTGTTAACCCAGGGAGGATTGTAAATTGCCCCTATTCTTAAAATATGATTTTTTTTAACTTTTTCTAAGGTTTGTTTCGGATCTTTCGGTAAATCGCAGCTAGAAATTAAAAGACACATCAAAATAAATAGTTTATAAAAGAATTTTCCCATGCTTAATTCCATGTTGAAGCCAGGCGATATTCAAGTCAACTGTATCATCCAAACGGCCGAAATTAAATGAAAATAATTTTCTAAGATATCATCTTTCTTTTTATTTACGTCAATTCGATAAGCAGCATCCATATTGCTGACTTATAAAAGTGGCAAAAGGACTTAAGGGGTAAAAGCCCTGACGCACCTTACTCGCCAGGTGTCGTTCTTAGAATTACCACCCACACTCCCATTATTGAAGGATTGGGACCAAGCGTTGAACTCAGAACCCTCAGGAAAAAACTCTGTGGAACTCCAGTAATCCCCCATAGAAAACCCACCAATTAAATCTTTATTAATAAATAAACAGTTGAGTTGATCTTTGGCTGGCAAAAACCAGTCGTTATAGCATATGTTTCCTGCCTGACAAGGGGTATTGCCTCGTGAATCCACTTCGAAGTTATTACATAGTTGGGCTGCATAAGGGATACCACCATTATTGCCAACCGTAGCAATGATCGTCGTGGTATTGGCAGCGCCGTTGGTAGTGCTTTGCGCATTCGTGATCACACCATTACCTCCCCATTGAATGCCTGTGCTGTTATCGGCAATGGATGCAATCAGATTTAGATTTGGAATTACAGCCCCAAGACAAGCAATAGTGCCTCCATTGGAAGATTGCCCAACTGCTGTCGGCAGGTAGGTATAACCATTTGCAAGTGTAGAATCTCCATTCGTGGTAGTAATGACGACGTCTACAACGCCCGCTGCATGAGCAGGAGTGACAGCAGTCACCGTAGTGGAGTTCACGACATTGACACCGATTGCTGCTGTTCCACCAAAAGTCACACCAGTTGTTCCCGATAATCCAGTTCCCGTTAAGATAACTCCGGTACCGCCTGCGGCCGAGCCAGATGGTGGATTAATTTCAGTTAATGTTGCTTCCGTCTCTAAAGACGTCACAGTCACTGTTGCAAAAGAGGTGTTACTCGCTGAAAAAATACAGAAGCCATTCGCAATAAATGTACATCCAGTCAATGAAAATCCAGGGGTTTTTACCTTAATACCAACTGCAGGATATATATGATTGGGGGCGATGGTACGAATGCTTAACGTGCGGCGGGTTACTGTGTAATTTTGACAGCTCAAAGGCCCCCTGCCATTCAAACAAAGTATTATATCTAACGTTGCTGGTGTACCGCTGCTGGTGACTTCAAATAAATTCCCCGTACCTGCAAAGGATGCCTGCCCGAGAAAAAACATCACAGCGTATAGAATCATTATCCCTATTTTTTTCATTATTTTAGTCCTTAAAGCCACAAATTTAAACCAATAGGTTTGAATAAGTTTTTCTTACCTCTTATGTTAATATCAATGGATGCTTAGAAGCTCACCTTTTCCAACTATGACAATATCAACTGACTTTTCTAAATGAAACAAGGCATTATAAATTCCACTTGAAATACGATTAGCATGCTTCATAACTGAACCATAAAAATTTGGATTAGATTCGGCTTCGGTATTAAAACAAAGTAACATATGAAACGCATGATCGAAAATAATTCATTTTTCCAAAAATGAAAATAGGTTGGCATTTTAAAGTTCTGGCGAGTAGGCTTGGTAGAATTATTTTTGTTTGAGCGTAAGTTGGCATCTTATTTAAGTAACCCTTATATTCTTAAATTGCCAAGGATCGCTATGATCCACTTCCTCAGTAAATAATCGCTCACGATTAGTCAGCGGTGTCCAATCGGTATAATGGCCACTTAATTGTCCTAAATAATCTTTCGCTATTGTTAATACATATTGAAAATCAATGTCTTCGGGCTCCACCAACCCAGCTTTAGGGTGCTCAATCACCCAGAGTAATCCCGCGATTGTACCTGCAACCACCTGCAGGGTAGTGGCATTGTTATAATCGGCTATCTTACGAACTTCTTGGATGGATAGCGTTGAGCCAAACCAATAAGCTCCTCGTTGATGCCCCATTAACAACACTCCTAATTCATCGCTGCCATCGACAATTTCATCTATGATGATCTGATGTTTCGATTGTATTTGCCATTCATTGCCGGCTAGTTCCAATAAAGATAATCTCGCTAATGGGCATGGTTGATAAGCATAATGTACGGTCGGTCGATAAATGACACGATTATTCTCTTTGTAGCTTAAATAATCGGCAATTGAAATCGCTTCTGAATGGGTAATTAAAAATCCATGAAAAGGACCTCGGCTTGGAGTCCAAGTGCGTACTTTTACGCTCGCTCCGGGACGATTCAAGTAAATCGAGCATTTTTCCCCATAATCATATCCCTCTGCATCTTCTGGCCAATGCCGCTCATGCGTACCCCACCCCAACTCCGCTGGCTGTAAGCCTTCACCAATAAATCCTCCCACAGACCAAGTATTAATAAACTCTTGGGCTTGTCTGTATCTTAAAATATTTTGAGTGTCATTTTCCGCAATATGGATGGCTTTGATGTTTAAAGACTTTGCTAAACTTGCCCATTCTTGTGATGATGTGGGTGCATGGAGTTCTTGGCCACTGTCTTTGGCAATATTGATTAAAGCTTGCTTTACAAAATGCGATACCAAACCTGGGTTGGCTCCATGTGTCACCAAAGCTGTAGTGCTGGGTCCGTTTTTTAACTTCAATACTGCTTCGCGTAAAGCATAATTGGTGCGCTGTTTAGGCGCCAAATTCTCATTATCGTAAAATCCTGCCCAAGGCTCGGTGCATAAATCCAAATAAAGAACCTCATTTTGTTGGCAATATTTTATGAGCTCAACGCTCGATATGCCGACGGACAAATTGAGCAATACATCTTTAGGTTTAAGATTTGCGGCAAGCACTTCAAGATAGTTTTCTTTGGTGATCACGTTTAAAATTAAGGAAATACCATAACGTTCAACGATTGCATTACCAGGATCATCTTTGGTGATGATTTGAATTTGATGGGGTTGAATGTCTAAATGATTAAAAAGCAACGGAATAGTGGCTTGGCCAACCGTTCCAAAACCGATCATTACAATACGATGTTCAAATTTAATTTTTTTATACATAATAATAATCCTTTATTCATTTTTTTGATCTTAATTGATTTTTGTTTATTGTAGATTAGATAATTTTGAGTTTCATCTTGGCATACACTGAGTTTGATCGAGAATAATTAATAAGCGTCTTCTATTTCATAATAAGTATGCAAACGGAATATGATCATCTAATGCAAGCCAATGATTTGCCCACACTTCTCTTTCTTTTACAAAGCGGTCTAGATCTTCGATGGTATTTTTAAACCATCACCATGAAGCCACTCATTAATGTGTAGCTTATAAATCAAGTTCATGACTAATGGCTGATCGGATGAATTTACTTTCTTAATAGAAAACGAGCAGAGTAGTTAGTTGCTTTATTCATTGCTTATGAAGTTCACGTCATTGATGGATGGTTTAAGTTAATTGGTTTATGTGTTTTTTGCCAGCAAGGGTAAAAAATAAATGTCTCCTGGCGCGTCTCTGTAAGAAGTTGGATTTCCTATGAATGGAATTTTATTGTCGTTTATTGAAGCTTAAAAGCAAATAGAAAACCTAGGACACAGCCTTTGCCCTCATCCTCCCAGACTCCCATGCTTTGTTGGGCCACACTTCGTTTAGCCCAACCTATTTGCTTCATAATAAAATTTCAAACAAAATCAAAGACCTTGTTTATTGTAAAAGTTAACCCTTGTACAGTTATATACTGGTTTGTTGTACCAAAAAGAGTACCTGATTTAGTATAACCATTAGCCAATGTACCGGCAAATGCGGAGGTGTAATTGGTTTTATTATGTGGGGACAGAGCATAGCGATAATTGATATCTAAAAACCAAGTAGGGTTAAAAAAATAGGTCATCCCTAATTCTACAACACCCCCCCAAACCCATTTTGTGCTAGCAAAATTAACAGGGGTACCCGAAACATCTACATGAGTGCCATCAATATCAGCAAAACCTGTTACATTATAGATATTGGTTCGAGTTCCAAAGGTGGTTGGACCCAATCCTAAATACGCATGGATGTTTTTAAAAGAGTGCTGAATTATTCCCATCAAATCAAATTCATGCTCTATGCGTGTCTGTATAGAGCTTATGGTCGCACGCCCTGTAAAGCCAGTGCCTGCTCCTGTTACAGCTGTGAGTGTACCAAGTTGTGGAGAAACAAGGTCTGAGTCTGTCATTGTTATGGATAAGTAGTTATAAGCTAATTTAATACCCCATAACCAATCTTGATTAGAGAAGCTTTGCAAATATCCTAATTGCGCTTCAGGGGCAAAAGTAGTTTGCGTTGTATGAAAAGGAACAGCAGGGCCATTTGCTGTACCAAAAGCAACTAATGTTCCCCCGTTATATATATTGGTAGTTCCGATAAGTGGATTAAAATATTGATCCAATTTAACTGAATTATAACTACCGCCAAGACCTGCAAAAAATAACCTATTAGGTGTTTCAGTTTCGGGCTTATCTCCCATCACTCCAGCACATGCCAAACTTGAACTCAATAAAGCTTGAAGCAAAAAAAACTTAAATTTCATCATGAAAATACTCCTGTAATCAAATATAACTAGAAGGATTTATAGAACAAAGATTACGGCCAAAAATGCAAATAAGCAAGATACAATCTCCCGATAATCGCAAAGAGAAAAACAGGATACCAAATGAATTTGTCTTAGCGGCCAGCAATTGGAAAGAAAACCACCCAAATAAAATCGATGGGACGCATGGGATAACATGGGCAACCTTACTATTACTGGTATATAGCCCATAAGCAGTGCGAGTGTCCCACTTGTCCCTTATGTCCCAGTGAAATTCCAATAATCCTGAAAGAAAATTGAATATTCCATTATGTGATACCCCGGGTTCCACTTCGTTTCACCCAGGCTACTCGCTAAATGCCGGCTAGATTGAGCCTGCCAAAGATGGCAATGCATCTCAAAAACTTAGAATCAAATGCATTGGAATTCCACGGTGTATGTATTCACTAGTAAGATTTGGTCTGATAACGATTAACTTTTTCCCGGTTGTACCACAGAATATTTTTATTATGGGACGTTTTTAGCCCTTTCGTTACAAGGCTGTCCCGGTTGTACCACTTGTCCCATCAAAAATTGTTATCAACCATAGCAACTACGCTGGCTGTTCGTTTTCTCAAAAAAATAGAAAGATACGTCATAATTTGATTTTTTTAGATTGAAGGGATTTTCAACGATAAAATATTGATAAGCATTTGATGCGGTGCCGGTGTTAGATAATGGAGATTCTATACAAATATATGAGTGTTTCTTTGAGTCGATTATTTTCCACCATCCCGCAACCTGAGCAATTGCAGTCGTTGGTTTTATAGCCGGGTTAGTTGAATAATTATTAGCTGATTCCAATTCCACCTTATGATCCGCAATAATTAAATAAGGTTTATCATCGCATGTTACAGAACCATAGAACTTACCATCAATTTCCGTGTCAAACTGATTTTTGCAATTAGGTTCTGAATCTTTATTATAACCAATCCCCTCAATCTCCGTCATGATGACGGATTTATTTGCTGGATTATTGTTTTTACAGGATTGAATCACTTCAACTGGCGGCATCGCATGCAATATTCCAAAAATGAATAAACTACCCAGGTATATACTTATTTTTTCTATATACATTGCTTCGCCCCTGTAGATAAGAATTCTTTACTCAATTTCCAAAAAATTGTTTTGTTATGCCCTGCAGTCGATACATATGTCCGCCGTTTATCACAAACCCGCTCATGGTATCGCATTGAACGGCGAAAAAGTTACATCAAACCGCATGAGTTAGCGAATTGGTATTCAGCTGTAAACAATCTTGAAAATCACATACTGCGCGATTACTTGCTGTTAATTATATTCACAGGCTTAAGGAGACAGGAAGCAGCTACATTAAAATGGCAACAGGTCGACTTAGAGGGCAAAACAATCCATATCCTTCAAACTAAAAACCATGAAACACATACCTTGCCCCTATCTGATTTTCTATGCGATTTGCTGATTGCAAGAAAAGAAAATAGAATCAACGACTATGTCTTTCCCGGCACAGGTGCCGCAGGTCATATTATTGAGCCAAGAAAACAAATGGCGCAGGTTACCAAAGCGACAGGCATTGAATTTACTGTCCATGACTTACGGCGAACGTTTATCACCATTGCAGAAAGCCTTGATATACCCGCTTATGCTTTAAAACGCTTAATGAATCATAAAATGACGAATGACGTGACCGCTGGTTACATTATTGTTGATGTCGAACGGTTAAGAAAACCGATGCAACTCATTACAAATTATATTTTGAAGTGTGTAGGTGTCGTGAAGTCCGCTGATGTTATTGAAATACAACCCATGGAAAAGGTATGACTGAAAAAATTCCTTAATCATTCTGTGCTCATTTATCCTCTCCAATTTGGACCGCACTGCGGTCCAAATTAATCTGATACACTATTGAGCCTTACTACAAGCTGAATTGGACAATTTATATGGATGATAAAAACCGATATTCTGTACCTGAGAATGAAGATTATGAACCTGGCTCCAACAATGAAGTTTTAAGAAATTTGTTAGGCATTAAGGATAAAGAGACAATTGAACAAATTGAAGGAAAGGAATTAGAAAGAGTCGGAAATGAATTACCAGGGCTATATGGCCCTGACCATCAGTTTACAGCCTTGGATATTCAACAAATCCATGAGCTTTGGCTTGCTGATATTTATCCATTTGCAGGGCAATATAGAACTGTAAACATGAGTAAAGGTGGTTTTCAATTTGCAGCATCTTTTTTAATAGATAAATTAATTCAGGAATTAGAGACTAAATTTTTAAATCAATACACTCCTTGTAAATTTAATGGCGATGAACTGACATACGCATTGGGTATTGTGCATGTTGAATTGATCATTATTCACCCCTTTAGAGAGGGTAACGGCAGAGTATCCCGACTGCTCGCAAACTTAATGGCAATGCAGGCGGGATTCCCACAATTAAATTTTGAGCCTATTGATAAAACAGAAAATACGGATGGATTTAATCGATACATTGAAGCAATACATGCTGGTTTTGATGGAAATTACCAACCAATCAAACAAGTTTTTGCAAAAATATTAAATGCGTCCTAGCTTGATTGCAGCCTTTTTTTCATCTTGGCATACACGGAGTTTGATCGAGAATGATCAATTTTTATTGATAAGGGTCTGTCGTTAACAACAATACCCTCAACCCCGCAAGAGGTCCGAGTAGATCGTTCATTTAAGCGCTTAGCAAGCTCCTTATCCTGTAGATAAGGATTTGTTTCTGATAATGTTTTCATAATTTTAATTATAACATATTTTTAACTTCTCAACCCAAATACTTTTTACATCTTGTTTAAATGATGGGACGCTTGGGACAACTGGGCAGCCTTACTATTAATGGATTATAGGCGTCCCCAGTTTTAAAAACAATGATGGGATAAATGGGACATTTGATAAATAGAGTGGGAGCTAGTTGGTGAAGGTTAAACTCATAATCCGTTGGCCCTAGGTTCGAGTCCTAGTTGGCTCACCAATAAAATCAAGCACTTATGTTGATTTTATCAAAGCGCATTCTAGCTCCAAGTGCGACAGTCATTTTTATGTTGCTGTATAAACACTTCCTTAGGCATTTTAAACCCTAAACATTTTCTTGGGCATAGGTTCATTTTATCAGCTAATGAATCAAGCTCTGTTTGTGTTACATTATCAATTATAGTTGTTTTTGGTAAATATCGTCTTAATCGGCCATTCATATTTTCATTACTTCCTTTTTGCCAGGGAGAGTGAGTTTCGCAGTAGTAGACATGGCACTTTGTTTTATCTTCCAGATGCCTATACGCAGCAAATTCAACGCCTTGATCGAAGGTTATTGATTTAAGCATCTGTTGGGGTAAGTCTTCAAATTTATTGCCTATCTTTTCCATAACACCTTGGGAGTGTTTGCTGTTATTCTTAATAAGAAAAACCATTCTTGATTTACGCTCGACCAGCGTTGTAATTACTTGCTTTTTGTTACCCATAAATTGAATAGTATCTCCTTCCCAATGACCAAAACGTGTCCTTGTATTAATATCAGCAGGCCTTTCAGTAATTAAGCGTATATCGCCACCAAAACGACATTGATGCTGCTTTCTCGAATAACGTTTGTGTCTTTTAGGTTGTTTATAAGGTAAACAATGATAAAGCTCTTTATTTTTTGATTTATATACATATTGGTAAATGGTTTCTGGACAGACATATATCGTAAGCTTCTGATATTTCATCCTTCCTGAAATTTGCTCAGGACTCCATCCTTTCTTTAAGCAAGCGTAGCCTGGGAGTAGGGCTTTGCCCGTATCCCAGGTTTTCCCTTTCTTTCAAATTTCAATAAACCACTATAAAATTCCATCCATAGAAAATCCAACTTCATAAATAATCGTGGTTAATTTTCGTAGAGATATTACACCTGGCGGCACTTATTTTTTTACTCTTGCTTTGAGAAATCGGAAATCGCAATTATTAATCAACTATATTGAGTTGTTGGGTGACGCTTATCGAAAAGTAAAACAAAAACATCCCTTTAGTACAGAGGCTATAGTCGTATTGCCTGATCATTTGCATGCAGTATGGAAACTACCAGAGAATGATTTTAATTACTCTTTACGCTGGCATCAGATCAAATCATATTTTACAAAAAGTTTAATCAAAGAAGGTCTAACGATGATAAAAGACCAACGAGGAGAGTATCATCTATGGCAGCGCCGTTTTTGGGAGCACCGAATACGTGATGAATTAGATTTTCAAACACATATCGATTATATCCACTTTAACCCCGTTAAACATGGTTATGTAGCTTCAGCTAAAGAATGGCCTCATTCCAGTTTTTCTCGTTATGTCCAGAAAGGGATATTACAAGAAAATTGGGGGGCATGAGGGTAGTCAAGGAGAGTTTGGAGAATGAGTGATTGGTGAATGAAAACCTGGGATATGGCCTCTGGCCTACTCCCAGGCTACGCAGGCTGTTGTAGAATAACAGTCATAAACATGGTTTTTTATGTAAGGATTTAATTTGTTAGTATTAATTGATGAAAGCGGTTGCCCAGGATTTAAATTAACTAAAGGTTCCACCCCCTATTTTATTGTGGGAATGATTATTTTTAAAGATTTTACTCAAGCAGAAAATGTGAGCAAATCTATTACCGCACTACGCCAGACCCTCCGAGTCAACCCAGAATTTAAATTTAGTAAAACGCATCCATCGATTAAAGATAAGTTTTTTGATGAAGTATGCCAATATGATTTTGAAGTGAGGGCATTGGTTGTTGATAAGAGCAAAATCTATAGTCAGATGCTCAGAAATGATACTGATTATTTTTATAATTATTTTGTAAAAACTTTAATGAAATATGACGACGATGTATTGCAGGATGCATCTATAAAAATAGATGGTAGTGGGGATAAGGAGTTTAAAAATGCCTTAAATACCTATCTACGAAAATCTATTGGGGAACATAAAATTAAAAAGTTTAAATTTATCGACTCAAAAAAAGATAATCTTATTCAAATGGCAGATATGGTTGTAGGAGCAATAGCAAGAAGTTATAGCGAAACACGCAAAGATTCCAGCCGCTGGTTAGATGTGCTTAGAAGAAATGGGAAGATAAAAAATATATGGGATTTTAAGTAGGTCGTCTTATGTACCCTACTCTAGAGAGCTCCAGAGAGGTACACCATCCGGTGCCGGTTCAGGTACAAAGACTATGTATCTGAATTATAGCGAATATCTAAAATTCTTGTCAAGCTTAATTTTGATTAAAAAATAGTCAATATCGGGCGTCGTAGAAATTTTATCATCATATTCATGAAAATAACTAAAAACCCCTGGATTCATCACCTATCTACTAAGAATAAGGAGAGGAATTGTCCGAGGACTGATGCATATCATATGTTATAACTAATACAGAATACAAATCGTTTTTGGATGCCCACTGAGCCATGGAGTTTTGTAGTATCATAAAAACGCGAAAGAGACCATTAACTGTTAAAAAAAGACTGATACTATGAGCAAAATCATCCTATATATTGCCACTTCCCAGGATGGTTTTATAGCAGATAAAACCGGCGATGTTGATTGGTTACCACCCCCCAAAGACGATCACGATTTGGAAATCGTTGGTTATAAAAAATTGATGCAGCGTATCGACATAATTTTGATGGGAAGACGTGGTTTTAAGCAAATTATAGGTTTTGGCAATTGGGGATGGACTGATAAACAAACTTACGTTTTTAGCAAACAAGATTTAGAAGCACCGATCCCTTGTATTACAATTACAAAAGATAGTCCAAACCAATTCATACAGAAGATAAGAGAAAACAATAATAATAAAGATATCTGGCTACTTGGCAGCGCTAATCTTGCAAAAAGCTTTGCTGAAGTCGGGCTAATCGATGAAATAATTCTCACAATCATTCCTCAAACTTTAGGTGAAGGCATACCACTTGGCTTGTCCTTCAACAAATTCTATCTAACAAATGAACAGCCCTTGATGGATGGCATGATCCAAAGAATTTATTTAAGGGATCAGCTATGACACTAAGTTTTGAAAAAATAAGCCTTCAACATATTGATATTATCTTTAGTTGGCTTGCTGAGCCTTTTGTTCAGGAGTTTTGGGATAATACGCAAGGTCATAAAGACGATATTTTAAATTTTGTTAATGGCAGAAAAGAGCCTTCGAATTATTGTGATGGCAAGTATGTTTATTGGATAGCAAGCTGTGATGGTCAACCCTTTGCAATGCTGATGACGATTGAAGAAACAGCAGAGGATCACATGGATGACATTAAATTACATTACCTTTCAAAAACAGGTCGTACTTACGGTATCGATTATATGATTGGGAATAAAAATTATTTTGGCAAAGGCTGCGGCGCCAAAACATTAACAGCATTTCTTGATTTTTTCAGGAAAGAATTCGACGCATCAGCAGATACATTTATAATCGACCCTGCTAGCGATAACCCTAGAGCCAAAAATGTCTACATGAAAGCAGGCTTTGAGCATGTTGCTGACTTTGTAATGTCCGGTGATGTTTCTGGCGCTGGTAAACCGCATCATTTATTGATTAGACAATTTGAGCCTATCGATGAATCATTTAACATCACCCCTGATCTCGCACGTAAGCTCATAGCCGAGCAATTTCCAGAATATGCTCATTTACCCATTACATCGGTTGAAAAACAAGGGCACGATAATCGTACATACCGCCTAGGAACAGAAATGTTAATTCGCATGCCAACGGCGGAATCGTATGCTTTGAAAGTGCCTAAAGAACAAGCTCTGTTACCGAAGCTAGCACCTTACTTAACCATCAGTATTCCTGCTCCAATCAAAATGGGTGCTGCCTCACAAGGTTATCCATATCCATTCTCCATTTATAAATGGTTAGACGGAAGGAGTATTAACCTTCTTGTTTTGGATGATGACTGTCTAGAAAAGCTTGCATCTGATTTAGCAAGGTTTTTAAAAGAGCTGCAAGGCATCAACAATGTTGAGGGACTAGCTCCAGGCCAGCATAATTGGTGGCGAGGCGATCATGTCAGTGTTTACGATAAAGGCGCTCGAGAACAAATTTCAGAACTATCAACTATTATCGATGAAACTAAAGCGATAAAGCTGTGGGAACAAGCTTGCAAAACAAAATGGAATAAATCCCCTGTATGGATTCACGGCGATTTTGCAATCAGTAATATGCTGCTTAAAGAGAACGAACTATCCGCTATTATCGATTTTGGTGGTATGGCTTTAGGTGATCCTGCGTGTGATCTTGTGATTGCCTGGACTTTTCTTAATGGAAAAGCGCGTGACATCTTTTTCCAAGAGATGGACTTAGATGAAAGCACTTGGCTTCGTGCAAAAGCCTGGGCTTTATGGAAGGCTACTTTCGAATTGTGCCAAATAACAGATAAAAATAGCCCAGAGGCGCTTATGCAAAAAAGAATTATTGAGAATGTAGTATATGAATAAAAATATCCTCGATACTTATCTTGGTGAACTGTCTGATGAAATCAACAAACTCTATGGATACGTTAAAATAGCTGGTGATAATTTTGGTGAACCAGCTATTAATTCAGGTCCATGTGGTCCATTTGCCAATGCTTTTTTCAGGCTATGGAATATGAAATTTACTCAAAAAGTACATATCGTGTTTATTATGCTTAAAAATTCTGATGAATGCTGGCATGTTCTTATACGGTTACCTAATGGGTTGCTTTATGATGGGGGCCACGGAGTTCATAGTGAAGAAAAGTATAGCGATAAATTTAATATCGAGGACATGATTGAATATGACTTAGAGCTTTTAGAAAAACGTTCCTATGGCTTAGATCGGGAATACCCTCGTTATTGTCCAGGCTTTTCTATAATCACTGTCGAGAATTTGATAAATAAATATTTGAGTCTAATTGACAAGCAAGCGTAGCCTGGGAGTAGGGCTTTGCCCGTATCCCAGGTTTTCCCTTTCTTTCAAATTTCAATAAACCACTATAAAATTCCATCCATAGAAAATCCAACTTCATAAATAATCGTGGTTTATTTTCGTAGAGATATTACACCTGGCGGCACTTATTTTTTTTCTCTTGCTTTGAGAAATCTATCTTCAGCTAAAGAATGGCCTCATTCCAGTTTTTCTCGTATGTCCAAAATGGCGTATTAAAAGAAAACTGGGGATATGATGATGTCCAAGGAGAATTCGGAGAATGAATGATTGGTGTATGAAAACCTGGGATACGGCCTCTGGCCTACTCCCAGGCTACGCAGGCTTTTGCGTTTGATTAATCTATAACAAAATTAATCAAAGATAGCACTAATACCAAACCTGCTCATAAATTTTTACTAAACTTATAAATAAGGATATAGGGATGCAGGGACATAAATATTTATGAGCTTGTATGAAAAAAATTACGAATGGGTTTTTTCATTTAATCCTTCTAGTATTATCTACATAGTTCCTCTAAGCCAAGACAACGGTAATTTAGTAACTTCTCTCAGCGGATTTAATTGTTCAAATGAGCTATACCCACTATTACAGCTTGTATCAGAACTGCCAAATGATATTAATGACCTACTGGAAAGCACATCTAATAATATTAATTACCGTTTGTATAGAGGAGATACCTGCATATTTGTTTGTGAATTAAATCCTGAAGAACAAATGAATAAATTTGAAGGTTTTCCTTTTTTATGTTTTTTATCAACTTCAAATACTTATGAAGCAGTAAGTGCTTTTATAAAAAATATTAAACCCAAGCCTATTCATATAACAACCAAACCCAATAGCCACGCAATTAATATAAATAAAATTAAAAAAAATAAATTTAGAAATGAGCTATATAGAATAGCAACATATTTAAACAACAATAAAGATACAAATAAAGATCCAAAAATATCTATCCCTAAACAACAAGTTAAAGATATTAGTTTCCTTAAAAATATAGTCCATTACTATCATAATATTACAAACCCAAACAGAACTGCCCTAATTTCCCAAGGTATATACTCTAAGAGAAAATTCTATATCCTTCCAAATATGAAGGAAAAATATCAGAAATATATAGCCAGCTCAGCGAATTTTATTATTGATATAAAAAAAGAGAATGATACTAAATACTCGAAAAATCACTTTATCCTCGCAGTTCCATCATTAAATTCTTCTTTATATAGAGATAAAGAGTTTTTAAAAATGATACAGGACTATTATGGAGTAGAAGTAAAGAAATTTTATGAGAGAACAATAAAAAGATCTGAATATGTAACAGAATTAAAAACAGAAGATGAAGGTATTTTAAATGATTTTGCAATATTTAAACTCAGCTCAATTATTTCAAATGATTTGTTTCTATTTACTTCATTATTATCGATATTATCTACTGAGAATTTTTCACCCACTTATAGGCTGCCAAACAGCTTAAATCTTAGCCATAGTAAATATGATTGTTTAGTTTCATTAACTAAACAACAGCAATTAAATAAAGTTAAAGTGAATAGAGTTTATTCGGAACTAGTAGAGGGTTGGAAAAATAAATTAGATAATTCAATGATTAATTCTATAAATAATTCTGGTAATAATGGAATAATTGTATCTGACTATCCATTAGAATGGCTTACCTTATCTGGAGTAATTCCACTGAATATCAGTCATAATATCTGTAGAATTAATTCATCACCAGGGGATCTTTTAATTCACCAAATTTGTAACCTACATAATTTAATTATACCCCCTTCTTCCTTACAAAATGTATTAGTCATAAGATCTTTTGAAGCCGATGATCCAATAAAATATTTTCTTGAACAAGCAATACACTCCAGAAAAAATAATGGAATGTTAAGATTTCTTAATATAAATATTGTTGACGTAAAATCTGAAAATGAATTTATCGAGGCATTAAGAAATTTTACTGGAAAAATCGTAATTATTGATTGCCACGGTAACCATGGAGGGCATAAAAAGGAAGCTTGGCTAAATGTTGGTGATGACAAGGTTAACGTATGGAACTTAAAAGCTGATTTTAGAATACCGCCCATATTTCTTTTAAGCGCATGTAGCACTCATCCGATTGATGGATCAAACACTAGCGTTGCAAATGGATTAATTTCAACTGGCGCCCATTCTGTTCTTGCTACTTTATTACCTATTAGTGCAGATCACTCGGCTATATTTATTAGTAAATTTCTTCATTGGATAGATTTTTATCTAGCAATTGATAAGGAAAAACATTCCACATTCACGCTCTGGAGAGACATAGTATCAGACATAATGAGAAGTATGTACGTTCAGGATATATTAAATTATTTTGAAATTAAAAATCTTATTAATGAAAATCAATCACAAGATATTTTGATAAAAGCCCAAATTAATATTATGTATGATAAAAATCCAAATTGGTTTGAAATTGTATTTAGAACATTAGCGGAAGCAAGTGGAAAAAAATATGAGGAATTAGTTACATTGTTTATAAGAGAGTGTCGATTTTCAGATACTATGCATTATTCTCACTTGGGAAGGCCCGATAAACTAATAGTCATGAACTAGATTTAAGGCTTATAAACTTATCAATTTAAACTGATTAGTGCAAAGCAAAAAAGAACGTTTAGGGGAACGTTTTTTATAGAATAAGAGTTAGAGTGCTATGCTCGTGAGATAGTGCCCCCGTAAATGGGAAAGACCCGAAAACTCTTGCTGCTACTGGTGCCGTTGAGAGGAGTCGAACCTCCGACCTATTGATTACGAATCAATTGCTCTACCAGCTGAGCTACAACGGCAGTGAGTGCGTGAAGTATATACTTATGTTTAGTGTTGATGCAAGACCACGCCTAAGGTCCAATCTGCGCTATTTTGTCCGGGAAGCATGTATATCGGCTCTTCGGCGTTTAACCCATAGCCGTTAACGATTAATGCATAATAATAGGATGGAAGTAGGCAGTAATTATATAAGAATTCATGATGAGGATTCTGGGTTGTTAATTCTTGCCATGATTTGTTACAAACTTCTATGTTTCCTTGCTCCAGTAACTCTTCGCTATTAAATTTATCTCCTTCGAAATGAAAGGGTTTATCCTCTAAGAGAAATTTAATTCCACCTAATACGTACCATTTTTCGGCCTGGTTTTCAGCGAGCGCTGGTTGAACTTTAGTGCTTACTTGATGAACCTCATTGATCAGTTTAGAAACATCAGCTTGGCATTCCTGGGCATCGCCTTGACCGGATACCCCACTTGGAAGTTTATAATTATCCGCAAAACAACTTTTCTCATCTAAAAACTGGTAGGCAAACACCGTTTGACCTAGCCCTAAAAAGCTATGGACAAAAAGCTTTGTTTTTTGGCCATACACATCGACTTCAACTAAATCGTCAGGGTTGATATTTTCTGTATTTTTTACAGGGAAAACGATTTGAACCGAGGCACCCCCCATATCCATTACACTAACATAGGCTTCGGGCTTATTCTCTTGCAACGTTTTAAGTTGGTAATTAACCGACAACCAACCAAATAATCCCTCTTCACGCCCAGTAATCGTTTTTGAATCAACCAGCCTCCACTGGGGATGGTGCTTAAACCATTGTTTTAATGCGTTGTAATAAGTATCTTGTTTAGGACCTGACAAAAGTCGCATGCCAGCTGTGGCATAAAAATAAACAGGTAAATTGGAAGCCGGGGCATCAGAAAATAAAATATGTAAATAGGCATTAACCGTATCTTGGCTGGGTTCTAAGGTTGCAAAGCCTGGTCGTATCTTTTTAGACCATATTTCTTGGATATTTATCGGCAAGTTATTTTCGTTGCGCTCAAAGGAATAGATGTGTAATCTGGTTCCAGTGCTTCCTGCATCAACCACTGCAACGCATAAGTCTGGTTTACATGCTTGGGTGTTTGGGGTAGACGCTTCAATGTTGCCGAAAAATGAAACAATACAAATCAACAACACAAGCATTCGAGACATAAAAAAATCCGTTGTATTCGTTATATGGAGCATACATTATGGCTATATTTGTGTCAAATTCTCAACGTAATAAGCATTTCTAATAAAACTCTAGTTCGCTAAAAAAAATCATAGGATAACTCATGACAGGCATTGTTTGGTTTCGAAATGATTTAAGACTTGAAGATAACCCAGCCTTGTCGAAAGCGTGTGAAGAACAGGATTGTTTGATTCTTCTATACATTCAAGATCCAAATACTCCTTTGACTTTAGGGGATGCTCAAACCTGGTGGCTACATCATTCGTTAGCTTCGTTACAAAAAACATTGCTGTCGCATTCATTAACGCTCTGCCTTAAATATGGGGATTCGCTCGCCGTACTTCGCGAGTTTATTAAACTTCATAACGTGACTCATATTTACTGGAATAAAGTGTATGAACCTGCACATTTAGAGAAAGATACGATAATTGAAGCGTATTTTAAGAAAGAAGGCCTAACGGTTAAGACATATAATGCACATTTATTGATTGAACCAGATGACATTAAAACCCAAGAGGGTTCCTTTTATAAGGTATTCACCCCTTTCTGGAAGCAATGCCTCAAAAAAATCCAGGTTCCTAAAGCTAAAACCATATCAAAATGGCCCGATTCGCCAATTAAGTCTTCTGAGGATTTATCTGAATTAAAATTATTGCCCCAAAGCGCTAACTGGGTCAAAAAGTTTCATAACTATTGGACCCCAGGCGAAGAGAGCGCGCAACATCAATTGGAACAGTTTATTAATAACGTTTTAGAAGACTATGCTGTTAAACGGGATAAACTAGATGTTAACGCTACTTCAAAGCTATCTCCCCATCTTCATTTTGGCGAAATTGGGCCTCGTCAACTTTGGCGTGCAATGGAAATGGCTCGAAATGATTCACGTATTAATGATAAAGCGATCGATAAATTTTTAGCAGAAGTTGGTTGGCGAGAATTTTCTTATTATCTTCTGTATCATTTTCCTAAATTGCCAAAAAAAAATGTTCAATCCAAATTTGATGATTTCCCATGGGAGGAAGACGTTGAGGCATTAAAGCGATGGCAACAAGGTCAAACGGGATATCCCATTGTGGACGCAGGTATGCGTGAGCTTTGGGAAACAGGCTTTATGCATAACCGTGCTCGAATGATTGTGGCTTCTTTCCTCACGAAAGACTTAATGATTGATTGGCGAAAAGGAGCGGATTGGTTTTTACATACCTTGCTTGATGCCGATTTAGCTAATAATTCCATGGGGTGGCAATGGGTCGCTGGTTCTGGGGCAGATGCCGCTCCTTTTTTTAGAATTTTTAACCCAGTCTTACAAAGTGGGAAATTTGATCCAAATGGCGAATACATCAAACAATGGGTTCCCGAGCTTCGTGACATCCCGACCAAATGGATTCATACCCCTTGGAAATTTGACCAAAAAATACCTGATTACCCTGAACCCATTGTGAATCATCAAGAGGCTAGAAAACTAGCATTAGAACGCTATCAAGAAATAAAAGATTAGAAACCTAGCTATACGAATGATAACACATGGGTTGAATGGTGGACCGGCGGGTCAGATGAATGCCTATTTTGCCACAATCCACCGTGTTAAATACCGAAATCTTTAGCTTCTTATAAATTTCCACCGTTTGTTGATGAGGAAAATGATAACGGTTATCAAAGCCATAGGAAGAAACGGCATATTTAGGTGATACTTGTCGTAAGAAGACTTCCGAGGAAGATGTTTTACTGCTATGGTGAGGAATTAATAAAACAGATGAATGAAGCTCTGCTCCAAATCGCTTCACTAAGTATTCTTCAGCGGGTTTCTCGATATCTCCTGTCAGCAACACACTCCCTCCCGGCGCTTTTACTTGCAATACACAAGAGTGATTATTTTTACCTTTTAAGTCTTTTGATAATGGGAAAAAACGAAAAACGATGCCATCCCACGTCCAGGAAGGATAATGTTCACATGAGCTACCTCGATGATAATAAGTGGGCTCATCCACAATAAATCGTTTGATTGGGTATTTTTCTTGAAGTGAAGTTAAGCCACCACGATGATCGAGATCTGAGTGGCTAATAATGACCGCATCAAGACGATTCACACCAAGTGTTTCCAGGTAAGGAATAATGGCGAGTTTAGCCATATCACTTCCTTGAAAAAATTTAACACCCGTATCATATAACACGTTATGATTTGCTGTTCGAATGAGAACAGATAATCCCTGTCCTACATCCATCACATCAATCTTCACCTCATTTTTCCGAATGGATTCATAAGCAGGAAATAAGGCTGAAAGACTTAGAAGAAAAGCAATGGGTAGGAATTTTTTTACTGGAAGAAAAACCCAAATGGCAATTCCTATGATAAACGCGAATGGATAAAGAAGATAAGCAAAGCCCACCTTAAAATTGAGCAAAGAAAACGCGTCAACCCAATTTAAATAGAAAATTAAACACGATATAGCCCATTTAAGCAGTGACGTGATCCAAGGCATAGAAACCCATTGGCCTAAACCCATCGAACCCAAGGCTAAGGGAATAATGACAAACCCAACCCAAGGGACGGCTAATAAATTTGCGATTAAGCCATTAATGGACCCATAGGAAAATAAATACATCGTGAACGGCATAAGTCCTATCATGCATGCTACTTGAAGAATAATAATTTTTTTTATTCCCTTTTCCTGAAAACGTTGATTCGAAAGCAACAAAATTGCTACCGCAAGAAAAGATAAATAAAATCCAGGCATCAAAACGGAATGAGGCTCAAATAATAAAACAGCCAATAATGAATACCGCCACGCTTGCCACACACTAAATTTTTGCCGGCAAAAATTTCTTAACAACATAAAAAAGCAAACAATTAAAGCTCTTTGAGCCGGAACACCAAAACCAGCTAACAGCGAATATACAAAAGCTGTCATCAAGGCCGCTAGGCTTGCTACTTTTTGCGCTGGGATCAATAAACATAATATAGAAAAGCGACACCAGATCCATTTAGTCACCGCATACCCAATTCCTGCCATAAGCCCAATATGCGCACCAGAGATCACCATTAAATGGATTGTGCCCGTACGCCGAAATAAGTCCCATTCATTATTTTGAATATGCTGAGTAACCCCTAAAGCAAGTGCTTGCGTAATTCCTGCTGATTGTTCATTCGGATCTGCTTTATAAAGAACTTCAGCTAATCGTTCTCGTAAGTGAAGGAGAGAAAAGTAAGGTTTCGGTTGATTTAATCGCTGATGGTCTTTGAGGAGCACTCCGGTCCATCCTATATGACGCGCCTTTAAAAACCGCACATAATCAAATCCTCCTGGATTTTCTAAATTTCGGGGTCGTTTTAATTTGACATGAAATCGCCAATATTCTCCAGCATGAATCTCTGGGCAATGCTTATGACAAGTTAGAAGTATGTTTGCTTTCGCCTTTTGATGGTTGAATCGAGTTACAGACAATTCAAATTGAATATTGCCATTTTTATGAACGGGAATAGAGGCAACTTCCCCTTCAACCCTAGCTGATTGAACCATCGGGGTTGTGGGCATATGTTGTTCTCGATGTTGCCATTGATGAACTTCAGCGATAAAAAATGCTGCACTAAACCACAATACATACCGAAAATTTGGCCTAAAATAGAGTAGGATAAATAATAAGGACAAAGGATAGACGTTTTTAAAATAGGCCGTTGTAATACCGGCAAAAAAGCAGAGAATTTCCATATTCTTGTTCTTGGACTTTGCAAAACGTGACTTTACCTGAGATTAGGTCCGTCTGACAATTCATTTTGCTTTCTTAAGAAAACGATCGTTAATCTACCCTTATAATTCTCTGGCAAAAACTCTATGATTACCCTAGGATATAAACTTCTATCGATAAAAAGGATTTTATCAAATGTATATCTCTGCACTGAATGAAGGCGGCACCGAAACACGAGTAGCCATCTCCCCTACTTCGGTTAAGCAGTTTTTAAAGTTAGGTTTAAACGTACTCATTGAAACCCATGCTGGGATAAAAGCTGGCTTTAGTGATGAGGATTATACGTTAGCCGGCGCAGAGATCATGTCTCTTCGCAAGACTCTCCTTTCCCATACCCATATTCTGGCCACCGTGGGTGAGCCCTTAGTGGAAGAAATTAACGATCTACCTCCAGAATCTCTTTTAATCGGTCAAATTGATAAAAACTCAGGAAGTAGTTTAATTAAATGGTGCCTTAAACATCGAGTCAGTGTTTTTTCAATGAACTTAATCCCACGCATTTCTCGTGCTCAAAGCATGGATGCGTTATCTTCACAAGCGAACTTAGCTGGATATCGTGCCGTTATCGAAGGAGTTGCTCATTATCAACGTGCCATTCCTATGATGATGACCGCTGCAGGAATGATTCAGCCTGCTAAGGTTTTAATTTTAGGTGCGGGTGTAGCAGGCCTTCAAGCCATCGCCACAGCTAAGCGTTTAGGTGCAGTCGTGTATGCATTTGACGTACGACGAGCTGCAAAAGAACAAGTTGAAAGTTTAGGAGCTGAATTTATTGAAGTCAGTGAGGAATATGATGCTGAAACGGCTTCAGGATATGCAACTGAAGTCAGTGATGAGTATCGATTAAAACAAGCGGAATTAATTCATGATTATGCCCGTCTTGCAGACATTATTATCTGTACGGCACTCATTCCTAATAAAAAAGCACCTCTATTGCTAAAAGCTGATACGGTCGAGCTGATGAAAGCAGGCTCTGTCATAGTGGATTTAGCCACCTCTCGGGGTGGAAATTGTGAACTCAGCGAGCAAGATCAAATCATAAAACACAACCAGGTTACCATCATTGGCTATAGCAACATGGCGGGTCTAATTCCAGCTACGGCTAGTGATTTATACGCAAATAATATTGCTAATTTTCTTAAACTCCTTGATTTGTCAGAAGATCATCTTAGCTTTAACGATCAAGATGAAATTATTCAGCAGGGTATGCTTTGTCACGATGGTCAATTTGAACCCTTTCAATACACAAAGGAGACAGCATAATGCACTCTATTAATACCCTATCTAATCCTTATATTGCCATTATTACTATTTTTTTTCTCGCCTGTTTCGTTGGTTATTACGTCGTCTGGAAAGTTACACCCGCTTTGCACACACCCTTAATGTCGGTTACAAATGCTATATCAAGCATTATTATCCTTGGGGCTTTGATAGCAGCTGGTAGTCACGCCATAGGACATATAACTCTTTTAGGTGGTATTGGTATTTTTATTACCGCCATTAATATATTTGGTGGCTTTGTGGTCACTCATCGCATGCTGAAGATGTATAAAAAACAATCCTAAATTTGGCAGTTTAACCGTCGCGAGAGCGGCTAATGTGTCGAATTTAGGATAATGCCTAGTTTATAAAAAGGAATTCACTCAAATGATGACGCTTATTTCGTTTTTATATTTGGTTGCTGCATTATGTTTTATTCTGGCTTTAAAAGGCTTGGCAAGCCCCGCAACGGCACGAAAAGGTAACTGGCTAGGTATTACTGGGATGACGCTTGCTGTGACTGCTACGTTATTAATGCCCTTCATTCATCATCATATGCTTCTTATTAGCTTAATTGCGGCAGGCGGTGCTGTAGGAACGCTGATTGCCTTAACCATTAATATGACAGCCATTCCACAATTAGTTGCGGGATTTCATTCATTAGTCGGGATGGCAGCGGTTCTCGTAGCCTTTTGTGCCTACCTCACTCCAGAGTCCTTTGGTATAGGCGAGCCAGGGAATATTGCAAAAACGAGCTTAGTTGAAATGAGCTTAGGTTTAATCATTGGAGCGATTACGTTTTCAGGCTCGATCATCGCCTTTTTAAAATTACAAGGGATCTTATCTGGGAAGCCATTACGTTATACCGG
Source organism: Legionella impletisoli (assembly GCF_900639875.1). Taxonomy (GTDB): domain Bacteria; phylum Pseudomonadota; class Gammaproteobacteria; order Legionellales; family Legionellaceae; genus Legionella_A; species Legionella_A impletisoli. The sequence goes on from NZ_CAAAIA010000001.1 coordinate 438,476, forward strand.
GCAAGCTCTAGTCAACTTAATCATTGCTTTGGGAATCATTGGTTCTTTAATTTATTTTATGCTGTATCAACCCTTCAATAGTTTGCTTTTAATGGCTACTTTGTCCTTTTTAATTGGCGTGTTGCTCATCATCCCAATTGGGGGTGCTGACATGCCAGTTGTTATATCCATGCTTAACTCCTATTCAGGTTGGGCTGCAGCGGGTATTGGATTTACCTTAAGTAATCATTTATTAGTGATAACGGGTGCGCTGGTTGGGGCAAGTGGAGCTATTTTAAGTTACATCATGTGCGTGGCTATGAATCGCTCCATTTTAAATGTCATTTTTGGGGGAATAAAAAGTTCCGGTGCAGATGAATTTATTGACCATGAGCGAGGAAAAGTACAACAAGCCAATGGTGAAGACGCAGCTTTTTTACTGAACAACGCAAAAGACGTAATCATTGTTCCAGGTTACGGTATGGCTGTAGCTCATGCTCAACATGCCGTTAAAGAATTAGTCAACACACTGGAATCACAAGGCAAGCGGGTTCGATTTGCCATTCACCCGGTGGCAGGACGAATGCCAGGACATATGAATGTGCTTTTAGCGGAAGCCAATATTCCCTACGATCGTGTGTTTGAGCAAAGTGAAATCAATCGAGATTTTCAGGCTACAGACGTTGCCTTAGTGGTTGGCGCCAATGACATTACCAATCCTGCAGCAAAATCTGATCCCACCTCACCTATCTACGGGATGCCGGTCTTGGATGTAGAGCGCGCTAAAAATGTGCTCTTTATTAAGCGAAGCCTTTCTCCAGGGTACGCTGGAGTTGAAAATGCCTTGTTTCATAAAGACAACACCTATATGCTCTTTGGTGATGCTAAAGAAATGATCGAAGAGGTTGTCAAAGCGTTAGATGAACTAGGATAATAAGAACGTCAATCTTTTTTAGACCGTAACAAAAATATAAAATATAATTCTAGAGCCTGCCGGCAATTTGAAGCCAAAAATACTAATTGGCACAGGCACTAAATCACCTTGGCTTAAGATCTCTTTTTACGGATTAAAAAACGGATGAAAGATACATACTACATCACTTATTGTGTTATGGACACTGAGGCAGGAGCTAATCCTCTTGGTCACGCTTCCTTAATTTTTTCAAAACAGTCTGGTGAAAAAAGTCCCATTGAGGTGGTCAATTGTTTTGGACATTATAGTTTGACCTCTTCAACCACCAACCCCTTAATTCGCGTGGGTAAAAAATTAGCAGGTTTCAACATTGATCTGCAAGACGGACACGGTGTTTTGCGACAAGAATTAATGCGCTATTTAGATGAAAATGGCTTAAAAGGTTTGAGTTTTACTGTTTCAGAAGATGTATTTCAAAATACCATTGCTTATTGTGAACGTAGTATGGCAGAAGAACAAAATGCCATCGAAGAATTGGATGCTGAATTGGATGAATTAGGCATGAAAAAAAATGCCTATACGCGTTACATTTTAGAAAAAGAAAAAGCCAAGAGAGAAAATCGCTTACCCCGGCTAAAGAAATTTCACGTAACCATGGATTTTACCAAAACAGGGCCTGATAGCAGTCATTCTTATACTTGTAAAGACCGCGCTTTAGATATCTTGACTGAAAATGGGGTGATTTCTTCAGAGGAGCGGGCTTTATTAGCTTCCTCACGAGCAAAGCAAGCATTTCCTCGCTATAGTCGTTTCGCTCTTCCTCCCATTCGCTTAGCTAGCACAGGGGATTTATTAACTCATCGTTCGGATAGAACTCATAAGCTTTATTGCTATACTGAATGGGGAAAAAATAGGCTTTATTGGGCTACTCCCATGGGGATATATACTCCAGAACATTCTACTAGCCAAGACTTTAACTCTATTGCCGACATTCATGTTATTTTAAAACAGCTTTTAAATCGCGTTCGTCAAATGGAAACGATGATAACGAATAAAATTGATGAATTGGAAAAACAACCTAAGCATAAGCACCGCCAAGAGCTCTTAATATTTCGTGATCAATTGCGACGTTTGCGAAAAATTTCTGTTGAATTTAGTAATGCCTATGAAAACAGTGATCCAGATAGTTTGCAATCTAAGCGATTGAAGGCAGAAACCATCCTGAACGTGGCAAGTCTATGTTTAACGCCTGAAAAAGTGAATTACTCGTTTGCATTTCGTGTTATTGAAAGCGCCTATTTATGTCATATGTTGCTAGGTTTTCTTTTGCTTGCAGCAACACTTGCTCTTTTACCCGTTGCACCTTGGGCTGCCGTTGCTTCTGCAGGAGCCTTGGTTTATAGCGCACGGAGCATGCATGGATTTTATAAAGAAGAAGTGAAGTTTGCCGAGATGAAATCTGATTACAATCAGTACATGCAAAGTAAGGCATCGCATTTATCGCATGAAGAACATGAATTGCTTTCACCAGCACGTTAAGTCCGATTTACTGCTGTAAGCATAAAATTTCAATCTTATTCTAAAAATTATCCAAAACCCGTATATACTAAAATTTCAAGCTCTGGTACAAATGGAGTATGCCGGGTTTGAGATGCTCTAGAATTATTTTTATTGCTTAAAAGTTAATTCAAGAGTATCTTTATGTGCTATTTTCTAGAAGGAGATGATTATGATTCGTAAAATAGGTTTAACAACCCTATTAATGACTTCGTTATTTAGCAGCAATCCTGCCTTGTCTGCTCACGAGAATTACTTAACCCCCGGCGTGAGTATCAGCTATGAATTAAAGCCTAACAGCCCAGAGCTCGTCACCAATGTTTCCTGGTGGCCTATCTCAGCGGAATGTACACTAGGCACCGAAGAGGGCTCAACTAAAATCAGTGTCTTAAATAGCAAAAAGTCTGTTTCCATTAATGGCTCAAAATTAACACCTAATCAAAAAATCGTGCTCGATGTTAAAGATAAACAAGTATTAGCGATTCTTGCTGATTCAGGTGCTCAAGTTGAGCTCATTAATTTAGGTGAAAAAGTCATCAGAGCCACTTGCATGCCTCTAGGCCCCAATTTAGGGTAAACTACCCTACCTCTCGTTGCTGCGGTTTTGCCGCGGCATCCATCGGGGTTAAGGCTCCTAGCATGGATGCTGTGCTTAAAGCACAGCAGGTAGGTGGCTTATGATGTTTACAACCTATCGCCAAAGCTTGACCGTAAGACCCTTCGCCATTGTGCCGCACCTTTGACCGCTGATCCACAGGTCTTCTTCATAGAGCTCATTGGATGAGGCCGGCATTTAGTGCTCACGAGTTGCTGAGAATTCTATTTTGGGAAAACGCTCTTCTGCCATCGTTAGGTTTACTCGAGTTGGTGCTAAATACGTCAATGTATCGCTTCCGTCTAAAGCCAGATGATCGTAAGCTTTGGTACGAAACTCAGCCATTGCTTTTTCGTCTTCAGAATGAACCCAACGCGCGCAAGAAATATTAACTGGTTCATAAATGCAATCGACCTTGTATTCATCTTTTAAACGATGAGCCACCACATCAAACTGGAGAATTCCCACCGCACCTAAGATCAATTGGTTGCTGTTTAAAGGTCGAAATACCTGCGTTGCACCCTCTTCTGATAATTCTATTAACCCCTTAATTAAAGCTTTGCTTTTTAAAGGATCTTTTAAACGAACCAAGCGATACAATTCGGGTGCAAAATTTGGAATTCCAGTAAATTTTAGAGATTCTCCTTGCGAAAAGGTATCACCGATTCGAATCGTGCCATGGTTATGTAGGCCAATTATGTCTCCCGCTAAAGCAAATTCAGTATGACTTCTATCCCCTGCCATAAACGTTAAAGCATTCGATATTTGGATATCCTTGCCCAAACGAAGATGCTTTAATTTCATTCCCTTTGTATATTCACCCGAGCAAATTCTTAAAAAAGCGATGCGATCACGATGTTTTGGGTCCATGTTGGCCTGAATTTTAAATACAAAGCCAGTAAACTCCGACTCTTCTGGGTGAACATCTCGCTCATGGGCCTCGCGCTTTTGAGGCCCTGGAGCGTATTCAGCAAAGTCGTCCAACAGCTCTTTGATCCCAAAGTTATTAATAGCGGATCCAAAATATACTGGGGTAAGCTTACCATTTAAATAAGACGCTACGTCAAACTCATGGGATGCGCCTTTAACCAATTCAATTTCATCACGCAACTCCTTTGCCACATCACCTAAAAGAGCATCTAATTCTGGATTATCTAAGCCTTTAACGCGCACAGCATCCTGTATTTCAGCATTTTTGCCAGGCTGATATAAAAAGACCGTATCCAAATAAAGATGATAAATTCCTTTAAAACGTTTACCCATTCCGACTGGCCAAGTTACAGGAGCGCATTGAATACCTAATACGGTTTCAACTTCATCCAAAAGTTCAATGGGCTCACGACCTTCACGATCCAGTTTATTAATAAATGTCATGATAGGGGTAGCACGAAGACGGCAAACTTCCATTAATTTAACCGTTCGCTCTTCAACCCCTTTTGCCACATCAATGACCATCAAGGCAGAATCTACCGCGGTTAAGGTGCGATAGGTATCCTCGGAGAAGTCTTCGTGGCCTGGGGTATCTAATAAATTCATCACATGATTGTTATGAACAAACTGCATGACCGAGGTGGTAACCGAAATACCTCGCTCTTGTTCCATTTTCATCCAGTCCGAGGTAGCATGTCTTGAAGCTTTACGACCTTTGACCGTACCGGCTAATTGAATCGCTCCCCCAAATAACAAAAGCTTTTCTGTGACGGTCGTTTTACCGGCATCAGGGTGAGAAATAATAGCGAATGTTCTTCGCTTTGAATAATCATGATAAAAATCACTCATTGAATAACCTGTAAAATGCTCTGTAATAATTGCTGAAAAAGACCTCATGTAGTATGGCGAGCTAGCTAGCTGTTAATGCAATACTAGTTTTTTGTCATTGCACGAAGGCGAGAAGTTATCTAACAACCTAATATGACTTGTCCCATTTATTTAATTATACTTTAAAATAAAGCTCTATCCCAAGCAGCAAGAACAAACTAAAGCATTTTTATTAAGACTTGAGGCATTTTCTAGGTTATTTCAAAACTCAAGGGTTTTTCTGCTGGCTCAAAGTAGGTAGAAACCATCTCATTAGTGACTGCCTCCAGGCATTTAGGCTGCCAGTTCGGTTCTTTATCCTTATCAACCAACAGCGCTCGGACTCCTTCATAAAAGTCATTTCCCTGCATGAAATGATTCACTAAATTAAAATCCATCTTCAAGCATTCAGCTAAATTCATAGTCATTGCCTTTCTTATTTGTCTTAACGTCACTTTGAGGCTCAAAGGAGCTTTCGCTTGCAAGATCGTTAACGTTTTTTGATGCCAATCGTCCTCTTTGCTTTCTAAAAATGAAACAATTGCCTCAACCTCTCCATAATTAAATGACTCTTTTACCTTTGCTTGAATCGATACCATATTACTGGCATAAGTTGTCGTGTAACGACTTAGGCATGATTCAATCTGTTTTGAGGCATGCTGAGATAAATCAAGCTTAATTAGCTCATCCAATAGGTCTTTCATTGCTTCTGTTTCAACCACATAGCGAACTAAGCCAAGTTGAAAAGCATCAGCCGCATTCAAACGATTACCCGTTAAAGCAAGGTAAGTGCCGAATTGGTTGGGGCAAAGAGAGAGTAAATGACTGGCTCCAATATCAGGAAAAAACCCAATTCCTGTTTCAGGCATAGCAAAAGTAAATGCCGTTGATGCAATAGGATGAGAGCCATGAAGGGAAATGCCAACCCCACCCCCCATAGTAATTCCATCCATCAAAGCAATATAAGGCTTTTTAAAATGATGAATGAAGTGATTTAAGCGGTATTCATGCCAGAAAAAATCCATTTGTTCTGGATTATCCTGCTGACCTGCTTCATATAACCAACGAACATCCCCACCTGCACAAAAAGCCTTTCCAGGCAGAGCTCGAACGACGACTGCATGAATCTTAGAATCTTCTTGCCAAGCCAGTAATTGCTCTTGAATAGCTAAAATCATCGGCAAGGACAACGCATTGAGCGCCTTAGGACGATTTAAGGTGATTAAACCAATATGGTTTTCACGGGAAAAGGCCACTCCTTCCGTCATACTTACTCTCCCGTAAAGTTCGGTTTTCGCTTTTCTAAAAAGGCATTGACGCCTTCATTTTTATCTTTACTAGCGCAAACCTTTGAAAAATGAACGGCTTCAAGATGCAAGGCGTCAGTTAAGGACAGATCATATCCTCGGTCAATAACTTCCATCGTACTGGCAACCGCTAAAGGTGCCATGGCTAAGATCTCTTTTAATACCTTGTTACTTTCTTCTAAGAGTTTTTCTGGCTCAACCACCTTACTCACCAATCCCCATTGTAATGCGGTTTCCGCATCAATAAATCGCCCGGTCAAACATAAATCCAGTGCGCGACCTTTACCTACTAAACGTGCTAATCGTTGTGTGCCGCCATACCCAGGGATCACGCCAAGCTTTACTTCAGGTTGTCCAAATTGGGCGTTCTTAGATGCAATTCGCAACGTAGCAGACATCGCTAATTCACACCCACCTCCAAATGCAAAGCCATTAATCGCAGCCAAAGAAGGCTTACCCAAGGTTTCTAGCTCGCGAAAGCAAGCTTGACCACATTCAGCAAATTGATATCCTGTTTTTGCATTGCATTCAGCAAGGCGATTAATGTCAGCTCCCGCACAAAAAGCCTTACCAGTACCAGTAATGAGTACAGCCTTCACGTTATTGTCTTCTCGTGCAAATTGGAATTTTTCCCATAAGCTATGCAAAATTTCAGTGCTTAAGGCGTTTAGCTTTTCAGGACGATTTAAGGTTAGCGTGAGGATCCCATGCTCATCAAGCTGTTCATCAATGTAGCTCATTCTTTAAACTCCTGTTTTTTAATGTTTAAGTAGTATAGGCCATCTTGGCTTTTGTTATTCGATTGAAAATTCCTCATCTAGAACCGTTTTGGCTATGATTTCTCGCATAATTTCATTGGTTCCTTCAAGAATTTGATGCACCCTTAAATCTCTAAAAATGCGTTCAATTTGATAATCACATAAGTAACCATAACCACCGTGTAATTGCATGGCTTTATCTGCAATTTTAAATGCTGCATCGGTTGCGATGCGTTTAGCCATAGCGCAATAAAGTGGTGCATTAGGATCTTCATTATCTAAAGACTCTGCAGCACGATAAACCATTAATCGAGCCGATTCAAACTCTGAAATCATATCTGCAAAATAGAATCTTAAGGCTTGTATTTTAGTTAAAGGTAAACCGAACTGCTTTCGTTCATTCATGTAGCGTTGTGTTAATCGTAAACAAGCCAATGCACCTCCTAGAGAGCAAGCCGCAATGTTTACTCGCCCACCATTCAAAGCATTTAAAGCAATCTTAAATCCAGCCCCCTCCTCACCCACTCGATTTGAAACTGGAATCCGACAATCTTCAAAAAACACCATCGAAGTCGGTTGACTTCTCCACCCCATTTTTCTTTCCTGCTGACCAAAGCTTATGCCTGGCCTATCTTTTTCAACCAAAACACAACTGATTCCTTGATGGGTTTCATCACCGGTGCGAACCATGCAGAGATAGACATCACTCACACCACCACCAGAAATAAACGCCTTTGCGCCATTGAGGATATAATCCTCTTTATCACGGACAGCCCGAGTCTTTAAAGAAGCTGCATCTGAGCCTGATTCTGGCTCAGTCAAGCAGTAGCTAGAAAGCACTTGCATCGACGTTAGTTTTGGCCCCCACAGTTTTCGAAGAGATTCGTTCGCATAGCGATCAATAAGTGAGGTCACCATATTATGAATAGAAAGATAAGCACTGGTGCTGATGCAGCCTGAGGCTAATTGCTCAAAAATAATTGCCCCATCGAGCCGAGATAAGCCAGCACCTCCAATGTCTTCACGAACGACCATGCCCGCCATGCCAAGCTGTGCTGCTTCTTGTAATACCTCAATAGGAAATTCATGCTGCTCATCCCAGCGTTCGGCATTGGGGGCGAGTTTTTTCTGAGCAAATTCGGAAGCCATATTTCGAAAAGCATGGTGGTCTTCACTTAGATGAAATTGCATGGTCTAGCTCCTTCTAGTCAACTACCGAATTTAGGATGATAAACATTTTTTAGATCATCAAGCATAGGATGACCTGGTGTAAAATGATATTATTGCCAATTTTTAGCGCCGGCGAAAGGAAAAAAGAAGAACCACATGGAAACATTCACCCCATCCCAACTCACTCCCAATCGCATACTAAAACAGTATTATGGATTCGAGTATTTTCGCAAGCCACAAGAAGAAATTGTAAATGACTTATGCGCCGGTCTCGACTTATTAGTGCTGATGCCTACAGGTGGCGGCAAATCGCTTTGTTATCAAATTCCCTCCTTGGTTCGAGGAGGTGTTGGAATCATTGTCTCCCCTTTGATAGCCCTGATGGAAGATCAAGTTGCCGCTTTAAAATCCCTAGGCATTCGTGCTGCTTACTATAACTCCTCATTATCCAGTAGCGAGTCTCGCCAAGTGTTACAAGACTTGCATAATCAAGCGCTTGATCTACTCTATATTGCACCAGAACGGCTAATCAGCAGCGCATTTCTCGAGCGATTAGAAGACTCAGAAATTGCGCTTTTTGCCATTGATGAAGCACATTGCATTTCGCAATGGGGACATGACTTTCGACCTGAGTATGCTGCATTAGGCATTTTAAAATCTCAATTTCCACACGTCCCCATTATCGCCCTAACCGCAACCGCAGATAGACTGACTCAAAAAGACATTATTCAACGACTTAATTATAAGCCCAAAGAATATATTGCTTCGTTTAATCGCCCCAATATCCACTATCGCGTCTCTATGAAGACTAATGCTTTAAAGCAACTTACTGAGTTTTTGGAAACGTTTCCCAATGAGTCTGGGATTATTTATTGTGGAACACGAGCGCGCGTTGAAAGTCTTTCGTTAAAATTAATGGATAAAGGCTATCGCGCAAGAGCCTATCACGCGGGGCTTCCTTATGATGAGCGTCGCGAAGTGCAATCCCTTTTTCGACATGATCACATTGATATTGTGGTGGCTACTATTGCGTTTGGCATGGGGATAGACAAGCCAGATGTGCGCTTTGTGGTACATTTTGACTTACCCAAAACGATTGAAAGTTATTATCAAGAAACAGGAAGAGCAGGGCGTGATGGGCTGCCAGCAGAAGCGTTATTGCTCTATGATCCAGCAGACAGTGGCCGCTTAAGAGGCCATATAGCCGCTTTAACTCAAGAAGAGCAAAAACGCATCGAAACCAATAAGTTAAATCATATGTTGGCTTTCGCTGAAGCGACCCATTGCCGGCGTCAAATTTTGCTGCGTTATTTTAACGAAACGTGTAACGAAACCTGCAATTATTGCGATGTATGCGATCACCCACCTGAAATGATCGATGCCACAGTGGATGCACAAAAAGTCCTTTCCTGTATTTATCGTTTAAAACAAAGTTACGGAATAACCCATGTGATTGATGTGCTTCGCGGAAGTAGTGCTGAAAAAATTAAACAACTGGGGCATCACAACTTATCCACGTTTGGCATTGGCCAAGACAAGGCGGTCTCTTATTGGAAGCATCTACTTTGGCAATTAATTCACCGAGATTACTGTTATCAAGACTTGGATCATTTTAATGTAATACGTCTCACTAAGAAAGCCATTCCTATTCTTAAAGGGGAAGAGCAAATACAATTATGCGTACCTCCTAAGCCTAGTCCTTCCAAAGAGAAAAAGGAACGAGAGACATTTAGTCGTACTAAAAGTCCTATGTTTAATACGCTAAGCCTGTTAAGAAGAACCATTGCAAATGAAGAAGGCAAACCTCCTTTCATGATTTTCAGCGATGCCACCTTATTTGAAATGGCCGAACGTAAACCGAAAACACTAGATGAGTTTATTATGATTTCTGGGGTGGGAAAATATAAGCTGGATTTGTATGGAGAAGTGTTTATTCGAGCGATTGCTGCTCAAACGGAAGAAATGGCTTGAGCGATTTAAAAAAGACAACGTACTGCGGCTTGGCCGCAGTACCCATGCTAGGAACTAAATTTTAAGACTGATACCCAATTTTAACTTTCACTTGATAATACTTCGTTTTATCGTCTTCAATAAACCCACGAGTTTCGACCACTTCAAACCAATTTAATTTTCCAAAATCATTAGATGCTTTCATAATTGCAGCATTAATAGCATCTTCAATGCCTTTTTGGGATGTTCCGACGAGTTCTATAACTTGATACACTTTATCCATTATTCTTGATCTCCTTTCTTTTTCTGAGTAAGGCTTTGGGCCTTAGCGATGGCTTTTCGGATGGCCTGGGCATCTTCCGAGTCGGGATGTACCAAGCTTAATAATTGTTGCCAATATTGAATGGCCTGTCCATAATCATGGCTGATGAATGAATCCATAGCAAGCATTGCCAAAGCATCAGGTTGATTAGGCTGCTTTTGTAATACCGAAAAAAATAAACCTCGAATCGAATCATTAAATTGATGGTGATTTAATTGCCATTGACTTTGAGCGTAATTAACAGCAATTTGAATATCATCAGAATTCAATGCGTAAGCCGTTTTAAACGCTTGGTTGGCATCATCCCATGCTTCTTGAGTTGTGTACAATCGCCCTAATAAGTACCAACCACGTGGATCCAAAGGATTATTATCCACGCGAGTTTTAAGTTTCAAAATTAATTCCTGTGGGCTTTTAATTGACTTTAAAACCTCCTGGACCTGACGTTGTTTTTTTTGTTCACCCAAATAAGCTTGCCAATGGACCCAACCACCCCACTGCCAATAAGCAGTAGTAATTAAAATAATGAACAACGGTGTGATGCTAATAACCCAAGATTTCTTTAAACGTAAGGGATAGAAAACCAAGCTTAACGCGATGGTTATAAGAAAAATACCAATACTAATCGTTAGCCAATTACTCATGTGCTTGTCGCTTAAAACAGGTTTTCCAGAAAATTCCAAACCCAATACCCAAAAAGAGCATTGGCCCAAACCATAAAAATAAGGTAATTCCCTTTACAGGCGGCTTAAATAAAATAAAATCACCATACCGCTCGGAAAGATAATTCGTGATGTCATGATCGCTTTTCCCTGCAGTTACTAACGCATACACCTCACCACGCAAATCTTTTGCCAAAGGCGCGTTTGAGTCGGATAAATCTTGATTTTGGCAAACAAGACAGCGCAGTTCTCGCAAAAGATGATTAAATTGCGCTTCTTGTTTTGGAGAGTCAAAAGAATACAAAGGCTTTGCTAAAACGGTTAGAACAAATAAGCTTAAGCTTAAACCCACTAAAAAACGCAATCCCTTCATTCGGTCTCCTCGAGTTCTTTCCAGCGGGGAATAAAAGCTTGCTCCCAAACCAGAGGCGTCATTGGGCCCGTATGGCGATATCGGATCCGTCCCTTTTTATCAATCAAAAATGTTTCTGGAGTGCCATAAACTCCCAAATCAATCGCAGCGCGTCCATCCTTATCCTCGCCAATAAGTTTATAAGGATTTCCCCATTCTGAAAGCCACTGCTTCGCATCGTTTGGGTTATCTTTATAATTTAAGCCAAAAATCGGTACGCCCTCGGTAGCCAATTGCATTAAAAATACTTGCTCTTGTGCACACGCATCACACCAACTAGCCCATACATTTAACAAAGAGATTTCATGGTTTAAATCTTTAGGAGTAAATAATCGATCACGATGACTTAACTCAGGCAAGGAAAAATCAGGCAAAGGCTTTTCTATCATCGTGGAAGGAAGTTTGTGGGGATCTAGAGAAAGCCCGCGCCAAAAGAATAGCACCAATAACGCAAACAATAATAAGGGTAATAATTTAATGATCCGAACCCTCATGCCTTAAGCTCCTTAAAGTGCAAGGAATGTTTTTGTCGTTGTTTATAGTATCTGCGGTCAGTCATAGCTAATAAGCCTCCGATTAATATGAAAAAGCCACCGCCCCAAATCCAACGAACGAAGGGTTTAAAATACAATCGGACCGACCAAGCATGATGGTCCAGCGGTTCACCTAAAGCAATATAAATGTCGCGAAAAGGAGTCACATCGATAGCAGAATCTGTCATGGGCATATTTGCAATATCATAGATTCTTTTTTCAGGATAGATATTCGCTATACGACCTTGATTTTCCACTTGAAAATGCGCGCGTGCACCATGATAATTTGGGCCAGTTAAAGAAGACTCACCAATAAATCGAATCGTATAGCTTGAAAGTTTAGCTTCCTCACCTGGCGCCATTTTTACATCTTCTTGGAGTCCATAACCATTTGAAATCACAATCCCTATCACGGTAACGGCTACACCAAGATGTGCCACAACCATACCCCAATACGATTGAGCAATCCCAGAGAAGCCTCTTTCGTGTAATTTTAAAACGCAAGATTTTAAGGTACTAAACACAATCCAAGCTGCTAAGATAAGTCCTAAAAGCACAGGAAATTGTAACGAAGATTTTGTTATCCAAATCAAACCACATGATGAGATAAGGCTAAGCAATAAAGGTGTTGTTAGAGTTTTTGCAATGCGTGAGAAGCTATCTTTTTGCCAGCGCAAATGTATGCCAATTCCCATTAAAACCAGCACCGGAACCATCAAAGGCACAAACACGGCATTAAAATAAGGTGCACCGACCGATAGCTTACCAAGACCCAATCCATCAATGAGTAAAGGATATACTGTACCCATCAGCACCGTAAGCATGATCACAGATAAAAAGACATTATTCAGCAGCAAAACGCTTTCGCGTGAGATTGGAGAGGGATAAGTGGCGTTTTGTAACGTTTGGGCGCGAAACGAAAACAACAGAAGTGACCCACCAATGACCACAAGTAAAAAGCACAAAATATAAAGACCTCGTTGTGGGTCCACGGCAAATGCATGCACTGAGGTTAATACCCCTGAGCGCACTAGAAACGTTCCAATAAGACTTAATGAAAAGGCAGTAATGGCTAATAAGATAGTCCAGGCTTTAAACTGCTGTCGCTTTTCACTTACCGCCAATGAGTGCAGTAATGCTGTACCCACTAGCCAAGGCATAAAGGATGCATTTTCGACGGGATCCCAAAACCACCATCCACCCCAACCTAATTCACGATATGCCCACCAGCTCCCTAAGGTAATTCCCGTAGTCAAACAACACCAAGCCGCAAGCGTCCAAGGTCTTGTCCATTTTGACCACCCTGACTCAATTCGACCGGCCCAAAGCGCTGCTATCGCAAAAGCAAACGCCACGGAAAATCCAACATATCCCATATACAACATAGGGGGATGAAATAAAAATCCTAAATCTTGTAACAGTGGATTTAGATCGCGCCCTTGTGTGGTTAATAGTTGAAATTGCCGCACAAAAGGGTTCGAAGCTATGAGCAAAAAGAAAATAAAACCAACACTTAACCAGCCTAATACTGCTAAAACTCGAGCACGCATGGCGAGAGGTAGACTATTGCTGAAAAAGGCGACGGCCATCATCCATACAGTTAAAATAGCAACCCACAAGAGCATCGACCCTTCATGCCCTCCCCATACAGCACAGAGCTTATAATACCAAGGGAGAAGAACGCTGGAGTTAGCCAGTACATAAGTCACTGAGAAATCATTTTGTAAAAAACAAACCGTAAGGCAAAGATAGGCTAATGAAACGAAGAAGAATTGGCCATAAACATACACATTTGCTGCCGCTTGCCATGCAAGATTCTGCTTTAAGACTCCTAGTGCTGGGATAATGGCAAGAAGTAGCGCGAACATACCAGCCAGGATTAAAGAAAATAAACCAATTTCAGCAATCATATACTATACAACGTTCCGAGTTTTTATAAAAAAAAATGTTATTGTTTAGCCAAGGAATCTCTGACTTCAGGTGGCATATAATTCTCATCATGCTTTGCCAGCACTTCAAGTGCTTTAAAATGACCGGCTTTCTCGAGTATGCCCTGCGCCACAATGCCCTGCCCTTCACGAAATAAGTCCGGTAAAATTCCTTTATATTCAATCGATAACGTATGTTTAAAATCCGTGATTTGAAACTGAACGAATAAACCCTCACCGGTTCGCTTCACGCTGTCTTTAACCACCATTCCTCCAACTCGAATGGCGTGATGATATGGTGCTTGTCCTTCAGAGATTTGAGTTGGAGAATAAAATAAGCTTAGGTTTTGTCTTAATGCATACAAAACCAAAAAGCTAACAAGCATTAGAACCAATACCACGGACAACACACCAATCAATTTACGACGTCTTATTGCATTCATTGTTGGCTTCCCTTAAGCCATTGATGCAATCGTTTGTGCGTCTCTACTTTTTTTCTCTGACAAACAATGAGATTGCCAAGCAAAACGCTTGCGGCAAGCCCATAAGCCGCCCAAACATAGACTCCGTAGCCTCCCATAGAAAACCAGTGCAGCAGCGAATTCATACGTTACTCCCTTCTACAACACCTTGCACCCAACTCTGACGCCGCTCTCGAAGTAATAATTCATAGCGCGCTTTAGAAACAATAATAAACCCTGCGTAGAGAAAAAAACCAACCAAGGTCAATAACAAGGGATACAACATGCTTGAATGTATTTTAGGTTTTGCAAACGCGGATAACGTAGCCCCTTGGTGTAAGGTATTCCACCAATAAACAGAATAATGAATAATAGGCAGGTCGACTAAGCCCACTAAGGTTAAAATGGCGAGAACCTTATCGCCTTGGTCTTTATTTTGAAAGGCATGACCTGTGGCAAGAATTGCACCATATAGGAATAGTAAAATTAATTCAGAGGTCAGTCGTGCATCCCAAACCCACCAGGTTCCCCACATGGGTTTACCCCAAATACTGCCTGTTACTAAGGCTAAAAATGCCATGCACGCGCCGATCTCTGCAATGGACTTAAGCATAATGCCCGCGATCTTAATGCGCCAAACTAAAAGTAAAATAGCTAAAAAGCCCATCCAGCTATAGAGAGCCATGGATAAAAAGGCTGCAGGTACATGGATGTAGATGATACGAAATGCATCGCCTTGTTGATAATCAGCAGGTGCAAATACTAATCCCCAAACAAGCCCTAAGCCAAGAAATACGAGCGCACCGCTTGCAAACCAAGGAATCAATCGACCAGATAACTTATAAAATAATTTTGGCGAAGCCAATTGATATAATAATTTCCACATAGGAAGCAATTTAACCCAAAAAGACGAAAATTTTAACACGCATTTAAGCGGATGTCTTTAGACTTAGTCTACTAAGCTAATACGCATCATCGCGGCAATTGCAAAGGGCAAACATCCAATAGTCATCAGCGACATTGCCATTAATAAAGCAAGATACCCTATAACGGGCATTCCTTGCATTGCGATCGCCACAGCCCCACTACCGAAAATCATCACCGGAATCGTTAAAGGCAATAAAATTAGTGCCATAAAAACTCCTTGTTGCTTCAATCCGCCACTAAAAACAGCCGCCAAAGCACAAAGAAATAATATCGCAGGTGAGCCACAAGCTAAGCTTTGCATTAACGTGATTGTTTCATAACCATTCAACCCAAATAGCATGGATAAAAAAGGAGTTAACGCCATGATAGGTACTAGACTTATTACCCAATGCACCAGAGTTTTAGCAAGCACCAACACACTAACTGGTTGCCCTGAAACCAGCCATTGTTCAATAATCCCATCTTCATAATCTTGTTGAAATAAACGATCCGCTGAGATTAGCATAACCATGAGCAAAGCTATCCAAGCTAATCCAGGCGCCATTCGTCTTAATAACTCTGGATCAGGTGGCATGGTTAAGGGAAAAAAAATCATAATCATTAAAAAAATTAAACTGGAATTAATCACATAGCGAAACTGCCTAATTAATACGAGCGATTCCCGTTTAACTTGGCGAAAAAATAAAGTCGTTAAATTCATTGTAAGGTATACTCCTGATGAGGGATACCTGATAAAGGGATAGCTTGATGCGACGTCATAATAATAGCTCCTCCCTGATTCAAATGTTGAATCAGGCAATCAGTCAATAAAAAAATTGCTGATTGATCAAGCGATACGAATGGTTCATCCAGAAGCCACAGGGCTTTACGAGAAAAGAGGAGTTTTATAAGTCCCACTCGCCGACGTTGCCCTGCTGATAATAGACCGCAAAGCTTATTTTCCATTCCTTGCAACCCAAAGTTCGCGATAAGGGCTTCAATAGATTTGTTAGTAGAAGACGGATAATATAAATCAAAACGGCAATTTTCTGCGACTGTGAGTCCAAGGCTAATCCCTGGTTTGTGCCCCACATAACAGATGTGCTGCTGATAAGTGGCTCTATCGGCGTGGATATCTTTCTCATGATACAGAATTTGACCTTGATCTGGATATAATAAACCGGCCAGCAATTTTAATAAGGTCGATTTTCCACTGCCATTTTCGCCACGTAAATGCAATAAAGAACCTGCAGGAACAGAGAATTGAATCGTTCTTAAAACTGTTTTATCGGGATAGTCAAAATCGAGATTATATACTTCAAGCATGGAGCAAAATTTAAAAAACGAGTTCTTGGGTTTCGAGTTTATCATTTTTTAAGTGGGCTTGCATGGCGTGATATTGCTAGCGATAATGAGTGTTTTAAATAAATGAAGGTAAATAATGGAATTTCTTGCTCAATATGGCTTATTTGCATTAGAACTATTCACCGTTGTGATTGCAATTTTATTGCTGATAGCAGGTATTTTGTCAATGGGGCGAAAACCCCGGCCAAAATTAGAAATTAAATCTCTCAATAAACATTGGAAAGACATTAAAGAGACCATGCAAAAAGAAATTTTGCATGAAAAACCTAAAAAAACTAAATCAAAACAAAAGAAAGAGAAAAAAACACAACCTGCTCTTTATGTTCTCGATTTCGCAGGTGATATTAAAGCCTCACAAGTCGAACAGTTTCGGGAAGAGATTTCAGCCGTCTTGTCTGTTGCAGAAGATGGCGATGAAGTCGTGGTTCGCTTAGAGAGTCCGGGAGGAGCTGTGAATGGTTATGGTCTTGCTGCTTCTCAGTTGCACCGGATCCGCGATCGTAATATTCCTCTTACGATTTGCATTGATAAAGTAGCCGCCAGCGGCGGGTATTTAATGGCTTGTGTGGCCAATCGCATTGTTGCAGCACCTTTTGCTATCATTGGATCGATAGGTGTAGTCGCCCAAATCCCCAACTTTTATCGGTGGCTAAAGAAAAGAGACATCGATATTGAATTAATGACAGCAGGAGAATATAAACGAACCCTGACTCTTTTTGCGGAAAATACAGAAAAAGGGCGTAAAAAATTTCAACAAGAGCTTGAAGTTATTCATCAATCATTTCGTGATTACGTACTCGACAATCGCCAACAACTAGATATCGAAAAAGTTGCCACAGGAGAGCACTGGCTTGCGCAAGATGCATTTGAGCTTCGCTTAGTCGATCTATTGAAAACCAGTGATGAATATATTATGGATAAGCTCAATGAGTTTAACGTTTATTCAATTAAAATACATGGCAAGCAAAGTTTGGCAGAGAAAATACTAAAGCCCGCAATGAGTATTCTTCATCCATGGGGATAAACTAAACGGTCTTTAAATCTCGCAAAATTTCAATAAATGTATATACTTATATTAAGGTCAACAGTGCCTAGGGAACTTCCCTGACATATTAATTTAGGATGGAGTGGAACAATGAATGATTTTAAATCTAAATTGCCTGATCTAAAAGAATTGGGATCCATGACTGGCAAATTATTTAAAGATTTAAAAACCAGTGTCTCTGAAATTATTAAAGATTATAAAGAGAAGAGAGAATCAGAAGCCAAGGAACAGGAAGCCAAACCTGAGCAACCGACCACGGCTGAACCAGCAAAAGCTAAAACACCTGCAACGGAGGCACCGAAAGCCGAAGTTAAACCAGAACCAGAGGTGAATCCAGCAGCAGTAGAACCAGCTCCAGAAGAATCAATTGAAGTAGAAAAAAAACAAGAAACAGAAGACAAACCAGAATAACTTCTGTAAGAGCTCACCAACATTGTCCCATCAGTACAAACCATTACGGCCATATAGCAATCTAGAAGAGAATACTAGAACGCCTAGATTGCTATAGCACGGCATTGCTAAGAGCCTCAAAACCATCGAAGTGGATGCTTTGGTCAAGCCAAAGCACGTTGGTTTATGTTGGGCGATAGGACTCAAACCAGCCCCCCCTACCTGCTGTGCTTTAAGCACAGCATCCATGCTAGGAACCTCAACACTGATGGGTGCTGCGGTTAAAGTCACAGCACGAGTTATCCAGTGATGTACCAGCATCGAAGTGGATACTTTGGTCAAGCCAAAGCACGTTGGTTTATGTTGGGCAATAGGACTCAAACCAGCCCCCCTACCTGCTGTGCTTTAAGCACAGCATCCATGCTAGGAACCTCAACTCTGATGGGTGCTGCGGTTAAAGTCACAGCACGAGTTATCCAGTGATGCACCAGCATCGAAGTGGATGCTTGGGTCAAGCCAAAGCACGTTGGTTTATGTTGGGCAATAGGACTCAAACCAGAACCCCTACCTGTTGTGCTTTAAGCACAGCATCCATGCTAGGAGCCTCAACACTGATGGGTGCTGCGGTTAAAGTCACAGCACGAGTTATCCAGTGATGCACCAGCATCGAAGTGGATGCTTGGGTCAAGCCAAAGCACGTTGGTTTATGTTGGGCAATAGGACTCAAACCAGAACCCCCTACCTGCTGTGCTTTAAGCACAGCATCCATGCTAGGAACCCTAATGCCGATAGGTGCTGCGGTCAAAGCCACAGCAGGAGATGACGATGCAACGTAAGAATTTTGATTTTATTTGATGCTATTAGATGCGATTTTCTTGGTTTTCATTGCAGTCGTCGTTATTGATTAATGTATATGTTCTCCCTTTAACCGTCTTCTCAGGTCCTTTTCCCCGACTGAAAAATCCTCTATGGTTTGACTTTCTGCTTTTATTTAAAGTTCTATCATATTCTTTATTACACTGTTTGCGGGCATCTTTAATGCTTTGGAGAGCACTTTTGTGTTCTTTATTTTGAGGTTTTGCTTTATCTAACGTTGTCATAGAGTCAAACACACGTTTTCGAACTTCAAGAGATAGCCCGTTTACCACTTCAAGTAAATGTGGAACGAGGCGTGGTTGGCATGAAGCAGCAAGAAGTAATGCATTGTCTTCTCCCGGATTAATCGGCATCATGTAGGTCGCCTGATCTTCTTCACTTAAGAGCTTGGTCATTGAAAGTATATGAACAAGATCCTTTGGTTGATTTCTTATTATCTCAGATAATATTAGAACGTCACTTCTATCAATAGGGCGTAAGGCAAGTCCCAATTTATCTTTTTCCCAATGTTTGAATACCTTAAAGCGAGTCACTAGCGCCTGGGGATTTTGTTCTAATGTCGCATTCAACACTTGCCCATAAAGTTCGATTCTATCTTCGCTGTCTAACGTTCTAATGAGTTGCTCTAATGTAGGCACTTCTTCAGGACAGACCTCAAAGGCAAGAAATAAGGGCGTTTCACCGTCATCATTTTTTTGTTTAAGAATTTGAGCCCTATCTGGGTTATCTAACGCTTCAATCATAGGCAAAAGCCACAATAGCGCATGACGATTATAGTTTAAAGCTATCATTAAACTATTCCACCCATTTGATGAGGACTGTAAGAGCATTTTGTCAAGTGTTGCGACTCTTTGCAGCATGGGTTTTAGTTTAAAAAAATCACTAGGACAATACCTCACGACTAACCATAACAAGTCGTATCCCGCAGTAGAAGAAAGAATCTTATTGCGTTCTGATTCGTCCATTTCCAACGTCATTGAAAGTAATTTCGAAACCGCCAGTGGATAATAAGACATCGCTAATTCTAATGCGCTGTCGCCTCGCTCGTTAAGTTGTTGAATAATCTTATGTTGATATGATTTATCTAACGTTTCAATTTTTGATAATAATTCAAAAAATACAGATGAATTGTGTTTTATTGTGAGCAGTAACGCATTATCCCCGTGATGATTACTATGCATTAAAATTTCAGCTTGTTCTTTTTGACTTAACTGTTCAAGGAGAAGAAAGAGATAACGCAAAAACGATTCCGAGAATTTGGCTGCTAACATTAATGGAGTAGAACTATGAATAGAAACAGAACTTAATGCTTTATAGATAATAGAGGCTTTTGAGGTTCGAAGCGCATTAAATGCATAAAGAAAGGCGTGTCGACTTCTTTTCTCTATTGCTTCTATTAAATGCACCCCTAATCGAGCTGCAATTTCAGATTCACTTTCTAAGTATCCTTCTATTTCGCTGGTCATAAGACGACTCCATTCCTAATCAAGCAGAAAATCCTAGACCGCTTTTCTTAACCGGTCTAATCTCACTATATCGCGAACAATTTTGGAATGGAAGTCAGTGAGTATTTATAAGAAATTACCTATTTTGACAACAACTACTGCTTTATACCGCGCTCTAACCAATTTAAGTTGTCTGTCAGAGCTTGGGGGAGTTAGGATTGGTTTTCTGACTCAAAACGTTTAATGCCATATTTTTTCATTTTCTCCACTAAAGTAGTTCGCTGTATGGATAATAATTTCGCTGCATGAGCCACCGTCCAACCGCTCATATCTAAGGCTTCTTTAATGAGTTGGATTTCAATATTCAGTAGATATTCTTTAAGATCGATACCCTGATTAACCCGATGAGGTTCTTCTTCAATAAATGCTGCGTGAATGGCTTCTCGTTCAAGATAGGTTTGATCAAAGCTCTTACTTATACCATTTATTTCTCGTTTAAACCGTTCTGGGATATCCGAAGCGTGCACCTTGCTATTTGGATATAAAATCGTTAAACGCTCGACTAAATTAGCAAGCTCTCGCACATTACCCGGCCAACTATACCGTTTTAAAACTTCAATGGCCTCATCTTCTAAAGTAACCCCAGGGAGGCCTTGAGCCTTTAGCTTTTCACAAAATACTTCAAAAATTAAATGAATGTCGTCAGGACGTTCTCTTAAAGGTGGAATTTCCAGTGGAAAAATATTCAAACGATAATACAAATCTTTCCGAAACCCCCCTTCTTCAATAGCCGATTCTAAATTCTGATGGGTTGCTGCGATTACTCTGAGATTCACGGCATGCGTTTTATTACTGCCTATACGCTCAAATTGGCGCTCTTGTAATACCCGCAGCAATTTAACTTGCATTGGCAAAGGCATATCACCAATTTCATCTAAAAAAATTGTTCCTTCATCCGCTAATTCAAAGCGGCCTTGCCGAGATGCAAGTGCCCCAGTAAATGCACCTTTTTCATGACCAAACAACTCACTTTCTAAAAGATCACTAGGAATGGCACCGCAGTTAATAGGGACAAATGGTTTATGAGCACGGGAGGATAACGCATGGATATTTTGAGCAACAACCTCTTTCCCTGTGCCAGTCTCTCCGAGAATAAGAACGGTTGCATCCGTTGAAGCAACTTGTACCACGAGCTGTCGTACTTTTTTTATTCCTTCGCTCATTCCAACTAAGCTTCGTTCTAACACAGTACTCGGGCCATTCATGCTCCATCCCGTTCGATATGGCATTACCTAAATTATCGGTTAGACGAAGGTTACATGTCAAATATTGTACAGCTAGAACAAGATAAGGAATTGTTTATGCTTAATAAAAATACTCTATCGGAAACAAGTAATGTACTTAAAACCAGCACAATGGTGACCGAAACAAAGTTTTTGGTTACCTAAGGCCTTTGTCGCAGGGACGTGCTCTTCTTTTTTAAACTCTTTTACTTCCAAATAACCTAAACGACGACAATAAGAATAGGCAGCACGTCTTCCGCACTGTTTATCTGTTTCATAGCACCAATCGATACGGTAATGATCAAAGCGAGGATAAACAAAACGACGGTAACGATAAGAGTAGGGCTTTGGCGGCTCATCTGAGAACCTTCCTTCGCAACGAATCAACTTGAATCCATCGCATTCCCACCCTTTACACCCACCTTTTGTTCCAAGAAAATGAGTTAAACCAACGTTGTTTGCAATGATGGCTTTATTCGCTTTTTTATATCCCATCATTTGACAGTAGCGGTTGGCTATATCCATGCCACACTTGGTTTTATCAAAAGAGCAATAATCTAATAGCTCGGCGTGATATTTAGGACTCCAAAAGTTGCGATAATAATCATCACTCGTTTCTTTGGCGTGAGCGTACGTCAACGCCAAAAATAAGATAGCTATCACTATAATGGCGTCACGAACAATGATCATGCTCAATCCTTTGTTTTAACTCAGTAGACTACGAATTAAGGATATATAGTAACGCATCGCTAAGGGTTTGTTAATAATGCAATTGTACTCGGGTTTTATCCAATAATTCACCTAATATTGTTAAGAGCTCATCGCTGGGTTTAATGCGCCACTGCGCACCTAAATTCAACAAGCCCGATGCGGCTTTATTAGAATATTCAATCTGCACCACACATCCGCCTTTGTTGGCTTTTAAAACCGATTGTAAAGTCGACAACAGTTTGGCATCTTCAGGCACTAATTTTAATCCAAGACATTTAGCAAATCGCTCTCTTGCCTCATCTAAGTACATGAGCACATTTGCCAACATTTTTACGCCTCCTGAATAGTCATCATGACTGATTTCTCCTTCAATGACTAGAACCGCACCTGTTTGAATGCTAGCTTGTTTTTCTTCAAATAATTCTGAAAAAGCAACTGCATCTATCGCTCCTGTCGAATCTTCAAGACTTATAATCGCAAGTTTCTTACCGCGCTTGGTCAAAATTTTTCGAATGCTTTTGACTATGCCACAAACATAAGCTTTTTTTGAAGCAGATGGATCTAAATGAATGACAGGCGTAATAATTCCTAAGAATTCTTGAATATAAGCTTCTGCGGGATGACCTGACAAATAAAATCCCAAGGTTTCTTTCTCGGCCTCTAAGCGCTTTTTATCATCCCATTCTTTGCAAACAACATAATCTTCCGTATTGTCTTTTTCATCCAATAAATTAAATAAGTCTGTTTGACCGATAGACTGATTTTGATGATATCTAGCTCCTGCTTGTAAGGCATTGTCTAAGGACTCGAATAACACCGCCCGCTCAACGTCAAACGCATCCATTGCGCCACTTTTTATTAACGCTTCTAATACCCGCCGATTTACTTTGCGTAAATCCTGTCTCTGGCAAAAGCTAAAAAGCCCTGTATAGGGTCCTGCTTCTTTTCTATCTTGCACCATTCCATGAATAGCTGCTTCGCCTACGCCCTTAATGGCCCCTAATCCATAACGGATGGTGTTTTCATCATGCACGGTAAATTCGTACGCCGAACTATTAATGGAGGGTGGCAATACACGAATTTTCATTTGCTTACATTCCAATATGAAGTTTACAACTTTATCCGTATTGTCCATATCTGAAGACAAAACTGCAGCCATAAATGCCGCTGGATAATGCGCTTTAAGCCAAGCCGTTTGATAGGCCACCAGCGCATAGGCTGCGGAATGCGATTTGTTAAAGCCGTATCCTGCAAATTTTTCCATTAAATCGAATATATGACTGGCAACGTCTGCGTCCACTCCACGAGCTTTAGCGCCTTGTGTGAAAATTTCTCGCTGTTTTGCCATTTCTTCGGGTTTCTTCTTCCCCATAGCGCGTCGAAGTAAATCAGCGGCACCCAAGGTATAATTCGCTAGAACCTGAGCAATTTGCATGACCTGCTCTTGATATAAAATTACACCATACGTGGGTTTTAAAATGGGTTCTAAATCAGGATGTGGATATTCCACTTTTGCTCGACCGTGCTTTCTGTCAATAAAATCATCGACCATTCCTGATTGCAGTGGCCCAGGTCTAAATAAAGCAACTAACGCAATAATATCTTCAAAACAATCAGGTTGCAGGCGGTGGATTAACTCTTTCATGCCGCGCGATTCCAGCTGAAAAACCGCCGTAGTTTGACAGGCTTTTAACAGATTAAAAGAAGCCACATCATCCATCGCTATCTCGTTGATGTTGATGGCCTCTAATCCTTGTTTAGCTCGCTCTTTATTGATAGTTAATAAAGCCCAGTGAATGATGGTTAAAGTCCGTAACCCTAGAAAATCGAACTTAACTAAGCCTGCGGCTTCAACATCGTCTTTATCAAATTGAGTGACTAATTGTGTTGAGCCTTCTTCACAATAAATCCCGGTAAAATCGGTCAATTCAGAAGGAGCAATCACCACACCACCGGCATGTTTTCCTGCATTGCGTGTTATTCCTTCGAGCTTTAAAGCCAAATCAATTAATTCTTTGACCTCCTCTTCATCCTCGTAGCGTCTTTTAAGCTCCTCTTCTTGTTCCAGCGCTTTATTTAAAGTAATACCTATCTCAAAGGGAATTAACTTAGCCAGCTTATCAACAAAGCCATAAGGATGACCAAGAACTCGACCGACATCACGAACAACGGCTTTAGCCGCCATCGAACCAAAAGTAATAATTTGAGACACACTCTTGCGGCCGTATTTATCAGCCACATAATCAATGACCCTATCACGCCCTTCCATGCAAAAATCAATATCAAAATCTGGCATAGAAACCCGTTCAGGGTTTAAAAAACGTTCAAAAAGCAAATCGTACTCAAGCGGATCCAGATCGGTAATCTCTAGCGCATAAGCCACTAAAGAACCCGCTCCAGATCCGCGCCCCGGTCCGACTGGAACCCCATTATTTTTTGCCCATTGAATAAAATCGGCCACGATTAAAAAGTATCCTGGAAATCCCATCGTGTTGATGACATCCAGTTCGACTTTAAGCCGTTCTTCATACGTTTTTCTAGCGGTGGTGAGTAGTACTTCTTTCCCACGGAAAAGCTGCTTAAACCGTTTTTCTAAGCCTTTTTGTGATAATTCGGATAAATATTGCTCAACCGTCAAATCATTTGGGGTGGGAAAATTAGGCAGATAATTTTTGCCAAGTTCAAGCTTAAGATTACATCGTTTGCTGATTTCAACCGTATTTTGAATCGCCTGCGGTATATCAGAAAATAAGGCTTCCATTTCTTCAGGAGAGCGCAGGTATTGTTTTGGGCTGTACCGCTTTTCTCGCCTTGGATCAGCAAGCGTGTATCCATCATGAATGCAAACACGCGCTTCGTGTGCGTCAAAATCTTCCTCATGAAGAAATCGAACATCGTTAGTAGCCACGAGAGGAAGCTGTAACGCTTCAGCTAATTGAACGAGCTTTTCATTATAAGAAGCCTCATCGACCCGATCGGTTCGCTGGATTTCTAAATAAAAGCGATTAGGAAACAATCTTGTCCAGTTTATTGCCCGTTCTTTAGCAACTTTTTCATCACCTAACCCAAGCGCTCGACCAATATCCCCCGAACACCCTCCCGATAAAGCAATTAATCCATCGCAATGGTCTTGAATCCATTCACGATGGATGCGCGGTTGACCATTGTGCTGACCTTCAAGATAGGCTTTAGAAACCAGTTGCGTTAGATTTTTGTATCCTTGCTGGTTTTGGCATAACAACACCAAGGAGTAAACCATGTCGGGTTTATCGGGGTCAAGATAAGGAATTTCACAACCAATGATGGGTTTAATTCCAGCACTTAATGCTGATTGAAATACTTTGACGGCAGCAAATAAATTACAATAATCTGTTATTGCAACCGCGTTCATTCCCTTTTCTGGTAAACTTTTCATCAAAGGCTTAATCCGCACAAGCCCATCAATTAAAGAATATTCAGAATGGATGCGAAGATGTACAAAACGACTTTGCATTCAACAGTTTCTCAAGCAAAATAATGAATGAACTTTATCGAACTCAATGCGTGTAAGCAAGTTAGAATTATTCAATTCCTGCTTGTTTTGGATCAAATGCATCTCTTACGGCATCTGCAAAAAGATTACTGGCCAACACTAAAACAAACATAAATACAAATGCTGCAAACATAGGCCACCAAACAATAGGTTCTCTGGCCAATTCTAAACGGGCCGCGTTAATCATATTGCCCCAACTAATGGTCAATGGTGATACTCCTACCCCGACATAAGACAAGACCGCTTCCGCTAAGACTAAAAAGCTAAAATCCAACACTAAGGTAATGACCACAATGTGCATTACATTTGGTAATAAATGCTTAAATAAGATTTTTATGGAGCTACTGCCTAAAGCTTGAGCGGCTAATACATAATCGATTTCGCGTAACTTCAGGGCTTCAGCGCGCAATAATCGGCATAGACTAGTCCAACTGGTAACCCCTAAAATGAAACACAGCGCTAATAGCCTTGCATCTGCACTTTGGGCCAAGGTAGTAAATTGCTCAGGATGATTGGCAATGAAGGTTTGCATGGATAGTACGGATGCAGTAATCAATAGCACCCCAGGAATTGAGCTTAATGTGGTATAAATATATTGAATAACATCATCAATAAAGCCCCCAAAATAACCCGCGGAGATGCCTAAAATCAACGCCAAGGGCATCATAAATAATGTGGTTAACGTGCCAATCACAAGGCCTGTGCGAATGCTTTTTATGGCGTAATAGAATACATCCTGACCAATTTTACCCGTTCCCAAAACATGAAGATATCGCGATAACCAATAAGTACTCATCAAAATAGTTATAGAGACGAATAGGGTAATCAAAGCACTAAGAGAGGCCGAACTAAAATAGATAAGCTTAGGGTAATGTCTTATTGCTCGATAAAAGACCATCAAAAACCAGATCACAACCACCCCAAGAAAAGCGACCAAGGCAGATCCTGATAAAATCTTTATCACCAGTGGCTGTACTTCTTGTTGATTCTGAAGAAATGCGGGTGGGTAATGTAATCTTGGATAAATTTGCTTAGCACTCCCCTCTTCAAAAACCATCTCCGTACTATAAAGATGTAAGGATAAAGGGGCAGAATACGTTTTTTCATATTCGCTATCTAAAGGAGCAAGCAGCTTATCTAATAACGATGCCGCTCGAATGCTTTCTGCCGTTTTAAATTGAATGGAGTCTAATATGCCAATGACAAGAAATATTAGCAAAATAATCCCAGCACTCACTGGAATGGGCTTGCTTATAATTTGTTTAAAGGACCGACGAACCGGTTCATTCTTTAAACTGCGTAGAATAAGCCCCGTGGAGATTATCACCAGCACTAAAAAACATTGATCAGTCCATAATAAATCCAGGGTCATCGTAATCTCACTCTTGGATCAACCAGGGTATATGAAATATCCGTTAATATCAGTCCAACAATGTACAAAACCGATCCCAAAAATACCATAGCTCGCACAATCGCAAAATCTTGTTGTTGAATGGCATCGATAATGTAACTTCCGAGTCCTGGTATGCCAAAAAACGATTCCAACACCAAGCTTCCCATAAAAAGAGAAGGAATAATGACGACGATACCGGTTAAAATAGGAAGCATGGCATTTTTTAAGACGTGTCGGAACAAAACCCTTATCTCAGATAATCCTTTAGCACGAGCCGTTTTAACGTAATCTCGATGCATTTCTTCTAAAAATAACGTTCGATACCAACGACTACCTGCACCAATACCACTCATGACTGCAACTAAAATCGGTAAGGCGACAAATTTAATGCTATTTAACCCATCGTCATACCCTGATATAGGTACTAACCGTAATACTTTACCAAAAAGATATTGCCCCCCAATAATGTAAAACATAGTAGAAATAGACATTAAAATAATACAAAAAACAACACCACTTAAATCGAGATAACTGGAACGGAAAAAAGCCATTAACATCGCAAACACGATATTAATAAAAAGCCCGAAAATTAAAACCGGGATTGCAATAGCAAGACTAGGCCACATTCTGTGTGATATATCATAGCTAATATCCCGACCCGCATCAGAAACGCCAAAATCAAATAAAAACAACCGAAAGGATTTTTGATAAAATAATGTTTCAGTCAGTGCGTTAAGACCAGCTTGTTTATCATTATAAAAAAGCGGCAAATCATACCCCCGCTCTTTTTTCCAATGTTCTATGGCCGCTTTTGAAACATGTTTTTCGCCTAGTTGCATCCGTGCCATATCATCAGGAGAGTTCACCATAAAAAATAAAGCAAACGTGATGATGTTAATTCCTAATAAAATGGGAATCATGTATAAGATACGTCTGAGTAAATAAGTAGTCATAAGTCTACCCTGGGCGCTTGCTGCCGCTGCTTATGACGATAGGCAAAGAAGAATGGCAATAAGAGTAAAACCATTAGGATTATAAAGAAGGCAATTGGCCATAACACCGGCTGATTCCATTTCTTTCTTAGTTCATTGCGTAATGGAACATCAATAGCGATATATTTTAGTGTGTTTTGTGAGATGGTGTTGGGCTTAAAAGGAGCTACCCATTGTTGGCTTAAGAGTAAGCTTTTTGTATTGACTCCGAATACCCAAGGAGCATCTTTTCGCGCGATTTCGAGCATTTTATCAATCAATTCCTTTCTTTTTAGGTCATTTTGCCGATTTTTCATTAAATCAAACAAACGATCATACTCTGGATTTTGGTAGTTTGCTGCATTCTCACCCCCATACCTCACTTTGCTGTTAGGCCCATACAGTAAAAATAAAAAGTTTTCTGGATCAGGGTAATCGGCATTCCACCCCCAACTAAAAATTTGCGCATTACCGGTTCTCATTTTTTCTTGGAATCGATTGTATTGGGTCGCGCGAATATTAAGAGAGATGCCGATTTTCGCGAATTGCTTTCTCATCCAATTAAGCTGTGCTTTATCATCAGGGCCTCCTGCTGCAGGAACATCATAATTTAAAATTAAAGGAAGACCTGTTTTAGGATCGCGTCCATTCGGATAACCAGCGGCTTTCATTAAGGCTTTCGCATCATCAATCGGCCTTCGCTTTAAACCATTATCCCAAGTGTAAACATAAGGATTAATCCCCTTCTTTCCGGCTCGATGACCAAAAATGCCAGGGGGAATAGGGCTTTGGGCAGGCGTTCCTCGCCCATTTAAAAAGATAGCGATGTGTTCTTCATAATTAATGGCGATAGAAATAGCCTGCCTTAGTTTACGGGCACGCTCACTTTTTCCGCCTACCACTGGATCAAGCATATTAAATCCCAGATAAAACACACTGGGATCAGTCATTTGCGTTAACCTCATCCCTTTTTTTTTCATTTGAGACGATAAAATCGGTTTACCTGTTTGGGATATTTGAATTGCCTGATCAAAGCTATCCGCGCTAACACCAGATAAATCATAATATCCCTGTAAAAATTTATTCCAGCGAGGAATGCTTTCCTTTTCCAAGGTATAAATAGCTTTATTGATTAAAGGTAACCGCTCACCTGGATGATGAAGAACGTCTTTTTCCAAATCATGCTGACTTCCTGTGGCTGGAAAATAATCTTCATGATAGTTTGGATTTTTTTCCAGAATCATCACACTATTTGGATTATTTTCCGTTAACATAAATGGCCCAGTTCCTACAGGATACCAACCCAATCCTAAGTTTCGATCATCCATATCAGGCTGTGAATAAAAATAATCAGCTTCCCAGGGAATTGGGGCAAAAAATGGCATGGCAAGCCAGAATATAAATTGTGGATAGAGACCTTTGATGGTTATCTCAAATGTATAATCATCAAGTTTACGTACACCCGACAAAGGATAAGTTCGTAAATCAATAAACGGTTTTTGAAGCGTTGGGGGCGGCAGGTTTTGGCCAAAATCTTGAAATCCCTCGATATATTGGCTCATTAAGCCATAAATGGGGGAACTAAGTCTTGGATTGGCTAATCGCTTAATTTCATAAATATAGTCATCTGCTTTAAGTTCTCTTGTGCCTGTATGTTTAAAATCGGAAAGATTATTAATATCATGTTCATCGAGATAATCTTCTGAAAGATCACGATACATTAATGCACCCGACGCACTTCTCGCAAAAGCAGGATGCGGCTGATAATAAATGCCAGGCTTTATTCGAATGGTATAAACCGTCTTTGCGGCATTATGGCCTTCAAGATTTTCAAGCTCTTGCCCATTCGCATCAAAATAACGCACTTTAGGCATTTCAACCGCCGTTAAAGGCACGAGTTTATAAGGCCTTGCGAGGTAGTCGTATTGCAAAACAGGCTCATAGATTTGCCCTGTAAACTGATACTCATTGGCAGAATACGATATGGCAGGATCAAGCGTTTTAGGTTGTTCATTGAATGACGTGTAATAAATTTTCTGATGAGCCTGACTTTCAGGATAAGGATTATTGAATATCCAGCCGCTTGCTTTTGCTGAGAATGAAAACAGCAATGTGATTATCCCTATCCATGGTTTAATGTGAGACAACTCCTACCCCTCTCTTTCACGTTTGTTCCGATTTTATGGCCCCAATGTAGGGCCTACGCATGAAAAGGTTATTTTAACTCAATACAAAAAACAACTCGTCTTTGCGAGCACTAGCGAAGCAATCCAGATCGATGCTTCGCTGAAATCCTGTACTGGATTACTTCACTTCGTTCGCAATGACGACGATTTTTTTTCATGTGAGATCCTGGCCCCTAATGCTCTTATAATAATTCTAAAAACTCATCTTCATTTAATATAGGAACACCCAACTCAGAAGCTTTTGTATATTTTGAACCGGGATCAACTCCTGCAATAAGATAATCCGTTTTGGCTGAAACGCTGCCAGTCACCTTAGCTCCTCGTGCTGTAAGCTTCGCTTTTGCTTCATCACGACTCATGCTGGATAACGAGCCAGTCAAGACCACGGTTTTTCCGTAAAAGGGATGGCTTTCATCCACTGGTTTTTCTTCAGGTGTTGGCCAGTGCACGCCATATTGCAGCAGTTTGTCAATGACCTCAAGATTATGATCTTGTGCAAAAAAATGAACCACATGCTCGGCTACTACAGGGCCAATGTCTTTAAGCGCCATTAAATCCTCAGCGTTTGCCTCTTTAAGCGCATCAATATCTTGATAGTGATCCGCTAATAGTTGTGCACTTGCTTCGCCAATTTCGCGTATTCCTAAAGCGTATATGAAACGTTGAAACGCTGTGCGTTTACTCTGCTCAATTGCTTTGACCAGATTTTCAGCGGACTTAGGTCCCATGCGCGGATATTCGGCTAACTCTTTTTCGGTCAAAGTGTATAAATCCGATACGTCTTCAAGCCGTTCATTGTCCACAAGCTGTTCAATTAACACGTCACCCAATCCATCGATGGCCATTGCCTTGCGGGAAGCAAAATGCCAGATCATTCGTTTTCGTTGCGCTTTGCAAAATAAACCACCTGTACAACGAGCAACGGCTTCACCGGCTTCACGAATGACATCTGCTCCACAAACAGGGCAGTGTTTTGGAAGGGTTATTGCCTTCGTTTTCGCTGGCCTTTTTTCAAGAATAACGGACACCACTTCAGGGATAACATCGCCTGCTCGACGGATAATCACTTCATCACCGATTCGAATGTCTTTGCGCTCAATTTCATCCATATTATGAAGCGTTGCGTTACTTACTGTTACCCCAGCAACACGTACCGGCTTTAACCGCGCCACAGGGGTTAAAGCACCGGTTCGACCCACTTGAAAATCCACAGCAAGCAACGTCGTCATTTCTTCGCTAGCAGGGAATTTATGAGCACAAGCAAACCTTGGTGCACGAGCCACAAAACCCAATCGACTTTGCAATGAGGTGCTATCCACTTTATAGACAACCCCATCAATTTCATACGGTAAATCAGCGCGCCGTTTAAGCATGGCTTCATAATAACGAAGACATCCTTTTAGCCCCCGTTGCACCTCAATTTCAGGCGCCACTCGAAAACCCAAATGTTTAAGTAAACTTAATTGCTCAACATGGCTATCCGGAAGCAATACCCCTTCGCAGGCGCCAATCCCATAACAATAAATAGCAAGCGGTCGACTGGCTGTCACGGCTGGGTTCAACTGGCGAAGACTTCCAGCTGCAGCATTGCGAGGATTTGCAAACGTTTTTTCACCTACTTTACGAGCGGTTTCATTTAAGGCTTCAAATCCTGCAAGGGGCATATATACCTCTCCACGCACCTCAATCATCTTAGGGATATCATCACCTAGTAATGTTAATGGAACCGCTGCAATCGTTTTAATATTACCTGTTATATTTTCACCTACGTGGCCATCACCCCGAGTAGCTGCCGAGACCAACTTCCCTTGCTCATAGGTTAAATTGACCGCGAGTCCATCAAGTTTCGGCTCACAGGCAAAGACTAAGTCTTCAGGATTGTAATCGAGTTTATCCGTCACTCGTTTAATAAACGCCTTAAGCTCCCCTTCATCAAACACATTCGATAATGATAACATCGGCTGATAGTGGCTGATTGGTTTTAAAGAGGAAACTGGAGCAATGCCTACACGTTGGGTAGGTGAGTCTTCCGTTTTATATTGTGGATATTGTTCTTCAAGCTCCTGTAATCTTTTAAAGCAGCGATCATACTCTGCATCGGGTACACTTGGTTCATCCAAGACATAATATTGGTAATCGTAGTATCGAATTTTTTCGCGAAGATGCTCTATCTCCTTCGCTATGTCGTTATTTTTCATGGATATAAAAACTCAACTTCAAAATTAAATGAATATTTACACGTTTAGGATTCACTATCAACTTCATCATTCGTTATACTGTCAAATTCATTAAATCGGTAGAGTATAAAATGGCATTGATAACGTTAACGAACCTTTCCATGGCATTTGGCATTGGCATCGTCATACAAATTATTTTAGTCGTGCTATTGATGAAGCGGAATAATAGCCTTCAATTCACTTTAGAAAATAACCTTCAACAACTCCAAACTGATTTACAACTCCATAATCAGACTGCCCAGCATTCAATTTATGAAAAAATCGCTGAGGGTCAGCTCACCAGCCAAAAGTTAGTCACTGAAACGGTTCAAAGCCATATGAAAGACGTGCGTGAGCAAATTAATCACAGCTTTAAGCAACACGCCGACTCATTAAGTGCCAATTTAAAATCACTAACCGAAGAAGTCCGAAGCCATCTTCACAACATGACCTTGCAGGTCAATAATCGCCTAACAGAAGGATTTGAAAAAACATCATCCACGTTTACCGATATTGTAAAAAGGTTAACCATTATCGATGAGGCTCAAAAGAAAATTACAGAATTATCAACTCACGTGGTAAGTTTACAAGATGTATTAGTGGATAAACGTTCACGAGGTGCGTTTGGTGAAGTGCAATTATCAAGCCTCATTGCCAATATGATTCCAAGTCATCATTACAGCATGCAATATACGCTTAGTAATCAAAAGCGGGCCGATTGCATCTTATTTTTGCCAGAGCCTACGGGAAATATTGTAATTGATGCCAAATTTCCTTTAGAAACCTATCAAAAATTAATGAATACCGATAATGGCTCTGTAGAACGAAAATCCTTGCAGCAGCAGTTTCGACAGGATTTACAAAAACACATTAAAGACATTGCAGAAAAATACATCGTTCCTAACGAAACCACCGATAGCGCCATCATGTTCATTCCTGCCGAAGCCATTTTTGCAGAAGTCCATGCTAATTACCCAGAAGTCATTGCCCTTTCTCAGCGGTTAAAAGTTTGGTTGGTTTCTCCAAGTACGTTAATGGCCGTATTAACCACAGCAAGAGCTGTGTTAAAAGACGACGCAACTAGAAAACAAGTTCATATCATTCAAAAGCACTTACAGTCTCTGGCGCTCGACTTTCAGCGTTTTGAGAAAAGAATGGATAAATTAACAAAACACATCGATATGGCGCATCAAGATGTCAGTGAAGTGAATACGTCGGCTAAAAAAATAACTCAGCGCTTCCAGAAGATAGAGGCGGTTGAGTTTGAACTTAAAGAAACTCCTTTGGTTGAAGAATAAATCCAGTTTGTTCCCCTGCGCCGCGGCCTCAAGCGGAAGAAAAATCAAATCCTTGCCGCTCTTCAATTCCACCGGGTATATGCTATTCTAATATTAAATAAAACAATGGATTAAGTAATGAATGCATTACGATTGCTACTGGTTTTTCTATGTTCTCTTTCACTTTCAAACGTTCATGCGCTTGGCTTTGGATGCAATACCTGCACAGGCAATCAACCTTGCGTAAATCCTTGCCCTCCACCTGAAAAGCCGGTATTTAAACCTTGCCCTGAGTGTTGCGCCGGGATGGGTGGTGTACATTATTGCGATTCATCAGCGGGACGATTTGTTTGCCGAAATGGCGATTATTCAACCTGTTACTGCGATAGGCATGCTGTAATGGACTTACATAAAATTAAAGGCTGTTGTTTATGGCAAGGCGGGGTATTGAAAGAAGATGAAACCGGGCTTGTCATTTGTAATAACGGGGCTGTTTCGGAAATTTGCACCCGACAAAACATCCTGGATGAATCAAAAGTCAGTTGGTAAAAAGAGTGCTTCATTGAGATTCCCCGGACAAGCCGGGGAAGGTAGGAATACCTACTATCTGGGCAAAAACCCCCTACCTGACCTGAGTCACTAGCCCACCCTGGCCTAACTCACTACGCCGACCTGGCCTAATTCACTACGCCAACATGGCCTAATTCACTACGCCAACATAGCCTGACTCACTACGCCAACATAGCCTGACTCACTACGCCAACATGGCCTGACTCACTACGCCAACATGGCCTGACTCACTACGCCAACATGGCCTGACTTGTTCAGGCCATCTTGTCAGAGTTAAAAAAAGATTCCCTCTATGATCAAGGGAGATAGGCTATCTCACTATCAGTGCAAGCCTGGAGCTTTAGAGTCCTTAGGTAATAATTCAGCCGCTTCATTTACATCAGAATCGTCAGCAAATAAAGAACCAGTAAATGTTTCTTCAGGCTCTCTGTTTTCAGTAGCTCCAGATCCACCAAGTCCTTGGATAGCTCTAGCGGAGCTAGATGGGCCGTCTGGTGCTTCTTGTCCCTTGGTGATTATACTTGATGAAGTTGGATGCGAAAGAGTAGTTTCTTTACTTATTTTCTCCATACGATTACCCACTGCAAAAACTCCTGCGCCCAACATAGCAGTAAATAAACCAACCCCCATAGCCACCATTGCGCCGCCTATAGCTTGGGTCACAACAGGAATTGGCGCTACAGCGAGTACAATCCCTAATGCTATCAATAGTCCACCGAATATCTTTGTCAGTAGAGAGGTTTTATTGCTTGGTGGTAAATAAGACCTTACCATTGGTTTAGCTTCTTTGGGTAATTGTTTATCGATAAAGTCTCTTTTATCTTCAATGCTTTCCTCAGGATCAAGCTCCAAATCTTGATAGGCCAACTCAAACTCTGAAAGCCTAATAATTTCTCTCTTTTCATTAAACTCATAACACAACCTGGCTTTGGCATAACCAATTGCCGCATCGATTTTAATTTTACTGGAAGCTGGCATGCTACGAATTTCTTCTGAACTAAACCCAATGGTTTGTAAAACTCCTTCCGCCCGGGCGATATCTCCTTCATAAATCGATGCATCTTTATCGTCCAATGCCTTAAAAGCTGCGCTAAAATCCTCTGAGGAACAATGCTTGGACAGTCCACCTTCTTTTTTCTTAATGTTTTGTCGTAGCAATAAGGCTTCAACCAGCGTTTCTGGGTTGTTTAAAGCTTCGGATAAATAACCTAAAAATTGTTCTCTCCAAGCTTTTTTCTCTTCAGCAAATAATATAGGCATAATCGTTACTCTGAAAATAATTCACTTACCCTCTATATTAAACTTAAATGCTTAAGATAATATGAAGTAATCTGGACAAATAATGTCCCACCATTCATAATTCATCCTTTTACAGGACTTACGCAAACTTCCAAGGTCGAAGCATAAAAAATTTTCAATGAGGAAGTTTAGATTGCCTAAATGACCGAATTGAAAATTTTTTATAACGAAGAGATTGGAATTTTGCGTAAGTCCTGACTTATTTAACCGCCCGTTTAAGGTACTGTGTTCTAGTTCCTAAGGCCAAACCGACTCACTGCGAGAAATGTCTAATCCATTAATCGAAATTAAACAGGTTCGTAAATCCTTTGATAGCCTTGAAATTCTGAAAGATATTTCTTTGTCGGTTTATGCCGGAGAGTTTTTAACATTATTAGGGCCTTCAGGATGCGGTAAAACCACGCTATTGCGACTAATTTCTGGTTTTGATGAGCCTACAAGCGGCTCGATTTATATTAATAATGCTTGTGTGGATCATTTACCACCTCAAAAGCGTGATGTACATACTGTATTTCAAAGTTATGCGCTTTTTCCGCATTTAAACGTATTTGAAAACGTAGCGTTTGCATTACGGTGTAAGCACATTGAAGAATCGGAAATTAAAGCACGGGTTCTTGAAGCGTTGAAATTGGTGCACCTTGAACCATTTGTAAATCGAAACATTCAGCAATTAAGTGGTGGCCAACAACAACGAGTAGCCATTGCTAGAGCCATTATTAACCGCCCACAAGTATTATTGCTCGATGAGCCTTTAAGTTCACTTGATTATCGTTTAAGAAAATCCATGCAATATGAGTTAAAACAATTGCAAAAAACACTCAACATGACCTTTATCTTCGTCACGCATGATCAAGAAGAAGCATTATCGATGTCTGATCGCATTGTTATTTTTAATGAAGGAAGAATTGAACAAATTGGCACCCCGCGCGAAGTCTATGAAACGCCAGCAAATTTGCATGTGGCTAAATTTATTGGTGAAGCCAATATTTTCGATTTGGACGTGAAAGAAGCAAGTGAAGAAGAGATTTTATTGGAAATTGATGCAACCCCATTGCACTGCAAAAATACAGGGCAATTCAACGCAGGTGATAACGTTCATCTCATGGTTCGTCCTGAAGATATTCGAGTCTGGAGTCAAGCCGAAGTAACAGACAATGAGAATATGCTCCCAGGTACTATCATTGACATTGTTTATAAAGGATCAACGGTTGATCTTAAAGTTGAGCTTCCTTCAGGTAAGGTGATTAACGCCTCCGAATTTTTTGATGAAGACGATGACAAACTAGAATATAACATCAAGGAAGCCGTCTGGATTCACTGGCTTTCTGGTTGGGAAGTGTTACTGCCTTATGAACATGAATAAACCACTTTCCATTTACTTTATTTACTTATGGTTGCTGGTGTTCAGCTTCATTCCACTGGGGCTAATCTTAGTCACCAGTTTTTTATCGAAAGATCCAGTAAATCTTGTTTCGTTGCCGTTTACACTTCAGAACTACCTTGATTTAATTAGCCCATTATTTGGAAAAGTGTTGTTGCGTTCGCTTCTTATTGCGCTTATTACGACCTTAGGCTGCCTTTTATTAGCCTACCCTTTTAGTTATTTTTTAATTAAATCAAAACATCAATCAATTTTACTACTGCTCATCATCATCCCATTTTGGACAAGTTCACTGGTTAGAACATATTCACTCATCGCTATTTTAAAATTTAAAGGCATTTTAAATGCCATTTTATTATCGCTTCATTTAATTGATGAACCTCTCTCTTTGCTTTATACCAATTTTGCAGTCATTAGTGGCCTTATTTACAATTTATTTCCATTTATGGTTTTACCCATTTTTACGAATATGGAGCGATTTGATTTTCGACTTATCGAAGCAGCAAAGGATTTAGGGGCCAGTAAATGGGGTATTTTTTATCGAGTATTCTTACCAAACACTTCTAAAGGCATCATTTCAGGTTGTCTTATGGTCTTTCTGCCCGCGATGACCTTATTTTATATTCCTAATGTCTTAGGCGGCGCACGCTCTATTCTTTTAGGCAACCTCATTCAAAATCAGTTTCTGGTGTTGGAAAATTGGCCGCAAGGAGCTGCAACCAGCACCATTTTAACGTTATTGCTATTAATTCTTCTTTTGTTATTTCGTCGATTTAACAAAGGAGAAAGCGCATGAAAAACGTTCTTCAGAAACTGTTTTTAAGCATGATGTATGCGATGCTCTATTTCCCAATCTTAGTTTTAATTCTCTATTCGGTGAATAAAGCGCGCTATTCATTACAATGGCAAGGATTTTCTCTTCAATGGTACGTTGAGCTATTTCATGATCGTGAACTTTGGTCTGCTTTCCTAAACTCCGTTTTTCTTGGATTATGCGCTTCCTTGATAGCAACCGTTACCGGTGTGCTTGGGTGTGTTCAATTGTTCTTAAAACCTAAAAAAAAGCAACCTCGGTCTTTATTTGCCTTGTTGTTATTACTAATAATCATCCCGGACTTAGTGCTTGGCGTAGCACTCTTATTGCTATTTAACGTAGCAAACATTCCCTTAGGCTTTACCAGTTTATTAATCGCTCATATCACGTTTTGTATTCCTTTTGTGGTGTTAACTATCAATAGCCGTATCCATACTCTGGATGCCAATATTTACTATAGTGCTCTAGATTTAGGCGCAAGCCATTTCCATGCGTTAAGAAAGGTACTGCTTCCTCTTCTTTGGCCTTCGGTGCTCAGTGCTATGCTTTTATGTTTCACGTTGTCTTTTGATGACGTCATTATTAGTTATTTTGTAGCGGGGCCTGATTTTAATATTTTACCTTTAACTATATATTCTTTGGTTCGAGTCGGCGTAACCCCTGAGTTAAACGCTTTATGTACCTTCACGTTTTTAATTTCAATGATTCTCGTTATCATTGCTTATCGTTTATCGAGGAAAACAACATGAACCGGTTAGTACGCATGGTATTGAGCCTGGCGCTTTGTTTTCTTTTTAAATCCGTATTTGCAGCTAAAGTCGTTAATGTCTATGTATGGGGAGGAGAAATACCCAAATCAGTCATTCATCAGTTTGAAAAAGCAACCGGCATTAAAGTCAATTTTTCTACCTATGACAGCAACGAAACGATGTATGCCAAGCTTAAAGCCAGTAAAAGAACCGTTTATGATGTGATTATGCCTTCAGGGTATTTTGTTGAGCGTATGCGAAAGCAAGGGATGTTAACAAAATTAAATCAATCAAAACTCCCCTTACTTGATAATTTAACCCCAGCATTTAACAAAAGTGCTTATGATCCGGGCAATCAGTTCAGCGTGCCCATCAACTGGGGAGCGACCGGCATTTTCTACAATAACCATTGGATCAACGAGTCTCCTTCATCTTGGCGTGATTTATGGGCTAAACGATGGCGAGAACAATTACTCTTATTAGATGATTCGAGAGAAATATTTTCAATCGGATTGATGAGCCTTGGGTATCAACCCAATGATACGGATCCAACGCACATAAAAGAAGCCTTTGAGTTCTTATTGAAGTTAGCACCCAACGTGAAAATGTTTGCGAGCGACAGTGTACAAGCGATTATCATTGATGGGGATGCAAAGGCAGGAACCGCCTGGAATGGAGACGCTTATAAGGCCAACCAAGAAAACAAAGCCATTGAATTTGTTTATCCTAAAGAAGGATTCGTGATTTGGGTAGATTGTTTAGCCATTCCCAAAAATCCACCGCATTTAGATGAGGCGTATGAGTTTATCAACTTCATCCTAAAGCCAGAAGTTGCTGCTGAAATTGCATTGCGTGAAGGTCATGCGATCACCAATGCAAAAGGAAAAGCATTACTCCCAGAAGCCATGCAACATAATCCTGTCATTTACCCTCCTGAACGGGTTCTGAAACGTGGATTTGTTCAACGTGATGTAGGCGATCAAGTCATTGCTTTATACAATCAGTATTGGGAAAAGCTAAAGCTTGCTTTTTAACTTTTTAAAATGAGAGGATAAATGAAAAAAACAATCGTTATGATGATTCTATTAATAGGCTTTGGGCTCATTGGGCAAGATGCTATGGCTAAGCGCTTTGGTGGTGGACGTAGTTTCACCTCAAGCCGTAGTTATACGCATTACTCAAAACGACCTCAAGCTCGACACGTTGCTTCAAAGACAAATCAAAAGCCTTGGGGTGGTTTACTTCGAGGGATGCTCATCGGCGGATTTTTAGCTAGCCTTTTCATGGGACATGGTGTATTTCCTGCTATTTTTTCCTGGCTATTTCTAAGTATTACACTTTTGATTGTGTTTCAGTTAATTTCAAGAAAAATTCAATTAGCCAAGCACCCAATGAATAAATAGCTGGATAATAAATGTTTGTCATGACTTTTTAGCCATGACAAACATTTATTCACTCTTTTCTTCTCCCAAGCAAAGCGCCATCATGGCTATCAATATGAAGCCTGAGCCAGAGTATAACAGCAAGGAATCGCTCAATCCCCCAACCAAAAAAGAAAGCATCACTGCAAGCGCTATGGCTTTCATTTTA
The DNA here is from genome assembly GCF_900639875.1 of Legionella impletisoli. Classification (GTDB taxonomy): domain Bacteria; phylum Pseudomonadota; class Gammaproteobacteria; order Legionellales; family Legionellaceae; genus Legionella_A; species Legionella_A impletisoli. Next base: position 478,819 of record NZ_CAAAIA010000001.1, read on the forward strand.
TCAAGACGCATCGTTGCCTTAAATAGCGCACCAAAAAACAGCATAAACGCTATTAAACCAAGCATTCCAAGTTCTGTTGCAATAAACCAATATTGGCTATGAGGTTCAAGAAGCCGTCTATCCCAAGAAGGGACTGGTTTCTCTTCACCAAATTGGTGGGTAAATCCACCGGTACCATTTCCCACCACCGGATGACGATAAAACAATTGCTTTGCAAACTGATGGAATTGGAATCGATAACCTAATGATGTGTCTTTATTTTGATTATCCTGGTAACTCTGCCACTCACTGACAATAGTATATAGCCGATTCTGAATCTCTGAGTTGAATGAAAAAGCCCCGAATAAAATCGAGCAAGCGATAAAACCTGCCAGAAGCGCTTTTCGAAGCGATAACACTTGCAGGAGATAAAGTGCGAGCAACATAATATAAATAAAATATCCTGTACGGCCTGTGTTAATAAACAAAATTTGATAACTGAATAGCCCTGCTAATAGACCATAACCTAATCGAGACTTACCTTGGCAACGATAAGCAAATAAAGCCGTTATAAAGGCTGCCAGAACCATCATATACCCAGTTATGATATGGTTATGAAAGACAAACCCTGGATCATCGGGCTCTTTAAAGCTCCCAATATGAGCTGCTTTCAGAAAAGAGATAAAACACGTGATGGTCATAGCTAAAATAAATGCATACAACGCAAACTGACGAGTGCGCTTATCTTTAAACCCGACCACTAAAATTGGCAAATAGAGAAATTTAAGATATTTTTCAAGCACCATAAAACGCTCATGCCACGCTGCTGGACTCCATAAACAACCGAATGCGGCAAGAATAAAAATTAATATCGCAGAAATACACCAAGGTTTTCTAAAAACTTGCTGCAACTCTGGGTAATACGTAGGGTGAAATGCAATCCATGCCACGGATACACTTAAGAAAATACTTCTTGCAGTAGAACTGAGAGGAATAGACATCAAGGCTGCGGCAAATATCATTGAAGCCCATACAGCCTCATCTTTCTGCCACGTTAGTTTGAGTGTTTTGAGCACGGTTTTTCTTCCATAACCTGCGGTAAATACTGTATTTCTTTATCAGGATAAAGTTGCTTTAGGCCTCTGGCTAATGTACCTTGTGCATTAAATAACGCTAACACTAAACCTTCACGGCCGTCTAAGAAGCCTCGTTGTAAAAAATAACACCGAATAAACATCCATATACTGCCTAACAATGTTTTAGTTATGCTTCCAGTTTTTTTATTTTCAAGCCTAATTTTTGCCGTATAAGAGGAATAGCGATTCATTTTATACAGCGCATGGGAGACATCACGAAAGGATTGATGGCGAATTGGGCAGGAAAGTTGATGGATTCGAACATGAGGGGGTAAAATTATTTTTTCATGCACAATATCTAAACTATAATGTGCGCCGTCTCGTTTAAATAAACGAATATGTCGCTTCGGGCTGGAGCTGTGTTGCATAGTTTTGCCATAAAATTCCATTCGGATAGGAATTCGGTAAGCATCGGCTTGATTGGATTTTATTGCGGTGAGTAGTTCCTGCTTTAGATCTTCATCCACAGCCTCATCAGCATCGAGATTTAATACCCAATCACTAGTTGCATACGAAAGCGCCCGCTCTTTCTGAACACCATACCCTTGCCAATCCGTTTGATACACTTCGTTGGTGTATTCTTTAGCAATTGCAACCGTGTTATCCATACTTCCAGAATCTAAGACAATAATTTGATCAGCCCATCGAACGGATCCCAAACACCGCCTAATATTCTCGGCTTCGTTCTTTGCAATGATGATAACGCTGAGCATGAGTTTAATTTGCTGTAAAATTCTTGCCACATTCTAGCGGATAAGTATCAGAATTGTAAGTCTTTCATAGGTAAACACAACTGATTTTTGAGCACAAATGCTGCTTCAACACTACCTACTTCAGCTTGACTGACATTGCCAAAACGCACTCCCTACGTACCTCGGCTTGACTGAGGTATCCAAAGTTCGGAGTGAATGAATTAGAATCACTGTGGGTCCTGTGCTCAAGCCACAGGACGTAGGAAATACTCAATCCCTACGTACCTCGGCTTGACTGAGGTACCCAAAGTTCAGAGTGAATAATTAGAATCGTAGTGGGTCCTGTGCTCAAGCCACAGGACGTAGGCAAAAAATTCGAAGCATCGGAGTGGATGCTTTGGTCAAGCCCATAGATATCTACACAAAAAGAATAATTAGTATTTAATATGGGATTTTAGTAAAAGTGGATAATAATAAATGGATTTAGAGTTACGCCATAAAAA
>NZ_CAAAIA010000002.1 GCF_900639875.1 Legionella impletisoli
TTTTTATGGCGTAACTCTAAATCCATTTATTATTATCCACTTTTACTAAAATCCCATATTAAATACTAATTATTCTTTTTGTGTAGATATCTATGGCTTAAAGCACAGCATCCATGCTAGGCACATCAAACCCAATGGATGCTGCGGTCAAGCCGCAGCACGTAGGAAATAGAATGGATCACCAGATAGTCAAAACAGTTGCTCATAGGAGATAGCGATGGACTATCACAATCAAGTCATAGCAAGTAAGCCATAAACCCTACACCCCTACCTGCTGTGCTTTAAGCACAGCATCCATGCTAGGCACATCAAACCCAATGGATGCTGCGGTCAAGCCGCAGCACGTAGGAGATAGAATGGACCACCAAGATAATTAAAACTGCAGCACATAAGAGATAGCGATAGGTTGCCAGAATAAAGCCATAGCGAGCAGGTCGTAAACCACACCCCCTACCTGCTGTGCTTTAAGCACAGCATCCATGCTAGGCACATCAAACCCAATGGATGCTGCGGTCAAGCCGCAGCACGTAGGAAATAGAATGGACCATCCAGATGGTCAAAACCGTTGCTCATAGGAGATAGCGATGGACTATCACAATCAAGTCATAGCGAGCAGGTCGTAAACCACACTCCCTACCTGCTGTGCTTTAAGCACAGCATCCATGCTAGGCACATCAAACCCAATGGATGCTGCGGTCAAAGCCGCAGCTCGTAGGAAATAGAATGGACCATCCAGATGGTCAAAACCGCAACACAAAGGAGATTGTGGAATTAGGTGGATTGAGTAATTACACGATTTAAAAGTGTTGTATACCTCTCAAATGGTAACTTATCACTGGTGATATGCCGTGATATAAAAAGCTCTAAACAGGCTTTCTTTCCAGATGATGCAGACTCATCCTGAAGTTCTAGGGCGAGGGTTAAACCCGCTAAGCTAATTGCCATCTTTTCCACAATTTCTTTAAAAAGTAGCGTTTGTTCTTCTATTGCTACGGTTTTTAAATTTGAAAAGGCTTCTTCTAAATCTTTAATAGTTTCTTCAAAAACTCTTTTATAAGTCAAATCGTGTGTTAGCTCTTCGCTTAATGCTCGTAGATGAGACAAGAAAATTTCATCCACTTCAAAACGATGGATATCTTTCAACACTTGCATCCACAATACAAAATGCGTTCCTTCCCAATTTTCACAAACAATGCAATCTCTTAATAAACGCGGCAACGATGAAAAACTCTCGATTGTGCCGTTACCGGCTAATACATCTAAGCAGTGATGGATGTGTTCAACCGAATATTTCGCAGTAAAATACTTATTGATATTTGCCAATGTTCGTAACAACAATTGTTTTTCTTTCGTCTTTTGGTCTTCAGGTGCCAAATCAAAATCATCTTGTAAGCGCACCATATGAAATACGCTAGCAATCATTACGGTATTGTCTGCTTTAATGGTTGCGATTGATTCTTTAACCAACGGATAATCAAGAATTTTATGCTCAAAAGCAGAACGGTTAAGTGCATAATAGTATGCTGTTTGATAAGCTCGGCGCGCCATTCCCAAAACAGAAAACGCATTGAATATACGAGACAAATGCAACACATTTTCCATAACTAAATTAATGCCTTGCTCCAGCTTACCCATGGGGTATGCCAGCGCATGCTTAAAGTCTATCTCAGCAGTAGCCATCGAACGCGTGCCAAACTTTTGCTTTAATCGTCGAATTCGATAATGATTTTGACTACCATCTGCTAGTGTAGAAGGCACTAAAAATAGTCCAAGTCCTTTTGTACCCGCTATGGTTTGATCAAAGCGCGCAGTCATTAAAATAAGCTCAGCATTCGCATTAGAACAAAACCATTTTTCCCCGCTAATTCGCCAATGGCCTTCTTCATCTTGATAGGCATAAGACGCATTTGCCCCAACATCCGATCCACCTTGAATTTCGGTTAAAAATTGTGCTCCAGTATAATTTTCTTGAAAGGATGGCAAGCTGAGCTTTTCAATCCAAGTCCCTGTTTCCTTTAAGTCAGAATATTTATTTAAAATTCGCATGACACCCGCTGAACAAGCGATTGGACAATTATGACCCGCTTCGCCGGCATGCGATGAAAGAATAAATAAACTTAAAGTTTTGAGCATTTGACCTGGTTTATTGAGATACCCCATTATACCCGAACCATAGATGATATCCCCTGCTTTTGCATAGAGAGGACTATGTTTAATCACATCTTGACGCTCCCCAATAGCATCATACTGTTGTAAAGTAGGAAGATGCTCATCTAAATTATTTTCACGCACCACGGGTTCTAATGCTTCGGCTACTTGGCACGCAAAATGCTGTAATGTTTCAATAAAATCTATATCTTCAGAAAAATAATAGCGATAGGTGTGCATTAAATCCGATTTTGGCAGCAAGATATTTTGTTTCAGCTGGCTTTCCCATGTTTTAAATTGATCACGAGCGGTTTCGTAGGCATTGGTGGTCTTAGTCATTGATAATTCCTTTTAGAAATTACTTTTTCTTATAAAATCAACTATATTAGTTTATAAATCAAGTGATTGTATAGGAGGTACACCATGCGGGTGCTTATCGTAGGAGCAGGGATTGCAGGATTAACTCTTGCCGGCTTGCTCAAACAAAGAGGCGTAAATCCAACGGTAATCGAAAAAGCAGGCTCATTTGGTGAAGTGGGTTATATGCTTGGGCTATATCCTACAGGAGCTAATGTTTTACGAGGGCTCAATGTCTTTGATCAATACCTTGAAGTCTCCGCACCTGGGAAAACCTATGAAGCGTACAACATGACAGGGGAAAAACTAAAAGAATTTTCATTTCGTCCCATTGTTGAACGCTATGGTCCTTATCAATTGATCACACGTTATGAACTCTTAAACCTGCTTTCTGAAGCCTGCGGTAATTTAAACGTTCGCTTTAATACTCAAGTTACCTCGCTTTTGCAACATGAACATGAGGTGGAAGTCCAATTCTCTGATCAAAGTAATGGTATGTTTGACTTAGTCGTTGGTGCGGATGGATTGCATTCTGAAATACGAGATTTAATCTTAAACGAAGAAGAATATCATTACTTTAGTACTGGCTGGGGAGGCTGGGTATGGTGGTCTAAGCTTGACACGCTTCCCAGTTATACCATTCAAGAATACTGGGGTAAGGGCGCTTTCTTTGGCGGCTACCCTGTTCGCGAAAAAGTGGGATTAATTGCCGCAGTAAATCATCCCTCAGCAGAAGAAGCGCTGCAAGGTCAGAGTCGATCGCAATATGTTAAAAATCGATTTGATGCCATATTCAATAAACATCCTGAGTTTTTACAAGATCTCCCTCCAGATGAGGATCCTGTTTTCTTTTGGTCGCTTAAAGACCAACGTGCATTAACCTGGCATAAAGGACGCGTCGTACTATTGGGCGATGCAGCTTCCGCCTTTCTTCCCACCGCAGGTGTTGGAGCTTCAATGGCGTTGGAATCAGCAGCTGCATTGAACGATATTTTATCAAGAACGGGTACAGAATTTATTCCTCATGCCTTAACCTTATTTGAAAAGCGACGTAAAAAACGAGTTGAAGGGGCTCAAAATGACTCCAGACGACTTGCAAAAATGATGTTTGTCAGCTCTGGCTTCAGCGCCTGGATAAGGGATTACTTTACTAAAATGATGTCGGTCGATTCGGTCATGAAAAGCATCGTCAAAGGGTTTGATGAGCCAATTTAACGTGAGTTCGACAGAAAAGTCCTTTATGACTTTTGTGGCGCTAAACGAACTTTACCCCGTACAAAATAAGCCAGTTCGATATCAGCAAAATTTGGATTTTGCTGATATCGAGCTCATATCATTTAGATGGTTTTGGGACGGGTAGGAGACTCTTTTGGGGCAGTGACAGCCTCAAATCCTCCGGTAGACGCTAAAATATCAGGACTTAACGGCATAAATCGACTTTGCTGGGCAAAAAAATTAGGTTTTGAGGGCACTAAACGAATATCTTGATCGTACAAATTTTCCAGCCGTTTTCGTTGTTGCTGGCATTCCGCATGAGCATCTTTTATGCATTGACAGGCCTTTTGCTGCTCTTTTGTCATGGATCTTAACGCTTTTGGCGACATCGAGACTTGCATAGGTGCAAATATTTTTTGTTGCTCATCGAACGGTAACTCGTTCACAATCTGAAGAATAGGTTGGATTAATTGCGGGCATTTATCTAAGGCAATTCGTAAAAATGTAGCGCCGCGACTATCGCATTGAGTCATAAGAGCCAATTTCGTTGCTCGACTAAAATGAGTCACCATATCCAGTATAACACTCAAAACTTTTGGATAGTGAATGTTGGCCTGTTTCATAATTTTATCTTGTTGCTCTGTACACAACCCGACAAGCTGCTCTTTTAAAGGGCTTAAATCTTCGAGGTTCCAATAAGCAGCACGCATCAAAGCATTTCGTCCCTCTGAATCAACTTGGGATAGTATAGATTCCTGTGTGTTAAGCTTTAATCGCTGTAGTAAAGGCAAAATGTATCTTAAAGCGCTAGGCTGAGTGCGCATAATGAACGTCCATGCGTTTTCACCTTGATCATTAGCAAACGACAGTAAATCCATTACATGATGAGGCGCGATATCCGTTACGCACGCTGCGAATTCTTTGAGATAACGACTCCAAGTCGACAGTATATACATAAACACCGTTTGCTTATGGTGGTCGCGGTGTGCTAACAATTTAAATCGTTCGAGCGGATTGTACCCAGAAATTAGTTCAAATAAGGTGGGAACCAACGAGTTAACATCGTTTAATTGCGATTCAAACTTAATAGCAGAAAGCAATGCATGCTCTTGCAAGGCATTTTGCTGCAAAAGGAGAGGCAAGGATAATTCAGTAGGCCAAGTTTTGATGGCACCTATAATGTTTTGTAATAGATTAAAATAGTTTCTTTGAAATAAAAGTGTCTTACCAACGACCCCATTATAAAGCATTAAAGCAGAATTCCCTTCGCTATCTCTCTCTTGTAAAATCGCCGCCTGACTTGCTAAGGGTTTATCCTGGATAATCTTCCAAAGCTTAAAGGCTTCATCCATATTTGTGCATAAAGCATGGAGAAACGCTTGCCCTAGCGCCTCATTAGACAAATTAGCGCGGTTTTCAGAACGATCAAACATGGTTAACCTTGAGGAAAAAAAGATGTAAAGAGCTCAGCGATGATACTATTAATCAACTCGAGCAAATGAGGGTTGGGCTATTTTAATACAGTTTTAAACATTTTACAAAATTAGTATTAATTTTGTAAAATTTAACCGTAGTCTTGATTGCGCTGAACACAACCAAGGCTACGAAAAAGATCGACACCTAGCTCGTTCACGGCTAAGTTAATCGGCTAGTGGTGGATCTGGTCTATCTACTATGACTCCACCATGTGAACCCCAAAAAACATAATTTAATTTCACATTAACTCCCTTTTTCAAATCTTTATCTTTAATTTTGTCATACTGTTCTTTGGACATAACGGCATGAGCTTTTGTGCCGTCAGGTGTTTCGATGGCGATGGCGAAATAAACTATACCTTCTTTTTCAGCTAAGTTGGCAAAACCCGTCCCTACCAATAAAACCATCCCAGCTATTCCTGTCATGATGTGTTTCATCATTCTCTCCTTAATGAAATTTGTGTCAAGTAATCCCTTGAGGGAGCGAGTGCATTAGAGTTTATCTTCTTACCCACAAACCCTCATTGCACTACGCTCCTCAGCGCTATCTTTCATAGCCAAGATTTGAATCAGCAGCAGCTCCACCACGTGTATCAATCATCCCATTTTCAGCAGGTAGAATAACTAGCTTCACATTCACCCCGCCTTTCAAATCTTTATCTTTAATTTTGTCATATTGGTCTTTAGACATCACGGCATGAGCTTTTGTGCCGTCAGGCGTTTCGATGGCAATCAAACTGTATACCATGTCGGCTGAAGGTTTATCTTGAATTTGACCCTCTAGGGCAAAACCCGTCCCTACCAATAAAACCATACCCGCTATTCCTGTCATCACGCGTTTCATAATTCTCTCCTTAAATTATGTGTGCTGTTTAAGTATAGAACATAATTTTTTAACCTGTGCGTTCAAACCAGGGTATGACCCATTAAGCTTCTGATTAATAAAATGGCCAGAAGAGCATGATGAGTAAGGTGCCTATGATAGCGATGATTAGGGTGAGCGGTAGGCCCATGAGCCAATAATCGGAAAAGCGATAATTACCAGGGCCTAGAATGAGGGTATTGGATTGATGGCCCACAGGGGTTAGGAAGGTGCAGGAGGAGCCTATGGCAACGCCCATTAAAAATGGATCAGCCGCAGCTCCCCAGTCCGCTGCGATTTGTAAAGCGATGGGTGCAAAAATTAATGCGACTGCGGCGTTGTTGATGAGGTTAGACAAAAGCATCGCAACGAGAATTAAGAAAAATAGATTAAGGCCTATGGGTAAAACTTGACCATAATAATAAAGAGCCGTTCCTAATAATTTCGCTGTACCGGTAGATTCCATTGCCTCACCTACGGGGATTAAGGCAGCAATTAATACAATAATCGGTAAATTAATGCTTTGATACGCTCTATTCAAACTGAGGCAACCGGTAATCACCATCATGACGGCAGCTGCAAAAAAGGCAACGTCTACCCGCACTAAATTTAAAATAATAGCGAATAAGGCAATTCCAAAAATCGTTGCTACTTTTATGCTTAATGTTTTTGAAAAGGGGCGAATGTGTTTTTCTTCTAAAAAAACACCATTCAAGGCCTCTAAAATGTCTGGTGAGATTTTAAATTCAGATTTAACTAACAAACCATCTCCTGGTTTTAGTTTAAGGGCTTTAATGCGCTCAGTAATGGTGGTATTTCTTCGCGATACGGCAATCACTTCAATCCCATAGGACTCTGGCAGTTTTAACGCTTCTATTGGTTTTTTAAGCAAGGGGGACTGTGGTAAAACCGTAATTTCAGATAAGAAATGAGGTTTTGATTTTGAATTTTTGGCTTGTGGCCTGTATTCTGCACTGAGTTTGTATTGCGAGATTAGTTCATTTACCGTCCATTTATCCGTTTCTAAAATAAATGAATCGCCAGGGAAAACTGTATAAAAACCAAGATTTTCACGAATGACTTCTTCTTCTCGTACCATAGCCAGTAATTCAATTTTATCCTCGTAGTCATTCAATAAGGAAGCTACTTTTTTATTAATAAGTGTGGAATGAGGCTTTACCTTAAGCTCTACGGTAAATTTTTCAGTTGGCTTTTTCTCCTCACTGGTTTTTCCGAGCGGAATCAATTTCCAACCCCAATAAGAAATGAACAATACGCCAATAACCGCCAATCCTAATCCAACTGGCGCAAAATCAAAAAAGTAAAACGCTTCACCAAGATATTTTTTTCGATAGTCCGAAATAATGATATTGGGTGGTGTTCCAATCAGGGTAATTAATCCTCCAATGAGCGAGCTAAAGGCCAAAGGCATTAGCATTTGTTGTCGAGGTATGTTTTTTATTCTTGCGATTTTTAACGTGATAGGAATCATTAAAGCCACAGCGCCGACATTATTAATAAATGCAGACAATGCGACAACCATGGAGCAAAGCGCTAAATTTTGCTTAGGAATATTTTTTTTTCTTAAACGAATGAAATTGGCTATTTCAGATAAAATGCCAGAGGTTTCAACGGCTCTGCTGATAACAAATATCGCAGCAACAGTAATCACCGCACTATGACTAAACCCTGAAAAGGTTTTTGTTACTGGAATCAATCCAAAAAAAACCGTTAACAATAAAACAACCGATGCCACTACATCATAACGTACAATATTGCTGATAAACGCAATCAGCGCCAAACCTAAAATAATGGAGAGAACAACTTGATCGTAGTTCATGTATAAATAATAAAAAAATTAGTCTAGATTTAAATTTAACGTCTTTTGCCAGTAAGTAAAGAAAAAATAACGACTTATTTATGTTCACTTCTTTACCCCCCCTTATTCAATAGGGTCACCCCTAATGGCGGATGGTGAGATCTTTTTGTATAATTAATATACATAATGCAATGTGCGTTTTTCAGAACGAAATCGATAAGTTACAAGGAGAGTATCATGCAAATCAAAGACATTATGACACCCAATCCTAGGTTTTTACTCACGACAGCGACACTGAGTGAAGCTGCAAAAAAAATGCGCGAACTAGATACTGGATTTATTCCAGTTGGGGATCAAAGTACAAATAAATTAGTTGGAACCATCACCGATCGCGATATCGTGATTGAAGCGGTAGCCAATAAAAAGGATTTAGACACCCCACTCAAAGACATCATGCATAAGGGCGTTTGTTATTGTTATGAAACAGACGATGTTAAAGAAGCGACTAAATGCATGAAAGATAAGCAAATAAGACGATTAATTGTGTTGGACAAAGATAAAAACTTAACGGGAATTGTTTCTTTAGGCGACATCGCTCTTCACTGCCAAGATGAATTGACTGGCGATACATTAGAAGAAATTTCTAAACACTAGAGTTTATTGACCACCTCAACGGTAACGATTCCGTTGAGGTTATTTACTATTCGCTTTAAGGCTGAAAGAAAAAATATTGTCAAATTCATCGTGCACCTCAGCAAACGCTTCTAGAATGGTTGGATCAAACTTATAAAAAATCCCATCCGACTTTTTACTTAAAATAATTTTAACAGTATCTTCATGGCTTAAAGTAGCTGGATGATAAGGGCGATCCGACCTCATCGCATCATAAACGTCACAAAGGCTACATATTCTTGCTTCTAAAGGAATTTGATCTTTTTTGATTCGTAGCGGATAACCTGTGCCATCAAAATTTTCATGATGATAAAGTGCGATATTTGCTGCAAATTTTCCAAGGGGATGGGCTATTTTTTCCAGCATCTTATAACCAAGCTCAGGATGCATTTCAATCACATCGCGTTCAAATAGGTTTAATTTGGTTTGTTTATCAAGAATATGGGATGGCAAAGCCAATTTACCAATATCATGAAGACTTCCTGCTTGTTGTAAATCAGCGCAATATTGTTCGTTACACCCTAATGCCTGACCGATTACACGCATCATTTTACCCGTATTCTCTTCATGTCTTAACGTGTATGAATCATGATAATGTTCCACTCCACTGACAATCAACCTTAAGGAATCAAACAGCTGAATAGTGGTCGCTTTCAAGGTCATATTCAACTCTAAAAGCGATGATGCAATGGAAGAGTAGGTCACAACCCCGTGAAATTTCTTATGCTCATCCAATACAGCCAGTATATCGAGCTGATTAGCCCGCATTTTCTCCTCACAAACCGTTGCAGGGGTGTCCGGTAAAACAGCTGGTGGAGAATGGGAAGAAACTAGATCAGCAAAAATCCGGTGGGGATGGATAATCTTTGCACGACTTACTACGCCAATAAATTTCTTTCGTTGTTTATCTCTGAAGACTGCGAAGTAATTAGAATGAATATTAGGGCGATCTTCTTCATGAACTAACGCAATATCTTTGCTTAAACAATCCTTTGCAAACAGTTGTTTCATAACTCACTCACCTCAATCTGCGTTTCTGATTCTAAACTTAAGTGAAGAATTTCGTTTTCTCCCATTAACGGCTTGATATGCATGATAATAAAATTGATGATGGCTTCTTTTTTCAGACGCCTTAAAATATTTTTACGAATCAGCAAATCTCCTATTATTTCATCATCTATTTTAATATGATCATAGGGTTGAGCAATCAGTAATCCAATAGCCCTTTTCATTGCTGTAAATCCAATAGGGGCTGATTTTCCTAGAACTAAAACATCATCAACCGGTGGCACTTTATATTCGCTTATGCGAGCCGTAATTCGATATCTACTTTGTACATTCATTTTATATGTCCCTGAAAAGCTAAATTTATCAAAGCAATGAGCCAAAGGCTGATAATAACGGGAAAAGAAAATATATAAAAGTATTTTAATTTCCTAGGAAGGATAATTCGTTTGACTAAGTAGATTGGCCGCGGTTTAATATCTCGATTTTTAGCATGATAAGGAGATTTCTGATGAAAAAACAGCTAATTGCTATAGGATTTTGTGCTGCTTTGATGAGCACAAATCTATTCGCGGGTGTATTTTTCTTAAAGCAAGGCGATCTACAAAATGATGATCGAATCGATATTGTTTGGAGAAAGCAATCGGGTAATTGCCCCACGAAATACCCAGTTGAATCGGTTGATTGCAACTATGAATACCAAAATATCGGAGGCTTGGTCGTCAATCATTTGGTCGATGTAAGCAGCCGTCGTTGGTTTACAACGGAAAATACGTTCGAATTTACGATTTCATTGAGCGCTGCAAGCAAAAACAAAGGGTATGCGTTTAATGAGGCTTCTTGTAAAAACTTACAGAATGTCCTTCAAACCAACAGCACGGTTACTATCAATAAAACCGGATGCATCGTAAGTTAAAGTATTCCATCGCGCCACTGCCATTCATTTAGCAACCCGAGCGACCGAATGGCAGTCACGCTGGCATTATTACGACCGTTCTTATTAAAGACTTATCGTCCTTAAAAAGAGACTTAAGATCCTTGCTGGCCTAATGCTTTCTGAGAAAGTTCACGCTCTGCCGCTTGTATAAATTCCATGGCGTTTTGTAATACGTTAGAGTCTAAAATCAGCTCGTCCTCTTTATTTAACCACCCCAAATCAATCAAAACCTCTTTGGTTCGTTTCCCCCCTTCCATTAAAGCATGTTGTAAAATGGTTTTTAATGAAGCATTTTTAATATCCAAATTTGAGTGACGAAAGCAACTAAAAAAGCCATGTTTGTCTTGCTCAAAGCGCCTTTCATAATGTGTTTTAAAACACGCCAATAACTCTTCTTCTGTGCATTCACGATGTTTCTTATGAATGATTTTATCAGGCTCTAATAAGGTATATTGGTTACCCAACGTATCGTAAAAATGAGCAGCTAGCAATGCGTGCAGATCAGCTGAGGGATGAATATCATCGAAATACATATAACCACTGGCAGCGGATATCCCTTTTGATGGGGGTTTAAAATCCAGTGAGTCCGCATAAGATAAAGTTTTCTTCTCTTCATCAAAGTAATATTTTGATGGATTCTCATAAACTTTTTCAAACTCTGAATTAATATCAAAAATACGTATTGAACAATAGGGATAATCTCTAGAAAGCGCTTCGCAAACTTCTTGCAATTGCTTATTAAAATAATAAGAGCATTGTCTAGCTTCTACTTGTTCCGCTTGAGTTTTATCATAAAAACGAGGAGTTAAAGAAAGGTTTGGTAGATTGAATAACACAAAATTTCGATACCCAGCCGAAATGAGCTTTCTTACATTATCTACTCGGGCAGCAATGGCTCTGTCGACTTCTTCTGGTGTGGGTTTAGCATTGACCGTAATTAAATCATTTGCACCAGACCATTCTATAATTAAGGTCTCTCGTTTCTGCTTACAAGAAATATTATGCTTTTTGTCGTATTGAAGAATCTTATGCCGCATATCTTCCAATGCGGATAAAATGATGCGATTAAAAAACCGTTTGAGATTCCAGCTTGGCTTCCAACTGTAATCATGTGACATTAAGCCGCCTTCGCAGTAGCTTCTTACCCATAACTTTTTATGATAGTGGACAAACTTATCGTCATCTAACGTATAACTGTCATAAATAGCACGTAAAATTCGCTTATCGCGCATAATAACGGCATCCGCGATATCTGTATCGCGTAAATGCCAGCGCCTTTCCAGCCGCTTAATGGTAAAATCACTGGCAATACTCGCTGTAACGTGATCGCCCCAAACCAGGCCATTGGTAAATCGCCCATCGGGTGAGCGCTGTTCAAGCCCTGCGATTTTGCGCATAGGTATAATGCCGAATAAAAAAGCTCGATTAAGCGTGCCTCGATCGGATAGGCTATCCCCCATCATCGTGATGTATTTAATTTCTATTGGCTTGTTCGCGTTTTCTTCTCCTATCACGCCCTGATTTCGCGGCATAAAACCTCCTGTTTTAGTTATCCTTATTATCATTATCCTATTTTAAGCTGCTGTCTAGCATGCGAATCAGCCTAGTGGAATTGTAAATCCCTCTAAGTGATGCTACTTTAATTTTTATACATTTAACAAAAGGAGATGGCACGTGAAGCGTACGATATGGTTTAGTAGCGTCATGATTGGGATGTTGTGTAGCTCTTTTGTTTTAGCCAAAACTGAAATTACAGGGACTTATCAGTGTGAAGGAGAATCTAATATTAATAATAAACCGTTTAAAGGGACTCTTGAGATTCATAAGCACGAGAAAAAAGGGCTTTACGAAACAAAATTTACCTACAGAGATGGCTCTAAAGATGTTGGGATATTAAAGCCATCGAAGAAAGAAAACGTTTATGTTCAGTATTTTCATTCCGCTGTCCCGAATGAAGCCAGTGGATTCACAAGGTTTACGCTAAAATCACCGCAAGAACTTGCTGCAAACTATGTTTACATTAGTGAAAATACTGGAGATATTGCTACCGGTGAGGCAGTTTGTACACAGAAGAAAAAGCGTTAAACGAACGTTATCCTGTAAAAAAGCAAAGCTTTTTATATGGGATCCATTCAAAATAAGCCCGGTCGATATCAGCAAAATTTGGATTTTTCTGATATCGAAGGGGACGTTAACTCAGTGTAAGATTTGGGCCAAGCACATAGCCCTTACTCTTTAGAACTCGATTTTGGAGTTTTAAATCCAATGAACCAACCTAAGCATATCATTTCACAGGCGATCAAAACATAAAAGGATGTTTGATACGCGGAGGCTGGATAGAAACCCAGCTCATTTTTTGGCCAATGCGTGATGATTGCACCTAACATATATTGCCAAACAAATGCTCCAATAAATAATGCAAAATTCAATGCAGTAACCGCTCTTCCGATTACATGGGGTGGTACTGATTGAGAGACATAAGCATATCCTAATGAACCATATTGTGCGAAATAACCAAATAGGAACCAAAACACATGACTGCCAGGCCAAACCTTTGAAACAATAAGAAGTTGTAAAAGAATATACAAACTCCCAGTCAAAATAAGTAAGCCAATGATCGAAACATTTAATTTTTGCAGCCAGCTCGCTATTATCCCAGCGGTTAAAAGGCCAAGAATCATCGCAATAGCTATATCAGAAAGATATAAGGCAACCTCTGTCGTACTCATACCAATTGCCTGATGTAACCAAGGGCCCGCCCATAACCCCTGAATTGCTATAAAACTACTCATTAAAATAAAGTATGGTGCAAACCGTATAAACACACGACTTTTTAATACTTCTTTAAAGTCTTTAAGCTGTTGTGAGAAGGGTTCTTCGGTTTGGTGTTCGGCTTTTTTGTCTCGTGTGACACCATAGATCAAAAGCCCTACGATCAGAGTAAGAATGGTTAAACTGTATCCTAATGAGCGCCAGCCAAAATTACGAATCACTATTTCTGCAGGAATTGTAGCCAATAAAGCGCCAATTCCTCCCGCGGTTAATATAATCCCATTCACCAACGGTAATCGTTCGATACTATACCAGCTCGCAGCCGCTTTGAATCCGGCCATTAAACCTGCGGACATTCCTATACCAATTAATGCTCTCCCGACTGTTAACTGCCAGACGCTTTCAGCAATAGAAAAAAGAAAAATCCCTAGGGTGGCAATCAGGAATAATAGGGTTTGCACCCGCCTTGGTCCAAATTTATCCAAAATAAAGCCTAAAGGAATTTGCATGATTCCAAAGCCAAGTAAATAGACTGCCGTTAAAAACCCTAAAGCATTCGCTGAAAGATGTAAATCCACCGCTAAGACAGGTCCTAGAATTCCATTGATGGCCCGATAGATCGTACATACCAGGTATGCTAAAGCATAAGGTATTAAAACACTCCCTAGACGATTCATAGTTAATCCTTTCACTCAGTTGATTACTATCATAAACAATTAGAACTGGACAAACAATGAAACTAGAGGCACCCTGTATACCATGCATTTGTTTTATAGGAGTACAGTACCGTGCCGGGATTTGAGCAGATTCTGGAGTTAAAAAAATGCTATTTGGAATTATCGACTTATAAAAAAATGCTCTTTCCCTACAAACTGGGTCGGTTATTAAAAGGCTTTACTGTAAATCATTTTGCTGATGAAGAAGCCTTAAACATTTACCGCGAATTCAAAAATCCCCCCGGTAGTATGCGTCGCAAATTATTCCCTTTTATAAATATCTTTTCAATGGAACGTGGATGCATTGCGGTTCGCGTTCTTTTTTCAGCCAAATTGCTATCAAACTACCAGAATACCCCAGAAGATGTGTTAGCGAATTTTAAAACCGTCATCCATCATGATAATCCTTATCATGCAGCTCATGCACTTTGTGTTTTACAAAAAAAAGGTCTTCTAACGCCAGCAAATCGTGAGCTTATTCAAAAAAGCCTTGATCCATGGCCTTTTGTCCAAGCCTTGATTAAACTGCAGCCTCATGGTTTATTAGACCACTCTCTTTCTAAGGTAATACTTGAAAAAATTGCTGCTCATAAATCCCCTTGGGAAGCCGCCGATGTGCTGATTTCCGCTAAATCATCTAGATTGCTTACTCAAACAAATATTCCCCTATTGTTTGAAATTTTAGACAATAATTCAGAATACTTAGCCATCGCTTTTGCAATTTATATCTTTCAATATCTTGGATTTCTTAATCATACAATCCAAGAAACCGACTTGCATCAACTCCTTGTAAATCACACAAACTTATTTAATAGCCCCCCTTTGAGACGATTATGGTTGGAATCATTACCTACCTTAAACACATATGAAATGAAATGCGTTTTACAACAACCCGATTCGGATGCTAAGCGCACATACGCTATTGAATTATTACTTAATAAACCTAAGGTATTTGCTTTCGCGAATAGTCATTCGCGAACCTATCAAGAGGATTATCTAAACCCGTTCATTGCAGATTATTTATCAACGCTTAGGATAAATTTTTCCACAGACGAGCATCCGGTAGAACTCTCACAGGATCGGTCTTTAGTAGGTATATTGATTTTAAAAAATTTTATTCAGAATACCCGTTCATTTCCAGAAAGCGATTTTCTCTTTTTGCTCAATATTTCCGCTATCCGAGATCGCGCTCATCATGCATCCAATACATTGCTTAGATTCGCATTGTTCCACAAAAACCGGCAAGCAATTGATGGCTTATTTGCCATACCAGCCGTCGCTAATCTAGCCGCAAGAAATAATTTTTATAACAGTCGCCTGTTAGGATATCAACCACTTCAGGAACTTGCTCGGAATGATGAATCATCGATGGTTAGTCTCTCGGCTGTAGAACAATCCATGGTGGACTCCATTCTTGAACGCTATCGGCCTACAATCAAAGCCTGGGGTGGTAAGGAATTCGTTTTTGATGCGTTAAGAAAATTTCTGCAAGAACGTTATTTGAAAAATCCCGCTAAGATTGTAATAAACAATCATGTCATCTTTTTACCTCTAGATTGGGAAGAGTTTCAAGCCTTAAAATTAAATAAGGTGCAGCGCATGAGCGCCTTAAAAGCGTACTACCAAAACTCTCCTCACACCGCATTGCGTTTTTTATCTATACCGAATCACTGGATTGACTTAGAAGCTCCTTATACCGTAGAAATCCAATTAACCGGTCAAAAATATGCCTGTTTTAAGTCGTTTATTCTTCTTATTACTGCTTTTTGGTTGGCTGCAATGGATTCTGAAACACCTCCTACCGATGGTCACACCATAGAAGAACGTATTGAAACATTTATTAACCATATTGCGTTAATAGGACGAGCGCACAACTGGGAGTCGCCATTTTCACTCAGAGGAAAACAACCTGAATGTGACAACTTAAAGCCTGACGCGCCAAGTTGTTCTTCAGGAATTAAAAGAAGATTATTAAATTCGGTCATAGGACATCCCTTATTTCAGGGCCTAACAACCGATTTACTTGAGCAAGAGTTAAAATCGTTTGTTTATAATTATTACAAACAACATATTCCCGATGAACATGCTTCTGAGATTATGAAAGCCATCCAAGCCAAAATTGATTTGAATTCATCCTTTGAAGGCATTGATCTAGCCGAGTACAATATAAACCCTGCTGAAATCGAAGCATTTACAGCCAGGCTCAAAACAAAATACGGGCATCAACTGAGTTATTTTACTTCTAAAATAAACGATTTCTTTAAACCATCCTATGGTTTATCTCACCTTGAAAAATATTACACATCGGCAGGGATTGATGTCTTACTAGAGAATGGTCTAAAAATAAAAAAGAATACAAAAAACGCCAGCTCCTCTCATGGTTTGTTTAAATTGCCAGCGTCTTCGTCTGTCGTAGCTATGTGCACGCGAGAAGAAGAGCTCGCTTCTTCTCATCATGCGATTGGTTCATTACATTGAATGACCAAAATCAGAAAAAACTTGGCCTGGCTCTAACCTCAACAACATCCATCTCACCTACTTTGCTAGCAACTTCGCTCATAGCACCAGCTAACCCAGTAGGCTTAGGATGGTAAAAAGTACCAAAAAGAGTTAATGCAGCCCCCACGCCTACCGTCACTGCGGCAGCAGCAATAGGTGCGAAGGGAATTAATACAATTCCTGCAATCAAAACGGCCACACCCAGCGCAAACATTAAATCACTTACTTTTGAAAGATAAGGCGCAGGATACCCTTTCATCTGCTCTGCTACTTTTTGATAGGATTCAACTTTATCTTCAATACAACCTTCGTCCTTAGTGAATAATTCGATAGTCGCCGTTAATACCTCGTTTAGTAAAGAAGTAGCCTCTGGACAATTATTTGAAACATTAATTTCTGTAATAAGCTTCGTTAAGATCTCTTGTACTTCAGGAACTTGATGAGATGCTATTTTTTTTAAATAAACGAGATTGCGCTCATAATTATCCACAGAAGGACTACTTTCTTCTACCTCATCTCTAGGTCGTTTCAATGCTTCTAAAGCTTTAGCTTGTTCTTGAATTCGACAAAGTGAAGAATCCATTAAGATAGATCGATCTTCGCCTTCTCCATAAAGATGATACGCTGAAGCTAAACCACCAATATGAGTCACTAAGGTAGGAAGCAAGTCTGTTGCTTGAGCTATATTAGAAATTGCCTCGAGTGGAAGGCTTTGCAGCTGCAACAAAATATATTTTTCAGCAGCTACACGTTGCAACGCTCTAAAGTTGTTTGCTTGATGTCCATCGCCAAACCCTGCGTGGTGGAGAAATTCATCCTGATGAGCTTGGTCTTGAATAAAGTCTTCCTTTAATCCAAGCGCTTGATAATGCTCTACAACTTTTTGTCTAAAATTTTCCGCCTCACTCAAATCGGCTTGCATTAAATCCAGAAGGGCCTGTTCATAGGTTTCGAAGCTATCAAGTGTAAGGTTTTGGAGTGCTTCTAAAAGTTGTTGATTCTTAGCCATTTATTTCTCTCACTGTTAAGGATACATCCATTTGTGGCGGCAATCCTAGCATAGACCTTGTTAGCTTACAATAAAATCTACTGTGTGTTCTAATTTTGCACCATTTTATGTATTAGAAAAAGAACTATCGTTACACTCTAGCTAAGGTCAAGCCGAGTTACGTAGGGGTAGAAAAATCGTACTACTTAATCCCACATAACCCCAACGTGCTTTGGCTTGACCAAAGCATCCACTCCGATGCGAGAGTATTACTCCGAACTTTTGGATACCTCGGTCAAGCCGAGGTACGTAGGGGTAGGAAAATCGTACTCTTTAATCCAACATAACCCAACGCGCTTTGGCTTGACCAAAGCATCCACTACCATGCAGGTGTATCACACCGAACTTTTGGATACCTCGATCAAGCCGAGGTATGTAAGGGTAGGAAAATCGTACTACTTAATCCCACATAACCCAACGTGCTTTGGCTTGACCAAAGCATCCACTCCGATGCGGATGTATTACTCCGAACTTATGGATATCCCGGTCAAATGTATGATCAAGGAATCCAGGGTACTGCGCTAAAACACTGGACCACGCGGTCAAGCCGCGCGGCGTAGGCAGAGATGTGATCAAGAGACAGGGGCAAGCCGAGGTACGTAGGGGTAGAAAAATTTGATTACGAGGCTTTAGATTGAATGCTTTTTTTGAGTAAGTCCATGATATCCTTGACTTTTTCGTGTTCAACCACTTGTTTTGGTTTTTTAAATTTTTTACCTTTTGCTTTGGCTTCAATTAATTTTTTAAGATCGGTGATATAGGTGTCTTTATACTCATCCGGCTTAAATTGATCACTTAACTGACTAATTAATTGTTTTGCCATATCCACTTCTTCTTTTTTAATCAGCTCAGAATCCGGCAAGTTAAGTTCATGATAATCACGAATATCGTCTTTATAGCGAAGTTTATTGAGTAACAATAAGTTGCCATAGGGCTTTAAAATGGCGAGATTTTCGCGATTTCTCATCACAAACTCCCCCACCCCCACCATTTTGGTTTCTTTTAGTGCTTCACGTAAGAGCGCGTAGGCTTTTTGGCCTTCCTTTTTAGGTTCTAAATAATAAGGTGTTTCATAAAAGATTGAGTCGATTTCGCTTTCTTGGACAAATTCTTTAATCTCAAAGGCATGGTTTTTTTTAGCGCTCGCTTTTTCAAAGTCTTCTTTTTCAAGGGTAATATAATCACCATCCTTATATTCATAGCCTCGAACAATATCCTCCCAGGGCACTTCTTTACCATCTGCCCGGCATACACGAGAATATTCAATGGGGCACAAATCATCTCGTCTTAATAAATCAAAGTCGAGGGAATGGCGCTCAACTCCACTATAGAGTTTTATAGGGATATTCACGAGACCAAAACTAATTGAACCAGACCAGATCGCTCTCATTTTTATTAACCTTCCCTTACTTTCGTGAATGATAAAATTATAGTCCATGATTTTCTTACTGGCAGAAAGAGTGGGTATAAGTTTTAAACAAGGCGTAGGTGATTGAGACGAAGGAGTGTATAAAAAATACATGACTGAAGCCGAAAGAACCGACAACGCAGGATAAAGCTTAATGGGTGACGCTATACTTATAGAGAGAAGATAAGGACATGGCATGGGTTTAAACGATTATCATCGTAAACGAAATTTTCAAAAATCTCCTGAACCTAAAGGCGCAATAGGTCAAGACAATCAATATCGTTTTGTTGTGCAAAAACATGGGGCAAGACGACTACATTATGATTTTAGAATAGAACTTAACGGCGTTTTAAAAAGCTGGGCTGTTCCCAAAGGCCCGTGTCTTGATCCAGACATTAAAAGGCTTGCTATTCAAGTTGAGGATCATCCTATTGAATATGGCTCTTTTGAAGGCCTTATTCCCAAGGGCGAATATGGGGCAGGTCCCGTCATGTTATGGGATTTAGGTCAATGGGAACCATTGGATGAAAACCCTGAAACGGCGCTTCAACGAGGTCACTTGCGTTTTAAACTTCATGCTGAAAAATTAAAAGGACGTTGGGATTTAATTCGCTTTAAAAAAGAGGACCATGCTTGGTTTTTAATTAAACACCAGGATGAATATGCGACCTCCATTACCAAGCTAGACATGACAGAAGCCTCTCCTCTAAGCATTCAAAGTAATCAAACGTTGGAAGAGATAGCCAATCACCCTAGAGAGGTATGGAGTAATAAAGAAGAGACCCATTCACCCGCTTTGGATATCCAAACTGCGCTAAATCATTTGCCTAAATCTTCCTTTCCTAAATTCATTATTCCGCAACTAGCCACTCGAGTGGATACCCCTCCAGCGGGTAATCAATGGTTACACGAGGTTAAGCATGATGGTTATCGAATCATCGCCTTTAAAGATCATAATCAAGTTAGATTATTGTCGCGAAATAAAAAAGACTGGACCAAATCGTTTCAAAATATTGCACATGCGATTTTGAGACTCTCGCCTAAGCGACTTATTTTAGATGGTGAACTGGTTGTGTTAGATGAAAACAATCAATCGAGTTTCCAACTCCTACAAAACGCGATTAAAGACCATGCAGATGCCAATTTTATATATTATGCCTTTGATCTCTTATTTTACAAAGACTGGGATACCCAGAGCTTCTCTTTGCTCCAAAGAAAGGAATGGGTTGCAACTTTATTAGCGAATGCTAAACCTTGTCTTCGTTACAGTGATCATGTGTTTGGCCAAGGCGAGCTGGTCTATCAAACTTCTTGTGATTTTGCTCTCGAAGGGATCATTTCCAAAAAAATTGACAGCCGTTATTACTCTGGACGCAGCAAAACCTGGTTGAAAGTGAAATGTATTCAGCGACAAGAATTCATCATTGGTGGGTATACTCCACCTGAAGGACGCAGAAAAGGATTTGGATCGCTGCTTCTAGGATTTTATGACGATGAAAATCAATTAATTTATAGTGGGAAGGTCGGAACGGGGTTTACAAATGCGATTTTAAACTCTTTGACAAAACAATTACAATCAATCAAAACTTCCACATGTCCATTCCAATCCACACTACCCGATAGAGATAATGCTCAATGGGTTAAACCTAAATTAATCGCAGAAGTAGAATTTTCCGAATGGACTAAGGATGGAAAATTAAGACACCCGACCTTTAAAGGGTTACGCGAGGATAAAGATCCCAAAACAATTCAAAAAGAGGAAAAAAAGCCGCTTCAGCAGATAATCCAAACACCACAAGTGTCAATTACAAATCCAAACAAAGTACTTTATCCTGAAGAAAATCTTACTAAAGGAGAAATTGCCGAGTATTATACAAAAATTGCTCCTTATATTCTTCCATTCTTGATTAATAGACCACTGACACTTCTTCGCTGCCCTGACGGTTATAATAACTGTTTTTATCAAAAACACTTTACTCATGACTTCCCAGATAATCTAAAATCAATTGCCATAAAGAGCCGCTCTGAAAATAAAGAAAATAAGTATATCTATCTGAATGATAAAGCCGGTCTCCTGAGCCTTGTGCAACTCGGAGTTTTAGAAATTCATCCTTGGGGAAGCACCATTGGGCATTTAGAAAAACCCGATATCATCACGTTTGATCTCGATCCT
Source organism: Legionella impletisoli (assembly GCF_900639875.1). Lineage (GTDB taxonomy): Bacteria > Pseudomonadota > Gammaproteobacteria > Legionellales > Legionellaceae > Legionella_A > Legionella_A impletisoli. The sequence goes on from NZ_CAAAIA010000002.1 coordinate 21,107, forward strand.
TTTGATGACGTGAGTTGGAAAGAAGTAGTGGATGCCGCGTTTCTTATCAAACATCAACTTGAAGAATTAAATTTAGAGTCGTTTGTTAAAACTACTGGTGGGAAAGGATTACATGTGGTCGTTCCTATAACGCCGTTTTATGAGTGGGATACAATCAAAAAATTTGCTCATCTCTTTGCAAAATTTATTGCCGGAAAAGAGCCAGATCGTTTTGTAACCACCCTGGCTAAACATAAACGTAAGGGCAAAATTTTTCTAGATTATTTACGCAACCATCGCGGCGCAACTGCCATTGCCCCCTACTCGACGAGAGCAAAAGCCCATGCCCCTATTGCCATCCCCATTCACTGGGATGAGTTAACCCCTTATAAAAATGAGGTTTTTTTTACGTTGCGTTCGATTCCTTCTAGATTGAAGCAAACAGAGGATCCTTGGAAAAATTTTTGGACGCTAAAACAGTCTCTTAAAATATGACACCTCTGCATTCTTTGACTATGCTTAAATGGCATACAAAAAGGATTAGAAAATTTTTAAAGGATGAATAAGATGAAAAACGTACATAAACTAAAATCCAAAGTAGATTCTTTAAGTAACCGCGCAGTAGAAAAGACCAGTGATCTTGTTGCAGAAGGCACTGAAAAAGCGGAACGTCTGTATGGGAAAGCACAAAAAAGTCTGAATAAAGCAGAAAAAAATATAAAGCGTTATTCACACAAAGTTTCTAAAAATATCCAAAAAAATCCTGCTTCCATTGTACTGGCTGTGATTGGTATCGCGTGCTTAATTGGCTCCATTTGGAAAAGAAAATAACGATTACGCCCAACCGAGCTGCGTGGACAAGGACCTGGATCTAGGCTCAGCCCATTTCCCTACACTCGCAGCTCGGCTTAATGATTATAGCGCTGATATAACGTCTGAAATGCAGTCGGATCGTTTGTTTTATCAATAAAATGTTTAATTCTCGACGCCGTTTCCATAATTGAAATAGTTGTATTATCCACTTCCAAATCATAAATCATATCTTTATGAGTCACTAAGGCACTGCATCGATTCCACCCATCCGGTCTACCCCCTGCAGAAGTATCTTTCGCGCCCACCACACTTCTAGCACGCTCTCGTCTTGCCCCTTCCTCATCAGAAACGTATAAAGCAATCATATATACTTTAAATGGCTTGAAGGCATCTAAAGCACGTATTAACCATTCAGGCTTCCAAAAGATTTGATCGGATATGACATTTATTCCTAAGTCTAAGTAAGCTGCTATGGCATCATAACTCGCATACATCACCTGATCGAGTACAGGCCCTGGACTGACATGAAAATAGGGTTTATTGTCTTGATAGTAGGTCTTTGCGGTATAGTAATCTGGTGAAACACTATCGAGTTGCATTTGTTTAGGTGGAATCGAAGACCAAAATCGATCAATTCCCAAACGAACGTATGGTTTTTCAGCTAAATCTTGAAAAGCGGCACATGTTGAGGTTTTACCAGCACTGGAACCACCATTTAAAATAACTAATTGTCCTTTTGTCATGATCTTATCCTTAAAATACAGTATCTTATAAACTATACCACCATTTATAAGAGCGTAGCTATGGCTGATTTTGCTGCGGATGTATTTTTAGGATTTTCTCATTACCTACCCGTGCTTTTGATAACGATTGCAGGCTCAATGTTTTATAGAAAACATGGGCTTCGATTGGGCTTTCAAACGTTTTGCCTCATTGCGTTTGGAATTGTGTTAAATGTGGCCTTAAAGGGTACGTTTAAAGTGCCTCTTTCGCCTAAACTGAGCACGGTACATTACGCTTTTCCGAGCGGTCACATGCAGCTTTCAACGCTATTTTATTTATGGTGGCTTATTTATCTTCCCTTTTGGTGGTATCGAATCGCATTGCTTGTGATTATACCAGGGATTGGAGCTGCGATGATTCATTATGAATTTCATACGTTAGTGGATGTTATGGGCGGCTTTGTTACCGGGTTATTGGTGGTGAGTGGTTATTATTACATGTTGAAACAAGACGTTAAATGCTTACCCTGGGTGCTAATTGTAATAATCACTATCCTACAAATTTATAATGTATTCGTATATAAACTTATTCCTTCTCACGCCTGGACCATGTATTATTATTTTTCAGTGCTCGTACTTTTAGAACGCGTTGTTAGCCTTAATGGTCGATTCTTTACTTTATGGCAACCGGTTCAACCAATAAAAAAACATCAACCCTTCAGAGAAATGAGATATGAATCTTAGCCCTTGGTATTATCCTACCCTCGTTTCGCTCATTTTATACGGGGCCTGGGGATTTTGGGGCGCAAAAGCTTCGAGCTTGATTCAACCTTTATCCATTTCGTTTTATTCCAGTTTAGGTGTGCTTTTCGCGGGTTTAATCGTCCTATTCTTATTAGGGTTTAAGCCTGAACTGTCTGCAAAAGGGAGTATGTATGGCTTATTAAATGGCCTTGCCAATGGTATTGGCTGCATATTTTTTATTATCGCATTACGCAAAGGCCCAGCCATGCCTGTCATTCTTATCACATCCATGTATCCTTTTATCACGCTGGCTTTGTGTGTGATATTTTTAAAACAAGGGCTGAGCGTAAAACAAGGCATTGGGATGGTATTTGCTATGCTGGCTTTAGTCTTATTATCCAGTGAGTAGAAATTATCCACGCGCATTATATGAATTTACAAACGTCTCAAACTCTTCAGCGGGCATAGGCTTTGCAAAGTAATATCCTTGCATATAAATACAACCATTTTTCTTTAAATAATCTGCTTGTGCTCTCGTTTCAACACCTTCTGCAATCACTTGCAAATTCAAGGCATGACTGACTGAAATAATACTACGAGTGATGGCCTGACTGCTTGGGGTTTCTAGGTCGTGCACAAAGCTTTTATCGATTTTCAAAATAGATAGAGGCAAAGACTTTAAGTGGCTCAAAGAGGTGTATCCTGTACCAAAATCATCCATTGAAACCAAAAATCCTATTTCATTGAACTTGCTTAACACCTTGCTTGCCATATCGATATTCGACATCACCGCTGTTTCCGTTACTTCAAGTACTAAAAGCTCAGGCTCGATGGCGTGATGCGTAAGCTTTGCCTTCAGTTGCGTTATCAGCCTATTTGCAACTCGTGAATCAAGTTGCATTGCTGAAAGATTAATCGATAAAAATTTTTTTTGTTTAAAGAAGTGGTGATCAGCTCTTATCCATTGAGCCAATTGCTCTAATGCAGTATCCGCTACCCATTCTGTGATGGGATTAATTAAATTAGCATCCTCTGCAATGGGAATAAATGAATCAGGCGAAATTGACCCCTTCTCAGGATGCGTCCAGCGGATCAACGCTTCACAACCAATGATTTTATTCGCTTTGACATCGAATTGTGGCTGATAAACTAAAGAAAACTGGTTATCTTTTAGGGCTTGACGAATATCGTACTCCACTTCGACAATGCGTTGAATGCGCTCATTCAATTCTTTCGTGTAGAATTCTGCACGATTTCTTCCTTGTGCTTTTGCGCGATACATGGCTTGATCGCTATACTTTAACGCATCGATAGCACTAAGCGCATTTTTTTCTTCATCAATATGTATTATCCCAATGCTTATGGTTGTGATGCATTCTTCGTCATTGATAAGAAATGGGGTTTGAAAGCTACTTAACACACGTTCTGCAAAGTGTTTAACTTTGTAAACATCGAGGCAATCCTCCAATAAAATTATAAATTCATCTCCACCTACACGGGCAACAAAATCAGTGTCCCGCAATATCTCTTGAAATCTTCTCCCTGCTTGTTGTAATAATAAATCGCCAGTATGATGCCCTAGAGTATCGTTAATTTTTTTAAAGTTATCTAAGTCCATATATAAAACCGTTACGGCCTTTAGAATATGGCGCTTTTGTTTCTCTAATAGGGTTGTTAACGTCTTATGAGCCGCCAAACGATTGGGCAGGCCTGTTAAAAAATCAACTCGTGCCACATCCTCAAGCTTCTGCTGCATTTTTTTAAACTCAGTGATATCAATGAGTGTGCCAAAATAGCCTGTTAGTTTCTCACCTTTCTTCTCTGGCTCACAAAACACACGCACCCAGAGCACTTCATCTAACGCCGTTCGAATCCTGCACTCAAGCTGGAATGACTCTCCTTTTTTTAAATTGTGTTCCAAAGACCTTAAAATATAATCCTTATCTTCTGAATGAATGCATCGTGTCCAACCTTGCCCCAATAATGCGTCTTCTGAAAAACCTGTTATTTGGGATAATTGTCGATTGATGTATAAACCATTTCCGTTCATATCGCATTTAAACAACCCAGCATGGGTTGAGTTCACAAGCGCTTGTTGAATTAATTCCTTTTCCTGGATTTTTTCATGAGCATGATATTCTTGTATAGCGCGCTCTATGGTACTCGGCAGTCGAATAAGATTATCTTTTAAAACGTAATCAACCGCACCGTGTTTGATGTATTTAACCGCTTGTTCATCTCCCACCATGCCCGATACAATTACAGCAGGCGTTTCATGATTTAACTCTTTTAAAACATCCAAGGCTAGTAGACCATTAAAATAAGGAATGCTGCAATCAATCAATACGACATCAAATACCTGTTCTTTCAGCGCCTCACAAAATGATTTTTTATTGGATACGACTCGAGTAGTCGCTGTAAACCCATTTGCCTTTAATGCAGCTTGGACTAACTCCGCATCATTAGGATCGTCCTCAAGATGAAGAATATGATAATGTTGTTTCATAAAGACATCTCACTCTGGTTGCTCCGGCGGTGGTGTGTTAATAACCAACCAAAAAATACCCAGTTGTCGTATTGCGGTAGCAAATTGATTAAAATCCACCGGCTTAACCACATAAGCATTCACGCCTAACTCATAACTTTTTATTAAGTCTTGCTCCTCTTTTGAAGAGGTTAATACCACCACCGGTGTGTGCTTTAAACGTTCGCTATTTCGAATCGCTTTTAAGACCTCTAACCCGCTTATTTTGGGTAGCTTTAAATCTAACAGCACCACCGCAGGACTACCGGATGGACGCTCTTTATATCGTCCTTGACGATTGAGGTACATCAATGCTTCTTCTCCATCTACTACTCGCAAGATTTCATTTGCTATATGATGCTCTTGTAATCTCAGCATGGTTAATTCCGCATCATTATCATCGTCTTCTACAAGTAATATTTTTTTTCTCGTATCATTGATCATGATTCATCCTTTTAGGTATCGTGAAATAAATGGTTGTCCCTTTATTTATCTCGCTTTCTGCCCATACCCTACCACCGTGACGTTTTATTATTTTTGCTACAATCGCAAGGCCAATGCCTGTTCCTTCAAACTCGGAAGCAGGGTGAAGCCTTTGAAACGTTTCAAATATCTTATGATGGTATTGAGGCTCAAACCCAACACCATTATCTTGAACAGCGATTTCATAAACATCCTCTTTTTCATTACTGCTTATTACAATTAAAGGCTTTTTTTGTCGTGCTGTAAATTTTATGGCGTTTCCAATGAGATTCATCAAAACCGAACGCATTAAGTTTTCATCTGCAAAGACGGTTGGTAAATCACGATAATGTATAGATATATTCCTAGCTTTTATTTCAGATTGAAATTCCTCTTCAAGCTCGTTCATAAGCCTATTTAATGAAATTTTTTGTTTATTGACAGAAGCACGCCCCACCCTAGAGAATTTTAATAAATCATCAATTAAATGACTCATTTTCTCAGCTGCTTTGGAAATAACGGATAAATACCGCTCACCTTCCCTGCTAAATTGATTGTTTTGATCCTGTTTCATTAAGTCAATAAACCCAATGATATGACGTAGTGGGGCTTTTAGGTCATGGGATACGGAGTAACTAAAGGCCTCAAGTTCTTGATTGGATGCTTCTAATGCAGCATTTCGTTCTTCAATTTGTTCCTTCATTCTCTTTCGCTCAGTAATATCAAAAAAGGAAACCACCGCACCAATTAGTTTGCCTTGCTCGTTAAAAATGGGTTCACTCCGATATTCCACAGGAAAGCTTGTACCATCTTTTCGCCAAAATACTTCGGAATCATTTACTCGAGAATGACCGTCCTTAAACGAGGCATAAATTGGGCATTGTTCAGCGGGATAATGCGTTCCATCTGGATAACTATGATGGGTGAGCAGATGTTGTATTCTGCCGAGCGTTTCATCAGATGTATACCCAACCATTTCAGCGCCCGCTTGATTGTAAAAAGTAGTCTCACCTTTGCTATTTAAGCCATAGATCCCAATATTGACCGAATCAATAATTCGCTGCAGATGTTTTTTACTGGTTTGTAGCAATTGCCAATAATGAGCCAACGTTGCAAATAATAGGGCAAAAATTAAACTAAATACTAAAAACCCAGCAGGAATCAGGGATAAATATTTATCAATAAACAATTGGGTTGGCCAGACTGTCAAGGTAAAGGGATAACCATTTAAGATCAGTTGGTGTTGTTGCTCCCAATGCATGCTCTGAAACTCTAACTGAGTCTCAGCATTTTGATACACAACGCGATCTTGGTAACGCCATTTCACATAAATCAATTTTTTGACAACTGGGGATAACAAATCGGCAAACAAGCTATGATAGTTATAATAAATCGCCAAATATCCACTTCGCTCACCTGTTAAAGAAAAGGGAAAAAAAATCCAACTGCCAAGATCATGATTTATCGATTGGAACGGCGCACCAACAAAATGAGACGTTGTGGTTGGAAAGAACGATTGTTTGATTTGTTGAAGCAAAAGCATTGTATTGTCTGGGCTAAGCTTTGATTCATAAACTCGAGGACTTAAATTCTCATTTAAGAGAGCAAGTATCATAAACTCGTGATTATCCTTAAGATAATCTTTTGCGTCACTCTCCCATTCTTCTCCCAAAGTAATGTGTTGAGACTGAATACGTTTGATCATGCGTTGCAAGGCTTTATGCTGCAGCTCAACCACTTCTTTGGCCGTGGTTTCTACTTGAGGCAAAAAACTTGCAATGGCTTTTCGTAAATCATTTCGCTCTTTTATAGCCAACAATTCAAATAACCCTATAGAAGCTAATGAAACCAAAACAAAGGCGACGAGAGGCAAAATATACGTTTGGTTACTGATTATTGTTTTTTGTGTTTCTTGAAAGAGAAAAATCCAGGCTGAAAGTGACCAAAGTAAAAAAAGCAGTGCGGATAACAATGTCATATTGCTCAAACTTCCCCAGCCATAAGTTGAGGAAAAATGTATACTGTAGTCAAGTAATACTAAGCTTGAAAATAAAATGATAAGCGTCAATAACAATAAAGGATAAAAATAGAGTTTTTTAGTCAAGCTTACGTTTAAACTAAGTAATACAACGCCCATTATCACAAAGCAAAGCGCTGCATTCGGTGCCATCCACGTTTCTTTTAAAGCCCAAACATCACCTAAACTGAATCCTACAAAATACTTCACCAAAAAGGCAAAGCCTATCAAAAAGACGAAGGCTCCTATAATCGTTGCAAAATTTGTCAAACGGCTTTTAGGAAAAAAACAATAGAATAAAAGTCCAAGGCTAGATAATGAAAAGGCTACTAGCTCCTCAATAGACATCTTGGTGAAATAATAATCTTTTTCCAAAGAGGGTAAGAATTGAATGAACCAAGCAATAATCCCTGACAGGCCAACTAAGCCGACCAAAACAGCTAAAGTGACTGAAAAAAAATGAGCTATATTTACATGCGTAATTTGGCTTTTCAGCATTTAATTTGTCTTTTATTTTATCAAACAGATGTTTTTTAGTATGATTCTAGCAAATTATTGCACATTTATTTAAAAATTGTTGTTCTTAAAAGAGAAGCGATGGTATTGGCTCACGATTTAGGAAGTGAAAAAAATCGGCAAGAAAAAAGCCGGGATAACAATATCGCCCGGCTTTTTGTTATGATCATTAGCGAACTAATACGTATCGACCATTATGGATATGATAAGCAACGCCATCATGGTAAACAACGCCTTTTTTGCGATAAATCACAACATCGCGATCAGTCGCTTCTTTACCCACCAAAGCGCCCACACCAGCACCTACGGCTGCGCCTAAAGGTGTACCTGTTGCAGCCAATCCAACACCTGCCCCAGCGGCAGCACCTCCTGTAGCGCCTACCTCCCCGCGGGTTCCACATCCAATAAGTCCGGCCGATAATGCGCTTATAGCGAATATAGATAATATTAATTTTTTCATTTAATCCTCCTTGAAGTATAAAATCCTGATTTGAGTACATCGTCTTATACTATAGACTAAAAAAATAAACTTGGGGCTTTGGTAATTTGTTTACTATAGTTGACTCAAGGAGTCGTCTTCAAAAGGAAAATACATGCCTGAACTGCCTCAAGTAAAAGGGTTTGTGACGTATTTTAAATCCACTTGCTTACACAAAAAAATTGACACGACTTATTGTGAAGATGAAGACTTTATTGAGAATACGAGCTGCTCTTATTTACAGCATGTTTTAAATGGACGACAGTTTATCGACGTCTATCGCAGAGGGAAGTATCTCATTGCCGAACTTGATGATAATCATGTGTTTGTTCTTCATTTTGGTATGACTGGAAATTTAAGTTACGGATTAAAAAAGAATGTTTCTGATGACGATAAACAATATGCCAAAGTAATTCTTGAGTTTGAAAAGGATTATCAATTGTTACTCATCAATGTAAGAAAGCTAGGAAAACTCTATCTTACAACATCATTAGAGAATATAAAGCCCTTAAAAAATATGGGGCCTGAGCCCTTGAAACTAGAAGAAACCAACTTCATAACGCTATTAGAAAACCATCCGAATAAAAACATTAAATCCTTTTTGATGGATCAAAGCTTAATTGCTGGAATTGGCAACGAACTTTCAAATGAACTGTTATTCCAAGCAGAAATTGACCCTCATTTAAAAATAAAAAATATAAACGATAAGAAAAGAAAAAAGCTTTATGCCGCAATGCAGGACATTCTGAAAAAAGCGGTAAATATTTTTACAAAAAATAAAGATTCATCTCAATATCCTAAATCGTGGCTCTTAGCTCATCAAGAAGATTTGGTCTGCCCTAAAAACAAGAAACACGACCTAAAGAAAGAAACGATAGCCGGACGTTCAGCAATCTATTGTCCTCTCCATCAGAGTAACTAGCTCATAGACATTCCCTACCACTTCAGATATCTTAAGCAGACAATCAATTGAGAACGGTTACTGACATTATAAAATAGGCAGGCGATGCCGCACTAATACATTGTAAATGCGAAGATTAACCGTATTTACAATTCAACACGCCTTCCCTTCCAAAGGTCGCGGTCGCCCCAAAGTTGCATACGCCAACAATTATACTCAACAATATTTTTTGAGTTCATCATAAGGCTTACTTCATCGCCGATGTTTTGTAAATACCATTTAAACGTTTTACGCGCCTCATCGTCTTCAGGAGAGACCTCAAACATTAATTTTTCTATACCAAACGTTTCGATTAAGGCAAAAATAACATCCTTACGCCAATTCTTAGGATCAGGAATTCCTTCGGTAATGCCCTCGGATTCAATCATTAGCGTGTGTGCCCCAGCATCAAAAAAGCGCCGGCCTTCATTTAATAAATCCTCAACCGATTTTGAAGATTTTATTTTGCCTTCATAACCAAACTCGGCTGTTCCACCTCCAACCCCTGACATAATCGTAATTTCAGGTTTTGGTTTAAGACCTATTTTTTCTATTTTTTTAACGATTTCGATTTGATCACTTAATTTAAAATCATCAGGATGTTCAAACATCCCACTCGAAACTTCCACCACATCAAACCCTAAAGCTTTGGTTTCTTCTAGATATTGATCGACTATTTTAGGATTTTCTAGCACGATTCGCTCAATAAAACCACCTGTGTTCACATACACGTGATGATGGTGGGCAATGCTAGTAAAGGCCATGACCTCTTCGGGCTTCAGTAACGACTGAGTCCCTCCAGCAAATTTAAATCCATCAATATAATGCCCCCACGTGGTCAGTAAACCATTAAGTTGTTGCGTCGTAAAGGCTTCATAGTAAGGACCTCGTACTTCCGTTAACCCTTTCGTGCGTGGTTTAGAAGGTAATTCCTTGAGCGTTACAAACTCAAAAGCTCTTTGATACTGTTCCATAATAACCATCCTTAGTTACTCTTGGTATGAGTTTAGTATAGATTTTCTAGTTCGGTAATTAATCGTAATGAATGCTGTTAAGACCCCATCCTATGGGTGATAGCATCCTTATCTTCTTGTTCATCTTTCATTCCACTCTTATGTTCTTTCGTAAGTTTATCATCGTCTTTGATGGATAAGTCTTTTGCAGTATTCGCGTTAAATAGATTCTTCATATAATCTACAAATTTTGTAAACCATCCTCGTTTATCTGCAATAGATTGAATATGATCATTTCCATAGCTAATGTGGGCGCTAGTCATATCAATTCTTTCTTTACCCTCTTTAAAAGATACATTCAGCGTCGCTTGTGCTTTGACACAAAAATCATTTCCTTTGTCTGGTTCAATACGACCATTATCATATTTTTCCAAGAGATCATCTTCAGCATTTGGATCTAAAGTGAATTTTTTTACTGTATAGATCTCTTGTATTTTAAAACCAGTTGGCGTTGTAAGAATATTGACTTGTTTATCATTATCTTCTGCCTTAGCTGAGGGCCCTATGCCTGAGCCATTAAAAACATGATACATAGAGGCAGATACAGGATGAAGTAACCCACCTTGATGAAAAGAAGTCATTAAGTAATTAACTGCTTGGGGCTTATTCTCTTCAGGCAGATCCCATAAGATAGTATCAGAAAAAAAAGAGCGCAATTGCCCCTCAGTTAAAGTTTCTTGATGAATGCCTTTCATCTCCATTAATTCTCTTATCGGTTGACCATTAATAAAAGCATTATCCCAGTTCAACCGTTGCCAATCAGCGACAATATTCGATTCCCCCGTATTAATTTTCACATCAAGTGGGGTGTGAGCCGTATGAAATTTAACCCATTTATCGTTCAAGCTTATACACTCTTGCTGGTTTATGTAATGGTCAAATCAATCTTTTACATTAAACTATAGATTTAATATCCAACCTTTGGTATAATAATTATACTATATGACGGTATTTAAATCATGAATTTCATTCAACAAAATCATCGTCGACGTCTTCTTAAATACACAACGGATGTATTTATTAATCCGTTCAAATCGATGGCGCTGGTTTTAAAATCTAGTGGGTTTATCATTGCCGGTTGTATTGGGTTTATTCTAGCCGAATTACTTCATTGTTATGCTCACATTGAGGGAGCGAGGCAAAAATACCAAGCTAAAGCGAAAAGTCTTTCTTGGATGATTGGTAAAATAGGGATTAAAGCGGGCCGTCTAGTTGCCTCTATCACAGGTGCAGTAGCTTTAGCCTTATTAACGATACTGGTTGCATCCCCTTTAGTCCCCATTTTAGCTTGCATTAGTATCGCAGGATTTATGATCTCGTCGATATTCTCAACCTTACATAAAGGCCGTGGGTTGATTGATCACCTTCGACATGGCTCTAAAGAAAATCTAGGGGCCTATAATAAAAAAAGAAATGCACTAATTATTCGCGCAACCATCGGGGTGCTTGGCACAGCGCTTGCCATTGTCGTTATTTTAAAACTATCCTTCGTGATGGCATTGCTAGCTAACCCAATTGCGTTGGTTATAGGCGCTGCCATATTTGCCGGAATGGCCATTTGGAAAGCGTGCATAGCTTTTAAAGAATATAAACATCCCAAACATATGAAACCTGCCGAAGAACTTAACTGTTCAGAGGTTGAAATTCAGTTAAAAGAACTTACTACTGTATCTTCTCCTGAGAACGATGCCGAGCCCGCCTCTATTCTCGATGCCCCACATTCTGCCCCCCTCGGTTTTTTTGACCATAAATCTCCTTCGGATTCAAAACCCGTACCGTCTGAAGATACCTTTAAATCTGATGCTCAATCACATATCCACCAATCACAAAGATTAAATACATAGCGATCAAAACTCCACCCATAACTTTAGTAATTCGCTTATTCAGCATAAAAAATGAAATAAGAATCATCGTTACAAAACAGATGGGCAAATAAAAAAGCCGTGTCACCGCATCTACCTGAACGGGATGGATCATAGCGATTAGTCCCGCATTACACAAAAAGAACGCAAATACTGAACCTACAACGTTACCATAACTAATATCTTCTCGACCTTTAAGGGCAGCAGGTAATTCACGAGCGACTTCTTCGATACTGACTAAAAACGCCAAGATAATCATCCCAAAAAAAGTATCTGAGAGGCCTAGAACACTTATAAACGTCTTTGAAGCATAGACAATTAACTCACTTCCCAAAATAATCGCCCCCAAAGACAGAAATAATACCCCCAAAGACTTCCAAAGCCCTTGTTTTTGAAGGGATTTCGCTTTCTTGGAAAGAGGATGTGCGGGTTTGATGTTGTAACCCTCTTGATTTAATTTAAGTAAATATAAAATGACGCCAATAAAGCCACCGAAAAGGATTATTCCATCAAGTCTTGAAAGAGTCCCGTCAAGGGTTAATCCCGAAAAGAGAAGAATCGCTAAGTTTGGTAAAATAAGAATACGCAGGGGTGTTTTTTTGAATGTCATGGGACTTATTATCGCAGTGAATCCAAACGCAAGTGCAATCGCTACCATAGTGGCACCAATAATGCTGCCTAGAGCAATCCCAGAGACTTGGTTTACGGAAGCAACCGCTCCAACGGCCAGATTTTCAGGGTCAAACCCTATAAAAATAACGCTGATTATAAAAGTAGAAACCCCTAAATTAATTGAAGTCCCTACTGCGCCTTTTACTAATTTGCCAGCAAAATGCAAAACAAGTACGAGGCCTATGAAAAATAATGCGAGTGAAACCAACATATTCAACTTGATCTCCTTATCTTAGACATACGATTAAATGGTTAGCCATTTATTTTCTCTTTTTTGAGTATAGATTTTTTCTACCCCCACGTACTTCAGCTTGCCGAGCTTGCCTGATACGAAGTGATAAACTAGCATCGCAATGGATGCTTTGGTCAAGCCAAAGCACGTTGAGATAGGTTGGATTTTTTCCTACCCCACCAGAGTGGATGCTTTGGTCAAGTCAAAATATGTTGATTCAGGTTGGATAAAGTTGGTGATAGCCGATTGCTTTCTGTCATTCATAACCCTTGCTATGATTACTATGAATAAATGAATTAAGGAAGATCCATGAAATTAAATCGTTTTGCATTAGGATTTTTATTTTTGCTCATGTTCCATACTGTATTTGCCGCAGAGATAAGCGACGCTGCAATCGAAGAACAGCAAGACGACCAAAGCCTCTGTGTTCAACAAAGGATGAGTCAATGTCTTAATACGTGTCAAAGCCAAGGTGAAGCAGACTGTGATGACTTATGTGAAGAAAACGTTAAAAATGAGTGTCGACAAGCCGGCGAATAATATCTATTCAAGTAGAGCTGTGCATTCAGGACAGCGTTTTGCTTTGATATGAATATCGGAATAACAAAAAGGACAGGTTTTGATTGAGGCGGGCTTTTTCTCTTTCTGTTGTGATAATTTATTCATCTGTCGAACCATTAAAAAAATAACGAACGCAAGGATAATAAAATCAATTAATACACTAAGAAACTGTCCATATTTAATTGAAATTTCTGGCTCTGTTCCTGTTTTATTTTGCAGGATGATGGCTAAGTTTGAGAAATCGACATTACCTAATAATAACCCAACAGGCGGCATAACCACATCGTTAACTAAAGATGAAACTAAGTCACTAAATGCAGCACCAATAATGATTCCAACGGCCATATCGACCACATTTCCCCTTAACGCGAATTTTTTAAATTCTGCAAACATTTTAAAAATCCTTAATGATGTGATTTTTTTTAGATTTTTTTATTTTAAACACAAATATTTCCTATATGAAACGGTAAGAAAATTTAAGTCATCACAACAGGTTAGTAAAAAACACTTGCTCTTTAGGAAGTGGATATGCTCTATTAATGTGTACGTAGCTTCAGGGAAGGAAGAATACTATGACCTCAAAAAAAACCAGCGAAGATTATTTCCGTTTAATCAAACAAAACCATAAACGCTACCTTGAACACAACATGCTTACGCATCTGGAGCTTACAGGCGGCTTAAAAAAAGCAAAATTGGTTGAAGATTACACCAAAAAACTCATTCATTTTCGCCCAACCAAAGAACGCTATTTGGATAGTGCTATTCAACAGTTGCCTCTCAGTTCGAAAATTGGTCATGGAGCTTTATCGGCACTGTTAGGCTTAGGCATTAGTGGTTTAACCGCATCGGCTACTCAAAAAATTGGGATTTCATCGGGTGCATTTAGCACTGTACTGGCTGCGGGTGCAAGTAATATTGCTTATAAGGCGTGGAAAGAAAGCGCTAAAAATGCGTCCGAAGATTTTTCAGCTTTTCAAGAAGCTATGAAACAAGCGGGTTTTAACGACGAGCGTTATAATGCCCTATCTGCTTCCTTAGTGAAACTCTTTCATTTTCGTGAATGCATCTTATTGAAGCTTGAAGACAACAATGGTATTAATATTCGAGAAGAATTCAAAACTCGCTATTTTCCACAAGAAAAAGGCTTTGATGAGGACGCATTAAATCTCGCGATAGAAGCTTATTTTCTTGATGAACTCAATGCTTTATTTAACAGTGCCTTTAAAGATATTTACGAACTGCAAGAAGATTCCATCAAAGATGAGAAAAAAAATCTCATTTTTAACTGGCTCAAACTATTTTTTGAAAAACCAGAGCACCGGCAACGGTTTTCACAGCAAATGCAAATCCAGTTCATGGAAGAGTGTTTAAATTATCTTGAAACCGAAATGGCCGAACCAAGCTTTTATGCGCGTCATCCCTATGCCTCAGCCAGCGTAATGGGTTTGCTTGGCGTGCTTCTAGCCTTGAGTTTAGCCGCAGCAGTCATTGGAGGGCCAATTATAGGGATTGTGGGTATAGGGTTACTCGGTTCTTGTTTGGCAGCAGCTTCGGCTTATTGGGCTTTAAAAAAAGTCGAAGCCGTTAAATACAAACGAACAGGAACTAACCGTGAAGCCATAGCCGCTACCATTCATAACGTTACAAATGAATGCCGAAGGCTTGATCGTTTAATAAAAAATTCAGTAGATACCTCACCTCTGGATGTGAAGTTGCTGCAAAAATATCAGGAGGATGGTTCACCTAGCATGTTCCACAAACTTTGTTTGTTCTTTGATCATCACCATGAAGTAGCCATGGGAGCCAGTACAGCATGGCTACGTGAATACGCTTCTCGTTATCGTCATAGCAAAGCTATTGAAATTGAACTAGGCAAAGCGCACCAAGGCATTATAGAACGTAGCGAAAGGCAAACCCATGAGCTACAAAAGGAGCTCGCTGAATGGATGTTGAAGGGGCAGCATAAATCACCGCCTAAAAAACTTCAAAGCTTTGTGTATGACTCTGAAAATTATTTAAGAAAGCCTGAACATCAAGTATTTATCGAGCGCTTCGAACTCACTGAAAAAATAAGACAACAAGTCTTAGAAATCGTTGGCTCGCTACCCTATACCACCGATACCCTTTCTCTACCAGGCTTATTAATTGATTTTTATACTTCACCTCTACACCATGGTGGACTCGGCGGGCAGTTAGAAGATTTAGCCATGGCAAGATTGCTATCTCCTACAACCCTCCCATTTGATATGTTATTGCTTACCGCTCAAAGAGTAAGCTATGCTCAGTCTAAAAGCCCTTATTACACTTATCTTCTAAAAGGGGATAATCTATATCGGAAGATGCTTGGGCTAAGTATTCAGAGCAATTTTGAGCTCACCGAACATAATATTACTCCAGGTAATATAAACCATTATCTCAAACATTCGTTTGATTTTTTATTTTCATTAAATGAAGGCATTTCTGCAAGACAAGGTGATGTGAATCTTGCTAAGCCATTTAAGCTTTCGCATGAGTTTGTGCTTTATCGAGCTTTATTAATTAAGCAGTTAGCTTCCATTGCCGATCCAAATAATCTTCGTACCGATCCCATCGTGCGGGCTGAGATTAATCGATGGATAGAAGAACAGCTGCGCATTAGCCCAACGGTTGTATTTAATGATGTCGTCAATCAATCCCTCTTCTTAGAAGAAGATGCATCTTCTATCACCATCTTAGATCCTTTAGGCATCGCTCATCCTGTATCCGAGATTAGTTTTATTGCGGAGGCTCTGCGCTTAGACCTCGCTTATGCTTCGCGATCCTATACACCCAGTATGCTCATAGACCAAGAGGCAAAAGCTTTTTTATCCAAGCGAAAGCCCCATGAAAAAATAATATTTTGTCAACGTGATACGCAAACACTCATGACGCCGGAAGATACAGAAACTTACCACTTAAAAATTAAACAAGTGATTTTAAACACCAGTCATTTCATTGAGCATTTAACACACAACAATACCATTAAAAAATCCAAAACCCTAGATTGTTATCTACATGATATGATCCTAGAACTTCAAGTTCTGATTGAAAAGATTGAGCGACAAGACGGCTTATTTAGCAAAACCTATGGGAGATCAAACCCTTCCTACCTTCATTTAGCCTTCGAATCCTTAAAGCATTTTAGCTTAGAATTAGACGGCCTTCTTACCCGAGAGTCCAATCAACTTAAAGTCTTAAATAAAACACTTGATTTAACCTTTGAAGATTGGTCAGCTGTCACACCCAAGTCGAATTTCACCCACACAACATGCAATGGAATTGCATTTTTCACTCAAACTATTTCAAAACGAATTCAAGGCATTCATGAATCGTTTGAAGTAGATCCCTTGCTGCGCTCGGGATGATTGTGAGTTACGGCCTCTAACTTAGCCCAGGGTTATTCCATCAACAGACTCGAGTACTGACCTCCTTCTTTTACATTGAAATAACCCTTTTTCGACTTATACTTAATTTATACGACTAATTTTCATGGAAAGAATAAGACGCTTTTATGATTAAAGAACTTCAAGAAGCACTTAATAGCGTTATCTTAGGAAAAAGCGACGTAATACGCCTTTCTATTAGTTGTCTTTTAGCCGATGGACATCTTTTATTAGAAGATATACCAGGTATGGGCAAAACAACCCTAAGCCATGCTTTAGCACATTTCACTGGCATGAAATATCGGCGGATCCAATTTACCAGTGACTTATTGCCCACCGATTTAATTGGTGTATCGATTTATGATGTTGAGCATCAACGGTTTAATTTTCATCCGGGACCTATCTTTTCACAACTCATTTTGGCCGATGAAATTAATCGTGCAACCCCAAAAACTCAAAGCGCCTTACTTGAAGCCATGGAAGAGCGTCAAGTCACAACCGACTCTGGTACACATTCACTCCCCACCCCATTTTTTGTTATTGCTACTCAAAATCCAGCGCATCACGCAGGGACATTTCTACTACCCGAATCACAATTGGACCGTTTTTTAATGCGCTTATCCATTGGATATCCCTCTCCTGAAGCAGAACGAAAACTTCTTATCGAAGAAGAACAAAGAGATAAGCTGAATCATTTATCTCCTGTTATCGACCCAGAACAATTATTGAAATGGCAAATTGAATGTCAAAACATCACCGTTTCAGAACCCGTGTTGGACTACATCCAAGCCATGCTGCAAACGAGTCGTGTACAAGATTGGTTTAATCACGGGCTAAGTCCCAGAGCTGGTCGCGCTTTGCTTCGAGCATCCCAAGCCTATGCGCATGTATGTGAGCGAGATTTTGTTAGACCTGATGATGTCCAAGCCATATTGCCGGCAGTTGTGAACCACCGGCTTGTGTTTAAACGCGCCAAAGGAGAGCTTACACCAGCGGATATGCTCTTAAATCATGTTGAGGTACCTGTGTGATTTTACGGCTCAAACAATGGGTTTCGGAAAAGATACGTTATTGGGTGCAAAAGCGCCATCCGCTTTCAAACCCACAACACCTCTATTCAAACCGAATCTATATTCTGCCCTCGGCTTTTGGTTGGCTCTACGGTATCGTTATTTTGACCATAACAACGGGTGCCATCAATTATCAGCTTAATACCGCCTATTTTTTTGTTTTTCTTTTAGCCATTCTCGGATTACTCTCCATGTGGCAAACACATCAAAACTTAAAAAACTTAAGTATTCAGTGCATGATGATTGATGATGTTGAAGAAGGACATCCAGCCAAAATCAGACTTTTCATCAATCCAAAACATCAACTACGGTATGGATTAATCTTCTCTACGAACCAAGGTGAGGTGGTCACAGTAGAGAAAATACCTAAAGAAGGGAGCAAAGCTATATTACCGCTGGAAACGCATGCAAGAGGCCAATTTAAAATCCCTCCCATTAAGATTTACAGTTACTACCCATTGGGTATATTTAAGGTATGGTCCTATCTTTATTATGACGTGAACTATTATGTATACCCAGCAGCCAAGCACCCTGGTTTTTGGCCAGTTTCCATAAGTGAAGAGAGTCTCTTAGACAATCCTATCCAACATCCTGGGGATGAAGAGCTTTATGAACTTCAATCCGTAGAAAGTCCTTGGGTCCAAGCTAGCCGAATCGCTTGGAAAATTTCAGCACGAACAAACGAATGGTATTTAAAAAAAATGACCAACCCTGCTGGCGAATACTGGTTATTTAGATTGGAAGATTTACAGGAAACCGATCTTGAAACCAGTTTGGAGTATTTAAGTTATTGGATCCAAACTGCAGAGCAGTTAAAACAACCTTATGCTTTAGAGTTAAATGGCAAAGCTTCTCTGTTTGGTTTTGGAGAAGAACATAAGCGGTCTTGTTTACGAAAACTAGCGGTGTACTAATGTATGTTTATTATGGCGAACAAATCCCTTTAGCCACGTTAAGGCATGCCTTATTCGTCATGGGATTTTGTTACTTACCGCATTTTGCAACCACGCCCTGGTGGCTCTCTTTGTTTGCATTAGCCGCAATCAGTTATCGCTTGGCTGGCAGCTATTGGCATTACCCTGTACCTCCATTATGGATGCGAATATGCATTGCAATGAGCGCATTATTGATTTTAAGATGGCACTATGGAGGATTTTTATCCAGTGGTTTTTTTATTGGGGTTTTAGTCACTTTTTTTTGGTTAAAACTCATTGAGTTGCATCGCAAACGAGATTTGCGTGCCATTATATTAATTAGCTTTTACGTCATTTTTACCGCTTTAATTACCCACACGAATTTATGGATTTTCTTTTATGTCATTATTGCAGTCCTCGCAAATTTATCGCTTCTTTTAAAAATGCAGCTCCCTTCCGCACCCCTTGTGCGATTGAGTCGGAAAAGCTTGATTCTTTTAGTCACTGCTATCCCTGTTAGTATTTTAATGTTTTTTGTTTTTCCCCGTATTGCAACACCTATGTGGTTAATTAATTTACCTCCTATGGGGCAAACGGCATTCCATGAAAACATGAATCCAGGATCCATTGCATCGCTTCAAACCGATGATCGAACGGCCATGAGAATTACCTTTAATGATCAAGACAAAGCCGGGGTAACGATTTATTGGAATGGTTTAGCATTAAGTCATTACGATGGCATCACGTGGAGTGAGCCCAACAAAAAAGCTTTTGTGTATCTGCCATTGGAACTACTATCAACCAAAGAAGAAGCGGATTATGAGATTCTTCTTGAAGCTCATGAAAAACGCTGGCTTTTTTACATGGAGGAACCCATCGCCGGTTGGCCAAAATTAAAATATTCTTCAAATACAGGTTTAACGCTTCTTGATTTTAAACCCATCAATCAACGCTTTGCTTATGCGGTGACTTCAAGGCCTAGGCTATATTACCCTTTAAATCGATTATTGCTAGAACAGAATCTCCAATTACCACGAAACTCAAGCCCCAAGCTCAAAGACTGGGCTGCACAACAAATGATTTTAGCCAACCATAATCCTCTTCAATTGACACAACAAATTCTTAAATATATTAAGGAAAAACCTTTCTGGTATACTTTACAACCTAAACCCATTGGCCAAGATACTTATCAACTTGACCGCTTCTGGTTTGATACCCGCGAAGGATATTGTGAACACTATTCAAGCGCCCTGGCTTTTATCTATCGTGCTGCAGGTATTCCTGCTCGCGTGATACTTGGGTACTATGGTGGCGAGTGGAATCCTGTTGGGAAGTATTTAAATGTTAGGCAAAAAGATGCTCACGCCTGGGTGGAGTATTGGCAAAATAACATTGGATGGATTCGAGTCGATCCTACTGCAGCAATCCCCCCTCATCGTATTGACCCAACAATTATTGAGGAACAAGAGCCGAATCAGGCGTTTTATATGGATTGGGAACGCTATCAATTAGAGTTGCCTTGGCTTTCGCGAATGAAAATCATGTATGAATCATTTAAGTTTTTCTGGGAGCGGTGGTTACTGTTTTATAATCAGGAGCGTCAGCAAGAGCTCATTCAATCCTTTGGGTTTGGTCCATGGAATTTAGGATTCTTAATCCAAATTTGGATTAGTATTGTACTAGTCTTCTTATTCTTTGGTTGGGCCTGGTTTCACTGGCAATCCAAACGAATTGATCCGCTCATACGTGAATACCAGCGACTACGTCAAGAATTCAAACGACTCGGTATTCCTATAGCATTACCTATGAGTCTATTAGCACAACTTGATATCTTACAAAAAACATATCCTAAGTTAGACCCAATTGTTTCAGAATTTATTGCAAACTATGAGGTCAAGAGATTAAAAAAAGCACTGGGAAAAGATACCTATGCCCGAAAAGAAACTCAAATCTTGCTCAAAGATCTTCGTAAACAATTACGAAGGATTTGAAGGAGGAATCGCGTTCACTTGTTCTTCAAACTGTATAATGGTTTTCAACCCCTCATCGGTTAAAGACAAATAATTGTAATCTGGATCCGCTGTGGTTCGCTGCATCCATTTATTTGCAATGCATATATCCGCTAAGCGTTCGAGTTCTGCTAAATTGGTATCAATTTTATATAAATATTTCAGTTGATTCACCATGTCGACATCAACACTTAGAAACACAGCATCATTGGACAACCCTCGCGCACGCATTTCATTGTAAAACACCGCCAACAATCCTATCTCGTTCATAGTGCCCCCGTTATGATAAGGCTATTTAATGTGAGTTCGATATCAGCAAAATTCGGACTTTTCTGATATCGTACCGGCTTAGTTTAAATAGTGTAGTCGAGCGTTATTGGAATGAAAACTGAGTATCCTTGGATCACTCAAATTCTTCGATTCCACATTTTTGATTGGCAGGGACAGCTACATGCATCATTTTAGGATGTGGTAAATTTAATCCCGCCATTAAATCCGCGTATGCTTCGCAGGAAATTCCCGCTAACCTTGGGTTGTATAATTTTTCCTCGCCAATGGTACTGACCGTCATACCATTATAATCATGTCCAGGGTATACCAAGGTTTCATCAGGTAACGAAAATAAACGCTCATGGATACTCAAGTATTGCTGAAAAGCATTGCCATGCTGAAAATCCGTACGCCCTGTGCCTCGAATGAAAAGAGTATCGCCAGTAAACACTCTGTCGTTCAGCAAAAAACAATACGAGTCATCGGTATGGCCAGGCGTATACAGAACGTTTAATTCAAAGCCATCAAAACGTAACACATCATTATCACGAAAACGCCTCGTTACACAATTTGCTTGACTTTGTTCTCCCATCATCATGTCACAATTTAAAAGACGATTTAATGTGCCCAGAGCAGTAATGTGATCGGCATGTAAATGCGTATCTAACGCTGCGACTAATTTCAAATCCAGTTGGTTTATTAAAGCCAAATATTGCTCGGCTTTTGATTTAACTGGGTCAATAATCACGGCATCACGGCCTTTAGCAGCGGCAACTAAATAAGTATAGGTAAATGATTCATGATCAAAAAGCTGTCTAAATAACATCCTAAAACTCCAGATTAACCTGTATTACGTGAAAACCGTAACAAAGCATGATTGGCACGGGCAACTGCATTATCCATTGCCTGCTTTGGTGTTTTAATACCAGAGAAAATTGCCTCAAGCGCTTCATCATTAATCACTCTAAGTTGATTTTGCATTTTTGCCTCAACTATGTCTTCTCGGTTTAACAACTCCTTTTTGGCAAGCTGTAATGTTGGCGCACTCATTTTTTCCTGTAATGACTCGTAAATTCCAGTTATTCCCAGGGGTAAGTAGCCCGTATTTTGATGCCATTGCAGTTGAACTTCAGGG
Source organism: Legionella impletisoli (assembly GCF_900639875.1). Lineage (GTDB taxonomy): Bacteria > Pseudomonadota > Gammaproteobacteria > Legionellales > Legionellaceae > Legionella_A > Legionella_A impletisoli. Next base: position 43,441 of record NZ_CAAAIA010000002.1, read on the forward strand.
CGTGATAGAAATGCCAAATATTTTGCAACACCTTTATAAATCAGGTTTGAATGCCCTTCAATTACCCAAACTGCCGCCCCCCCTGAAACATTCGGATGACGATTTTGAGAAATTCGGTTATCCATTGGCATCATCGCCATCCCAACAGGAAATGAAACGAGCTCAGCTAGGCTATTATATCCCCCTGAAGATTGAGAATAAACTGGACATCGTCCACTGGTAAACAAGACACTTGAATCATCCGTTCGGCCACCGTACTCGAAATAATGTTCATTTTGCCATCGTCTTAGGCGCTCAAGAAACTGAATAGTAGACTTATTATTGTATTGTGCCTTAGACTTTAATGGGTCAATGAGTGGCAACCCATGCAGTGCTGAAAAGGATTCAATCAGTATCCAAGCCGGATTCGCACTGGTGTATACACAAGGATAACCTAACGATTTGAGCTTCACGGCCATCGTTTCAAACTCATCCCACGTTTTGGGAAAGTTTTGAGGGGTATAACCGACTTTTGCGAGTGCCTCCGCATTATAAAACATCACTGGAACCGATGTATTAAAGGGCATCGCCACCAAGCGCCCGTTTACAGAATAATACGCTAATACCGCAGGAAAAAAGCTCTCTTTTGGCAAACTCAAGCCATGCTCCTGCATGATCGCATCAACTGGCTTAATGATTCCCTTAGGAGCCAGCATAGTGGGTGTTCCAATTTCAAATACTTGTACGAGGGGTGGAGCTTGTTTTGCTCGAAATGCAGCCGCCAAGCTCGTTAAACATTCATTATAATCCCCTTTATAGATAGGTTTTACAACAAATTCATTTTGACTGCGATTAAATAAGTCAGCCACACGATTAACTTCAGATCCTAAGTGCCCTGCCAAAGAATGCCAAAATATAAGTTCGGTTGGTTCTGCCTTAGCGCCTGTCGTCCATAGGCTAAAAAATAATAGACCAAATGAAATAAAAGATGGGTATTTTCTTATAGAAAATACCCTTTCTTTGCAGAATCTTAAAAAACCGTACAATAAGTCCATTAGCAGTTTAATCCATTTTGAGGACTCAAATGTCATTTATTTATTCAAATTAAGGACTTTGACTTCTCAGGCCAGTAAATCTGGATAATCGCTAAATATGGCATCAACGCCCCATTCAAACAATTTATGAGCCAAACGTCTACGATTAACGGTATAGACAAACACCTTATATCCCTTATCCTTAATTTCAGCGATTCTTACTTTATTGGCAGCTTTTGCACTCAAATGAATCGAAACGCACTGAATTTCATCAGCCATTTTATGCCAGCTCTTATCCCATTTATCAAGCAATAATCCTAAGGGGGCCTCTGGTGACAGATTGCGACAAAGCTTTAACGCTTCAAATTCAAAACTAGAAAGTAACGGTAAAGATTTATCATTTGCCCAATAACGATTTAACGAAGTTAAAACCGCAACGGTGGTTTCTTCTGTTTTCGAAGGAGTAGGCTTAATTTCTATGTTTCCCTGAACTTCGCTGGCCTGCATCCATTTGAGCACTTCAGGTAAGGTTGGAATTTTTTCACCACGATACTGTTTTGAAAACCACTTACCTGCATCCAACGCCAACAATTCTTTAGCCGATTTATTGGCAAGCGAACCTTGGCCATTCGTCGTTCTTTTTAATGACTCATCGTGGAAAACAAATGGCTCACCATCTTCACTCAACATCACATCAAACTCAATCCAGCGACAGCCGAGCTCTAATGCTTTTTTGAAGGCTGACATCGTGTTTTCAGGGGCATAGGCTGACGCACCACGATGTGCGATTACGTGTTCAAACGGTAACAAATTAATTCTCCTGCTTTCGATTCGAAGCTGCTTGGACTACAGCGGTCATGGTTAATTCATTGCTAACCGCAACATCAGGGACGTTTGCAGGCATTGCCATCGTGTTTACCAATTCGCGGGTTTTAAAGGCTTGTGGCGGAGGTTCTCTATCCCCTTCAACAAAGATTAGCTGGTGCAAGCTATAAGATTGCCCTGAATAGACCTTGTTTAAACGACTTAATTCCTGATTGGCTTGTTGATACAATGCTTGACGTAATTGATTTTTTACATCTTGTACTTCTTCTAAACTGGGTTTGAATTCAATCGAGCTGATTTCATAATTCATCCCTGGCTTGCTAACAGTTTTAGCATTCTTATAAACATTCGGCAATGCATTTTGCTCTACTCTAGCTCTAGCTAGAACCGTTAGTTTTTCAAGGCCAGAGCTATCTTGTGAGCGGTCAAATTGAACGAGATGCCACTCTCCTGGAGCAATTTTATCCAAGCTATTGGTGATTTCCGCTCGTGCTTTAATTAAGTCTGTGTTAGTTAAGGTAGCATTAATAGTCACATTGACTAGCGCACTTTTAGTAGTGACCCATTGCCTTGCAGTCATTTGAAAACCCACTTTATCCAATACGAGCTCAGAAGGGGGGGAATCTGCAAATCCCATTGAGCTTAGAAAAATCATTGCAAATAGGGTGGCTCTTTTTTTCATTGTTTTCCCCTCACCATAGGAAAGTTTATGGTTTCATCAAGTGTAAATGATATCTTAAAGATTGTCTCTTTTTGTACCTTGATATAAAACCGTGCTTTTTACAAAAGAATAAACAAAGCGATTGTTTTATTCAAAATCTATTTTTAAAGAGAAAATATTTCTAAAGAAATTCCACGGGCAATATAATTGATTTAGAGTTAAAATAAGTCTATAACATTAGACAGAATTCACCAAGGGAGCTTACCTCCATGATCTCCATTGATAAAATTGAGACAAATTCAAGCATCAATCAAGAAGACTTTCTGGACTACGCAATGACTCGAGGATTTGGTGATCTTCATTTTAAAGTTGATCCAGAATCAGGAATGAAAGCCATCATAGCGATCCATAGCACAAAACTTGGCCCAGCCTTGGGAGGCTGTCGCTTCATTTCTTATCCAAATACCCATTCTGCTTTGATGGATGCCATGCGACTCGCACGCGGAATGAGTTATAAAGCAGCATTAACTAATTTACCATTAGGTGGCGGTAAATCCGTAATTATAAAGCCAACTACGCCTTATAATCGCCGCGCTTATTTAGAGCAATTTGGTCGGTTTATTCAAGAGTTAAATGGACGTTATATTACAGCACTTGATAGCGGCACAGATTTAAGCGATATGGATATTATTGCGGAACAAACGCCTTACGTTGCAAGCTTATCAAGCTATAATGGTGATCCCTCTCCTTATACTGCAATGGGTGTTTTGCGCGGTATTCAGGCTGCGATTGAATTTAAGCTTGGTAAACAAGAACTCAATGGTTTACATGTTGCTGTTCAAGGGTTAGGTCACGTCGGTTATCAATTAGCAAAACATCTTCACGAATTAGGTGTTCGCTTAACCGTTGCAGACATCGATATAACTCGTGTTCAGCAAGCAGTGAACGAGCTTGGAGCCTCACCCGTTCCAACTGAAGAGATCCATAAAATCCCCTGTGATGTCTATGCTCCTTGTGCCTTAGGAGCCGTCATCAATGACATCACCATTCATCAGTTGCAAACCACCATCATTGCAGGCGCTGCCAATAATCAGTTAGCACATACTTATCATGGACAACTTTTACATGATAAAGGCATTTTATACGCGACCGATTACGTCATTAATGCGGGTGGATTAATCTTTGCTGCAAGCAAATACTTGCGTACACCAGAAGAACAGGTCAAAAAGCAAATTGATGGAATCGGTACAAGTTTGCTTGAAATATTTGAACGTTCTCAACAAGAAGATAAACCCGTTAGTGTCATTGCCGATACACTCGCTCAAGAAAAATTAGCCTAGTCGAGACCTTATGAAACATTTAAACATTACCGAAGCCTTGCACGACTACATCCTTGATAAGTCGCTTAGAGAACATCCGGTTCAAGAAGCCTTACGAGAGGAAACCGCTAAAATGCCTTTGGCGATCATGCAAATTTCCCCCATTCAAGCGCAATTTATGCAATTGCTTATACGCCTGCTTAATGCCCAAAGAGTTTTAGAATTAGGAACATTTACAGGCTACAGTGCCTTATCTATGGCCTTAGCCCTACCGGATAATGGAAAACTAATAACATGTGATCTTAATGAAGAATGGACGAATATTGCTAAGCCCTATTGGGAAGAAGCAGGCCAAGCCAATAAAATTGAGCTTCGTCTTGGCCCTGCGTTAAGCACCATGCAACAATTATTAAATGAAGGCCTCGCAAAACAGTTTGATTTGATATTTATTGATGCCGATAAAACCAATTACATGGACTATTATGAACTAAGCTTAGCGTTAATTCGTCCTCATGGACTCATCCTCATTGATAACGTGTTATGGCATGGCAAAGTAATTGATGAATCAGAAACAGGTGGCCAAACACGAGAAATACGTCGCTTAAATGATTTTTTAAAAGAGGATGAACGAGTGCATATTTCTATGTTGCCTATTGCCGATGGTCTATTTTTAGTGCAACCCAAAATTTAATTGATAAACATTTTCTGCTTAGCTGTAGTAACGGAATACGATTACAAGGAGTCAAGCAATGAACGCACCCACGTACGACAATCCCTGTGGACTGAATGGATTCGCTTTTCTAGAATTTTCTGGGCCAAACAAGCAGGAATTACATCGTGAATTTACACAAATGGGGTTTCAGCCGATTGCCAACCATAAACATGAAGCAATCACACTCTACCAGCAAGGCCATATTCGTTTTATTTTAAATGATGCAAAGCATTGCCAAGCAGAAAAACACGCCACCACTCACGGACCAGGTGCTTGTGCAATGGGGTTTCGCGTTCAAGATGTGGATAAAGCCTTAGCCTATGCCCTCGAACACGGTGCAATCCAGTTCGAAGATTGCCAACATGCCCATCATGGCTTACCAGCAATTAAAGCCATTGGCGGAAGCGTAATATATTTTGTGGATAAAACACATCAGCCTTTTGCAAACGATTGGTCAGAAATTCTTTATGATACAACGCTTCCAAAATCTGCAGAACTCGTTGATATTGATCATTTAACTCATAACGTATTTCGTGGAAATATGGATAAATGGGCCAATTTCTATGAGTCTATCTTTAACTTTCGAGAGATCCGATTTTTTGACATCAAAGGAAAAATGACTGGTTTAGTTAGTCGCGCGCTAGCAAGCCCTTGCGGAAAAATCAAAATTCCTTTAAATGAATCGAAAGATGATCAATCTCAAATTGAAGAGTTTTTACATGAGTACGAGGGCGAAGGGATTCAACATGTAGCATTAACGACCCATAACATTTATGAAACCGTGAAGACACTTCGGAAAAATGGCGTCTTATTTTTAGATGTACCCGATACCTATTATGAAATGATTAAGGATCGTATTCCCTGGCAAGATGAGCCCCTTAATCAGTTGAAAGAACAAAAAATACTTATTGATGGTGAAGCGGATCCCAAACAGGGGCTGCTTTTACAAATTTTTACCGAGAATTTATTTGGCCCAGTATTTTTTGAGATTATCCAGCGTAAAGGAAATGAAGGGTTTGGCGAAGGTAATTTTCAAGCTTTATTTGAAGCCATTGAACGTGATCAAATTCGTCGAGGAACACTGCAAGAAACCGAATAAAATCACGCTATTATTTATGACCCGACATTTTACATGAGCGTCTTTTATCAAAAAAGGCCCTGTCTGGATTAAGTTATTGGGCAGAATCGTTCAAATTTATCATTAAGGACCATTTATGAAGCTAGCATCATTGAAATCTCCTCAGTCCAGAGATGGGAAATTATGCATCGTGAATAAGTCCTTAACAAAAGCGATTCTCGTTGAAACAATCGCACCAACTTTGCAATATGCCGTTGAAAACTGGGAGTTAGTTAAAGAGCCTTTAAACACGTTTTATACCGAGTTAAATGAAGATCGGTTTCAAGATGCGTTTCCTTTTGAACCTGAGTTGTTTGCCTCTCCCCTACCCCGCGCTTACCAGTGGGCGGATGGTAGTGCTTACGTCAATCATGTTGAGCTGGTTCGTAAAGCCAGAGGCGCTGAAATGCCGAAAAATTTTTGGACCGATCCGTTAATGTATCAAGGTGGCTCCGATTACTTTTTAGGCCCTTATGATCCGATTCTCATTCAAAACGAAGAATATGGAATTGATTTTGAAGCGGAAGTTGCCGTCATTACCCGTGATGTAGAAATCGGAATCGATGCGAAATCCGCAGAAGAGAGCATTCTTCTTTTAATGCTTGTGAATGATGTGTCTTTAAGAAATTTAATTCCTAATGAAATTGCCAAGGGATTTGGATTTTTTCAATCAAAGCCAGCCAGCAGTTTTTCTCCAGTTGCTGTCACCCCTGATGAACTTGGCGATAAATGGGACGGCCAACGAGTTCATTTACCATTATTAAGCTACTTGAACAACACTTTATTCGGCCAACCCAATGCGGGGGTCGATATGACGTTTTCATTTCCTGAGTTGATAGCTCATGCAGCTAAAACCCGAAAACTTTGTGCGGGTAGCATCATTGGATCAGGTACGGTATCGAATGTAGATAAAAGTAAAGGTTCATCTTGTATCGCTGAGCAAAGAATGCTCGAGATTCTTGAAAAAGGCAAAGCAGAAACTCCTTTTATGCACTTTGGCGACACGATAAAAATTGAAATGAATAATGAAAAAGGTGAAAGTATTTTTGGCGCGATTGATCAAACGGTACAAGCTATTAAAAAGCCGTTGTAACTGCCATCTATGATAGAAAGCGATCAACTTGGAGGAAAGAACAAGTTCTTATTTTTCTTCTCGTAAAGGAAGAGCCAACTAGATTACAAGGGGACCATTGTGAAATTATATGATTACTTTCGATCCTCAGCGAGTTATCGTGTAAGAATTGCTTTAAATTTAAAGCAGGTTAGCTATGATTCCATTCCTGTGCATCTAGTTAATCACGGGGGTGAACAACATCATCCTGATTATTTATCTCTTAACCCTCAAGGACTTGTTCCTACCCTAGTCGAAAATGGACATGTTCTAACTCAGTCCTTAGCCATTATTGAATATTTAAATGAAATCATCCCTGAACCCCCGTTACTACCGCAAAATCCCCTTGAACGTGCGAATGTTCGCGGTATTGCGTACTCCATCGCTTGCGATATTCACCCCCTTAATAACCTTCGTGTATTAAATCAGCTCAGAACGCAATTTTCAGCAAGTGATGATGATATTGAACAGTGGTATCACTTATGGCTTAAAAAAGGATTTGAAAGTATTGAATTGCGTCTTAAGCAGTTACCGAGAAAAAAATCCGTATGCGTTGGTAAGGACGTAAGTATCGCGGATATCTGTCTAATTCCCCAAGTTTATAATGCCAAACGATTTAATCTCCCATTAGTCAATTACCCGCTCATTAATGAAATCAATGAATACTGTTTAACTATACCTGCCTTTTCCCATGCAGCGCCTGAAGAAGTTTCTTAGATCTGTTGAACTATATAGAGCAGAAACCAAAAAAAAACCCGCTCAAGTAAGCGGGTTTTAATAAATAAAGCGAATTAAAAGAGGGTATATTCCATATGCTCATTTGGAATATACAAGTAAAATCCTTTGGTTAAGAGAAATACACCCACTACCACCATAACCAGAGCTAAGACATAGTATCCTGGCCCTAAATAGACCTTTTTAGCCCAGGCTGACATTTTTACTGGGAAAGACAACCATAAAACCGATTTAATCAGAATTACCCAGGACAAAATAGTTACCACCAAACGAGGCTCCCACGCCCATATATTATGGATAACAACAAGAAGAATACCAAGCATTAATCCATAGGAAGCTCCAATGGCAATCGCCGGATCAAATGGATCAAGTCTTAAAATGAGGTCACGATAATACTTTGTTCGGCTAACCATAATAATGGCCATAATGACCAGGTAAAGTCCAAACATTTGAGAAAGAACGAAGGTATGAAAAAGTGCACCGAACATGTTGAGCTCCCTGCTTATTTTCCTATTTATAATTAAAGACCTAAATAATCTTTTTTGCAAATGGATACCAAATTCATTAAAACCAGGCCTTTGCAATGTTCACAGTCGAAGGACTGCCATGTACATCGTTCAACATACTCCATAATGCCTTACATCGTTGCAGATGTCCAATCAAAAATGATCCATCTTCGCAACGATAATGCACCGGCAATCCGTTGATAACTTCTTCAAGATCATCCGAAATACAACGCATACCATTCTCAAGCTCGACCGCCCAGGGATACGTTAGCGCCATATCAAGTCTTTCGTGACTCTGATCATCCAATGTAGTGTCGGTTCTAATTTTTACTGCCTTATTCATCCATGGAGACTCTGGACAAATCACTTCATGTTGAGAACTAAAGCGTTTTATAAAACATGGATCAAATACCTTTCCAGCAGCATAGCACCTCCATGCATCTTCACGCTTGATATGATGAGATTGATCTCGACAATGTCCGTCTAATACCTCACTAACCTTTGGTGCAGGATGATGCTCTGATCCCGCATATGGTCGATATAAATGCAGCACCGTATCGCTGAATAGGCTACTAGACCATATGAATACAATCATTATCATTAAAAGTTTAATCTTCCCTTTCATGCTGCTTCTACCTTGTTTATTGTTCATGAGTGTTTTAATTCAAGACGGTTGCTGCTTCAAATTCGACTTTATGAGAAACTCCATCATATTACCACAGTTGGTGAATGAATTAGGTTTAGTGTATTATTAGTGTTGTAGATCTAAAATAATCGGTGGCTTCATTGTGTCGATATGATTCGACTGATTCAAAAGATTATAAACATGATGTCCTCAAACAATGGCACCTAATTTTTAACTCAGAGGAAAACGCCCTAATTGTTGCAGCGACTTTTTTACGTATTCCTTAAATGATTATGATATAAACCAGCGACCACTACGTGAGTAAGATCAATTTCTCTAAGACCATAGATGAATTCTAATCGCACGTGAACTTGTGGGGTCATGTAGATTCATGGCTTTGCAAAAAATGGCGCAATATATTGTTCTATAAGTTTAATTGGAGTAATTCATGAGCAATGTGTTTACAGTTAAAGAATGTTTAGAAGGTGAAATTAAAGTTGATGAGCTTGTAAGCGTCAAAGGTTGGGTTAAAACCCGTCGTGACTCTAATGCCGGGCTGTCTTTTATTAGCTTACATGATGGTTCTTGCTTTTCACCCATTCAAATTGTTGCTCCGAATACCTTAACGAACTATCAAGACGAAGTTTTAAAACTTACAGCAGGTTGTTCATTGATTGCAACCGGTCGACTCGTGGTATCACAAGGAAAAGGTCAACATTTTGAAATCCAAGCTGAACAAATTGAACCTGTTGGTTGGGTAGAGAATCCTGACACGTATCCTGTGCAAGCGAAACGACATACTTTAGAATTTTTACGTGATGTAGCCCATCTTCGACCAAGGACAAATACCATTAGTGCCGTTGCTCGCGTTCGGGATACCCTTTCACAGGCCATTCATCGATTTTTTCATGAACGAGGATACATCTGGGTACATACTCCAATCATTACTGCAAGTGACTGTGAGGGGGCTGGGGAGTTATTTCGAGTGAGCACGCTTGACTTAATGAACTTGCCAAAAAAAGATAACGGTAAAATCGATTTTAGTGAAGACTTTTTTGGGCGTGAGACGTTTCTAACCGTTTCTGGCCAGCTAAATGTGGAAGCATATTGTCTTGCCCTGTCTAAAGTCTATACCTTTGGTCCTACCTTTAGAGCTGAAAACTCTAATACGAGTCGTCATCTAGCTGAGTTTTGGATGGTCGAACCCGAATTGGCGTTTGCTGATTTAAACGACATCTGCAATCTAAGCCAAGAAATGTTGCGTTATTTATGTAAAACGTTACTGGAAGAACGCAGTGATGATATGAATTTTTTCAATCAATTTGTAACCCCAGGATGTATCGAACGTTTAGAGCATATTATTGATTCGAGCTTTGACGTGATGACCTATAGTGATGCCATAAAAGCATTGGAAACAGCCGATAAAAAATTTGAGTTCCCGGTAAATTGGGGGCTTGATTTGCAATCGGAACACGAACGGTATCTTGCCGAAGAACTATGTAAAAAACCGGTCATCATTACGGATTATCCCAAGGAAATTAAAAGCTTTTACATGCGTTTAAATGATGATGAAAGAACCGTCGCCGCAATGGATGTTTTAGCACCAGGAATTGGTGAAATTATTGGCGGAAGTCAGCGCGAAGAACGATTATCCATTCTAGATAAACGCATGGATGAGTGCGGCCTTGATAAGGAATTTTACAGCTGGTATCGCGATTTACGCCGTTATGGAACCGTTCCTCATGCAGGATTTGGCTTAGGGCTAGAGCGCTTAGTTAGCTACGTCACAGGCGTTGGCAACGTAAGAGATGTTATTCCGTTTCCAAGAACCCCAGGGCACGCGGAATATTAAGCTCAGGGGTCAGGAGTCAGGAGTCAGGAGTCAGGAGTCAGGAGTCAGGAGTCAGGAGTGAGTCTAAACCTGAAACCTGAAACCTGAAACCTGAAACCTGAAACCTGATACCTGATACCTGATACCTGATACCTGATACCTGATACCTGATACCTGATACCTGAACCCTGATACCTCAACCTTCAACCAACTGCCCATCTTGCACATGCATGACACGATTCATTCGTTGTGCCAAATTCATATCATGCGTTACAATGACCAAAGCCGTTTGTAATTTTCGATTTAATTCGAGCATGAGTTCAAACACTTTCACCGCTGTGGCATGATCCAAATTACCTGTCGGCTCATCAGCCAGAACGCAATGTGGGTTGTGAACTAACGCTCTTGCAATCGCTACTCGCTGTCTTTCACCACCGGATAATTGGGAAGGCTTATGATCTTCACGAGCGCTAAGACCGACTTGATTTAAGATCTCCTTTGCTTCATTTTGTGCGCTATTCACACTATTTCCGCGCAAGAGCAAAGGCAAGGAAACGTTTTCAAGGGCAGTGAATTCGGGTAATAAATGATGAAATTGATAAATAAATCCCAAAGTCTTATTTCTTAATTGACAACGCTTTTTCTCAGTTAAATCTTGCCAATTAGTGCCTTGGATTAATACCTCTCCTGCACTTGGTTTATCAAGTCCACCTAGCAAATGTAAAAACGTACTTTTACCAGAACCAGAAGGACCAACCACAGCCAATCGATCGCCTTTTTGAATAGAAAAATCAATTCCTGCCAAAACGTCAATGGTATGATTACCATCATAATAGGATTTTTTTAATTGTCGACAATCGATGACGTGATCACTCATAATGCAATGCCTCCGCAATGATGGTTTTTGAAGCACGCCTTGCAGGGTAAATAGTTGCAATGAAGCTCATCATTAAAGCAACTGCGCATACCAACCAAAGATCGCTCAATAATATTTTTGAAGGAAGATAATCGACGAAGTAAATGTTTGAAGACAATACCTGTACATTAAACAATGATTGCAAGAAATTAACAATAGCTGTTGCATTACTGGCTAAAATCAGACCGCCAATCAAGCCAATTAATGTTCCAATAATGCCAACCGTCATTCCTTGAACAATAAAAATCCACATCACCGTTGTAGGAGTCGCGCCTATCGTTCTTAGAATAGCAATCTCAGCTTGCTTATCGTTGACAACCATCACCAGAGAGGAAACCAAATTAAATGCTGCGACTGCTATAATTAACAAGAGAATTAAAAACATCATTGTTTTTTCCATTTTAACCGCTGAAAAAAACGCACCAAATTGCTCTGTCCAGTTTCCAACTTGATACTCTGGTCCCAATTTACGAGCTAATAACTCGGATAACTGAGGTGCTTGATAAATGTTTTTTATTTTCAATTTTAAACCGGTAACCTCATCACCCAATCGTAAAAGCTTTTGTGCATCTTCTAGGTTGATAAATGCAAGCTTTGTGTCAAAGTTAAACCCTGTACCTGCAGAAAAAACTCCTTTTACGGTAAATCGTTTAAACCTTGGGATCATCCCAGCTGGGGTGACGGTAGCTTGAGGGATCATAATAGTTACTTTATCCCCTATCATCACACCTAAACTATCCGCTAGACCGCGACCTAAAATGATTCCAAAATGATTTAATTCATTCACATCACCTACAATCAGTTTTTCTTGCAAATGATTTACATGCTGCTCTAGCTTTGGAATGATACCTGTCAGCACAATGGGCAAGACCTCGCCATTATGGGTGAGAAGACCTTGTTCTCCAACATAGGGGGCCACGGCAACAATTCCAGGTGTTTCTTTGACTTCGTCAGCCAAGGATTGCCAATCACTAATTTTACCATCCGCGCCAGTCATAGTAATTTCAGGAGCCATGCCAAAAAAACGCTTATGAATCTCCTCATCAAACCCATTCATGACTGATAAAACCGTAATCAACACCATGACCCCAAGACCAATCCCAAGCATTGAACTTAATGAGATGAAGGAAACAAAATGATTTTTCTTTTTAGCGCGGGTATAGCGTAACCCAATATATAAAGCCAAAGGCTTAAACATAGAGATCAGAATGTTTGTGAAAACAATATTGTAGTTAAAAAAGTTTGTTTAGGGTAGCTTTACTCGTCCAAAAGCGTTAACACCACCCTAAAATAGTTTTAAATTATTGCTTTGTTGCTTTAGCCGCTGAATCCATCTGCTGCTGTAATTGTTTAATTTCGTTCTGAAGCTCTGATTCTATCTGCTTCATTTGAGTTTGAGTTTGTGTATTTACTTGTTGTATTTTGGTTTGTAAATCAGATTGCATCTGTTTAAGTTGCGTTTGTATCTGTTTATTTAAAGTCTGAATTTGATTTTGTTGTGTTTCTTGTAATTTTTGTAATTGAACTTGAATCTGACTATTGAGCATTTGAATTTGTTTGGTAACATTATCGTCAGCAAAGCCAGGGTGGCTAATAAATAACAAAGTCATGCAAAGAGCTGCCAAAACACTTTTTTTCATCACTAACTCCCTTTAATAATTAAGGTTTTTAAATTAAGCTTAACCAAATCAAAATAAATAGCAAGGATTTCGCACAGCGGTAAGCCACATACAGATATAGAGAAGCCTTGTTATAAACTTACAAAATAATCAGGATTAGCTAATGAGTAAAACCGACTCATTTTATAATTTAGAAACCATTGGTGGGTTAATATTATTTGCAACCGCACTTTGTGCGATTGTGATTGCTAATACCCCATTTCGTTTTGTTTACCATGACGTCATTCATCTACCGGTAAATTTAAGTATCGGTGATTTTGCAATTAAAAAGCCCTTGCACATTTGGATTAATGATGGGTTGATGGCTATTTACTTTATGTTGGTGGGTTTAGAAATTAAGCGTGAAATTCATCGAGGAATTTTAAGCAGCAAAACCAGTATTGTTGTACCAGCGATTACGGCATTTTGTGGACTTGTAGTTCCTGCTTTTATTTACGCTCTCATCAATTGGCAAAATCCGCTTTATTTAAAAGGTTGGGCTATCCCTACGGCCACGGACATTGCATTTACTTTAGGCATTGTTTCCCTACTAGGCGCAAGAGTGCCCTATCCTTTAAAAGTACTACTCACTGCCATTGCGATATTTGATGACATTGGAGCCATTGCCATTATTGCGATTTTTTTCACGCATAAATTGTCAATGATTTCTTTAAGCATTGCTTTCCTTTGTACAGCGTTCTTAATTGGATTAAATCGTTATAATTGTAAAAGAATTTCAGTTTATCTCGTGGTTGGCATTATTCTGTGGGCGGCTGTTTTAAAATCCGGTGTGCATGCAACACTTGCAGGTATTGTAATTGCGATGACCATTCCAGATAAACCTGGCGATTCCCTATTGAGCCGGCTAGAAGACGGGTTGCATCCTTGGGTCATCTTTCTTATTTTACCATTATTTGCTTTGGCCAATGCAGGTGTTACGTTTATTGGCTTAGATCGTGAGATGTTAACCCACCCCATTATCTGGGGAATCATTGCAGGACTATTTTTCGGGAAACAAATTGGAATTTTTTTACCCTTGCTGTATTTCGTCAAGAAAGGAAGCTATATACAAACTTATAAAAGCTATAAAATCACCACTATGCAAGTTTATGGTCTTGCTTTAATTTGTGGGGTTGGATTTACAATGAGTTTATTTATTGGTTCTCTTGCATTTCACAATGGAGCCCATCTCATTAATTTTGTTAAAATTGGCGTCGTGGCTGGTTCGCTCTTATCAGCGATTATGGGATGTGTGGTATTTATTTTAGCTAAGAAAGGAAAACCCTCTTCATTACAAGATCGAAGCGGTGAACTTGCTTCGTAAATAAAACCCTCTGGGCAAGGTTTGGATCTTGTTTCCTTCCCGATCATAGCCGTAGCAAAGTGATTGTTTATTGGCAGCTTTGGGTCTTACTTGCAAATATTCTCCAATTCCAGCATGGATATCTTCAAGCTGTCCAGATGCCAACATCCAAGCTAGCTCATTCCAATCTGCGGCTAGAATTTTTTCTTGCTCAGGGTTTGGTGACCACAAAATGGCTTTACCAATTCTTCGCTCTTGAAAAGGTATTTGTTTATCCGATTCTATGGGAAGCCAAAGTACACGTTTTAATTTGGAAAAACATTGAGAGGTTAACCAATTTTCTTGATGAATGGTTAAAAGAGAGATTGAAGTCACAAAGGTTGACTCTGCGGGCTTTCCTAAATGATTCAAGGGTAACGTTTTAAGTTCAATTCCCAATTCTGAAAAATCCGGAGCAGCAAGAGACCCCGCATCGGCACCCAATACCAGCTCCACCATTTGGCCTATCCATCCTTTACGATGAGAAGACGACAAAGGAATCATTAATTTAAGTTCATAAGCAAGCTGTGCTAGCGTTAGGCCTTCAATTCGTTGACACCGCTCTAAAAGTTCAGCTTCGCTCAACACGACTGAGGCTTGAACCATGATCGTCCTCCTTAAACTCAATGCTTAATGGTGGAATAGGTGGCTTGATTCCGGCCGCTTTAAATTGGGCCATAATGGCAAATAATACGTTTGAACGAACCTCAAATCGCGTGTGCTCTTGAACATTAATGTAATAGCGCGCTTCAAATTCAATGAGCGCTTCATCAATATGCTTTAGGAAAACCTGGGGAGGGGGGTTATCCAAAATTTCAGGAATAATGGCTAATACATCCAAAATCAATTGCTGGACCATAACGGGTTCGTCACCACGACTCACCTTGATTGGAATAACACTTCGAACCACATTATCTTGATGCGTCCAGTTTGTAAAAGGCTTATTAAAGGTTTCCGCATTTGGGATTAATACTTCCATATTATCCCATGAAGAAACGCGCATCGAACGAATACCAATATGAGCCACCCGTCCTTCATATTCTCCAAGCGTAATCAAATCCCCTTCTCTGACAGGTCGCTCAATTAAGAGCATTATCCCACCAATAATATTGCTAGCAAAATCACGAAGACCAAATCCCATACCCACTGCAAGACCACCTAGAATCATAGACATTCCAGAAAAATCTAGGCCCAATGCTCGCAATGTTATAAATGATCCAATTAAAATCACGCCATATTGCGTAAACGCAGATAAGCTATTTCGAATGCCTGCATCACGGGCATTGCGATACAACCAACGATAGCAAAACTCACGTGTCCATTTTGACGCCCAAAGAAAAATAAATAATAAAACCAAGAATTCAAGAAAGCTAAACAGCGTAATGTGGATCCCTGATAGATTCACCAGGGGATAATGTCCAATCACTTTTAAATGCGTCATAACCCAGGAGTCGGAATACCAACCATAGAGTTGGAATAAAATTAATATACTGACAAGCCATAACAAAATACGTAGAATTTTGTCAAAAGGCTTTAATAGGACTTCAATCCATAACCACCCATTCCTAAGCGAGGAAATCATCCATTCCGACAATAATTCTAAAGCATCCGAAATTAAACCTCGTGCTACAACATATCCAGTGATGACCAGCAATAAATAGGCTTGATAGCGGCTCATGGTCCATGCAAGATTTATATATCCAATTAAACCAATCACAGCCGTTGTTAGTAACGTAATAGGAATTAAATTCACAAGTAATACAATCGCGCTTCGAATATAACGTTTTTTCGCCTTTAGGATTGGGCGCAACAAATAAGGAATGACTTCTTTACTTTTCCAAATTACCACCGCCATTGAAAGAAGAAACAGCATGAAGAAGCGATTAAAAATATCTTGCATTAACAATGTTAAAGGATACTGATGGCTAAAAACCATGAGTGCCGTTGCCCACCCCCCAGCTAAAAACAACCATTTTAGACGATGGTATAACCTCACATCCTTTCCGGATGAATCACTAATTCGTTCTAAAAGCATGAGCCTTGCTATCAGGATCAAATTACGAAAAGCCAGCCACACGAACATTAAATTAAGAAGGAGTCGATAATTTCCAGACGCAATATTGTTCAAATAAAACATCGTAACCAAAAGAACAATACTCGTTAATTGAGGGATATTCCGCTTAATCAACACCAATAACCCATCATAAAGATGACCGGTCAGGCGTTGTCTTTCTTTCTCTTGAATTAATTTATTTAAGAGAATTCGCAAACCAAAAGCGATGATAAGAATGAAAAAACAAATCCCCCAAAACACTCCCTTAGACCAGGATGATTGCCAAGCATAGTTATCGACTGATTTAGTCATTAACGCACTGAGATAATGATAAAATTTTATAGGGATCTGCAAAAACTCATGCGCTATCTCTGGCCAGCTCGTCAAGTGATATTCTGCCAAATTTTGACGCATCGCCAGTTGCTTTTTTAATTGTTGCTGATGCTCTGCTAACTGAGTTTGTAATCTTAATTCTCGAGTAGAAACTTCTTCAAGTCGTTTTTTTATTGCCGATTGCAAGTTTTTGAAATGATTATTTAAAGTTTTATTATTGAGTTTCATTTGCTCATGATCCACTAACGATTGCATCGCTGTTAGGGACTGTTTTACTGTATCCAATTGATTAATTGCATTTCGATAAGTATTAATTACCGATTCTAATGATTTGACATCCTGGTTTTTTAACAATAAAAATTCTGCTTTCAACTGTTTTTTATAATGTTCAAGTTCCGCAATTCGGGTTTGTATTAATAGAATAAACTGATTATTTAAGAGAAGTTTTGCCTCATGATTAATGCGTGATGTTTCATTCCCCTCATTGTTTCGTAAGGCCTGAATGCTTATATTTTCTTCATAGAGCTTGGACTTTGAGTGATCAAGTGCCCTAAGACGTTGGTTAACTTGGGATATTTGTGTGCTTAAGTCCGTTTCTGACTTCCAAAGTCGTAAGTCGTGCTGCTCTGCAAGCAATATTTTGTTTAATTTTTTCGCTAGGGTTAAGTCTTCGTGTATGAGCTCTATGGTTTTCGTGTTTATTTCAATTAAGTTATTAAGCTTGACGGATTTTTCTTGAGCCTCAACATCACTAATCGAATTTAAAGGAGATTGTTGTAATTTTTTTAACTTTTGCGATAACCGCTCTTTTTCCTTTTTCGCTTCGATTAAAAAATTCTCAAGATTTACAATTTTAATCTGAGTTACGGCCAACAAAGCATCGTTTTGTTTTTTGCGCTCAAAAAAATCGTCCAAATTGGTTGGCTCAGCAAACGGTTTGAACGAATTAATCTTAAGGCTCAGAGAAGATTTTTCTTGCGTTAGGTATTCGATGAGCTGACTTGCTCCGAGATCTTCTGCTGCATTCGCTGGAGAAATAAAATAACTTGAGAATAATAATAGACAGAAACAAAAGTACTGTAATAAGGCGTAGCGCCGAAGCGCTACACCTGATAATAAGATATTATTTGAGTGATGCCGTTTGCGCAAAGCGTATTCCCAATTCTTTCAGTTGAGCTGCTCCAGCTGGTGCTGGTGCATTCGTTAACAAACACGAGGCGGATTGGGTTTTCGGGAATGCAATCACATCACGAATTGAGCTTGAGCCAGTTAAAAGCATAGCCAGACGATCGACTCCCAATGCAATACCACCATGTGGAGGACATCCGTATTGTAAGGCATCTAATAAGAAGCCAAATTTCTCTTGGGCTTCCTTTTCGGTAATTCCGAGCATGTTAAATACCGTCTGCTGCATTTCTTGACGATGAATTCGAATCGACCCCCCTCCAATTTCATAGCCATTGATGACGATATCATAAGCATTCGCTAAGGTACCTAAGGGATTCTCTTGCAATGCTTGGGGCGTTGCATTTATGGGAGAAGTGAATGGATGATGCATGGGTTGTAATTGATGCGTTTCTATATCCAGTTCAAACATAGGCCAATCAACGACCCATAGCAATCGCCAACCTTCCTCAACTAAGCCGCAGTCATGACCTAATTTAATTCGAAGTGCTCCCATCGCCTCATTGACGATCTTTTCTTTATCTGCACCAAAAAATACCACGTCTCCGGTATTTGCCTCAACACGATTTAAGATGGCCTCGATAAGTGCTGGGTTTAAGAACTTCAAAATGGGTGATTGCAACCCTTCTAATCCAGCTGAGCGATCATTGACTTTAATGTAAGCCAAACCTTTTGCCCCATAGATCCCAACAAATTGACCATAATTATCCAGCTCTTTACGGGTCAATTTACAACCATTAGGTAACTTAAGTGCGACCACTCGACCCTCAGGATCGTTTGCAGAGAAAGAAAATACTTTAAACTCACTTTCCATAACCAGATCAGCGACGTCGACCAATTCAAGCGGAATTCTAAGATCAGGCTTATCACTCCCATAACGACGCATTGCTTCGGCATAAGTCATACGCTGTAATTTTTCTGGGAGTTCGACTTGCTTGAGCTCTTTGAAAACTTTTTTGAGCATGCCTTCTATGGTGCTCATTATGGTTTCTGAATTGATAAAAGCCATTTCAAGGTCGAGCTGCGTAAATTCAGGCTGGCGATCGGCACGCAAATCTTCATCTCTAAAGCATCGAACAATCTGGTAATACTTATCAAAACCAGACATCATTAATAATTGTTTAAACAATTGTGGCGATTGCGGCAGAGCATAAAACTCGCCAGGATGCACTCGCGATGGGACCAAATAATCTCGCGCTCCCTCGGGAGTAGCTTTCGTTAACATGGGGGTTTCTATATCCAAAAACCCTTTATTGTTTAAATATTCACGAATACAACGAACTAAGTTATGGCGGATTATAAATTTTTCCTGCATCTCGGGACGACGAAGATCCAAATAGCGATAACGATAACGTAAATCTTCACTAACGGCTTGATGTTCATCGGGTAAAATGGGCGGGGTTAATGATTGATTCAAAATTTCAAGCGCATGGCCTACAATTTCGATTTGTCCTGTGGTCATTTTTTCATTTATCATACCCGTTGGGCGTGGTCTTACCAACCCACTCACCTGGATGACGTATTCATGACGTAATTTTTCAGCGACTGCAAACACTTCTTTTTGCTCAGGCTCGTAAACTACTTGAACCAAGCCTGAACTATCTCTTATGTCTAAGAAAATCACACCACCATGATCGCGTCGATTATGAACCCACCCGCAGATTGTTACTTCTTTATCAGTCATCGCTTCATTCACTTCAGAGCAATAGTGAGATTTCATAAGACCGCCTATTTAGAAATTTGTTGTTCTTTTAAATCAAATGCAGCAGGTGATAAAGGCTGCATTACACCTAGTGAAATAATAAATTTTAACGCCTCGTCAATGGTCATTGATAATTCAATCACATCAGACCTTGGAACCATCATTAAAAATCCGGAGGTCGGGTTTGGCGTCGTTGGAATAAATATAGAGACCATTTCATCCCCAGTATGGCGTTTGATTTCAGAGGAGGTAATCCCCGTCTGAAATGCAAGACTCCATAGCCCCTTCCGAGGATATTCAACCAAAATTACTTTACGAAACGCTTCACTGTTCGTTGCAAAAATAGCTTGTATCACTTGCTTGGAAGCATTGTAAATCGAACGAACCAAAGGAATGCGCTCAAGAATAGATTCGCTCCAGCTTACTAAGCGCTGTCCGAAAAAATTCGTGGCCAAAATACCTGTTAGTAATAACAATATAAGGGATAACAAAACACCAAGCCCTGGCAAATGAATACCAAACAACGCTTCAGGTTGATAAGCATCTGGAAGCAACGCCATCGTTTGATCAAGAATATCAATAATAAACCGCAAAATGACAATGGTTGCCAATATCGGTAACCAAACCACTAAGCCTGCTAAGAGATAACTGCGAATTGATTTACTTTTCAATCCTTTTCACCTTTTGTTTGCGTAGAGGAGCTTGATGAGCTCGAATTCTGCTGATCATTTCCTCCGGATCCCGAAGATTTATTTGTATCTGACGATTTAGGTTGTCCCTTGTTTTTAAAATCGGTCACATACCACCCTGTCCCTTTTAACTGAAACCCCGCTGCTGAAACCAAACGTTCCGCTGTATTCATGAAACATTTAGGACATTGTTTCGCTGGGGCATCACTGATTTTTTGCATTAAATCAAATGTATGATGACAATTAGAACACTCGTACTCATAGATTGGCATCAAAAAACTCCTCAAAGCAAAAAAAAGAAAAACTGGTGCCAACATTTTAACAAAATGGGCAACCAATATCCAGAAAGTAACGTTAAATTAACGTGAGTTCGCCAGAAAAGTCATGTATGACTTTTCTGGCGCTAAACGAACATTGTCCCGTAAAAAGGCGAAGCTTTTTGTACGGGATCCATTCAAAATAAGCCCGTTCGATATCATCAACATTTGAATTTTTCTGATATTGAGCGGACGTTAAATTATATAGAAGTCGCGGCAGCTAAACAATAGACAACAGGCCCGCCCCACGGTTGTCGCATCAAACTTTGATCAATAGGGCGTAGGTTAGGCCTTAGCCCAACATGGTCAAATTTCATAGTCTATTTTTCTTGCCAAACATTGGCCTCATGCTTCGTATTGGACACCCATTAAGCGATTAAACGCTGCCTTAGGGAGTAGTGTGCCATTAAAATCAATTCTGGCTATTAATGGACTTTCCATCTTCCGTTTCAGCGTATGAATGTTTTCGTAAACCATCATCATGTTTGGATCGATGCAATTAGCAATCCAACCTGCACATCGTATTTTATAAGTTTGTAAAGCTGTTTCAGTAAGAAGAGCATGGTTTAGGCAACCCAATTTTATACCTACAATTAAAATAACCGGTATATTTGTAAGCTTTAATAAATCAACCCAGGTTTCATGGTTATTCAAAGGAACCATTAACCCTCCTGCACCTTCAATAAGCAACGTATCTACGTGAGAAAAAGCCTCACTAAAACAATATTCTGCGATATCTTTCGTGGTTATCGAATCATTAACTAAGTGGGGAGATACGGGTGGCTTGAAGCGCCAAGGATTAATTTCGGTGTGATGTAAGTTACACGCCAATGATAATAATTTGGCATCGCTATTGATTAATTCACCTTCTTTGTCCTCACAACCGGTAGCAATTGGCTTTACAGCAAGGGTTAGAGCACCATGGTCATTTAAATAGGCGAGCAGCTGCAAGGTGGCATAGGTTTTACCGCAATCCGTATCGGTGCCCGTAATAAAATAACGCTTCATGATATAAATTCCTTCAATAAGGCAATAAACTCATTCTGTTGAGACATAAAAGGCATATGTGCTGATTGTTTAAAAGTCCTATAAACCAAATGAGGATGTGTCTTTTCCATTGCCAATTTTGTAGCATGAGGTGTTATCGCATCTAACCGCCCGAAAAGATAGCAAACTGGAATGGCAAGATGATTTAAAGCCAGACGAAGATCCCAACGGAGCAAACAATCTAATCCCATACTTAATCCTTCTGGTATGGGATTAGAAATTAAAGCGCGTATGCTTTTTTTGTTTTCACCATGAGATTGTAACGATACAAATTCCTCTAATGTTTTCAAAGGATTTTGACGAAGACTTCTATAAAAATTATGAAATAACTCCATCTCAATGCCCGGCCAGCCATTCTCTTTAACAAACTTAGGTGAAGAAGAAACGTTCAGCAGATGTGTAATCCGCTCCGAAGCTTCCGCGGCTAATCGGGTTGCAAATAATCCTCCCATGGACCAACCTATAAGAGCAAAACGTGGGGGTAAAGCGGACAAAAGTTCAGTTTTAAAGTAACCCCAATCGCATAAGGATGTATTACCAAAACCTGGAAGATCAACAAGATAAAGTTGATAACCTGCATCAATTAATGCGGGTGTAATACTCTGCCATACACCACTATCAAACCCCCATCCATGAAATAAAACCAAAGGGTATCCTTCTCCGTAGCAATAAATCTTAATTTTCATATTGCTTCCAAACAATCAAACAAATAATCAATTTGCTCTGGCCGGTGATTCGCATTTAAAACGACTCTTAATCCTGAGTCTGGCTTTCGAACCGTGGGAGGACGCATAGGTAAGCAAAAAATATGCTTATCTCGTAAACGATTCGCGGTATGAATCGCCCGATAGGGGCACCCTAACTTTAATTGTTGAATTTGTGTGCTTGAATTACTCCAACTCCATTTTGACGTTGTTGTTTTTTTTCTAAAATATAAAATCAAATCGTTTAATGTTTGCCGCCTATCATCCGCTTGTCTTATCACATCCAGAGTATATTCAAGCCCATAAGCATAAGCGGGGCTTAGCGCAGTCGAGTAAATATAACTTCGAGCGCATTGGAGTAAAGCCTCTATCCAAAGATGCTGACCTGCAATAATTGCCCCTGATGCAGCAAATGCTTTTCCAAGAGGGATGACACGCAAAGGAACCTCATGTTGAGATAAATCCGATGCCACGACTTCCCCAAGCCCTTCTTTTCCACTTACCCCAAATGCATGGGCCTCATCGACAATGAGCTGACCAGGACATAATGCTGCAATGGCTTTCAGTGGGGTTTTTTGTCCACTCATACTAAAAATACTTTCCGTAAGTACTATGCATTCTCCTTTGATTTTAGTTCGCTTTTCAGTTAAATCGGTTAGGTTTTGATGGTGATAACGAGTATAAGAAACGTCGGCTAACTTTAAACCATCATAGATGGAAGCATGCACTTCTTTATCGATCAAAGCATGAAGTTTCAAGCGACCTAAAAAAGACGCTATACTCAAATTAGCGGCAAACCCCGAGGTGAATATAAGACACTCATCAACATCGAGCGCCTTTGCAAAGGCTTTTTCTAAAGAGGCATGAGCAGAATGATAACCACTCACAACCATGGACCCCGCGCTGCCTACTGGGAAAAAACGAAAGCCTTCTCGATAAGCATTTTGAATCGAGGTCTCTCTTCTAAGCGAGAGATAGTCATTGCTGCTGAAATTATAAGGAAGCTCTTCACACCTCTCGCGAATGCGATACAATCCATCCAGTTTAATTTGATTAATAAACTGTTCAAGTGTTTCCTTTATCATATAGAGACAGGGTGTTCGCTTTCATTTAAACCGAGCTTATTAAAAAGAAGGTGATCTTTATCACGCAGAGGGTTATCTTCTGTTAATAATTTCTCGCCAATAAAAACCGAATTCGCCCCAGCAAAAAAACAAAGCGCCTGAAGTTCATCGCTCATCTCAGTTCGACCTGCAGTGAGCCGTATAACGCTATTTGGCATAAGAATTCGAGCCGTAGCAATCGTTCGAACTAGTTCAATATTATCTACAGGCTTCGATTTAGCCAAGGGAGTTCCCAGAACGGGGATTAAACGATTAATGGGCACACTTTCTGGTGGGGTTTCAAGATTCGCTAAGGTCAGTAAAAATTCAATGCGATCCGCTCGACTTTCTCCTAGGCCTAAAATACCACCACAACAAACGCGAATCCCAGCATTTCTCACTTCTTGTAAGGTTTCGAGTCTATCTTGAAACGTACGGGTGGTAACCACCTGATTGTAATAACTAGGAGACGTGTCAATATTGTGATTATAATAATCAAGACCTGCTTCTTTAAGGGCTGTAGCCTGAAGAGAATTAAGCATTCCTAATGTCATACAGGTTTCCATTCCAAGCTTTTTTACTTCCTTTATCATGTCTATTAATTTTGGCATAGCCTTGGTAGGAGGGCATCGCCAAGCAGCCCCCATGCAAAAACGCTTTGCTCCACCCTCTTTGGCTTCCTTAGCTTTTTGTATCACCTCATCTAAGTTCATTAAAGCTTCTTTTTCAACGTGGGTGCTATGATGACCACTTTGTGAGCAATATCCACAATCTTCGGGACAAGCTCCGGTTTTGATGCTAAGCAAAGTCGCTAATTGTACTTGATTGGCAGAATGATACTCACGGTGGATGGAATGTGCTTTAAATAATAAATTATTAAATGGTTGTTCATAAATTGCCGTAACATCATCCGCATTCCAATTCATGTTCATTAGGGTCATCGTTATATTCCTATTGTTTTATCATTCTATGACCAATAAATTTGTCACAAACTTCCGCCCATGATAAATTAGCCCCACCCTTTGTCAACCTATTTTTTAAATTGTGGTTAACAGTGATTTTTTAATACATAAAGATTTAAAGCACATCTGGCATCCCTGCTCTCAGATGAAGGATTTTGAACAAACGCCTCCCTTAATTGTTCATCAAGCCAAGGGTAATGAGCTTCATACGAATCGAGGCGTATTAATTGATGCGATTTCATCTTGGTGGTGTAAATCCTTAGGACATGGTCACCCAGAAATTATTGCCGCCATCCAAGCCCAACTATCCCGCTTCGAACATGTTATTGGGGCCAATACAACTCATGAAGAGATTGCCGAATTAGGAGAACAAATCGCTCATCTCACAAAAAATCAACATGTCTTTTTTGCAAGTGATGGCTCAAGTGCTGTAGAAATTGCAATGAAACTTGCCTTACATGCTAAGCAATTACAAGGGTATCCTTCTCGCAATCAATTCATATCCTTAAAAAACAGCTATCATGGAGAAACATTGGCCACTTTAAGTGTAAGTGACTTAGGGCTTTATAAAAAACCTTATGAACACATGGGTGTAACGTGCCATGTTCTTCAGAATATTCCTTATGTCAGCGGCAAAGAAGATCCTTTATGGACTTCATGCGATCATCATTGGCAAGCCACCAGAAAAGAACTTGAAGCAATCAAAGAAAATGCCTGCGCCATCATCGTAGAACCTCTCATTCAAGGAGCAGGAGGCATGCTTTGCTATAGTGCAGACTATTTAAAAAAACTAAGTCAATATTGCAATGAAAATGACCTATTTCTTATCGCCGATGAAATCATGACAGGTTTAGGAAGAACGGGAAAATGGTTAGCTTTAGAACATGCAGGAGTTAAAGCCGACTTAATCTGTTTATCAAAAGGTTTAACCTCAGGAACACTGCCTTTAAGTTGTGTCAGCGTCGATCATTTCATTTATGAATTATTTTATAATGACTATGAATCAGGGCATTCTTTTTTGCATTCGCACACCTATAGTGGCAATGCCTTAGCTATCAGTGCGGCCCTAGCAACTTTAAACATTATGCAGCGAGAAAACAGTCACATAAAAGCCGAAGTTCTCGGTCAAACCATGGAAAAACACTTCATTGAAATTGCACAGCTTACTGGCAAATTAAAAAATGTTCGACGCTTAGGAGCTATTGTTGCAGGTGAATTAATTAACGAAAATCAAAAAAGAATTGGATTTGAATTATATAAACGTGGCCTTGATAATGGAGCTTTGCTTCGACCTTTAGGAAATACCTTGTATTGGATGCCCCCTTTAAACTGCGATAAAAAGACTATTGGGAATTTGGCTGAAATCACACTAAAATCAATAAAGGAAGCTTATACCTAATTGGAACAGTATGACGCAGCATAAATTTAGGCGCCCAGGAGGTTTTTATATTCTTATTTTTTTCTGGTTACTTTTAACCAGTCTCTTTCTTATCATTATTTTTTATTTTAATTGGAATAAAGAACAACTAGAAACACAACAAGAACTTTTTAAAGCCTCTAATTCTATCAGTCATGCGGTAGATAATTTCATCAACGACATTCAAAATTCTGTCTATTCTATACCTATACTCAGCAGTAATTTTAATGAATGCACATCAGAAGTACGGACAAGTCTTCAGAACGCCGTATTTAATAACCCTTTGATTTCTGCTTTAGCAATAAAAAATAAAGAGAATAAGATACTTTGCGCATCTCTTAGCGACATTACAACTGCAGAGGGCTTAAATCCCACAGCACAAGGTTTATTAGGACCCGTCCGTGCAACCAAAGAAGATAAACCCGCCTATATCATTCAACAACCTTTAGGCAATTTCATTTTGGACGTGTATATATTAAAACAAGTTTTAGATCAAATTTTAGAAACTCGCTCTCCTTATGCTGAAATGGTTGTACTGTATAATAATCAATCGAATAAAGCCGTTCTTCAAATCGAACGAAATAAACAATCAAGGCACTGGCAGGCAAGTCCTGAAAGCCACTATTTATCGATGAATGAGATTAGTAATTACGCTTATTTCTACATCGCAGCGGTTGATAGCCTTAAACATATCCAAATTGTTTTAATCGCTGAACCTAAAATAATCCGTCAACTAACCCTCTGGCATAAATTGGTCACTTTTTTGGCCGTTGTTCTCGTTTCAGGCTTAGTTTATTTATCCTTGAGACGGTTTTTAAATCATTTTTTTTCATTGCACCGTGCAATTGTAAACGCAGTAAAACATGAACGATTTTTTCCAGTATTTCAGCCCGTTTATGATTTAAATAAAAATCGTTATATTGGCGTAGAAGTTTTAACTCGTTGGCGAACCGAACATGATGAAGTTATTATGCCAGATGCCTTTGTCAACGACGCCGAACGAACGGGCCTAATCGTACCTATTTCCTTACAAATCATTGAAAAGGCATTTAAAGAATGTCGTCATCTTTTGGCGAATCACCGAGATTTCTATTTAGGATTTAATTTATCAGCGGCTCATTTTTCGCACCATGATTTTTTTCATCGCTTTGAGGAGTTATGCTTAACTTTTCAAGTAAAACCTTCGCAAATATTATTAGAAATCACAGAGCGTGAATTAATTAGCCATGGTGAGCCCGCTATTACAAAAAAAATGAAACAACTTAGAAGTGAAGGTTATTCTTTAGCCATCGATGATTTCGGTACGGGTCATGCTAGTATTAGTTATTTAAGGCACTTCCCGTTCAATTATCTTAAAATTGATAAGCTTTTTATCACAGCCATTGGCACAGGAGCTGTGACTGAAGTGCTAAGCCATTCCATTATCCAGTTAGCTAGAAACTTAAAACTAGAAATTATTGCCGAAGGAGTAGAGTCCGAAAAACAAGTTGAATATCTAAAAGAAAAAGGTGTACACCTAATACAAGGATGGTATTTTGCTAAGGCAATGCCCATTTATGAACTCATGCCATTTATGAACGGAGTCAAACATGAATAATCTTACTCGTTGGTTTACCATTTTTCTGAGTCCAGTCATGATAAACGTTCTATTTGCGAACCCTGCAGCGGTCATGAGAGGTCAAAACAGTTACTGGCAATGTAAAGCGTATGATGATCAAAATCATCAGTGGGTAGCTCATAGCTCTTATGCACGAGTTGCCATTAATAAAGCTTACGAAGCATGTAAAAGCCAAAGTAAAATGCCTGCAAGCTGTAAAACCGCTCATGAATACTGCGAGTCCATTATTAAAGGAGTCACCACACGGCCCATGTGGCGCTGCACTGCCCTTGACATGCATGCGCATGTTTGGGTGAGTGATCTTTATACCAACCGCAATGATGCCGCATTGGGCGCAAGAGCTTATTGCGAGCATCGAAGCGGCATGCCAGAAACCTGTTATGTTAATTTATTAA
Organism: Legionella impletisoli; assembly: GCF_900639875.1. Classification (GTDB taxonomy): domain Bacteria; phylum Pseudomonadota; class Gammaproteobacteria; order Legionellales; family Legionellaceae; genus Legionella_A; species Legionella_A impletisoli. The sequence continues at coordinate 71,337 of NZ_CAAAIA010000002.1, forward strand.
CTTGTAACAATGAAAATAAAAGCGAATAAGGCTTAGAATGTATTGTGTCGCATTAACTGGTAATATCGCCAGTGGAAAATCAACGGTTGCTAAGCTCTTTAGTAAACGAGGTATCGATATCATCAATGCCGATCAAATTTCACGCGCCTTAACCCAACCTGGAGAACCTGCTTTCTCCGAAATCCTACAATACTTCGGCGAAGCCATCCTCACTGCTCATGGCGAATTAGATCGTTCAAAGCTTCGACACATTATTTTTAATGATGCCGAAAAGCGACAATGGCTGGAATCCTTATTGCATCCACCCATAAGACAAGAAATTGCCCGTAAAGTAAGCGAATGCAATAGTCCCTATTGCATGATTGAAATTCCATTATTACCAAACCGTAAACACTATCCCTATTTAGATGAAATCCTTTATGTTGATGCTCGAAGAGAGGATCAGATAGAACGAGTTATGCGACGTGATCACTGTAGCCACGAGAAAGCTTTGGCCATCTTAAACATACAAGCTTCTATCGAACAACACAAAAGCTTAGCCGATAGGATTTTATATAATAATGGATCATTAGATGATTTAGAAGAACAGGTGGATAAACTCCATCAACAGTATCTCAAACAAGCTCAAGCAAAAACTGAGTGACTATTCTGAAACGATCGTTTCGTCAGTAACTTAGGTCTTAGTTACTGCACAGAGGATATTTTCCAGCAATTTCCGTCTAACTCTAATATTAAGCTAATAAATAGATCTTTCCTGCATTGAACTTTCGGGACGGAAATTACGCGATATTTTCAAAAAAACTTGACAAAGATTATTTTTTTTTGTTTTCAACAAGAAGTATGTTAGTCTAGATGAATCATGCACTCAATGCGCAAAACCAATGCTAAATGAAACCATTACATTTCAGCTTGCAACACACTTTCTATCGAAAATTGCTTTACGTCTTGAGTGCCTATTTTTAACGATAGAGCAAGCGTGTGAAGAAACACATCCAGTTATTCATCATTATGCGTTAAAAAATATTGTAGAAATTCTAAAAATCATCGAAAAACCCGAGCTTAAGAGTCGATTTTTAAAAGAACTCATGCGCATCGAACATGCGATTAATAAAACTCAGCTCACCATAACCTCTGAACAATATGCCAAGTTATTTACTCAGGTTCAATATTTGAGCCACGCTGCAGGACGATTTGGCGGCTCAATCCAATTTGATCCATTTCTCCAAGCTATTCGATTAGCCCAAGCCGCTGAGCACAACGATTGTGAACTGCACTCCCCTCAACTGCTTTTGTGGCTAGAAAATACCCCTGAAAAAAGACAACATGATTTATTAGGGTGGCTTAAGAAGCTTCAATCGTTACAAGAAACGGTGTCGGTTTACTTATCATTACTACGAAATACTGCCCAATTTGATACCATTGACATGTATAATGGTTTTTACCAACGCTCCTTACCCTCTAAACTTTCTTGTCACTTAATTTTGTTACGAATGGATAAAGATTGTGGAATTGTTCCTAAGATGCATATTGGACATCATGGGTTAAGCTTGCGCTTATGCGAAGCGAACTCAATGAATGAAGTCAGTCACAGTCGCACACCTATCGATTTAGCAATCTGCCAAATTTAATCCGCTCTTTGCATGCTTCAGCGGACATTTCAAACCACAGTATTCTTATCTAGACCATGTAGATTATCGACTTCAGGGTATCTTAACTTCATGAGCTTGATTATTTTTTCATTAGCCTCAGGAAAATCATACTGATTTAAATCATCCAAACCAACCCATTTTAAACCAGGCTGGTTCTCCTTAGGATGGGCTTGTCCTTCAAATGAGGAAACATAAAATACGAATAACCGGACTGCTACATTCAAATAGCGATGGTTGATTTCACATAAATGAACGCAATCAATAATCTCAAGGTTAACCTCCTCTTTGATTTCTCGTTTTAAAGCCGTGATAGGAGATTCATTTGCCTCGACTTTTCCACCAGGAAATTCCCACATCCCTCCATGAGACTTATTAAACGGTCGCTGCGTAATAAGCACACGGAGGTTTTTATCTACAATAACGGCAACTGCAACATCCATTAAAGCTTACCATGGCAGGCTTTATACTTTTTGCCTGATCCACATGGGCACGGATCGTTTCGGCCTACTTTTTTGGATGTTCGTTTAAACGTGGAAACTTCCGGTTCTTCTTCCTGCGTATCGGAAGCCGCATGAATGTATTGCATTTTATAAGATTGATCTGCTCGGCGCTGCTCTTCAACCGCGTCAACATCATCCGAAGTTTGGACCTCAACGGAAGACAATAGTCGAATAATTTCATAACGCATACTATCCAGCATCATTGAAAATAGAGTAAATGCCTCACGCTTATATTCCTGCTTTGGATCTTTTTGCGCATAGCCCCGTAAATGAATCCCTTGACGTAAATGATCCATAGCAGCCAAATGTTCACGCCAGTGATTATCTAACGTTTGCAAGATGACTGATTTTTCAAATTGAGCCAATACATCGCGACTAATTTGCTGTTCTTTTTCTTTAAATTGAGTCTCACTTAAATGAATGACTTTTTCTTTAATTTGCTCAGGTAAAATTGCATGATCCTTCTCTATCCATTCAGAGATTGGGGCTTTGAGTTTAAAATCATCAAAAAGCACTTGTTCGAGCGATTGAATATCCCATTGATCTTCCATGCTTTGTGGTGGAATATAACGCTCCACTAAACTACCCAAGACATCTTCACGAATCGCATCAACTGATTGCAGGGGATCTTCTATTGCCATAATTTCAGCGCGCTGAGAATAGATCACTTTCCGCTGATCGTTTGCCACATTATCGTATTCAAGCAACTGCTTTCTAATATCAAAATTATGCCCCTCAAGCTTACGTTGCGCGTTTTCGATGGCTCTGGTCACTAAGTTATGTTCAATAGGCTCGCCTGGTTTCATACCTAGACGGCGCATTAAGGCAGCCACCCGCTCAGACGCGAAAATCCGCATTAAATTATCATCGAGCGACAAATAGAAACGACTACTACCTGGATCACCCTGACGACCTGAACGTCCACGAAGCTGGTTATCTATACGTCGTGATTCATGCCGCTCTGAACCAATAATCCTTAGCCCACCAGCCGCCACAACGGCATCATGCCGTTTTTGCCAGTCTTCGCGAATAGCTTGTTTTTCTTCATCCGTTACCTCTTCAGGAAGTGCTGCAAGCTCAGCAGAAAGATTACCACCCAATACAATATCAGTACCCCTACCCGCCATATTCGTAGCAATGGTTACTACACCAGGACGTCCGGCTTCCGCGATAATCTGAGCTTCTTTCTCATGGAATTTTGCGTTTAATACCTGATGCTTTATCTTCGCTTTATTTAACATCTGGCTGAGCAGTTCAGACGCTTCAATAGATGCGGTTCCTACCAGCACAGGTTGCTTCCTGGCCACACAATCGCGAACATCCTCAATAATTGCTTGATATTTGTCAGCAATGGTTAAATAGATTAAGTCCGGCTCATCGATGCGTTTCATGGGCTGATTGGTTGGGATAACGACGACTTCGAGATTATAAATTTGTTGGAATTCATAAGCCTCGGTATCTGCCGTACCCGTCATGCCGGACAATTTATCGTATAAACGGAAAAAGTTTTGGAACGTAATCGATGCCAAAGTCTGATTTTCATTCTGAATGTGAGCACCTTCTTTTGCTTCTATCGCCTGGTGTAATCCTTCTGACCAGCGTCGACCGGGCATGGTTCGCCCTGTATGCTCGTCGACGATTACCACTTCATTATTCTGTACGATATAATCCACATCGCGGTGGAACATGGCATGTGCCCGTAAAGCAGCGTTGACGTGATGCATTAAAATAATGTTGCTGGCATGATAAAGGCTTTCACCTGGGTCAAGCAACTTAGCTTCCGTAAGTAATTCTTCAATATGCTGATGACCCGCTTCGGTTAAATGCGCCTGTTTTTGTTTTTCATCGATGGTATAATCCCCACCACTTTCTTCATCTTCCTGTTTTTTTAATTTTGGAATCAATTGATTGATTTTTAGATACAGCTCTGAACTATCTTCTGCCGCTCCCGAAATAATTAAAGGCGTACGTGCTTCATCAATTAAAATCGAATCGACTTCATCCACGATAGCAAAATGTAAGTCGCGCTGAACTTTGTCTTCTAGGCTAAATGCCATGTTGTCGCGCAAATAGTCAAACCCAAATTCATTGTTTGTCCCATAAAGAACATCCGATCGATAAGCCTGTTGTTTTTCCTCATGAGGCATATCGGGGTAGATCACACCAACACTTAACCCTAGAAATTCATAAATAGGCTTCATCCACTCACTATCGCGCTTAGCTAGATAGTCATTCACTGTGACAACATGAACACCACGGCCAGTCAATGCATTTAAATAAGCCGGCAAGGTTGCCACCAGCGTTTTTCCTTCGCCGGTACGCATTTCTGCAATATTGCCCTCATGCAACACCATGCCGCCAATCATCTGCACATCAAAATGACGTAATCCTAATTTTCGAACCGATGTTTCACGAACGACAGCAAACGCTTCCGCCAATAGTTCATTCAGAGTTTCACCATCCGCTAATCGGGCCTTAAAATGTTTGGTCTTCCCAGCAAGCTCCTCATCGGACAGTGCTTTCATATGAGGCTCAAACGCATTAATCGCTTCCACCGTTTTTTCCATGCGCCGCAAGGTGCGTTCGTTTCGGCTACCAAACATTTTTTTCATTAACGTATTCAGCATGGCCCTGATAATCCCCTCATCGAATCAAATTTTTAAAATTGCTTAATGTACTAGAATTCCTCTCCAAAAGCCATGATTCTGCGGTAATTCTAGCGATTCTGTATGCAGTTCCTAGCCTGCTCTTAACTTTCTGAGCAAGAATTTCTAATGACTAAATACCTCACTGCTAACGTGCTCCATATCCTGCATTTTATCCAAAGCTTGTTTGATACCTTGTTCAAAATTATCGCGCTGAGCACTGAGCAAACCCTCTTTCCACCGCTTGCCATTAGGTAGTCCATAAGCAAAACCAAAAACCGGTTTTAATAATAGGCTCGCAGGAACTCCAGCTGCATACTGAGCGAGCGCATACTCAAAATAGCTCGTTAAGATTTCAACTCGTGTAATAAGTGTATACCCTGGAAACATCTTATGATGAATGTGTGCTATCTGATACGGATCCTGGCAAGCCAAACGCCCAAGCATGACCCCGTCAACTACCGTCAAATGGCTTTGTATTTCATTATAGCAGGTAATATTACCATTGATGACGAGAGGAAAAGCTCCTAGCTCTTTTTTTAATCGATAGACATATTCATAATGAATAGGTGGTATGGTTCGGTTTTGTTTGGGGTTTAATCCCTTGAGCCAGGCTTTGCGCGCATGAACAATGATCTTATCTGCACCAGCATCGACAAGTCGATGCGCAAAGTGGGCAAAAAACTCATAACTATCTTGTTGGTCAATCCCAATGCGTGTTTTAGCTGTCACCGGAATACCCACCGCGTTTTTCATCGCGATGATGCAATCGGATACCAAATCAGGCTCGGCCATCATACAAGCGCCAAAACGCCCTGCTTGCACTCGATCACTTGGACATCCAAGGTTTAAATTGACCTCATCAAATCCTGCTGCTTCAGCCATTTGTGCACAACGCACGAGTGCATCGACAGTAGCACCCCCAAGTTGTAGGGCCAATGGTTTTTCAGTACGATGAAATTGTAGCGCACGCGATGGATTATTGAATAAAGTTCCGGGCGTTTGCATATCGGTATACAGTAATGCATTGGGAGCTAATAATCGCATCAAAACCCGAAAATGGGTATAAGTCCAATCGATCATTGGCGCAATAGCTAAAGGAGAAAGTAAGCTTGGTATTTTAGACACAACACACACTACAACTTATGAACATTTTTTATAGTATACATCAATCGATTTGTGATTAAAATTTACCCTACTCCAAGTTTACTCCCTACGTCATTCTAAGGTACGTTATCTCTCTCAACTCATCACATAACGAATGCCATGATCATAAGCCAGTATAAGCAACGTTAAATTTCCACCCTTTGGGTGTATCTCTCCCCTCGCCCACTTTTGATAAGTAGAAGGGGTCATAATTCAGCTCGATTAAACCACCCCCTTCCATTTTAGGAAGCTTTTGATTCGGGTTTATCCCAAAATGCTAATGAAAGAAAAGCAAAGTTTGAGGATTACGCATTACGCTCGATTTTTTCTTTTTTTTCTAGAGATGAGTTATAATGAAGTGCCTTGAGGCAGCCAACCGCACACATGGGGCAAGTCATGCATATTTTGAAAATTGATTACAGGGATTCTGAAGCCGATAAACAATTTAGTAAGTCGCTTCGAGAAACAGGATTCGCCGTTTTAGAATACCACCCCATTTCTTCCGAACTAATTGATTCCATTTACGGCGAATGGATTAATTTTTTCAAAAGCAATGAAAAACAGCATTACCTCTATAAAAGAGAAACTCAAGACGGTTACTTCCCTCCTTCGATATCTGAGAAAGCAAAAGGCGCTTCCATTAAAGATATTAAAGAATTTTTTCAATATTATCCTTGGGGGCAGTATCCCTCTACAATAAGCCCAAATACCAAAGTGCTTTATCAGCAGCTCACTGATCTCGCCTCAACCCTTTTAACCTGGCTGGAACGAACCTTACCTCCAAGCGTTTCTAATCAATTATCCATGCCATTGTCTTCCATGATCAATCAAAGTGATCAAACGATGCTACGAATTCTTCACTATCCGCCACTCTCTGGAACTGAACCCGTAGGAGCTGTTCGAGCCGCGGCCCATGAAGACATTAACTTAATTACTCTACTAGTTGGTGCAACAAGCTCTGGATTACAAGTAAAAGACAATCAAGGACGTTGGCATGAAGTCCCTTGCTCTAAAGAACACATCGTTGTCAACGCCGGGGACATGTTGGATCTGGCAACCAATGGACATTATCGATCAACCACGCATCGAGTCGTTAATCCTGATTCAAATAATCTGGCGAGACTTTCCATGCCCTTATTTCTTCACCCACGACCCGAGGTACAACTTTCGCCTGAAAAAACTGCAAGACAATATCTTTATGAACGGTTAAGTGAATTAGGAGTGTTGTAGCTATGAATTCCGAAAAAGCCAGTCTTCCATCTGATGCCATCACACAAGTCAAACAGTATTTATTGCGATTACAACACTCGATTTGCCAAACATTGGAACAATTAGATGGAAGCAGTCAATTTATTGAGGACGCATGGACCAGGACTCAGGGTGGTGGTGGAGTTTCTCGTGTTTTAAGTCACGGTGCCGTTTTTGAAAAGGCTGGGGTTAATTTTTCTCATGTGATGGGACAACAATTACCTGCCTCAGCAACGGCTCATCGTCCTGAGTTAGCTGGTCGTGAATTTACTGCATTAGGCGTTTCTTTAGTCATCCACCCCCAAAATCCGTATGTTCCGACCTCACATGCCAACGTTCGTTTTTTTAGCGCGGAAAAAAAAGGAGAGCGTCCTGTTTGGTGGTTTGGTGGGGGGTTTGATTTAACACCGTATTATGGCTTTATCGAAGATTGTCGGCATTGGCATCAAACAGCACGCGAGGCATGTGCTCCCTATGGCGACACCATGTATCAAAAATTTAAAAGCTGGTGTGATCAATATTTCTATCTTAAGCACCGTGAAGAAGCACGCGGTATCGGTGGATTATTCTTTGATGACTTTAATGAAGGGGGATTTGAATTAAGCTTTGGACTCATGAAACGTATTGGTGATCATTTTATCAAAGCCTATGCACCGATTGTAGAGAAAAGAAAAGACACCCCTTATGGGAAACGACAAAAGGAATTTCAGTTATTCAGGCGCGGGCGCTATGTTGAATTTAATTTAATCTATGATCGAGGTACTCTTTTTGGCTTACAATCCGGAGGGCGAACCGAGTCAATTCTTATGTCACTCCCACCTGAAGTTCAATGGCAATACAATTGGCATCCAGAACCTCATACCCCCGAGGCAAGATTGTACACAGATTTTCTTCCGGCAAGAGACTGGCTAGCCTAGTCAGGGGTCAGGGGTCAGGGGTCAGGGTTCAGGGTTCAGGGTTCAGGGTTCAGGTTTCAGGTTTCAGAGTGCTAACTCCTGCATCTCCACGTCCTACGGCTTTGACCCTGTCTCTTGATCACATCTTAAGCCTACGCCACCCGGCTTGTCCGGGTGGCCCAGTGTTTTAGCGCAGTACTTATGGATTCTGTGTCAAGTCACTGAACCTAGAAGACTAGAGCTGGACTAGATTTTCAGTAATGTGTAGAAGATTCAGGGCTTTGACCGCAGCATCCATTGGTTTTGAGGCTTCTAGCATGGATCCTGCGGTCAAAGCCGCAGGACGTTGAAATATACCTGCCCCCCTCACTCCTCACTCCTCACTCCTCACTCCTCACTCCTCACTCTTGACTCCTGACTCCTGACTCCTGACTCCTGACTCCTGACCCCTGACCCTGACTCCAGACTCCCGAACCTGATCCTTATTTCCTAAAATAAATCCAAAAGATTCCAGCGGCAAAGACATTTAGAATGCCTAATGTTAAGAAAACCCCTGGGATAGGAACCTTTAAATAAATAAGCAGCATCACAAACAATGAACCAAGCACCATAAAAAAAGCATTGAATATATTATTGGCAGCAATGGTTCTTGCACGATGCGTTCCTTCGCTACTCACTTGAAGAAACGTATAGAGTGGGACAATAAAAAGTCCCCCACTGAATGCTAAGAAAAATAAATCCAATGAAATACGTATGTGCTGAATATCTAGAAAAAACTCGGTAAGCGATAACATTGTTTTAGACTGATTTGGGGTTGCCCAATACAAATCACACGCGAAAACCGATAATAGCAACATGGCTTTAGGAACCAATCTTAGAGAAACTTCTCCTTCTAAAATTTTATTAATGGCCAGAGAGCCAGCAGCGATGCCAATTGAAAATAACGCAAGAAAGACTGCAAACACCGTCGTTTCGGCATTTAATACATAATTTGAGTAATCAGGTAGCTTGGTTAAAATGACAGCACCTATTAGCCAAAACCAAGAAATTGCAAATAATGCGGGCACGATTTTGGTATTGCGAACAATATCCCTTATCATACGATTGGTTGCTCGAATAAGGCGCCAATCTACATTAATATTACTATCTTTAGAGCGTGCTGGAGGAATAAAATGACTTGCAAATAAGCCAATCAAAGCAGATGAGCAAGTCAGCAGAACAGCATACAAGACACCCGAACGTTCTCCACCAACTCCTAAAGCACCTAATGTCGTGCCGAACAAAATAGCCAAAAATGTGCTGCCCTCAATGAGTGAGGTTGCAGCGAGCAATTGTCCATTTGGAAGATGGTCTGGCAAAATAGCGTATTTGATTGGTCCAAAAAAAGTGGAGTGAACGCCCATGCCAGTTAAAGTAAGCATCATGAGGGGAATATTCCCATAATATAGCCCTACTCCACCGACTATCATGAGCATTAATTCAAATACTTTTAGTACGCGAGTCATTTTAGCTTTATCAATTTTATCTGCTAATTGACCGGCAGTCGCAGATAGAATAAAAAAAGGCAGGATAAATAATGCCCCGGCTATTGCTTGAAATTGCTCGGATTGACCTTGGCTTGTACTAAGAAAATAACTGATTAAAGTCAGCATGGCCAGCTTATATGCATTATCATTAAACGCGCCGAAAAACTGGGTTAAAAAGAGCGGGAGAAATGTTTTTTTTCCTAACAAATGTAATACTCTCGCTTTCATTGAAATAGAACCCTGTTTTAGTGAGTGTTCTCTACAACTCGACGCGTTAATGCCTGCATTACTTTTTCAAGATTATGTTGATGAGGAGCAGTCTGATTAATTATGGCTCTCATGCGCTGTTCAAAATAATCCTTCACTTCGCGATCTGGTAATATATAAAACACACCTTTTTCTATTTCGGCAAGGACATGATTGGCCACTTCTTCAGGATCGCGACTTCGTTGAATTAAATCAATCATGACAGCATGCAATGGGCTTTCCTCACTGGGCTTAGAGTTTGATAATAACCCCGTATTTGCAAACGAAGGGCACACCACCGATACATCGACCGGCTTTTCAGAAACGCTTAGCTCAAAATGAAGTGATTCGGATAGTGCAACAATCGCATGTTTTGACATGGCATAGGCTGTCATATTCGATCCGCTACATAACCCATAAAAACTAGCCATGTTAATGATGCGTGACCGATGCCGTTGCTCAAACAAGATAGGAAGGAATACTTGAATGCCATTTAAGACACCATACAAATTAACATCCATGACTTGTTGAATTTCATCCGGGCTTAACATCCATAAAGGAGCAATTCGTCCACTAATACCTGCGTTATTAAATATCCAATCCACACGACCAAAGACTCGGATTGACTCTTTAGCTAGGTGATGAACGTGTTCTAACTGTGTTACATCACAAGGAAAGCTAAGAACACGATCGCGCTCACTCATATGAAGTTGCATGACACGGCGAGTCAAGGCCTGTTCATCAATATCGGCCATTACTACGCGCATTTGTTTATTAAGGCAGGCGTTTACAAGCGCCAAACCAATCCCACTTCCAGCACCGGTTATTACAGCGACTGGCGCATTTTCCCAATGTTTACTCATGAAATAACTAGACCTTAAAATAAGTCATTTATACTCAGTAAATAAGTATATAATGAGCCCAGTTTAATATTTAATCGGGTATGCGAATGGTGTATGAATCAAATAGATAAGTCAATAAGTCGTCTCTTTTTCAATAACAACATCTTGAGCCTTAAACCCTTTGGGGCCTTTGTCAAGGACATAACTGACGGTATCGTTTTCATGAAGTGTCTTAAAACCAACCCCCTGAATATCTTTGTAATGCACAAAAATGTCATCGCCATCAGGGCTAATAATAAATCCAAATCCCTTTTTTTCGTTAAACCATTTAACTTGTCCTGTTAATCGTTGCGACATTTCGCTCATCCTCTTTTTTTTGGTTTTAAAAATCCATTAATTTTAAAATTATTGCTAAAATAAAATAGCTAATTGGGTAAACTAGCCCTAACAGCATAACAATATTTTAATTGATTATTAAGGATTTTTTTTAAAAGTCAATATCGGGAGCATCTGTGAATAATTTAAAAGAAGCGTTTATACGACTTGCTTTAGAGTGCGAGGCATTAAAATTTGGCGAATTTACCTTAAAGTCTGGAAGAAAAAGTCCTTATTTTTTTAATGCGGGTTTAATATATCAGGGGAAAGGTCTTAGAAGCCTAGGTCAATTTTATGCGAATGCGATTTTTGAGCAAGAATTAGATTTTGATCACATTTTTGGCCCTTCTTATAAGGGGATTCCCATTGCTACCGCAACAGCGATTGCATTAGCAGAAATGGGAGTAGATACCACCGTCACCTTTAATCGCAAGGAAATAAAAACTCATGGTGAAGGTGGCCAGTTAATTGGTGCCCCATTAAGTGGCAAAACGCTTGTTGTGGATGATGTAATTACCGCAGGAACAGCGTTTCGAGAAGCACAAGATTTAATTATTCGCCATGGCGGAACTTTATCGGGGGTTGTTATTTCTCTTGATCGATGCGAGCGCGGTCAGGGAGAGCAATCGACCTTGCGTGAGATTAAATCGCAAGGAATTGAAGTGATCTCATTGATTACTATTTTTGATTTAATCGATTACCTTCAAGAACACGCTGAAGAGGCTAAAGTTTCGCAATTAAAGAGTTATTTAGAAATTCATGGCGAATCGTTATAAGACGCTCTCTCAGAGCGTTATATAATAAAATTGCAATAGGGAATATTGCTAGCCAGCAATCTAATTGCTGGCTAGCAATAATAAAATAGTATTGTTATCGATTTTAATAAGAAGCGATATCGATGGTTTTCATTTTGTGGGTAATCTTCTTATCCTCTCGCAAGATGGTAAGGCTTATTTCATCTCCTACTTTAATTTTACTCAATACATTATAAAGTGTATCGTAATTTCCTATAGCCTGACCATTGAGGCCAATGATGACATCACCGAGATGAATTCGCCCAAGTCTGTCACGATAAGTGCCACGTAACCCAACTGCAGCGGCTGGAGTTTTGGGCAATACTTCTGAAATTAAAATACCTTTTTTAACCCCCAGTCTTACTGCAATATTTGGCTCCACTCGCTGGATCCCAATACCGGCGAGTTTAACACGTCCATGCTCAATAATTTGGTTCACAAGTCTTGCGATATCATCCGCAGGAACAGCAAACCCTACCCCGGAAGATGAACCCGATTGCGAATAGATAAGGGTATTTAACCCAATGAGTCTGCCAAAACTATCAAGTAATGGACCACCTGAATTACCCGGATTAATTGAGGCATCGGTTTGAATCATTTCTCGAATAGTCACCCCACCAATCCCCGGGACTTGACGACCTAGTGCTGAGATAACCCCCGTTGTTAAACTATGATCTAAACCGAATGGATTTCCAATCGCGATTGTTTTTTGACCAACTAATAGATGATCGGTATGTGCAATTTCAAAAGGCTGAAAAGATTTCACTAAATCTAAGGCTTTTCTAGATTCTAATTTCAATACTGCTACGTCTTTTCGTGGTTCAGCACCAACCACTTTGGCAGGAAAGGTATGGTTTCCTATGCTAACGGCTAAGTTATCTGCATCTGCAATAACATGAAAGTTCGTAACGATATGACCTTTGTTGTCCCAAATAATTCCAGAGCCAGCCCCTGAGGGAATATGAAGCAGCTCAGAGGTTCCATTGACTACGGTTTTAATCCGATGAACATAGATCACTTTAGGCGATGCTTTCTGAAATACTTCAATGGTATTTCTTTCATCTGGTAAAAAGTGATCAAGATTATTAGCAAACCCGGGATGAAACAGCAAAAAGAAGGTGAAGGTTGTAATAAAACGAATAAAATAATGATTCATGTTTCCCCCTAATGAGAGCCCATGAAAGCAAAGGCTTTTCTAAATTAGGCTAAGAACGGTATTCAAGATATCGGATAATAAAGAGGTATTATGCTTTATTGCTGCGCAACTTGTCAATTTTGGCAGATAACCAATAAGAGTGAATTCTAATGTAAGGATGAAAAGGCATAATGAAATTTTTGTATAAAACTTATCAATCAACAGCTTCAGTAGTAGGTACCTTCACATTTTATCGTGAGGCTTTAGGCACCACAAAAAAAGCCCATCATTCCATAACCTAAGAAATAATGGGCCTTACTAGAGAAATTTGATTATCTAAGCGGGTTCCGAAATGTATGACTGCTCATCATACTCTGTCTCAGACTCTTGCTCATAAAATGAAGGGTGAGATCCATCGTCCAAATCCGAATCATAACCATTAATCTCTCTTTCCGTATTTCTGACATCCATACGAGCAGCGCGTTCCTCCTCGAAACGACTTGGAGAGATGTTCGAACTTAGATTAAAAAACTGCAAGAGCATTTGTAAGGGTGCAGTAATTAACTTAAACGCCTGAGAACCCGACTCAATCGATTTCATGGTGACTTGTTCTGAATTTTGATTGTGCCGAATATAGATTTTTTCTAATAAGCCCGTATGCCGCTCATAGATATCATCTAATTTCTTATTACGTTCCTTTTCCTGCTGCAATAAATAATCTTGCAGATCTCTGTGAGTATCCCAAAACGTTGCACGACGAGCCTGAAGCTGACTTAATTGCTCGTCGTAGAACTCAATCTCACGGTCTATTTCCTGTCTTAACCGATCACAGACTAGTTTACGCTCATCAACTTTTTCACCGTTTATCAATGCACTCGATTCCTTGAGCATCAATTCAGAATATCGTTGAATTAAAATAAATTTTTTATTCAAAATATCATCAATTTTCTGATCCAGGTATTGAATGTCATCTTTATTCGAATCAAGCACTTTATAATGTGAAGTAAACCGTTTATTGCTTTCCATTTGCTTTCGCAAACGTTCAAGCTCAACAGCCTCTTGATCTAATGCCCGTTGCTGGGCTTTATCATTTAAATGCTTGTCGCGGCTTAATAATAACTGCCTAATAAATGCTGAAAGCGTTGTAACGACTCCGAAAATAACGGTACTGATGATCGCTATCGTGACAGGTTCCATAAACCGCCTCCTTAATGCAAATGAACCAACTGAGTATGTAATTCAACAGCAAAATAACGACTAAAATCTTGGTAATTTTTTACTTCGGGCCAGACGCCTGTTTCATCACACATGCGATGCATTTCTGCTTTAAACATGGGCTGATAATAATGCTTAAGAAAAGGTTTAACTTCCGTTAATTGATTGAAGTTTTTAACAACCACCGTAGCATTTTCAGAGATCTGAGTGAGATTCACTGTGTTTAAAATAGTGGTCAAATCCGTTTGTTCTTGAACGGCAGACTTCATCCATTTTAATAAAACCGCACGTGGTTTAATGCAAACCAACTGATGCCCATCCTGTAAAGTAGGCTCCATCAATACGATTTGTGAGTGAAGCTCAAATTTGAAACAACAGAGAAAGTCCAGAAAACTGCCTTCAATATCATTGCGGGCATCCTCACCCAGCCATCTTGATATTTCATGTCTGAACATGGTTGGAAAATGTTTTTCAATCTCATCCAGCGTGTCTTCTTCATCATCATGTTTCAAAATAGTATACGCCGTCGTATCCGTTTGAAAAACACTGAGATCAGGGATTTCTATTTCCGGTAACTGTGCCGCTAAAAAAGAACGAAAAACGGATGTTGGTTTTAATATTACAACTTCCCATTGACTTTGTTGCATAATGCTCTCCTTAAAATATTGTCTCATCCTGAGTACAACGTGAAAAGCTAATATTAATTTACATCTTTTCTCGGGGAAGACTATCAGCTTATCATTTTATAATTAAATAATGCAATAGATTTATTTATCGTAACTTGGTTATTTTATTTTTATATGGTTGCATTTCGTCACTTCTAACCCGTTGAATTCGTGACTACCAAGCGTTATCCTTGTAAGCCCATTCTATTAATGAAAACAAAATCTCTGGGAACACATTGGCTTAGAATTATGAACGTTCTTAAAAAAATCTTTTTTATATTTCTTGCGACCATTCTTGTTTTAGTTATTGGGCTCTGGTTATTTCTCAAGACCCTCGAACCCGAGTGGGTCAAAACCTATCTTTCCAAACAAATTACCCTCATTACTGGCTTACCCAGTCATATTAATGGAACGGTCAGTTGGCAGGTTTTTCCTACCCCTGGCGTTAAGGTCAACCACATTCAAATGGGTGAGGATAATATAAAAAGTAAGCTTAAACTTTCGATTAACGATTTGATATTAAAACTTCAAATAAAACCTTTATTTCATGGAAAATTAGTTTTTAGTGAGATTAAAATAGATGGGGTAGACGCGGTGATTCATCCCAATGCTCCAGCACCCGCAATCATTAAAACTACTCCCGCGAAGAAAAAAGAATCTAAGAATAAATTGCCCCCTTCTAAAATAGTCTTTGCGATTGAAAATTTTCACTTAACCAATGGCCATATAAACGTTATACAGGACGAAGCTCAATATACATTGAACGATTTACACATCGGGTTATCTCAATTAAATCTAGAAAATAAGTATTTTCCCTTACAATTAACATCTACTTTAGCCATAAATTCACCTAAACATTCAGGACATGCGGCAATAAATTATAAAGGAAAAATAAAACTCTCTAATGAAATCCTTTACTTTGCTCAAAAGAGTCTCTCAGGATTCAATACAATTGGCCAACTGAGTCTCAGCGATATTAAGCTTAATCAATTTTATATTGAAAAAATAACGGCCAATACCCAAGTTCAAAACAATGCCATTCAATTCGACCCGCTCAAAGTAACGCTTTATGAAGGGGAATCCATTGGAAATATATCTTACCAATTTGACACTCAAATCATTAGGCTCAATCAAACAGCAACCAATCTTAACCTTGAACCGCTTCTTAAGGATTTACTGAATAAAAACTTAATGGTTGGAAAATTAGACTTGACCACACATGGCAATGCTCGTTTAAGTGACACCAATTGGTTAAGTTCTTTACGAGTAAAAGGGGGTGCTTCGGTTAAGGATGGTAAGTTATTATTCATGGATATCCAAGCTTTGGTGAACGAATTGCTTAACCGTTTTCAAACGCTCATGAGTAACCCAACGATAGATCCCCAAACCATTTCTGAGCTTACTGATTTAAAACCTGAAGAATATCAGAAAGGTATTACTAAATTTAATACTTTAAATCTAACGTATGATACACCACAAAGTATGTTGCTCAATAACTCAATAGTTTTGCAGACTAACAAGTTTGAACTATCAGGCCAAGGCGTTATCAATCTACAACAAATGACTATTCATAATGGCTTAAATTTAAAGCTTTCGTCAAACAACAATCTGGCTAAAATCCAAGCCATTTTTTCTAATGGCATTCCGCTTCTTTTGCAAGGCCAACTTAGTAAGCCCGTGATATACCCAGATATGAAACAAATTAGTACAACTCTCACCCAGTATTATTTGAAAAAGACGTTAGATAAACCTGTTAAGCAATTAAAGGAAGAAGTAAAAAGTTTTTTTGATAGTCTATGAATACAACTGAAATCGCAGCGCAATTTACCATGCCGCTTTTAGAATGGTATGAGCTTCATGGTCGTAAAGAACTACCTTGGAAATCCAGTGATCCCTACCCGGTATGGATTTCTGAAATTATGTTGCAACAAACCCAGGTAAAAACAGTCATTCCATTTTTTAACCGATTCATGGCTCGTTTCCCAACCATCGAAGTGCTTGCCATGGCCTCCCTTGATGACGTGTTAGCTTACTGGTCTGGACTTGGTTATTATAGTCGCGCACGAAATATTCATAAAACAGCTCGAATACTATACTTTGAACATGGAGGAACATTTTCTAAAGATCCCAATGAACTAAAAAAACTTCCTGGCATAGGCGACTCCACTGCCGCAGCCATTACATCCTTAGTATTTAATAAGCCAACCCCTATTCTAGATGGCAATGTAAAACGAGTCTTGAGCCGTTTTTTTCTGGTGAAGGGAGCGCCAGATAAAACCTCAGTTAAAAAACAGCTCTGGAATCTTGCTGCACAATGCATGAGCTCAGATAAATGCGCAAGATATACCCAGGCAATCATGGATTTAGGCGCGACTTGTTGCACCATTAAACATTCTCAATGCGAACAATGCCCTTTACACAAAGGGTGCAAAGCATTTCAAACCAACGCTGTTTCAAACTATCCTTACAAAAAGCCAAAGAAATTAAAACCCATTAAATCACAACAGTTTTTGTTGATTTTTGATGAACATCAGCGCATTTATCTTGAAAAAAATCCACCTGAAGGTTTATGGGGCGGACTCTGGTGCCTGCCTGCTATTGATAAAGAATGCTTAACTGAGGATTATATTAATGAAGAATATAAGCTTACCGTCAAAAAGAAAATTAAGTTAAGTTCGTTTAAGCATGCATTTAGTCATTTTAGTCTTGAAATCCAACCCTTTGCTTTATTAATAGGCCATAATGATAATCAATTGACATCTATCCCTAAAGGCAGTTGGTGGAATTTACAAGAAGCACTGGATTTAGGACTTCCTAAACCGATACGAACGATTATCAATGAATACCAAAATAACATTTGTTTAATGAGTTAAACATTCTCCATGTTTTTTAAGTAGCACTTCCGTTCGTTAACATTTTCATAGCAGCGATAGCATCAGGCTGTCCTGCCTTAGCAGCACATTTGATCCAAAATAAGGCTTTTTTTCGATCTTCGGTTACACCTTGACCGTAAAAATACATATATCCCACCGCATATTGCGCATCAGGATTGCCTTTTTCTGCTTCAGGTTTCAACCGAATAAACGCGGATCGATAATCTTGTACTTGAAAACTACGAATGCCTTCTTGTAAATTCATTTTTGTGAATGAACACCCTGTCAGAAGTAGCGCAAAACTAATGGTTAACATCACAAAAAATTTTGAAACCATATTGTTCAATCCCCAATTAAAGGCTTAGCCACTGGTGCAAAGATTAATTCATTTTTGGGTAAACTTAAACTCTCTAATGAACCTTGACGGCTAACAAGAACCCCATTTGGCGTAATACGCTTAATGATTCCACCACCAGGTAACTGATCGCCTACCTGATAAACCTGCTCTTGACCATTCGCAGAACGAATGATTACCTGAGACCGAGCCTCATCTTCAGCATAAACAACACCAACTACGGTTAAATTTAACCTTGATTGTTTAATATTGGACCCCTCCAGGTGTTCAGGCACATATTCTCCAAAAAACGTTGCCTTAGAAACTTCTGTATGGGTAGGTAAGGGAATCGATTTTGGAGGGAGTGGCAAAGCGACAGGACCATGGGCGTGATGAATCTCCAAAATTGAAATTACCCCATCAATAATCAACCACACCACAAAAACCGCTAGAATGATAAAGGCAGTTTTCGGTACAAAGGGCTTTGACAAGGTATTTTTCAAATCAGTATACACCTAACCCCCTAAACATGATGTCTCAAGTCTCTAATTCTATTTACAAAAGCGATTTCTCAAGTTAGCTCAAAGGCTAGATACTGGATCAATTGCCTCTAACTAACATCCCGAACTGGCGTTTTTTAAGCTAAAAAAACTATCATGCGAAATATCCGCTCTAAATCTCTGGAAATAATTTTGAGCAAAAAATTTGATTCGGATCGTATTTCATTTTAACTGCTTTTCGCAAAGCATACGAACGTCCATAATGATTTATCCAATAATCACTATCGAGATCAGAATAAAACCAACCAGAAATATAGCGCTTACCCCCTATGCTTATTAATATATCATCTATTTTCAATAACGCTTGAATAACTTTTTTACAATCTTGCTCTTTAATTCCGGGAGGTAACACGTTTAAGGTAACGATGTTTTCACTCTCTGGAAGCATAAAATATTTAGGTGCTACAGGCGCTATGGGGAAAATATGATAAATTCCTCCAATACTATCATCGAGTATATCCATAATTTCTGCAAGTTTACTTTCTAGTAGAAAACGATCTACGTAACATTCATACCAAGGGTGCGAATAGTCCCAAGCTCCCGAGTCTTTCATGCTTTGAATTCTTGTATCATGACGATTAGTATAATCTTTAAGGGATAAATCGATGACGTCCTCTCTAAAAGACGCGTTTAATTGCGGAATATGCTCCAAAGGTTCTTGTTCATATTCCATGGCTAAATTAATAATGAATGCTTTCTTTTTCGTTTGATTAGCATTATCTGTAACAAATGCCTCAAGATAATCGCCATGCTGTTTTAACACAAACTGGTCATTCAACCATACGTGTCTATCTTCATACACAAAACGAAACACACGAACCTGATTTTGACAAGGTCTAGTTTTTAAGGCGGCTTCGATTATGACTCCGAATAAGCCAGCTCCCCCGAGACAAGCGTTAAATAAATCAGCATTCGAATGGTGGTCACATCGAATCAATTCACCCTCTGCAGTTAAAACTAATAATTCTTCGATGTGAGCAGCAGAGATGCCTTCTTTAAACGAAGCAGAACCTACTCCGCCTACCGATAGTACCCCTCCTAACGTTAGATTGGTATTGTAAGGAATAACGATTGGAAGTTGATTTTGAGTCAAAGCCTTTGCAACAACGGATTTCCAGGTTGCTGAACAACCAGCGATTAATTGATGTCCCCGCCAATAAACATGTTCCTCTAGATGAGCAATATCGACAATCACACTTCCATTAGGGGCGAGCGACTGTCCAGACTGGCCAAATCCATTGGCTCTTATAGTGATAGGCAATTGATGATGATTTGCAAACTGTAACAGGGATTGTAATCCTGAGATATTGAAGGGTTTAAAGACTGCAACCGCCTCACCTTGTGTGAGGCGGCCGAAGTCTTGATTCGCTTGGGTAACGGCATTTGAGTCCTCTAGTAACCGTTGCCCTGTTCTTTCTTCACACTGCCTCAGTAGCGCTTGATTCCACTGATATTTCGCCATGGGGTAGTTTCCTTTCTCTGGCTAATTCCAATCGATTATTACAAGCAATCATTAATCCATCGAACATTTTACTAAACGCGTCGTAACATCGATCAATCATCTTTAAAGCATTTCGGCGAGTACTAGTTGATACACGTCGCTCGTACAATTTTCGTTCCATTTCTTCTTCAAAAATAGCATGAGCCATTTCAACTTCAAGGTGAGCGCTTGAGAAATATTTCAAATCACTATCTCCACCGGCTTTTTTCACTTGATTCGCTACTTTTTCAAAAAAGACATGGCCAGATGATTCAAGAGTCAGCAACAAAACCACATTTAATAATTCATCATCAATTTTATAGATTTCTGCAAGAATTGCATACGCTGCATCTCGGGTTATTTGTAAATCCTTACTATAAAGCCAAGCCACATCGTCATTATTTTTTCCTTCAGAAAGCTCAAGTAGATACTTTTTATCATGAAGAAACCATTTTTCATGCCCCGCATCTTCCATTCGGTGGTGTCGAGCAATTTTTTTCAAGTAAGGATCACTGACTTTTTCTTCGTTAATTCGCAAAATGTCTTGGAAAGTCATGGCCCAAAATGTAAGCTCTGGCACAAAATAACTGATCTCTTCTAGTGTATTAAGTTGCTCTAGTTTTTCAAAAAAAGGATGATCAAGAAATTCATTTTGTTTAGATTCAATATATGCTTCGATTGCTTTCATGATAGCCTCCTGGCTTAAATACTTTAGACGAAGGTATATATGCATACATTGTGCCAACTTTATATTCAACTACCCTGCTTAAGCAATCTAGTAGCGCGCTGAGTTTCCTCATAGAAAAATAACTACCGTCAGAGATTCAAAGCGACAATTTTTTGACGTTTTTTTAAACAGCGAAGGCAGAAACATCCAACTCTGCCATTTTTTTGTCGTACAGAGGCATCAGTGCATCCACCCTGGCCCAATCGATCTCATTGAATGAATTGGTATTTTTGCAAATTTTGTCAATAAATTCAGTTTGGATCTGACCATGGGCATAAGCCTCAAGATAGGGCGTGTTGGTGAACATTACAAGAACATGCTTTGAAACATAGCGATCAGGATAACGACGCATCAATTCCTTTTCGATCTGTTTTTTTAAATTAAATTGTTTATCCCGAATATCATGTTGGATTTCACGATAATTATCCATAGACATCGCAGCTACTGCGAGTGTATTTTTTACACGCTCCTCAAAAAAAGCAGGCAATGCCTGATCCCATTGGTCCTCATATTGTTCTAATAACCCATCAAAAATGCGACAGTCCTCAAACGCGCAATTCATACCTTGACCAAAGAAAGGGATAATCCCGTGAGCTGCATCGCCTATCAGCAGGCAATGATCTTGGTAATACCATTTTGTACACTTTATGGTACTCATATTTCCAGTGGGGTGAGCAAAAAACTCTCCTACCAAGTTAGGCATTGCATCGACTACATCCGAAAAATGTGTCTTAAAAAAAGTCATTAACTTCTCTTTAGAATCCAATGATTCAAAGCTATTTTTGCCGCGATTTGGCATAAATAAAGAGCCCGTAATGGAATCATCTAAATTAGGGTTTCCTAAGAGCATAAACGAATCTCTTGGCCATAAATGCAGATGTTCTCGAACCATGCTGCCCCCATGGTTGCTGCTAATGGATAATTCCTTATAGCCATGGGGCAAAAATTCGCGCGTATAATCGAGATGATGATGCTGCTTCATCGCTTCGCGAACAAAAGAACCTGCGCCATCTGCTCCAACTAACCTTTGATAATCAACCATCACTGGCTCATTATTCGCATTGACGAAACGAAGCTTTTTTTCTTCGAAATGAATATCCAGCAATTTTAAATTAAAATTTAATTCGATTAATGGACTTTTTTCAGCCTCATTCAGCAACAACGCATTTAATTCGCTTCGTAAAATAGCGTTTATGTATTCATCTTTATGTCGTCCAAATGCTTGAAAACTAACCTCACCCTGCTCTTCGTGTATCGCCCTTGCCCTCATTGGAACAATAATATTGGTCACTTGATCCATTAATCCAATCGCTTTTAAGCTGGTGATGCCACGACATGAGAGTGCCAGGTTTATGGAACGGCCACCATCCATTGGTTCTTTTCGTACATCACCACGCGCTTCATAAAGACTAACTTTATATCCACGCCTAGCTAGATAAAGAGCAAGTAGCGTCCCTGCCAACCCAGAACCTACAATCGTGACTTGTTTCACACTTCCTCCATCGATCCATGCTTAATTGAGAGTAAATTATAAAAATTAAAGACTGAATTTAAGGAAGGTTCAAGAACTTATTTAATTTTAATATTTTTCTTTAAAAATTCTTCGACCAAGTCTGGCTTACAAGGCGGACTGAAATAATATCCTTGTGCACTGTCACATCCATGAGCAACAACGAAATTCTTTTCAAATTCATTTTCGACGCCTTCTGCGAGCACTTCTAAATTTAAGCTATGACTTAAATTAATAATCGCTTTTACAATGGCTTCGTCATTCTTATTATTCACCATCCCTTGAATAAAGGACTTATCAATTTTGAGCTTATTTAGAGGAAACTGCTTTAAGTAAGATAAGCTTGAATAACCCGTTCCAAAATCATCAATCGCCAACTTAACCCCAAGCGCTTTCAACTCATGCATGAGTTCTACCCCATTATCGATATTTTCAACCAATAAGCTTTCGGTTAATTCAAGCTCAAGAAATTCGGGTTTTAATCCTGTTTTTTTAAGGGTTTCATGTACAAACTGAGGTAATTTAGATTGATGCAACTGTCTTCCGGAAATATTGACCGCAATAGTCAAGTCTTTATACCCTTTTTTTTGCCAACGGACCGTTTGTTTGCAAGCTTCTTCAATAACCCATTGTCCGATGTCAATGATTAAACCGTTTTCTTCTGCAACAGGAATAAAATTAATTGGAGAGACGTGGCCTAGCATCGGATTACACCAACGTAGTAATGCTTCGTGCCCAAAAACACGTTTACGTTTTAAATCAATTAAAGGCTGATATAAAAGATAAAATTCGTTATTTTTTAAAGCGCCTCGAAGCGCATTATCGATTTGTGCATAATTAATGACCCGGTGATTCATTTCCGTTTCAAATACACGATACGTATTACGACCACTGTCTTTAGCATGATACATCGATAAATCGGCATTTTTCATTAACGTTTCATAATCTTCGCCATCTCTTGGATAAAAACTGATGCCAATGCTTGCAGTAATTTTTAAGTGATGTTGATCAATTTTAATTGGCTTTTGAATTAATATGAGCAATTCTTGGGCCAATACCTCCGCATCATGATATTGTTCAAGATTGGGTAAAAGAATAACAAACTCATCACCACCAAATCTTGCCACGGTATCAAAATCATTCGTGGCGATTAAAAGCTTATTGGCAATCGATTGCAGTAGTTTATCACCCATACCATGACCTAAGGTGTCATTGGTCATTTTAAATCGATCTAAATCTAAAAAAAGAAAGGCAACTTTGGATTTATTCTTTTTCGCTTGCAAGATAGCCTGTTCTACGCGGTCCATTAACAACACTCTGTTCGGAAGCTCGGTGAGTGAGTCATGGGTGGCTTGCCTTAATAGTTGCTCTTCCATTTCTTTACGCTGGGTAATTTCATTAATAATAAAGACATAATGCTTCACCGCATTAAATGAGTTTTTAACTGGTGCCACTCCTAATTCGCACCAAAATATCTCACCTGTTTTTCGTTGTAACTGCACTTCAACCGTTTCTTCTCGCTCTTCTCGAATTCCAAGATTAATACGTTGTTTATTTGCTTGATCCATAATTTCTGGATAAATAAGCGAAATCGATTGTCCTAATAGATCCTCTTCACTAAATCCAGTGGTTCTCTCAAACGATGGGTTGATATAAATTATTGGCAAATCCTGTTTGCTTAAATCAATAATGGCAATTCCATGGGTACTGGCTTCAATAGCACGCTCTCTTATTCGCAATTCATCATCCGCGAGACGTCGTGCGGTCACGTCTCGAAAACTATATACTCTTCCGACAATCTCTTCTCCTACTCGCTGTGGTTGAGTATAACGTTCAAAGATTCGACCGTCTTTAAAATGTAGTTCTGGGAGCTCTCCTTGCCATTCAGGGTGGCTGTATAAAAATTTGACATCAGCGATGATTTTTTCCGGCTCAATAAGTTGCTCTAAAATATATTCAAAACTTAAATTTTCAGGTCCAGCTTCCATTAAATGGGTAGGGATCCGCCACATTTCAACAAACTTTTGGTTCCAATCCACCACTTGCCCTTTTCCATTGACCATCATAATACCATCGGCAGTGCATTCTAGAGTCGCTCGTACAAGGGATAAGGATTTTTCAAGTTCGGCATTGATATTAGGATTCAACGTTTCAATTCGGATATTATCTGTGAGGGGAATATTGGATTTTCGTTGGAATTCAGGTTGAGTATGATACCATTTTTCAAGTAAGTTAGATAATTCAGGAGTAACCGTAACAAGCCCTAATTCTTCACAAATATCGGTAACAGACGGTTCAATGCCTTTCTTCTTTAGCTTCGACGCGGCTTGACAGACTTTTTTATAATCAACTTCTTGCCTACGCATGAATCCCTCTCTAGAATGGCATTCCATTATTATTAACGGCAAAGCAGCGGAATACTTTAATTTGTAACACTATGAGTAAAATTTTAGCACAGAATCAATTGGTATAAAAAAATAGTCATGCGTCACTTACATCCCGCTTTATTTTGGGAGCTAAAGAGACAGCCCTGACCTACTCGAAAAATTTGAGGTCGGAACGGTGGTATATTGTGTAATTCATACAGGAGTAATCATGTCTCAAAAAAAATTTGAAACCAGGGCTATCCACGCTGGCCAATCCTCTGATCCCGTCACAGGCGCGGTCATGACACCCATTTATGCCACCTCCACCTATGCTCAGTCTGCTCCAGGTGTGCATCAGGGTTATGAGTATTCTCGAACCCATAATCCAACTCGAAAAGCTTATGAAGATTGTTTAGCTAATCTAGAATCTGGGCAATATGGATTTGCATTCGCAACCGGTATGGCTGCCATAAATTCAGTCATTGATATGCTCGATTCAGGCGATCATGTCATTGCCATGGATGATTTGTATGGTGGAACATTTCGGTTATTTGATAAAGTTAAAACCCGCACCAATCGGTTATCATTTTCCTTTGTGGATATGCGAGAGCCTAAGCATATCGAAGAAGCCATACGCCCAAATACTAAATTAATCTGGGTAGAAACACCTTCAAACCCGATGCTAAAGCTTGCAAATTTACGTGAAATTGCTGAAATTGCAAAAAGAAAAAAGCTCATTAGTGTAGCGGATAACACATTTGCAACCCCATGGCTTCAAAGACCTTTGGAATTGGGGTTTGACATCGTTGTCCATTCGGCTACGAAATACTTAAATGGGCATTCAGATGTGGTCAATGGGGCGGTCGTTATTGGTGATAACGCCGAGCTTGCTGAAAGACTCGCTTTTTTACAAAACTCCTGCGGTGGTGTTTGTGGCCCCTTTGATAGCTTCCTTGTATTAAGAAGTTTAAAAACATTATCTTTAAGAATGGAGCGCCACTCAGAAAACGCTCGCGCACTTTCCGAATGGCTAACGCAGCATCCTAAAGTATCTAAAGTGATTTATCCAGGACTTTCCACCCACCCGCAACATCAATTAGCCAAAGATCAAATGCGTGATTATGGCGGTATGATTTCCATGGTACTGAATGGTGACCTAGAAGACGCCAAGCGATTTTTATCACGTTGTGAACTATTTACATTAGCAGAGAGTTTAGGTGGTGTTGAAAGTTTAATTGAGCACCCAGCCATTATGACCCATGCCTCTATTCCCCCAGACAACCGCAAAAAACTTGGAATTGTGGATGGATTGATTCGACTCTCCGTTGGCATTGAACACATCGATGACCTTAAAGCGGACTTAGAGCATGCCTTAAGCTAACGCGTTAAACATTGTAAAATGTCCTATACCATTTCACAAACTCTGCCACACCGACTTCAACACTGATTTTGGGTAAATAGCCAAAGTCAGTGTGTAAAGCGGTCGTGTCAGCATGCGTGGACAATACATCGCCCTTTTGCATCGGCATAAATTCTTTAATCGCTTCTTTGCCCGTTGCCGTTTCAATAGCTCGAATATAATCCATTAAGTTTACAGGATTACCATTGCCAATATTATAAATTCGATAGGGTGCGTGGCTTCTGGATGGATCAGGTTGCATAGCAGACCAAGCTGAATCGGGCTTAGGTATTTTATCAATCGCAAGAGAAAGACCCATAACAATATCATCTATATAGGTAAAATCACGCTGCATTTGACCCTGATTAAAAATTTTTATAGGGATTCCTTGCAAAATATCTCTGGTAAACGTAAAAAATGCCATATCAGGCCTTCCCCAGGGTCCATAAACGGTAAAAAATCTCAAGCCAGTCGTTGGCAATTGATATAAATGCGAATAAGAATGTGCAATCAATTCATTTGCCTTTTTAGACGCAGCATAAATAGTTAGAGGGTGAGCCGTACCATCCTTTTCACGATAAGGTTGTGATTCATTCGCCCCATACACTGAACTGGTAGAAGCATACACTAAGTGCTCAACGTGATGATGGCGGCAAGCTTCAATGATGTTCGTAAAGCCAACAACGTTTGATTGAATATAAGCGAGAGGATTTTGAAGAGAGTATCGCACGCCAGCTTGGGCGGCTAAATTGACTACACGCTCAGGCTTATGCGTTTTAAAAACCTCGGTTACTTGTTCCAGATTACAAATGTCACGCTCATAAAAGTGAAACGATGGATGAGATTGCAGCAATTCCAATCGAGCTTGCTTTAAACGCACATCGTAATAGTCATTTAGATTATCCATCCCAATGACTTGATCACCCATTTCTAAACGCGCTTTAGCAAGATGATACCCAATAAATCCTGCGCAACCCGTAATTAACAATCGCATGACAAGGCCTAATGTTAAGAATGAAGGTAACTGTAACTGCTCGCCCATCTCACCTCACTTGACTTCCCGCGGCTTGACCGTGGGATCCAGGAATCCTTTCTAGATCGCTGGATCCCGCGGTCAAGCCGCGGGAAGTCGGTAGGGGGAGAGCAGTAACGAATGAAGAAAGTATACTCCCTATCTGATTTGATGGAAACCATCATGACGATCGTTACAAAAAACGCTATACTGGCTTTTTTTAATCGCCAAATAGGATGAACATGAGTCATTTGCAGCAAATAATTGAAGCGAATTTTGAATCACGTCAAACCATTACCCCACAATCAGCTACCCGTGAATTAAAAGAGGCGGTAGAAGACGTTTTAAACGGATTAAACTCAGGGTTTTATCGCGTTGCAGAAAAAGAAGGCAAGGATTGGACGGTTCATCAATGGATTAAAAAAGCCGTTTTACTTTCATTTCGGATGAATCCCAATGAAGTGATTGAGGCTGGTTTTTGCCAGTTTTACGATAAAGTACCCTTAAAATTTAATCATTTGAGTAGCCAAGATTTTCAGGAAATGGGTGTTCGTGTTGTCCCCCATGCGATGGTACGGCATGGAGCTTTTGTTGGACGAAATAGCGTACTAATGCCTTCTTATGTCAACATTGGTGCGTACATCGACGAAAACGTGATGGTGGATACTTGGGCAACGGTAGGCTCTTGTGCGCAAATTGGTAAAAACGTTCATTTATCTGGTGGAGCTGGAATTGGAGGGGTTCTTGAACCGCTTCAAGCAAACCCTACCATTATTGAAGACGACTGTTTCATTGGTGCCCGCTCTGAAGTGGTGGAAGGAGTCATTGTAGAGCGAGGGTCTGTTCTTTCAATGGGTGTATATCTTGGACAAAGCACAAAAATTTATAATCGACTAACCGGTGAAATCACCTATGGACGTATTCCAGCTGGTTCGGTCGTTGTCCCAGGAAATTTACCCAGTGAAGATGGACGGTATAGTCTTTATTGTGCAGTTATTGTTAAACAAGTGGATGAGAAAACGCGCGCTAAGGTCAGCATCAATGAGTTATTGCGAGATATTCCATCATGAGCTCAGTCAAGGACTTACTGGCCCGGTTGATTCGATTTGAATCCGTTACGCCTTATGATGATGGCTGTCAACCATTCATGATGGATTATTTACAGGAGCTCGGATTTACGTGCACTCCCTTAAATAACCACCCTGTCTCCAATTTTTATGCTCAAATTGGAGAGGATAAGCCTTTGTTTTTATTTGCTGGGCATACCGATGTCGTTTCAGTTGGCGAAACAAACAAATGGGACACAAATCCCTTTGAGCTTGTTGAACGAAACGGTCTTTTATTTGGCCGAGGCGCTGCAGATATGAAAGGTAGCTTGGCTGCCATGCTACTTGCGACAAAACGATTTCTTGAGAACCATTCCGAATTTAAAGGCGCTTTAGGATTTTTAATCACCAGCGGCGAGGAAGGCGAAGAGTTTGAGTTAGGCACCCCACATGTCATGCGGACTTTAGCTCAAAAGAACATCATTCCTGATTATTGTATTGTTGGCGAGCCTTCAAGCACTAAATACATTGGCGATGTGGTTAAAATTGGGAGACGAGGATCATTAACCGGAAGAATGATACTCCAGGGTAAACAAGGGCATGTCGCTTATCCGCATTTAGCTGAAAATCCAATTCATACTCTAAGTCCTCTGCTTACGGAATTAGTCAGTACAAAATGGGATAAAGGCAATGATTATT
Organism: Legionella impletisoli; assembly: GCF_900639875.1. Classification (GTDB taxonomy): domain Bacteria; phylum Pseudomonadota; class Gammaproteobacteria; order Legionellales; family Legionellaceae; genus Legionella_A; species Legionella_A impletisoli. Next base: position 100,225 of record NZ_CAAAIA010000002.1, read on the forward strand.
TCCCCCCCACGACTTTGCAAATAACCCACATTGAAGCCGGAGGAATAGGCTCAAACATTATACCGGGTGAACTCAAATTACAGTTTAATTTCCGATTTTCAACCGAACATACTGCAGACTCTCTCATGAAAACCGTTGAAGATTGCTTTAGTCGGCATCATCTTAACCCAGAAATTCGATGGCAATTAAATGGCGAACCCTTCTTAACCGCTCAAGGAAAACTCGTCGATGCAACCGTTAGCGCCATTCGAAAAATTACCACGCTAGAACCTCAGCTATCCACCAGTGGAGGCACTTCAGACGCTCGTTTCATCGCCCCTTTTGGCGTTGAAGTGATTGAATTAGGGCCTGTTAATGCAACCATTCATCAAGTCAATGAGTGTGTTTCAATAGCTGAATTAGAAATATTAACGGATCTTTATTATGCTATCTGCGTCGATTTATTAACTTAGTACCGTTTTGATCGATTCATCCTGGTTTACTAAAACAGGATATTCATGCGAGAGTGCTTGCTTATGTTTCTCATCCACCACTTTGGTAACACAAGCATCCGACCATACGTTCAATGACGTTTCTAACATATCGATAAGGCTGTAAAAAGGTAAAATAATTCCCATCAGAGTTATAGGAACATTCATGCTGGCTAAAAGGCTTGCGCTCAGAAAAAAACATCCCATGGGTACGCCGGCGTTACCAATCGCTGCCACAGTCGACACAACCACCCATAAAGCCATCGAGGCATAAGTTACTTCGATGCCGTGATTTTGCATCAAATACATGACGGTCACAAAAATAAACGCAGCACAACCATTCATATTAATGCTGGTGCATAATGGCAACACAAATCGCCCCACCTCAGGCTTTACCTTAAGAGACGTTTCAACCGTATCCATGGTAACTGGAAGACTACCCACTGAAGACTTAGAGAAAAAGGCAAGCGATAGAGCCGGCAGCATGCCTTTTAAAGCAGCATAAGGTTTTATGCCGTGAGATCGTAACCATAACGGCAATATCACCAGTCCTTGCACGAGATTAGCTAAGACAATAACCAGTAAATATTCTCCTATTCCTCTTAACACAGTTCCTGTCCGGATCTGGATAACCGACGAGGTAATAAAGCCAAACAACCCCAATGGAATAATTGTAATGACCCATTTGGTTATCACCATGAAAAGCCCATGAGCACCTTTAAAAAATTGCGTAATGGTTTGCCTCGGCTCGTCATCAGGTATAAAACGAATCGCTACTCCGATTATTATACTGAGAAACAACACGCTTAAAACTTGCTGCTCAAGAAATGGAGAAAATAAGCTGCTAGGAATTAAATTAGATACATGGTCTAAATAACTAAACTGGCTTGTGGAAACCACCTCTGTGTGTTTTGCATCATGAACCATGCTGGGATGAATGACTAGATACAACAAACAACTAATGGCTGCGGCGACTAATGTCGTTCCTAACGTATAACGCATGGTTCTACGCCATATATGTTTCATCATCCCATCCGAGCGATAGCTTGCGAGTGTCACAATGATAGAAAGTGAAATGATGGGCAAACTAATACATTTAAAGATTTTAATAAACACATCGGCAATTAATAATCCGAGTGTTTTAAGAAGTGGTATATCAGACATCCCACTTAAAATACCTAAGAAAATCATCACGGCATAAAGAACAGGAGTGCTAAACCAAAAAGAAGTTTTTTTTGCTGAGTGTTGTGCGCACATGCGAGTACCCTTATAAGAATGAATTCATTGAAGAAAGAGAACTAACAACAATTACAAAAAGAGAAAGGATAAGTAGAGTAAGAGCGTTGGCAATAAGGGATCAAAATGGTCATCTACGCCTCTTTTGATTTATTTTTGAACATAAAGAGAATATTTTAACACAAAATCCCTAGTGAATAAAAGAGAAAATAAAAAACGTAGCTTAGTTTCTTGTAATTATGACCGCCATCTACGCTGTTTTATTTTCAATTCCATAATTTATGGTTAGAGCCTTGTTGACAATTCATCGCACGGCCTACGCCCTCGACTTTTTCTTGGTGTCTTTAGATTCCCCGGACAAGCCGGGGAACGTAGGACAGCCGGACAAGCCGGGGAACGTAGGCGGCCGCACAAGCCTTGGAACATAAGACAGGTCGTGGATTGCAACCGAATTGCCAACAGATCCTAATCTAAGCGAGATTCAGTTCGAAAGATTTGTCTACTGTGATATGTTTCTTTTTAAAATGATGAATCCGTTGAAAAGATTCTTCAACCCGTGACCGCTGCACTTCTCCGCTTTCCACTAGCGCTTCAATGCAATCAATCACTTCAGGTGCATTAATTTGTCCAAGTTGGTTTCCAAAAATCAACATGTCCGCTCCCGCATTAATGGTTCGCGCTAGAGCCTCAGAAAGTTGATAATGATTGCTAATCGCATGCATTTGCAAATCATCACTGATGATAATGCCTTCATATTGCAATTTGTTGCGCAATAATCCTGTTAAAATAGGATAAGATAACGTAGCCGGCAAGCCTGTATTATCCAAATGATGATTTACCACGTGCGCCGTCATTACCATAATCGGAGCATTACGTTCTTTTAATAAGACCTCATAAGGAATCAATTCTTTTGAATCAAACGTGTCCGTTACATCCACAAACCCTTCGTGAGTATCACCAAGAGCACTGCCATGACCTGGAAAATGCTTATAACAGCATACAATATCATGCTCTTTGAATGCTTTTACAAATTGATTAGCAGCACGTATCACCTCGATGGGATCATTCGAAAAACTTCGCCCCCGCTTACCTATAATTCCGACTTGATCGTTTAGATTTAAATCAACAACTGGGGCAAAATTAAGATTAAATCCTAATGATTTTAAGGTATGAGCCATGATTCGAGCTTCTTGCAACAAAGCATCATCCGAAAGTTTTGCCTGCATGACGGGTGGAATGGTTTGTACACAATCGTCGATGTATTTTAGACGATCAATATCGCCCCCTTCATAATCTAATGCAATAAATAAAGGTAAACATTCTTTATCATCGTTCGCTTGTAACGAGTACTTATAAAGCTTTTCATTAAGCGATTTAATTTGAGTTTTATTCTTAAGGTTTTTACCAAATTGCTGGTTAGGAAAATCATAATCAAACAGCAAAACGCCACCAATCGCATCACGCTGAATCCATTCTGTAACTGGGCTATGTTCATCAACATCATATCCTGCAAATCCCATAATGAGCATTTGGCCAATCATTTTTCTTATTGTAGTCACACAACACTCCTAGTGTAGGTTTATTGTTGTTGGGATGGCGTACATTATTGCGGAGGTACTGGTGGAATTGTTGAAAAATCACACTTGCAATTTGAACCAGCCTGAGGTGGCAGGGGCACTTCAGCAAAATCTTTTGGAAAACAGAGGTTTATATTCCAGGCGGTTTCACTGGCAGTAATCTTCTCGGGCAAAAACCAAAAACGAGCACCTTCATATTGCTTTCCAGCATCTTCCTGCCAAAATGCGGGATTAAACTCTGCTACAAATCTTAATTCTTCCTTAGGCTGACATTCAAATTTCTGCCTTTCCCAAAAAGTCCCCTCTGGCACAATAATAGTAGCCAGCGTTTTATTATCATTCATTACGGACTGTACAGTTACCGTGACATTATAATCTCCCCAGCAACTATCTTTTGCTAAAGTAATAAAACAAGGAAATGATAAAGCAGGGGAAGATAAGCCTATTAAACAGAACAATGCAGCAATTCGACTCATAACGCTTTTCTCTAAAGTGATTTTTATAATTATAATCTATTTATAATGACTTATCCTAATGGCTTTATTCTTGATCTAACACTTAGGTTTTGTTGAAGATGACCCAATGGGATTGATTTTTTTAATCAATCAGTATAATCTTGCGGCTTCGGAGAGGTGGCCGAGCGGTCGAAGGCGCACGCCTGGAAAGTGTGTATACGGAAACGTATCGAGGGTTCGAATCCCTCTCTCTCCGCCAAATGTTCTAAAAGGTCTCTTATCATACCTACCCTCCCCCAGCCTTTCTCTTCTGCAAATTACCTGCACTAGCCGTTGTAATGAGGAAGAACAATTCGCTCGATAAAATCCTTCACAATTTTATTAGAATACGGCGTCTCGTGAATAGCTGTATCAATAATCTCTTGAAGAGATTCATTATTATCTAAATAGCGCATTTGATAGCGTGTTATTCGAGTAATCAAATCCTTCGTATCCACTTCAGGATGAAACTGAAAACAATAAATCGGTTTATCGATAAATTTAACGATGTGATAAGGGCACCGCTCGCTAGAAGCCAAAAGAATGCAATTTGAAGGAATTTTATTAGCTCGTTCTTTATGGCCCGATACAGCCCAAAACGATTCGGGATAATCGTATAAGAGGGGATCATCTTTTACTTCTGAGTGTAAATTTATAGAGTAAATGCCCATTTCCATGTTTTCTTTATCTAGTATGACTTTACCCCCAAGCTCTTCCATCGCAATCTGGAAACCAAAACATGACGCAAGCACTGGGATATTGTTATCGTAACAATAACGAATCAACGCTTTGCAATGCGGAACAAACAAATAGTCTTCTACGTTTAAAACACTAGCATCACTTGAACCGCCGACAAATAAAACATCATAATCATCCATAATGGATGGAGGAAAATGAATCGTTTTAAACGTATTTAATTTTGTAAATTGCTCTTCATGAAGCTGGCTAAACTGCACAAATTCATAAAACTCTTCGAGCATGGTTTCTTCATCTTCACGAATTTGAAGCAACAATATTTTAAGTTGATGTTTTTCTTTCATATTTTTGCCTGAACACCAAGGCCATTGAGACCGTAAGAAGAAAAATCTGTAACAACGTCAGTGCTTGTCATAGAATGGAATAGACTTAGGCCTTGATTCTAAGCAGATTTAGTTCTGTGAAGCAAGCATAGAATTATGCTAGCATAGTTTGTTTGTAAAATAATTTAATGTTCTAATAAGCATGATCGGAGTGGCAACACTTATATATACCCATTCCACCTGAAGATACTGGTTTTTTCAGGTAAAATGGGTATAGGCAAATTTGAACCTTATTTTATCTACTTGTATGAGTATTACACCCTGATCCGAACACCATTCTAATCGTTCATTTTTTGCAAAATTAATGCAAAAATAGATAGACAAATAATAAAATTATCATACAATTCGCGCACCATATTATTTAACCTTTTCTGAGGGGTCAGTGGCGAAGAAAAAACCGATTAACGCATTGCCAGTCAATGATGGCGACTTTCGTCGAGCCTTAAAAACTCGACACGTTCAGCTTATTGCTTTAGGCGGCATTATTGGCTCAGGGTATTTCCTCGGAACAGGTGAAATGGTTCACCAAGTGGGGCCTGCTGTTTTTCTTGCTTACATTCTTGGCGGCTTAATTATTTATTTAACCATGCTGTGTATGGGTGAATTAGCCGTTGCTATCCCGATTTCAGGCTCGTTTATTCATTATACAGCAGATTTTATCTCCCCTGCACTGGCTTGTGGCGTAGGTTGGTCGTATTGGCTGAGCTGGATTGCTTATATTCCCGCAGAGTGCGTGGCCGGTGGAATCATTATGGAGCATTTTACTGGGATTAATGGCTATGTGTGGGCTGTTGGGTTTGGTCTATTAATTACCTATATTAACTTAGCCAAAGTAGGAACCTTTGGTGAAATTGAGTTTTGGCTTGCGATTATAAAAATTTTAGCGTTATTTGGCTTCGTCGCCTTATCCGTGTTTATTTTTTTTGGTGTAATTCATGGTCCTCGACCAGAGAATATCCTCTGGGGCAAATATATCTTTGACCAAGGAGGGCTTTTCCCCAATGGCCCTATGGCGTTTTTAACGGCAATGGTGCTGCTTTTGGTGAATTATCAAGGTTCCGAGATCATCGGTCTTGCAGCAGGCGAATCGATTGATCCTGGCCGCATGATTCCAAGTGCTATTCGCAATGTAACCTTTCGAATTATTTTTATTTACATCATTCCCGTATTTTGCCTTGTTTTAATTTTTCCTTGGCAAAAGGCGAGTTTAGCCAATTCTGTATTTGCTGAAGCACTTAATTTTTACGGACTTAAATGGGCTGGAGCTGCCACAAGTTTTGTTACCATGACCGCTGCCTTATCGTGCTCTAATTCAGGAGTCTATGGTATCGTTCGTTCCATGCACGCACTAGCTCAAAGCGGAATGGCCCCTAGAAAATTAGCAAAGCTCAATCGTAATGCAGTGCCTCAAAATGCAGGTATTGTCACACTGGCTGCGATTTGGCTATTGCTTTTAGCCGGTTATTTCTTTGGTCAATCCATGCTTTACATCGCCCTGTTACTCGTTTCAGGTTTTACTGGTGCTATTGCTTGGATTTCCTTATGTTGGGCGCAAATAAATTTCCGAAGACGGCTCATCAAAGCAGGCTATAGTGCAAACGACCTGCATTATAAAACCCCCTGGTCGCCCTATACTGGGATTTTGGCAATTATCTTAATGGTCATTTGTTTGGTATTTCTTGCTCTGGATAAAGACCCTACCTACAAAATTGCTTTTACCATCGGCGTATTAGGTCTTGTTCTGCCTACGATTATTTATAAAGTTGCAGGTTTAGATAAAAAGCGCAAAGCACTAGCCGATAAGCGAATCGATTTTGACGATCTGTTTCCCTCAAAAGCCTCCTCATCGAGCAACTCGAATTCCGATTATCAACCGGTAAATAATTAATCCTCTAGAAATTTTTTTTGAAGGTCGATATGGTAGATAGTCGTATGTAATATAGGCGAATTGGAAGGAATGAAATTTTTTTCTTAAATGGGGTTGTCACTATCGATAAATTCATGGCTAAGCTCAAATTCCTGGCTAAGATGCTCGCCTAAAGCCTGTATTCCAAAGCGCTCACTCGCATGATGACCGCATGCCAAGTAGTGAATTCCTAATTCCTTTGCTAAATAATACGTTCGTTCTGAAACCTCGCCACTGAGGTAGGCATCCACTCCAAGAGCAACCGCTTCATCAATATAATCTTGGGCGGCACCAGAACACCAGGCAATCTGTTGAATGGGTTTATCTGAAGCGTGGATCACGAAAGGGGTTTGATTTAATTTATGCGTGATCAATTGCGTTAGTTTCTGAATGGATAAAGACTCTTTCAGAGTGCCAGACCACAATAGATCAGGCGTTTTATTAATTTTGTGGCTTTGAATAGATCCGACCTCTAAGCGTTTTGCTAAACAAGCATTGTTACCCAGTGTAGCATGGCAATCCAGAGGTAAGTGGTAGGCGAAAAGATTTAATTCAGAAGCTAAAAGCAGTCCCAATCTTCTTTTCTTAATGCCCTTAACCGTTGGATCTTCACCTCGCCAAAAGTAACCATGGTGCACTAAAAGAGCATCTGCGTTTTTTGCAATGGCCTCCTCAATAGCTTTTTCAGAGGCCGTTACAGCAGTGCAAATTTTATGAATGGTGTCTTTCCCTTCCACTTGTAACCCATTGGGCGCATAATCCTGGAAACTGGCACAGGATAAAAACTCATCAAGATACTGAGAAAGGTTTGAACGTTTAATCACTGGATGAACACCGTTTAATATCCGCCCCAAGCATGGATAGCTTTTCTTCAATACGCTCATATCCGCGATCAACATGATAAATACGTTCGACCCGAGTCTCACCTTCAGCAATTAATCCTGCCAAGATCAAACTCGCAGAAGCTCTTAAGTCGGTCGCCATGACTGGAGCACCGGTTAAATGTTCCACCCCATTAATCATAGCGGTATTCCCATGTAAGCGAATTTGAGCGCCCATCCGTTGTAATTCTTGTACATGCATGAAGCGATTTTCAAAGATTGTCTCTACAATGGTAGAAGAACCATCCGCAACCGTATCTAACACCATAAATTGGGCTTGCATATCAGTTGGAAATGCAGGATACGGCGCTGTCGCTATATTCACCGGCTGTGGACGAAGTCCGTGCATATCCAATTGCACCCAATCTTCGCCTAATGTAATGGCAGCGCCTGCTTCTTCAAATTTACAAAGCATGGATAATAAATTATCCGGTTTCACCTTACGAACGGTGACCTTGCCACGAGTCACAGCACCTGCAGCAAGGTATGTTCCTGCTTCAATACGATCAGGCATAACCGAATAACTTCCCCCTCCTAGAGCCTCTACGCCTTCAATTTCAATGGTAGATGTGCCTGCTCCTGAGATTTTAGCCCCCATAAGCGTTAGAAAATTAGCCAAATCAACCACTTCGGGTTCACGGGCCGCATTTTTAATAATCGTTTTACCCTCAGCAAGCGTTGCTGCCATCATCAGGTTTTCTGTTCCGCCTACTGTTACGGTATCAAAAACCAATGTTTTACCTTGCAAGCGCCCGTGTTTACATCGTGCTTTAATAAAGCCATTTCTAACTGAAATATCAGCACCCATACTTTTAAGTGCTTTGAGATGCAAATCGACCGGCCGGGTTCCTATTGCGCATCCACCTGGCAAAGACACATCTGCCTTGCCAAATCGAGCTAATAAAGGACCTAACACTAAAATTGAGGCACGCATGGTTTTAACCAGCTCATAGGGCGCAACCATTTCATTGATATGGCTGGCATCCACTTGAACATTCATTTTTTCATCAATGGTCAACTGCGCTCCTAATTGGCCCAGAAGTTCCATCATGGTGGTCACATCTTTCAAGTGCGGCACGTTAGAAATGGTTACGTTATCATTTGCTAAAATTGTTCCCGCCATAATTGGTAAGGCGGCGTTTTTTGCTCCAGAAATAATCACTTCACCATTTAAGGGGTGGCCACCATTAATGATCAACTTATCCATGTTGTTTCTCCCATTCATCCTTTGTCCAGGTCGTCATGCTTAAAGCATGCAGACTTCCGCTTGTGATATAGTCCTTTAATAAAGCATACACCCACTGCTGTCTTGCAACCTTTGATTTTCCAACAAATGCGTCTGAAACAACGGTTAATTTATAGTGATACCCATCCCCTTCAACCGTCACAAAGTCTACTTCATTATTTGAACGAAGATACTGTTCAATTTGTTCATTACTTATCATTTAAAACCACTTCCACACCACAAAATTCAGCCAAAGCATAAATTGCCTGCGAGGCCCCAGAAATTTCTAACTTTTTTTTATATTGTTTTGACAAGCGTTTGGCCTCAATAAGCAAGGCTAGTCCTGCACTGTCACATTGTGTTACCTGACCCAAATCGAGCTTCAAATTATTTGTTTTTGAACGAGTAAGTAGCAGAACGAGTTGTTTAAGGTTACTTTGCACCGTATTAAAGGTTAGCTCACCTGTTAAACTCAACGTTTCTACCATGATTAACTCGCCTTCGTTTTTTTCATTTGTGCAATTAACTCAGCCATGTTTGAATTTTGCAACACTTGACCAAACTGAGAACGAAAACTTTGCAGTAAGCTTACACCCTCAACACTTAAATCATAAATCTTCCATTGCCCATTTTTCGTTACCAAGCTATAGCTTAAAGGAATATTTGGACCAGAACTTCGCACAATGACACTATTTACACGCACAAATCGGCCATTGATTGGACCGCGTAAGGGAAGAAATTTAACTTTTTCGTCAGAATATTCTGCAAGTGGAGTCGCATACGTACGGATAACCAGTTGCGTAAATTCCCGTATAAATTGTTGTTTCTCAGCACTTGTGGCTTTATTCCAAGCCTGGCGTCCTAAAACCGATCTTGACATGCCGGTTACATCTACAATCGGCAATAAATATTGCCTAACCGCAGTATGAATCACTTGCGGATTATTTTTTAGGCTGGCACGATTTTCCTTTAAAGTATTGGTGATCTTATTTGCAGCTCCCTCCAACATAGGAATTGGAGAGCTTTCTGCCATTACAATCTGTGATAACACTAGAGTCACTAAAATCAAGAATGCTTTTATTGTTTTCATGCTTATCCCCTCTCCAACAAATCACGATGATATCCATCTCCTGGATTCTCTGTTATTCTACTTTTTAATATTAAATAATAATTGTCCGATTAAATTTTCTAGAATGATTGCTTGCTGAGTTCTAGCGATTACATCACCATCCTGTAGATAAGGATGTGACCGGTCCTCATCATCTTCAAAACCCGGAACGATGCTAATGTAATTCGATCCAAGTAAACCTTCCGTCAAAATCCGTGCCGAGGTGTCATCGTAAGGTATAGGCTTATCTCGTCGTAATGCCATCGTCACCTTAGCATTCAGCTGCTCTGGCTGAAGCTCGATTTTCGTTACCTCGCCTATTTTAACACCAGCAACCGTCACAGGAGCTCGTACTTTAAGCCCTCCAATATCACTAAAATCGGCCGTTACTTCATAAACCTTAGACGAATTGAAATCCGACATGCCACTGACTTTTAATACCATAATTAATAAAGCCAGTGCGCCCAATAACATAAAAAGACCTACAGAGATGTCAATAAATCGCTGCTTATTCATTTACCAGCCTCCAATCATCATCGCCGTCAATAAGAAATCAAACCCCAATACCGCCAGCGATGAATAAACCACAGTCCTTGTTGTCGCTTGACTGATCCCCTCTGCCGTTGGAACACAGGAAAACCCCTGGAACACCGATATCCATATCACCAAAAATGCAAACACAATGCTTTTAATTATGCCGCTTAAGACATCTAAATGAAAACTCACTGCAGATTGCATATTCGACCAGAAACTACCCGAATCCACGCCCAACCAATCCACACCAATAAAATAGCCACCATACACAGCCACTGCTGAAAAAATTAAGGTTAAAATAGGTAGCGCGATTAAGCCAGCCAGAAACCTCGGATAAATAATACGCCCTAATGGATCCACTCCCATCATATCCATGCTGTCAAGTTGCTCAGTGGCTTTCATCAATCCGATTTCTGCAGTTAAAGCAGATCCTGCTCGCCCAGCAAACAATAAGGCACTAATAACAGGCCCAAGCTCTCTCACAATGCTTAAAGCCAATAATTGACCTAATTGACTGTCAGCGCCGAACTTTTCGAGGGTATTATAACCCTGCAAGCCCACTACTCCACCAATAAATAACCCAGAAACGATGATAATTAAACAGGACAACACGCCAATATAATATAATTGGGCCCGCAATGAAGGCCAAAGGCGCAAAATATCTGGCTTTCGAAATAAAACGCGCAACAAAAACACACCTGAACTCCCCACCATTTGGAAAGTTGAAAGGCTCATGTGACCAAAGCGGGCAATTCGGTCAAGCATCAAGTAACTCCTCAGTATAAGGACGTGCTGGATAATGAAACGGTACCACTCCATCCGCTTGCCCATGCATGAATTGATGGACATGTGGATCAGATGACGCTTGCAATTCTAAAGGCGTACCTTGACCGATTACTTTCCCTTCAGCAATCAAATAGACATAATCTGCAATGGAGCAAGTTTCATTCACATCGTGAGAAACAATCATGGTCGTAGTATTTAACAATTGGTTTAAACGCTTAATCAAGCGCACCAGCACCCCCATGGCAATTGGATCTTGACCTGTGAATGGCTCATCATACATCATGAGCAGAGGATCAAGAACAATGGTTCTAGCTAATGCGACTCTTCTTGCCATACCTCCAGATAACATATTCGGCATAAAATTCGCCGTCCCACGAAGTCCTACTGCCTCTAGTTTCATTAATACAATATCACGTAACATGGCTTCGCTAAGATTGGTGTGTTCTCTTAACGGGAAAGCGACGTTATCAAAGACTGAGAGATGCGTAAACAAAGCGCTACTTTGGAAAAGTAAGCCCATTTTTTTTCGAATTGCATAAAGCGCTTTACGAGACAATTGATGGATATTACACCCATCAACAATGACTTCCCCAGAACTGGGTGATAGCAAACCACCAATCAATCGAAGTAGCGTGGTTTTTCCACTTCCACTCGGTCCCATAATCGCTGTAATTTTTCCGCGTTGAACAGCAATATCCACGCCATTGAAAATGACACGCTGATTTCGGGAAAATGATAAGTCTTTGATTTCAACGAAATTATCCGTCATGGAATTGTTCCAATAATGAATCTCACCAAACCACAAAAAATTGAACGCGCACCGTATGGTTCTCTGCCCGTAATCTTTCAAAATGCGATCTTTTAGACGCATTTATTTTTTTCCGGCTCAATTTTAAAAAACGAGTAATGGCGATTCCATTGCGAGTTTTTTAAAATTGAGCAGAAAGAAAAAGGAACAGTATAAAACTCGCATTTTGAAGGATTACGGGTATATTATATACCCTTATTCTAAGTTTTTGCGAGAAAGGGTCGTTCTTAGATTAAAAAATAGTAAAAATGTACAGACTTAATTGTGAAAACTCCTGCTTTGAACGTTCAAGCAAGATAGATCCTCAGATATCAAAAGAATGACTCAAAACAACCCGAAATTTATTGCAATCAATTTTATGCTGCCTTCATGATGTGTTAAGATAGGATTCTTCTTTTTAAATTTTTCGCCTATGAACTTTTGCAAACTTGGGCTCGCGGTGATAGAAACCGAGGCACATGCGGTTTTTGAGTTAACTCAGCGCATTGATGAGCATTTTGAAAGAGCATGTAAAATCATGCTGGCTTGTCCAGGGCGTGTAGTGGTTACCGGGATGGGGAAATCTGGACACATTGGCAATAAAATTGCCGCCACCTTGGCCAGTACGGGTACACCGTCGTTTTTCATGCATCCTGGAGAGGCCAGTCATGGCGATCTGGGCATGATTACTCGCAAAGATGTTGTAATTGCCATTTCAAACTCCGGCAACACGGCAGAAATTGTTTTATTATTACCTCTTTTAAAGCGACTTGAAGTGCCATTGATCGTATTAAGTGGCAATCCAGATTCCGTCTTAGCAAAAGCCGCCGATGTTTCACTTGATTTGTCGATTAAAGCAGAAGCTTGTCCATTAGGATTAGCACCAACTACCAGTACTACAGTCGCCTTAGTCATGGGCGATGCCCTAGCCATTGCATTACTTCAAGCACGAGGATTTACGTCAGAAGATTTTGCTCTATCGCATCCGGCTGGGACACTCGGTAAACGATTATTACTGCGAGTCGATGAAATGAGTCATAAAGAAGACCAGTTACCCATCGTCTTCGAAAAAGCAACGGTGGCTGAAGCATTAATTGAAGTCACAGCGAAAAAGTTAGGCATGACGTGTGTCGTCGATGAGCATGGATATCTTACTGGTGTCTATACGGATGGGGATGTTCGACGAACACTCACTAAGCAGTTAGATATCAATACTACACGACTCCATGAGGTGATGACTCGCTCGTGTCGAACCATATCACCTAATTTTTTGGCCGCAGAAGCTTTAGCTTTGATGCAAAAATATAGTATTACGTCTCTTGTGATTGTTCGAGAAGACAACCGCCCTTATGGGGTTATTCATTTACATGATTTATTAAAAGCCGGTGTGTATTAGATGAACGAATTAATTAATAAAGCGAAACACATAAAATGTCTTATTTGTGATGTAGACGGCGTACTGACTGATGGTAGGTTGTATGTCGATAATCATGGTAATGAATTAAAAGCCTTTCACGTACAAGATGGAATGGGCTTAAAACTACTGATGGCGGCAGGCATACATGTGGCAGTCATAACCACTTCTCGTAATGCAGTCATTGATCATCGTATGGAACAATTGGGCATTCAACATTATTTCAAAGGACAAGTTGAAAAACAAAAATCATTTAAACTACTAAAAGAAACGTTAAATCTTAGTAACGAAGCCTGTGCCTATATAGGAGATGATCTGCCCGATTTACCCATTATTCAGCAAGTTGGATTTGGAGTCGCTGTAGCGAATGCCGTTCGTCAGGTTAAAGAATTTGCAATCTGGCATACCCAAGCCGAAGGTGGTCATGGGGCGGTTAGAGAAGTCTGTGATTTTATTTTAACAGCGCAAAACAAACATGAGGAAGCCCTGCAAGGATACTTTAATTCATGAACGCAGGTAAGCAGGCCGCTTGGTTATTTGCCGTGCTCATCGGCCTTGCTTTTTCAAGCTGGTATTTTGCAAGCTCAGCGCCCGTTAAAAAATTGGATGAAAATACGTTATCGAACACGGTTGATACCATTATCCAGGACCTAACATTAAGCCAATATAATGAAGAGGGAAAACGAATCAATTTTCTGAAAACACCCCTAATGCATCATATACCCAAAGACAATAAGCATTGGTTGAAAACTCCTTATATTGTCGTGACACAGGAAAATCAAACACCGTGGGAAATTAAAGCACTTGAAGCCACTTCACTCTACGGCGGCGACAAAATTACCTTAAGTAAGCATGTCGTACTTCATCAAGCTTCGAGTGAGAAAACTCCCGAAAGTACACTGAAAACAGAAGAAATTATCTATTTTCCTAAGAAGAAACTCGCAACAACTAAAAAAAGCGTGACGTTTGAGCAACCTGGGAACATCGTTCAATCTGAAGGCATGAAAGCCTACCTTGCCGAAAAACGAGTCAAATTATTAGGAAACGCGAGAGGTAAATATGAGCCAAAACATGGCTAAGCATGTTATTTGTATTTGTGCAGTGTTCCTCAGCCTATTCATTTCCTGCATTAGTTTTGCTCTACCGGATGATCGTGAAAAGACCTTGTATTTACGAGCGAATAAAGCAGACATCAACCAAGCAACGCATAAAGGGATCTACACCGGAGATGTAGAACTTGATCAAGGAAGCTCTCACTTAAGAGCAGCTTTTGCAATAACGCAAGGGAACGAAAGTAACCAACTCATCAAAGCCTTTGCTAAAGGAGATACGCATGCTCAAGCTCATTTTTGGTGTCTGACAGCCCACAATAAACCGGTTTTACATGCATATGCTGATAAAATATATTACTATCCTAATAAGCACATCATTGAGCTTGTAGGAAATGCAAAGGTGTCGCAAGGTGAGAATACCTTTCAAGCGCCCACAATTCTTTATAACGTTGAACAACAACACGTCATCACGAAACGTTCAGGCAATCAACGAACCAGCATTACGATTTACCCCGAGAAAAAATCATGAGTAAACTAGTTGCCCAACACTTAAAAAAATCCTTCAAAAATAGAACGGTTGTTAATGGAGTCAGCGTTGAGATTTCCCATGGGGAATGTGTGGGTTTACTAGGACCCAATGGCGCGGGGAAAACAACCTGTTTTTATATGATTGTTGGCCTGCAATCCTGCGATGAAGGTCATATTTTTTTAGATGGTCAAGACATTACCGAAACCGCTATGCACCAACGGGCTCGATTGGGCATCGGTTATCTTCCTCAAGAAGCATCCATTTTTCGCAAATTGACGGTTTCAGAAAACATTATGTCTATTTTACAGCTTCGAAAGGAGCTCAATGATAAACAGCGCAAAGAAAAACTCGATCAACTCATGCAGGAATTTCACATCAACCACCTGGCAAAAAATTTAGGCATGAGTTTATCTGGTGGTGAAAGAAGACGAGTTGAAATTGCTCGCGCTTTAGCTATTGAGCCTTCGTTTATCTTACTGGACGAACCTTTTGCTGGAGTGGATCCCATTTCAGTGCTGGATATTAAAAAAATTATTCAACATTTACGTGATAAAAATATTGGTATATTAATTACGGATCACAACGTTCGAGAAACATTAGACATCTGCGAGCGCGCCTACATTGTATCCCAAGGAAGCATCTTATGCGAAGGTTCTCCCCAAAGCATTTTATCAAACCAGCAAGTACGCGCTGTGTATCTGGGTGAGGAATTTTCGTTGTAAACAGGCTCTATAACCATGCTGCTTTTGATTGATAATTATGATTCTTTCACCTATAACCTGGTTCAATACTTTCAATGTCTAAACCAACAGGTACTTGTTTATCCTCATGATCAAATTACACTAGAAAAAATTAAAGAATTATCACCAAAGCACCTGGTTATTTCCCCAGGGCCTAAATCTCCTCTGGAAGCTGGAATATCACTTTCGGTCATTCGCCATTTTTTTACTCAAATTCCAATTCTTGGTGTTTGTCTAGGACATCAATGTCTTGGGCATGCCTTTGGCGCACGAATTATTCAAGCACCCAAGATATTGCATGGAAAAACATCACCTATTTTTCATCATAAACAAGGCTTATTTCATGATTTACCGAATAATTTTCTAGCAACTCGTTATCATTCGTTAATCATTGAACCGGAAAGTCTCCCCGATTGTTTTTCTATTGATGCTTGGGCAAATGAAGTGATTATGGCAATTTCTCATCGCCAATATCCACTCTTTGGTCTACAATTTCATCCTGAAGCCATATTAACCGAATATGGCTTGCAACTCTTACAGCGGTTTCTAGAGCATGAACATTAAACACATTTTTGAACAACTCATAGAAGGTGAAAACTTAGATACCCCGCAAATGCAAAGCATTATGAAGCAATGCATGGATGGTGAACTAAGTGATGCACAATTGGCAGCGTTTCTAGCATTAATGCGTATGAAGGGTGAAACCGTAGAAGAATTAACGGCTGCGGCTTTAATCATGAAAGAATTTGCACATACCCTTTCTTTAGGAAATGACTTGGTGGATATAGTCGGTACGGGAGGAGACGGGCGAAATACATTTAACATTTCCACTATTAGCAGTTTTGTTGCCGCCGCCGCTGGGGCTAACGTTGCCAAACACGGCAACCGTTCAGTCTCGAGTCAAAGTGGTAGTGCTGATCTTCTAACTGAAGCAGGGTTTTCAATTGAACTATCCGATAAAGCCCTTGAAGAATGTTTTAAGCAATGTGGCATTGTGTTTTTGTTTGGTCCTCGTTTTCATCAAGGATTGCGACATGCACGCGAAGCGCGAGGGGCCTTAAAAATTAGAACGCTCTTTAATTTATTAGGTCCTCTATTAAATCCAGCGGAAGTAAAAAAACAAGTGGTTGGAGTTTATGCGAAATCCTGGTTAAGACCTATTGCAACGGTACTGGCAAACCTTGGCAGTGAGCACACCATGGTCATTCACTCTCGTGACGGTTTAGATGAAATCAGTATTGCAGAAGTAACCGACGTCGTTGAATATAAACAAGGACAATTTATTGAGTGGAGCATCGATCCGAAACGCTATCACCTTGACCATGCTCATTTAGATGACATTCTTGTTCATAGTCCTCTGGAAAGTCTTAACCTTGCTGAACAGGTTTTTTCCGGCGAAAAAGGCCCAGCCCGTGACATTGTATTGCTTAATTCTGCAGCTGTTCTTTATTGTGCTGATCTCTGCACTCATTTTGAAGAAGGGATCCAATTGGCCAAAGAAGCGATTGATAGTGGAAAAGCGAAAGCACGATTTAATGCATTAAAAGAACACACAAATAGGAACCTCAATGGCTAGTATTCTTTCCAAAATTGCTCTACATAAAAAACAAGAAGTTTTGTTCGCTAAAAATAAGCGTTCTCTTCCTAATCTGCTAGAATCTGAGCCTAAGTCCATTCGTGATTTCACAGGCTCATTGCAAAAAAAAAATCCAGCAATCATTGCTGAAATCAAGAAAGCCTCTCCAAGCAAAGGGATCCTACGAGAATCGTTTAACGTGTCTGAAATTGCACAAGCTTATGAAGCCAATGGCGCATGTTGCTTATCCATTTTAACGGACATTCATTTTTTCCAGGGACATCCAGACAATATCCAACTGGCTAAATCACAAACTGACTTACCTATTTTAAGAAAGGATTTTATTGTAGATGATTATCAGGTCTATGAAAGCCTAGCCTTAGGCGCTGATTGCATCTTGTTAATTGTCGCTTTATTGGATGATTATCAGCTCATGGATTATTGCCAATTAGCGAATGAGCTTAATCTAGCCGTTTTAGTCGAAAGCCACACCCATAAAGAATTAGAACGAGCATTAAATTTACCTACCCCTTTAATAGGAATTAATAATCGCAGTCTTCATAGCTTTGAAACCAACTTGAATCAAAGCATACAACTTCGTTCTTTCGTACCACAAGATAGAATATTAATCAGCGAAAGCGGTATTCAGTCTCATCAAGATATTGTTAATTTACAAGCACATGGAATCAATACGTTTTTGGTTGGCGAACAATTAATGCGAGCAAACAATATTGGTGAAGCTCTACGAGAGTTAATAGAAGGATAAAAAACATGACTATTCGTCTGAAAAGCCATTAAATAAATGACTAATCTTCAGAAACGGTGTACTCGTGTCAAATCAAGAATTGATCATCTATGCTAAATTAAAGATAATGTCCGCTTTTTTACAAAATTACCCTTTATGACAAAAAAACTAACACTAGCCTTACTTAAAAAAATCGTTGCCCAGGCAGAGTCCAATCAGTCAGGAGAGGTAGCGAATTATATTCCTGAGCTCGCAAACGTGAACAAAGAAACAACGGCTATCGCCGTGTACCCTATTCAAGGCGAACCCTTGCATTACAGCAATAGTCCTATTGTACCTGTCACCTTGCAAAGTACGGCAAAATTGATTCCTTTGATTGGTCTGCTCGAAGATTGCGGCCCAGAGCAAGTTTTTGAATGGGTTAAAGTGGAACCCTCCGGAGATGATTTTGCATCGATTACACGTCTGGAGCAATTTGGACCAAAGCCCTCAAATCCGATGTTGAATGCTGGTGCTATTTGCTTGTGCTCTCACATTCCTGGAGAAGGTGAACAACAATTTGCCTGGCTTGAAGGCTGGACTGAGAGGTTGTTTAATCGGCATTTAAGAATTAATCCTTTGGTGTTTGCTTCCGAGAAACGCACGGGCGATCGAAACCGTGCACTTGCCCATCTGCTTCACAGTCGTGGCAACTTAGGAAGTCGCGTCAAAGCAACATTGGATTTATATTTTTCCCTATGTTCGTATGAAGCCACCATTGAAGAAATGCTTTACTTACCTACCTTGCTTGCTAATCAGGGTAAAGATCCCAAAACAGGTAAGAAAGTTCTCTCACCCGAGACATGTAAAATTACGTTAGCCATTATGGCTACTTGTGGATTGTATGATGAAACAGGCACGCATATGGTGCAAACTGGAATGCCCGCAAAAAGCGGCGTATCCGGTTATACCGTGGCAGTGGTTCCAGGAAAAGCAGGTATTTGCGTATTAAGTCCAAGAGTCAATGCAAAAGGCAATAGCATACGAGGTGAAATTATGCTTGAACAGCTTTCCAGGCTCATGAATTGGCATTTCGCCATCCCCTAATTTTATATGTGCTTTCGCACAGCATTTATTCGTCTACTGAAGGATCTTCTGGAATTTTAACCGGTCTTGGTTCCGGTTTATCGATAGGTTCTGGCTCAGGAGTATTGGGCGGCATGGGCTCTACAGGTTCGGGTAAAGGAGGCGATTCTATCGGTGGTGGCTCAGGAATTTCATCGGGCATATCTGGTTTTTGAGTATAAATCATCAGGTGCTCCATGCTAAGTTAGTACGTATGGATGTATTTTTCTAAGTGCTCAATCGTTTTTGCTCTATCTTCAAGAAGATTATATAGAATATCTCCAATTGAAACGATGGCAACAATTTTTTCATCTTCTTCGATTAGAATATGACGACGCTTGGTAAGCGTCATGGCTTCCATGGCTTTTTCAATCGTATCGGTGATGCTAAGAATGGTAATATCAGCACACATGACCTCGGAAATCTTAGTTGTTTCGGGTGATAAGTCCTTGTATACGACAAACCGTATAATATCTCGCTCACTTAATACCCCGTAGAAGTCATCTTCATCTGCCACAACTAAAGCGCCAATATTTTCATGAACCATTAGTTCAACCCCTTGTTTGACAACAACATCAGGATATACCTTAACAATAGGTCTTCTTGGCTGTGGCAAAAGTGATCGTAAAATATGAGCCATGTTGCTCTCCTTAATCATCCAATGATTTTATAATCATTGTATTGATTAATTTTAGCACATAGCCATGGATTATTAATGACAAAAAAACTTGAAAAAGAGAATTAGTAGCGTTTATACCCGTGATCTTTCAAAATAAGCCCGTTCGATATCAGCAAAATTTGGATTTTTCTGATATCGAACGTACATTAATTAGCTAACCACTCTCCAAGACCCATCAGCTTGACGACAAGCTTTGCCATAAATTTGTTGGGTTTTACCACCAATTAACGCATTGGTCACGTATTCACGACAAGGCTGTTCATTGCTGTAGTAAGTTCTGGTTGGTTTAACACTGAACTGATTCCCGGTATCTGGGTTTTTCCAAGATACCGCCCTACCAGTTGGTGCAGTTTCTAAGGCGCGCTGCATTTCCATCCGGTCTTGGCGATCCATATATTGACCAATTTTGCCGCCAAGGAACGCTCCTAAAAGCGCACCACCTGCTGCTGCGGCTACCTTGCCTGAGCCGCCACCAAACTGGCTGCCTAATAATCCGCCGACAACGCCTCCTGTGACGGTACCAACTCCTTCATTCGTCACCTGGGCACAACCAGCTAAAAATATGGATAAAGACAATGAAGCTACAACTAACTTTTTCATTCTTTCACCTGTGTAAATGTTTATAAAAACGATAGGCATTCTAGCATCAAGGATATAATTTATCCATTAATTTAACATGTGTTCGCCAGAAAAATCATTTATGCCTATTGTGGTGCAAAACGAACATTATCCTGCACAAAAAACTAATCTTTGAACGAGATCCATTTAAAATAAGCCAGTTAATTTAGTGGATATTTCGCTGATGGGCATAAAAATATTTCATGACTCGATATATAACCACTCAAAGAGTATAGATAGATTCTATTTTGGATGAACCTAACGTCTTAGTTATATGCAGGTAAAACGAGTTTTCCATCATTGAAGTTTGATATCATCTCTTCCCAATTCTTTAATATCATACATTGCTCGATCTGCTACTTGTAATAAGTCCTTTAAGTTGTTTCCATCGGTAGGGTATCTACTGATGCCAATACTCGCTGTGATTCGGGATGAAATTCCATCAATTTTAATGGGTTTTGAAATACTTACTTGAAGAGATTTTGCGATTTTTAAGACTTCATTGCCATCTTTTAAGTCTTTAGCAATAATCACAAATTCATCTCCACCTGTTCTTGCAAGAATATCCGTGTCTCTTAATTTATTTTTCATACGCTTACTAATAATTCTAAGGATTTTATCCCCGACTAAATGACCATTTTTATCATTTATGTGCTTAAAATAATCTAGATCGATAAAATATATTCCACAAAATAAATGATTCGATAAGTTTTTTTTCATTTTTTTGAATGCAGCTTCTAAGGCTTTCCGATTTAGCAACCCCGTTAAAGGATCTTCATTCACCATTTTTTTTAGTTTTTCTTCGGCTTTTTTTTGATCATCAATGTTTTGAACTTGGGTGATAAAATATAAAGGCTCATTGGAGAATTGATCACGCGCCAGGGCCACGCTTAGCAAAATCCAGATTACTTTTCCATCTTTACGAATGTATCGTTTTTGAGTTTGAAAAGTTGAAATTTCTCCAGAAAGCATTTTTTGTTGGTGGATTAAATTCTTTTCTAAATCATCTGGGTAGGTAATCGTTTGGAAATCAAGTTGCAATAGCTCTTCTTCAGAGTAACGAAGCAAATGACATAACGACTTATTGACTTTTATCCATTGCCCTCCAGGAGCAACCAACCCCATCCCAATTGCTGCATATTCAAAAGATAATTGGAAGCGTTGTTCGCTTTCAAATAATGCCAAATTTAACTTTTCCAAAAGTTTTTTTTGGTAAGTCAATTTGTTTGCCAAATGTACTAATTTCTTATTTGTTTGAATGAGGTCTTCTTCTGTACTGGATGGACATTGCGCTTTAATTTTATCGGATTTTTTTTCCACTTTAACTCCCAGTTATACGATCCGTAACAAAAAAATCCTAGAGTGCGACTAAGGAAATTAGGAATTAGATTAAGCATCGATACATCATAAAAGTATAGGAGAGATTACGATGGTTGAGTTTAATCTTTGCAAAATCTTTACAAGATATCATTTAGATTAAGTACGAACCCGAGGAGCGACTTTACAAAGCAACTCATAAGCAATGGTATCTGCTTTTTTTGCAACGGTTTCAACAGGAATATGGCTTCCCCATAATTCTACCCGATCATTAACCTTTGCATTAGGGGACATGGTTAAATCAATGGTAAGCATATCCATTGAAATACGGCCTACGATCGGCACAATGTCTCCATTTATCCAAACTTCGCCACCATCGATATGTCTAGGATATCCATCACCGTAGCCAGCGGGAACAACGCCAATAATGGAGGGCTTAGGACTTTGCCAAGATGCACCATAGCCAATGGGCGAATAAGGAGGAAAGTGGTGAATAGCACTGATTGCTGAATTAAAATGCATCACAGGAAGTAACCCTATCTCTAGACCGATTTTATCGGGAAAAGGCGATATACCATAGAGCATAATTCCTGGTCTCACCACGTCGGCATGGCTTTCTGGTAGGGTTAAAATAGCGGCAGAATTCGCAATGCTACGGATATAATCTCCTTTGGGAAGAAGGAGCTGATTGAAAGCGTTCAATTGGGCTTGGTTTACCGGATTGCCAACTTCATCTGCACAGGCAAAATGCGACATTAACCCAATTTCCCGATGTACCCAAGGACACACTTGCAATATCTGCATAATGGAATGGATTTCATGAGGCTCAAACCCTAATCGATGCATGCCTGTATCCACTTTGACCCAAACTTTAACTGGCGCGGGTAAAGCTGTATTCACTAGCCATTTTAACTGATGGTGTTGGTGAATAACTATCTGAAAGTTATTTTGATAAACAGGCTTAAGTTCGTCTGAATTAAAAATACCTTGAAACAGAACACAATCTTTACGACTTCCTAAAGCACGAATTGATAATGCTTCTTCTAAGGATGCGACTCCAAAGGCATCGACATCTGATTCAAGTGCCGAAATTACAGATGCAATTCCACAACCATAGGCATTCGCCTTAACCATTGCAATGATCTTTCGACTCATGGCATGAGCTTTTACTTGCTTTAGGTTGTGGGTCAATGCTTTTTGATCAATATGGATTCGAGTTGGCCTCGTCACCTTAATCTACCCCTTGATAGCCAGTATATGCCAAATCTTCAAATCGAGTGTATTTACCAAGAAATGCGACTCGTACTTTGCCAATAGGACCGTTTCGTTGCTTAGCAATTATAATTTCCGCCGTACCTTTATCTGGGCTGTCTTCATTATAAACTTCATCCCGATAAATAAAGCAAATTAAGTCCGCATCCTGCTCGATTGCACCTGATTCTCGCAGATCAGACATGATGGGTCGCTTATCATGACGTTGTTCTAAACTTCGATTTAACTGAGATAAGGCAATAACGGGAACATCTAACTCCTTGGCTAGCGATTTTAAACTGCGTGAAATTTCTGAAATTTCTCCTGTACGATTATCTGCCTTAAAACCAGGTACTTTCATCAATTGAAGGTAGTCCACCACAATTAAACCAAGCTGTCCATGCTCCTTAGTGAGTCGCCTTGCACGTGCACGCATTTCAGCCGGGCTTAACCCAGGCGTATCATCAATAAATAAAGGAGCTTCTGAGAGCATATGAACAGAAGACGTGACTCTAGGCCAGTCATCATCATCTAATTTTCCCGTTCGAATTCGATGCTGATCAATCCGACCTAAGGAAGACATCATCCGCATGGCTAAGGAATCTGCTGGCATTTCCATTGAAAAAACTAAAACAGGCTTCAAAGCTTTTATGGCAGCATGCTCAGCCATATTCATGACTAGGGTTGTTTTACCCATAGAGGGACGACCTGCGACAATAATCAAATCAGACTTCTGTAATCCTGAGGTCATTTCATCTAAATCTTGTAAACCGGTAGGAAGCCCTGTAATGGTCTCATCGCTATGATAAAGTTCATCAATCCGTTCAACAGCACGAACTAAAATGGATTTAATGGCTTCTGGTCCACCTTCACTTGCGGTTTGCTCGGCAATGGCAAACACTTTGGTTTCAGCATAATCTAATAGCTCAGGCACCTCACGACCAAGTGGGTTATAAGCTGAATCAGCAATTTCATTTGCAACGTTAATGAGCTGGCGTTGAACAGATTTTTCGCGAACGATATCTGCATAAGCTGAAATATTCGCCACACTAGGTGTATTATTGGCTAACTCAAAAAGATACGCTTCTCCGCCAGCTTGATCCAGAACATCAAGACTTTTTAATGTATCGAGCAGGGTTACTACATCAAAAGGTTGGGTTTTACTCGCTAAGTCACTAATGGCACGATATAGAATACGGTGTTCAGTACGGTAAAAATCGGTTTCACACAACTTCGAACTAATTTTATCCCAAGCTTGATTTTCTAACATCACCCCGCCAATGATAGCTTGCTCTGCTTCAATGGAATGGGGCGGGCGCTTTAAAGGATCAGTAGATTGTTTACGTGTTTTGAGTTCGACCATGGTGCGTCTATAACAAGATTAAAGGGTCTATTTTATAGGGGATTGTAGTAAATGCAATGGGGTCAGGGGTCAGGGGTCAGGGGTCAGGGGTCAGGAGTCAGGAGTCAGGCTAGACCTGAAACCTGAAACCTGAAACCTGAAACCTGAAATCTGATACCTGATACCTGATTACTTACGAACCCAAACTTGGGTTCTACCTAACATAGACATACCGACGTATCCACGTACATACAATTTATTCCCTTTTACCGTAATCTTGGCGTTGTATATCTTGCCGGATTTAGGATCAAGAATTTTACCGCCAGTCCAGGTGCTCTCATTTTTTTTCTCTAATCCCCAGAGGAATTGTAATCCTTTAATGGGTTTATCTTTAAATTGACCAGGACATTTGCTGCATTTTCCGGTATCGCCCTCTTGTTTATAAACGTTAACAACGCTTCCCGTTAACTTCCCTCCAGACTCAGACAATCTCACTACCGAACGAGGCTTACCTGTTTTATCATCGATGGTTGTCCACAATCCTTCAACTGATGCCGCAAATGCAAAAGGAATATATAAAACAGTTAGAACAGCAATTAACAATCGGCGCCCAAATCTCATTGTAGTTCTCCATAGGTTGAATAGAAACCGTAGAAAAGAATATGTTAAGTAAGTAAGATTTGCAATGAGCCAACTCAGAGATTTTCCAAGCTTTCTCATCTCATGGCATAAGGTATGGAAGAAGAAATAGCCGTGAATTAGACCTATCCCAACGGTGCAAAAAAAGCTTCAATTTCTTGTTCTGTAAAACGCATTGTTCCTGCTGCTTTATTCGCTAAGATTCCTTCAACTAATTGGCGTTTATTTTCTTGCATCGTTAGTATAGCTTCTTCGACCGTTCCTGAAGTAATTAACTTATATACGAACACAGGATTCTCCTGACCAATGCGATGACTTCTGTCCGTAGCTTGGTCTTCAACCGCAGGGTTCCACCAAGGATCGTAATGAATGACCGTATCAGCCTGGGTTAAATTTAATCCCGTCCCCCCTGCTCTCAAACTGATCAAGAAGATAGATGCTTTTCCTTCTTGAAATTGTCTAACCAATTCCATTCGATTTTGCGTTTGACCCGTAAGTTTCAAATATTCATAGTGTTTCGCTTGTAGTGCTTGTTCAATTAAGGCAAGCATCGAGGTAAACTGCGAAAAAATCAAAACCCGCCTTCCTTCATCCATTAAATTTTCAAGAATTGTGAATAAAGCATCCATTTTTGCAGAATGTCCATAAGCCACCCTGGCTTCAGGTAGCGATAAAAGCCTGGGATCACAACAAACTTGTCTTAATTTCAATAACGCATCCAGCAAAATGATTTGGCTGCGGCCAATTCCTTGCGCGGCAATTGCATCGCGTACTTTTTTCTCCATCAACAAGCGAATGGCTTCATACAGATCACGTTGAGGCCCGGTTAATTCGATGGTATAGGTGGTTTCTGTTTTGGGAGGAAGCTCTTTTGCAACCAAGCCTTTTGTGCGACGCAATAAAAACGGTTGCAGCCTGGCCGCCAACAATTTCTGACGTTCAAGATCACCCTCTTTTTCAATTGGATTTTTGAAGTATTGACGAAACTGACGCACTGTTCCGAGTAAGCCAGGCATTAGAAAATTGAATAAGGACCACAACTCGCCTAGATGATTCTCTAACGGAGTCCCTGTCAAGCATAAACGGTGCTTCGCTTTAAGTTGTTGAATAATTTGCGTCGTTTTTGTCCGCGCGTTTTTGATAAATTGCGCTTCATCTAAAATAAGATAATAAAAGAAATAATTTAAAAATCTTGTCTTATCTCGCTGAATCAAACCGTACGTTGAAATCACCACATCATAATGGTGGAATTCATCTTCATGACGAGAAGAACCATGAAAAACCAACACTCGCAAGCCTGGTGTAAATCGTTTTGCTTCCTCGTACCAGTTTCCAACGAGACTTGTAGGAGCAATGATTAAACAAGCTTGGTTTAGCCGCCCTTGTTCTTTTTCTAATTGCAACAAAGTCAAAGTTTGTATGGTCTTTCCCAACCCCATATCATCTGCTAGAACACCACCAAATTGATTTTCGCGCAAACATGAAAGCCAATTTAGTCCTTGCTTTTGATAGGGGCGAAGCTTTGCGATTAAACCGTTAGGAAGGGGTACGTCAGGGATCTGATTTAAATTTGATAGCTGTAAAAGAGACTGTCGTAACGCGTTTGTTCCCATCCAACGCGAGGTGGTTACATCCAACGCCTGCTCAGCTTCTATCATTAATAGAAGCTGATGCGATTTGAGTTTAAGAGATTCTTCTGCTGAAGTAGCACAATAATGTAAAAGCAATTGTAGCAGCGGTTTTATACGTCCCATAGTGATTTTTAAACTTTTACCCTGAACCAAAGGCAATTTGAGTTCCATTTTGTCTGAAAGACTTTCTAAAGTCTTTGTATCCCATCGGCTGATTAAATCCACCACAATTGGAACGATATTCACCCTCTTTCCATCGATCAAAAGGCCTAATTGATAAGAGAAAAGCGATTGATTTGACGTATCTAAGGTTGAAAACCATTCAAAATCATCCGCTTCAAGAATTTTATCTTCCTTAAAATACGATGTAGTGGATGGAGTAGGTTGATTTTTGCCATTCAATTCTTTTGCTTGAATAGCAAGAAGAGCGGCTGCGGCATGGACGCAGTTTTTTTGAGTGGTGCAATTGCATAGAGCAGGAACTTTAGGCCAATTTTTTAAATCGATGTGGACATTATAAATCTGGTTTGAAGCGCCCTTAACCCGCGCTTTAATTAATCCATCACTCAAACGGACATTCAACACAAACCCATGAGTCTGATATTCGTGGCTCTGGCTTAAAACGAAAGGAGAAAAGACTTCCGCCATGCGTGATATTGCAGTGTTCAACATGCTATAACCTGGGGTTTGGCCAAATGCTCTAAAGCCTTAGGGAATGAAAATCTCATATCTTCATTGACAAAAGGATCTATATTACCAAATTTTTACTTGTTTTTCAGTAAAACCATGCGCTAGCGCTTAAGTTTGGTATACAATGCATTATTTTCAAATGTCCTTTTATAAAATTAGACTATGCAAAACCGTTTAAACGTGTTGATGGCCCAAATTAACCCAACCGTCGGTGCCATTACTGAAAATACTAATAAAATAATTGACTGTATTCATAAAAATCAGAAAGAACATGATCTCATTGTATTTCCCGAGCTTGCTTTAACCGGTTATCCACCTGAAGATTTGCTACTTCGAGGGGAGCTATTTCAACGCATTGAAGAGGCACTAAAACGAATCCAGAATCATACTAAAGCGTGTTTTGTTATCGTAGGTCATCCTTCAAAAGAACATGATCTTTGTTATAACTCCGCTACCATTTTTCATAATCAAACCCAATTAAAACGCTATCATAAACAAACGTTGCCCAACTACGGTGTGTTTGATGAAAAACGTTATTTTTCAGCTGGAAAGCCAGATGTTTGTATCTTCAACGTTAAAAACTATCATATTGCACTATGCATTTGCGAAGATCTATGGAGCGAAGGTCCAATTGAACGAAATATAAAAGAAGGTTGTGATATTCTACTTTGTATTAATGCATCTCCCTTTGATTATGAAAAATATGATCGTCGCAAAAAATTAGTTCAAAAATATGCCCAAAAAGGCCCTATTATAATTTATGTAAACCAAGTGGGTGGCCAAGATGAACTGGTTTTTGATGGACAATCGTTTGCGATGAACCCTAACGGTGAGATTACCGCCCTTGCTCCAGCGTTTAAGGAAACCTACTCTACCGTTACGATTGAAGGTCAAAACGTTAACGGCGCAATATCCCCGCTTCTGCCAGAAGAAGCATTAATTTATGAGGCGCTGGTATGTGGCCTTAAGGATTACATTCATAAAAATCATTTTCCCGGGGTGATTCTTGGATTATCAGGAGGAATTGATTCTGCACTCACACTAGCCATCGCAGTGGATAGCTTAGGTAAAGAACGAGTACACGCCGTGATGATGCCTTCACGATTTACCGCTTCGATGAGTTCTGAAGATGCGTTAAAGCAATTAAATGATATGGGAGTTTCATACACCACACTACCCATTGAAAATACCTTTAAGGTCATTCTGGAGACGTTAGCCCCTTCATTTCAAGGGTTAAAAAAAGATACGACCGAAGAAAATATTCAAGCAAGAATTCGTGGGCTTTTCCTAATGGCTTTATCCAATAAAACGGGAAACATGGTGTTAACCACAAGCAATAAAAGCGAAACCGCCGTTGGGTATTCTACTATATACGGGGATATGGTTGGTGGACTTGCCGTTTTAAAAGATGTTTATAAAACCCAAATCTATAAACTGGCGCGATACCGAAACAAGCAATCTCATGTGATTCCTGAGCGTGTTTTAGTAAGACCTCCGTCCGCTGAACTTTCCGAAAATCAAACCGATCAAGACACATTGCCAGAATATGATATTCTAGATGCCATTGTAACGCTCTATATGGAACAAAATAAAAGCGCTGAAGACATTATAACCAAAGGCTATCCATCGGAGGTGGTTTACCGGATTATAAAGATGATTAAACAAAATGAATACAAACGCCGCCAATCAGCTCCTGGGATCAAAATCACCCCACGTTCGTTTGACCGCGACTGGCGATACCCCATCACGAATCATTTTTAGCGCTTAGTAAGCATACTTACCTTTGCCCCAGCTCTTACTAGTCCTTAGTGAAACTGAACTTCAAAAGAGAATAACAATTCCCGCCCCGAAAGTTCAGTGCAGGCAAGGTCTATCTTAGAGTTGGGCAGGAATTATTAAGAGGGAACTTTAAGCTTGCAAAAAAAAGCCAAATCGATAACATTGAGGTAATAAAAAAATAATAAACAAGGAGTGTCATGCGAATCGCTTTAATCTCTGCGGCTATAATAGCAAATACTGCTGCGGGAGCCGCAACACCAATTGATGGGTTATATTCCAGCGTATTTGGTGGATATACTTATATACCAAACAATATCAGCGTTACAAGCCAGGGTTTAACTCGCACGGATGCAGACTATCAAAGTGGGTTTAACGCAGGTGGCAGCATTGGGTTTAAAAGCAACCCCCTTCGTTATGAGGGCCAACTGACTTATTTGTCAGCCAATTTAAATAAATTCAGAGTAAACGGCACTGAGCAAACTGGTGTAGCTGGATATTCTAATGCCATTTTAGCCATGGCAAACGTTTATTATGATATCCCTCCAATTCTTGAACCTATCCAGCCGTTTTTAGGCGTGGGCTTAGGTTACGCTTGGGTTCATGCAAAATTAAAAAGCTCAGGTCCAGGAGCGACTACGGCTTACGAAGGATCTAATAGTGTGTTTGCTTATCAGGCATTGGGTGGATTAACTTATAATTTTGCTGAAAATTATGCCTTAAATCTTGGCTATCGCTACGTCGGAACAGAACGCCCTGATGACCTAGGGAAAGTCTTTCAAGCGCATCTAGCGTATTTGGAAGTAGTCTATCGCTTTAATGAAGTTTTCTATAAGTAAAGGATTTAATGTTATGAAGCAGTATGGTTTGTTTGGCGTGGCCTTATTATCTCTAAGCACCTCCACAGCGCTTGCAGTAAATCCAATGAATGGGTTATATGCTGGTGTTATCTTAGGTGGAAGTTATGCTCCGAAGGGAACCATTAATTTCAACGCCCCAGTAACTCCTAATAGTACTTCCTGTTCCAGTAGTGCTTCTTGTACCCCAGCCAGCGGGACATTAGCATATAGTGGTTATGGAAATATTGGGGGTCAAATTGGAGGCCGGTATAATCAGTTCCGTGTTGAGCTGGAGCCAGTAGTGAACTATAACCCCTACCAAAAAATCACAGTTGGCACGACCAAATATACCAGTCCTAAATCTAGTACCGCATTGCGCTTGAAAGGCAGCACGACCACTGCGGCTTTGATGCTCAATGCCTTTTATGACTTCTACACTCCCCAAAGCCAAACTGACTTCGTTCCTTATGTAGGGGCAGGCATTGGTTATGCAA
This sequence comes from Legionella impletisoli, assembly GCF_900639875.1. Classification (GTDB taxonomy): domain Bacteria; phylum Pseudomonadota; class Gammaproteobacteria; order Legionellales; family Legionellaceae; genus Legionella_A; species Legionella_A impletisoli. Next base: position 130,744 of record NZ_CAAAIA010000002.1, read on the forward strand.
ATGTAGATAACAGCATTCAATTTTACTGTAATAACGTGACAATCCCCTGCACGCAACTTTCGGAAAGCACGCATTCTGCTGCTGTACAGGGAATTGTCGGAGCGGCCTATTTTATGGATGATTTCACCTGGTTTGGGTTAGATTATCGTTATATTACTACTCAAAAAGTGAATATCATGACCTCTCGAGTTGAAGTCCATACCATTAATTTATCATTTAACGGCATGTTTTATTGTGCTTAAGCAGAGTTCGTATGCGCTATAAAATTTTACCGTCTATTCTTTCCGCAGATATGATGCATTTGGCTGATGAAGTCCATGCGGTGATTAAAGGCGGAGCTGACATGATTCATTTTGATGTAATGGATAATCACTATGTTCCGAATCTAACGTTTGGTCCTATCATTTGCAAACAAATGAGACAACAGTTTAAAACGATTCCTATTGATGTTCATTTAATGGTTTCGCCAGTCGATGAACTGATTCAAGAATTTGCAAAAGTGGGTGCAACGCGACTCAGTATCCACCCTGACGCAACCATTCACCTGGATCGCAGTTTACAACAGATAAAGGAAATGGGCTGCGAAGCGGGCTTGGTTTTAAACCCATCAACCTCCATAGATTGGTTAACTTGGTGTGCCCATCGACTCGATTTTGTTTTAGTGATGACGGTAAATCCAGGTTTTGGTGGCCAAAATCTTATTCCCGAGGTCATTGATAAAATCAAAACGATTCATGACACCTATCCTAATTTACCAATCGGTGTGGATGGGGGAATTAGTAAAAAAAATATTGCTCAACTTGCTGCTGCGGGTGCTAGCCAGTTTGTTGCAGGTTCTGCTATATTTAATACAACCGATTATGCGAGCACCATCCAAGATCTTCGTGCACAACTGAATGGTGTTTAATACACAACCCTACTTATCCTCAAATCATGAAGAAATTTTTTTTACTCCTAATTACCTTAGGTTTAATGTCGTTTGCCTATGCAAGTTCAGGTGAAGCTTATCTTCAAAAATTTCAAACTTATACAGAATTAAGTGAGCACTTAAGCAGTACACCATCCGAAGCCTTCTTTACTTTTATTCAAGACGACTCCCCGTTAGCAAATAAATTACGCGCGAAATGGCTATACAAGTTAGCCAAAGAGAAAAACTGGTCTTTATTTAACGAGTATTATAAACCAACGGATGATTTAGAATTGCAATGCTATTATTGGACTGCACGCTATCATCTTGGGCATACCGGTGAGGCTTTATCAGCAGCGAAACCCCTTTGGCTTTCCGGTCAATCGCAACCTTCGGCATGTAATGGATTATTTGATCAACTTTTAACCCATGACAAAAATCGAGAACAACTTATCAGCCAAAGGATTACGTTAGCGTTACAAAAGCGGAATTTATCGTTAGCTCGCTATCTTTTGAAGCAACTCAATCCTCCTCGCCTAAAAGATGTCGATCTCTTAAATAAAATTTATCAAAAACCTTCTGAAATCGTTAAACTTGAAACAGGTGAGCTCCATGATGATTATTATTTGTATGGCCTAAAGCGCATGGTCTCAACCAATATGGACCAAGCGATTAAATATTGGAAGCACGTCAAAACCAAAAAATTACTCAGCCAAGCACAGCAACAAGAATTTCTCGCGCACGTTGCATTGTATAAAGCGATGAGAAATCATAAGGACGCCCCTTTCTGGTTTGCAGAGGTAAAACCAGAGTTTTACACCGACGTCTTACTTGATTGGCAAATACGATTCGCCCTCAAAACGCATCATTGGAAAAAAGTTGAGCGTCTTATTCGACTCGCAAATGAGCCGGATAATTTGTCCTGGCAATACTGGCTTGCCCGCTCTTTAGAAGCACAGGGAAAAAAATTTGAAGCGAATAAACTCTACAACCAACTGGCTAAAAATAGAAACTATTATGGGTTTCTAGCCAGTATACGCTTAAAAAAACCATTTACCTTTGAGCATGAGCGCACCAATACAAATCTTGAAGTGCTCACACCATATAAACCATTCATTGAACAAATTCGTGTGCTGTACTCATCTAACCAAATACTTCAAGCATCAAGAATGCTTAATGATTTTGTGCTTGAGCTGCCCAAAGAAGAGCGCAGTACTTTGGCTTACTGGCTAGCACAAGATTTAAAGTGGCATGATAAAGCATTGTATTTAAGTAACAATGATGAGCTAACGAATCATCTAACCTTGCGATTCCCGCTCGCCTATCACAAAACTATTGCCAAATACGCCAATCACTATCAACTTTCTAAAGAGTTTATCTATGCGATTATTCGACAAGAAAGTACGTTTCGCGAAAACGTAGTATCGAGTGCTGGCGCGCATGGTTTAATGCAAGTGTTACCTAAAACAGCAAAAAACATTGCAAACCAACAAAAAATTCCTTATCAGGGAGAAAAACAATTATTTTCACCCCCCACCAACATCCATATAGGATCGGCCTATTTACAATATTTAAGTAAGCGTTTTAATCAGCACCCCCTATTAATGGCCGCAGCCTATAACGCAGGTCCAAGTCAAGTTCTTTATTGGTTAAAACACCATCCTCCAAAACAAATTGATATCTGGATTGAGACCTTACCCTGGCATGAAACTCGCAATTATTTGAAAAACGTCATGGCCTTTTTTGCAGTTTATCAATATCGCATGAAAGAAAAGCCGGATTTGAGTGAGTTTATGAAACCATTTTAAGGTGCACTAGGAGCATAAGTTTGGATAATGAGCCAATACTCTCAAAAATCATATCGAATGTTTAATAATGGTTTTGATTAGGCGCCTGTTAATTGGCTAACTTACCAAGCAGAAAATATTTTGGCACTCAATGAAGTTAAACCCAAAGCATCAGCTGATTATTTAAGATAATAAGTGCTGTCTGCCATCCTAGTGGCAGACAGAATGGAGCTTAATTAGATAATCAGAATATAGAGCGCACCAGCTCCACGTAATACTTGCACTAAGAGTTGCTTGTTATTTTCTTTTGCCGCTAACTGCAAATCATTCATTGATTTCGTGGATTTATTATTTGCAGCAATAATGACATCTCCTGGCCGCAATCCAGCTCTCCAGCCAGCACTAGCTTCTGCAGCCCCAACGACCTGTACCCCTTTAATATGACCATGTAATGGAGAATCCTGATCAAAGTCGGTTAAGGCCAATCCAAAAAGAAAAGGATTTTTGGATTGTAGCTCCTGCTCATGTTTTTTCATATCCGTCACGATGACTTTAAACGTAAGATCTTTATCCTTACGTTTCACTTTAATCGTTGCCGTACTGCCTACACGAAGCAAACTAACGGTGGTCTTAACCTGAGAAGCTTGGGTGATTTTAGTATCATTAATTTGTGTGATGACATCACCTGCTCTTAATCCAGCAGATTCTGCAGGAGAGTTCTCATTGACTTGTGAAACGAGTGCACCTTTAAACTCTTCAGGATATCCCATAGCTTGGGCAAGCTCTGGGGTCAAATGCTGTACAAAAATTCCCATTAGTCCACGATGAACTGAACCGAATTTGATGATTTGCTGAGCGACATCCTTTGCCATATTAATAGGAATTGCAAAACCAATCCCGACATTACCGCCATACAAGGAGATAATCGCGGTATTAATTCCCACTAACTCGCCCTTTGTATTCACCAGTGCCCCTCCAGAGTTACCTGGATTAATGGCAGCATCCGTCTGAATGAAGTTTTCAATTCCTTCAATATTTAAATCGCTACGCTTCATTGCGCTAACAATTCCAAAGGTCGCTGATTGGCTATTACCGGTGCTATTTAAACCAAAAGGATTTCCAATGGCTACCACAAAATCACCAACTTCAAGTTGATCCGAATCCCCAATAGGTAAACTTTTTAAGTTTTTAGCGTCCACTTTAAGCACAGCAACATCCGTCGCGCTATCGCCCCCAATTAACTTCGCTTTTAGCCGGCGGCCATCATTTAACGTGACGGTAATCAGATTGGCGTTACGGATCACATGGTCGTTGGTCAGTATGATCCCATTTTTAGGATCAATAACTACTCCTGAACCAATACTTTGAAACTTTCTTGGTTTTTCAATGCCTGGCTGTGGAGGACGTTCGGACTTTTCATCCTCTTCTGACATTGGCAAATTGCTTGGTATAATTCCCTGCACCGCCACGTTCACAATCGCTGGCATCGTTGCATCCAAAACGGGTGCTAACGTTGGTAATAAAGGCGCATCTTTTTGTGCAAAGACAAGTGAAGTTACGCTTAATAGAAAAATCCCAAATATTGATCGCAATCTATAAAACATTGTCATTTATCCTGTTTAAACCAAATTAAAGTAGCCATTCTACCTGTTTCACCATCCCTGCGATATGAATAGAAATGCTTGTCATCTTCCTTGGTGCAAGCCCCTGAAGTATATACCGCATTTAATCCTTGCTCTGACATAATGAGTTTAGCGAGCAACGGCAAATCAGCATACCAGCGACCTCCTTGCTGATTAAATCCTTTTCTCATATTCGGATAGGCTCTTGCAAAAGCAGCCATTACATCCTCACCTACTTCATAACAAACACCACATATGGAAGGGCCAATCCAGGCAATTAAAGCAGCAGGTTGATTATTCATTTTCTTTAAGGTGTTCTCAATGACACCATCAGCCAACCCCCTCCAACCCGCATGGATGGTGGCAATTTCTGTACCCTTACGATCACAAAGTAGAATAGGAAGGCAATCCGCTGTCATCACCGCTAATGGTCGTTTTGCATCGCGAGTAACGGCAGCATCTGCTGTTCGAGAATCGTCCTTTTCAACAACCACACAGTCATTGGTGTGTTGTTGATTTAACCATTCTGGTTCACTTGGCAAATTGAGTTCTTGAATTAGATTAGCTCGATTGGCTCGAACATATTCTGGGTTATCTCCCACATGAAGCGCCATGTTATTACTATCATAAGGAGAATGGCTTTCTCCACCTATTCTTGTTGTTGTTAAAGCACCAATATGTGCTGGTGCCGGCCATTCAGGTATTATATGATTCATCGCTTGCATCCATTTTTGATAGTAACTGCTCAAAATCATCCGGCAATGTAATGGTGAATGTCAACTCTTCATGTGAAATTGGATGTAAAAGGGACAATGAATAGGCATGTAACGCTTGACATTTGAATTGTTGTAAAGCGATTTTCAAGGAACTAGAAACACCAGCAGGAATTCGCGCACGTCCCCCATATAATGGATCACCGACAATAGGATGATTTAAATGCGACATATGAACCCTGATTTGATGCGTCCGACCGGTTAGTAATTTAATATCTAGCAATGAAAAATGATCAAAATGGTGTTTCACTTTATACTCGGTAATCGCTTCTTTACCTTGGTTGGTTACAGCCATTTTCAAGCGATTTCTTGGGTGTCGGCCATAAAAGGTAACAAGCCGACCTCCTGCCATGACATGACCATGGACTAATGCTAAATAGTTTCTTTGGATTTCGCGAGCCTGCATTTGTCGAATCAAAGCCGTATAAGCAGGCAAGGTTTTAGCCACAATTAGGAGCCCGGTGGTATCTTTGTCAAGCCGATGAATAATACCAGCTCTTGGTAAATGCTGAAGTAGCGCATCATGATGAATGAGTGCATTAACCAATGTGGAATTAGGATTTCCAGCACCAGGATGAACCACTAATCCTCTGGGTTTATTCACAATCAACAAATGCTCATCTTCAAACACGATATTAAGCGGGATATCTTCCGCATCAAATGATTCGTCAATTCGCGCCAATTGAGCCTGAATTTTAACCAATTCACCACCTTTTAACTTTTCTTTAGGCTTTAGCAGTCGGTCATCAAACGTCACAAGCCCCTCTTTTAACCATTGAGTCAGTTGTGATCGGGAAAACTCTGAAAATAGTGCAGCAAGGACAACGTCGGCGCGTTGTCCGTGAAATTCGAAAGGAACTATGGCTTCTTTATTAACAGTTTCACTCATTAACGATTAATCGACCTCGTAGAGAGTTCGGTTGTGCTTCTGTGATGATTACTTCAGCAAATTGACCGATTAAGTTAGGATTTCCATCAAAATTAACCACGCGATTGCACTCAGTACGTCCTGCTAATTGCAGCGCTCGCTTTTTAGAATGACCGGTCACAAGAATGCGTTGGTTGGTGCCAACCATAGATTCACTATATCGACCAGCTTGAAGTAATAAACGCTCCTGCAAAATTTTAAGTCGTTCTTTCTTAACTTCCATCGGCGTATCATCTGGTAAATTCGCAGCAGGCGTTCCAGGGCGCGCGCTGTAAATAAAACTAAATGAAGTATCGAATCCTATATCATGAACCAAGTTCATCGTGTCTTCAAAATCTTTATCTGTTTCACCGGGAAAACCAACAATAATATCTGTAGATAAACGAATGTCAGGACGAACGTTCCGAAGCTTTCTAATTTTGGATTTATATTCCATGACAGTATATCCACGCTTCATCATGGCAAGTATGCGATCAGAACCACTTTGAACAGGTAAGTGCAAATGATTAGCAAGTTCAGGGACCTCAGAATAAGCATTTATCAAGTTATCTGAAAAAGCAACCGGATGCGACGTGGTGTAGCGAATTCTATCGACCCCATTAATTGCAGCAAGATAATGAATCAGTAACGCTAGATCGGCGATATCTCCGTTATGCATTTCGCCGCGATAATCATTAACATTTTGTCCAAGAAGATTAATTTCTCGCACACCTTGTTCTGCTAACTGATAGCACTCGGCCAACACATCATCAAAGGGGCGACTGATTTCTTCACCGCGAGTATATGGAACAACACAATAACTGCAATATTTACTACAACCTTCCATAATGGAAACAAAAGCTATTGGTCCTTCTGCGCGAGGGGCTGGCAAATGATCAAATTTCTCAATCTCGGGGAACGAAATATCAACCACGGGTTTTTTTGAACTCAATCGTTCTTCAAGCATCGCAGGCAAACGATGCAGTGTTTGTGGACCAAATACCAAATCAACAAATGGGGCTCTTTTAATGATGTCTGAACCTTCTTGGCTAGCGACACAACCGCCAACTCCAATGACTACATGAGGATTTTTCTGTTTGTAATCACGCCATTGGCCCAATTGAGAAAAAACTTTTTCTTGTGCCTTTTCACGAATCGAACAGGTATTGAGCAAAATAACATCCGCTTCTTCAACATTATTTGTCTTTTCAAGTCCGTGTGAGTTCAATAATACTTCTGCCATTTTAGATGAATCATACTCATTCATCTGGCAGCCATTGGTTTTGATATAGAGTTTTTTAGTCATAATGCTTAATACAAAAGGTTATTCAGTTATGTTAATTGATCATCAACGCCAACCTTCGAGGTTGTTCAATGACGGTAACGTTTATTCGTTTTCTTCAACATTTTTACAATAAGTTTCACGTATTAAGGGAAGAATCAGTAATGAGATGAGCATCCCCACTGGCAGTAAGGCCAAACCAAGATGATAGGCTTCCATGGGATAAACGCGAACCCCATTCGCCACTTTACCACTCCAAAACAAATCAAGTATATAACCAATGATTGGCTGAGCGACAGCAATTCCTATCATATTCATCATATTCATGAAGCTCAATCCAGTCGCAACATATCGCTGACTGCATAATTCTTTGGCTACTGCAAATGCAGGTAAAAAACCTGCTGAAAATACGCCAAATAAAAACAAAAGAGATTGCATCATGGCGCCCGATTTAATGGGGGCAAAAATAAATAACGTACTACAGATGCAAGCACCAATACTGCCGAAATATAACGGTGGCTTACGACGACCAATACGTCCCGAATAAATACCCCACAAAGGACTTGCAATAGCCCAACCTACGAATACTAAAGAAATGTAGTTCGCAGCTGTAGCTTTCGCCAAATCCATTTTGAACATTAAAAATGGTACACCCCAGAGCCCACAAAAAACGGGAGTAGCCATATACATTAATCCACCATACGTTGCAATCAACCACAGTTGCTTGTTTTTAATCAACGTGAATAAACTTTTCAACAATGGCTCTTCATCGCTATTCTGTAAGGGTTGTGCGGCATAATTTCTTCGCTCGTCTTTGGGTACATCTCGGGCTATAAAAAAGATCAAAAAAGCCAAAGCAATCCCAATGCTTCCCATAATCACCATGCTGTCACGCCAACCATAGTTATCAATGAGTATCGCTAAGGGAGCTTCACCACCAATTGCACCCAACATGCCGATCGTCACCATAATCCCTGTTAAGAGGGCGAATCGCTCAGAAGGAAACCAGTTGGCTGCTAACTTCATAGCGCCAATCGCTGCAAATGCTGAACCAAAACCAATCATCAGCCTTGCTACACAAGCCATATAAAAGCTGTTAGTTAATCCAAATGCGATGGTACTCACTGCGCAAATGGCCGTTGCAATGGTAAGCAACTTTCTAGGACCGAAGTAATCTAGCAATAACCCACCTGGCAATTGCATTGCTGCATATGAATAAAAGTAAACTCCGGATAAAATTCCTAGCGTATGGCTTGTGACCGCAAAATCACGCATCAACTCATGACTCATCACACTCGGTGATACTTGTAATAAACACTCATAAAAGTAAAAAAGGCAACCAAGACCCCAAACAATCCAAGGCATAAACGTTTTAAATGAAAAAACTTCCGCTGCAGCAGATTGAGGTGGGTTACTATAAGCCATATTGAAACTCCAATCGATTAAAGCTAAGAGCTATTGATATGCAATGAGATAGCTCTACATCCAAAACTTACAAGTGAACATAAAATGTTATCAGCTTGTTTAGTATTTGTCTATTACTGAGTAAGTAACTGTGTTGGGGACAAATAGAATTGTCCGGATCCGTAGCACATGAATTGTCCGCTTTGTTATAACAGATTAGCTATTCATTAATCAACCAATCTGACAAAAGACGAAGCGGCGAAATTGACGCTCACAACGTCCCCGCGCCTCAGGTGAATAGGCTGGAATCATGCTAATACCTAACTGATGTAGCCCCCGCCTAACCTGTGTAAATTGGGTTTTATTGACAAGCCCGTCCGCTTCTGGTGTATGCCAGTAGTGGCTTCCTCGGTCAGTATAGAGCGAGCAAAATATACCTTGCTTTTCTATAGTTTCTTTGATGCCACGAAAACTACTATCTGTGCCTTCTTCTTCAACAAAAAACATGGAGTAATGTTCACTATCTGCATCATCAAATGTAATGATTAAATCCCATGAAACTCCCCGTATCCATTGGTGCGTACTACCATCTTGATGAATCATCATGCCTTTTGCGGGAACCCTTACACGGCGTTTGCGATGAGGGCCTTTTTTAGATGTTTTCTCAACCAAACCCGCATTTTGCAACGTTGTTTTAAGCCATGTGTAACTTCTTGTGCCTTTATGTATCCGCCAATAAAAACTGGCAAAATGTTTAACATTCCATCCAAAATATTTTTTGCTATAAAGCTCTGTTACCTCCATAACCTCATTTACTGGGGCTTTACGATGCGAGATTTGACTCCACCGAGCATCCACGAGACCTTCAAGACCTTGCTCTTTATAATCCACTAAATAACGGCGAAAAGTTCTATCCGATACACCTAATAATCGCGCCGCCTCTTCCTGAGTGAACCTCTTTTCTTGCCAACCTTGATAGGCTTCTTCAAAACGATACATCAATAGCTCCTGTAGCAATTTTGTCCGTTTCATGAGTACCTCCTTGGTATCTACCAAGATGTACCATAAAACCGGACAATTCATTTGCTACAGATCCGGACAAGTCATTAATCCGCGACACAAAATAAATACTAACTTGTTAATAATAGTTCATTATGATAAAATCATAAACTCCTTAATCAAATACATTGCATTTTAGAGGTGTTTACTATGTCAGGTAAAGAATTTAAAGCGCGTGAAGCGCAACTGTTGAAATTAAAGGCTAAATTGCTTGAGTTAAAAGCTAGGGGGCTTGAATTACCAGACCCCAAGGAAGATAAAAATAATATTATTGAATACGCCCAAATGGTGTTTACCCAACTGCAGCAACTGCACTATGCTGACATAAATGCACAAAATCCTGAATTAATTAATTGTATTATCGCTACCTTAGAGCTGCTAGTTAAAATTGATAATAACGATGAGCTTAGCAAATTATTACCTAACTACCTACAACTGGCGCACAAATTGATGGAGGAAGGAAAAAAAGAGGAAACGGCTACCGGGAAAAGCCTCATAAAATATTTAAGCTTGGCCATGATAGTGTTAGGAGTTGCTTTGATTGGTGTGTCTTTAGGTTTTGGTGTGGCTCTTGCCCTAGGACTATTTACCAAAACATGGATTGTTCCTGCCATGGCTTCTCGCGGGATGATTGATATTGGCGCAGTTATTTTTAATGGGCTCTTCGCCGGCGCGCACAGTAGTACACCTCTGTATCCTTATTTAATATCAGCATTTAGTTTTCTTGCTGGGATCACAGCTGCTTTTGGTGGAATCTTCATAAACAATGAAATGAAGCAAAACGCGAAAGCCAAATCCCAACTCGGCAGCAATATGATAAGATTGCATGGTATGTTTGCGAAGAAAGACGAGCCTGTACCTGATGCCCACCCCATCATAAAAGAGGATGAATCAGCAAAACCATCAGAACGTATTTAACATGTAATATGATTAACTATTCTAAGCAGCTGTTCCCCAAAAACTGAGTTCGTCAAAATTTCTAAGGGCTGTACCATTCAAATTGATGAGGAAAAACTTGAGAAGGATGCCTTATTCGATGGTTTTTGGGGGTTGAGAACGAATATTAAAAATGCAGTGCCAACTGAAGTACTTGGGCACTATCGGGGTCTTTGGCAGGTTGAGCAAACGTTCAGAATTGCTAAATCTAACTTGGAAATTAGGCCGGTATTCCACTATACACCACGACGAATCAGGGCGCATTTTCTGCTTTGTTTTATGGCTCTTGCATTGATACGATTCGTCGAATTCACATTAAAAACTAACCAAATCTATCTACCAGCAGACCAGCTATCTCTCTTACTTCATCGTATGCGAAAGGTGCGAGTGATTAATAAAGACAATCAATACTTTGAAATCCTTGAAGACCCTCCAAATGAACTCATTCCTGTGTACCAATCCTTAAACATTAAGTGGCATAAAAAATTCCAATATCTTCCTTATTTGAAAGAACGGTTGGAAAAGATAATTGTGTCTCTTTTGAGAATTTAAAATTACAGATTCCCAAAGATGAACACCGATGTCATTACATAAGAGCGAAGGTCCGTGTACATCGTTACTTCAGCGACGAACTGGCGATTTTCCACGGCCCTCGCAAACTCGCAGACTATGATAGCAAAGGAAAAATAAAATTGCCTGTTGATGCACAAGAAATGTCGATCGCAGCATAAACCGTCTGTGGACTATGTGGATAGTATGGATAACGATAAACCCGTTACCCACACTATCCACATGGGTCCACCAGACTCAATAACAGGTTAATATTTTAAAAACAAAAGATGTAAATCCGCTTCGTCTTTTGTCAGATTGGTTGATTAATGAATAGCTAATCTGTTATAACAAAGCGGACAATTCATGTGCTACGGATCCGGACAATTCTATTTGTCCCCAACATTACTGAGTAAGTAACGGTGACGAGGAAGAAACGATTTTGACCTTGTTTGTTCTTCTCACGTTCCTTTTGTCTATAATTTAAATGTATTTTTATGCAGGATATACCCATGGATATTAAAAACTACTTAGTGATTCTAACGGTGTTGTCATTTGCTCTAGCCAATTCCTTCGCCTTTGCTGTTGAACACGACAAAAAAGAAGTGGTGGCAACATTTAAAACAGAAGAGGGAAAAGAAATAAGATGTTTGGTGCATCAAGACGATAAGAAAATCGCAGAGACAATGCAGCAGGGAGCGATTCTTCAATTAATTTCCGATCCGTTAATTTTTGAATGGGATCCGCGTGGCAGGTGGACTGAATAGGTTTTTATAGGAGGTCAAGACAAATTACATGGATAGGCTCAGTAATGGTCATTATCGAACGTTCACATGATGTCTTCGTCCACAGTAAAAATCGACCTTCTAACGTGATATATTTTCTAATTTGCACTTGACAAAATGTCTATAAGAAGCCAAAATCTCGCCCGATTGTGGCTATGTAGCTCAGCTGGTTAGAGCGCAGCACTCATAATGCTGAGGTCGGTGGTTCGAGCCCACCCATAGCTACCACCCCTCCTCGTCTAGTAATTCACCATTCTTTCAGAAATTTTTGTAGAGACCTATTACAACGTTTCAATTTTAGTTATCATGAAACCATTCACAAACAAATGGTCTATTGATGCGAGTTTGGGTTTACATTTTATTATTTTTGTTTGCTTCGCTAGCCCATGCAGCGGATGTCGACATCAAAACTTCAACAGAAGATAAAGAAACCGTTTATCTTTTACATGTGGCTGCCTATTCAACTCAAAAGCAAGCCGATGATTTAAAAATCAAATTAGAACGTATCGTAAACGTTCCAGTTGAAATCGAATACCTGAATGAAAAAAAATTATATTTAGTTAAAGTCGGACCCATTAAAAACTTAGCCAATGCCCAATCGTTAAAAACAAAAATTGAATCGACACTCCATTCTTCACCTAAGCAATCATCCAGCACTGTTTGGAACTTAAGAAACGCCGATATCCGTGCCGTCATTGCAGAAGTCTCAAGAATCACGGGCAAAAACTTTTTAATTGATCCACGTGTTCAAGGTAAAATCACCATCGTTTCCAGCCAACCAATGAACGAAAAAGAACTGTATCAGGTCTTTTTATCCATGCTCCAAATCTCAGGATATGCGGCGATTCCATCAGGCGAGGTAATTAAAATCGTCCCGAACATTGAAGCCAAAACACTATCACCGGATTTGCTGAGTCAAATGCGAAAGCCCCCACAGGGTGACGACATGATGGTTCAAGTGATTCCGGTTAAATATGTTCCTGCCGAACAACTCGTACCCGTGCTTCGACCCCTTATGCCGCAATGGAGCAGTGTATCCGCGTATGCACCGTCCAACATGCTTATTCTTTCTGGACGCGCGAATAACATTCGTCAAATGGCTGAAATTATTAATCAGGTTGACAGCTCAAATGCTAGCGGAATCGACATGGTCCCGCTTAGGCATGCTCTAGCCATGGATATAGCCAATACGTTAAAAGATCTCATAAAAACCCAACCGGGCATTATGCATAGCCAAACAATGATTGCAGCCGACGATCGAAATAACGCAATTCTCATCAGCGGCAATAAAACAGAGCGAATACGTTTAAGGCTTTTAATCTCACAACTGGACAAACCCGGCCCTTACGGGAATGATAGCAACACACAAGTGATTTATTTAAGTTATGCTCGTGCGGAAGATTTAGTCCCTATTTTAGCCGGGATTGCTCAAGCTAGCTTTAGCGGCTTAGTCGGCACGACGATAGGCACCATTACAAGGCCGGTATTAGATAGTACAAACCCTGCTGCCAGTATGGGAGCAAATGCTTTAAGTGCGGTCTCTCCTCCCCCTGTTCCGTCTACGCCGGTAGCCCCTATTGCTCCTGGTGCTTTGCCTACAACTACAGCAACAGCCACACAAATTGAAGGAACCACCAAGCCTTCTGTTCAAATTATTGCTGAACCCAACACCAATTCTATTATTATTAATGCCCCGCCAACGCTTATACGCACTTTAAAATCAGTGATTAGCCAGCTAGATATTAAACCTGCTCAAATCTTAATTGAGGCGTTGGTAGCAGAAATTAACGAAAGTGATGTCTTAAATTTGGGTATTGAATGGGGAAGTGTGATTACAGATTCTGCTACAGACACAAGCACCTTTAGACCCGGGTTTGCCATATTAAATTCACACACATCCTTGGATCAATTTCAAGCGCAAATTTATGCGCTAGCACGGGAAAAGAAGGCAAATATCTTATCAACACCTTCTGTCGTTGTTTTGGATAATCGCCAAGCTAAAATTTTGATTGGAAAGCAGCTGTCCGTCGCAACCTCATCTTACCCAAACAACGCCGGTGGAACCACAACTGCAAGTCCATTTACCACATTTGACCGCATTAATGTCGCGTTGCATTTATATGTAAGGCCGCAAATTACCAGAGACAATGGCATTCAAATGCAAATCGATCAAGGAAACGATACGCTTGATCCTGTCAGTGCTGCAGATGCCTCCACTAACCCTATTTTTAATATCAGCGCTATTGTGACCTCCGTACATGTGGATAGTGGTGATATAATTGTATTAGGAGGATTAATTCAGGACAGTTTGGGTAATGATGATAATCGATTACCCATTCTCGGTGATATTCCTGGTGTGGGTAAATTATTTCAACACAACATCACCAGCCGGGAAAAAAAGGTACTCATGGTATTCATCAGACCGTTTATACTTAAAACAAGAGATCAGTATTTACAAGTAACGGGGACTAAATACCATCAAACAAGGGATATTCAATTAGAAATGGTACGTACTCAAGATTACAACGAGCATGATATGAATACAGTGCTTCCTCCTTGGAAAAACACTTCTCTACCTACACCATTTTGTAAACCTCCATGCAAAACAGCAGCCGTTATTCCGCCGAAATCTCAGTTTATGACTAAATAGCTATGAACGGAACCCAACCTCAAATTCCATATCATTTTGCAAAAAAGCATGGAATAGTTGCCGAATTATTTGAGGATGAGCATAAAGCCGTCGTTTATCATTTAAAAGAAACGCCTCTACAGGTTTTTGCAGAAATTAAACGCCTACTGCATTGTGATTTAACCTTAAAAGAAGTTGATTTTGATTTTTTCCAAAAAAAATTAGCGAATTTTTATCAGTCCCAGTCGTCTATTCGCGATGCGGCTGTTGGAATGACTGAAGAAATGGATTTGGATAAATTAGCCGATCAACTGCCTGATAGTGAAGATTTACTGGATACCCAAGATGATGCCCCCATCATCCGATTATTAAATGCTTTATTTACTCAAGCCATTAAACACCGTGCTTCTGATATTCATATTGAGACTTATGAAAATCGTGTGCTTGTTAGAAACAGAATCGATGGTGTGTTACAAGAAGTATTAGAAATCCAACGCAGTATTGCGCCTTTGGTTATTTCTCGCGTTAAAGTAATGGCTAAACTTGATATTGCTGAAAAGCGAATTCCTCAGGATGGCCGCATTGCCTTGCACATTGGAGGACATAATATCGATGTTCGAGTTTCCACACTTCCTTCCAATCATGGGGAGCGCATTGTATTGCGGATACTTGATCAACAAGCCGCACAACTTGATTTAAATAGTCTTGGCATGTCTAAGAAAACTCAATCGACCATTCGGAAACTAATTTCTCAGCCTCACGGCATTTTTTTGGTTACAGGACCAACTGGCTCAGGTAAGACCACGTCTTTGTATGCCATGCTTAAGGAATTGAACCAAGTCAGTCGTAATATTTTAACCATTGAGGACCCCATTGAATATGACTTGCAAGGTATTGGCCAAACTCAAGTCAACCCTAAAGTTCAAATGACCTTTGCCAAGGGTTTACGCGCAATTTTGCGTCAGGATCCAGATGTGGTTATGATTGGTGAGATTCGCGATTTAGAAACCGCTGAAATTGCTGTTCAAGCGAGTTTAACCGGTCATTTGGTTTTTTCTACCCTGCATACGAATACTGCGTTAGGAGCTTTGGTTCGCTTAAAAGATATAGGGGTTGAATCATTTCTTCTTTCTTCAAGTATTATTGGCCTAATGGCCCAACGTTTAGTTAGAAAGCTTTGTCAAGCGTGTAAAAAGCCGCATAACCTTAGAGACGACGAGCTGGACTTGATGGGACTTAGTAACAAACAAAATGTTCAAGTCTATGAACCGAACGGCTGCGAACTATGCGGGCACTCCGGCTATAAAGGGCGAACAGGAATTTATGAAATTATTACCATTGATGAAACCCTTCGAAGTATGATTCATCGAAATGAAGATCAAGCAACGATCGAACACTACATACGTCCAACGATGCCAAGCATCCAGTCCGATGGATTTCAACGCGTACTTGCTGGAGAAACATCACTGTCGGAAATACTTCGCGTCACCCATACCTAAACTATGATTTGGCTCTTTGCGATGATAAAAAAGCTTCCTACCCCCCTTAAAAAAGAAGGGCTATATTCAGGGATGATTATGTCCCTAAGTGCTGTCATTGCCTTTTCTTTATATCGTTATTTTCAATGGTCGGAAGGCTATTGGGCTGTTATTTCAATTGCCGCAGTAACTCAAGCTAAAGTAAACAACACAAACTTTAAAATTCTGTTGCGCTTACTTGGGACAGTAATCGGTGCCACTAGCGCTTATTATTTTGTACGATTACTGCCTGAGTCGTTTCTCACGCCTGTGTTTTTCATTTGCATCTTTTTGGCTATATTACTCACCTTAGCCGCAACCCATTATCGCTATTTAATGATCATTACTGGATTAACATTTACCTTAGTCGTTGCAGCAGGACTTACCCATAATGTCGAACAAATGGCTCTTTGGCGAACCTATGAAGTGATCGTTGGATGTTTTATTTGTTCGTTACTTAGTTTATTGGCTGGACATTATATGCCGGAAATTAAGGGGGAGCCCATTAAGCGTCAATTTGAGTTTGTATTCAAAAAGAGCATGCTCCTTGAAGCGTTCATGATGAGCCTTGCGTGTGGGCTTACCTTTTTAACCTGGCGATGGTTTAACTATCCGTTAGGCTTCTGGGCCACCATCAGTTGCCTTTTCGTTTTGGAAGAAAATATAGGTAAAACAGTACAAAACGCTTGGAAGCGAATTTTAGCTCATTTATTGGTTGCCTTGTTTGCAGGCCTTGTTGCACTATTTATTACATCAAATAACCCTTGGATTTTAGTCCCGTTAGCCATTGGTTTATTTGCCTGTGGCTATTGCTTAGCCTTACAGCCACGTTTGGCCAACATGGCTAATACAATGGGCATTGCTTTATCGGTAGTCTTACTGCTTGATGTGCCAGGTTTGAGCCAAGAGGTTATTGTTTTTGCTCGATTTTTTAATGTGATTTACGGTGTATCCATTGCTTTTTTAATTATTTACTTAGTTGGCTTATTTCAGAAATCTATGAATTCCAAAACGAAGGAGACGCAAGTTAAATAGCTTAATTCGATGCTCCCCTTCTTCTTTGTTACTCCTCCACTTCTTCTCTGGAAATACGCCACGTCGTACCTTCAGAACCATCTTCAATTTCAACACCTTTATCGAGCAACTGATTTCGAATTTCGTCGGCTTTTGCCCAGTTTCGCTCTTTACGAGCCTCGTTTCGTTCTTTAATTAACGTTTCAATCCATTCTTTATCTTTTTCAGTCAGTCCTGCTTGTAAAAAATCATCCGGTGCTTCCGTTAAGATCCCTAAAACACCCGCAAGTTTGTACAAGGTTGCTGCAAGCTTAGACGATTTAGTTTTATTGACCTCATGACTCAACTGAAACAATACAGCTAATGCTTCGGGAGTATTAAAATCATCATTCATGACTTTATTAAATTTAGCTATCCAACTCTTATCTACGTCGTCTTTATCAAAAGATAGGCCTTTTAGTGACTGATATAGTCTAACCAATCCTTTATAAGCATTTTCTAAATTTTCATCAGAATAATTCAAAGGGCTTCGGTAATGACTGCTTAATAAAAAATAACGTACCGTCTCAGGATGATACTTTTTTAATACCGCTTCAATAGTCAGAAAATTTCCTGTGGATTTAGCCATTTTTTCATTATTGATTTGCAGTAATCCGACATGGAGCCAATAATGCGCAAACGCATGCCCGGTTGCGCCTTCACTTTGCGCAATTTCGTTTTCATGATGGGGAAATTGTAAATCAACGCCACCACCATGAATATCAAATTGCTCACCCAATTCTTCCATAGCCATCGCTGAGCATTCAATGTGCCATCCAGGTCTTCCGAGACCCCAAGGAGATGGCCAGCTTGGCTCACCAGGTTTTGCCATTTTCCATAAAACAAAATCTAGTGGAGAACGTTTATCTTTTGTGACTTCAATGCGTGCACCCGCTTCCAATCCTTCTAGGTCTTTGTGAGATAGTTTTCCATACCCTTCAAAATTTGGAACGTGAAAACATACATCACCCGTTGCGGTAATATAGGCACATCCTTTGTTAATTAAGCGTTGTATTAGTGCGATGATCGCATCAATATTTTCTGTCGCTCGGGGTTGCTTATCTGGGGGTAAAATTTTAAGTGCCCGAGTATCGAGATCCATCGCTTCGATATATTTTGCTGTTAATTTTTGGATGGGCATATTGCGTTCAATAGCTCGATTTATGATCTTATCATCAATATCCGTGATGTTACGAACGAACGTTACATCAAACCCTTGGGTACGCAAAAATCGAACAATTACATCAAAACAAACCATGGCCCGAGCATGACCAAGATGGCAGCGGTCGTATACCGTAATGCCACAGACATACATCCCAATTTTGCCAGGTCTCATGGGAATGAATAGTTCTTTTTTTCGAGTTAATGAGTTATAGACCTTCAGCATGCTAGTGTCCTTATTTTTGATTGGGATCCGGTTAGAAGATCTTGATCATAATTCCTTAGCCCAAGTATCTTTTAAACTAACCACGCGATGAAACGCAGTGGTTTTTTGATTATCTACTTCATTAACCGCATAATACCCTAAACGTTCAAATTGAAACACCTCGCTCGCGGGTTGATTCGCTAAAGAAGGTTCACAATACCCATTAGAAATCTGCAATGAATCGTAGTTGATGAATTGCAGAAAATCTTCCTCTCGCCCTGGATTTGGATCCGTAAACAAACGATCGTACTGGAAAATTTTAACCGGGTGTGCGTGTTGAGCTGAAACCCAATGTATAACACCCTTCACTTTGCGACCTTCAGGATTTTTACCCAATGTGTTTTCATCATAGCTACAATGAAGTTCCACCACATGACCTTGTTCGTCATGAATAACTTTTTCGCATCGTATTACATAGGCATTGCGCAATCGAACTTCAGCTCCAGGCGATAATCGGAAGAACTTTTTAGGGGGATTTTCCATAAAATCATCCGCCTCAATGTATAATTCACGACAAAAAGGTAAAGCACGAAGTCCGAATTCAGGGTTTTGAGGATGGTATGGCGCGTTGAGTTCTTCTACCCTGTTTTCTGGATAATTTAAAATGACAACTTTTATCGGGTTTAAGACACACATGGCTCGTTTTGCCGTTTTATTGAGCTCATCACGAACGCATTCCTCCATGAGTGACATATCAATCACAGAATCACTGCGAGAAATTCCAATGAGCTCACAAAATTCACGTATTGCTTTAGGAGGATAGCCTCGTTTTCGCATGCCACGTATCGTTGGAAGACGAGGATCATCCCAGCCACTGACATAGTTTTCTTCGACCAGTTGTCTAAGTTTCCGTTTGCTTGTAACGGTATGCGATAAGTTCAACCTAGCAAATTCGGTCTGAACCGGTCTAGCTGGCACCGGTAAATGTTCAATTAGCCAATCATACAACGGTCTGTGATCTTGAAACTCTAATGTGCACAAAGAATGGGTAATATGTTCTAAAGCATCCGACAATGGGTGGGCGTAATCGTACATAGGATAAATACACCATTGATCACCGGTTTGTTGATGCGTGGCATGACGAATTCGGTAAAGAACTGGATCACGCATGTTTAGATTGCCTGATTGCATGTCTATCTTAGCTCGCAATACATGAGCGCCGTCTTCAAACTCACCGGTTTTCATTCGCCGAAATAAATCTAGATTCTCTTCTATCGAGCGATTACGATAAGGACTTTCACGACCCGGTTCTTGCAACGTGCCACGATATTCGCGAATGGCTTCCATGCTTAAACTATCAACGTAAGCCAATCCCTTTTGGATTAGTAATTCTGCATAGTCATAAAGCGCTTGATAATAATCGGAAGAATGCGTTTTAGCATACCAATCAAACCCAAGCCAATGCACATCTTCAATAATTCCCTTTACAAACGCTTCTTCCTCTTTCATTGGATTTGTGTCATCAAATCGCAAGTAACAACGGCCATTGAATTCTTCTGCTAATCCAAAGTTTAAACAAATCGACTTGGCATGGCCAACATGTAAAAAACCATTGGGCTCCGGTGGGAACCGGGTTACTACCTCTTTGTGTTTACCGAGTGTTAAATCGTCTTTGATTAATTGACGAATAAAGTGAGGTCTTTTTTCAATGCTATCGGTCATTCTTTCAATTCCAAAATAAATGTTTTAGCATGGATGGTTATCCATCGCTTGCCGCATTTCAGCTATAAACGATTTTCCAGCTTCTAATGGATCTCTCTGGTTCTTATAAGCATGGTGTATTGTATCAATTAAAGCGGCTCCCACAATCACACCATCTGCAAATTGTGCGATGCGAGCCGCTATTTCTGGCGTTTTAATTCCAAATCCCACCATGAGTGGTAATCGGGACTGCGCTTTGCGACGAGAATAATCATGTTTTACGGATTCCAAATCCAATGCATTCGAACCGGTCACACCTTTTAATGAAACATAATATAAATATCCACTTCCCAGTCGATTCACCTGCGACATACGCTCGTCAGAAGTAGTTGGAGAGCACAGATAAATTGCATGAACACCATATTGTTCCCACAAAGGAGCCACGGTTTCGCTTTCTTCAGGTGGCAAATCAACAAGAATGGTTCCGTCTACCCCAACCTGCTTAACTCGTTTTATGAACGTTTCATAGCCATATTGCTCAATCGGATTAAGATAGCCCATTAAAATGATAGGCGTTTCAGTATTTTTTGTTCGAAATTCAGCGACCATATTCAAGACATCATCCATGCATACTCCATGCGCTAATGCTCTTTCCATTGCGCCTTGAATAACTGGACCTTCAGCCATAGGATCTGAAAAAGGAACGCCAATTTCCAATGCATCTGCTCCGCCTTCAACTAACGCATGCATCAGGGATACGGTAAAATCAGGCTCTGGATCACCTGCCGTAATATAAGGGCTTAGCATTTTCTTTTTAGATTCATTTAGCCTTGTGAGTGTCTCATCAATTCGATTCATAGTGTTATGCCTTCTAGTTTAGCCACCGTATGAATATCTTTATCCCCACGCCCAGATAAATTGACGACGATTTGTTGCTGAGGGGTCATAGTTTTCGCTAATTTCATTCCGTAAGCCACCGCGTGGCTTGATTCCAAAGCAGGAATAATGCCTTCAATCTTGCATAAGACATGAAATGCTTCTAAGGCTTCGTCGTCGTTAATAGCAACATATTTAACCCGCCCTATATCGTTTAAATAAGCATGTTCTGGTCCAACCCCAGGATAATCTAATCCGGCTGAAATCGAATGCGTATCCATGATTTGACCTTGCTCATCACACAATAAATAGGTCCGATTACCATGTAAAACACCAGGCTTGCCACCTAGAAGTGAGGCTGCATGCTGGCCACTATCCAACCCCTTTCCACCCGCCTCTACACCATAGATTGTTACATCTTTATCCTTTAAAAAAGGATAAAATAATCCAATTGCATTTGAGCCCCCACCAACACAAGCTACTAAGGCATCGGGTAAACGAGTGGTTTTTTCTAAGAGTTGCTGCCGTGCTTCCTCACCAATAACGGATTGAAAATCACGAACCATTTGTGGGTAAGGATGAGGGCCGGCTGCTGTTCCAATAATATAAAATGTATCATCCACATGGCTAACCCAGTCTCTCATTGCCTCGTTTAATGCATCTTTTAAAGTTTTGGAACCAGAATGAACGGGAATTACAGTTGCACCTAATAATTTCATTCGATAGACATTGATGGCTTGCCGTTCAATATCCTCAGCTCCCATATAAACCACGCATTCCATGCCATATTTTGCCGCAACCGTTGCAGAAGCTACGCCATGCTGCCCTGCACCAGTTTCCGCTATAATGCGCTTTTTACCCATTCGTTTGGCTAATAATGCCTGACCTATCGTATTATTAATTTTGTGCGCACCGGTATGATTTAAATCTTCTCGTTTTAAATAAATCTCTGCTCCACCGATTGTTTGGCTTAGATTTTTAGCATGATACAGCGGTGTTTCTCTTCCGACGTATTGGATTAATTCAGATTTAAATTCAGCCTGAAAATCAGGATCATGACGTACTTTCTCATATGCCTGTTGTAGTTCTTGCAATGCATGAACTAAAGTATCGGCGACAAACATTCCGCCATATGGACCAAAGTGGCCGTATTGATCTGGAAGTTCTTGTTCGCTCATAGTTACTCCATAGTTTGCATAAATTGTTTCATTTTTTGGTGATCTTTTATTCCTGGTGATGACTCCACTCCGCTGCAAACATCAATGGCATATAAGGGGAGGCTTGAAATAGCAGCCATAACGTTCTGAGTATTTATACCTCCAGCAAGAATGATAGGTAAGGGTAATTGCTGGGGTATCATGGCCCAATCAAACGTTTGACCACTCCCTCCACGCTGGCTTGATGGCGTATCCAGTAATATTCCTGACGCGTTAGGGTATTTATTTGCCTCTTGTAAGATGGATTCATAAGAAGTTGCTGAAATAGCCTTGATGTAGGGCTTAGAAAATTGTTCACAAAACTCGCTGGACTCATCTCCATGAAACTGCAAAATATGCACAGGAATGTCACGAATCACTTCTTCTACAAACTGACGCTCAGGATTTACAAAAACCGCAACAAGACTCATGAAGGGTGGAAGATTTTTTGATAACTGCTTCGCATTTGAAAGCGTGATGCAGCGAGCGCTTTGTGAATAGAAAATTAACCCAACTGCATCGACGCCTAAGGAAACAGCCAATTCAATATCTTGCCGCTGCGTCATTCCGCACATTTTTACACGGACACGCCCCATGAATTAACATCCCCCAAGAAATAAAGGCGTATTATTTCCTTTGATTACCCCAAATTCTTTCGGATATACAACCTCAGTTAAGTAAAGTCCGTAAGGTGGTGCTGTTTCAGCACCCATTCTTCGATCTTTGGCGGCTAATACCTCATTGACCCACGGAACTGGCTGACGCCCAGAACCCACGGCTATCAATACACCAGCTATATTTCTAACCATGTGGTGTAAAAATGCATTGGCGCAAATATCGATAATTACGAAATCTCCCTTACGAGCCACTTGCAAATGCTGTACATTGCGCATTGGAGAATTCGATTGACACTCAATAGAACGAAAAGAAGTAAAATCTTGCTCGCCCAATAAAAATTGGCTAGCTTCATTCATAAGGCGATGATTTAACTGACGATATTGCCAAGTCACATTCGAACGTAATAAACCAGGCCGTATAGGCGCATTATAAATCACATAAAGATAACGTCTGGAAAGTGCGGAAAATCTGGCATGAAATGTGTCAGGCATTTCTCGCCCCCATTTAATACAAACGTCTTTAGGCAAAAAAGAATTAGTGCCATGAATCCATGAACGAATGGTTCGCTCTTTTTCCGTATCAAAATGAATGATTTGATGGGTTGCATGAACCCCTGTATCTGTTCGGCCCGCGCAAATAACGTTGACGTCCTCATCCGCAACCTTACTTAAAGCATTTTCAATGACTTGTTGAACTGTGCGCAGACCGGCTTGCGATTGCCAGCCGTGATATTGACTGCCATCGTATTCAACCATCAAAGCAATGCGCATAAACCAAAATCTCACTAAAATCGCCAATGTATAACACTGTTATAGATTTGTCTAGGCTATTTGTCGAATGGTGTCATTCTCGACCACCTTTAAGATCGAGTAAGGAAGGACTGTCTACCAGCACTGATCTTTATACGTGGGATTGTTGGTAAAATAGCATAATTTACATCTAAGGTTTCCAAGAAGTAAGCGTGCCCCCTGCACGTAATCGGGTTTTTTCAGAGGGAAAAACCTAAAATGCTGGGAAATATAATACATTTCCATGGACAACCACACCAACACATGCTGGAACATTAGGCCATGTTAGTTTATCTTGATTCAATGTGATTGGGCATTCTCGAATCAATCCATTGTTCCCTAATATCTTCACAACGGTTTGTCCTTGTGGAAAATATACGGTTTTATCGCGAGAATCCCATCGGACCACTTGGTCATTTACAGTAATGGTCATGCCAGCGGCAATTCCTAAGCCAAACGATTTACTATCGCCGCTTGGAGCAGCTTGCGGCAATGGATTTGGTAAACCAATATAGATATCCCCATTGTTTTGCGTTTGCAACACCAATCCGCCGCTACAGAGTAAACCTGTGTCTTGAATAATGGATAGTGAATCGCCTGATTTTCCAATCATACAGCTTGCGCTAATGTCATGTTGATAAGCAATTAAATTAATCTGGGTAGCATTACCTAAATTATCTAGCGCGATTTTAGAGCCATTGGTGACTATGTGATGTAAAAACTCGGCATACATGGAAGGATCCATACCAAATACGACGTATTTAGGTGCCTCTGGCAAAACTCCACCATCCCCGGTATCGGGGATATCAGCGGGCAAATAAACGTGTATTTTTTCATTTCCTTCTTTCACGATATTAAGTCGTAAACACAGCTCTCCTTGTCCACGCGTAACATTATCAGGACTTATCGTTAAATTACAGGAAGCGGATTTATTGCCTTGAAAGGCTTTTAAAACAGAGTTTTGAGGCAACTGAGATGCTTCAATTGGTTCTGCGTTGTTCAAGATCCTGTCATTCAGTGCTGCGCTCACTCCGAATGTCGGGTTAAAATTAAATTGTACTTTAAAGGTTGCTTTAGGTGGCTGTGGGGCTTCAGGGAATGTCAAAGTTTTAGTGGTGTTATTAATAATCAGCTGAGCACACAGTGTGCCGCTATCGCCAGTAACTTGCTGGTTTGTATCCACTTTAAGAACACACTGTGAGGCATCTTCTAGGAGTTTAACCACAGCGCCATTGACTATATTAAGTTCCTGGTTATTAGATACAGGTTGTTCATTATAGGTTGCTTTAACCCCTTCTGGCACAATCGCTTTAAACTTAATTTCACTGGGTTGTTGGTCTTCTTTAGGGCAAAAAATTAATTCAAATTTGGTTTGCGGTCCACAACGTGCGAGTCCTTTGGCGTCATCATAAGCATACGTATAGGAATTGCATTGTTGGATTTGGGTCACAGCTTGTGCATAACTACTTCTAGCAGCGGGGCCTGCGCTACATTGTCCGCTTGAAATGGGTGGTGTCGGACAACAATACATTTGGGCTTCAGGTGATTCTGGCGTTAGACCGCCTAAAATATGTTTCCAACCACCGGCATCACTTCCACCATCACTACCCTGGGCCGTGGTTAACTTAGCGCAGGGACTAAAACAACCAATGGATTCTCCAGTCTCTTTTTCAACCCACTGTAAATTAACTTCTGTGACATTTACTCCATTAATGGTATTGAATTGACCTTCAGTTGATAAGTTTGCACTTGCTGGACATAAGGTTGGTTTTAATCCTCCGCAATTCACCCCTGGATCGGTTAAGACTTGTTCAGAGTGCAAATCTAAGCAAGTGTTTTGATGGTTTATGACGTTCACAGCGTAAGGTAAGGTGTAACCATCAACTGCAGAACCATTCCACCAGGTCTCAGGACCTAAATTTTGTCCTGGAGCGCTGGGATTTGGTGCACAAAGAGAAGGGTTATGATTAAATATCGCAGCAACACATCCCCACGTTGCTTCAAATTTGCTATTGATATCCGGCGCATAAGGAGGCTTCTGCCAGCCTTTTGATTCGGCTTCAGGTACGGCAGTACTTTCACCAACCTTACAGTTATACCCATGTTCGTTACATCCTTTTTTAGCCCAAAATCTTGTCGATGCAAGCCCTTTATCTGGGATGGCATAATCATATGCTAAACCAGGAGCTATCTCTACTACATTGGGATCATTCGTTGGGTTTTTAAAATCTTGTTGAATCCATAATGGTTCATCGCATTGATTGGTAACCCTGAATCGACTAGTTTGTTGAGTATCAGGTGTGGTAACCCCTGCTATGCCATCCAAAGAAATGAAGCAGATAACTAAACCTATTAAGATATGTTTAATCTTTAGATGCGGCACATTCGTCATGAAGTCACCTATTTATAACACATATTGTAAGTATAGATGCCACGAAAGCGGCGAGTTGCTATTTTACTATTTCTTAACGTTTATGCTACTTAAAAGCTAACTCAGAGGCTTTATGGGGAGCCAGCACAGTTGTGCAGTTCGAAGAACTGTTTTCAGAGGTTTTGGCAAACAAAGAGTTTATTTCTAAAGAAGAGCTCACTGGTAATTCATAATCTAATCCATGCGTACGACAATACTCATTAAACGGAATTTTTTCCGCTTCACGGATGCCTACAAATGTAAACAGGCTATTCAACAAGTCCTTTAAAAGTTCGGTTGCCTCATCTTTTAGGAATATATAATCATTTGAAGAAATTTCTACGGTATTATTCCTATTAGGAAACTTTTTATAATCTTTGTATTTTTCTTTAAATTTGACTATAAAATCTAAAAAAACATTACCGTAATCCGTATAGGATAGCTTAACGTCTAAAATCACATCAGAGGGATCGCATAAATCAAACTTTAATCGGATGTGATCAATATTTGTAATGTTTTTATCATGAGGCGTTAAAACTATACTTCCCTCATCTTCTTTAAGGTTAAGCCTAGGTAGAGGCATGTCTGATCTCCTTATAGGTCCATTCAAACGCATTCATCTTATAAGTGAGTTACTCCTTGTCGAGAAGTTGCTCCAACATGGATTTAGCTTTTTTCTTCTGTTCCTCAGTTCCATATTCTATAACTTCTTCAAGTGATTGTTTTGCTGCTTCATAATCGGACATACTGACATAAGTAGAAGCCAAATCAAGAAGGGTTTGTAATGCACGAGTACTTTTTATAGGCTTTAATTCTTCCTCATCCACAGTAGCTACTATAGACTCATCGGAATTTTTTTCCTCCTCGTGATGGATAGACAATTCGATTGGAGGCTCAGGTTCATCTACTGGAGGACTCTCATCTTCTTGAAGGTCCTCTTCCTCTGTTTCTTTTGATTTTTCATCTTCTTCAAACACTGGAGGCACAAACTCAAGAGCATTATCCTCTTCATTAAGTTTATGCGAAACGTTTGACGGAGTTGTTGGCTCTGATTCAACCTTTTCCTCAGGAATATAAGGTTCAAATTCAATGAGTCCGGTATCTACACCATCATCCTCAGAAGCTTCTCTACTTTCAGACCTTTCTAAACTTACATCTTTAGAAACCTCTGACTCTGACTCTGATTCTGGCTCTGATTCTGGCTCTGGTTTTGGCTTGGGCTCTGGCTCTGGCTCTGACTCTGGCCCTGGTTTTGGCATCTCCTCTACTGCGTCATGCCTTAACTCATCAACTTTTTCTTCGGGGGGTTCTAATACGATAGGCTCCCCTAAAATTTTGGGGGCGTTTTCAGTTTGAGGCTCGATATCGCCTAACGCCTCTTTTGGTGTAATCTCAGGTTCCTTCGTTAAAGTAGCTTGCTCTTTTTCCTCTTGCGTTTTAGGAACTCTGCTTTCTTTAATGACCACACCAGATGTAGGTAAAGGTTTTAGAGGCTCAGAAGTTTCCGCTTCTTCTGAATGATTTTCCGACGACTCTTCTTCTGTGATGATGGGTAAGGTTAGGGACTCACTGGAAGACTCCTCCATTTTCTTAACTTCTTTAGGCTCTTGATGGCCTTTTATTATCCAGAACCACCAATAACTAAACAAAGCCCCACCGATTATGAATACGATAATAAGTACCACCCATGGCCATGATGAGGGATTCTTATATTCTTCTGTTGCGCTTGCTTGGCCGGCCAAACCTTGCCTTAAGGTCAACTTTCGAACTTGTTCTTGTAAGTTTTGTAGCGCTTGCTCTCTTTTTTGTAGTTCATTTTGGAGGCGTTTATTTTCAGCTTGTAAGAGTTTAACTTGCTCAGTTAAGAGTGAGTTGGTTTCGCGTACGGAATCGATAGCGGCTGCAGCAATAGCCATTTCTGCTCTAAGATGCGCTTGATCGCTGCTTGTATCTTGAACCTGAGTTTTAACCGATGCAGGTTTGGGTGTAGCGTCTTCTCCCGCAGATAAAAACGATGGATCGCTTGGGATAAAGGGTGAAAAAAAGGTCGTTTTACCTGGAACTGAAGCCGTAAAATCAGGAAGAGGAGGCAGTATAGATTTGTATTCTTTTTTTTGCGTTGATACTGGCTTTTGTATTTCACGGTCAACCTTAAAGTAAGGAGGGGCTAATACGTGGTTGATGGGTTCTTTTTTCTCCCAAGCAAGATCATGTTGGAACACTTCTCGTTTAGCTAGTTCTTCAGGGATTGTGTCTGCTATTTCAGCTGAAGGAATGTTTAATTTCATTCCCTTTTTCAAACCATTAATATTACCATCGGTAAACGCATCAGGATTTTCTCCAGTAATGGCTAAAATCATCTGGTGAAGCGTAATGCCAGATGGTTTAAGACGCTGTGCAATTTGCCAGATGGTTTCATTTTCTAACGTAGGACCATACGTCTTGGCTTTAGACTGACCAATTGAATCACTGGTTTCAAACATTTGAGTGATTACTTCTTTTTCAACAACGCCCGGCGCCCGGGTATTGGCAGTGGAATAAGCGCGTTTTTTTTTCTGTGCACGTATTTCTTTTCTTTTTAAATCCAGTTGATAGGCGGGAGGATCGAGAAGAACCGTGTAGGCGCGATAAACTTGACCATTCGGCCAAGCTAAATCAACTAAGAGGTCTAGGTAAGGTTCTGTTATTGGCTCAATGGAACGCACCACAAGATAAGTTTTTCTGCGCTTTTTCTCAAGCTGAAAGATCAATGCGTCAAGAATATAGGAACGTTCAAGTCCTGCACGTTCAAAATCTTCAACTGAAGCGACACTCACTTTAATGGCAGATGAAGGTAAATTACCCACATCAATTAGTTCAATTTCAGCATGGAAGGGTTGATTTAAATAGGAATGCACCGTCATATTGCCGAGACCAAGCGCATTGGCGGCAATAGGAAACAGGAAAAATGTAATTACGTAACGTAATAATTTCTTCAAGAAGGAGCTCCCTGCACCAATGGCTTCCTCGCTAAGTTATAATGCATAAGTTTTTAATAAAAAACATAGCATTATAATCAAAATGATTCAAATTCACATCATAGGATTTGTTGAACATTCCAACGTTGAAAGTTTATACAAACAAGTTCCATTGCTAATGAACGAATAAACCACTCACTGGAAAATTTTAATTAAATTTAATAATACCCCATTTGACTGTTGCTTACATCTATTTGATAATCCTTTTCATTTTTTTCATTAAGTTTGCTCTATGGCCTCTTTACTCGATGGCAAAAAAGTCGCTTCTGAACTACACCAAACTATTTTACGTGCTGTAAGCAAAAGAATTCAAAGCGGATTACCTGCTCCACAATTAGCCGTTATTTTAGTCGGAGATGACGCGCCTTCGCAGATCTATGTACAAAACAAAAGAAAAGCTTGTAAAGAAATGGGTATTCAATCGCTATTTTATCATTTAGCGCGCGATACCCACGAAGAAGACTTATTATCCCTTATTAACGAATTAAATGAAAATCGGGAGGTTGACGGGATTCTCGTACAATTACCTCTTCCTACTCATATTGAAAGTAAAACGATTATCGAACACATTAACCCTTATAAAGACGTCGATGGCTTCCATCCTTATAACTTTGGAAGACTAGCACAAGGAAACCCTTTATTACGACCCTGTACCCCTTATGGCATTATGCGACTTCTAAACTATTATGACCTCTCCTTACAGGGAAAAAATGTCGTTGTGGTTGGTGCATCCAATATCGTTGGACGACCAATGGCGTTAGAGTGTTTACTGGCAGGCGCCACCGTCACGATTTGTCATCGCGGAACGAGAAATCTAAAAGAACATATCCTGAATGCGGAGGTTATTATTGTTGCTACAGGCCATCATGGAGTTATTAAGACCGAATGGCTAAATAAAAATCATGTCGTAATTGATGTTGGTATTCATCGTAATAAAGAAGGTAAACTTCAAGGCGATATTGATTTTGATGCTGCAAAAGAAGTTGTCGCCTGGTTAACTCCCGTCCCAGGGGGTGTTGGCCCCATGACCATCGCAACTCTTATGATGAATACCATGCTTGCAGCAGAACTTAATCAGCAAGCAGTTTAGGCTTATAATTTGGAGATTATTTATCTATTTCATCCCAATCAAACTCTCCATCCAGCTCATCTTCAAGTTCTTCTTTTAAGCGTTTTCGCTCAAGTCTTTCTTCAATCATTTTGCGAACACGTTTTTTATGTTCAGAGTCTTCAATGGGATCAAGTCCTTCCAGATCTTCATCATAGTTTAAATCTGAAACAAGCTGGCTGTCTTCAAAGCCTTTATGTAAGCCCATGGTTAGCCTCCATTTTTTCGTTGCAAGGGACGTTCCCTGATCTAAAGTATAGTGTAAAAATGACAAAGGTTTGTCTAAGGTATACTTTTTAATATTAAAACGATCATAACTGGCATGAAGAAGGAGGTTTTTATGACAATTGTTGCCTTATCTGCTTTGAAAGATAATTATATATGGGCCATTATTAATGAGAAAAATCATACTTTTATTTGTGTAGATCCCGGTGATGCAAATCCCCTTCTCTCCTATGCTGAAAAGAATCATTTATCTTTAACACATATCTTAATCACGCATCATCATTATGATCACGTGGGTGGCTTAGGCCCGTTAAAAGAGGCTTTTCCAGACGTCAGAATATTTGGCCCCATCGATGAGAGAATACCAGAGGTGAATACGCCAGTTCGCGATGAAGACGTAATTCATATTGATCAATATGATTTTAGAGTGCTAAGCATTCCGGGACACACCAGTACTCACATCTGTTACCAAGAGCCCTCGAAAGGTTGGTTATTTTGTGGAGATACGTTATTTTCAGCCGGTTGCGGACGTGTTTTCGATGGCAGCATGAAACAACTCTTTTACTCCCTTGAGTTGTTGAAAGCATTACCTCAACAAACCAAACTATTTTGTGCGCATGAATACACAAGGCAAAATTTAAAATTTGCGAGGCAAGTAGAACCTGAGAATGAAGCCATTCAAACGTATCAAAATCATCTAGCCGATGAATCGATTCAATGTACTTTACCCTCAACCATTGCCCTGGAAAAGCAAATCAATCCTTTCTTAAGAACCGATAAAGATGCTTTAAAACAGTATGCTGAAACTAACGGAATAAACCCCGATGATGAGTTTTTAATTTTTAAACACTTGCGAGAAGCGAAAGATCAATTCAATTAACTACGAAATTAGGGCATAATTTCACTAAATTTAGTCCTCTTTGTATAAATTTAACCACATATGGATTAATTTAAACCCAAAAAGGTTTTCTAATGGTTTTTTTTTTAGTAGACTGCAATGCTCTATATTAGAATAGGCACATAAGGTTGAAGTGTAAGCTACTGATATTTAGATATTTATTTATTATATTAATTGGTTTTGGATTATTTACTAATACGGCTTATGCCCAGTTTACGCCAAGTATTTGGGATGTTTTACGTCGCCAATTTACCCTAAATCACGAAGAACGGCGTCCTGAGGTACAGACTCAAATACGTTGGATTGTATCACACCCAACGTATCTTAAGCGTCTTGCTCAATCAGAACCCTACATCTATCACATTGTTTCAGAAATCCGAAAACGACGATTACCGGGTGAAATCGCACTTATCCCCTTAATTGAAAGCGCTTATGATCCGTTTGCCTACTCCGGAGCAGGAGCAGCCGGTCTTTGGCAATTGATGCCAGGTACTGGTACTGATCTTGGATTAAAACGCGATTGGTGGCATGACGGTCGGCGAAGCATTCGACCTTCAACGGATGCTGCACTCAATTATTTAGCGTACCTGAATAAATTTTTCAGTGGCAATTGGTTATTAGCATTCGCAGCCTATGATTCTGGTGAAGGAACCGTTTCAAGATTAATTAAAAAAAGTGGTCAACGTCGGCAAGCTGATTTCTGGCGTTTGCCTTTACCTAGAGAAACTAGAAATTATATTCCACGACTTCTTGCCTTAGCTGCAATTATTCAAAACCCTCAACGCTATCACGTTCAACTTCCGGAAATACCACATGTACCTTATTTTGAAGAAGTTAATGTAGGCAGCCAGATTGATTTAAACCACGCTGCTAAACTTGCAGGTATTTCCTACAAAGAATTGATTAAATTGAATCCCGAGTACAATCGTTGGACTACTGCTCCTTATCATCCCTACAAATTGTTGATCCCAGTTGATAAAGTCCGAACCTTCTATCATAAGTTATCTCAACTTCCTCATGAAGAACGCGTTAATTGGCGACGACACAAAGTTGCTTCTGGAGAAAACTTAAGTTTAATTGCAAAACGTCATCACACGACAGCGAATCTTATTAAAGAGTTAAATCAGTTAAAATCAAACGCGGTTAAAGTAGGACAATATCTATTAATTCCAAGCACCACTCCTATCCCTACAGCACCAACGTCAACTCCAAGCGCTGAAAAGAAATCAACGCCTATAAACTTCGCTGAGCTGAAGCAGTATAAAATTATTCATATCGCGCAGAAAAAAGAGTCGTATGCCGATATTGCCAAACGCTACGGCGTTACCGAAGAAAATATTAAAAAATGGAATCTAATAGGACCTCATGTTCCTCTTCATGCAGGGCATCAGCTCGTTATCTGGAAAGAACAAAAATCCAATGGTCCTAATCGCTATACCATCGTCAAAGGGGATAATTTAAGCCGAATAGCAAAGCGTTTCAGCACAAAAGTAAGTGCTTTAATGAAACTAAATCCCCATTTAAACAAACATGCTTTAAAACCTGGCCAGGAGATTATTTTACGATAATCACCCCCCCTTAAAAGTAATCCACGGAAAATGGCCCTATACTTTGACAATTAGGGCCTATTCTCGCAGAACAAGTAAGCTGTAAATTTCTAGTTTTTCTCATAGATACTTGCAAGATCCTTGAAAATCATGTGTTATACTTAAGATTACTTAATAAAAATTGTATGGATAAATGAAATTACTATTTGATTTTTTTCCAATTCTGGTTTTTTTCATTTGCTATAAACTGTTTGGAATATACGTGGCAACCGCCGTAGCCATGGTAGCGTCACTTATACAAGTTTTATTTTATCGCATTAAAATGCAGAAATATGAAAAGATGCATTTAATCAGCTTAGGATTAATTTTGATATTGGGTGGTGCAACATTATTTTTCCATAACCCTTGGTTTATTAAATGGAAACCGACGGTTTTATACTGGCTAGCATCTTTAGTCTTTATCGGCTCATCGTTTATAGGAAAAAAAACACTCATTCAAAAAATGATGGATGGGAATATTACCTTGCCGACTAAAATTTGGAGCCGGTTGAATATAGCTTGGGCTTTGTTTTTCTTAATTATGGGCGCACTTAATCTTTACATCGCCTATTCCTTTGATACTAATATATGGGTCAATTTTAAATTGTTTGGCGGAGCGGGATTAACTTTACTGTTTATTTTGCTGCAAGCCATTTACCTTGCCAGACATGTTGAAGACAAGCCAATTGAGCAACAAACCTCACGTAATTCTCAAGGCTAGGAGAAACAATGAGATTACTTTTAATTGAAGATGATGAATTATTAGGGGATGCCGTTAAAACCGGTTTAACCCAGTTCGGCTATGTTGTAGACTGGTTAAAAGATGGTGAGGCAGCGAAAGCCGCCTTAAAAACCGAGACATTTGAGTTAATTATTTTAGATTTAGGACTTCCCAAATTGTCTGGAATTGCTTTACTGCAATCGATTCGTCACGAAGGTAATAGCACCCCCGTCATCATTTTAACTGCGAGGGAATCCGTAGAGAGCCGTGTTAAAGGCTTAGATTCTGGAGCAGATGACTATATTATAAAACCTTTTGATTTAAATGAACTGAGCGCTAGAGTACGTGCATTGATTCGACGTTCTCAAGGGCGTGCCGACAGCGTACTGCAATATCGTAATGTTACACTTGATCCCGCAGCGCATACGGTCATGGTTGATAATGAAATAGTTAATGTACCGCGACGTGAATTTGCGCTTTTGGAAAAGCTTTTAGAAAACAGTGGTCACGTCCTGTCTCGTGAGCAACTCATGCAAAGTATTTATGGATGGGATGAGGATGTGGACAGTAATGCGTTAGAAGTGCATATTCATAACTTACGGAAAAAACTGAATGCGAATTACATACGAACCATTCGCGGCGTAGGATATATGGTTGAGAAGCAAGAAAGCTCATAATTTTAACATTCTAGGCATAACCCTCTACCGTGAAATCTTCAATCCGTAAATTTCTTTTAATCAATTTATTACTGGCCATCACGATCACAACCACACTGACGGCTATTGGTAACTATTATTTGGATCAAAAAGATATCCAAGAACATCTAGACACTTTAATGGCTGTTTCGGCCTTATCGTATCAAGCTCTTTTAGGCGATGATGTTCATCAAAGACCCTTATCAAAAATTCAAACATCTCTTAACAACATCCCGAAAAAAGTTAAAACTTATTTCGAACATCCACTCATTAAGGATGATGCCCCTGAACATTATCTCGATAAATTTAGCTTTCAAGTCTGGACGGATGGCGGAAAATTACTGTTACAATCTTCTAGCGCTCCAAAACTCCCACTAACAGCCGAGGCAGATGGTTTTAGCGACAAGCAACTTGATAATCAAGATTGGCGTGTGTTCACCACCTATAACAATAAAGCTGGGGTCCGCACCGTTCTTGGTGAACGCTACGATACACGAAATGAACTGGGGCAAAGAATTGCTCAGGATGACTTATACATCATGCTGCTCACGTTTCCTTTATCAGGATTATTAATCTGGATCATCATTGGTCGCGGGCTAGATAGTCTTGATCGAGTTGCAGAAGAAGTTGCAAACCGTGCGCCCAATCATCTTGAGCCGGTGAATATTCAAAGAGTTCCCGAAGAAATTAAACCTGTGGTGGATGAGTTAAATAAATTATTTTATCGACTGAAGGAAGCGTTTGAACGTGAAAAACGCTTTGCTGCTGATGCCGCACACGAATTAAGAACTCCATTAGCTGCTCTTAAAGCCCAAGCACAAGTGGCGTTGAATACCCAAGATATTGAAGAAAAAAATGTTGCACTACAAAAATTAATCGCCAGTGTAAACCGTAGCACACATATAGTTCAGCAATTGTTAACCATGAGTAAGTTAGTCCCCGAAGCCGCTACCATTCATGATCTTGACAAAGTAAACCTTGGTAAAATTGCCCGTGAAGTCTTAGCCATGTTGGCTCCTGCCGCTGTTGAAAAAAATATTGAGCTGGAATTTAAAGAAGAACCTAGCGTTCCTGAATTTAAAGGAAACCCGACTGCCATTAGCATTTTAATCCGAAACTTAGTGGATAATGCCATTCGCTATTCGAAAGAAAACAGCTTCGTCACGGTTCGAGTTTACTCTGAACCCAATGAAATCATTCTTGAAGTACAAGATAACGGTCCGGGCATTCCAGATGAATTACGTTCCCGAGTGTTTGAACGCTTTTTCCGTGTATTAGGGAATAAAAGTCCAGGAAGTGGTCTGGGACTTGCGATTGTTCAGCAAATCACCGCGCTTCATAACGGTCGAGTCATTCTAAGCACACCACCAGAAGGAACTGGGCTCATTGTGAAGGTTTATTTTCCCATTCACGAAGCGTTACCACACCCATTGTGAAACCGAATAACTCGATGAGGGTGTTTTGGGCATCCTATCTAGATAAAACCTGCAATGCTTGCCGAATTAATTGCTCACTGGTTTGCCGGCCATCGTCCACTTTCTTAACCGCTTTAATTGCCTCTTGTGACTTATATCCCAATGATTCTAGTGCTTTAATCGCTTCATCCTCTGCAGGCAAAAATACTGATAAAGGGCTCGATGTCTTAGAAATTGCAGAAAATCCATTTAAATTATCTTTCATTTCAACAACCAGTCGCTCAGCCGTTTTCTTACCTATGCCCGGTAATCGTGTTAACATCTGGGGATCTTGATTTTGGATGCACTGAACAAACTCAGCTGGCGTAATACTAGACAAAATAGCAATGGCAAGCTTAGGACCTACCCCATTGACTTTAATCAATGCCCGGAATAAAGCTCGCTCTTCTTCATCTAAAAATCCATAAAGCAGCAAGGCATCCTCTCGAACAACCGTATGAATGTGAAGGCCAACCAAACTATCAAGGCTCGTCAGTTGAAAAAAAGTTTGCAAGGAGGTTTCAACATCATATCCAACGCCATTCACATCCACAACAAGCTTTCCTGGTTGATTTTTATCGATAATGCGTCCTTTTAGCCACCCAATCATCAGCGCCACCTTATTCGTTGTTGTCTTCCACGCTTCATCACTGCCAATCCTTGTTTCATATGACTGTGGCATATCGCAATCGCCAAAGCATCAGCCGCATCACTTTGCGGGGAATTATTAAGCTTTAACAAATTAACCACCATATGTTTGACTTGTTCTTTCTGTGCGGCACCATAACCGACAACAGCCTGTTTAATTTCACGAGCGGAGTATTCACTAATCAGTGCTCGATGAGAGGCACAAGCGACCATAGCAACTCCGCGCGCATGACCCAACTTCAATGCCGCATTTGCATTTTGATGCATAAACACTTGTTCAATAGCCACTTCGTTTGGGCTAAATTCTTCCATGATTTCACAGATCCCATTAAAAATGCGCAAAAGCTTTTGACCCAAACTACAATCACCTGTGCGGATGCAACCACTATCAAGATATTCCAGTTGATTCGGCTTCTTTTCTCTGATTACCCCATAGCCAGTAACACGCGAGCCAGGGTCTATCCCTAAAATAATCGTCATTCGTTGTTAGGATTAAAGTGATGTTCAGGAAACTCAGCATTGCTGTGAACCAATTGCACATCGTCCAAGTCTTCCAACATATCAATCAGCTTTTCTAAACTTTCTGCTGTATCTTGATTGAGTTGAACAGAGGTCTGTGCCCTCATCGTGATATGAGAATGCTCCACTTCAAAGTCAGAGGCCTGTAAAGCTTCTAAAACTGCGTGATACGTTTCTGGTGAGGTAATGATTTCAAGCTGCCCATCTTCTTCCATCACATCCTCAGCGCCAGCTTCAATAGCCACTTCCATTGCTTGATCTTCTCGGTCGGTGGAAGCTAATAGTATTTCACCTTGTTGATTAAAAAGATAGGAAACCGAGCCATCCGTTCCTAAATTACCACCATGCTTGGTAAACGCATGTCTAACTTCTGAAACCGTGCGATTTTTGTTGTCTGACAGGCAATCGACGAGAATAGCAACCCCGCCAGGTCCGTATCCTTCGTATCTTAATTCCATCATATTATCGCCTTCCAATCCACCTGCCCCACGTTTTATCGCATTATCGATCGTGTCACGCTTCATATTTGCTTTCAATGCTTTGGTCACAGCGTCTCTTAATCTTGGATTTGCGGATTCATCATCCCCACCCATACGTGCCGCAACCGTGATTTCACGAATTAATTTTGTAAAAATTTTACCGCGTTTTGCGTCTTGGGCGCCCTTTCGAAATTTAATGTTTGCCCACTTACTATGCCCTGCCATAATAAAACCTCATACTTAAACCAGCTCAATTTGCTCATTATATTTAAAAAGAATGCTCTGACAAAGAAGAGCACGTTAAATAATTTAATTTTATTGTTATCTACCAGAGATGAGGATTTATCAACAACTCCCATCCAACTCTGAACTTCATTCAATCCAACTGCATGCCCTGCATAAAGCAAGACAAGTAGACAAAAAAAGCGTGTAACGTTCAAAAATTAAATGTCTTTGCCCTGAGGTTTTCTGGTGAACTCGACAGGTTTATTTAAATCGAGTTATGCTAAGAGTATCAATCAAGAGCACCAATTGTATTGGAGAGCACCGATGTATTTAAACGGATTTGGAAATCATCATCAAACTGAAGCCATTAAAAATGCTTTACCCAAAAAACAAAATTCTCCTCAACAATGCTCTTTAGGGCTTTATGCCGAACAACTCAGTGGAACCGCGTTTACCCGTCCTCGTCATCGTAATCTTCATAGTTGGTTATATCGCATATTGCCTTCAGTCATGCAGCAAGAGTTTACGTTATATCAAAAAAAATTAACCAGCACCCTTTTATCTCTGCAACCACCTATGCCGCTTCGTTGGTCTCCCTATCCTAACCCGACTACAACGCATGATTTTGTTGACGGATTACAGCCTATCTCCACGAATGAAACACAACACATTTTCTTATATCAATGTAATTGCTCCATGACTACGCGTTATTTTAGTAGTTATGATGGTGAATTGTTGTTTGTCCCCTATCTTGGAAAAATCAAATTACATACTGAATTTGGCCCTCTTGAAATTGAACCAGGATGGATTGCTGTTATCCCCAGAGGGGTCCGTTTTAAAGTGGAGCTTCTAGATTCTAGTGCCGCAGGGTATCTTTGTGAAAATAGCGCCGATCCTCTTACACTGCCCTCACTTGGCCCTATTGGGGCTAATGGTTTAGCAAATCCTCGTCATTTTTTATATCCATACGCTGCTTATGAAGAAGATCATGCTTCAGAAGTCGAATTACTGTGTAAATATAAAAATAATCTTTGGCTTGCCTATAGCGATCATTCCCCACTAAATGTGGTTGCCTGGCATGGTACTTACGCTCCCTATTGCTATGATTTATCGCTATTTAATACCATCAATACGGTTAGTTTTGATCATCCTGATCCGTCAATCTTTACGGTTTTGACCTCAGAAAGTACTATACCAGGCGTTGCTAATCTTGATTTTGTAATTTTTCCTTCGCGCTGGATGGTTGCAGAACATACGTTTCGTCCACCTTATTTTCATCGCAACACCATGAGCGAATTCATGGGGTTAATTAAAGGAAAATATGATGCCAAATTAAAAGGGTTTTCAATAGGCGGGTTTAGCATACACAACTGCATGACCGCTCATGGCCCAGATAAAACCTCTTATCAACAAGCCAGCACTAAAAAACTTGAACCTGAATACTATGACAATACATTAGCTTTTATGTTCGAATCGCGCCATCCTTGGAATGTCACCGAATCTGCGTTTAAGCACCCAGCTCGACAGGAAGATTATCTTTCTTGTTGGAAAGGATTAGAAAAGCATTTTAAAGCCTGAGAAACTGCACAGACACTCATTGGCCTGGTTCCGTGCAGCAGCCGATCTTTAAATGGCTTAAGTCTTATTCAAATAAGTCTTCTTGAGTCAAACCAAGCTCTTCAAGAAGCCCGCGTAAGGTTTTTAATGCTTCAACTTGTATTTGGCGCACGCGCTCGCGAGTTAAATTAATTTCTTTGCCTACTTCTTCCAACGTAGCTTTCTCATGACCGCGTAGACCAAATCTCCTAGCAATGACTTGTTGTTGATTTTCAGTTAACTCATCCAACAAAGATTCAATATGCGTTTTCATGTTCTCGTCGGTGAGAAACTCCGCTGGATTTATGCTACTGTCATCAGGAATGGTATCCAATAAAGATTTATTTTCTTCAAAACCAATTGGGGTGTCTACTGAGGTCACTTTATCATTCAAGCCCAAGAGCTTTTCAACATCTTCTAAGGGTTTATCCACCATTTCAGCAATTTCTTCTGGGGATGGCTCATGATCCAACTTTTGGGTTAATTGACGCGCTGCTCTAAGATAGACATTCAGTTCTTTGACTACATGAATAGGAAGACGGATGGTACGGGTTTGGTTCATAATGGCCCGCTCAATCGTTTGTCTAATCCACCAAGTTGCATACGTCGAAAACCGAAAGCCTCGGTTCGGGTCAAATTTTTCCACAGCTTTCATAAGTCCGAGATTGCCTTCTTCGATGAGATCAAGAAGCGGCAACCCACGGTTTAAATATCGTCGCGCTATTTTAACAACCAAACGCAAATTTGATTCGATCATTTTTTTTCGGGCAGCCACATCCCCCTTCAATGCAAGCTTTGAATAATGCACTTCTTCCTCTGCCGTTAATAAAGGGGAAAAACCAATCTCACTTAGATAAATTTGCGTGGCATCCATAGCCTTAGCCACATTTTTTCCACGTTGGTAGGTAGGGAAAGCTTCTTCGTCAGTAAAATCTGGCTCGTCTTCAGATTCTTCTTCGTTTAAATCTTCCTCTTCTAGGAGAAGACTATCTTCTTCAGCATTAAAATCATCCTCATTAATGAGTTCTTCATCTTTCTTGGATGGTTTATCTGATGATTTCTTTTTCGGGCACATTGTTTCACCTATGCTTGTTTATGATGAGCTTCGAATTACGATCTTCCCTCTGTAACCAAATAATCATTTGAAATCAATAAGCTTTTTAGGGACATCCCCTAATCATAGCAGAAACAATCAAAACCTGCTCGAGCCTTAAAGCTAAAATTGCCGACTTATCCTGAAGTCATACTAAACTGACCGATGCATCAGGCCAGTCCACATATTGAATCGAGAAGTTCTGTTCATGAACATACATATTAATCCATGAGATATTTTTGCAACAAATCCCTATATCCTGTCAACCTTTTTTCAAATAATTCAAAGGATTGACGGGTTTTCCTGATTTTCGAATTTCAAAGTGCAAACCCCAATACTTATGATCAACAAGCCCCATTTTCGCAATAACCTGACCCGCTTTGACCTGTTGCCCTTCTTTCACAAAATTTTGAGCGTTATTGCCGTATGCGGTTAAAAATTGATTATCGTGTTTTATAATAATCAAATTACCATAACCAATTAATCCATTACCTGAATAAGCGACAACCCCACCTGAGGCTGCTCGAACACTCTCCCCCGTGCGACCGGCGATATCAATCCCTTTTTTACCCCGAGCCGGAGCATAATGATTAACGATTCGTCCGTTAACGGGCCATTGCCAACGTCCATTAAAGCTTGTAATTCGCGGTTCGGGCTTCGGTGCAGGCAACCATTTCGATTTCCGCTGTGTGTATACCGGTTTTTTTACCAACGATTTTGAAGTTGGCTTTAAGTGGATAACTTGTCCCACCCTTAATCGATAGGGTGAATGAAGATGGTTAATTTCTGCAAGTCGGAGATAATCTTGATCATAACGAAACGCAATGGCGTATAATGTTTCACCAGGTGCAACAATATGACTCGTTTGATGCAAGCGGGGCGCACGCCAATTTGATTCGGAAACAGGAGCTAATCCTTCTCGTTGGCTGCAAGCCGCGATAAGACTTATTAGAAGAAACAGCACAAATCTCTGGCGCATGGTTAACTTTTCCAGCGATAGAAAAAATAAACAATAACAAAGATTATTACGGTAGACCAGCCAATCGCATCCACATAATGTCTAAGCTTATTTTGTATTCGCTTACCGGCAAAATACATAATTCCTGACACTAAAAAAAACCGCAAGCCACGGCCTAGGATCGAACCTAAGATAAACGGTAAAAAAGGCATCTGCATGACGCCAGCAGTAATTGTAAATAACTTATAAGGCAACGGCGTAAAACCAGCTAAAATAACAATCCATACGCCATAGTAACTAAACCAGCTAGAAATTTTTTCATAATTGGCTGCATAAGAAGAACCGTGAATCAGAGGTTCAATTAATTCGATTCCTAAATACCCAATAAGATATCCAAAAATTCCACCTAAGACGGAAAAAATGGTAGCAATGAGTGCATATCGCCAAGAAGAACTTGGCTTTGCTAAACCCATGCTTAAAAGCATAACATCCGGCGGTATAGGGAAAAATGACGATTCAGCAAAAGAAACTGCAGCAAGATAATAAGGCGCATGTCGGTGAGCGGACCAACCAATGGTCTTATCATACCAATAGGAAAAAAATCTCAAGATGTCCAATCTATTGTATCCATCCAAGTAGCAACTTCATTGAATAATTTGTAATACGTAAGATCTAAATGAAGCGGTGTAACTGAGACAGCCCCGTGACTGACGGCAAAAAAATCCGTTCCAGGACCGCTGTCGGCTTCTTTACCTGGGGGACCAATCCAATACATTGGACGCCCACGAGGGTCGTTTTCTTTAATAACGGGCTCTGCACTGTGTCGACTTCCAAGACGAGTCACTTCAATACCCTTTAATTGTTCGATAGGCAAATCGGGAACATTCACATTTAAAATAGTTTGAGAGGGTAACCGTTCCGATTGCAATTTTTTTACCAATTGTTTTGCAATCATTGCACCCGTTTCGTAGTGTTTTATGACCTCACCTACCATAGAAATGGCAATGGCAGGAAATCCCAAGTAGCGCCCTTCCATAGCGGCTGCCACGGTGCCAGAATATAAAATATCATCCCCTAAGTTAGCGCCTTCGTTGATTCCAGAAACCACAATGTCAGGCACGAAATCAAAAAAACCAGTCAAAGCGAGATGTACGCAATCCGTTGGAGTACCCTCAACACTAAAATCACCGTTCTCCATTTTTCGTACTCGCAATGGACGGGATAATGTCAAAGAATTACTTGCGCCACTGCGATTACGATCAGGTGCCATAACTGCCACCTCACCAATCAATGCCAGCTCATGCGATAAAATGCGAAGTCCAGGAGCTAGAACTCCATCGTCATTGCTTATTAAAATTTTCATTTCAACCCTCAGGCGATTCCAGCCATCGAACCACCGCTAAGCGTTGTTCTAAATCGCTTTTATTCATTTGTAAGGCTTGTTTTAGATCCGAGTGATTTTGACTTTGACGAAGTATACTTTCTTGTTGGGCAATTTCTTCTTGTAATGCGAGTATTTCTTTTCCAAATCCCTGTGGATTTGAACGCAAATCTAACGCATATTCATTAATGCGATTAGCCATCGTCTCTAACTCCCGACAACTGACTAAGTTAGGCGAATCCTCTGGGCATTTGTTTAATGCTTGTTGTAGTGCATGAGGATGCGTTGCAAAATAATGCTTGTCATGAGCTGAACACGCGACAACCCAAAAACTCAATAAAATAAGAAAAACATTGCGTAACATAGGTGACATGGTTCTTATGGCTTTGAAATGAACGATATTACCACCACTCGATGCCCGTGGCTATGTTATCTGAGTAAATTCCAAACGTGTAATTTCTTATGAACACTCAATGCATGTACCGCCGCAAGATTTTTAGATAAAGCAGACATCATTTACCACTTTGGTTTATACTATGTTCTTAAGCTCTCAACGATATCCCCAACCGCTATGCTAGATTTTAAAACCTGCCATGATAAACAAACCGGTGAATGGTATATTGAAACTTCCATTTGTGGAAAACAATTACTAACAACTCCACAACTTAATAAAGGAACGGCATTTACACGCGAAGAACGTCGCGAATTCGGGTTACTTGGAAAACTTCCGAACCGTGTAGAAACATTAGATGAGCAGATTAAACGGGCTTATTTGCAATTTTCGGGTTATAGCTCAAGGATGCAGCAGCATATTTATTTAAACAACCTTCATGATAAAAATCAGATTTTATTTTATAAGTTACTTAGCCAACATTTAGGTGAAATGTTACCCGTTATTTACACGCCAATTGTAGGAACCGCCGTTAAATCCTTTAGCCGAGAATATCGTCAACCCAGAGGTTTATATATTGCCCATTCGGACGAAAATCTCATCGATGAAATTCTTGAAAACCGCTCAAATCCTGACATAGACTTAATCGTCGTAACCGATGGCGAGGGCGTTCTCGGTATTGGCGATCAAGGCGTTGGCGGTATGGATATTCCTGTTGCTAAATTGATGGTATACAGTTTATGCGGTGGCGTTGATCCTACCAGAACCTTACCTATTTTTCTTGACGTAGGAACCAATAATCAGGAACTTCTCAATGATCCTATGTACCTTGGAAGCCGACACCCCCGCATTAGCGGAAGTCAGTATGATACCTTTGTTAAAAAATTTGTTCATAGCGTGATTAAACATTTTCCCAATGCTTTTTTACACTGGGAAGATTTAGGTCGAGGAAACGCACGTAGAATTCTTGATCAATTCCAAGATGAGCTCTGTACTTTTAATGATGATATTCAAGGCACAGGAGCAGTAACCCTTTCAGCGTTATTAGCGGGGTGTGACATCACCGGCGTTCAATTAGAAAATCAAAGAATCGTGGTATATGGCGCGGGGTCAGCAGGAACAGGAATCAGTGAACAAATGGTTGATGCGATGATGCGTTGCGGTTTAAGTCGTGAAGAAGCGCATCGGCGGTTTTGGCTTATCGATAGACAGGGGTTGCTTCTTAAAGATGATCCAGATTTAACATCATCCCAAACTCCGTTTGCTCGCACTATGGAAGAGATAAGCAACTGGGATATACGAGATAAAAAACAGGTCTCTTTAACCGATACCGTGAGGCATGTAAAACCAACGGTCTTAATTGGCTGTTCTGCTCAGCCTGGTGCCTTTTCTCAAAGCATCATTGAAATTATGTGTGAACATATTGAACGCCCGATTATCTTTCCTTTGTCCAATCCGGACGATCGATGCGAAGCTCAACCAGATGATATTTTAGCCTGGAGCAACGGAAAAGCATTAATAGCAACGGGTACAGCTTTTCCTGCTATTGAATATGAAAATCGCTTAGTTCAAATTGCACAATGCAATAATGCATTGGTCTTTCCAGGAATAGGCCTTGGAATATTAGCTGTCCGTGCCTCCAGGCTTTCTAAAGGGATGATCTGGGCCGCAGCTCAAGCATTGAACGAACTTTCTCCTAGCAAAAAAGATAGCTT
Source organism: Legionella impletisoli (assembly GCF_900639875.1). Lineage (GTDB taxonomy): Bacteria > Pseudomonadota > Gammaproteobacteria > Legionellales > Legionellaceae > Legionella_A > Legionella_A impletisoli. Next base: position 175,618 of record NZ_CAAAIA010000002.1, read on the forward strand.
TCTTCCCCTATTACCTTCACTGGATAAAGCTCAGGTGGTTGCTAAACATATCGCTGTAGCAGTGGCACGTACAGCAATTGAATCAGGATTAGCGCAAATTAATCAAGATAAGGATATTGAAGCTCTAATCCATGAGATGTTCTGGGAACCACGTTATTTACCCTTTAAAAGAATCAAAGATTGAAGATAAGGTTAGATCATTCCCTCTATGAAAACTTAGTGACAAAATAAGCTGGCCATTCTAAATGGCCAGCAAACCTTAGTTTTTTGAATTAGTGGCCGTTTTGAAATGGACAATCACCCGAGTATATGTCGCACTCTTAGGCTCCCAGGAACGGGCATACTTAAAGAGCATGTTTGTTTTTTCGGGATAGGTTTTCCCAGGTTGTAATTTAAATGTATAAACCATGCTTCCGCCTGCTCCAATCAACTTTTTTTGAGGAGCGACAAATTGACTATTGGTTATTTCAAATCGTTTTTTATCGTAATCTTTGATAGACCATTGAAATCCTGTGGTTGGATTAGCTGGTAAGGTAACTTGGAACGTTGGCTGAGTTGGATCAGCAGATATAGTCATGGTATTGGCCGCCTCAACTGGAGCCATAATAAAAAATAATAAACAACTTATTAAAGTTTTCATTGTATTCATCTCCTTAACAGCTGGACAAAAAGTTTAAATCATTGTTTCCAAGGTGGCAAATCTCCTAACACAGCCTCAGGAGCCATCCCAAGTGCAATAACACGATCATATTCTTCATTAAGATATTCGTTTGCGCGATCTTCTAATATCTCTTCATAAAACATCGTGCGTTCATAACAATTATCATGCACGCTGTAGGCATAAGGATTACATACAACCCCAGTCAGTTCAGAACCCAGCCCATTTATTACTGTAAACCAATTGCTTAGTTGCATTGGATTATACGGATCTAGTGCCGGATCCAATACATAATAATTTCCCCATAGTTCAACAATTAACGCTACATGAAACCACCAGCGGACATACCCTTTTGGTGAATATGGCGTTTCTGCCTGAAGTTTACCGAATACAAACAATTTTCCAGGACGAGTAAAATGTTCTTTTTCTACTTTATAGCCACCCAGTGCCGCTCTTAAAAAACACCCATCATCAGGATATAGCCAGCTGATTCGACGTGCGAAATTAGGACCATAATCACTATATAAAAAACGACTATCACGAATTAGGTAAAATAAATCCATTAATTCCTGGTGAGAAGCGACACTTGGAACCGAAGAATAATCAATTTCTTCAAGAGGAACCCGTAAATCTTTGGGAGACTCATGCCAAGAGAATAAAGAGTAGTTTTGAGTTGATTTATCAATCCGCTTAAGCGCGTCTTGAAATGATTCATTTGGAAATCGTTTTGCCGATGGGCTTTGAGGGACTGATTGGGCTAAAGCAAGATTTGCTAAGAATAACAAAAAAACAATAAACACTGGCATCCTGTTAACTCCGTTTAAATCGATTCCAATAAGTACATAGTGTTTATCAATACCATAAAAAAGATTATTTATACGAGCATTTTTCTATTGCATCAGTTTTTTTCCCAATGTAAAGCCCCCTAAAAGTCATTTAAATGCGGCGGATGTATGACAATCCTGCTGGTATTTAATTTAGTAATTTTCTGAATTTATAACTAAGATTTAGAGGCCTTGTGAGAAATTTATACACAAGGCCTCGTCGTTGTCAAAACTTAGATCTTTTTAGCTTTGCTTACTGATGACTTTATAGTTTCTTTATCCGACTCATCCTCACAGACATCAGGATGACATGCCTTACAACACTTATTGCATAGGCAGCGATGGCCACAAAGCACTAAAGCAACTAAAAACATTGCAGCTATTCCCACGCTATTTAAAGTAAATATAGTAAGTAAGGTGGCAATCACCAGTAAAACCAGCCCTAGTAATTCATACTTGTATGCCCATAAACAAGAATGAACATTCTTTGGGTCTTTCATAGAATCCTCCTTGATTATAATTCTTTATCGCACTGTTTAGTTTAGACCAAGATAGTAAACTCGAACAGGAATATATTCAATCTTCACCTATCCTAATAAACATCCCAAGTATAATTAATTTAATGAAAATTATGCATTTTGTGTATTAATGTCTAATCTTTAATTAAATAGCATAATAATTTAGAGAGAGGGATTACTCATGCTGAGAAGATATGGATTTATTCTATTGATGCTTTCTATATTTTCTACCTTTACTTTTGCACAAGTGCGAGAAATTGCCATTACCATTGATGATCTTCCATTTGTTGGCACTACTCATAATAAGCCCGGTAATTTGCAACGCGAACGTGAACGCTTTTTAAGAATATTAGCGAGCTTGAAAGAACATAATGTCCCTGCTACTGGCTTTGTGGTGGCGGGAACCATTGAAAAAGATCAGTGGGATCTGCTTGAAGAGTTCAAAAATGCTGGCCTTACTATAGGTAATCACACCTACTCACACATTAATTTAAATCGTTCAAGCGCTGATAAATACATTACCGATATTGCCCAAGCAGATAAGGTATTAGCCCCTTTAATGACTGGGCCAAAGTATTTCCGCTACCCCTACCTTGCCGAAGGAAAAGGTGAGACAAAAGAAGCTGTTTTGAACTTTTTAACTGAAAATCAATATATCGTTGCCCCTGTCACGGTTGACAGTAAAGACTTTAAATTTAATGCAGCCTTATTAGCCATTCATTGGCGCAATCGAGATAACCACATCAACCGAATTAAAAATCAGTATCTTGATTACATCTGGCGGCAAACCTTACGTGCTGAAAAAAAAGCAAACGGTAAACCCGTCAAACAAATCTTATTGATTCACGCCAATTTATTAAATAGTCATGTGATGGGCGATATTATTCAAATGTATAAAGATCATGGTTATAAATTTATAACGTTAACGGAAGCATTAAGTAATACGGATAATGCGGAACCAGAGGTGATAACCACTCCAGTTGCTGCTGAAGTGCGCGAAGAAGACTCGGGTGTTTTGTAACAGATTATTTATCGAACACCTGCCCGTTCCTATCGACGCAGAAACCAAGTAATAAATAATATAGAGGAGCACTTGAATTTAAAGTCTCCCCCAGTTGCCCTTACCTTTTCATTCCCTCATAATATGTCCTATTGAATAAATTTAAGGCACTTTTAAATGGCTAATTTAATTTTTTGCATGAAATTAAACCGTGAAGCAGAACAAATGGACACTCAACCTTTTCCTGGCCCTCTAGGGGAGAGAATATATAACCATATTTCACAACAAGCCTGGAGTATGTGGCTTGATCATCAAACCATGTTGATCAACGAATACCGTTTGAGCATGGTTGACCCACAAGCCAGGGCATTTTTACGTGAAGAAATGGAAAAATTCTTCTTTGGCGAAGGATCGGAAAAACCATCAGGCTTCAATCCAAAAGAATAATTTAAAAAAATTTAATACCTCCTATTGACTCATAATCATTATCGGAGTTTAATAGCAGCCTCTTGGGGCCAGATAGCTCAGTCGGTAGAGCAGAGGACTGAAAATCCTCGTGTCGGCAGTTCGATTCTGCCTCTGGCCACCATGAAATCAATGAGTTATTTAAAATCCAAAAATTGGATCTTTTTCATTTACCTGAATCTTCTACACCTCTTTGAAAACCCAATCCAGCTCTAATCTTCGACGTTGTGTGACTTGACTACAAAATTGATAGACACCTCCAAACCGATGGATGCTTTGATCAAGCCAAAGCACGTTGGGTTAAGGAATATTTTTCTATTCCTACGTACCTCGACTCGAACGAGGTATCCAGGTTTGAAGTTCATTTAACTTCTAGACAAAGCAAATTGATTGGCGTAGATTTCTTTTTTTAATTAAAAAGAATTCTGTTTTTTTGTTTGAGAAAACGGTTATAAATATTACCGATGATGGAGCAGTTTCTTGAAAAAGGGTTTTTTCTTATTATTACTCCTATTTGTGAGTCAGGCTTTTAGTGTTCAGCAATCAAATCAAAGTGCTTCTGTTTTCGCAGAATTACTCCTATGGCAGATCCATGAAATCAGTGATGATAATTGGGGGCAAGTGATTGGCCCAACTGGTACTTATCAACAAAACCAATTTCTTGATGTTCCTTTCAAATGGAGCCCAGGTCTGCGCGCTGGTGTAGATTTTAACCTCAAAGAGAGCCGATGGCATGTGCTTCTTTATTACACTGGGTATCAAACTGAAGGTAAACGCGTAGTCAGTACCAATTCCAGTGAAGTGCATTCGGCTTTTCTCGGTAACTTCTTTGCAAATAACCTAACTGGAGCCGGTGTTTCTGGGCCTTATTACAAAGAAGCCGGAATGCGCTGGAACGTTTTATTTCACACCCTTGATTTGGAATTAGGTCGTGAGCTCATAATTAACCCTCTTATGAATTTACGCCCCTTTGTGGGGCTAAAAACCAGCGTCATTGACCAGTCTATCAATACCTCTTGGCAACAGCCGTTTGATGATACAACAAAGCAGCCCATTACCACGTTTTCATCCGCTACGGAAAAAGTCACGAATGATTTTAAAGGGTTTGGACCGTCTTTTGGCTTGGATTCATACTGGCATCTTTATACCTCCCATGAAAATAGATTAAACCTTATCGGACAATTCTCTGGTGCATTTTTATGGGGGCATTGGGATATCACAGATGTTTATCAAAACAATACCCCTGTATCCATCACTATACAGAATGACAAGATGTCGTCAGTCGCTTTCATGGCGCGAGGCTATCTAGGGCTGGAGTGGGCTCATGGAGTCGGTCAGATCGACATGTCTCTACGTATTGGATATGAGACGCAAGCTTGGTTTAATCAGCTTCGTTATTATTCTTTTGATATGGGTCGCACAGAAAATGCCTTATTTCTTCATGGTGGTGTTTTAGGTGGTTATTTGCGTTTTTAAATAAGAAAAATAATGAAATTTCGACATAATATTGTTCTACTTTTTTTAAGTTTATTGAGTTCGATGAGTTGGGCATCTAACCAAGTGTCCGTTTATGAAGATCTTATCTATTGGCGAGCATCACAAGAGACTACATCGCCATGGGCTTTTCAACAAACAACCAACTCACCACCTGGGGCTTTGTATACAGAACCAAATGCTTACTTTGAGTGGAGTCCTGGTGTACGAGCAGGCGTGCTCTATGAACCAGAAAATTATTTTGATACCAAACTCTATTGGACTTATTTTTCAACCAAAGCCAAAGAGGAAATTACAGCCCCCAGTGGTCAGTTTTTCCTCCCAGAGTTTTTTAATGGCTTTACATCGCTAAACTTGTTCAACGCAGCTCAACTGGATTGGCGACTCATTATGAACATGGTTGACCTTGAGGTTGGCCATGCTTTTAAACCCATTGATTCGCTTATACTACGTCCTTTTGTTGGTGTGAAAGGAGGAACAATTAATCAATCCATTAATTCATTTTGGGAGGCCGATATTGGCACTACCACAGCATACTCAGCCCGAGAAAAACTAAAAAACAATTTTCTTGGCTTGGGTCCAAGTTTTGGCATCGATGGTACCTATGCGCTTTTTGATCACGTGAATATAAAAAGTGATTTGTCTACAGCCTTATTATGGGGGCGCTGGAATATTCAAGATACCTACTTCAGGCCGACCGCTTTGTTAGGCCTCATTCCGCAAACCACGATCACAACGAATCGAAAAAATTTAATGCTTGGTACGTTCATGGCACGATATTTTCTTGGCTTGGATTGGACCTTTCAAGCGAGGGCAACAGTAACCCTCAAAGCCGGGTATGAGATGCAATTCTGGAGTAATCAACTGAGATTACCCATGTTTCAAGCGCTTCCTGTTCATGGTGATTTGACATTACAAGGTGGTACATGCGGTATTTTAATCAAATTATAATGACCCTAGGTTTTTTAAGTTCGCCTACAGCTCATGCCATAGAGCTTTATGCTGATGCGCTATACTGGCAAGCTACTGAGACGGTGGATTGGTCGTTAACGAATAACTTAAGTCTTCCTAATCAAGTCATTTCCTATAACACCATCGACTTTGATTTTGCTCCAGGCTTTCGAGTTGGCGCCGGCATGCAAGTCAAGGATTGGTCTTATCGGTCACTTTACATGCACTATTCCGTTGTTGAGAAAGCCTCAACACAAGGAAATGTCATCTCAATCTTCATTCCCGGAAAATTTGCTGAGGCGTTTTACAATACTGGCCAGGTAAATTTCACCATTGATATGAACATGGTGGATCTCGATTTTTCCAAAGAGATAGTGATTGGCCGAGCTTTTAGCATACGCCCTCTCTTTGGGCTTAAAGGTGGTACGATTAACCAAGAAGTGAATACTCACTTTCAAGGGGATATTACTGTAAATGAACGTGTACATAATGATTTTACAGGACTAGGACCCAAAGTCGGCATCGATAGCCGATGGAATTTTTATTCAGCAGATTTTTTACAATATAGCTTCGCTGCTGAAATTCAATCTGCTTTTATGTGGGGAAAATGGTCTATTGACGATAATATGGCCCAAAGCAACTCTACTTTAATAAGCTCTGTTCAAGTCGGAAAAAGAAATGTTGGCGCTTTCGAGCTGCAAGGATTCTTTGGCATTGAGCTTCGTTATAAAAACGCTGGGCTTAAAATAGGTTATGAAGTTTCTGATTGGTTTAATCAATACCAGCTTTTTGATGATGGTACTGGGACGCATACCAATGATTTGGTTCTGCAAGGGATAACCGCAGCACTAACTTATCGTAGTTAATGAGGCGAAATCCCTCAACCAACCGCTCGCTCACGGATACGACTCAATTTTGTAAGTTTTTTTAAATTCCCTGCTATTTTCGCTCCATCGCAAGCTAAGAAGGTGAGAATAACGCTTATTTATATTTTACTGTTTGGTCTAGCAATGAGCTTGATTGCACTCATTGGCAGCATCACTCTTTTACTGAGTGAACAATTTTTTCAGAAAATAATCTTACCCTTAGTAGGTCTTGTCACGGGAACATTAATTGGAGGCGCATTTTTCCATTCACTTCCCGAAGCCATTACCATTATTGGCAATGTTCAATCCGTTTATATTTCTTTAACACTAGGTTTTATTTTGTTTTTTATATTTGAGCAGTTTTTACACTGGCATCATTGTCACTTAGGTAGGTTAAATCATCATCCGGTAAGTTATATGATTTTGATAGCAGATAGCCTTCATAATTTTATTGGAGGACTCGCAGTCGGCTCTGCCTTTCTTGTAGATATCAAGTTTGGAATTGTCATTTGGACAGTAGCGGCCATCCATGAAATTCCGCAAGAACTGGGTGACTTTGGAATTTTAATCAATAGCGGCTGGAGTCGCAAAAAAGCGCTGTTATTTAATATGATCTCTGCGCTAACTTTTCCAATAGGTGCGATAATGGCGTATCTTATTTCCTCTCAAATCAATGTGTCGCTGTTATTGCCATTTGCTGCCGGTAATTTTTTATATATTGCAGCCGCAGACTTAATACCACAATTACGTTCTAAACAGTTAAAAGAACAATTGACGCAGTTTTTGAGCTTAATTTTGAGACTTATCTCAATTGTAATTAAACTTAGAATACCAATGGTCACAACCATGACAAGTCCCAAAGCGCCTAATGCATATTTTTGAATACGGCTTGAACGCTCATCGTACCCAAGCCATTTATTATTTGGTTTTCCTAAAGCTAGGTTCGTAAAATAGGCTACAATCTGCACAGCTGTTTGTGCTGAATGAGCGAGCATCTTAGAGACCCCAACAACCACCATGCCAACCAATCCCATAGCCGCACCAATCGGCAAGCCTAAGCCGCCTAAAATATATTTTTGAACAAAACTCTTACGCTCGTCTTTTCCAAAGTTTTCGTCTTTGCTATTTTTAAGGCTAAGATTCGTTATCTCTGCAAATATATGCCAGCCAGTCAATGCCGTATGACCAATCATACGTGCTGCCCCTGCCACAATAAATCCAACCACACCAAAGGCTGCACCGATTACTAAACCAGGAAATCCAAGAATATACTTTCGAACAAAATTTCGGGGCTGAGCATCCTTTTTTTCTTCAGTTTCTTCAAGAGCTTCTTCATCGTTATCTAACGCCGCATTCCAAGCCAATTTAAGCGCAACTTGTTTAAGTTTCTACAATATGATAAAATAATGCTCGAAACCAATCTTCCATAGAACATTATTTTAATATGAATCAAGATGAACTTTTAGCTGGCGATCTTATTTTCTATTTTAATACACTAGGCATCGCAGAACATATTGCATTATATGCTGGCGAAAAAGACGGGATCCCTTATGTCCTTCATGCGACCACTGAGCCTCATAGAGCTGTAATGTTAACTTACTTGAAAGAACCTGATCCTTTCTGTTCATATCATGTGATGCGACCCGTCAATCAAATTTTGGCTCTTGAAGCCAAACAAATCTTATTGAATTGGGTAAAACATTTAGTGCCATTTGCCTCGGATGAAAAATACGATCGCTTGGTTAATCCTATTGATGAGTTAGCTGGGTTTGAACGTGCCGATTCAGGCATTATTCAATATGAGTATGGAAGGAGAACGTACCGGTCTAATTTCAATCAGTATCTACTTTTTGCAAATCATCTTCCATACATCCCAGAAGAAAATGGAAAAATACAAGGGTTACTTTGCTCCGAAGCAGTTATTGCTGCTTTTAATGTCGTATTAGTGCAAACATATGCCTCTTCTAAAGAAATCTTTGGTAAAAAGGTATGGAACATCGAAGGAGATATTGAAGCGTTTATTGACTCTCTAGACAGTCCATTACCTCTAGATGCAAAAACCACTTTTCCAGCCGGTATCTATGAGCATTGCCTGCGTGAACCAGCTCATTGGCATCACCTTGGTGTATTAACGATCTCCCCACTCCCCGCCATAAGTGAACACGATAAAGCGCAATGGAAGGAGTTTATCAGCTCGTTAAAGGAAAGTGCTCAAGAAAAAGCTCTATCATTTTCAACTTCAGAAACCCCTGATCTCTCATCTGGCGCAGATTCACGCTCATCAGACTCAACAGCAATCCTTTCTCTTAGCCCTTTCTATTGTACATTCTTTAAACCAAGAGCTCTGACTGATAAACCGAGTGATTCTCAAATTTCGCATCACCCTGTCCCCTTATCCTCGAAAGAATCTAATTAGCCAAGATTATTATTAAAATCATTTTCACATAAGCAAATAAAGGAGGAGTTTGTAACAGCGGGCCAATAATAGTATGGCGTATAAATAAGATTGTAAAGAAATTATTCTTTTTTGACTTGGCAAACACTTTAAAAACTGCTTAAGATACAAATAGATGCTATTAGAGACTGACATAGCTTTTGAAGTCTAGAGAAAGATAACCCTAGGAAATTTGAAATGTATCGTTTCAAGGAAATTGGCCACTCAACCATATGGTTTGTTGGTAGCATTCGCATATTTTTTCGATTTCTAGGACATTTTTTTTCAAGTTTTTTTCATTGCTTGACTGGGCCTCAGTCTATTGGTTGGTCAAATTTTATAAGCACATTATACCAATCTGGAGCTCATTTGTTGCTCCCCATCGTGATTATCAGTGGCCTATTAGGTGTTTCTATATCGCTAAGCTTATTTAGTATCTTAAACGAGATAGGCCGTGGTAGTAACGCACTTCCCATTTCGCAAAATATTGCCATTAATAATCTGGCTCCCTTATTAATTGGTATTATGTTATCTATCCAGTCATCATTAAATTTAATTAATGCAAATATTCATAAATTACACCATACACCTGATGAAGTAATGTGTGAATTCATCATTCCCATAAGCATCAGCCTCTTTGTAAACGGGTTGTCACTTTATATTTATTCGTTACTTACATTTCTAGTAACGATTTATTCTACCTTTCAGTACATCATCAATATGGATACTCGCGACACGTTGTTGCATTTAGCTAGCATCGTTTCAATTTATGATATTATTTATTCCATTTTTAAGCTTTTTATTTTTTGTTGTATTATAACGTTAGTACTTGGATACTATTATTATGAGATTTCAATACGTAAGATTTCCTTACGGACTGCAGTCTCACGAGTTATGACGCGCTGTTTATTTTTTATCATATTGTTTGGGGCTTATTTAAATATTTTTCACGATTAACGGTAATCATACTTGAGCTAAGTTAAGGACAACGATGCGCCAAGATCGAAAATATACTTTAGTCGGCATTTTTATTACCGGCGCATTCATTTTATTTATTTTCTCCTCATTCTTTTTCTATGAAACGTATCTCAAACAAGAGATGGAAACATACGTCATGTTCTTTAATGGCTCTCTTGAAGGCATTGATTCTCGTTCTTCAGTGACCTATCGTGGTGTTAAAATTGGAGAAGTATCTCGTATTGAATTAACAGAAAGTAGGAAAAAAAATACGGTAGAAGTTCCAGTATATGTACAATTTTTTGTAGAAAGAACGACAGGGTTTAGACAAAACCCAATTCGTTTACTAATCAATCAGGGATACATTGCCGATGTCTCTACACCCAATCTTATCACAGGCGTTGCAAGCATTGAGCTCATAAAATCCGAGAAACACCCAACTCATTATCGCTATTATTATAATGATTATCCAATTTTTCCGACCGCCACAATTGTTGAAAAGCATACTTCCGTAGATGAAACTTTAAAAGTAGCTAAAAAGGCAATGGAAGATATTAGAGAGTTCATTAAATCTGGTGAAATGCAGGAAATGGTTCGTTCCATTAATGACATGAGTAATAGCGTTGAAAAATTAGCGCACCAGCTTAATTTAAACGTAGCACCTTTTATGACGCAGTTTACGCTAAGTATGCAGCAAGTATCCAAAGCAGCAGAATCCACTGAAAATTTTATGGATTATTTGTTGAGGTATCCTGAGTCATTACTAAGGGGGCGAGCGTGAGACTTACGAATGTCGGATTAATCCTAGCCTCTACAGCTATTTTGTTTGGTTGTGGCCGCAGTAAGCCGCCTGAGTTGTATGTGCTTAGCCCTATTCCATGTCATAAAATGCAGATTTCTGAAAAATACGCTCACTTAAGAATCGGAATTAATCCTGTAAAAATACCTGAATATATACAAAAGCCAGAAATTACCCTTCACTGTAGTAAGCATCAGGTGAAGTTAGCGGAAAATCATCATTGGGCTGAATCCTTAAAAGATAATATCACCCGGATTCTTCAAACCAATCTAACGACCTTGCTTCCTGGCGCTGTTGTGCAAAAATCGCCTTGGTATAGCCAATTTTTTCCAACTTACACACTTGATGTTATGATTTCTCAGTTCGAAACGGACATATATGGCAATCATATTTTTCGCGCAGAATATTTAATTTATCATGACAATCGAGTCGTTAAAAATGGACAAATTTGCTACAAGAAAAAATTGCCTGTAGTTACACCATTAACGGTGGTGAATAGCATGAATGATAATATAAACCAATTATCAAAAGAAATAATGCTTACTTTTAAATCGATGTAAGAAAAACCCATACTCATTCTTTCAAGAATCAGTACAAGGTATGCACCTAAGCATCGCGGTCAATTAAAACTCATAATCGAGGACAATTATAGAATCTTTTCCCCTTCTCAACAAAGGAAAAATAACCTGCTGCGCCACGTTCTTATGTTCAGGATGAGCAAGATAGGCATCCCGACTTGCAGTGTTTTCAAACTCCATGATAAATGCATGGTTAAAGCCTTTATTAAGTTGCTCGGGACTTGTGTTTTGTCCATAAGAAAATGAACGCACTGAGGAGATATGGCCTTGTAATATACTAAGCTTAAAAAAGAGATGAGTTATTTCTTCAGAAGTTGCAGACGGTTTAAACTCTAGCAAAACGATGTGCTTAATCATAACCCCACTCCTTGATTCATTATTTTAGACAGTAATATCATGGCCTTATGCGCAGGGTAAACCTTTTCTATTAAAAATAGATGATTCGGATAATGACCTTAGTCCGTTAGCCAGGATCTACCCATTTCATCACGAAGAAAATCTTTTTAAAATACAAGTCTATTTTTTTAGAAAATACTTTGCTATTCTGGATGTCCAATTCTATAAATCTTGTTTCTACAAACCTGTGGATAGTTTTTTATTCATACCCTTTCAATTTATAATCCTTATTGGCTTACAGTGACGATAGCCCAATAAATACAACCTCTTTTCAAACTTGCCCTTTGTTACTGGTTATCCACAAAATCTGTGGATAACTCTGTGGGTTAGCCTTTAAAATGCTGAAAAGAAAACAGATTGAGAAGATGCGTTCAAATTTACCAAGGTACTTGCCATTATCGCTTAAACTATTATCAAAGCACTTTCTTAAAAACCGATCCTTTTCTGAATTATTTATAAACTATTTGTATTTTAACTATCACGTTTGTTTTGATATAATATAATAGTATCCATGAGTTTTCGGAGATAAGTATGACGGTTATGTATATTGACCAAGCGGACAAACCGTCCGCAGAAGCACTAGCAGGTGTTGATGGTGAATCGTTTAGAGAATTTGGCGAGAAGCTTTCAGGTACTCCTTCAGAAATTACTATAGCTGCCCATACAGACGAAACCCGAGGAAAAATTGGTGACATGACTCCACGAGAATTTGCACAACAATTTTCCAAAAAATATGGCTCACAAAAACCACAACTAAAGCATTTGTACTTAATATCCTGTGAAGCAGGGCTAATGGTCGATGGTCAAACATTAGCACAACAGATTGCCCTTGAAATGAATCAACAAGGATTCACGAATTTAGAAGTTCACGCCATGGCAGCGCCCATTGAAGGTGCAACAGGCATGCGTGTGGAAGTGGTAAGTAAAGAAGGTCTAGGAACAGGAGGCGTTTCCGCTCGTGGCCAAGTGAGTGTTTTTTATTATGAATCGAAAGAACTTGAAGAAATAGATGAAAGAATTGCGGCTATTGATGCAGAGATTTTGGGCATCTATAAAGAAGGCCAAGAGATGCGTCGAAAAGGTACGGATAACCCTGATGCAGTAAATCAAAGACAAAGCCGTATCGCTGCGTTAGAACAAGAACAACGAACTCTTGAACAACAACGCGCCCAAAGCATTGCTCAACGTATTGATTTAGTCTCAACAACCAATTACAAATCCGTTATGCGAGAAGATCAAAACACCTTTTTGCCTACAGGGCCTAAAGGCGTTGTTCATCAAGATTTAGTTTCTGCAATTGGTCTCTTACAAAAGCAAAGAAAAAGTCTTATACCGCAAGAAGGAGAAAAAGTAAAAAATCCGGGAAGAAGTCTCAAAGCGATTGGATATATTGATGAAACCATTCATAAACTCAAAGAAAATCCTAGACTTGATGGCGGAGAAATTATTGATTTACTCAGGAGGATGAAGGAAGGAGAAAATGAAAAAGGAAAAAAGCATACTGGAACATCTGCCTTCAAAGAGTATGTGTTAAACCCTATTATAGAGGATTTGACTAAAAAAGCAGCTACAAGAAGCAATAATGATAACTTTGAACCCAGAACTAAACGCGAGCTGGTCATAAAACATTTAATGATACAAAAACAATATGCACAATCCGACCAGTTTCAACCCAAATCTAAACTATCCAAACAAGAATACATTGCAAGAGTTCAATGGGATATTGAACGTTTACAGCGTAGAAGCGATAGTGATTTTAACCCTGAGGAATGGATACAATCGATAAAAGATAGACAGGATGATGTTTATCAGAATGCAATTAATATGAAGCATCTTGAAACAGAACTGGGTGCTTCACGCTTACCCGATAAGCTTGAACCCCGAGCAACAAAAGCCCCCCAATCAAAACGCTCGACTTCCAATCAAGCTGCAAGCTCAAGGCTCGCTGAATCTCAAAGCATGTTTAGACGTTCATCTAGTTCTATAGATGAGTCTGAAACAGCCCCTCTTTTATCCTCTTCTCAAAGGCGTAGCGAACCCAAACCGGTTACCCATGCACCCAAACCTTTAAGTCAAACCACCAGCCTTATTCGAGTTTATGGCAAAAAATTACGAGACGGCAGCATTTCGGATGATGAATTAAGAACACTGCTCACTGAGGATACATTTAAAAAATCATCCCAATTTGATAACAAAAAACCGATTTCGGACAATAATCATCGCACGCTTGATGCCATGAGAAATTTTGTAGGAGTGATTGCCCCTTCAATTGCTCCTGAGATACTTCATGAATTAAATGATCGGATGTTAAATTTGGCCGATCAAGATAAACTACCAAAGACTTACTTACGAAATAATAGTCTAGCTAAAGTGATGCTTGCTTATGAAACGTTTCATTTTCCTGACTCAGCAGAAGATCATTATCGTAACAATAAACGATTATCTACGTTGTTTACTGACAGAGAAAAAATTGGATTTCAAGAAACACTGATTTCTCCCAATGTGGAGTATTTTTCCCTTCAAAATATGAAAAGATTTTACACCCACGCAGCTGATTGGTTAAATCCTAGCAATCGTACCCATAGCTTTGAGGCCAATGGCGACCATTTAAAAAAGGAATTACAAGAATTTAAAGGCGATGCGTTAAAAACATCTATCCTCAAATCGTTTAAAAAAGAACTCGATAATTGTGATTCAACAGATGATTTAAAAGAGACCGTTACCCGCTTGAAAGAAACAGACGAATACAAAACATTAGCAACTGGCCAAGACCGAACAACAAGAATACTTGGTCTTAAAACCTCTTCGGTCAAAGCCTTTGAACAAATGATTGCAGAAAAAGAAAAGGAGTTGGAACCTGCAAATTCCAAACGACTTAACTAACGTTATTCGATAAAAAAGCGAAGCTTTTTGTAAGGGAGCCTTTCAAAATAAGCCTGTTCAATATCAGCAAAATTCGGATTTTTCTGATATCGAACTCACTTTGAAAGCATAGGTAATTGCAAAACAATAACAAAAATCAAAGGAATCCAATGTATTCACAATTTTGGTCTATATTAAGGAATATACTCCCTGAAAAAGAGAACATCATGGCCACAGAGACCCATAGTGAAAAAATGCGTGATGCCCAAGAGAAATTTTATGATGCCTTGCGAGAGCTCGAAGAAAAAGTTAATGAAATACGGATAAAATTTAGGAAAAATCCTGATGAGTATCGAGCTGCTTTCCATGCGTCAGGTCAATTATCTAATTATTTAAGAACGGCGGGTGACGCTTTTTTTAAAGACAAAACCATAACCCAAGATGAGTTTCTCTCCAAATGCAATAGTTTAATACAATCCGCGGAACCGATTTTAAAACAACATCGTGGCTTTGGAAAACTATTGGAGAAAATTCAAGCCATTGTAAACTTCTTTAAAGACCCCTCTAAAGAGAGATCTCAAGACTCTACTGCTAAACACGGTTTTTTTGTTCCAAAAACTGACTCAGCTAAAAGAGTAGATAATATACGAGAGGCGTTGAAATCATTTGAATCCAAAGATTCTGAAAACTCTTCTGGAGAAAAACCCAAAGGTCCGTAGAATCTTAATTGCATCTTATTTCAGCAAGAATACACGGCCTTTATGAGTGCTTTAAAAAGATTGCGAAAGCATTTTCTGTAAATTAAAAATTCAGGATGAAATTGTACGCCTAAAAAAAATTGTTTTCTTGGATCTTCGATGCATTGCACAATTTTATTTTTTTCCGAAGCGGTAATCACAAGATCAGAGCCAAGTTGGCTTATGGATTGCTTATGTAGACTATTCACTTTTATCTCAGGTTTTTGAATAAGTAAAAATAATTTACTTTCTTGTTCAAGATAAATCATTTTTCTAAAGAAAATATAGCCTAATAAATTTGAAGGGTATTGAGCTTTTTCATATGCTTTAGTGATATCTAAATGCAATTTACCAGATCGAAATACATTCATGAGCTGGCACCCCCGGCATAGACCAAACACAGGAATATTTTTTTTATCTGCTAAAGCTAAATGACTGAGTTCTAATTCATCTCGTTTCGGTTCATATAGATAGCCTGGCTTTTTTGTTTCTCCGTATAACTCGGGATTTAAATCGACCCCACCACATAAAACCAGTCCATCATAATCAAAAAAAGTTGAGTTTTTTTTCTGAGTGATGCATTTAGGCTTGCCGCCTGCGAGCCATATGGCTAATTTCACAAAAAAAATCGCTACCCTCGATTGCTTAACGGAATGAGTCATGGCAATAATAGGTCGCTTTTTCATAACTGTTTCAGATAAGTTGAGGTAGTATTAATCCATTTATTTTTATTTAAAAAAATGGATTGTTGCTCGAGTTCTAAATATTCCTTAGCCATTTCCCCTTGTACATTCTGATTAGCCGCAAGCTTTTCAATATTCAACCAACGCATCCATTCCGTAGTAAAATTCCAGCCCGAAACATTCAAATTCGAATTAGCTAGGCGATAATGAAACGTAGGTCTAGCATGAATAAGCCTTGAGCCAATTTTTTCTTTTACCCGTTGCTCATCAACGTACTTAAATAGAGGAAGCATATCCAAGGCACGATTGCGCGTTCGATTGTAAAGCATATAATCATCCATTAAGCGGGGCATGGATGGACTATAATTCGGATTCAAAATTTTCTTTTTATACGCTGTTGGATATTCGTTGATGAAAGGCAGTGCCGCTCGACTGATATCCACATCAATCTCATTTCTTAACCAATCACTGAGCAATACATACGATCGCAAATAACTTAAAATGCATTCGACTGATAAAGAAGGCACATCGGGATTAATATGTACCCCAAATGCAGCAATTTTGGAGGTGTGAGTTCCTTTAGCCCCATGCTCATGTAAATCATCCACGATGGGATCTAATAACTGAATGGACTGAATGGTCACGGGGGGGGTTATAATTTCTAAAGGAATAACGTCATCAAGCGCCGAAGAGATAAATCGTTCAATATACCCTTTTATATCTATCTTATTTTCTTTGCGATTTTTTTCTGATTGAGCTGCCAGTTGCTTTAAAAGATGAGCATCGAGCTCCACTTTAAATTGCCCAAGAGAAGAATCTTTTACGATATATTCATTTTGATTGATACGTTGAATATCGCCTGAAAAAAGATTTTTCAAAAGTTTTGCTGATTCTTCAATGGAAATGCCAATATATTCAATTTCAAATCCGACAAGGCGCTCATTCCCCTCATGATTTTTTAGATAGGGTGGGAATAAATCTTCAGATGATGGATGATGTGTTTTATTCATCAGCACTCAAAAAACGAGACAAAGAGTTAGTATAAACAATAGATTAATCTAACCTTTAAAACAAGCAGACTGGTTAAAACGAGGAAGGTACAGTGATTTTATGAAAATTAACGTGCAATAATTCGAGGTAAAATTTAATCCTAAGTTACCTTGACATTTTTCTTTAGCATGCAAAGAATGATTGAGAATAATGTAATTAATAAGGCAGGGATGCTAATGCCAGGTCATCTCATCACGAAAACAGTCGATATTCATCATTATCCAGAACCAGAAAAAAACGATGAAATTTCTGAGATCACCGTTGGAGATCTTCACGGCAACGCTCTTAATCTACTTCATTATTTATTAAGCCATAGCCTTTGTGAGCTCTCTAAAGAAAATTATGAACGAATTGTTGCTCTTTATAACTTACCAGAATCCGAATTAACTTCGGAACCAATCGCTGAATTTAATCACCTGATTGCCGACTTAAAGGTTCTTGATCATCAAACGCTTGTGCGATTACTTGGAGATGAGTTAGGCGATCGTGGAAAAAACGATTATTTTGTTTTAAAAATTTTAGAAATACTTCATAAAAACGGACTTAAATTCGAAATTTTATTATCCAATCATGGAATGGCATTCATAGATGCTTATGAATCTTTCTCCCACAGCGGGCGCTTGGATTCAAATTTAATTGTAGATTATCAGCGCACTTCGCTTCGAAACTTGGACTCCTTGATTCAACAAGGAATCGTTTCCTATGATGAGGTTTATGGAATCATCAATCGGCATTATAAGCCCAAGTTAAAATTACTCGCTTATTCTTTAAATAAAGACGGGAAAGAAATAACCATTTATTCCCATGCCAAGATTGACCTTAAAGTAATTGCAGCCCTAGCAGACTTATTTGAGGTGGTTTACCGTGATGATACCCACCAAGAATTAGCACTTACTATACAACAAATTAACTTGAATTTTGCGGAAGCGGTTCAAGAAGAAGAGGTTCATTTTATTACCTCTATACGAGACTTTCCTTGGGTTTATTCTAAGCTTTCTTCTAATCCAGTTGAATTTATCCTGTGGAACCGCGATCATCAAGTTCTATCTAGACCATCCTCCCACCCAACTTATTCCTATTGTTTAAAATTTATTCATGGGCATGATCCTATCGAAGAGTCCAATGAACATCTGATTACACTCGATAATATGCTCGGTAAAGGAGAAGACTATCATCAGCATGAAGCGCGGGTGTATGTTTCTAATGATGTACAAATTCTACCCTATCAACTCTCTAGAAACCATGATGATGACTTGAGCTCTGAATCTGAAGATAGTGACGTTTTTACAGAAGAATCTGATTGTGAATCAACGGATGAGTCGTCTAACCCCTCGACGCAAGAGTCAAGACAAACTATTCCTCTAAATAGTATTTTCTATCGCAGCAACATCCCTAGCGTTGAAGATTTCTCAGAACACCCTGAACTTGCTTTTGAAGCTTTAAAATTTTAAAGGCTCTGGCCAATATTTAAAACAAGGTTTACTATTGGGACCTATTTGTTATCGCTTATGATGATCATGCACTTAGATATTGTTACTATTGAGTCTATTAGCCCTGGTGTGGAAAGCTCCCTCCCCTCTCCCAGTGCCCGAGGAGAAGGGAGTAAGGTTGAAGAACTTTTCAGACAAGCCGGATTTAAACCAATTTTAAAAACCCCTGCCAAACCGGTTACCTTTCCTCTTAGCCAAGAAGATCGCGCTTTAATTGCCGCAATGGAAAAAAAACTTTATGAGCTGGGCGGCGTTGGCCTTGCAGCACCACAAGTCAATTACGCAAAACAAATCATTGCTATATACATCCCAGAAGAAGCGTCTTTATTAAGAGATTTCGCACAAACCTACCCCATGCATGTGATGATCAATCCGAGTTATCAAGCTTATTCAGGGGAAAAAGTTTCTGATTTTGAAGCGTGTTACTCAGTAGCATCAAAAGCTGGAAAAGTCCCAAGATTTCAGCAAATTCAACTAACTTATCAAGATGAAAATGGCCACAAGCATTCAGAACTCGCATCAGGGTTTTACGCTAGAGTATTGCAGCATGAAATAGATCACTTAGAAGGCACATTAATAACTGACCGTCTAACGCCAGATTGTACTCAAGGAACGGTAGAGGAAATGATGAAATTGCGACGGGAATCCTTACCAGATGAGAAAAAACGTCTTTTTGACGAAGTCATGGTGAAAAAACTTCGAAAATAGTTGTAGCTCAGCTTTCTGCAGCAATGCCATTAATTAGCCAAAGACTTGGAGAAGAACTAAAAGATTAGGCTTACACACAACATTAAGCGCCAAAGGATGGCTGCTGGTTCACCCCATGCAATAATGTTGCAATTTCTGTATGCCCCATGATGATTGCAATCTCTTCAGGCGTCATCTGAATTTCTGTATCCGGGTTGGTCGATTGTGTTTGAGCATGTATAAATTCATTCATAAACGTTTCCACATTTTCCCTCCTAGCAAACTGCTGTAAGCTCCCAATTGAAGATTTAAAAACAAGATCACTTCGAGCGCCTGAGTTAAGTAAAAGTTCGACTACTTCAATATGGCCTTTCTGAGCGGCTATGAATAGAGGCCCTCCACCATTCTTCATTGCCTGATTTATATCCGCTTTCCAGAGTAACAGTTCTTTGACCACTTCGATATGCCCTTCCTCAGACGCCATGAATAGAGGCGTTTCACCATCATCCGTTGTCTGGTTTATCTTCGCCCCACGCTTTAATAGCTCTTTGACCACCTTAAGGTGCCCCGCCCAGGCTGCTATGAATAGAGGCGTTTCACCATTACTCTTTGCCTGATTTATCTTCGCCCCATGGTTTAACAGCTCTTTGACCACCTTAAGGTGTCCCGCCCAGACTGCTATGGATAAAGGCGTTTCACCAGTATTCTTTTCCTGATTTATCTTCGCCCCACGGTTTAATAACTCTTTGACCACTTTGACATGCCCATTCTGAGCAGCTATGAATAGAGGCGATGCACCATCATTCGCTGCCAGGTTTATATCCGCCCCAAGGTTTAATAGTTCTTTGACGACCTCGATATACCCATTCTGAGCTGCGAAATAAAGAAGCGTCGCATGGCTATCATCCGTTAACAGTGCTTTTGCCGCAGAAATTTGATGCATACGCGCCCATGTGTCCTGCTTTTTCCAAACACTGATAGCCTGGCTGACGTTTGTCTCCTGGGTTATGGTGGTAAAAATAAGTGTTTCAAAAATTAAAGTATCATTTATTGAGTCGCGTTGTGATTTCAATGCAAGATAAACCTTAGATGCTACATCCTCTGGGCTAAAGAGCGCTTGTATTGGAAGTTTATTCGCATCGGCAAAGAGCCAATGCTTTATTGTGGGGCTCCAGGTAATAGAAATGGCGTGAGTTGAAGACTTTAATTGCATGGAGACGGGGTTTGTTATAGCCTGGTCGTTTTCAATGGATGTTTGAAAACTTGTGAAATAATCTTTTAGCTCCTGCTTTGAATAAGCGCCGATAAAATCGCCAATTTCCCGTATACCACCTTGGCCCTCAAGTGCTGTGGATAAAACAAGAGGTGCTGTTTGTTTCAATGATTGAGCAGGGGCTTTTCTCTCTTCATACCAGTCACGATAATGATAGGGTTGCTGATAAAACATAAGGTCGTCAAAAAAAGCTTGAATTTCAAGCCACTGTCTTGTTTCTTCTGAAGGAGGAGCCTTGCCTAGTTTTTTTACTTCTTCTCGTGCCTGTGTCACGTTCTCCACAAGCGCATCAGGGGTCAAGCTTGCAAGAAGATTAAGACGCCGGTTAAATCGAATCACCTGCTCCTCTCCCAAAAGAGCCGCCTGTATCGCCATGGAAGAAAGCCCAAAACAAACGCCTTCTTCATTAAACCTGTAACCCAGTTTGACTAAATGAGAAATAAGATGAGTATGTGTCAGTTGTTGCGGCTGAGAATTAAAAAAACTGGATGACGAAGCAACCAGTTGGGCTACTTTATCAATCCGAACCCCATCCCGAGCCTTACGCACACGAACATCGCGGAGCATATTTCCTAATAGCTCGTTTCTTTGTGTGAACGCAGCAAGGAATAGATTGTATTTTTCCTCAGACACTTCAGGAATGACTATGTCGCAATCTTGCAAATCAATCTTATCGATAAAATCGAACGTCTCAAGCAGGGCCAAAAGCGCAGTAGAAATCCCTTCCCCAAATTGCTTGATCATTTCTAATTTTAAGTTCTCATTCATCAATCGTGCTATATTTGTTCTTAATGGTGTTAGTGTAGACACATTGTTGTTTGCAAGCAAATATGGATATATTCCTTTTCTAAAAGAATAAACACTTATATTTCTGAAAGTGACGCATTGATTTCTCTATACAGAATAAAACGTGAAGACACGCTTGCACAGGTTTACTCCAATCCAATTTAATGACTGTTCATGTTGACTTAAGATTTTAGCGATATACTTAACATAAGCACAATTTTTAGGAATAAAACCATGCCTCAGACTCATTCCGAGCGTTATCAACAATTAGTCACTGCGGATAAGTCTCGATTAAACGTGGATGCATTAGTATCTGAAATTAAAGACTCCGCTTTACCGAGCGCTCCGGATGGAGAAGGCGTATATGATCACTTAGTTGATCTCTTCCGTGAGCATAGCGATGCGCAATTCGGGATAGTCTCTAAACTAAATGAACGTGGCGAATGGGTTCGTGATGCAACTGAATCCATTCCTCTTTCTCAGCGAATTTCCCACACTGCCCCAGTCATTGAAGCGAATAATACCCTATTAAGATGTTTGTCTCGCTTACGACCTATTGATTATGTGCTCTCTCAAAAATACTCTGGCGATAAGCCTGGGCTTCGCAAGGATATAAAAAATCAATTTGCCCAGTTAGTACAAGATATTCTCACCGAAGTAAACCTGGACAAAAGCGAGCATGCAAAACAGCGCAAATTTAAAAAACTCGAAAAAGAATTTGATACCTTTTTAATTCGGAAATTGCACGAGGCCAACTTAACGGAGGGTTGTGAAACGGAAAAAGACTGTAAAAAACTACTCAGCCATTATCGCATTTTATCAAGCTTATTAATCCCTGCTCGTCCCTTAATCACCTTAACCTATGACGCTCAAAATAAAGTATTTCAGCGTGAAACCCAATATCCAGTTACTGAAAAAACAGAAAAACAAAAAAAGGCGTTGCAAACTGCATTTGATTTAAACCCCTACCCTGTAGACACTGATAAAACTGCGCAAACTGTTCAGGCGTTAGCGACTCAAAAAGCCAATGCTTTTTTTGCAGAATTAATGACTCAAGACGATCGAGCACTACCCGCTCAAAGTCGAAAAATCCATTTGGTTGGGGCAAGAAATGCCTTTATTGTTAAAAATGAATTATTTTTTGGCGTAGAGCGTGATCACCTTGAAGACGCGCAACAATTAGAAGCTTTCAAAGAAGATACCTTATGGATGGCTAGAACCGGCGTACCCGTCTATGTTGGAAAAGGTGAAACAGCGGAGCGAATTCAAGAACATACTCGTGAAAACTTAAAGCAAATCCGTCAGGCAGCCTTAAAAAGAATGCCTGAAACTCCTGAGGCCTTAAAGCTTCACCTCACTACCCTAAACACCAATATGCGTCATGAAAACCAGCATATTATGATACCCCATCTATATCAGGCCACGCGAGACAACCCTGAAAACGAAGATGATCTATCTTACATCCCTGTTAATCTATTGGGCACGTTTAGTTGGCTAGATTTAGCACCTAGTTTAGCGTTCGAATCGGATGAGCATCGTCCAACAGGCATCGCTCCTTTAGCCAAAGCAACTCGGGCACAAAGTGCCGTCGAAGTGATGCTAAAAGCATGCGATAGCCCAAATACGTTAAATGTGGTTCATTGTGCGAGCGGGCAAGATCGCACAGGAACAGTCGTTGAAAAAACGACCCAAATTTGGATGGCAAAACGGTATCAAGAGCAGGAACCAGCACTTGATCCCAACTCAATACAAAGCATGCGAGCTGAAGGTGGGAATGCTGCTGAAATTGCGAGTCATCATATTTCCGGATCGCCTGGCATGAAAACCGTTTCAAAATCTGGAGATACGTTTACCGACGAAGCAAGCGCACAATTTTATCGTAAAAGTGCTGATTTAAATTTAAGTAACCCCGTCGGCTCTGTAACCTGGCTTAGAGAGCCTAGCGAAGAAGCAAAAAAAGCCTATCATGATCAATTAGCAGCTTTTGAAGCTCGGTTAAATACTTTGCGAAAAGAACTCAAGGGAAATAAAAATAATCAAAAATTGTTCACCCAAGGAAGCATGATACTAGAACAAGTTCGAGACATTTATCAAAGTTCTCGCCTTTCTGCCAAAGAAGTGTCCGATCTGACATGGGTATTGTCTTGTAGCAATAGAGCGATAAGCGAGCCTAAAGATGAAGCAAATATTCGTAAATTAGCTGGACTTTCAAAAGAAGTGTCTGGTCATGCTTCGCCTAAATGGAGAAAGCTAGGTGCAGCGCTTGCGATCTTCGCATGCGTTGCTTTAGTGGTGGCTGGGGTTTTAGCCGCCATTCCAAGTGGTGGCACAAGCTTATTACTAGCCGTTGCAGGCGGTGTTGGTTTAAAGGCAGGAATAACAGGGGTTGCCGCTTCCGGAGTCGTAGGATTGGGGTTATTTCATAAAAGCAAAAGCGATGGTCTCGCCAAATCGGTTGAAGACCTACAAACCACTCTTAAAGACCTTAATAAGAGGTAAAGCCCACTCTTCCAAATCCATTTAAATAGGAATAGATGTTCTAATTAAACGCCAACTTAACAATCCTTCATTGATGAAGCGATGCGATTCGCTATTGCATTCACTCCCCGGATCAATATTGGCGTATCGTATTTGCAAAAACGTTTGGAAGTCTTCGCTGACTGTGATGAGCCAATGATGGCTTCCAGCTTTTTCTTTTTCCGCCGTAATTAATACGCAAGGAAAACTGCCTAAGTCATTAATTAAAAAATTAACATGTTTCCCCTCTATGGGTAAGCTGCACCCTTTTTGTGAAAGACTGTTTATTGCTGCATTAGGATGAGCATCCTGACTGACACAAGCTTTTGTTGACTGATGATTGAGATTGGCTGTAATACGATTTGCAGCACTTTCTAATTGATACATTGCTTCATGCTGGACTAGATTTTGGTTATTAAACTTAGAATATAGAAATATCGCTTGCATTAAAGACAGTACCAAGCCTGTTATCGCCACCAACATGAACAGAGTCGTTAAAAAAATTACGCCCTGATTATCGCAGGCGAACGCTAAATTGTTTTTTTTGTTCATCAGAAAGCTCAAGGGTTATTCGCACCACTTTGCCCAAAGGGTGGTCAGCTAATGAAACCGTCATTGAATGAACTAAAGAAGAAAGTTCCTCCGAATGGTTTTGTTTATAGAGTAGAGATGAAGTATGGTGGTTACGGTGGATGAAATACGCCTCGTTAATCCACCCACCGATATAAATTGGTTCTTTAAAATTAAATAATAATGGCTTTTCAAAAGTCATTCGCTTTGTAGCACCATAGGACTCAACTCGGCGAATTTGATGAACTTCTGCATGATAACAATCTGCGATCAGCACCTGTTGTTTAGCTTTAAAATCGGCAAGAGTTAAAATCGTTTGTTCACTTAATATGGACTCAATAACTTGATAAGATTCATGCATTCGTTGAATCTGCAATCGAGGTTCATTCGCATCAATATACAGCGCACTTAATTTTTGATCATTTTGAGTTCGATCGGCTGTAACTAATTGTTCTAAATTCAAACAGGGTGTAAAGCCAGCGTGATGAATACTATGGCGAAACAAATCCTTGATGAGTTGTAGCTCCATGTCTTGTTCAATCGCTTGGTTTATAAAGCGAACATGATGTTTAATACTTAGGAATTGATTGACTAAGAGCAAAATAAGGACACTCGATAAAAAGAGCCCTATTAATAATTCTGTCAGACTAAAACCTAATGGATATTGTTTCATCCTAAAAATAAACTTCGCTTAAGAGTACGAGGATAGTTACCTTGAACAGATGGCTCATACCAAGTAATTTCTAGTTCGGTCTTTTTTTGATGGTTTGTGATGGTGCATTGAAAGATTGCTTCTTCAGAAACTTGCTGCTTAAGCTCTTCAGACAAGGAGTCTAATTCGTTTAAAGCACTACTTTGAAGATGAAATTGATTAAACAGGCGGGTAATTTGCCATTGCTGATGTAATAAAGCCAGTGAAGTCGTGGTGATTAAACATAATGAAATCAACACTTCGGTTAAAGAAAATCCATGAGTTTGGTGCATTGTTCATCCTGAGGTTGGTCCATGCATAGAATAGCTTGTACACCCCCTGAAGTGCAATATCTATTTATAGGCAATCATAATGCCCTTGTACAATTTATTTTTAATCCAGTGTTCGTTAATATATTAGGAATGAACTTAATTTCAGATGATAAATCAGGACTTATGCCTGGTCGATGCTGTATAGATTTTATGTAACTTTTGGCACTGTAGCCTTTAAATAAATCTTCAGGAGAAAGACTTATGGCTTGCGATTATCATTTGCTCCCTCATTCTGGGATTCAAACGCTTTCTCCCTATATCCCTGGCAAATCAGTCGAACAACTGGCTGATGAGCTTGGGCTGACCGACATCATAAAATTGGCAAGCAATGAAAATCCACTGGGTTGCAGCCATAAAGTGACCAAAGCACTGTCAGCGCTTTCAGGCCATGCTATTGCAATGTATCCATCGCCCTATCACAGCCCATTATTGCAAAACCTCAGTGCTAAGCTAGGTGTTCCAACCGATATGATCACCTTGGGAAACGGTACAGATATGCTATTCCCCCTAATTATCAACTGTTTTGCATTACATCAGGAAAAACAAGTTTTAACACATGAGTATGCATTCAGCTCGTATGCTATTTATTCCAAAATTTTAGGAGTTCCTGTAACTTCAACACCAGTAGATGATCAATGGGCCGTAGATATCAAGATTATGGCAAAAGCATGCGATGAGAAGACGGCTATTATCTTTCTCCCCAATCCCAATAACCCGACAGGAGTGCCTGTAAAAAATCGTGATATCATCTATTTACTTGAGCATATTCCTGAGTCAACATTTTTAGTATTGGACGAAGCGTATGTTGAATATAACTCAGAGACTCCACAAAATGACAGCATCGAATTGTTACAGCATTATTCTAACTTAATTATCACGCGAACGTTTTCAAAAGCCTATGGCTTGGCTGGATTACGTTTAGGGTACGCCATTGCGAGAGCTGAAGTCACTTCGTTACTAAAAAAAATTAGTCCACCCTTTTTTGTTAATTGTGCAGCTTTGGTAGCGGCTAATGCCGCTTTAGACGATGCGCAATTTATTCACGAAACCTTAACGCTTAATCAGCAGGGGCTAGCACAATTAAAAGCGGGCTTAAAAAAATTAAAGCTCACCTGCCTTCCATCATCAGGCAATTTTATTACAGTGGATTTTAAGAAGGACGCAGGCCCACTCTATCAAAGCTTACTTCGATATGGCATTATTGTTCGTCCTCTTCATCCCTATCGCATGGATAACTTCTTACGGATTACCGTGGGCACCATGCAGCAAAATATTCGATTCTTGGATGCATTAGAAGAGTGTCTTAATGAGGAAAAACTATGACGAGTGATTTAAGTACGAAACATTGCGAAGCCTGTGAAGGTATCGGATCAGCTCTAAATGAAGAGCAAATTAATAATCTTATACCGCAGTTGAATAAGACTTGGAAGGTTTCAATTGACTATAAACAGATACATCGCAAATTTTCATTTAAAAACTTTTATGAAACCATGGCCTTTGTAAATGCCATTGCGTGGATTGCAAACGTTGAAAATCATCATCCTGATCTAGAAGTTGGATACAATTATTGCAATGTGACATTTACCACGCATGCGTTAGATGGCTTAACGCAGAACGATTTCATCTGTGCTGCCAAAATTGATACGTTGTTAGAAGATTAGTTCTTTATATCAACTGTTGCCTTGAATGTAAAAGACCGTTCTTAGTTAACGTGAGTTCGACAGAAAACAGCTTTTTTTGTCTACTTGCTCTGCTTTATGCAGGGATCCAGTCGTTCTTAAATGAAGTTCAGAGCTGGATTCCGCGCATAAAGCGCAGAACGTAGACATTTTGATTTATTTGTAGCTGCGCGAAGTATATACTATGGGCGCTCATCAATCTCTTTGCGCTGGACGGGCATGAAATCTTTTCTATCTAGCCCCATGCTTACAGCTAGAGCTCCTGCTACGTAAATCGATGAATAAGTTCCAATCACGATACCGATAATTAATGCTAACGCAAACCCATGAATAGATTCACCACCATACACAAACAAGGAGACTACGACAAATAAGGTTAGTACCGAAGTCATAATAGTACGTGACAAGGTTTGATTAATGGAGGTATTCATAATGTCCACAGGACTTGCACGACGGATCTTAATAAAGTTCTCGCGCACGCGATCAAATACAACAATGGTATCATTAAGCGAATAACCAATGACAGCCAATAATCCGGCTAGCGCTTTTAAATCAAACTCTATCCCAAACATAGCAAACACGCCCAAGATTAAAACGGGATCATGAATCAAGGCGACTGCTGAGCTAAACGCCAACCGATATTCAAATCGGAGCGCAATATAAATCATCGTTCCTAATAAAGAGACAATAATAGCTAATGCACCTTTCGTCGCGAGTTCTTTTCCGACTTGGGGGCCTACAAATTCAACACGCTGCTTGGTTGCGCCTGGTAATTTTTCCATAACCTTATCAACCAGCAATGTTTGATCAATATCTGTTCTTGGAGCAATGCTAATTAAAACATCTTTTGAAGTTCCATAGCTAACCACTTGCGCTTCTCTAAAGCCTGCTTCAAACAATTTTTCACGAATTTCAGGAAGATTAGCGGCCTCGTTATAAGATACTTCAATCTGCGTTCCACCAGTAAAATCAAGCCCCCAGTGTAACCCATTCATAATTAAAGCAGCGATTGAAACAATAAAAATCAAAATGGAAAACATCGCGGTCCATTTGCGCGCTCCCATAAAATCCACATTGGAATTTGGATTAAATAATTCCATCTAAACCTCTCTTGTAAATGTAAGAACTAACGTCAAACGCATACTATCTGCAAATAAAATTAAAATGCCGTCATTGCGAACGAAGTGAAGCAATCCAGATCGATGCTTCGTTAGGATTTCATAATGGATTGCGTCACTTCGTTCGCAATGACAACGTATTATTCTGTATTTTCATAGTATGGGTTTGCCTAGGTCGAACGCGAGTTAACTTAGGTAAGCCTTTATATCCCGATCGATAGTTTTTTTACGTTACGCCCACCATAATACCAATTAACTATGGCGCGAGTAAAAGTAACACCCGTTAACATGGAGGTTAATAAGCCAATAGATAATGTGATGGCAAAACCACGTACAGGCCCAGTACCTATCGCAAACAACACCAAACCAACAATAAGCGTAGTAATATTGGCATCAATAATCGTAGCAAATGCGCGATCATACCCTGCAAAAATAGCCGCCTGAGGCGATAACCCCGCTCGAAGCTCTTCGCGTATCCTCTCATAAATCAATACGTTTGCATCCACAGCCATACCAACGGTTAACACAATTCCCGCTATACCCGGCAAAGTTAACGTTGCACCAATTAAAGACAAAACTGCGCACAACAATACTAAATTAAGCAGTAACGCAATATTTGCAACGAGACCAAAGAATCGATAATACACCAGCATGGTAATTAAAATTAGGCCCATGCCCACTTCTAACGAGATGATTCCACGACGAATGTTTTCTTTCCCAAGAGTTGGTCCAACCGTTCGTTCTTCAATCGGATAAATGGCTGCGGGTAATGCACCTGCCCTCAGAAGAAGCGCCAAATTGCTTGCTTCTTTGGTGTCTTTAAGTCCTGTGATTTGAAAATTATTCCCTAGTGCATTTTGAATGACCGGGGCACTAATAACTCGCTCTTCTCGTGTGGTCACGCGTTTTGTCTCGCCGCCAACTTCTTCCAGCCGAGTTTTGCTTTCGACGAAAACAATGGCCATGCGTTTACCAATATTTTCACGAGTAACTTTTGTGAAAAAGGTTTCACCTCCACCACCAAGTTGAACTTGCACAGCGGGTGACGCCGTTTGTTGATCGAAGCTAGATACAGCGCTAGTAATTGAATCCCCACTTAAAACAACTTGTTTTTTTAAAAGAATGGGCTGCCCATCCATCATATATAATTTGCTATTGATTGGAACGGCACCCGTTTGCTTAGCAATCTCTGGATCATTTTCCTGATCAACCAAGTGAAATTGGAGTGTGGCAGTACCACCAAGAATTTGTTTAGCACGTGCAGCATCTTGAATACCAGGTAAGTCAACCGCCACACGAGTTGCGCCTTGCTGTTGTACGACCGCTTCACCCACACCAAGCTCATTCACGCGATTACGCAAAATGCTCATGGTTTGTTCAATGGTGTTTTGACGAATAGTGCTTAGCTCACTAGTTGTTAAACTGGCCGTAATGTCCATCGTGATTTTAGATTTCGTGAAATTTAGACCAGGCATTTTATCACTAAGCTCTGAGTAGGCGTTTTCCATAATATTTTGACTACGGAACCGAACCTTCACGCCCTTATCTGCCATGTATCGGATACCAGAGTATCGAATACCAGCCTCACGTAAGTTCTGGCTAATGCTTTTCATGATGCCTTCATAGCGACGATTTATCACGCTATCGACATCCACCTCTAAAAGAAAATGCACCCCACCCCGGAGATCTAATCCTTGTTTCATGGGTTCGGCACCAATAGCCATTAACCAGGAAGGAGTCGATGGCGCTAAATTCAACGCCACGGTATAGTCTTTATCTAAACCGCTTCGAATCACATCTTTTGCTAGTAATTGATTATCGGTTGATGCAAAGCGAACCTCAATGCCATCTTTTTGCGTTTCAATACCGAGATATTTTAGCTTTGCTTTATCAAGCAAGCGTTTGACTTCCTGTTCTAATGCATGCGGATCCACTGGTTTTTCAGAGGAAATCTGGACAACAGGATCCTCACTATACAGATTAGGAATCGCATAAATTAGACCAATGACGGTGATAAACACCAACATCAGGTTTTTCCAAAGAGGGTATTTATTTTGCATGGGTGGGTCTCTATGACAAGCTTAAAGTGATTTCAAAGTTCCCTTGGGCAATACAGCACTGACTGCATTTCGTTGAATGTTTATCTCAATGCCTTCAGCAATGTTGGCTTTAATATACTGCTCTTCAAGCGCTGTAACTTTAGCGAGAATACCTCCGCTCGTGATTATTTCATCGCCTTTTTTCAAATTACTGATTAATTCACGATGTTCTTTAGCGCGCTTATTCTGAGGGCGAATGAGCATGAAATAAAATAATACAAAAATAGCTGCGATCATAATTAAAGAAAACGTGCCATCAGCCTGAGCTGGTTGACCAGCTTGGGCCGCCATCGCACTACTAATAAAAAAACTCATGTGGTTCTCCTCGATACAGACACAATACAAAGACTGTAAATACAGTACGCTTATTAACACAGAGCCTATATAACGAATCCAGTTCTAACTGAAGACCTTTAAATCCCATCAACATACTGTGAGATTAAAACTGAAAGACGTAGGCCGCTTATTAGCGTGACATAATATCGAGATTTAGACCTGGCGTAAATGGATTGCACGAACTTTGGCCTGAGAATAATGAATATTGTGCTCAATTAATAATCGTTGACATAATAGCGGTGTTTGAGAATACAAGTGGTGAAAGTAAGCACGCGAAAATCCTTTTTTACAACTCGTGCAAAAACAATCCGATTCTACTGGCTCAAAATTAAACTCATTCACTGTTTCAGTAATATCCAGCATTCCTTTCTCTGTATACAACTTTCCTTGCATGGCATCCGAAGCCGGTTTATCGGACTCCAGATAAGCCACCCCCTTTGCAGCCAACTTGGTTAAATCATAAACATTGAATGATCCAGCTAGATAATACGATCGATTGGGTGCAAATTCAGAGGAATCAAGTAAAGCATTCGCTTCATCAATAGGATAATAATAACCGTAATCGGATGGTTGCTCTGCGTCAGAAAAGGTAAGAAAAATCTCTTTATGATTGGGTAAGAAAGATTGAATTGATTCAAATTCGTATGCGGAAAGCTTTGGCAAAATTAATATATCAGGATCTAACGAAAGGGAAAGTTTAACTAATTGCAAGAGTGTCAGTTGAGTTACTTTTCCATCGTAAGTTGAGCGAACTGTATAAAAGGTCTCGCTTTTTCGCTTAGGTAAAGAGGCGTTTAAAACCAATTGATGAGGCCATGCTAAATAGCGTTTAAGATGCGTTAATTTTAAGAGTGTGTCGTATCCTGGCTTCATGAGTAAGGATTCTAATGAGCAAGATAAAACTCGAACTCCAGCGGCTGACCAGCTTTCGGCCGTTAATGCACGGCCTGCTACCGTAGAAACAAGAGGAATAAATTGTGGTTTTCCAAGCAATTTTTTTTGATTCATATCTGTTTCCATCAATTAAACATTTACTATTTTTTCATAGGCATTCAAGACAAACGTATCTAATTTTTGAACATTACACGCTTTTTTTGCCTACTTGCCCTGCTTTATACAGGGCATCTAGCGATCTTGAATGAAATTCGGAGCTGGATTCCCTGCATAAAGCATGGAACGTAGGCATTTAAAGTAATCATCATGATAGTGTTACAATAATAAACACGCATCCCCATAGCTATAAAATCGATACTGATGTTCGATTGCAATTCGATACATCTCCATGGTTGCCTCATAGCCAATAAAAGCCGCCACCAACATAAGCAGGGTTGATTCCGGTAAATGAAAATTAGTAATTAACCCATCACAAATTTGAAAATAATATCCAGGATAAATAAATATATCGGTATCTCTACTTTCTGCTTTAAGCTCACCATTGATTGCCGCGCTTTCAAGACTTCTTAAGGCTGTTGTACCTACTGCAATCACCCGTCGGCCTTCGCATTTAGCTTGATTAACGGCATTCGCCAGCGCTTCACTTACAGAATAAAACTCACGATGCATCTTGTGATCTTTTATGTCATCGCAACGCAATGGGCGAAATGTACCCGCTCCAACATGCAAGGTTGAATAAGCGATTCCAATACCTTTTTCTTTAAGAGCAATTAGTAAAGGCTCATCAAAATGCAATCCGGCAGTTGGAGCTGCGACTGAACCGTTATGACGCGCATAAACCGTTTGATATCGATTTAAATCCAAAGCTTCATCATCTCGATTTATATAAGGGGGCAAAGGCATATGGCCAATTTGCGCAAGCATCAAATCTACATCGCCGTTAACGGAGCATATAAACAAATCATCCTCACGGTTAGTAATTTCAACCCGCCAACCTTGATCAAGGTCGATGAGACTGCCTGCTTTTGGAGATTTGCTGGCTTTAATATGAGCTAAGAATTGACTTGAATTCATGAGTCGTTCGACTAAAAACTCAACCTTACCCCCACTTTGCTTTCGACCATAAAATCGAGCGGGAATAACGCGACTATCATTCATCACCAAGAGATCACCTGGTTCAAGCAGATCAAGGATCGATTTAAATTGATGATGGGCAAATTCCTTTCGTGCCCGCGTATAGGTTAACAGTCTTGAGTCAGAGCGGTTATCCAGTGGATATTGCGCGATTAAGCGTTCAGGGAGTTCAAAATAAAAATCTTGTCGTTTCATTTTACAAAATGCCAATTATAAGTCTTTTTTAGCTTTGTGTTAAGCAATCCACGCTCAAAGTTGAAGAAAATAAATGCCTCTAAAATCTCATATTTTGAAAGATTACGGGTATAGTTGTTGTTTCCAATAGGACAATCCCCTATATTAAGGAGGCTAATTTGCTATAAATTTGTTATCAGGAGAAGAAACTATGTCACGATTTACTAAAGCGCTAATCGGTGCTTCTTTAAGTTTAGCTGCAGCTGCTTCATTTGCACTACCTCCAACTGAACTGGTCAGTCATAATAATACAGACGTATCAAGCCAAGCTTATTTAGGCCCTAATCTGGATATTCCACAGCAGCCTACAGCGCCTGGAGCGGTCAAGCGCGTGAGCTGGGTTTCCGTGAGAATCTTATGCATGAACACACCAAAACCAGGCATTTGTCCTGCTAAAATCGCATTAAATACCACACCACAAACGACTTTGGGCGTTGTTGAGTTGAATCTTGCTACAGGAGATATTAATCCTAAAGTATTAAGCGCAAATGGTTACAAAATGACAGTTATTAAACCAGGTGAAATTGCATTTACTAAAGGTGCTTAAAAAACAAACCCGCCACACTCTGTGGCGGGGAATCAAGTTTACTTCGTTTTAACAACCTCTTTATCAATCGTCCAAACAGCTTGTAATCCAACTAAATTAGCGTGTGGTTTAGCACGTGCATTCACATTGTAGGACGATGTTGTACCCAGTAAGTCGGTCTTGTTCACTGTTGTTTCACTTCCAGCAAATAAATAGGTATAACCAATATCAAAGCCTAATGCAGGGTTATATTGATAATGGGAACCGATGGAAAGAGCCCAACGATTAGCGTCAGGTAATCTTACATCACGCTCAACATCAACGGTTGGAGTTTGATCATATCCACCACCGACTCGCATCATCCATTGATCATTCACTTGATAATTCGCCCCAAGAGCAAAACGCCAAGCGTCTCGGTAATTTTGCTCAGTTGTGCTGTTAGTAACAATTTGACCTACCAAAGGAGAAAAAGCAGCGACATTATTCAGTTGCGTTTCTTGAAATACGTTCCAACCTGTAAATACGACTGAACCGAGTAAAGCTAATTTATCGGTGACGTCGTGATAACCACTTAACGTAATGACTTCTGGGAAATGGATTTCGTTACTAAATAAGCCATCACTACGTAAAACAGCCTGGGCATCGGTCAAGGCGGCATCTGCTAAAGGCCCACGTAACTCACTAAACCCATGGAAAACATGATGCATTTTCGACTGGTAATTTAAACCAACTCGGGTGTGTTGATCATTAAACATGGCGAGAGCACCCGCATGAAAGCCTACTCCAGTAGAATGTCCTTTATTATAACTTAAGGAATCCAATAGTGTTGGAGGGAGCAATTGGGCTTGTAACGCCGTTGGAGTACCTAGCATGCGATTAAATTTCACTTGCGACCATTGCCAATCTAACCCCGCTCCCACCGAAAAATTATCCGTCAGTTTATAACCAAACTCAGGCGATAGATTGGCGGTTAATAACTCCGTAAAGGTCGCTGCGTAACGCACAGGAGAGGTTGTGGAGTATTCGGTTGAAAGACCAAAAGGAGACACCACACTAAGACCAAATGCTGCTCGATCACTTAAAGGCAATGCGTAATGGAATGCAGGTACTAATGCATCCACAGAGGCTTCTAAACCGCTAAAGGTTTGAACATACGGAGGTAAGCCTAGTGTAGAAAATGTGCTGGTGCCACTTAATTTAGTACTGGGGAAAACACCTACACCACTGAGCACAACTTGTTCTTTATCAAGGAATACTAAGCCCGCAGGGTTGTACCAACCAATTGAAGCATCTGCAACTTCCGCAGCAATACCGGCTGCATAATTACCAATTGCTGCACCGCTTCCTTCTGTGTATAAGGAAAAACCACCGGCATGAACCGCGCTGCTAGCCAACGCTGCAAGGATGGCCGTACTTAGGTACGTTCTACGTGGTGTTTGCATTCTCTTCACTCCCTACTCCTAAGATATAATCCAAAAAACATTAAGAACAACTGATAATAAATGAATGAAAACGTTTTTCAAACTATTCACGTAAAATATCTTAAGTTACTGTTTATAAATTACATTACTAAGGCATTAATCAGTCATCATGGTAAACTTTGCTTCTTTCCTATCGTTTCTTGAATTAACCCCTAAAAGCCATGACGATTACCGTGGGCAAACACTTGTATAGTCTATTAAGTCCATGCTAATGTGCTCTAATTTTGCACGGGAATATTATGCAACAAGTTATCACTAAATTTGGCGGCACAAGTGTTTCTTCCCGAGAAAACTGGGAGCATATAGCCGCTATAACGCTTAAGCACATTCAAAACGGTTCGCAACCAATAATTGTTTGTTCTGCCTTAAGCCAAGCATCAAACATGCTTGAAAAAATGGTGGATGCGGCTTTACTCAATGAACACCACACTTTGGAATCTGAGCTCAAAACAAACTATTTTAATTTAGCCAAATCATTAGAAGTGAGTTCTGATTTAATTGCAGATGAACTAAACCTCTTGTCGCAATTACTAACTGGTATCGCCCTTCTTAAAGAAGCTCCAGCAAAAACACGCGCCAAAATCTTAAGCCTTGGCGAATTAATGATGACCCGTCTGGGCCATGCGTTTTTAAACACTAAAAACATCCAAAGCCAGTGGTTTGATGCACGTAAAGCCCTAGTTTCAACACCCATCGCTGGAGGCGAAGCCATCAATTATCTTGCAGCACGCTGTGCTGAAAAGCCGAACCCTGGGCTTGCCAAAGCGTTATTGAATAGCGGCGCTGATGCTATTATCACTCAAGGTTTCATTGCCTCAAACAACGAAGGAGAAACAGTTTTACTTGGGCGTGGCGGTTCAGACACATCAGCCGCTTTGCTGGCCGCCATTTTACAAGCAAGTCTTTGTGAAATCTGGACGGATGTACCAGGCATTTACACGGCTAATCCTCATCAGTTACCCCACGCAAGGCTTCTTAAGCAGTTAAATTACTATGAAGCACAAGAAATAGCTTCAATGGGAGCAAAAGTACTGCATCCAAATTGTTTACCCCCTGTTCGACGTGCTGGGATCCCAATGGCGGTAAAATACACTCGAATGCCCGAACACCATGGCACACGCATTTCCCAAGAAAGTGATGATTCGGCCCCTCCCATTAAATCCATTTTGGCCAAACATAGTGTTACGCTCATTTCCATAGACACCTTAAATATGTGGCAACAAGTTGGCTTCTTAGCTGATGTGTTTTCGACTTTTAAACAGCATGGTTTTTCAGTGGATTTATTGTCTTCTTCTGAATTTAACGTCACTTTGTCCTTAGATGTAAATGCCAAACTTCGTGATCGAAGTGCTTTAGATGCGCTTATTAACGATTTAAATCAATTTGGACGTGCCAAAGTGATTGAACCCTGCAGTGCTGTCAGTTTGGTGGGGCATCGCATTCGTACTGTTCTACCGCAACTCGGACCAACCCTTGAGGTGTTTGAAGCTCAGCAAGTTTATATGATGTCACTCGCTTCAAACGATTTGAATTTGACGTTTGTGGTGGAAGAAGCCCAGGCCGATAAGTTATGCCAAAAGTTACATACGTTACTGATTGAAAATAACCCACAAAGTTTCTATTATTCCAAAAGCTGGCATGAAGAGTTTGGGGAGCACAACGAACCCTCCCAACAGTGGTGGAAAAAAGAACAGGAGCAGTTATTGTCGATTGCAGCCAAACATTCTCCTTGCTATGTTTACAATCTAGATATTCAAGCCCAAAAGGCCGAACAATTGCTAAGCGTTCACTCAGTCGATCAATTGTTTTATGCAATCAAAGCCAACCCCCATCCTGCTATATTGCGTACATTACATGATAAAGGTATCAATTTTGAGTGCGTTTCAATTCATGAGTTAAACCACGTTCTTCTGCAATTTCCTAATTTGGACCGCAAACGGTTATTATTTACCCCTAATTTTTCAGCTCGCGAAGAGTATGAACATGCAATATCACTAGGTTGTTATATTACGGTTGATAGCTTATACCCTCTTCTGCATTGGCCAGAACTTTTTAAAGAACAAGACATTTTAATACGAATTGATCCAGGCGTTGGTGCGGGTCATCATAAATATGTTTGTACCGGAGGAAATGAGTCTAAATTTGGTATTCCTCGTAATAGCTTAGATAGGGTGCAAGAGCTTACTGAAGCCCATAATATTCGTGTTATTGGATTACATGCTCATTCGGGTAGCGGGATTTTATTTCCCGATCTCTGGCAAGAAACTGCCATAATGTTAGCAAAAGAAGCGAAGCGATTTCCGAATGTTACGATCCTTAATTTAGGTGGCGGATTAGGTGTTGTAGAAAAACCTGGCCAACAACCATTAGATCTAGCGGCATTGGATGCTTCGTTAAACGCTGTGAAGTCTCAATATTCCAAACTAGTTTTTTGGCTTGAGCCTGGACGATATTTTGTAGCTGAAAGTGGGGTTATTCTTGCTAAAGTCACGCAATGTAAGGAAAAAGGAAAAGTGCGATTTGTGGGGATTGAAACAGGCATGAACTCTTTGCTTCGTCCTGCTTTGTATGGCTCTTATCATGAAATTGTAAACTTATCACGACTCGAGGAAGAAAAAACTTCATTTGCTCATATTGTAGGCCCTATCTGTGAGTCTGGCGATACACTAGGCCATGATCGCCTCCTTCCAGACACCAAAGAAAAAGATGTTATCTTAATTGCCAATACAGGGGCCTATGGGCATTGCATGAGTTCGAATTACAACATGCGTCCACCTGCAGAAGAAGTCGTAATCGGAGCCTAAGACAAAGATGATATTAAAGGACAGCGATCATCGAATCCTTGCAACCGATCCAAGCCGATCATTTATTGTTCAAGCACCCGCTGGATCGGGAAAAACGGAAATTTTAACGCAGCGCTTTTTGCGATTATTGGCCACGGTTCAAGCACCAGAGCAGATCATAGCTCTCACATTCACGCGCAAAGCTGCTAATGAAATGCGCGAGCGTATTCTAATCGCTTTGCAAAAAGCTGAAAACCAAATTGCCCCTCAATCTGCCCATCAGCAACGTACGTATGAATATGCTTGTCAAGCGCTAGAGAGAGATAAAACGCTAAACTGGCAACTTGTACAACAACCAAACCGCTTACGTATCTTAACGATTGACTCGCTTTGCCAGCGCCTCGTCGAAGCGATCCCTTTGCAAGAAAAACAAGTGCCTTTCGCCACCATTGCAGATAAGCCCCAACAATTTTATACTTTGGCAGCAAAACAATGTCTGGACTTTGCCTTGCAACATTCGGCTTATCATGAGCCCTTAAAGCAGCTACTCCACCACTTAGATAATCAGCCACAAAAATTACTTCATATTTTTGCTGAACTCTTGGCCAATCGCGATCAATGGTTAGGGCCAATTCATCAAGCCAAATTCCAGAATAAAGAAGCGTTCGAACAAGCACTTGAATGGATTGAAGAGCATGAATTAACGAGATTTTATCAGAGCTTACCCTTAAGTATCTGGGATGAATTAATAACTTTAGTGCAAAAGCTTGCAAAACTTGAAACCGCTCCTTTGTGCATTCAAGAACATTTCGGACAAACAAACCAGGTTAAAAAATTCAATCGCCATAACGCAGCCGGGCTTGCTTCTCTCTTGTTAACCACGCAAGGAACTTTTCGCAAACGCTTTGATCACCATGTGGGCTTAAAAAAAGGCGTTTGCACGCCTTCGCTGTATCAGGATTTAAAATCAGGCAGTGAAGCGTTATTTGAAACATTACATGATCATCCTGATTTTTTAGATGCTCTAAAACGCGTTCAAAACTTGCCTGCTCCACAATACGATGAGCATCAATGGGCCGTTTTACAGGCTTTATTTGCTCTTTTACCCATTTTAGCCGCTCACTTACAGCTGGTATTTAATGAAGCCAATAAATTGGATTTTTCAGCGATTTCACAACAAGCGATTTTAGCGCTTGGGGCTGAAGAAGAACCGACTGATTTAGCTTTATACCTCGATCATCAAATCCATCATTTATTAGTTGATGAATTTCAAGATACCTCCATTCAGCAATTTGAATTATTAGAAAAGCTGGTGAAAGAATGGTTACCCGGAGACGGTAAAACATTATTTGTTGTCGGTGATCCTATGCAATCCATTTATCGCTTTCGCTCGGCTGAGGTGGGGTTGTTTCTTAGAGCCCAACAAGTTGGAATTGGCCCCGTTAAACTGACCGCGTTGGAATTAACCTGTAATTTTCGCTCCACAGCTACGGTGGTTGAATGGATCAATGATTCGTTTCAAAGCGTTTTTCCAAAAACAGACGACATTGAATCAGGTGCTGTAAAATTTTATCCCTCAGAAAAAACGCAGCCTCCCGTTACACATAGCTTCATCAAAACATGGCAATATTCCACGCCTATTGAAGAAGCACGCGCTGTGGTGGCAACGGCAAAAGCTGAATTAGAAACACATACAACAGAAAACATTGCCATTTTAGTTCGCTCTAGGACGCAGCTCAAACACATTGTGCGTTTACTACGCGAAGAGCAAATTCCATTCCAAGGAATTGATATTGACCCCCTAGCTAATTTATCGCATTTACGGGATGTTTGGTCATTAACCCAGTCTTTATTGATGCCCGCAAATCGCCTGGCGTGGCTTTCGTTTTTACGAAGTCCGTGGTGTGGAATATCGCTGAAAGATTTACATCATTTAGCGATTTTTGCTAAATCAAAAAGTATTTTCTATGCCTTATCTCAAGTCGATGTGATTACAGCTCTGAGCACTGAGGGTAAAACACGTTGCAAATTTATTTATCAAGTTATGGATCACGCCTTAAACACACGTTATCAATATCCGTTAGTGGAATGGATTACTACAACGCTTGTTAATCTACACCAAACGAGTTTATTAACTGAAGAAGAACAAGCCGATCTTGAACAGTTTTGGTACTTAATCAATCAATTTGAAGCGCATGGTCAAATCAGTAACTGGGAGCAATTTGCAGAAGAATTTAATAAACTTTATTCACAACAAGTCACTCCTTCACGATTGCAAATCATGACCATACATAAATCAAAGGGACTTGAATTTGATGCGGTGATTCTACCTGGCTTAAGCTCTAAGTCCCAAACGCCTGACAAACCTTTATTACGCTGGTTAAAATTACCGACGAAAGAACGCGATCTCTTACTTATATCTCCCATGAAGGCGCTGCATCAAGATGTATGTTTAGTTTATGATTACTTACAACAGTTAGACTATGAAAAAGATAGGTATGAAACCCAAAGACTTTTATATGTTGCAGTAACCCGTTCCAAGAAAAGACTTTATCTTCTGGATCATGAAAAAAGCATTCCAAAAGGGTCTTTTCGTCATCTCTTACAGCATGTGTCTTTTGAAGAACAAGTCGCAATCGACGATAGGACTGCCTCCAGTGATTCTATCATGGAATTACCGAAGTTATATCAGTTACCCATTGAGTATTATCGACACGAACTAGAACCCAGCGAAAACCCCTATAGTAATCTGCGCCTAAATGAATCATTAAACACGGCTCGCTTAATTGGCATCGCTGCCCATGAACTACTGCAATGGATTTGTACCAATCACCCCTCCAGCAGCGAAGTAGTACCATGGTCCATTCTCACTCATTATTTTGCAAGCCATGGGTTTTCTCATGATGAAACAACGTCGATATTAACCCCCATAAAAAACCAAATTTGTCGTCTTTTTAATGAGCCAGTTGGTCAATGGCTTATTTCTAAACATGAGGAAGAACAAAATGAGTATGAATTAATGGTTATAGACGGTGAAGAAACGACAACTAAGATAATCGATAGAACATTCCTAGAAAATGGCAAGCGGTGGGTCATTGATTTTAAAACTGGGCTTGAAGATTCAACTTCTATCAACAAGCACAAAGAACAAGTGAATCATTATGCCCATATTTTAACTACTCGTTTTCAAGAGCCCATTGAATGTGGTTTATACTATTTAACCAGCGGCCATTGGATTTCTTGGAATTTTCCTAGTTCGCTACTCCAGAGCGATTTATCCTAAATTCGGCGATTGAATCGTCCCCAAGAGCGCTCACGAACATCTGAACATAGGTAAATTATCTGGGCAGCTCATGTTTTTTAAGTTAATATCTTGTGTTTTACGGCAGCATAAAATAAGACTTTAGTTCATGAGTTTAGTAAAACTGCCTTCCTAAGCCACTCGAATATATTTGCTAGGTAACATGGGTTTACATTCCGTTAAAAACGATCGTCAGGAATCACAAATTCATCGCTTTCGACTAAGCCTCATGGTGGCTTTTTTAGTTGTTTTATCTTGTATTTTAATCTTACGTCTAGCTTATTTACAGCTCTCAGAATACAAACGCTATGCGACACTCTCGCTTAAAAATCAGATGAGTATTCTTCCCATCGCGCCTCCTCGTGGAATCATCTTAGATCGCAATGGGGTCATTTTGGCGGATAATGTGCCCGTTTACGTATTGGAAATTGTCCCTGAACGAGTAAAAAATCTTTCTTTGACGCTCACAAAATTACAAACGCTACTTCCATCCATTACGGAAGAGGATATTGAAAACTTCAAGCACGCCCAGAGCCAGAATCGTTCATTTACCCCAATTCCTCTTAAACTAAAATTATCGCAAGAAGACGTTGCGATTTTTGCGAGTAATCAATTTCAATTTCCAGGGGTAAGCATTAAAGCTCGGCTCATGCGTTATTATCCATTAGGTGAAATGACCGCACATATTGTAGGGTACGTTGGGCGAATCAATGAAAAAGAATTACAACAAGTTGATCCAACCAACTATCGCGCCACCAACTTTATTGGTAAAACAGGAATTGAGAGGTTTTATGAAAATGTGTTGCACGGACAAGTAGGTTATCAGCAGGTTGAAACGGATGTTAGTGGCCGTACTTTGCGAGTACTTAGCAAACAAAACCCTGTTTCGGGTGAAAAAATGTACCTCACCCTCGATGCCAGATTGCAAGAAGCTGCTTATAATGCCCTTATGGGTAAACGCGGTGCCGTAGTAGCTATGAGTACCCAGAATGGTGATGTTTTAGCGATGGTAAGCTCGCCTAGTTTTGATCCCAATTTATTTGTTAATGGCATTGGAAAAAAAGACTATCAGCAGCTAGCTAACGCCTCTGATAAGCCCTTGTATAATCGCGCTGTTCGAGGACTTTATCCCCCCGCTTCAACAGTTAAACCATTCATTGCTTTAGCTGGACTTGATAAAGGTGTTGTAACGCCAAGTACGAAAATTTTTGATCCTGGCTGGTATCGTCTTCCTGGAGTTAGTCATAAGTATCGTGATTGGAAACGTGTAGGCCATGGGATTATCAGTTTAAAGAAAGCGATTATGGTGTCTTGCGACACTTATTTTTACCAATTGGGTAATAAATTAGGCATATCTGCGATTGAAGACATTCTGATGCAATTTGGCTTTGGCCAATCAACACATATTGATTTATTCGAAGAATTGCCCGGAATTGTTCCAGGTCCAGGATGGAAAAAGCGAAGTCGTGGTGTAGTCTGGTATCCAGGAGATACCATTATTACCTCTATTGGGCAAGGGTTTATGTTGGCTACTCCCTTACAGCTAGCCAACGCAACCGCCGCTATGAGTTCCAAGGGCAGACGATTCCG
The DNA here is from genome assembly GCF_900639875.1 of Legionella impletisoli. GTDB lineage: Bacteria > Pseudomonadota > Gammaproteobacteria > Legionellales > Legionellaceae > Legionella_A > Legionella_A impletisoli. The sequence goes on from NZ_CAAAIA010000002.1 coordinate 218,411, forward strand.
ACCGCATTTATTAAGCAAATCTATGCGCGATCACGGCGATGTGCATTATTATAAGCCTCTGGAAGAATACCCCATTCTACTAAAAGATAATAACAACTGGTCCATAATCGCCGAGGCCATGCAAGGTGTAGTCACTCCCGGTGGCACCGGCCATCGGTTTGGACATCATGCACCTTATACAGTTGCAGCTAAAACAGGAACAGCGCAAGTATTTAGCGGCAACCAATACGAGAAAAAACGTTATCAGGAGATCCCAGAAGCATTAAGAGACCATTCCCTATTTATTGCCTTTGCACCGGTGGAAAAACCTGAAATTGCCATTGCGGTTTTGGTTGAGAATGATTTTGTTGCTTCACTCGTTGCTCGTAAAGTATTGGATGTTTATTTTGAATTAACTCAATCTACTGAAACTTCATGAATATAAATACCGCTAGACCCATTTACCGATTTACTCCCAAAGCACTGCATGTGGATTGGCCATTGTTAGGGTTGATTTTTTTATTGGTCTTACTAGGACTTATTATTTTATACAGTGCCTCCAACGAAAACATAGGGATGCTTATTCGTCAATCCTTAAGACTGTTGGTTGCTTTTGGCGTGATGATGGTGTTTGCTTTTATCCCACCACATAAATATAAGTTATGGACTCCCTGGATTTATGGATTTGGACTCGCCTTGCTGATTGCCGTGATTGGCATGGGAAAAATTGGAAAAGGCGCTCAACGTTGGCTTGATTTAGGCCTTTTCCGATTCCAACCTTCTGAAGTGATGAAACTTGCCGTTCCCATGATGACAGCCTGGTATTTCGATCGTAACGCTTTCCCTCTTAGCTTAAAAATGCTCTGCTATTCTGCCTTAATTATTTTTATTCCAGCCTTACTCATCGCAAAACAACCTGATTTGGGTACTGCAATCATGGTAATTTTTGCTGGATTATCGGTGGTATTCTTAGCCGGCATTTCGATCAAAATTATTTTGTTTTTATTAGCTGCTATTGGAGGTGCTGCACCTTTTCTTTGGCATATTTTGCATGACTATCAAAAACAAAGAATCATCACTTTTTTAAATCCAGAAAATGATCCTTTAGGGGCAGGTTATCATATCATCCAATCTAAAATTGCTATAGGCTCGGGCGGTGCAATTGGAAAAGGCTGGTTAGAGGGAAGTCAGTCTCATTTAAATTTTCTACCAGAACATGCCACCGATTTTATCTTTGCCGTCAGTGGAGAAGAGTTCGGGTTTGTTGGCGGTGTTATCATCATTTTGTTAGTCATTTTGATCTCTTTAAGAGGTTTGCACATCGCAAGACACGCTCAAACAACCTTCACCCGTTTACTTGCAGCGAGCCTTTCCATAACGTTCTTCTTATCTGCTTTCGTAAACATTGGTATGGTGATGGGCTTAATTCCTGTGGTGGGTGTGCCGCTGCCATTAGTCAGTTATGGCGGTACCGCGATGGTAACATTCCTAGCCGGATTTGGAATTTTGATGTCCATAGGCACGCATCGAATTTTATTTAATGCCTTATAAATATAGAATACAACGGAGATGTGTTTTAAATCGTTACTCCTCTACTTCTTCCATTTGATTTAATGCAGCAGAAACTGGCGTAAATCCCTTACGATGAATGGTGCACGGCCCAAGTTTCATTAAAGCTTCTTGATGCTGAGGAGTTGCATAACCCTTATGCCTAGCAAACCCATAACCAGGAAAATGAAGATCCATTTTTTCCATTTCTTCATCGCGATGCACTTTAGCTAATATCGAAGCAGCACTGATTTCACAAATCAGATCATCGCCCTTCACAATAGGATAACAAGGCATTTTCACATTGGGTATGTGAATTCCATCCACTAACACTTTATCTGGAACAAACGCTAAATTCTCAATCGCGCGTTTCATCGCCAATAACGTTGCATGATGTATATTTAATTCATTAATTTCTTCAACCTCTGCACGCCCATAAGCATAACAAACCGCCTTTTCTTTGATTTCAGCAGCCAGAAGTTTACGTTTTAATTCGGGTAGTTTTTTGGAGTCCTTTACCCCTTCAATTGGGTCGTTTAAGATAACAGCAGCCGCAATAACTGGACCTGCTAAGGGGCCTCGCCCTACTTCATCAACACCCGCTATATACATGCGATTTCCTATTTTTCTTATTTAACGAAAATCGAGCATAATACTTTGAAATTCTGATTTTTCCAATAAGCTGACTACAAATGCTAGTTAAATTCCAAATTTAATATACCTCTACTTTGCACAATCATCTTGTTAAAAAGTTCTATAATTTAATTAGGAATAACATTCTCAAGGAGATAACAATGAATCGCTTAAAAATGAGCCCGTTAGCATTGGGTCTGTCTTTAGGAATTTTTTGGGGGGTATCCATTTTATTATTTGGCCTGATGGCCTATTTTTTCACATTTGGTGAAGTCTTTGTCAATGCGATTGGAGCCATTTATATTGGATATGAACCAACAATAATAGGAAGCTTTATTGGAGGGATTATTGGATTTATTGATGCGTTTATATGTGGGTTGATTATAGCCTGGCTGTATAACTTGTTTGTAAAGTAACGTGAGTTCGACATAAAAGTCATTTATGACTTTTGTGTCGCTAAACGAACGTTATCCCGTAAAAAAGCAAGGCTTTTTATACGGGATCCATTCAAAGTTCGACATAAAAGTCATTTATGACTTTTGTGTCGCTAAACGAACTAAGTGGTGGTGTTCCTCTTGTTCGATATAAACATTTTTGTTTATATCGAACTCGATTGAGAAGAAACACTATCTTGGTTAAAGGTGCCAATAAGAAATAGAGCATATAAAACGCCGGTCAAAGCACAATATAAACCAAATAGACGATTGCTGTGCCAATCATAGATTAAATTAGCCACTTCCACCCCAATTGCTTGGAACATCATCGCGATAAACGTCATTAACGCTGAGGCGGTCCCTTTTGCAACGGAAGTTGAAAAAAGAATTAGCCGATTCAAAGGTGCACAAGTAATGCCTAGACCCAAAAAATACAAAATTAAACCTGGCATTATCCAGACAAAATAATTTCCTGCAAAAAGAGGTAATAGAAAAATAAATATCGTGCTAATGGTACAAACACCCGTACCAATTTTTAAAATTTGACGCGATGAATAATGATGGGTTAATCGTTGCAAAATCCAATTTCCAAGAATTGATGCACCAAAGACAGGAATTTGCCAAAGGCCATATTCAATAACGGAAAGCTTTGCATCCTTTACTAATATAATGGGAGCAAGTGCAATCCAAGCAAGACAAGGAATAACTAAAACTCCGAATGCTAATGATCCTCTTAGAAATGAATGATTTGAAATCAGTGTCTTATAATTGGAAAGAATAACGTTTGGTAACAAAGGAGTACGGAGTATCTTTTCGCCATCGCGCTTGATTTGACCAATGGGTTCGGGCATATATCGCCATAATCCCAATAATGCGATTAGAGCAAAGCTTGCAATGATATAAAAGATCATTCGCCAGCTGTAATAATGAATAAACACAGCTCCCAACAGTGGCCCGATTAATGGCGCAAGGATTGAGATATTGGCCATGATTGCGGTCAAGCGAATCGCATCCATTTCTGCGAATATTTCTTGTAAGGTGGCGTAACCAATCACACCAATAAAACATAGCCCCATGCCTTGAAAAAAACGAGCTAAAATAAATTGCGATAAGGAATTTGAAACGGCTATAAATAGCGTACATAAAACAAAAAGAAAAGCGCCAAAAATCATTACAGGCCTTCTGCCATACCGATCAGATATGGGGCCTAAAAAAATTTGTAGACTAGCCCCACCGAGAATATAGGCCGTAAGTGAATTAGCCACAGCACTTTCAGGGCCATTAAACGTTTTAATGACTTGAATCATTCCAGGCATAATCATGTCGTTCGCGATATAGGTTAAAAACTCGTATAACACTAAAAACGCGGCGAACACATAAGCCTGTTTGCTGGAAATATTAATTAATGGCTTCGGCATTGCACGCTCATTTAGAACAGAAGGAGTTCACGAATAGAGCAAATGATATCATATTTTGACAAGAAAAATGGAGTTGACCATCCATTTTTTTATCGAATCAATTCAAGCGACCAAGCCAAACCTTGGCTGTAAAAATCATCGCTCACCGCAAACCCCACAACAGCAGCCAGTTGCCCATTTACATAAAGTAGAGGGATAGCATCGCGTTGCCAAGGAGGAACATTCCACTCTTGCCATAATTTTTTAAGCGATTTAGTCTGCTTATGCCACTTAAACGTCTCCCCCCCCTGTCTAAATCGCACCTCAATTACACTTTCTTTAGGAATGCAAAGCCCTTCCTCTGTTGCACTCGCTTGCAACCACCCAATCCCCTTTATCGCTAAGGCAGATGGAAAATGCACCCACTCAATATATTTTGGTACGCTCGTTGACTTGGCGGGTAATAAATAAAGTGAACGGTGATATCGCTTGAGCACGACATTATCCCACGTAAAGCTAGGATTTGCAGATGTCCGTGAGAAAACCAAGTCATTGAGAAGTATTTGAAACCGTTTGGTGGAAAAGAGACGCACGCCATTCATTCTTAACCAGGTACGAATAACATTTGTAAGCCGAGCTTGACTTAGGTGCTTCAGTGTGTCGAGAGAAAGCACGGGGTTTTCTAGACTTTGCTCTTTTGCATCCAACCATGCGAGATCGTTAAGCAGGTATTTTGCCTCTTGGCAATGCAAAGAAGTCCTATTTAAATTGCTCACAACACTTGGCCATTTCGTAGTAAGCAAAGGCATGATCTGATGACGGATAAAATTTCGAGAATAATCGAGATCCAAATTGCTTTCATCTTGAATCCAAGATAAATGATGCTCTGTGGCATACGTTTCAAGTTGCTTTCGGGTTAGCTGAAGTAATGGTCTAAAAAGCACCCCTTTTCCAAACGGCTTTTCAGCAGGCATCGCCGTCATGCCATCAATGCCTGCACCACGAAACAAATTAAGCAGCAGCGTTTCTGCTTGATCATCACGATGATGAGCAAGAATTAATGCATCATTTTTTTTTATTAAAGAAGAAAACACCTGCAAACGAGCAATTCTTGCATTTTCTTCAAGATTGGCATTTCTTGAAAAGTCCGGTTTAAATGCCATAAAGGGAATTTGAAGCGATTCGGCAGTTTGCTTGCAATCTTGTTGCCAAGAGCTTGCATGTGGACTTATGCCATGATTCACATGAACGGCTACTAGTTTTTTGAAAAGAGAAGATTCTTTAGATAAAGCATGCAGTAATACGGTTGAATCTAATCCACCACTGAAACCAACATAGAGTTGATTGCACTGAGCAAGTTTAGTGATCCACTCCCGGGTAAGTGGACTCTTAGTCACAAGCACCCATTGCCATAAATTTCTGATAGCGATTTTTTAAAAGCTCGCTCATAGAAAATGATTTTAGGTCTTGTAACTCACGAATGAGCATTTTATCGAGGTTGCTCATCATTTCTTTCACGTTACGATGAGCTCCACCTAAAGGTTCTTCAATGACTTTATCAATCAGCTTGTTTTCAAGAATCTTATCTGCGGTAATCCCCATTGCGGCAGCAGCTTCGCTCGCTTTGGACGGATCCTTCCATAAAATCGACGCGCACCCCTCAGGAGAAATAACCGAATAAATCGCATATTGTAGCATAATGACTCGATCACCCACGCCGATCGCCAAAGCACCACCGGATCCTGCTTCACCAGTAACGACACATATGATAGGTGTTCTTAACTTTGACATTTCCAATAAATTTCTTGCAATTGCTTCCGATTGATTGCGCTCTTCAGCTCCAATTCCAGGATAAGCTCCTGCAGTATCAATAAAAGTAAAAACAGGTAATTTAAACTTTTCAGCCATTTTCATTAAGCGTAAAGCTTTGCGGTACTCTTCAGGCCTGGCCATACCGAAATTTCGATACACTTTTTCTTTGGTTCGTTTTCCTTTTTGATGCCCCATCACCATGACAGGCTCACCATGAAAACGCGCCAATCCACCGATAATGGCAGGCGCTGCGGAATAATGGCGATCGCCATGAAGCTCTTGAAAGTCGGTAAACAGATGTTCTATATAATCGGTAGTTTGAGGGCGAAGAGGATGTCTTGCCATTTGCGCGATTTGCCATGGCTCCAAATCTGAAAAAATATTCGCAGTAAGCTCTTCGCATTTTGCTTCAAGCCTTGCAATTTCTTCACTGAGATTCACTTCGCTGTCGCTGCCGACCATGCGAAGGGCTTCAATTTTTTGATTTAACTCTTCAATTGGCTGCTCAAAATCCAAAAATTGTCGACTCATTAGATACTCGTTTTTTGATGATATACTCACTGAAATCTTCGATTCACGTGAGTATTTTCGTTACAATATGAACTATTCGTAGTATAACCGTAACTTTGCCTGGATGCCAGAAATTCCAAATTATGAATATAAGCGCTTTTAATCCCCTCTTTATCCCAATTACCCTCGGAGAATATTCCTTATCCAATCATCGTATTGATGTCTGGCAATTTCCATTAACGTTAAATGTTGATGCATTAAAAAGCTTATTGCCGCAAGAAGAACTTGATCGCGCAGCTCGCTTTCATTTTCCTATCCATAGAACAAGACACATCGCAGCACACACTATTTTGCGCTTTATTTTATCTCGCTACCTCAACCAACCCGGAAACAATTTAAATTTTGCATACAATGCACACGGTAAACCTGAACTGAAGGACCAGTACTTACACTTTAACCTGAGTCATTCGCGAGACTTAGCATTACTGGCGGTTGGAAAACATCATCCCTTGGGCATTGATTTAGAATATTTTTCTGCACGACCTTATGAAGGAATTGGACAACATATTTTTTCTGAATTAGAAAATAATGCGCTTACGACGCTGCCTCAATCGCTTAAGTCGCTCGGCTTTTTTCATCTTTGGACTCAGAAAGAAGCACTTACTAAGGCTTGTGGTCTAGGGCTAAGCTATCCTACCAAACAATTGACACTCCCTCTGCTGCCGCCCGTTCATCAATCTGTTTATGATTCGCTACACCAAACGACTTGGCAATTGCATTCCTTTATGCCTGCCATAGCCTGCTGTGCTGCCATTTGTTATCATCCTACTATTTCAGAAATTCGATTCCATGCCTTATCAGATTTAAGCATCTTATGATCCAATTTAATCAAACCCAGCAGAAGATTATTCATTATTTAAGTAGCGGAAATCGCTTCAGTGGTACTGAAATTGGAAAAGCCATTGGCATTTCTCGCACCGCTGTATGGAAACACATTAAACAGCTTATTGAGATTGGGGTACCCATTCAGAGCTTACCAAAACAAGGCTATCATCTCCGTGAGCCTTTAATATTGCTTGATGAAAAAAAGATAAGGTCTTTTTTAGAGAGCCTGTCGTTTGATGTTCCAATTACTTTTCATTTATTTGCTTCTCTTGATTCAACCAACCGATATTTAAAAAAGCTCACTCCTAGTACACAAATCGAATTGTGTTGTGCTGAAACACAAACCCAAGGACGAGGACGATTCAATCGTCACTGGTTTTCTCCCTTTGGAGAAAATGTGTATTGTTCTTTTCGCAAGCAATTTGCAGGTAGTTTATCTCAGTTATCTGGGTTGAGTTTAGTGGTTAGTCTAGCCCTACGAAAAGCAATCCAGTCGCTCTTTCTTATTGAAAATATCCACGTTAAATGGCCAAATGACATAATCTGGCAAAACAAAAAGTTAAGTGGCATTTTAATCGAAATCCAAGCAGAAAGTCATGGATTCTGTGATGTCATTATTGGAATCGGTATCAATGTTAATGCCATGACGACGGATCCTGGTTACGAATCATCTTGGGGCTCACTACGTGAGATAACAGGCCAGCTTATTGATCGCAATCGTTTAATCGCCAATCTAATTAAATACCTAAACGACTATCTCTCACGTTTTTTAAACCATGGACTGCAGGCCTTTCAAAAAGAATGGAGCGAAGTGGATTGCTTATTCAATGAATCGATTACCGTATCTCATATTCATCAAGAGCTTCATGGCACAGCCCAAGGCATCAATGAATTCGGGCAACTACGCGTGGTTGACCAACAAGGCAAAGTCCACTTGATTGCGTTTGGGGATACATCATTAAAAAGAGAGAGAAAATGACGTCCCGAACATCTATATTGCACGGGACGGGAAGACTGTGATTTTGAATTCGGTGTTATACAACTTCTTCGGTGTCACTGCCTTGTTTTTCTTGTTGGATGCGCAAATAAATTTCTTCACGGTGTACGGAAACATCTTTAGGTGCATTAATACCTAAACGCACTTGATTTCCTTTAACCCCTAACACCGTAATATTCACATCATCACCGATGATTAGAGTTTCACCGATACGGCGAGTTAAAATTAACATGTATAAATCTCCCTTACAGGTAGTTATCTTATTCATCCATAGAACAATCCATGGTACTCAAGATAACCCGGTTCTTAAAAAAACAATAAACAAAATTATTGCTCGATTATAATTTTATCGCAGAATCCTTAAGAGAATATTAAGAATTCACAAAGTGCGCATTTTTTAGCTTATAGCCTGTTTACAATGCATGTCGCCAGCTAAAAAATGAGATGATTGTGTTGTAAACAGGCCCTACTATTAGACAAAATTTTAATGTCAAAAAAACCTATGACCGCTACAGAGTAGTGATCTACATAGGATGAAACATTGAGATTTCCGATGAAGCGCTTACACGGAAAAAGACAAACTCATTTTGTTCAATAGATTTAGAGCAAAAAGGGCAATTTTGTCAAAAAAAAAGGTTATTGGCTAGTGTTTTTTCTTACTGTGAATGTATTTTTTTCTTCCATCTCAATTCGCTTGTAATTGTACTTGGCCGGCCTTTAAACGCATTGCCAGTAAAAATAAGGGAATATACGCAATTAATAAGCCATAAAATCCCTTTAAAGTGCCTAAACATACAAGAATCGCAATGGGGAAAAGCCATAAAATATTGATTAAAAGTACAGCCAACGTCACAGGGGTATGACTTTTTAATCGCATTGCTGCGTGCTGATACGCATGACTACGATGCGCTTCGTAAATTTTTTCACCACTTAGCATTCGACGAAATAATGTAAGGGAAGCGTCTACAATAAATACCCCAAGAAGAATCAGCCAACAATAGAATAATTTTACATCAACCCATGCCGCTTGAATCGAAAAAGCACCTAATGTCATCCCTAAAAATCCACTTCCAGCATCACCCATAAAAATTCGCGGTATAGGGAAATTCCAGAGCAGAAACCCTGACACAGCCAACGATAGAACAAGAGGTAAAGGCATGATGTCCGTATGCCCCATTAGCCAATATAAACTGATCATTCCAAGGCAAGCTGTTATGGCTTCAATACTCGCTAATCCATTGATGCCATCCATGAAATTATAAAGATTCACAAGCCAAACGAGGTAAAAGAGGGCCAATATGGAACTCAATGCTCCAGGAAACAAAGTCCAAGCCAAAATGTTAATCGGTGGTAAGCCACCAAACCAAAATAAAATAATTCCTGCTGCAATAAAATGTCCAACAAATCGCCACCTTGCAGGTATTTCTGCAACATCATCACCAAATCCTAATCCAGCGACAATAACCCCAGACATCATCAATGCAAAAAATAAAGAACGCTCAATGAACCCGGAATAAAAACAAAGCGGTAAAACCAATAGAAATAATACGACAAAAGCTAGCCCCCCACCTCGTGGAGTTGGTAAGGAATGAGAGCTACGATGATTCGGGATATCCACTATGTTCTTTGCTAAAGAGTATTTTCTCAATAGTCCTGTTAAAAGAAATGAAAGAATAAAGCATAGAACACTTGTCAGCAGCATGAATTAGTCACCTTAAAGGGCATCAATCAAGAGTAAATCGCACCATAATTCAATATGAATAGGATTTATTCGACTTTATTATCTTAACTTAAAATGATATTTTTATCGTTTTAAAAAAATAGAGTTTACATGAATCTTGCAAGCAAAACGACCACCTGGAAATCTTTAGAAAATCATGCAGCGGAAATTCGTTCGAAACTTAATTCAGGAGCTGTATCCAAAGCCAAGCCTATTTCAACCTGCAATATCACGCTTGATTATTCAAACCAATCCATCCCCCCTAATGCACTATCTTTACTAACCCAACTTGCAGAAAACTGTCATCTACATGAAAAGATAAAAGCTTTGATAAGTGGTGCTATTGTAAACCACAGTGAGCATCGTCCGGCACTTCATACTGCTTTAAGAGCAGATGAACAAACGGTCATTACTGTAGAAAATAAAAATATCATGCCAGAGGTGGTGAACACACGCTTTGAAATAAAGCGTATATCAGAACTAATTCGCAACAAATTATGGTTAGGTTTTTCAGGTAAACCCATCAAAGATATTGTTAACATTGGCATTGGAGGGTCTGATCTTGGACCAAGATTTTGTATTCAAGCTCTAAGAGATTACATAACACCTGAGTTAGGTTATCATTTTATTCCTGATGTTGATCCCAATGGGTTTGAGCATACCGTACGAGATCTCAATCCTGAAACAACGCTTTTTATTGTTTCCTCTAAGTCCTTTACAACCCCTGAAACCTTATATAATGGACGTAAAGCCCTAGCCTGGATTGGAACGCGCACAAACCTGCAGCAGCATTTTATAGCCGTTACAGCAAATCGGCAGAAGGCTTTCGAATTTGGCATAAAAAACGTATTGCCGATTTGGGACTGGGTAGGCGGGCGCTATTCTTTTTGTTCAGCAATCAATTTAATTTCAGCCATCGCGTTGGGTTACCCTCATTTCAGTGCGATTTTGCAAGGCGCACAAGCAATGGATGAACATTTTTTAACAGCTGATTTTCATGAAAATCTACCAGCGCTTCTAGGACTTATTGGCGTTTGGAATAATAATTTTTTCTCCATTCACACGCATTTAATCCTAACCTACGCCGCGCAACTTGAAAAACTGGTTCCTTATATTCAGCAGCTTGATATGGAAAGCAACGGAAAATCCATCGACAATCAGGGCAATCCAGTACACTATGCGACTGGACCTATCGTTTGGGGAGGTTTAGGAAATCAAGCGCAGCATAGTTATTACCAATTACTTTGCCAAGGAACGCACAAAACAACCGTGGACTTTATCACGTTAAAACCCTTTGAGCAGGAACTGATAAACAATATGGCGGCTGCAAAAATGAATATATTAAGCCAAGGGGTTAACAATCAAGAAAATCCGGTTGAATTTATACCTGGCGGTGTTCCTTTAAATCACATTCAACTAAACGATTGCACTCCTTACACAATCGGAGCCTTGGTGGCACTTTACGAGCACAAAATATTTACTCAAAGTGTCATCTGGGACATTAACCCCTTTGACCAACCCGGCGTGGAAAGCGCTAAAAAACATTCTAGGTTAAAAACATTATTAACTGAGTTTAGTTAATGTGGGTTCGATATCAGAAAAATCCAAATTTTGCTGATATCGAACTTCAAATTTACACATGAGCTTGCATGGAATGTCATGAAAGATTATTTCTTTTTTCAAGGAAACCCCAATATTACTGGCTCTCGCGATGCTACGCGCGAATCTTTTAGTAAAGGTTTGATTGAGCAGGGTGAAATTTGAATGCAGATGATAAAAAGCCACAATCAAACATCGCATACCTATAATCAACCCTTTGCGGATGAACTTACAAGGAATATCGCTGAGCATTATTTTCCCTGCTTTCAACAATTCTTAGACCGCATGTTATCTTGACGTGTTGACAATTAGTCCCCCGCCTACTTGCCTCGGCTTGACCGAGTCATTTATAAAATAGTCAATTAAGAGCAATTTTTTCGTATTCTTAATAAAAATTTAATTTCCTCAGGGCATTCCCTTGAGGTATACAATTAAATCTTTTCTTTAAAAGTCATTCCTTTTACAATTGCGCCACTTTGGTTCCTAACTTGATATTCAGGGACTAAATTTTTTAAGAGCAGTAACAATTCATCTTCTTCATAAGTTAAACAAGCATTTTTTAATAATCGCATTGCTTGTTTTAATTCGACCCAATCAATTTGTCGGAATTTTGCTTTAAAAAGCTTTTTATGCTCCGTTTGGTCGAGTTGCTCCGATTGATGAAACAATTCTTCAAATAATTTTTCGCCAGGTCTTAAACCCACATACTCAATGGCTATATCTTTACCTGGCTCTTTTCCAGAAAGACGAATCATTTGTTCAGCCAAATATTTAATTTTAATGGGCTCACCCATATCCAATACAAAAATCTCACCGCCTGTGCCATTTGCCATTGCCTGCAAGATAAGTTGGCAAGCCTCAGCAATGGTCATGAAATAGCGTTCAATATCAGGATGCGTAACCGTTAAAGGCCCTCCTTTTTGGATTTGACTTTTAAATAACGGAATCACACTGCCCGTTGATCCTAAAACGTTGCCAAAACGCACTGTAATAAATTTTGTATTGCAATGTAGCTGTAAATTCTGACAAAAAATTTCTGCTACACGTTTGGTCACCCCCATGATGTTAGTAGGATTAACTGCTTTGTCTGAGGAAATTAAAATAAACTTAGAAACCTGTTGTGTAACGCTGGCTTCTGCAACAATTTGGGTACCTAAGATATTATTTTGTACGGCCAATCGAACTTGGTGTTCAAGCATAGGAACATGCTTAAAAGCTGCTGCATGAAAAACAATTTCCGGCTTAAATTGATTAAAAACAGCCTCTACCCCAATCTCATCACAAACACTCACCAAAGCGATTTCAATCTGAGCATTAGGATGCTTTTCTTTTAGTTCGCGCTCGATTTGATACAAATTAAATTCCGAGTTATCCATGATGAGCAGCTTATTTGGAGCATGCATCATGACCTGCCGGCATAACTCCGAGCCAATTGAACCTCCACCGCCCGTTACTAGAATCTTTTTTTCCTTGATGTTATTTAGAATTGAATCCCAATTGAGTTCAACTTGATCGCGCCCCAAGAGATCCTCGATGTTCACTTCGCGAAGCGCATTCACCTGCACGTGACCTGAGGCTAAAGCACTGAGACTTGGTAATGTACGAAAAGGAATTTCACTGAGCTCACAGTGATGAACAATGCGACGCATAGCAGCGGAGCTAGCCGAAGGAATCGCAATAAAGATTAAATCGGCATGATATTGATTCACCAGTTTATTTAGATCAGCGATGGTTCCAAGAACCTGCACCCCATGGAGCTCCACCCCTTTTTTGTTGGGGCTGTCATCTACAATTCCAATCGGTACGTAAGTATCCGTTCGTTTTAAATCCCGGATCAACCCCTCTCCGGCTCGACCAGCTCCAATAATTAACACGCGCTTCATTTCTGTAGAGTTGTTAAAAAGTTGGTGTTTATCCATATGTAAACGCAAGGCTAAACGCGCTCCACATAATAGTGCGATTAAATTAATCCCATATAACGGTAAAATTGAGCGAGGAATGTCATGTAATAAAGATGTAATATAAAAAACAGGAATTATGGCAAGGATGCTGCAAACAACCGCACGGATAATTCGTTCAACATCATTAATGGAAGAAAATCGCCATATTCCCCGATATACTTTAAAGTGATAATAACAACCCACCTGAATAACCATCAGAATGGCTAAAGGCAACAAAGACTGCTTATTTATAGGATTTTTAGGAATCGATTCAAGATTATAACGAAACCAATAAGCTAAATACCAAGCAAGAGGAACGGATAATATATCAAACAATAGTACTGGCAATTTAAAATAAATCTTTTGCCAATATAAAACCAACTTTTCCATTCCTTATCCTTATAGTATGCCAGTATAGGATTTTACATCCTCAAGCAGAAACGATGCTATCAACCCTTAATAATTTAGTCAAACTGTCAAAAGAACGTATTAAAGAAGTTATAATTCCCAAGTTTTAAATTTAATCTCATGGTTAAGAATGTTTTCAAGTTTTCGCTTTTAAAAGCCGAGGTAAAAGATACGCAAGATATCGATTCAAGCTTTTAATAAGAACTTGTAGTTTTTTTATAAATGGGTATTTTGGATCAAATAATAATTGAATAAAATTCACTACAATAAAACCAAGTTCAGTATAAAAACATCTCATTCGATTAAGTTGGCGGTATTGTTTTAAAGTTTTGTCTATCTCAGCAGATATATCAGGCACTTCTTTATGATGGTTTGGCTGTTTGACCAAAGATAATATTTCTCGCTCGACCAATTGTGAAAAAGCATACTGCGAATATAAATCAGACTCAATTAAATCTGAATAAGTTCTATCGGCCAACTCTTGCAAATAATCATTATCGCTAATTTTTTCTAACACATCTTCTAAATTAGAAAAATCTTTTTCCAGAACAATATAATGCTCGCCTGGCTTACAAACCCCACTGTACTCTCCAGGAAACATAATCATAGGTGTTCTGGTGGCCGCTGCTTCGAATACTCTAGGGGACACGGCATTATAAAGAATGTTGCCGTCATAAGGTTTTAAGACGTTTTCATAAACCAAATCAAAATTTTCTGTGCGAATTTTTTTTAAGTAACGGTTAGTTAGCTTACGAATGCTGTCATCAAAATCCCAAATACTCGATCCACTTTCAGTTCCCAAAACTGCTTTTGAATTTTTCAAAAGCTGTAACCAAGCCTCACCATAGACACGATCCGCTTCATCAATACTGATATCTAACGTGAGCTGTCTTACCCCCACACGTCTTTTAAATTCATTTGCAATCCATTCTTTTTCATAAGCCAGTTTACCGAGCCAAAATTCACATCGTCGTCCACGATAAGACACATCAATCGGCCTATCTTTTACTAATGGAGCATCAATATGTTTCATATACTCCTGAACATAGCCGGTTAATACCGTTACTTTTTTTAACGAACTTAATCGAGGATCAGGATAAGCCAAATCCATTATTTTGGGGTTAACTAAAGTAAATAAAAGATGAAATCCTAACTCAAACAAATAATCTTGAACCAGATTAACTTTCTGATACTCATCCTGTAAAAATAAGAACTTTACCCCTGTATAATTCGAAATTTTTTGTTTTAAAGCAACTGAAAGATAGTAGTTATTATAAGGTTTGATTGAATAATGGATGCCAATCGCGTCAAAGTTTGATAAATCCAGCTTATCAATCGTACGATTGATAAGGGGATTTAATACATGCCAATGAATGCTCTTTGAAGAGGTTATTGCTGTGATATGATCGGTAACTGCACTGGTGTGGTGAGCAGTATCGGCTAGAAATAAGATATTGGGTTTAAGTGTATTCGTGTTTATCATTTAGAGATAGGCCGCAGCATTTTAAAAAGAATCTTAGTCAGCGCTAACATGGCAAATTTTGGTCTACAACAACCTTTCACAATTAAACGCAGGCTATTGGGTGATTTTTGATACATCGTTAAGCAACGCCTATAAATTCTATTTTTGAACGAGACATGCCTGATATCTCTTTCAAATTCTTTTATAGAATATACCTCTCGCACCTTAGATTTATTTCGTGTAATAAATTCTTGTATGATGATCGCATCAACACTTTTTACAAAAGACTTATAACTGTATTCTGGATTTAACGCTATT
The DNA here is from genome assembly GCF_900639875.1 of Legionella impletisoli. GTDB lineage: Bacteria > Pseudomonadota > Gammaproteobacteria > Legionellales > Legionellaceae > Legionella_A > Legionella_A impletisoli. The sequence goes on from NZ_CAAAIA010000002.1 coordinate 234,053, forward strand.
TCATTAAAAGCTCTATCAGCCATGGCTTGTAAAAATTGATCATCTTCAAGATACATAAGAACTTGTTCAATATTGCTAAAATCTTTTTTTAAAGGAATGTAATGATGATTAGGAATAAGAATCTCAGAGTATTCGCCCTCATAAAGCACTAAAACGGTTTTTAAAGCAATGGCTTCAAAACAACGGGGGGAAATTTGATTCAGCTTATATTTGCCCTCATGCTCTAATAAATACTTCTTTTGTACCGTATGAAATGAATCATTAGGATGGGTAAGTTGATGCAAGTCAATCACTTTTTCAAGCTCACCAGTAAAATCCATGACACTTGCACCACTTTCTACACCTAAGGTTGCTTTACAAGATAATAAAAATTCAATCCACTTATGACCGTAGATTCGTTTGTTTTCGTTATAGGAAATATCAACATTTAACTTGGCATTTTTTGTAAATTGATGCCATTTATCAACGATGCTCCATTTCTCATAAGCTAGTTCACCATACCAAAAGGGCAGTTTTCGTCCACGATATCCTACATGAATCGTTCTATCTTTAGTTGGTGGAAGATCGCCTATATCGAGTAATCTCTGTGGAAGATAGCCTGTAAGATTGTTCACGACTTTAGTATTTAATAGCTTATCTGGAGGATAAATTTTATTAAGTTCATTCTCAGGGAAGCAGGAAAATAATATATCTGCTTTTAAGAAGTTGAGTTCATCAATTAATTTATTAATTTGGCGATATTCATCTTGCACAAAAACGACTTTCAATCCCTCGTAATCATGTATTCTTGTTTTAGCTTCCTGATTAAGATAATAGTTTTGTAACAAACTAAGAGAATAGTGAATAATTATGACATCAAACTTATTCAATTGTAGCGTTTTAGGTAAATGGCCGAGGACGGAACATAACCAGACTGTGCCCTCGGAATACTTTTGTATTGATTCTATATGATCAACAACGGTATTCGCATTAGATCCAGCATTTGGCTTGTTGCATAATAAAAGTATATTTAATTTCATATTGATTAATTAATCGTTTCTTGCCACATATTAGCCGTAAAAAATCGCCATAACGCATTGATATCACCACCTGTAGCAGGCGTATGTGTTCGATTTTGCAAAAGTATATTAAATGAATTAAATAAATAATCACGCATTGATTGAGAGATACTGGAATAAATTAAATTGTTTTTACTAAAATATCCTTTAAAAAAATTAAGATTTTCATTCTGTAAAAACCATTTATGAGCTGGGGTAGTAAATCCCATTTTATCCTTACGATTTAAAACCTGTTCGGGTAAAACTTCTTTAGCTACATTGTGTAATAACCATTTCGTTGTGCTCCCACGAATTTTATACTGGTGAGGTAAGCTGAATGCAAATTCAATTAAACGGTAATCAAGAAAAGGCAATCGTGACTCTATTGAAAAGGTCATCGAATTACGATCCTCATAATGCAACAAATTTGTTAAGTTAGTGAATACATGCTCCAGTAAGATAGTGTTTAAATCGTCATTTTCAAACTCTTTAAAATAATGTAATTGGGTTTCTGCAATATTAGGGCTGTAAAATCGGGCCGGTTTTCGCATGCTAGCCATAAAACTTAATAAATTTCCATATTTCTGTCCGGTTCTTTTTTTAATTTCTGCTGCATTTGACAAATAATTGAATATAGAAAGCAAATTTCTTGAGTTCTTAACTTTACGCAAGTGCGCCAATAAGCTATAACGGAAATAACCATGATATCCCCCTAATAATTCATCCGCTCCTTGCCCATCCAACAATACCTTTACATTCTGGCTAGCCAATTGCATGACTGCTCTTTGTGACAATATAGACGGGCCGCCCGTTGGGCCATCTTGTTCATAAATCGAAGTGTGCATTAGCTCCAGAAAGTCATCATGGCGAGGCTCAATGTATTGAGGGATGGTGTTGAATTTTTCTACTGAATATTGGATGTATTGAGACTCATCAAATTCTGGTGTACTTGGGTAAATACATGAAAAAGTATGTAGACGATTCTCATATAGCTGTGAAGCCAAACCGACAATCGTACTGCTATCTAAACCGCCGCTTAAACATGAGCCAACGGGTACATCACTTCGAAAACGCAATTTAATTGCATCCACTAGAAGTTCTTTAAACATGGAGGATGCCTCATTATCACTATAATGCGACAAATTTTCACAAGGAGTCCATTTCCAATATCGCTGTTGTTGTGCTACTTCACCATGTTTAACAAAAAAATAATGTCCCGGTAATAAGTTAAATACATTTTGATAAAATGTTTTTTTATAACAGGCAAAAAAATCGCGCTCAACAAAATCAATTAAAAAATCTTGATTCACTCGCTTAAATTCTGGGAACTCCTGAACGATAGATTTAGCTTCGCTAGCGAATACTAAATCACCGGATTTTGTCATGCCATAAACAAAGGGCTTTATTCCCATTCGATCGCGAGAAGCAAATAGCATTTTTTTCTCTTTATCATAGAGTGCAAAAGCCCACATGCCATTAAATTTATTTTGACACTCGACTCCCCACTGATCGTAGGCTTTTAAAATGACTTCAGTATCCCCATTAGTTTTAAATTTATGCCCTTTATCAATCAGCTCCTTACGAAGTTCTAAATAATTATAAATTTCACCATTAAAAACAATTACATTCCCGTTCTCAGAATCAATCATCGGTTGATTAGATTCTTTGCTTAAATCAATGATACTTAATCGTGCATGAGCTAATCCCGTTCCAGAGAGCGCTAATGTTTGTTGGGCGTCTGGTCCTCGATGCTTGATAATATTGATCATAACTTTCAGAGTCTGATCGGACGGTACTTCATTCAAATCAGATAAAAAAATTCCGGCTATACCACACATATAGATCCCATTAATTAAGTTGGTTTAATTATTTTTTTAACCGAAATGGGAATCCAAAAGACAATTTTTGTCTTAACAGAATTCGGAAGCATTCGAAAATAATGATATAGAAGTTTAAGTATATTTTTGATCATTTTATTGAAAATCAATTTAATTAGCTCAAAAGAAGAGAGTTGCTCAGCTATCGAATGTAAGGTGAGTTTATTGGCGACTCGCTTAAATTCCGTAAAATTAGTACATTTCGTAGGATAACAAGCTATATCGTTTATACTAAGCTCCAATCTATCTTTCAAATTGTGGATGACTGATAAGGAATATTTATCTTCTGCTGTTCTGGCTAATACATGTTGTTCTAAAAGATATTTATCAAAATCTATCACATAGGATACGTTGATATCATTGGTTAATAAATTGTTCTCATTAAACCCAAAGATTTTTTGAACACCTAGATTTAAAACCAGCTCATTTAAGTAAGACTTTTCCTGTGTTGAATCTGAGAAAATAATCTTATATCCCCCATATTTTTTTATGATTTCTCCCACTGGATGTATTAAATAATTAGTAATATTTTGTTTTACAGCAGGAATAATAATAACATCGAAATGTTTAATGACGGCAATATCTAAAGATGAATCAAAAGGAATATAATATATGTCATGGCTTGAATGAGATATAAAATTTTGAAATAGTGGCATGTATGCTAAATTTTTATTTTCAAATTCGCAAAGAATCCCCGCAGTATACTTAGAAAATTCATGATTAGCAGTACGTTCCGAGCTTAACCTATGGATATGTCTTAAGCACTCCTCAAATTTTAAATCATAATCTTGTAACGAAGCAGATTCTAAGCATTTTTCAATATATTGCTGGTTATTTTTTAACAACACAGCACGCTCTAACGCAACAGAAAATTCCTCGATACCACTTGCAAAAGTTATAACCTCACTAAAAGGCTTAAGTGCTTTAATAGGTACACTAACCACTGGCAAACCACATGCTAAATATTCAAAAGCTTTCAAAGGAAAAGAACGTTCAATTAACCATTCACTCTCAACAAATGGAATAATGCCAATATCTGAAATATACGCTTTTTCCTTTAATTGCTCAGGTGATAATATTCCAACATACTCAACATTCGGCAATTTGCAAAGGGATCGCCACCCAGCTTCTTTAAAGATAACCCGACCAGCAAATACAAACTTCCAAGAAGGAAATTTTTTTGCTAGCTGAATTAATAATTTATAATCCAACTTATCAAATATATTACCTTGATAAAAAATCTGTATTTTTTGCGTATTATGATGCGGCTTAATTTCCTGTGGTTTGTAAAATTTATAATCACATCCATTCGTGATTGTGACTATACGTCCTTTATAATTGGCTTGTGTTAAAAAGCTATCCGCAACGCCATCTGAGACACAAACTAATAAATCCGTTAATTCAAGCATTTGATTGAACGCATTTATATATTGATCATCCTTAAATTGCAAGCGGGATTTAGAAGTTAAATAATCTTCTGTACCATGATAAATATTTAAAATAGAAAATCGCTGTCTTAGAAAACCGGTAAAAAATATATTGTATACCCAAAAAATTGGACGCAAACACCCCGCTTCTACAAGAGCCTTATTAAGCAAACTAGTTTGGGCATTACCGTATTTATTATAAACATGTAAAATTGTAACATTTGACACGTCACTTTCTTCAAATTGATATGACTCATGTTCTAAATCTGGCTGTACAAAAATAACAGGAACTATTTTTGCAAATCGGGTTGCATAATGATATCGATTGCTTCTTAACTCAGTTTTCCAATTTGACCAAGTAAGCATTACAATTGCGTCATACTCCTGATGCAAATGCTCATTGAACATAACTCTAACTCCTGGGGGGTATCATTTAATAACATTCGCAACATTTACAGACATTCAGGTTTTTTATTTAACAAAATCAGTAAGAGTTTTTTGATTGATAACTTTAATTGTGAGGGTAATATTTTTTTAACTGAATCAATTAAAAGATTAATCGCTTTAAATATAAATACTTTACCCAGTTCCCAAAAGGTTAAATTTTGTAAAAACTCTGTTTTAATACATGTATCATTAAGGAATGATCGAATTGTCTTACGCTTAAAAGATGGTTCTAATGTATTACTTATTTGAGTCATCGACAAAATTTTGGATGAAGGCAATAGTATTCCACTTTGCGAAAATGAATTTAAACAAAACTCATTGTTTGTAATATACCCTGAATAAGAATAAATAATTTTTCTATCTGCTGAATGTTTCTTTAATTTACTATAAATATAATCATCAATCTCTTTTATGAACTGTTTATATGAATATTTTCCTGATTCAATTGTATCCTTGTATGCTTGGTCGACAAGACCTTGAATAAATTGATCATTCCTAAGCCTGCAAAAAATTTCTTCAATATTACTAAAATCTTTTTTTAAAGGAAGATAATGAATATATGGTTTTAATACTCCAGAATAATTTCCCTCAAATAAAATCAGAGCCGTTTTTAAAGCAATAGACTCAAAAATTTTGGGAGAAATCTGATTCATTTTTATAGTTTCATAAGGGGCGATACATACTTCATATAATTCTTCATAAGTAAGGGATGGGTTTTGAGCTAGTTTTTCCTCAATTCGGCGACGAACACTACCATCAAAATCAAACAAGTTTGAGCCGCTTTCTGTACCCAAGGTGGCTTTACACTCACCCAAGAAATCATACCATCCAGAATAAATTCTTTTAGAATCGTCCCATTCTATATCCACCTTATAACCATTAACCAAGCAATATTCTTTAATATATTTCCCTATATTTTTTTTTTCTTGACCTAAACTTCCGTACCAATAAGGTAAAACTCGACCGCGATAGCCTATCATTATTGAGCGTTCTGAAGTTCTTTTATAAGAGTTTAGATCTTTTAGACTCAGAGGAACATAGCCAGTTAATGTACTTAGAAACTCTACGTTAGGGAATCGTGCTTTAGGATAAACTTTCTCTATGTATTCCTTAGGGACACAAGTATAGACCGTATTAATACCCAGAGTTGTAATCCATTTCCTGGCGATTTCTGTGCCTTCATATTCATCCTGTATAAATAATATTTTGTATCCTTTGAAAGATTTAACTGCATCCTGATAACATTGCGAAAGCATGTAATTGCCTTCATTTACACTAAGCCGAACGGAATAATGGATAATTATTACGTCAAAAATGTTTAAATCTACTTTGCAACTCAGCCCTTGAGTTGCTGGCAAGTAAGAAACAGTGGCTGAAGAAAAAACCCCAAAGCTTTTTAAATGCTCGGAAATGGTTGGAACTTCGATACTCTGCGGTTCATAGAGAATTACGATATTTATCTCTTCTGGAACAGATTGTTCAGTATACATATCTATTATGTTATCTAATAATTTTTTAAAAAATTGTACACTGAAAGTGCTTTTGACACCAGTTATGACTGACCACTTCGAAAAAAAGGGGCTATGCCTAAAGCATAAAAAGAGCCTTTTGCATCATCAATTGATTTTTTGTTATTTAAATTCAAACCGCATAATTTTAGATAACTTTTTCGATAGAGCTTGTAAATTATATATGGGTCTAACACAACCTTTAACAAATAAACGCAATCTAGCAGGAAGTTTTTGGCTGGCTTTTAATCCATATGTATAAATTCTTTTTTTAAGCGGTCTATAAATAAGATCACTTGCAAACAGATCGTCTGTATAAGTATCCTTAACCTTTTGTTTCTGATGCGATAAAAACCCATTCATTATAATTTCATCAACACGTTTTACAAACATGTGATAACTATAATCAGGGTTCAAAGCAATCTCATTAAATGCCCTATCAGCCATGCGTTGTAAATATAGATCATCTTTGAGCAGCTTCATAACTTTAGCGATATTGCTAAAATCTTTCTTGAGCGGAATAAAATGACGATTTGGTTCAAGTATCCCTGAATATTCCCCTTCATAGAGAACCAAAACCGTTTTTAAAGCAATCGCTTCAAAACAGCGAGGGGAAATTTGATTTAACTTGTATTTTCCCTCATGCTCCAGAAGAAATTTATTTTGAATTGAGTAGAATGAATCATTCGGGTGTGTTAATTGATGCATATTAATATTTTTTTCAAGATCGCCTGTAAAATCCATCACACTTGCACCGCTTTCAACTCCTAAAGTTGTCTTGCATGAGGATAAAAATTCAACCCACTTACTGCCATAGATACGATCACTTTCATGATAAGAAATATCAACTTTCAAATCCATGGTGTCGGCCGTATATTGCTGCCATTTATCAACAATATTCCATTTTTCGTAAGCTAGTTCACCAAGCCAAAAAGGAGTTTTTCTTCCCCGATATCCAACATGTATTGGGCGATTACTTATTGGAGTTTGATTTGAAACCTTAGCGAGTCTCTCAGGAATATAACCTGTTAAATTGTTAAATTTAGCAACCTTTGGAAGATTATGGGAAGGATAAATCCGTTCGATTTCACTCCCGGGAAAGCAAGTGAATAAAATATCCAAGTCAATATAAGCAAGCTCCTCAATCATTTTATTGATTTGTCTATATTCATCTTGGATAAAAGCAATTTTCAAACCTTTAAAACGTTTTATTCTTTCTTTTGATGGTCGATCTAAATAAACTTCACTCAACAAACAAATGGAGTAATGAATGATGATGGCATCAAACTTCTCAAGCTGCAGCTTTTTAGAAAGCTGACCCAAATTAGAACAGAGCCAAATATTATGACTAGAATAATTTTCGAATGCCTCAATATGATCAACTATTGTATTCGCATCGTTGCCAAGTAGTGGCTTATTACATACAAAGAGGATATCTAGTTTCATAAATGCCTAGATTTGATTAACAATTTTTGAATTATTTGTACAAATGAATTGAGTATTTTAATTTTAATAATCAACCGCTTAAGTAAACTTAGTATTGAATGTGAGACGGTTTTATTTATTTTGCCTGGATCATGATTGCTACATACATACGATTCTTTTGATTGACTAAAAAGTACTTCTTGTAATAATTCTTCATAGTTATAAGAATTTACTTTATTTTTATCACGAGCGATAAACTCAGAAGCAACAATTTGGTCCACTCTTTTAATGAATGATTGATAACTATATTGTGAACTCAATACAATTTCATTATAGGCCCTCTCACCCATTTGCTGAAGAAAATCATTATCCTTAATTGCATCTAATACCTTATTAATATTACTAAAATCTTTTTTTAAACTAATATAATGTCGCCCTGGAATTAAAACTCCTGAATATTCTCCTTCATATAATATTAAAACGGTTTTGAGAGCAATGGCTTCAAAACATCTAGGAGAAATTTGATTTAATTTATATTTTCCTTCATGCTCAGTTAAATAATACTTTTGTACATCATAAAAGGAATCCTCCGGAAAGGTCTTTTGATGAAAATCGATAATTTTTTCTAATCGACCAGTAAAATCCATTACACTAGCGCCACTTTCTACTCCTAAAGTAGTTTTACAAGAAGTTAAAAATTGTATCCATTTCTCCCCATAAATTCGATCGTCCTCATGATAGGAAATATCCATAATCAGATTGGCATTGGCAGTGTATTTTTTCCATTGATCTACAATAGAACATTTTTCATAGGCTAGTTCACCAAGCCAAAAAGGAATTTTTCTTCCCCTATAACCTACATCTATTTTGCGTTCTGAGCTTCTTTCATAAGAGGAAATTCCAACCAGATTTTCAGGCACATAACCTGTTAAATTGTTATACTTTACTAAATTGGGCAATTTAGATGTAGGATAAATACGTTCAATTTCCGAAGAGGGAAAACAAGTAAATAATATATCAAAATTAATAAAATTAATTTCAGTAATCATTTTATTAATTTGTCGGTATTCATCCTGCACAAATAAAACTTTTAACCCATTAAATTCACGTAGCTTATTCTTAGATAAAGAGGAAATGTAATACTCATAAAGTAACGATAACGTGTAATGAACGATAATTACATCAAATTTATTTAAATCTAATTTTGGTGGTATATCTCTTAACATAGAATAAATTAAAATATTATGTTCAGAGTATTGTTCAAACGCAGAAATATGATCAAGAATAGTATTTGCATTCTTTGATTTTTTAGGTTTATCACAGAACAGCAATATATTTAATTTCATAGCGCAGCCCTAAATCAACTTTCACTTTTCTAATTGAATATATAGATCTAAGCCAAATTTACGAGCCCAGAATCCATTTAAACATTCTATCCGCTTATCAAATCGATAGATTGGAAGTTTCCCTAGTTTAAACTGAACATTTTCATCAAAGTTTTCACACGTCAGTTTTTTCGCTTTAAAATATTTACAAGCTTCGCTTATTTCTCTTTTTGAAAAAAATTTTGTTTCTGGTGCCCCTTCATTTGATAAAGAGGCATCATAAGCTTCACGCTGCTTTTGAGTTGATAAGCCACTAGATTTATTTATCACATTCAATAATAAATTTTTGGTTGTTAACTTAGGCCATCTCATCCATTGCCGTAAGGAATATTGGTTATAAACCATTATCGTGGCCTTGCCCCCTTTTTTTAATATACGATATGTCTGATCAACGCAAGCCTGAAAATCTCCTGTATGATGAAAACAACCTATAGAAATCACATAATCAAAATAATTATCGTTAAATGGGCACTCTATCATGCTGCCTGTACGAATATCTCCCGTGAGGTTATGTTGGCTTAAACGATGAGCAGCCATCGCAACTGCATTAGATGCGATATCAAGGCCATGATAATTTGCTCCCGCCAATGCTAACTTTTGACTTACCGTACCATAGCCTAAACCAACCTCTAGAACATTTTTTCCTTTGATTTCATCAAGAAAAAGGTATTTTTCCAAATATGGGTAATAATTATTATAAAACTTATCAAATTTGGCTAAACTTTCCTGACTTGAATCCACCACACCTAATTCTTTTGCTAATTGCGTTCCACAAAGCTCATTCCAAAAGTTTCTATTTTTTTGATCAATTTGGTGTTGAATATTTTTTTGCATGCTTAAATTCCCTGTTAATATAATCTAAAATTTTAAAACTATAAAAATTCCCCATAATACATCATCAAAAAATGCAAAATGGATAATGATCGCTCCTCTTGATCTATGTTTAGAGAGTGAACAAAGTTATTTATTGGATCCTGATTTTGATAAATTAGCTCAATGCCTGCTTGTTTAAAAAATTTATCTTCCAAATAATCTGCACTGCCATTTCCTGATAAGTAAGTATCTGCATTAACTTGTTTTATAAGTTCGATTAACAACTCATTAGAACTTTTACTGTGTACCAGTTCAGATTGCCTAACGAAGTGAGTGCTCAAACCAAGAAAATCAGCAAGCTTAGTGATAGCATGAATATTATATTCAACTAGGTTAATAGCAGGATAATGCAGGAGAGATTTAATAAATGGATAAAGTTCTCGGTAATATTTTGTTTTTTTATAATTATACTCTAAGGCCTTGGTTATTTTTTTTAAATGATAATCTTTATTGGTAAAGGACACGGTTTTAATTAACTGAATACCATTTTCTCTTTGAATAGGTAAACCATACCATGAAGGTTTACCAGAATTTAATAATTTTACCCTGTTACACCATGAGCCAGCTCCACTACCACTTTTAGGATAGGCAACTTCATCCAAGAAAATAAAAACGTCGGCTCGTTTAATTTTGTCAAAATATCCGCCCCAAGGGAAAAAATTAGGTTGATGGATTGCGCAAATTGTCATAATTTTTCTTAAAATTTACTAAATAAATGAAGTAAAATATCCTTTGACTTTTCTAAAACGGTATAACCCAAAAGAATAAAGAAATATTGCTAAAAAAAGAACGTATAAAAGTCCCAATAATAAGTTGGTTGGAATGGCATGATTAATTAAAGGCTGCCTAAAACCCTCAGTTAATATGTAAAACGGATTAGCCGTTGAAACAATTTGTATGGGTTTTGGCATTGACTCTAAAGTATAAAAAATAGGAGAAACAAATAATATCATCATCAATAAATTTGGTAATACGATTGGTAAATCTCTTAGAAATACAGAAACCGCTGAAAGAAAAAAACCCAGCCCAAACATAAATAAATACATAATAATAATAACGGGGATTATTAGAAGCGCGTGCCAAGTTAAAGCATTATGATCAAAAAACATGACAATACTTAAAAAGCATAAACTTACAATTAAAGGGACAATAGAAACTAAAACAGAAGAAACGGGTAATATTTCCGTTTTAAATGCCATGTTTTTTACTACACCAGAATTTGCGATTACGGAGTTTGAGGAATTCAATAAACCCTCACTCATCGCAAGCCAGGGACCATAACCACTGATTAACCAAATCACATAGGATAGAGTCGTACTTGCGCCTGGTAATTTTGCACGATAAACAAATCCAAAGATAAACGTAAAGATCCCTAGCATTATAATAGGGTTTAATACAGCCCATACTCCTCCCAAAGCAGATGCCATGTAACGATCGTTAAGATTAATTTTAAAAAAGTTGAAGATCATTCGGTAGTCAGTTTTTTCGAATCCGAACATAGGTTGGCTTCCTCATTGATTAATTTTATTTCAGCTGGGTAATGCAATAATGACAGCCCCCCTTGGGCCATATGGTCATTTTTAACTTCGAAATACCTGCTATAGTAATTCGTAATTTTCCCATTTTCGATAAGTTCGAACTTTATTAGATAGAATCCTTTGTTAAGAATTAGCGAGTTTAATGAATATTTTATTTTCAATAGTTTTGAATAAGAGCTGTTGTCTTCTGGGAGCTCCATATGTTCGTGTGAAATTTTTAATCCATCCATTCGCTCAATATAGAAATGAAGCTTGCCAGTACCAGGATTAATTTGTTCAATAAAGAGGGAAATAATAAAACTTTCCTTAGTATAAAAAACGGTTTGGTCGTAATTGCTTTCAGCACCCTGTATTGAGATATGAGTAATTTTGTATTTAGCATGTGGATCGATAACCGCAACGGTTCTCTGAGACTCTTCTACTACCTGATGTTGGTCTTCTTCACGTATTTTTTTTAAATAACTTTTTGTGACTTTAGTAGGCTCAGCATCCATAAGAATAGAACCTTTTTCAAGCCAAAGACAACGATTACACATTGTCTCTATAGTTGCCATTGAATGAGAAACCAAGATAACAATTTTTCCGCGTTGACATATTTCTTTAATTTTATTAGACGCTTTATTAGCAAAAAAAGCATCTCCAGCTGAAAGCGCTTCATCAATAATCAATATTTCAGGCTCAATTCCTACCAGCATAGAAAACGCAAGCCTGGATTTCATTCCAGTAGAATAGGTTTTTATTGGTTTATCAATAAAATCATCTAATTCTGCAAATGAAATGATTTCATCAATAACCTTGTCCACTTCCTCTCTTGTTTTACCTTGAATTTGCCCATCGAGATAAATATTTTCACGACCAGACAAATCCTCACGTAAGCCAAGACCAAGCGTCATAACAGCGGTCACTTTACCGCGAATATTAACTACTCCAGAGGTTTGTTTAGATACTCCAGCAAGAATAGATAATAAAGTTGATTTACCAGCGCCATTACGTCCAATAATGCCAATTCTTTCGCCTGAATTAACCTCAAAATTGAGACTATCTAAAACCAGTTTATCTTCTTCGGTGAGAGTACTTTTAGCAAATGTTTTTTGATGGATAACATCGCTAAAGTTTTTATAATAGACCTTAGATAACTGTTTAACTTCTATGCTAGGCTGCAACTTCATCTTTAATCCTAATTTCCGATTTCCATGGTAAAACAGTAACTACATCTACTTCAGGGCCTTTTACAATTAATCTGATTCCATTTCCATAAGTCCAACTACGCCCCCCTAGTTTTGATGAATCAACCATAGGATCTAAAGACTTGATAAATAAATTTAAATAGTAATTACCGGCAATGAGTGGTAATTTATTAATATTAATTTGGCAATGATTTATCCCAAGTTTCGCCGGAAGTTGTACAAAATTCTCATTTAATAAAATTAGCTCCCAGCCATACCCGGGACGAAATAGATCAATCGAATAACTAACGGCTAAGGGGATAGATTTTTTTAGCAATATATCGAACTCGATTTTGCAATCCTTCCCGCTTTCATAGGTATACCCATTAGACTTAAGTATAATCTCAGCATATTCTTGTGAAGGTTTAGGAAGGTTAAGATATTGTTGTACTATATTTTCTGAGCTACCAAATGCAATAATATTTCCTTTATCTAAAATATAAGAAAACTCGCAGAGCTTAAGAACTGCCGACCAATCATGCGTCACTAAAATTCCCGATGCACCATTGGAAAACCGTTCTCGTAATCTTTTCCAGCATTTAGCCTGAAAATGCTCATCACCTACAGAGAGCAATTCATCAACCAAATATATTTTATGTTGTAACTCAGTTGCTGTAGAAAAAAATAATCGCGCAGACATACCAGATGAATAGGTATATATGGGGTTGTAAAAATCATCACCTAATTCAGAAAAATTTTTAATATTATTAATTAGATACTGACGTTTTTTCTTATTGATACCGTAAACCGATAAATACCGATCTGCGTAACCATATCCTGTTAATCGATTATTTCCCATACCGCCCATTTCAAAAAGACCGCTTATTTCTCCGAAGGCCTTTACGATACCTTGTGATGGTGGATAAACCCCTCCCAGTATTCTTAATAAAGTACTTTTACCTGCACCATTTCGACCGATAATCCCAATGAACTTACCTTTTGGAACATTTAAATTAATATTATTTAATACTGAAAACGTTTCTAAATGTCCTATCTTATCGCGAAAGACTATACGCCAATTTAGGTTTTCATTAAGAATGTAAAACTCCTTAGACAGCTTCTGACAACAGAGTGCGCTTTCTTGTTGAATGCCTTTCATTTCTAATAAAACCTTGCAGAACTTTATTTTTGTTTTATGATCGTGCGGGATATTAGCACAAGATAACAGTCTAAAACTATTATTTGTAACTGCTATTGTATTAAAAAATTAGCTTTCTTAAATTAACAAATACTTTGGGTTATCAAAATGCATGGGAAATCAATTAGTCTTCGCCCTATTATTTCGGAAGACTCTGACCAATACTTTAAATGGATCAATAACGAAGAATTAGTTTCTTATAATGCTAACTATAAATCTGTTTCAAGAGCAGAGCACCAAACATGGTTTGATAATATTCAAAATAAAAAAGATTTAGTTATTTTCTCAATTATTTTCAATGAAAATGGCCAACTAATTGGTAGCTGCTCGTTAAGAAATATTAACAGACAACATAAAAATGCCGAATTGCAAATTAGAATTGGTGAAATGAATTACCAAAACCGCGGATTGGGAAGTGAGGCTGTTCGTTTACTAGTTGATTATGGATTTATTGAGATGCAGTTAAAGCGAATTTATCTATATGTTTTTTCTGAAAATATTCGCGCGATTAAAGCCTATGAAAAATGCGCTTTTATAACAGAAGGAACATTAAGAAAAGCGGCTTATATTAAAGAAAAATTTGTTGATTTAAAAATTATGGCTATTATTAATGAGTAGGGAATATCTCTAAGGTTAGTAACTAATCAAACAATTTGTCATAAATTTTTTCATATCGCTCCGCGCAAGCTGTAGCAGAGTGCCATTTTAATGCGTATTCTCTGCTTTTGTTACCAACTACTTTTCTTAAAGTAGGGTCAAGAATAAGTTTTTTTAAAGCCTCATAAACCGTATGCTCTGTGGCTGAAATTAATGGGCATTCATCTAGACATGCCACTTTATCCTTTTCATTAAATTCGAATTTATTAAGATAACAAATAACTGGCTTACCCAGCATCATTCCTTCACGAGCATTAGCACCATAACGGCCATAATTCAACTGATCAACGATAATATCAGCTTGGGCCTGATAGAAACGGACCTCTTTGTTAGGCTTATCCGTTATAAATATTAACTTAACGTTATAACCTTCTCTTTGAAGACGTTCCACAGCCTCGAATACAAAAGGAGTACCCTTAATATTTCTTGATTCAGAGGCACGAGAATTATAATTACCCATGGCATGATAGATTAAAACCTCATTTTCGCTGCGTGAAATCCGATGCTCTTTGGGAATAACTAGTTCAGGCGACCAATAGGATGAATCTAAACACATCGTTAAAGGCTCTCGAATAACATTTGGCTGTGCTGCTATATAATCTAAACCAGGGCCAGCTTCTGAAAAAATGAGATCGCAATATTGGTGAATTTTTTCGCCCCACGCTAGATTTTTTTTATCATTACAAACGTTTTCATTTAATTGCCAAATGCACCGGTCACAAACACTCAGTCCACTATCTGCAATAGACCACTTACTGATTGATGTTTGGGATCTTCCACTATTACAGCCACTTACTGTATAGGCAATCTTATTGTTTTTACTTTTCCATTTGATAATATCCGGAGGAGTGTCATGCGTTGCGAATTCAGGAAAAAAAGATAAATAACCATCACCTGCAAAATGCATTAATTGGAAACGATGCTTTGCGTCATTAAAAAAATTTTTTATATTTTTCCGAAATATTTTGGGATCTTCATTATATAAATTTAAATCTTCCCCATGATAAAAATTAGCATTAACTCCAGTGGGTGGTTCTAAATTAACAACAATGGCATCCCATCCCCTTTTTCTTAGTGCTTGGGCCAAATAATAAAAATGGTAATAACTCTGGCGATAAAACACAACGCTTCTTTTTTTTCTATTTAGGTTAAATAAATTTTTTATAAAATTCATATTTTATACCTGCAAACTTTACAATTCAAAGAGATATAGAAGCATGGTTTAGGAGTTTTCTCCATTGATCTTCACAAATATTTCTTAGTGTTTTTACATACAAATATCTTTTATGATGGGACATTAAGATAACCTAGGTTATATATGGCTACCTCAAGATATATTTTGCCGATTAGTGGTTAGTAAAGCGTGATCATATTGAGCTATGGCATTTTTTTTGCTCATTTCAATCAAGTTTATAATTTTTTCGCGAGGCATATACAATTCAGTAGTCCACCACACAGGATGTGTTAAAACCTGCAATTGATTAATGCTATCATCATTTAATACATCATCTAAGGAACGAAAACGCCAAAACCCGTTTGAGTCCGAGCAATAATTTACTTTCGTTTTAAAATGTTTAGAATAAGTATTAATCATTCCAGCATAAGTGTTTTCACTAAATGCCATGGTCAAAGAGCTTGGATTGTGGAAAGAAAAAACTTCAATCGAATAATTAAATAATTTCTGCAAAATATTTTTCTCGAAGGTTAGCCAATCTATTAGTTCTAAAATAGATTGAATTTTGTAATAATTACAATCGAAATGTAATCCAATTGAATGGCCATAAGACAAAATTTCCCTGACAAGACCCAATGAGTTTCTATCGAATAAATTGTAATAATTACTGTGTAATAGCAAGAAATAAGTTGCTTTAATACAATTTTCATGTTCAATTTTCGCCATTTCAACCGCTTTTTCTAACGAAAAATCAATATCGTGACGCCAAAAAACAACATTTTCGTTATTACACTTATCCCATTCAGAATATTCAAGAAAACGAAATTTGTTAACCGCTCGTTTTAATAGCTCAATATAGCATTCTATTGTAAATTCTTTAGGATCGTAGTTAACCATATTTCAGAGAGCCACTTCTTTATTTCTGCAATAATCAACAATACCTTGAATCGAAGAGCATTGGTCTACATCTTTATCCGGTATGTTAACTCCTAAGCGTTCGTCAATTGCCATTAAAATGCTAGCTAAATCTAATGAATCTAAACCAAATTCAACAAAATTGTCTTCAATACCTAACCTAGATATATCAATTCCTTTAATCGTTTCTGTAATTAATTTTTTTATGACTTGTTCTGTTATCATGATAAACCTTCTTTGAATTAGTTAGTACTGTTGTTGCCCATGATAATCCAACACCAAACCCGGAAATTATAACACGCTTACTCTTTTTTAAAACTTGCTCTCTGGCTAAAGACATTGGAATGGAGGATGAGATGGTATTTCCATAATTTCCTGCAACAAAGGGAGTTTTTTCTTGTGCCTCAATTCGTTCTGCTATGGTTTCAACAATATAGCGACTGCCTTGATGCAAAATAATTTGATCAATATCCGATAACGATAGATGATTTTTTTCTAATGCTGATGCAATGCTTACAGGGACTTTTTTTGCAGAAAAATTAAAAACATTTCGTCCGTTCATTTGTAATTTATGGCTCTCATCAACATAGAGCGACATACTTTCTGCACCATCAGTCCCAAAATCAAATGAACCAATTTGCCATGGGGCATCAGATTCCAATAACGTTGCTGTAGAAGCATCACCAAAAAGCAAGCTTGTATTTCTATCATTCATATCAACAATCTTAGAATAAGGATCTGCTGTGATTAGAACTCCTTTTTTTAAATGATTGCTTTCCATAAAAGACTTAATTATTGACAACCCATATACATAACCAGAGCAACCAAGCGATACATCAAATGCAGCACAATGAGCTGATAAGTTTAATTGAGAATGCACTAAAGCAGAATTGTGAGGAAGACCAAAACCATCTGGGTTCTGAGTCACCAAAATCAAGCAATCAATTTCTAAGTGGTTGAGATTATTTTTGAAACATAACTGCTCCACTGCTTTTACTGCTAAAGAAGTCGTTGTTTCATCATCAGATTTTCGAGCAAGTTGCAACATCCCGATTTTATCGCGGATTAGTTGCTCAGAAGCACTGAGGACTTCCGCTCGTTTTAGATTATCAAGTTGTGCGATAGGTAGATAATATGAAATATCGGAAATACCAACTTCAATCATTGAGAAGCCTTAGAAAAATCGGAAAAATAGATATAACCATAGAAAACATCATCAACATAGATAGCAGACTTCGTAAGTTTTACACCTAGGTTATTTATTAAACGTAATTCAAAATTTCCAATTATTGGCGGCTTATATAATTCGAGTTTGGTAAATGCCCATTTCACTGAATTAGATATGGTATGTTCAAGAAGCTTTTTGTTTAAAGCTACAACATATTCACTAAAGCTATAAGCTGATGGGCATGAAGTTAAATTAATCGACTTATTACCCATAAAAAAACCTTTTGTTACATGCGATTCATCATAGGAATAACGTTTAATAATAGCTTGCGAAGGATGCTCCAGAATTCCCCAGCAATCAGTTTTAGTTTGCTTTGAAACAAAAATATTTCCTGCAAAGGCACTTTTAGAAAAAGAATCTTCTAGAGGAACTATCGATAAAGCACGGGTCATTTTACGATGCAGAATCATAGTTAGCTCTTCAAAATGAGCTAAGTTTGCAATCACGGCGTTAAAAATATCAGTACTGTGAATATAATCTCTTTCACCCTTGAATGAGAGATCTAAGTCGATTTTCTTGGGAGTCACAAATGATTTTTATTTATTTTAAAAAGAAGCTAGAATCTAGCATTTCTTCCAACAAACATCAATAAAATGAAAAAAATCGTGATTTTAGGAGGCCATGGAGATGGCTTAGTCGCAGCACAAGTGATCAAAGATATGAGTTTGGCTGGTAATCCGATTATGCTTGCAGGCTTTCTGAATGATCACTGCGTTCCTGGCACACTAATACATAACATTCCTGTATTAGGTCGTATTCAGGATTGGAAAACTCTTAATGATGAGTATTTCTTTCATCCTGCCTTACACAAAGTAAAACAGATGATTGAACGCAAAAAACTTCTGTTGCAACTAGAAATACCCAATCAAAGAATAGCTTCGCTTATTCACCCAACAGCTGTTATTGCAGATAATACTAAAATCCAGCATGGAACGCTTATTTGTTCTTATGTAACCATCCAACCGGGAGCGAACATTGGAGCATTTAATTCAATCCGTGCAGGTGCAAACATTGGTCATGAGGCAGTAACAGAAGATTTTTGCTATATAGGCCCTAACGCAACCATGACAGGTAAGTCAAGGTTAAAGGAAGGAGCACATCTTGGTCCAAATGCTGTTATCACAGATGGGATTACTTTGCAAAATTTCTGCATCGCCGGCGCAGGCTCCGCTATTATGCAAGAAACCACCCCTTTTTCTATATATATAGGCAATCCAGCTCGAAAAGTATTAACAAGTTCTCAAGAAGCATAAAATATCACAACCATGTTACAAAAATCATAGATAGTATAAATCTATTACAAGAAGTGAGCACACCAGTTTTCTAGGTTCAATAACGACCAGATAAATAATCGTCTATTTTTTGCACCGGATAAGTGTTCGTTTAACATAAATTGAACTGTCCCTGAATCAAAAAATTCATAGATTCGAGCTTCCTTGTTCAAAATTAACGATCGAATAAATTCAATGCTATCCCCTTTAAACCAACTATTATCTGGTGAAGAAAACCCTTGCTTTGGAGCATTAATATGCGATTCAGGAATATATTTTTGCAGAGCTTTACGCAAAATTAACTTACCATCATTATTTTTGGTATAGCTGTTATGCGTTTTCTTTCCTATTATATTTTCATCAATCCGCAGCATTTCTTGCAAGCGGTTAAGTTTTAAGTTAACGGGAATTTTTTGGGCGAATTCAACTAGATCATTATCCAAAAATGGCACTCTGACCTCTAAGGAGTGGGCCATGGACAACTTATCCTCGACAACAAGCAAGCCATGTAAAAATGTTTTTGTCTCAAAATATAAGGAATGGTTTATATAATCCTCGGGCCTATATAAACTATCTGAGTACTGCTTAAAAACTGATTTAAAAATATCTTTCGTCCAAACATGGGAAACCTTTGCCCTTATAGGAGCAAATAACTCTTTGATAAGACTATTAGGTACTAACCGCTGCCAAAATTGATAATATTTATCAATATAATCATCAAAGCTATCATTATTGATCGCACGATAGTACCGCCAAGGGTAACCACCAAATAACTCATCACCACCAGCACCGGATAAAACCACCTTTACAAATTTACCCGCGAGCTTTGCAGCATAATAATTTGGATAACTTTGGCCGACACGCGGTTCTTCAAGGTGCCAAGCGAAACTGGGCAAACATCGCTCCATATCCCCAGATTTTAAAACCATTTCATAATGTTCAGTTTTGCAAAGATAAGAAAGAAACTCAGATTTTGCACGTTCATCATAGCCAAGCTCTAAACCAGAGGCATTATTTAAATCAAACCCAATAGTAAACGTTTTAATATATGGTAAATTTTTAGCTGCCACCGCTGTAATCGATCCACTGTCTATCCCGCCACTAAGAAAAGAACCAATTTCTACATCACTAATCAATTGACGATTGACCGCCTGCTCGAATAAAAAAGTTAACTCTTCAACATACTCTTCTTCACATTTTATGGCTGTTGTCTCGCTGAAATCAAAATCCCAATATTGTTTTTGGATAACTTGGGTATCACCTTTTAAATTAATTTCAAGATAGTTTCCTGGAGGCAATAAATATACGTTGCCAAATAAGGTTTTATCAGTAAAAAAATTCTGAAAAGTAAAATATTCTAACAAACCCTCATAATCAAGCGGAGGCTTCTCATCCAAATAGGCTAAAATAGCTTTAACTTCGCTACCAAAAATAATTTGATTAGACCGCGTTCTAGTATAGTATAAGGGCTTAATTCCATAGCGATCCCGCACCAAAAATGCTTTATTTAAATTTCTGTCCCATAGAGCAAACGCAAACATCCCATTAAATTTAAATATGGCCTCAATGCCCCATTCAATATAGGCATTCACTAAAACTTCTGAATCTGTCTCAGAATAAAACTCATAGCCTAATGAAAGCAATTCATTCTTGATTTCTTTGAAATTATAAATTTCACCGTTATAAGTTACCCAGACGCTTTTGGAAATATCTGAAATAGGCTGAAATCCGGAAGAAGATAAATCAAGTATTGCAAGCCTTCGATGACCAAAAAATAGATCCCATCGATGCTGATAAAGATAATTTTTAGATTGGGGATCATCAATACAAGGAATCAACCCTATCTCATGAGCAAATTTCTTTTCCGTAAAAGCTTGATAATACTGTTGTGAGCGTGGGTGATTATTTCCTGTCTGTGCAATGAGGTAACCCGCACCATTTGGACCGCGATGTTGAATAGCATCACACATTAATTTTAATCTTTCAGGATGAATACTTTCTCCTGAGAGTGAAATAATCCCAGCTATACCACACACTTTAATGCCCCATGAATATGTTCAATTACGTATTCAAATTCTTCTTTAGTCATTTGAGCATACAATGGTAATGCGATACTTAACCTATCAGCAGCATAGGATTTAAGATAATCGCCGTGTTGTAGATGATAACGTCCAGCATAATAACCTAAGGTATGAACAGCATGTGTTCCTTGACGTGTTGCAATCCCTTTCTCTTCGAGCATTCTCATGAGTTCATTACGTTTTACATTCAGGGAATCGATTGCTTCGAGAGTTAAACTATCAAGATCTGCTCCTAGAGTAAAAAGAGTCACATAAGATTGATAGCCATGAGTATAGCCATCAGCTTCAGAAGGTAATTTAAATGCAGATAGTTGGCTCAAAGCTTCATCATACTGTTTTGCAATATTTCTTCGACCATTCATGATCATTTTAGATTTACGCATTTGGCAAACACCTAACGCACCTTGAAAATCCGTCATGCGATAATTGTAACCCCGAAGCGTAAAATCAGGCAGTAAAGACCCTCCTTTTTCTTTATGACGTTCTAGATCGGATTTAGAAGCACCATGGTCGCAAAGCTGTGAAACTATTTTATAAATAGCTTCATCTTGGGTCACTAACATCCCACCCTCACCCGTTGTAATCGATTTTCGCGGATGAAAAGAGAAGCAACCAATATGTCCTACGGTACCAGAATGCCTTTTTCCGATCCAGGCATCAAACCCACAGGCTGAGTCTTCTATTACGTACAAACCATATTGCTGTGCAAGTTTCATCACTGTATCTAAGTCTGCACATAATCCAAAAAGATTAACTGGCATGATTGCTTTAATAGCTGGATCAGAATCAAGGATTTCAACTAGTTTTTTGGTATCAATATTAAAGGTATTCAAATCAATATCACAAAAAACGACCTCAGCACCCGTATATTCCACCGCATTTGCAGACGCCACATAGGTAAACGAGGGAACGACAACTTTATCACCAGGTCCTATTCCTAAGGCCACTAAAGCAAGATGTAGTGCTGTTGTACAGTTGCTAACTGCTTTGGCATAAGACGATTGAATATATTCAGCAAACATTTGTTCAAATTGTTTTACATAAGGTCCTTGAACTACCCAACCACTTTGCAATGGTTTTATTATCTCAGCCTGCTCTTCAGCATCAAACACGGCTTTTGTAATCGGAATATACTGCATTTTAATTCCTTAATTGTTATACAAACTCACTGGACAAACAACAACTTGATTCAAATTCAAACTCACCAGTTTGTCGCCAGTGAATTAATTTTTTTAGCCCTTCTTTCAAAGAAATATGATATTGAAATCCAATTTGTTGTTGAGCCTGTTGAGTTGATCCTATTCTATTTTTAACCAATTGACGCGCATCATCAGCTCCATAAGGCTGGTAGTTCACTTCCAAATCCGACTGCTTTAAATCCAAAATAAGATCGCATAATTCTCTAATGGTTGTTTGTACTCCCGTGCCAACATTATAAAATCCGTGTTTCACGGGAGAGGTCAGAGCATTCATATTGGCTTTAGCTACATCTTCTACATAAATAAAATCGTACGCCTGACTCCCATCACCATTTACCACAGGCGGTTCATGCTTATCAATTTTATTTAACATAATTGGAATAACGCCAGAATATACAGCATGTTGATCCTGACCTGGTCCATACACATTCATATATCGTAAGCCAATAACTTCTAAACCATAGCGATCATGGAATGCAGTACACATCGCTTCACCAGATATTTTTGTAGCGCCATAAAAGTTTTTATTATTAAACGGATGGGATTCACGCATGGGCACCTCTATCGCATCACCATAGACTGAGGCGCTAGATGAATATATCAATTTTTTTACTTTATGCTTAACGCAAGCCTCCAATACGTTAAAAGTTCCTGCTATATTGACGTCAAACGCTGTGCGAGGAAAATCTTTGCAATGAAGTAACCACATAGCAGCTAAATGAAATACATAATCCATTCCTTCTACAGCTTTATCCAAAACGTCCACTTCCCGAATATCACCACCAAAAGGAAATAAGTTACAGCGAGGATCGTTAAGACAGTCATCTATATTTGATAACTTTCCGCGAGCAAAATTATCAAAAATAAAAACTTTCTTGACATTTGTTTTTAATAATTGTCTTACAACAAAGCTACCAATAAACCCTGCACCGCCAATAACTAAAATCTTTTTACCTTCTAAATTCACATAAACTCCTTGCCTAAACGTATGGCGCTTGAATCACATAAAAAATTATCAATAATCAATTTAGAAAAACTAAATGCACTTGTAAACGCTGGGGATACTGCATTAAGAACATGCGTTTCATTTTCCGTGCTCTTAAATAAAAAGTCCATCACTAATTCTTTTTCATGCTTATCATATAGCTGTGCTCTAATTCCAACCTTTGAACTTTTAACCAAATCATTTCCTTGAATACGTGGTATCAATTGTCGAGCAGAAGCGATAAATCCAGCTTTAGTGAATTGTCTTATTTCTTGGTGTGCATATAGGCGAAATCCTTGCTTATTACTTATATACTGTCGAGCAAGATGTATAAATATCTCTAGCGTTTCTTTAATACTCATGCCTTTTATCCCCCCATAATGCTCACGTCCAAAAGCAGGGAAAGCAGAGGGGCCGATATAAATCTTCCCTGAGACTGACCGAGTAAAATGAACACCAAGGAAGGGGACATTCATATCTGGGGCAGGATAAATCAAATGATTAATTTTAATAGGAGCGTTAGCTTTCAGTTCATAATAAATACCCTTAAAAGGAATCATAGTATATTGCTCTGCAATTCCGCATTCCTTTGCGATAATATCCGCATTAAGCCCAGCAGTGTTAAATAAATGGCCGTATGAAAAAATTAAATTGTTGGAAAATACTTTTTTTCTTTTAATATCAATTTTTTTGCAAGGTTGATTAAAATAAAAAACAACTTTTTTCTTAAGCAACTGTTCGTATAGATTTAAAAGAATTGTTTTAGGTTCAATAACCGAAGTATCAGGGGAATATAAGGCTTGACTTCCGAAGATCTTAGCTTCTGGCTCAATCTCTCTAAGCCCATATTCATCAATTAAAGAAACATTTGCACCATTTTGTCTTGCACACTGATATAACATTTGTATTGTGCTTTGATCAGAGGGCTTAGTAGGTGTAATAATTTTTCCTATGGGATTAAGTGGGAGTTTATATCGTTTGCAATAATCTGCCATTGCCCGTGCACCTTGTAAGCACAGTTTTGCCTTTAAAGATCCTTCCTTATAATAAATGCCTGAGTGCAGAACACCACTGTTACGGCCACTCGCATGCAATCCAATTTCGGTTTCTTTTTCAAGAACGACAATACGTGCTTGAGGTTGTTTCCTCACTAATTCACGAGCCAGGCTTAATCCAATTATACCCGCGCCAACAATAAGGTAATCTGCGTATACTACATTGCTTAACATAATATTTTAAGGATATGCTCAGCCGCATTACCCTCACCGTATAATATTTTGGAATTTAATTCTGAATAAGGCTTTAATTCGAGAAATTCGACTAAAGAAAATGGCTTGTCCGGCGAACATAATCGATTCCAACCTGCATCTACTAATTCCACCCATTCTGTTTCATCCCGCAATGTAATACAGGGAACTTGATTAAAATAAGCTTCCTTTTGTACCCCGCCCGAGTCAGTAATTATTGTCATCGCATGCTCTTCTAAAGCTAGCATGTCAAGATATCCAACAGGCTCAATTAGATGAACATGATGTGTAAGAGAGCTCAATAAATCTTGCTTCTCAAGCACCGCCCGGGTTCTTGGATGCAAGGGCAAGATAACTTTAGTTACTTCACTTAACTCAATGAATGCATTACAAATATTACTTAACCTCTGGGAGCAGTCTGTATTTTCTGCGCGATGGATGGTGGCCAAACAATAAGATTTAGGTTCTAAAGCCAAATCATCAACAATGGTTTTTCTATTACTATTAAACTCGTTGTAATAAAGCGTTGCATCATACATGACGTCGCCTACATTAAAGATATTCTCTTCTCTTATGCCCTCTTTAACTAGCTGTTGATAGCCATTTTGCGTCGGGGGAAATAAAATGGTACTTAGGTGGTCGGTCATAACGCGGTTAATTTCTTCAGGCATTTTACGATTAAATGATCGTAAGCCTGCTTCAACATGCGCAATCGGTATATGAAGCTTAGCTGCGGCCAAAGCACCAGCTAAAGTAGAGTTAGTATCGCCATAAACGAGCACCCAATCTGGTTTTTCTTTCAGTAAAACTTCTTCAAGTGCCGCAAGCATTAGTCCGGTTTGTTTGCCGTGTAACCCCGAGCCTATATTCAAATTATAAGTAGGCTTGGGAATATCGAGCTCTTCGAAAAACTGCTCGGACATATTGGCGTCATAATGCTGCCCTGTATGAATAATAATTTCTTGAATATGCGGTGTAGATTTAATGACTCTGGATACGGTCGCGGCTTTTATAAATTGTGGTCTAGCTCCGACGATGGTACATAGCTTCATAGTGTTCCTTTTATCTGTATAGGAAGATTTTCTGTTCGGTAAATACATTTAGGGTGGAATTTGCTCTCGTAAAAGTCTGTACTAACCATTCTTTTTGTTCCGATCTTACCTTCACCCTAGCGCCAGGCAAGATCTTGAGTGAGGATAAATTCCTCGTAATATCATCGCACGGTACTTCATGTGCAGTATCCTTTGTTTTGAGGCTCCTAGCATGGATCCTGCGGTCAAGCCGTGTGGCGTAGGCTTAAGATGTGATCAAGAGACAGGGTCAAGCCGCAGGACGTTGAAATATATAACAGATATTATATTTAAACGATGAAATTGTCATTTTTTGATTATTCATGCGTTTGCCCTGACCCTAGCTCTCTCCCGTCAACAGTACATGAGATTTAGTGCTATATTCAAGAAGTTGAACGGTGTTATCTTGTTTTATATATATATCATCAGTATTTGGGCATTTGGCCATCCATGAGCCATCAGGTTGTTTTGTAAAGGTTAATTGCTCTCCAAAACGACTCATCCAGCCAATTTGTCGGGCAGGTACACCTACCATGAGCGCGTATGCTGGCACATCGCGGTTGATCACTGCTCCTGCTCCGATAAAGGCATATTCTCCAACTGTTACACCGCAGACAACGGTGCAATTTGCGCCTAATGTCGCTCCCTTTTTAATGAGGGTATTACGATACTCTTTCTTACGAGACACAGCTGATCTAGGATTATATACATTCGTGAATACCATGCTGGGTCCACAAAACACATCATCTTCAAGTGTTACGTTATCATAAACGGAAACATTATTTTGAATTTTTACATTGTTGCCAATATTTACACGATTGCCGACATATACATTTTGTCCAAGACTACAGCACTCACCAATGTTTGCACCAGAACTCACATGAACCCAATGCCAAATTCTTGTGCCCTTACCAATGGCTGCACCTTCATCAATAATTGCAGTTTCATGTGCTTGAAAAGGCATCTTACAACTCCAACGGCAAATGAACTGTTTGATTATCACGAGCCGCTCGATAAGCAGCGATTAATAATTCTAATGAGGTTAATCCCTCTCGACCGTCTACCAGAGGTGCTTCTTTCCCTTGCAGGCTGTTAATGACATTATCATAATAGAGTGGATGGCCAAATCCATACACAGACGTTGTTTGGTAGCTGGCTTGTTTGATTTGCTCATCTTCAGGCAGATTATCAGCAAATTCCCAATGTTGGATTTCATTGACAGCAAGTCCTCCGACTCTTACCGTCCCCTTCTCACCTAAAATGGTGATGGAACCTTCGAAATTTTTAGGATATGTGAGCATGGTCACATTTACCGAACCCATAGCACCATTTCGCCAGCGGATATTCAATACGCCTGTATCTTCTGCTTGAATTTTTCGCTCCAAGGTGCCCATCATCGCTTGGACAGATTGTACAGGGCCTAATAGCCAGTGAATTAAATCAATATAATGACTGGCTTGATTCATAAACGAGCCACCATCAAGCTCCCACGTGCCACGCCATCCACCACCTTGATCATAATAATCTTGGGGACGAGTCCAAAAAACATTGATATTCGCCATGTAGATTTTACCGAAACGACCGCTGTCTACTGCTTTTTTTAAAAGTTGTAACGTGGCATTCAGCCGATTTTGTTTAACCACAAATAAACGAACACCTGCCTCATCACAAGCTTGTACCATGCGCAAACCATCTTGCCATCGAGTGGCCATTGGTTTTTCCGTGATAACATGGCGTCCTGTTTCGGCAATTTTGATCGTTTGAGAAGGATGAAGGCCACTTGGAGTGCAAAGCGTGACGATATCTGCATTAGAATACTGTAACAATTCATTAACATTCGAATACCCATCGACACCATATGATTCCGTTGCAATTCGAAGGGCTGAAGGATCCGTATCACATACGGCCGTTAAATGAAGTCGATCACCATGCTGCTTAATGGCTTCTAAGTGATTTTTTGAAATTCTGCCACATCCAACCACGGCAATGTTAACTTTCCGATCATTTATAAACCAAGGTGACTTTGTCATGCTTAAGCACTCACTATATTATCTTGTTTAAATTGTTTGAAAGCGCCACGTGTGTCAATGATTAGGTTTGCATTAGAGGCAATCAGATCATAATCAAAGGCACGATGGGCTGTGGTTAAGACCACGCAATCAAATTGACGCAATACTTCTGCGGATAATTCTATACTATGTAAATCAAAATGATGAGCACGCATAGCAGGAAATACTGGAACGTGAGGATCAGAGTAGGATACCTCCGCACCCTTTGCTTGTAGAAGTTCCATCACTTCTATCGAAGGAGATTCCCGCATGTCATCGACATCGCGCTTATAAGCGATGCCTAAGATTAAAATTTTGCTGTTTTTAATAGCACGCTCTCTAGTATTTAAAGCATCACTTACTTTATGAACAACCCATTTAGGCATGCTGCTGTTAATTTCACCGGCAAGCTCAATAAATCGAGTATGAAGTCCATACTCTCTGGCTTTCCACGTTAAATAAAATGGGTCAATAGGTATGCAATGCCCGCCAATTCCTGGTCCTGGGTAGTAGGGTACAAAACCAAAAGGCTTTGTGGCTGCTGCGTCAATGACTTCATAAATATCAATATCCATTTTATCCGCTAAGACTTTCATTTCATTCGCTAAGCCAATGTTTACCGAGCGGTGAATATTTTCCAAAAGCTTGGTCATTTCAGCAACTTTTGCAGAGGACACTTTAACCACTTTATCAATAACTGCCGAATACAAGCTTAATCCCGCTTCAGAGCAAGATTCAGTATCACCCCCACAGACTTTTGGAATGGTGGATGTTGTAAAATGCGCATTACCTGGATCTTCCCTTTCAGGGGAGTAAACTAAAAATACATCTTCGCCAATTTTTAAACCAGTACTTTCGATTCTTGGCTTTAATTCTTCTTCGGTTGTCCCAGGATAGGTAGTGCTTTCTAATGAAATTAGCTGGCCAGCTCTTAAGTGGGGGAGTAGTGCATCAATGGTCTGCAATACGAAGCTTAAATCTGGTTCTCTGTATTTATCAAGCGGAGTTGGTACACAGAGAATAAGTGCATCAGCCTCGGTAGCCTTCGAGAAATCAGACGTGGCAATAATCCTATGTTGTACTTCTGTGATTCGCGTCGATGTTATATGTTGAATATAGGATTTACCTTGATTGAGCAATTCATTTTTGTGCTCATCTACATCGATACCAATGACTCGGTATCCAACCTCGGCAAATCGAAGCATAAGGGGTAAGCCCACATAACCTAACCCCACAATACCAATAATGGCTTCTTTGTTACTTATTTTTTCTTTGAAGCTCGTTAGCATGGTTTATTCCTTTGCTTTAAATCATAGAATGTTATTATTTAACGTACAGCTCAACTCCGGGTTATAGCTATCGCTTTCTATAGCAACTACAAGATTAAACTGACTTAGTACTTATATGTTTTTCCCTCATCCGCCCCCCGCCTTCGCGGGGGCAAGCTCTTCGGGCACCTTCTCCCGTTAGCGGGAGAAGGAGGATAGTGCGCTCTTATTATGCGGTTGCCATTGTTTCTGAGAGAACTTCCTCTAAAGCCGTGCAAACTTTTTTCTGATCTTCCAAGGTTAGGTAGGGATGCATTGGGAGACTCATTACCCGGCTTGCAGCTCGTTCTGTTTTTGGAAACTGTTGTTCTCCAGGATAAAGTGTTTTAAAAATCGGTTGTTCGTGTAACCCAACTGGATAATGTACAGCAGTGGGGATACCTCTATCATTTAATTGGCTCTGAACATACTCTCGATTAGGCACTTCAATGGTATACTGAGCATAAACGCTAGCATTATGAGCTAGAATGTTCTGCTTTTTAATCGCTTTAGGAAGAAGCGTTTGATATCGCTCGGCAACTTCCTGACGAAGTTGTACTTCCTCAGGGAAAAGAGCTAATTTTTCAAGCAAAATAGCCGCTTGAATTGTATCCAGTCGGCCATTAATTCCTAAACTGGTGTGGTAATAACGCTTAGATTGCCCATGTGTTCGAATTTCATTCATTCGTCTTGCAAGTTCTGCATCATTCGTAAAGCAAGCTCCGCCATCACCGTAACATCCTAAGGGTTTGGAGGGAAAAAAACTGGTACATCCAATCGTCGTTAGACCACAAGATTGGTTTCCTTTATAGGTTGCGCCAAAACTTTGAGCGCCATCTTCGATAACCGGAAGATTATGACGCTTTGCTATGGTGTTAATTTCATCAAAGTCAGCGCATTGGCCATAAAGGCTCACCGGCATGATAGCCTTCGTTTTAGGGGTAATCGCCGCTTCTATTTGAGAAGCATCGATATTATAGGTCGATTCATTGATATCAACAAATACGGGTTTAGCTCCTAAAAGAGCAATCACCTCGGCAGTTGCAAAAAAGCTAAATGGAGTAGTGATTACTTCATCACCCGCTTTAACGTCTAAAGCCATAAGCGCAATTAACAAAGCATCGGTTCCACTGGATACCGCGAGCGCGTGCTCTACACCGACATATTTAGCAAGCGATTGTTCTAGCTCAGGAATTTCTGGCCCCATAATAAACGCCCCGTGATTTAAAACAGTTTTAAACCGTTCAATAAGGCGTTGCTCAATGCGATTGGATTGTGCTTTTAAATCAATGAATTGCATAGCGTCTCTCAAAAGTATTGTTTTAATTCAGGTACATAGCGCTGATGGGTCTTCATGCAACGCTTGATTGTATCCATGTTTTCTGTTGTCCAATGAATTGTTTTTTGTAATCCCTCGGGTAAAGTCACTTTAGCTTTGAAACCAAGTTCGCGCTCTGATTTGCCAGTATCACCATGGCGCTTACCTGAGCGGTCCCAGGCACGAGCAGGCATGTCTGCAATTGCTGCCGTATTACCACTCATTTCGTTAATTAACACAGCGAGATCTCGAATTGAAGTCTCAACGCCTGAGGCGATGTTATACACCCCACCATTTTTTCCGCGTAAAGCACAAGCAATAAGTCCTTCAGCAATGTCATCCACATATATAAAATCACGCGTTGCAATGCCATTATTTTCTAACGGTAAAGGTTGGTGATGTAATGCTTTAAAAATAAATGTTGGTGTAACGTTTCGCCAAACCGTATTGGCATTACCTCGCCATTGGCCTGCACCTAAAATTTCACCGGGGCCATATACATTTTGAAACCGGGCTTTGACGAAGGGCATGTTATAACGCATAAAGTAGTAATTGCCATAAAATTCACCGAAAATTTTCGACATTTGATACGGACTATCTAAATAAAGTGAAACATCTTCTTGTTCCACGGTCGCTTCTGCATCATCAAATGTTTTTTTAGCAACCGTGCATCCCGCTGACGAATAAACAACCTTCTCCAATGATTTAAACCTGCTGATTCGATCAAATAATTTTAAACTGGTCAGGGTATTATTTTCATGATCTTTTAAAGGATCTTCAATTGAACTTTGATTTCCGTGATACGTTGCTAAATGAAACACGTAATCCAGATCTTCAGGTAAGTTATATAAAATATGATCTTCCGTAATCGATCCATGCACGAATTCTATGTGATTATGTTCTGGAACACGTGAGATATCTGCTGATAGTAAATTGTCAACAACGATTACTTTTTTAGCATTGCGTTCAAGAAGCATGTTGGTTAATGTACTTCCAACAAAACCAGCCCCACCGACGACTAATATTTTTTTACCTGAAAATTCAGTCATTATGTATTCTCATATTCAATTATTCTTTGTTATTTATGCCCGCCTTTAGATGGCCCGAATAAATCGGGCCAAGTAGGTGGGATTTAGGTAGCCTTGAATGAGACCCCTTTATGCTACTTTGTTAACCTCACTCGTTCAGGTCAAGACCCAACCGTGCTCATGGCCGATAAATCGGGCCAAGTAGGCGGGATTTAGGTAGCCTTGAACGAGCCCCCTTTAGGCTACTTTGTTAACCTCACTCGTTCAGGTCATGACCCAACCGTGCTCATGGCCAAATAAATCAGGCCACGTAGGTGGTTGAACGACCTACATGGCCTGACTTGTTCAGGCCATCTATAAAACTTTTATGCTACCTCTGGTTCTTCTACAGCAGCACGAAGATGAGTAAATGTTTGCTCAATACCATACTCTTTATAGTATTCAATAGCAGCGTTTACTCCATCTGATAATGGCGTATGCACTTCCCATGAGAAATCTTCTTTCGTACGAGAAGGATCTAAAAGAATGGTATATGCATCATCAGGATGACGCTCACGGACTTCAACTTCATTTTCAAGCTTAATGCTTAATGCTTCTAACGTTGCATCGAACAATTCTTTAATTGAGTAATCACTGCCAGAGGAGATGTGGTAATACCCATGGCCTTTCCCATCCACAGCTTTTTCAACGCAATCAACCAAATCCTGAATGTAGACAAAATCACGTCGAGTATCCATAACAAAACAAGGTTTATTTGATGTTAAGCGATGATAAAACGTTGGTAATGGTCCGCTGATGTTTCTAGGGCCATATGCATTTGCCAAACGGAACGATACGAAACTTAAGCCCGATAGCTCGATGTAGTGTTCTCCGGCAGTTTTACTAATGGCATAACTGCTTCCACGAGCATCAAAGTGATGATCTAACGTAACGGGTTGTTCTTTTGGATTTAATCCATAGCAAAGTGCGGTTTGAAAATAAACTATACGCTCGCAACCTGCTTTTTTAGCTGCAGAAACAACGTTCACTGAGCCAAGAACATTCGTTTGGCAATCTTCTACCCAGTTATCAGGGTCTTTATAAGAGGCCGCTGCATGAACCACCACATCGGGTTTAAATTGCGTAAAAATGCGATTCATTGCTTCGGTATTAGCAATGCTTTCTTCAATGACTTCTAAGTTTTTATGAGGTTTTAAATTGTCCCTTCTTCCCGTGCTGAAATTATCAATAACCAAAATCTTATCATTTCTTGCAAGCAATCGATCAGTCAAATGCGATCCAACAAACCCAGAACCTCCGGTAATTAAGACTTTCATTTCTATCTCCTCATTAATAATTTTTTTGCAGATTAGACCACACTTGTCATGCCGTTGCATGGGCAACATGGCTTGAACTATCGGCCCTCGTTTTATTGCTTAGCAGTGATTTAAATCGGTAAGCTTGGTCATGAAATTGCTGCTGCCAGATTTCATAACACAAAAATCCCCAAGTTTTACGACTAAATTTTCCGGTTTTATTAAAATTTTGAATTATTTTTTGATAATCAATAAAGCCATCTTTTCTGGAATTTCCAGCCGCAAGGATGTCATAAATATACTCTTTGAGTTCGCCCTGCATCCACTCCGTTAAAGGCACGGGAAAGCCCATTTTATCTTTACGATTAACGATTTGAGAGGGAAGAACGTCCGAATAGGTTTGTTTCAACAAATGCTTCATACGTCCATCTTTGAATTTGATGTTCGCAGGAATGGTTGCCATAAATTCAATTAATGGGGCATATAAAAAAGGAACGCGGGATTCAAGACCATGAGCCATGCTCACACGGTCCTCAACGTGGAGCAAACCCGGTAGCAAGCATTTAAAATCAAAATGCGTCATGCTATCAAAATATGATTCTGCTTTTTCAAATTTTGCGGTATTAAATACATTCAGAAATTGGCTATATACTTGATCTCGTTCGACAGAAGTCAACGTCACTTCCCCATCCAGATCCGCACCGCGGTCCACTAAAGCAAAATAACGACTTTCTAAAGGTTCAAATAATCCCTTACTCCAAAAACGCTTAAGTAAGGGCTTATAAGCGTTAAGTACTTCAAGATTTGGAATAATCGATTCTGCGGTAACAACAAAGTTCCCTTTTTTATAATTGCCTTCAATAGCCGCCTTCATGCATTGTTCAAAATAAGCAATCACATAACGCGCATATCCACCAAATATTTCATCGCCTCCTTGTCCACCCAACACTACTTTAACTTGCTGAGCTGCCATTTCAGAAACCATATATTGGGGAAATACACCAGGCCCTGCGACTGGAAAGTCCATATGATAAATGATTTTGCTGAAATGTTCTTGAAACTCTCGCGCGGTGATATCGCGAACGTGAAGCTTTGTGCCACATTTTTGTGCGGCGTATTGGGCATATTCACTTTCGTCGTAAGATTTATCTTCTAAAAAACGACCATGGAAAAAAGGCAGAGATTGATTTTTTTCTCGGGTTGCCAAAATACCGATAAGACTTGAATCCACCCCGCCACTGACATAAGCACCTAGATTAACGTCTGCGCGAAGATGGACTTGAATTGACTCATGAATGATTTCTTCAAGTCGATTAGCGAAATAGGTTTGAGTATGATCATAATCTATATGGTAATGTACATCCCAGTATCGCCAAATTTTTTGCTTTTCTGGGGTGATCAACATCGCATGGGCAGGCTCTAATTGCAACACATCACAAAAAAGTGTTTCTTCTCCCATAGGATATTGAAAGGTAATATATTCAACAAACGCTTTTCGATTTGTTTTTATTTCAGGAAGAAAAGGCATTAATGCCTTACTTTCTGAAGCGAAGATAAACTCGTTTTTCAGCCTCGTATAATAGAACGGCTTTATTCCGAAATGATCACGAGCACAAAAGAGTTTTTCGCCATCCCAGATAGCAAAAGCAAACATGCCTTTAAAATGTTTTACGCACTCCACCCCAAAGACTTTGTAAGCTGCAAGAATTACTTCCGTATCGGAGTTTGAGACAAATGTCCAATGAGGTGACAAGGACTTTCTAAGCTCGATGTGATTGTATAATTCCCCGTTATAAACAATAACATCCCCGGTTTGAGAAACCATAGGCTGATGAGCGTGCGTTGATAAATCGATAATGCTTAATCTGCGATGAGCAAGACCGATGCTTTGTTCTTGATTGGTCCAAATTCCTTCGTCATCGGGTCCACGATGCGCAAGCAGGTCATTCATAACCGAAAGTTTATTGACTAGATTATCTATTGTGTTTTTTTTTAGATTAAAGATTCCTGCAATTCCGCACATAGACACCATTCCATTAAAAATATAATCAAACTTCGTTATAATTGCTTGATTTGAGTTGCTAAAAATTAACTGCTCGTCTAACTTTCATTACCCTGCCCCGCAATTTGATGAACCCGGATAAATTCGTAGTTTCTGCATTCAAGCCGTGGGAAATTGAGGAGCATCCGAACATCGTCAAAGGGGCTAGTACGCTAAAAATTAGCAATGGCACCACCAATATAACTCAGTCTAAAGCTCGCGAAATACTATCAAGGCATCATGCTTTAGTCAAATTCTAAACGATTTAATAATGAACAAAAATTTGGATGAAAGTTTTAGATATCTCTACTGCAAAACGATTCAATAGAGGATATACTCACCTCATGAACGAGATTAGGATTACTACATGACCTTAAAGGCCATGTATAACAATATTGCCAGTCGCTATTGTGTAGCCAATCGATTTGGGTCGATAAGTAAAAGTCATCAGCGTGCGATTGAGCAGATTAAGTATGCCAATTTAGGCCAGAAACCGAACTATAAAGTACTGGATCTAGGCGTTGGGAATGGTGCTTTTCTAAAAGAATTAGAGCAACATATGCCTGATGCTTTGTTTACAGGTATTGATGTTTCGCCTGAAATGCTTGCACGCGCTCAACAAGCCTTGGATTTAACGACTATTGAGGCTAGTGCTACAGAAGCAAGTCACTTATTGCCACATCACAGCCAAGATTTAGTCCTTGCGCATTTTATTAATGCTTATATTCCTATTAATACACTATTTGGCCAAGCTAAGCTTTTAACAAGAGCTTCAGGACATTTCTCTTTAATTACCACCACTTATGAGTCCTTTCCAGTCGCTCAGGAGCAGCTTGCTCATTTTATTACGCAAGAAAGTGTATTAAGTCGAATTGTGGGACATTATTATAAAGCCATTGTTAAAAATACTACGGTTGCGGCAGGAAAAGAGGAATTAATGCAAGCGTTTTGCCAACATCAATTCAAGGTAATTGCGCACGATCGTTTAGAAATACCAATCACAATCAATGATATTGATGAATTAGTGATGTTTGGCATTGAAGGGACTTGGTTTTTAAATAGTCTTTCCATTAAGCTCTTACCTAAAAATTTTTTACTTCATCGTTTAAAACGATTATTTAGTAAAATTTTTACCTTTCCATATCATGATACGCACATTATTGATGTGGTATTGGCAGAGAAGTAGGTGTCAGGTGTCAGGTGTCAGGTGTTCGTGCGGCTTGGTGTGGTGATTACAACCGACATTCCACAGCATAGTATTTCTCAATTTTTAGCAAAAAAGACGCAGGTGCGGAATGTCGGTTACAAGCCTAGATTGTCTCGTTTAAAGACTCGGTCGGCTCGATAGCTTGAACGAACCAAGGGGCCTGAGGCTACTTCAAAAAATCCTTTCTTTAGGCCAATTTGTCGTAATTGATTGAATGTCTCTGGGGTTACATATCGTGTAACAGGTAAATGATTTTTTGTAGGTTGTAAGTACTGTCCCAGGGTGAGAATATCCACTTGTTGACTACGCAAATCATCCATCGTTTGGATGATTTCTTCATCGGTCTCACCAAGCCCTAGCATTAAACTGGTTTTAGTCAGTACATCTGGTCGGTACTGCTTTGCAAATCCAAGTAAATTAATGGTTTGCCAATACCCTGCCCGATTATCGCGAACTGGATGAGTTAAGCGCTCTACGGTTTCAACGTTTTGTGCGAAAACATCTACCCCACTCTCTAGTAGCAAAGCAATATCGCTGTGATTCCCTTGAAAATCAGGAGTTAATGCTTCCACTTTAGTATGAGGGCATTGGGATTTGATAGCACGAATAGTATCGGCATAATGCTTTGCACCACCATCGGGGAGATCATCGCGGTTCACCGAAGTTAATACCACGTAATCCAAGTTCATTAATGAAACCGTTTTAGCCGTATTGTACGGCTCTTCTTCATCAAGCCAGCCGCGCGGATTTCCGGTATCTACCGAACAAAATCGGCATGCTCTAGTACAAACCTCACCCATCAACATGATGGTAGCAGTGCCATGTGACCAGCATTCTGCAATATTCGGGCATTTGGCTTCTTCGCAAACGGTCGCTAATCGATGTTCTTTAACTTGATGCTTAACCTGTTCATAAGCAGGTGATGTATGATTCACAATCCGTAACCATTTGGGCTTTGGGAGACGTTCATATGACGATGAGGCTGATTTAACCCCATCTTTTATCGCTACAAACCCCTGCTTTGTCTTATATTTATGACCACTTTCAACGACAACGGGTATATCTTTGAGTTTACTCATTGCACACCTGCATAACAAATTATCCTAATGATCGCAAATAGAGCGCCTTAAATCAAGGTGATCTATCTTATCTGCTTTGTAAGACATTCTCTCAAGGTTACTTCTTCTTAAGCAGCAATTCAGAATGTGATCCATCACAAAAAGGCGGCTCTTTCGTTTTTTTACATGCGCAAAAGAGAACCGTTTCGGTCACTAAAGCGCGATACACTTTACAAAGCTCTCCACAGTCTTCACGATCACAAAGCGGTTGTTGTTTTGACTTTCCACACCCACACCATCGATAGGCTTTGCCTGCTTCAACTTCATAGGCGATCGGAAAATAATTAGGATATGAATTATTTTTCTTCATGCCTGGATCTCCAATACGGCAATATCCAGCCTACAAGAAGTGCAATCAACAAAACAACATAGGAGTATATGAGTTTAGAAAGCCAAATAGGTTTCAAAAGTAAAATAATAGCGACTCCTAAAAGAAAAACCCAAGCACTAATGTATAGCTGTTTATGATAAGATTGCATGCGCTTTAAATACGTTGAGAAAAAATAAATTAGGAAAAAAAGAATAAACGGAATGATATAAAACAATGAATACATAAAGAGATATGTGACACGTTGAAGAGAAGTAAGCGATTGGCCAATTAGCCACTGTTCAAAAATCAAACCAACATTCATTAAACAGAATTGCTGATAAGAAAAAACGAAAACTGTAGTTAAAATAATAAAAGGCCATATCCTAGGCATAGGCTTATTTATTTTTAGTTGGGAGCGAAACCCATAAAAAACCAGATACAGTAAGAAGATTAATCCAAATGCATTCGCAATCCATCTCAAGGCATTAAACCATTCATAATAAAGATTTGTAAATGCCAACTTAAAATAGGTAAGAATCCATAACGTTGTAATAAAGATTATTCCTATCATAGCTTGTTGGTTTTTAAATCCTGGATATAAAGATACAAAAGCGAAAAGCACCAAATAGATAAATAAAGAACATGGAGTAACAGCATCCATCAAGCCAGATAAGGGGATGAATAATTGAGGATTCCGAGCAATCCAACTATCAATTTCATATTGACTAGCAGAACCTTTCGCCCTTAATACACTAATCGTCGCTTGTGGTAATGTTCCGTATTTTTTTATTTCATCGCGACAATAAGTCATTGCATTCAATAAAGGCTTTCCAGAGCGTTCAGCGTCGGCAAAACCCACCCACCTAGAATCGCAAAAGAAAAAAGCAGGAACGGCGAAATTATTAACATCTTGTGATTGAAGTCGTTCATAAAATAATTTTAACGCGGCTTTATCTTTATCAATTATATGACGCTCAAACTTAAGCCAAGGATAGTTCGGTGCAACTTCTTTAAAATATTCATCCGCTTTATGACAATGTGGACACGTCGAAGACATGAATAAATCAACATGTAACGTTACCTGTTGATCGGGGCCTACGGTATACCATGGCGATTTGGTATTGGCCTGTACTGGTAGTGCGATAAGAATAATGACTAAGGTTAAACATGATGTAATCAGCGAGATTCGTGCCAAAACCATGCTTATAACCCTATAGATAAGTGCATGAAACGATAAACGACTATTGCACTTGGTAAAGGCTCTGTGGTCCATTACATGTACCCTTATACGATAACGTACCTATTTCGTTATGATAATTATATTACGACATTCCGACACCGGCGTCTTTTTTTGCTAAAAAATACTAGGGTGCTGAATGTCGGATATTCTTATACTTCTTTTAATTTTTGGCTGCGTGAGGTGCGCTCTCGTTGAATAAGCAATAAATTTCTGGAATAAATAAAGACGCCTGTTGATTGGCCCAAAATGAACACCGGATCACGCTTATAAACTGAATAAGCCAATAATGTGACACCACCTAATAAACTTAAATACCAAAACGCCACCGGAATCACACTCCGTTTCACTTTTTCACTGACTAACCATTGAACTATAAAACGTGCTGAGAATATTGCTTGGCCTAAAAGCCCAACGCCCAACCATACATACTCAATGTTCAACATGATAAACCTCCGGTGCACAGGGGCGTTTAAGTAACCAGCGCATCCCTATTAAATCATGAATACCTACAAACAATCGGTTCATTACGCCATATTTCGAAACGCCGTGCCGACGCGGACGATGGTTCACTTTAACATTAACAAGTTGATACCCTGCGCGTTTAAATAACGCCGGCATAAATCGATGCATATGATTAAAGTGGGGCAACATTAAGAACGCTTCACGAGGGAAAAGCTTTAAGCTACAGCCAGTGTCTGGGCACTCATCATGAAGTATCCATTGTCGAACACGATTTCCAACCCTAGATGATAAACGACGCAGCGCATTATCATCGCGCTTTTGGCGATTGCCTAAGACAACGGTTTTCGGCGTTAAAGCATGCTGATATAAACTTGGAATATCAGCAGGATCATTTTGACCATCACCATCCATGGTAACCAAGGTAGGATAACGAGCAGTTCGGGCGCCACTTAAGAGCGCTGCACTTTGTCCATAATTGCCCTTATGAAAAACTGCCTGAAGATTATCATAGATTTTAGCAAGAGCCCCTAATTTTTCTTTTGTGCCATCGGTACTGCCATCATCCACATAAATCACTTCAAAACGATATTGGCTTATGGGCAGCGAAGCAACAATTTCTTGATATAAGGCTTCTACATTATCCACTTCATTGTAGACTGGAATGATAATTGATAATTCAACTGGCGATTCAACGGACATCGTAGGCACCTAACTCGTCAAAAGTTAGGCATTATATCGTAATTTCACGATTCGGTTCTAGATCAAAGGGAATTAGCCAACCATTCCCAAACATAAAGCTCAGAGCTGGCAAGATCTCTTTGTCAGAAAACTTTCGTAAACTGCCTAAAGTCATCCCGGCAGGCGCACATCCTATGCGCTGAAGGAAAATTAAGCACGGCAACGTTGTATCACAGGGAGCTGAGATGCATCAAATGTTCGCCGATACCACCAATAGATGATGCTCACTTCAATAAATGACAAGTAAGCGGCCATTAACACATCACTTAAATAATGATGGGTTAATAGAACTCTTGAGATTGCAATGCAAAAAGCAACCATAAGAAAGGTGTAAGCATGTTTCGGGAAAATAATACAAAGGCCTAAGGCAACGCCTATAATGTTCGTCGTATGGCCAGAAGGAAACGACCAGAATGAAGCCTTGGTTTTAAAGCCATAAAATCCGTACAGCCCCTCATTAAACAATAACATGGGACGAGCACGACCCAGAGAATATTTTAAAACGATACAAATTAAACTTGGGATAACCACGCATAACCATAAGAACCAAGCTCTTTTTTCCCAGATTGGTTGACGATACACATAACGAAACAACATCGCCAATAAAAAAAACGAAACAATATAAATTCCTCCTAAACCTATATTCGTTATCCACACTAAAATTAGTAAATTGGATTCTAGGTCAAGACTTTGAAAAAAAAGTGCTAAAGGTTGGTCAACATATAAAAAACACAGTGCAATTAATAAAACATAGCCAATTGCAAACCAAGGGTTTGCCATAACAGATACCAATCGGTCAAATGGCATTGAGGTATTTTTATTGAATGTATTCATAATAGGCCTTTGATGTGGTTAAAATATTCTATTTTTTTCAATAACTTGATTGTTATTTGATGGGCTGTTCTTGCCCTCAACTAAAAGAAGCTTCACCCATTTTCCTTTGCTGTAGTTGAATCCATGAATCCGCGCAAGTATCGTTAACCCGTCATAATGAGCGAGTTTTGCAAAGTTTTCTTCATCAATTAAAAGCAATCCTTGTGATTGATTAAGACGATTAAGGGCTACGTTCTCATCGGTAAAGAGAACATTTTTTGTATTTAAATAAAAGACTAAACTGGGTTCACCATACCCTACCACAAACAAAGGATTTTCTTCAGAAATTGCTTTCGGATGAATAACTTCTGCAATATTATGAGAAATCCACACCGGTCTAAGCTCTGGTAATAAACACGAAAAAATTAAAGGATAGGATAAGAGCGCTGCGAGCAGCACACTGTAACTGGCAGGTTTATATCTCCCCTTCCAGGCAAAATAAACACTTGTTACGCCTAGGATGCATAAAACCCAAAAGATAAAAATCGCAGAAAACGTCACTTGATGCATGACGAGATAGGGCAAAATCAACAGAAAAATTGCTAACCCAATCGTTAACACGCCCCATAATACTTGTAAAATCCGAAGCCATTTCCCCTGTTCTCTTTTGGATTGACTTGCCTGTATTCCGAGTGCAAGCAAAAGCGTAATAGCAGGAAAAGTCGGCAACACATATTGTGGCAACTTCGTCGGCATTAACTCAAAAAACACCCAAGTAGGGATAATCCAAGCCAACAAAAATTTTACAATCGGTTGATGTTTTTCTTTAAAGGCATAAGCTACTCCCTGCCATAAAAATAGTGAAGCGGGCCAAAGGGTTAGAGGTAGAATTGCTAAATGAAATAAAGGAGGTTTTCCATGAGATTCATGCCCTCCCTGAAGCTTAGGTAGAAGGTCTTTATGAACCATTTGCAAGAGGTAATTACTTTGTTCTGCGACATTAACAAGAAATAACCAAGTTAAGCTTAAAGCTAAAAATAAACCCAATCCCCAGAATAAATGCAACCCTCGTAGCCAGCGAATGCGTTTATCGATAACACATAGTGTAACGATGGACAAAACACCCACCAACGGTGTTACGCCTTTTAAAACGAAACCATACGCCATGGCAAGCCAAAAGATAAGAGCCCACCCCCAATAAGCCTTATTCTCTTTATACCCCGCATGATAAATCATCCAAAGAGCACCCTGCATGAGCACAACCGAAGATAATAAAGAGGTGTCAATCACAGCCATATGGGCTTCGACAACTAACAATAATGAACTAGCCAGAAACGCTGAGGCAAGAAGTGCCGTTTGCTCAGGAATAAATTGACTTGTAAAATAAAAAGTAAGCAAAACAGCCAATAACGCCCCGAGAAAAGAGGGGATCCGATAAGGCCAAATAGCATTCGCATCGGCATGACTAAAGAGTGAAACACTGGCAGCTTGTAGCCAATTGATTCCAGGTGGCTTTTGGAATCGGGTTTTTTCTTGAAATCGGATCTGGAAATAAGAATCGGTTTGCAACATTTGCCTTGTGGCTTGAGCGAAATGCGCCTCATCGCGATCAATAACGGGCAAACTAGCTATTCCTGGTAGAAACAACACCAGTGATAAGAGAATCAGCTGTAAATAGGGGTTTAGCTTTGGCAATTTACGCGTCTCATGTATATGAGTGAAA
This sequence comes from Legionella impletisoli, assembly GCF_900639875.1. Taxonomy (GTDB): domain Bacteria; phylum Pseudomonadota; class Gammaproteobacteria; order Legionellales; family Legionellaceae; genus Legionella_A; species Legionella_A impletisoli. The sequence continues at coordinate 276,409 of NZ_CAAAIA010000002.1, forward strand.
ATAATTCGCAATCATATTAGAGCTCAGCATGAATTGCCAGGCTTTTGTTTAACAAGATGGTGATGGTGAGCGAACGGCTAAGTCTCGTTCTAGTTCCGCCGAAGGGCTAGGAGGAAACCTTAAGCTAAATACCCCATGACTCATAAGCAAGTCAGTAGGACTTGGAGTACCTGAAGCCCGCCCCTGCGTCTCTGCCGGTGCAGCTACAGTGGTTTCACCAAAAAGCGTTTTTTGTACACCAAATCGTATCGCTCTTGGGACTCTTGGTATCTCTAACTCTGTATCTGTATCTTCGTGCGATGCACTGGCTGCTGAGGTTCGGCTTGTAAGAGATCTTATGGGTGTTTTAAATGGACTACTATCGGCAGCAGTGGGGCCTTTTTTCACGGTTGTTAAAGGCGAACGAATTCCGGTGTTTAAATTAATGACCCCTTCATATTGCTGTTGATGATGGCCTCTAAAAATGACGTTTGGATATTCTTCTAAAAACTCACTGCATGTCGCGCAACACAGTTTGGAGATGCCGAAAATATAGGCTGTTTCTTTAGGGATCTCTAAATGCATATAAAGATACGTTGCAATGAGTTGTTCCGCATGAACATATCTTAAATCTCTAGCATCTAATAACGGATGCAATGATTCATGGCTTTGAAGAAACCCTCTTGGTGTTGCATGAGTAACGAGTAATTCAATATGATCCTCTACAATTGAGGGAAGTAAAATTACAGCTGTGTTTAAGAAAGCATCCTTCTCTTCTTCTGAAAATGTTTCTGAATCATACAATACGGCATGAGTCAGCTTAAACACCGCTTGTTCAAGTGCGCTAATTTCTTTACCTGTTTGAGTGGAATCTAAATAAGTAGGAAATAAATCATGAAATAGTTTTAATGATAGTTCATGACAATGAGAGGGATCAGGTAAGTCGGCGTATCCAAATCGATACATTGAAAAGAAAGACTTCAACACCGATAATTTAGCTTTAATTTCCTTTAAAAAATCAGCTGCCCCTTCGGAGAAACTTATGTTTGCTCCAATAATTAATCTGGGCTCAACCGTGGTAGTATCAATCGTCACTGCACCACAAACGGATAAAGAAGGTTTTTGAGAGGCAAGGATGCGTGCAAGACTATCATAACGTCTGACTCTTCGATGTTTACTTACTTCAATCCGAGCATCGACTGGCGCATACTCATCTTCTACCCATTGTGTTAACTCGGCAGTCAAAGCACTCGGATCATAAGGAAAACGTAAATAGGCATCTTCCTTTTCAAAACTTCCTTGACTTTCTAAAGATTCAAATTCTTCTGCTTCTCTAAGAATCAACGCTTTTAAGCCTTCACAAAGTTTATCAATGCACTCAACTTCTTTAGCGCGAACAAAAGCTAATTTAATAGTTGAACGATTCAATTCTTGTTCGTTGAATAACCGATCCAGCTCAGTTTGAGCATGACTAAACACCGTTTCCGGTTTAAAATTCGCATTAATCACGCGATGAAAAATATCATTTCGAATACGGTTTTTATCTGAATCAGCAAAAAAACCTGCCTTCGCTAATTTGTCTCTTAAGGTATTTCTAATATGGTATTTCATGACTTAAACCAAACTTACAACAAAGTGCGTTATTATAACACAAACAAGGACTTTAGTGAAATCCTTGTACAAATACAGCTAAAACAATTGTATCAAGCGTTATTTGAGCCATTTTTTTAATAATAAAAGGACTCTTTTCAAATGGGAAAAAATAAGGAACAATGGCCATTTTAAATTGTACGAACCCATCATCCTAAAATAACCAGAAATCGGATCCATGCAGACTTTAACAATTATTCAAAAAATAACCATATGGGCTTTCCCATTAATCTTTGCGATTACCTTACATGAAGCAGCCCACGCTTATATTGCGAATCGTTGTGGAGATACAACCGCTAAAATGCTTGGACGCTTAAGTTTAAACCCAATTAAGCATATTGATTTAATTGGCACGATATTGGTTCCAATCTTCATCGCTATCGTGACTCAGTTTCATTTTGTGTTCGGCTGGGCGAAGCCTGTTCCAATTAATTGGCAGCAGCTTCGCCAACCTAGGCGTGATATGGCGCTTGTTGCTTTTGCTGGTCCTGGTGTTAACTTCATGATGGCACTTATTTGGGCGGGATGCTTGAAATTTTCTACCTTATTTAGCCCTGATACGTCTTCCCCAGCTTTATTTTTATTGTTAACTTCACAAGCTGGTATTTTAATTAATCTCGTTCTGGCTTATATCAACTTAATCCCCGTTCCTCCTCTAGATGGTAGTCGAATTGTAGCAAGTCTTCTTCCCCCACAACAATCCTATCTTTATCTAAGGCTTGAACCTTATGGATTATTTATTTTATTAATTTTGTTATTTACTGGGATGCTAGGCTGGTTAGTCGGTCCTTTGTTGTACTGGTCATTGCACATAATTCAACTTGTTTTTAACTTATGATCGTTTTAGCAGACGCAACATTACCCGGTTTGGCTGAATTATTTGCGCAATCATTCAATTTACGCACTTATCGCTCGGAAGAGGAGTTAAAAGCGTTTTTGCACGATAGTGATGTATTGATTTGCCGTTCAACGTTAAACGTTAATCAAGATTTATTAAAAAATAGTTCTGTGCGTTATGTGGCAACTGCAAGCAGTGGGATTGATCATCTGGATACCAATTATTTAGCGACGCAAGGGATCCAATGGTTTGACGCAAAAGGCAGCAATGCCCATGCTGTGGCTGATTATGTGGTTGCAAGCATTGCTTATTTGCAGCAAGCCCATCTCTTACAGGATTCTCGAGCTGGCATTATTGGTTTCGGAGAAGTCGGCAGTCGAGTCTACTCACGTTTGCTCGCACTGGGCTTTGAGGTACTTTGTGTGGATCCATTTAAAGTCTCGCAAAATAAAGGGTTTACATTTCATGAATTACACGCATTAGAGAGTTGCTCTTTGCTAACCATTCACGCCAATCTCCACCATGCCTCTCCCTACCCAAGCTATAACTTGATTGATGAAGCCTTTCTTCACTCTTTAGCAAATAATACCGTCATGATTAATGCTTCTAGAGGTGGTATAGTAAATGAACAAGCCTTATTAAATTCCCAAAAATCTCTGATTTATTGCACCGATGTATTTCTTAATGAGCCAGATATAAACCCACAAATAATTAATTATGCCACCTTATGCACCCCCCATATTGCTGGTCACAGCTTGGAAGCAAAGCAAAACGCCGTCATCTATTTAAGCCAACAACTGCATGAGACCTTAGGACTGGATTTCACGTTTGTTCCAAGTGATTCAAAACAACCTCTCCCCTGCACACCGAATTCAACCTGGGGTGATTGTGTTTTGAACCTTTATAATCCCATGAATGAGACCATCGCTTTAAAACAGGCTGTAAATAAAAAGGAAGCGTTTATTTCCTTACGAAAAGCGCACCATTTCCGCCATGACTTTAACCAATACGACAAACCTCATTTAAATCCAACTCTCAAAAAGATTTTAGGCAGCCCTAATACCTAAACCGTTCCTAATGCCTAAACAATTTTTCAATTGTTTTTTAAATACATTTACTGTATAATCTTAGCGCAACAATGCGTTTTTTATTAACGAAGTGATGCTCTATGACTTCCATATAACCCCAGTTCGGAGTTTTTATGCTTTATAAACAAGCAAAATCAAGGAGTACGAGGCAAAATCAAATAAAAAGCGCAGGACTAGCAGAGCTAATTCGAGCATTTTTATTTGATTTTAACGAAGTAATCGTTGATTTGGCGCGGTTTATAAAGCATAAAAACTCCGAACTGGGGTTCCATATAATTATTCCTGAAGAAATAAGTCTAAGAGCGTCAAGAAGAGGACACTATGCCTGACTCCACCTCTGATCTGACTCCTTCTGTATTTCAACGTTTGAATCAAACGTATTGTCGTCTTTTGTCTTCAGAAACTCCCCTTCTGAACCTATTAGAAACAATAAGCTCAAGTGAGTATATCTTATCGACACTTCAACAAAAGCTAGCCACAAAAGTAAAACTTCTTGAATCACTACGGCATGTTATTCATTTACGTTCGGCGCTGAATAAACACGATAAGACAAAATATTTGCTTGATATTTTACGATTAAATCTCGATGTTGCTTTAAGTTATGAACAATTCCAATCGATTCTAGATGAAACCACACGCACTCGGTGGGAAGATCAATATCGTAGGCTTACTACCCCAACTTATAAAAGTCAGTTTAATGGGCTTTTAAGTACGGCAACCGCAATACCTGTAAGTTTTTATCATCATTTTGTTCCAACGTTTATTCAAAATACAGTAAAAGTGTTCGCTCCGGATACGATTGATAGCGAAAGTAAACGAATTCTTCTGGATTGTATTGATGTAACAGAAGATCTGTTAAATCAACGTATTCGAGAAATCAATAGAGATATTACGACTCTTTTAACCGATTTAGTGCTTTTCTTCAATCTTGATATCGAAACGTTGCCATCCATTGAATCTGAACTTAAAGGGTATACTTCTGATCAAATTGAATCGTTGTATCAAACCACGATGGCTGCCAAAGCAATAGCTGAAACATTTGAAGATTTGATTGCTGATGTTCATCAAAATAAAACAAATTTAGCTAGAATCAATGCACTAGACAGCCAGATAGATAAATTTGTAGCGAAATATGATGGGATCATAGTAGCTATTTCTAATTTCCTCGCTAAATACATCGCTTCATTTTTTAAAACCACAAAAGCAGAACAAATTGATGAATTAAAGCAAATTAAATCTAATCTTCAAAATTTAAGAACCGAGGTAGAGACGCAAAATCAACAATTATTGAGTAATATTGATAAAAATCAGTACTTAGCTCCCATTGTTAAAAACGCGTTCAAAGCACGTCTGGAGAGTGAAACACCAATTATAGCCACCACGTCCATGAGTTTTTCCAACCGCAATGGGTTCTTTAAAGAAATTCAGCAGGAAAACCAGACTCTCGAGACTGACTTGCACACTTCAGCTAGTCCAGTTTCAACTTAAACAATAAGTCGATTACTATGCGATACATAGACCTTGGATTTTTTTTCTTTCAATATTCACTATAATTTTAAAATATGATATTTTGTTGTCCTTTTTAGAGACCCAGTATCGTCTTAGGTAATGTCATGAAACCTTATGTCATCGCATCTTTTTATAAATTTGTTCCGCTTAAAGAGTATGAATCGCTAAAAGATCCGTTGCTCACACTCATGAACAATCAAAACCTTTTCGGCACCGTAATCCTAGCCGATGAAGGAATTAATGGCAGCGTTTCTGGCACAGCCACAGACATGGCTTTTTTCTACGACTTTTTACATAGCTTACCTCCCTTCGCTGATTTAACATTTAAAGAAACTTTTGATGATTTTATTCCTTTTGCCAAAGCAAAAGTTAAATTTCGTAAAGAAATTGTCACCTTAGGCGTTGAAGGGGTTGATCCCCTAAATAATCCCGGGCAACATGTTTCTCCTGAAGAATGGAATCACTTAATTCGTGATCCAGAAGTGCTCGTGATCGATACACGTAATAATTATGAGGTTGGGCTTGGAACCTTTCAAAACGCCATCAATCCTAAAACGGATAATTTTCGCGATTTCCCAGAGTATGTTGAAACGCATCTTATGAATAAAAAGGACAAAAAAATTGCAATGTTTTGCACAGGTGGAATTCGATGTGAAAAATCGACCGCTTACCTACGAAATCTCGGATTTGAGAAAGTATATCAATTAAACGGTGGCATATTAAATTATCTTGACCAAATTCCTGAAGAACAATCGTTGTGGCAAGGAACTTGCTTTGTTTTTGACGATCGTATTGCAATTGAGAAATAGGTTAGCTTTTCATAATCTTTTGAACTACCGCTTGATCTGAAAATACTAAGCGCTGATTTCCAATCTGTTGGTAAGTCTCATGGCCTTTACCCGCTATTAAAATAATATCATCTCGGTTTGCTATACTAATCGCTTTTTGAATAGCTTCCTCACGTAAAGGAATTTTAATCGCCGTTGTGTCTTTATCAATCCCTACTGCGATGCCCTCGATAATGCTCATTGGCTCCTCACTGCGAGGGTTATCACTGGTAATGATGACTAAGTCCGAATATTCACTAGCAATACGACCCATCATTGGACGTTTTGCTTTATCTCGTTCTCCACCACAGCCAAAAACGGTGATGATGTTGGCTTTTTTAAGTTTATTCAACGCTTGCAATACATTTTCTAATGCATCGGGGGTATGAGCGTAGTCCACGATGACGCACGGTTCTTTAGCCACTACTTCCATCCGACCTGGTGCTGCTTTTAATTTAGATAAAAGTAAAACGACCTCCTCAACAGAACAATCATTCGCCAAAAGCGCTGAAAACACAGCCAAATTATTATAAATATTAAAAAGACCCAACGTTGAAATCTGTAAATGGTGTCGGCCCCATGGTGATTCTATTTCAAACTCACTACCCGTCATGCTAAGTTCCCACTGAGTGACTTTCACATCGGCATAGCCATGAATACCATAAGTGAATTTTCTACAAGAGGGTGGTAAATTGGATGCCATACGCTCACAAAACGAATCGTCTTGATTCAAAATCACTGACTTCAAACTGGGCATGACAAATAGCTTAGACTTTGCCTCAGCATAGGCTTCCAGTGTTTTATGGAAATCGAGATGCTCATGGCTTAAATTGGTATAAATGGCCTGATTAAAATCAATGTAATCCACCCGATTAAGACTGAGAGCATGAGAAGATACTTCCATGCAAACTTGACGAACCGGTGAAGTTCTATATTCATGAAATAACTTCTGCAAAAATAAACCATCCGGTGTGGTATTGACGAGAGGATGCAGTTCATTTATCTCGCCCTCTCCCAGAGTGCCAATATATCGAGCTTCCTGGCCTAATAATTGATAGGCTTGAGCTAAAAGATAAGCCACGGTAGTCTTACCATTCGTGCCCGTGACCCCAGTAACCGTAATTGATTTGGAAGGATCATCGTAAAAGCGAGTGGCAATCGCTGCCAGTTTTTTATCAACACCGGATAAAGGAATACAAGGAATCGTTGTTTCAGGAATAACCTGCTCAGGAAGCCCTATAGGCTCGTAAATCACAGCACTTGCGCCGGATTCAATCGCTTTTTTAATATATAATCGCCCATCGGTTGCTGCACCGGGATAGGCCAAAAACAAATCACCTGGTTTGATTTGACGACTATCATTATGAATGCCTTTGACCTCAGAATCTTTGGAAATAGGATCAATGAAGGGACTTAATAAAGTAGATAATTTCATTATATTCTCGTAGCTTCATCAGGTGGAATATCCAATATTCTAAGAGCCGCCGCCATTACTTTGGCAAATAAGGGGGCAGCTAATGCTCCGCCATAATAACTTCCTTTGGAGGGCTCATGAATCACAACCGCAACAATTAAACGGGGATTAGAGACTGGCGCTATCCCAACAAAACTCGCTATGTGGCGATCAGCAGAATACCCTTTCTTCCCAGCTATTCGCGCCGTACCTGTTTTTCCAGCGACACGATAGCCTGGTACTTTAGCACGCCGTCCCGTACCTTGCACATCCACGACAGCTTCCATCATGCTAAGCACCACTTCTGCCGTTTCAGGTTTTATCACTTGGTGTGTTTCGGGAGGCTTATCATAGTGCAACAATCGAACCGGCATGATTTTACCTTCGTTTGCAAAAATCAAGTAACTTTTGGCCAGTTGTAACGGCGTTAATGACATCCCATAACCAAACCCAAGTGTTGCCAAAACAAAACGATTCGCGTCTTTTGCTTTGACTAACGATCCCTCACTTTCTCCAGGATAACCGGTTTCGGTTCGCTGGCTTACTCCACAAGCTCTAAGAAGATGAATCAACTGCTCAGGCGGACTCGCCAACACCATCTTTGTCACTCCCACATTACTGGAGTGTTGTAAGATCCCAGTAACATCCAAAACCCCATAATTTCGCCCATCACGAATGGCATGCCCTTCCACCATCATCCAGCTTGGTCGTGTATCAATGACGGTATCTTTCGTAAAATGTCCACTTTCTAATGCACTGGCGATACTAAACGGTTTCATAACCGACCCAGGCTCAAACAAATCGGTAATCGCTCGATTTCGATAATGATCAGATGGGTAATAGCTGCGAGCATTGGGATTAAACGAAGGACAATTAGTAATCGCAAGGACCTCACCATTTTTAGCATCCAACACCACTATCGAACCTGACTTTGCTTCGGCATGATGAATGGTTTCGCATAATGCGTTGTAAGCAAAATATTGAATCCTTCGGTCAATGCTTAGCTGCAAATTATTACCAGGTCGTGGCTCTCGGACTTGGCCTAATACTTCAATAATCCGACCCAGCCTATCTTTCACGACTTTGATTTTTCCGCTGATTCCCATCAACCATTGATGATAAGCGAGTTCTAATCCTTCTATGCCATTATCGTCAACATTCGTAAAACCAATCAGTTGAGCAGCACTATCCCCCTGAGGATAAAAGCGTTTAAATTCTTCTTGAAAATTAACTCCAGGTATTTTTAGTGCATCAATTTTTTTGGCAAGTGAGGGGGTTAATTGCCTTCGTAAATAGATAAATTCACGACTGCTCTCTTCAGACGCGCGTCGTGCAATTTGTTCTGGGGTTAATGAAAGTAGTTTTGCGAGTTGATTTAATTGCTCGGGGGTGGGTTGAAAACTTTTAGGGTTAATCCATACCGATTTAACAGGCGTACTAACAGCCATCGGCGCGCCTTCCCTATCCGTAATCATCCCTCGATAGGCGGGTATATCGACCATGCGCAAGCTTCGCGCATTTCCTTGGCCCTGCAGAAACTGACGATCTTCTACTGTCAGCTCATACATTCTCCAAATCAATGCGATAAGAATAAATCCAAAAAAGAAACAAACGGTTGTGAGCCGGACTTTATGCCGCCAGTTATTCATTTTATTCGTAGCATATGAATGTGTTTATTAGCAGGCAAAGTCATGTTTAATTTAGTCTTAGCCATATGCTCGACTCGTGCTGGTGTTTCAAGACTGGCTTGTTCGAGCAACAGCTGTCCCCATTGTAACTGCAATTCGTGCGTTTTATGTTTAGCTTGTTGTAATTGCATAAAAGTAACTCGATGCATATTGGTGGTATAAATGACGGCTAATGCAGTAAATAAAACGGCGAGTAACAAGGCAATTTGAAAACACAGCTGTCGAGAGATGCGGATATCAGCAAATTGCCCACTAAATACATTGCTTTGATGGATCGTTTTCGCTGCGGCATTCATGCTATTTTTTCTCCTATCCTAAGTACAGCACTCCGGGCTCGAACATTTTGCCTGACTTCTTCTTCGTTGGGTTTGATGGCTTTACCCAAACGTTTAAAATTTGTTTTTAATTCAAACGCTTTAAGCGGCACCCCAGGAGGAGGCGTATCTCCCTCTTCTGCATGGCGCATAAATTGTTTTACCAGTCGGTCTTCTAAAGAGTGGAAACTTATCACCACCAAACGTCCGTGAACCGCTAATACATCGAGGCTTTGATTTAAACAGTCTTTCAAGTCTGTTAGCTCTTTATTGACATAAATCCTTATAGCCTGGAAAACGCGCGTTGCAGGGTGCTTATGTTTTTCCCACTTTGGATTTGCGGCTTTAACTATCTCTGCCAAACTTCCCGTTGTAGTAATGGGAGATTCCTCGCGTGCTTGTACGATTGCACGGGCAATTCGACCTGAAAAACGCTCTTCCCCATACGTTTTAAATACAGCAGCCATCTCTTCAGCACTTGCCTGATTAACAAATCGGGCAGCGGACAAGTCTTGTGTGGTATCCATTCGCATATCCAGAGGGCCTTGATGCATAAAGCTAAACCCTCGCTCTGGATTATCTAACTGCGGTGATGAAACACCTAAGTCAAGCAAAATACCATCGACCTTTCCAACAACACCTGCATGGGTTGTAAACTCTTTTATCTTTGCAAAAGAGCCTTGGTATAGCGTGAATCGCTCATCCCCAGAAAAATGGTTTTCAGCGTAGAAGATCGCTTCAGGATCTTTATCAATCGCGATTAATCGGCCACTTTGATTGAGTCGCGATAAGATTGCCTTGCTATGGCCGCCGCGCCCAAATGTACCATCAACATAAATCCCATCAGGCTTTATAGCTAAGCCTTCGATGGATTCATGCAGTAGCACAGATTGATGTACGGCCATTTCCATTCTCCCTTACAGAGAAAAAGTCTTCATTTCATCTGGCAAGCCATCCTCTCTGGATGCTTCTTCTGCCAACCATTGTTCACGCTTGGATTGCCACAAAGATTCATCCCAAACCTCAAATTTATTACCCTGCCCTATAAGGACAACTCGCTTGTTTAAATGAGCGTAATCGCGCAATAATGGCGGCAGCAATATACGCCCATTACCATCAAGCTCCACATCAGTCGCATGTCCGATTAACAAGCGTTGAATACGCCGTGCAGTCGCATTAAAACTTGGCATGCGCTGCAGATTGTCTTCAATCACTTGCCACTGACTTGCTGGGTACAGCAGCAAACATGTTTCTTCGGTATCAATCGTGACGACGAGTGAAGCGCGGTCTTCCCCTAGCGCATCGCGATATCGCGTGGGCATGGTAAGACGGCCTTTCCCGTCGATGCTGATTGAATTAATTCCTCGAAACATGATTTTTCTTCTGTGAGGAAATTTATCCCCACAATTCTCCACTTTTTAGTTATTTTAAACCACTTTACTACACTATAGGAACACATTTTCCCTATCGTCAAGGCAAAAAGTTGATTTTTTTTGCATAATCGCTTGGATAAACAAAAGAGATGATCATACGTTAAGCAGATTGCTTTTTAAATGGTGTCTTGAAGGATTGTAAGGGGAAAACAAGGGTATTCGTTTTATAATTGATTCATTGCCATGGATAAACGGATCCCTTGAAGAACTAAGTCAGCAGCTAGCTCGTCATATAGATGACAATCAGCAAATAGAGAAGCAAACCCACCGGTTGCTAGTACGATAACCTCTTGATTGGGGAACGTGTCTTCTTTAATCCGTCCAACCAACTCACGGCAAGCTCCCAATGCGCCATAAAAAACGCCAGACTGGATGCTTTCAATTGTAGAACGCCCTACCACACATTCCGTTTTGATGATTTCGACTGACGGAAGCTTCGCTGTGTTACGACTCAACGCATCCACTGCCAATCGCACCCCGGGTAAAATAGCCCCACCTAAATAGGCTTTTTTAGAATTGATGACACAAAAAGTGGTTGCCGTACCAAAATCAATAATAATTAGATTTTTGCTAGGAAAAAGATGCGTCGCTGCGATCGCATTAGCAATCCTATCGGCACCTACATCCACAGGATTTCGATACTGAATATTTAAACCCGTCTTCACCCCGGCTTGAAGAAAAAAGGGTTCCGTTTGAAAGTACTTTACACAAGCTCCACGAAGCGAATAATCTAATTGCGGTACTACAGAACAAATTCCGATTTGATTAACAGCATCGGGAGAACAGTTGTTTTCTCGCAAAACCGATTTTAAAAAAATTCCCAACTCATCTGAGGTGCTAACTTTGGAAGATTGGCGAAATCGTAATCGTATCTCATCGCCTGCAAAAACACCGCCATAAATATGAGAATTTCCCACATCAATACAAAGGATCATAATGAAGACTCGCAGAGTTGAAAGTGCGATCGTACGGTGAGAACAACATAGAATCAAGAGGTAAAAGCTGGTCGATAAGCCGGGTTCTGTCGTGGACAATCATTCATCTGGGACAAACGTCACCGTTTGCCTCAAGCGACCTACCCGAATCCCGCATGGGCCATGCGTTATGGCCTAAGCCATATGGATCCCTATTTGGTCTTGCTCCAAGTGGGGTTTTCCCTGCCACGACTGTTACCAATCGTGCGGTGCGCTCTTACCGCACCATTTCACCCTTACCAACAAGGTTACCCTAATCGGCGGTATATTTTCTGTGGCACTTTCCGTAGATTTTCATCTCCCAGGCGTTACCTGGCACTCTGCCCTGTGGAGCCCGGACTTTCCTCCCCTTGCGCTACAGCAAAGAGCGATTGTCTGACCAGCTTTGTAACTAATAATAGCAGAGTGTCCAGCCAAAGACCACAAGAAAATAAAGTCAATTAAAAATCGCGGGTACCGATAAATTCGTCGTCAAAATAACGCTTTAATTTAGTGCGTAACGTACCGCGGCTAACGCCTAATACGCGAGCAGCCTTAGATTGGTTATAACGAGTCATTTCCATAACCGTGCGAAATAAAGGCGCTTCAACTTCTTCAACGATCAATTGATAAAGATTCAAATTAGCATCTTTACTGCTCACGGCATTCAAATAGCCTTTTACTGCGTTAATCACTTGTTGTGACAACGCTTCATTTTGTTGCTGCATATTTTGCATTACTGCGCTCATGTCTTCTCCCAATACAAATCAATGTAATTATTAATAATTTCGAAACAATCTGGCTAGCCCGAAACAGGATGATTGCCATAATAACAAATATAACAAACTATGTAAACATTGTATCAATGATATGCATTTATTAAGGAAAGCTTAAGCGAATTCAGGAGAAATGTCCAGCAATTTTTAACCACAATGTGTGTGTTTTGGCACATTAATGCGATAATTAACAAGAATTGTAGAAAAGAACACAGAGGAATTCACGGCACGTGGGTATTTATGAACTAACACGATAGGTGTCTCGGTACCATTTTGAGGTTGAATGGAGGGAATATTTCAAGCCAAAATGACACCGATTCGACGAATTGTACCGCTTTGAAGTTAATCGACAGTAAAACTTTCTCCACAACCACATTGACCAGTCTGATTAGGATTATTAAAAATAAATTTATAATTTAATCCTTGTTTGACATAATCGATTTGCATGCCTTTAAGGTAGGGGTAACTTTTTTTATCAATACAGAGTATAAACTCCGGCCGATGAAACACGACATCCTCTTCTTTAGGTTCGTTGACATAATCAACAACATAGGACAAACCCGAGCAGCCGGTTTTTTTCACCGATAGTCGCAACCCCTTACTGTTTTGTTTTTCAAGATAGGTCACTATATGTTGCATCGCCGCTGAGGTTAATTCAACGCCTGGTTGTGCATTTTGGGTATACTGTTTTACAACGCTCATCCTATTTACCTTCATTACTATTGTTGCATATATTATACAATAAGATTCTGCTTTTCATGTAATCGAGACACTTCCCGACGGATAATCGCAATGGCTTTCTCAACTTGCTCCTTAGTCGTAAATCGTCCTAAGGATAATCTTACCGCACTATATGCCATAGCATCGGTTAAGCCCAATGCTTTTAAGACATAGGAAGGATGCGTGCTTGAAGATGAGCAAGCTGAAGTCGTTGATACAGCCAATTCATTTAAGGCAATCAATAAAACTTCACCATCTAGCCCACTAAAGCTCATATTAAGATTACCAGCAATGCGTCGCTCAAAATGACCATTTAATCGAATTCCAGGTAAGTCTTTAATCCCATTCCATAACTGATTACGAAAAGTTAGTATTCTAGCCTGCTCAAGCTCTCTTAACGTTTCAGACAATGCAAACGCTTCCCCCATCCCTACAATTTGATGTGTGGGCAATGTACCGGATCGCATACCATGTTCATGTCCTCCACCAAAACTTAGTGGTTCCAAACGAATTCTTGGTTTTTGGCGAACATATAAAGCCCCAATGCCTTTAGGGCCATAATTTTTATGCGCCGAAAAAGACATCATATCCACTGGTAGTGCGCGTAAATTTAGTGGGAGTTTACCAGCGCTTTGTGCGGCATCAACATGAAACAGGATCCCCTTATTTTTTAATAGATTGCCAATTGATTCAAGGTCTTGAATAACGCCTATTTCATTATTCACATGCATGATGGAAACGAGTATGGTATCCGCTCGTAAAGCTTGTTCTAAATGGTTTAAATTTAATAATCCATCGGATTCAGGGTTTAAATAGGTGACGTCAAAGCCTTCTCGCTCTAATTGATGAAAACTATCTAACACCGCTTTGTGCTCAGTTGCCATGGTAATCACATGTTGGCCTTTGCGTTTATAAAATCGCGAAGCACCTAAAATCGCTAAATTATCCGCTTCTGTTGCCCCGGAAGTGAACACAATTTCTTCGGGTAGCGCACCCACCACTTCGGCAATCTGACCCCTTGCCCGTTCAACCGCTTCGGCTGCATTTCGGCCATATAGATGGGTTTTAGATGAAGGGTTGCCGTATTCCCCTTCTGGCCCAAGATATCGCATCATTGCTTCAATCACCTTAGGATCAACGGGGGTTGTGGCCATATAATCGAAATACATTGGTTTTGTGCTCATTCGCTACTCCTGTTTGGCTTTGCTGGCATTTTGCCGACCTATTGTTCGTTGTATTTGCGTGAGAATACCTCTTAAGATATTAATTTCCATGGTTTCAAGTTTGGCGCGATTAAATAACCTTCGAATTCGCTGCATTAACCGCCTTGGATTGGAAGGTTTTAAAAATTCAATATCGATTAAAACCGATTTCAAATGATCATAAAAACGTTCTATATCTTGGGCAGAAGCTAAGGAATCTTTTTCTGTTTCAACTAAAGCCAGAGGAGATAGAAGCCTCATGCGAAGCTCATAAGCAACAATTTGTACAGCTTGCGATAAATTTAATGAACTATAATCCGGGTTACTCGGGATATTAATATGATAATGACAGCGCAAAAGCTCTTCATTCGTAAGACCGGAGTGTTCGCGCCCAAACAATATGGCGATGTTCGTATCATCTGGTTGCTGACTAATTAAAATCGCTTGCTCTTTTGGGGTTAACCCTGGAAGGGCTATTCCGCGCGGTCTTGCGCTGGTTGCAAGAATTAAGTGACAATTTTCCAAAGCTTCTGAAAGTGTATCCGTCACAATGGCATGATTCAAAACATCCTCTGCACCAGCTGCCATCTCAACAGCTCGCACATCAGGAAATGTTTTTGGCGATACCAGATATAACCGTTTTAAACCCATGGTTTTCATGGCTCGAGCAGCTGAGCCGATGTTTCCAGGATGACTGGTTTCGACTAAAATAATGCGGATTGAATCAAAATTCATAGTTTAAATCATATTATCCAAAAAACGTTTAAGATGGCCCCTAACTTAAGTTTATATCATATCCTATTTATAAGCTGGGCCAAAATATGATAAAATTTTGACTTTTCATTTGTAACTTGAGCTAACGCATGCATCCACTGTTAAACATTGCCATTAGTGCCGCTCGTCAGGCAGGCGATATTATCGTTCGTCATATGGATCAACTTGATCGCATTAAAATCACCACCAAAAGCCAGGAAGAGTTTTTTTCGGAAGTGGATGTTAAAGCAGAACAAACCATCATTAACACCATCCTCAAAGCTTATCCTGATCATGGGATCATTGCCGAAGAAAGCGGCATTCAACAAGAGCGCGCGGATACCGTTTGGATTATTGATCCCTTGGATGGTACCAACAACTACCTGCATGGATTTCCTTTTTTTGCCGTATCGATTGCGATACGCGTTAAAAACAGAATTGAGCACGGTATTGTTTATGATCCACTACGTCATGAATGTTTTAGTGCAAGCCGTGGAGGTGGTGCACGATTAAATGATCGCCGAATTCGAGTATCCAAACAAGCTCAATTATCCCAAGCTATGTTAGGTACAGGCTTTACCATGCGTAACGAACAAATTGCGAAACGTTATTTTCCCACTCTGGAAGCCGTTTTCGGCAAGTGCGCAGGATTTAGAAGAACTGGATCAGCAGCACTTGACTTAGCCTACGTTGCCAGTGGACGACTAGATGGGTTTTGGGAATTTGGATTAAAACCATGGGACTTAGCAGCTGGTGCTTTATTAGTGCAAGAAGCTGGCGGGTTAGTCAGTGATCCATTAGGCAGCGAACATTTTCTTAAACATGGAGATGTCATTGCGGGCAATCCTAAAATTTTTAAATCGTTACTACAAACCATTAATCCTGTGCTAAGTAATCCTTAAAATCTGATATTGGGCATGTCTTAAGACAAGCCCTAATCCGTTCTTTCTACCTATGACTTTAGCTTAACCCTATATTGCCCTGATTAACCAAGAGACTCTTTTAATGATATTTTTATTGCTTAAGGTATTTTTTTTGATTACAATGCGCTCAATTTGCACAACCATAAAGTTTTGTCATGAAAACAATGAAAACATCGCTTGATCAAATTGTCACTCAAACACTTGCAACGATCACAGACCATATTGATTCATTATCAAAAAAGCCATTCTTAGCGTCGGAACTCGATCATATCTTGCGCAGTTGTCTTATAGATGCGTTTGATAGTGTGTCCAATCAAGACCATGACAAACTCTATAAAGCTTTCAGTTTAAATTTGCATCCTGATAGATTAAGAAATAAAGCGAACAAACTAGCAAACTACTTGAATCAAAACAATGCCATCAATATACCAATGCAAGTGCTTGCGTCTATTAGTAAAGATCAAAAAAAACCTGAACAATCTACGTCCCATGTCGTTTTGACTGGCCTCTATCAAATGAGAACAACCCATCATCGATATTCTAAGCCTATTTCAACATTGGCAAACATTTTATCATGGACAATTACTGCCATATCTGCACTTGCATGGGTCTTGGCAAAAGCTTCCGAAAAAGTTGTCTCTTCATTGATTAGACTGTCTTCGTATTTTATTGAATCCATAGCCAATTTCTTTACTTTTGGCGAACTCAATCGAACCATTAAAGAATACAATGATAGTGAAGAAGCACTATCTTTAGCAAAAAAAGTATATCTCGACTTTCAACGGAACCTATCTCGCGGATTATATATTTTCAAAGGGGATAAAAACCTATTAACACTGTGCGAATTAGATGATGAGGCGTTTTACTCGTATTTGTTAGCACATGAAATAGCACGCAAAAGCGAAAATACCTCCATAGCAGCAGAAAACTTGCAACAAGAAGCTGAAAAAGATCTCAACCAAAGAATCAAATTATTTTTTTCTGTACGCGGTATAACGCATTTAAGATTAGCCGCCAAGGCATTCATTACTTCTATAACCAAACCAATGCCACAAGGTTTTTTTAATTCCGTATTTTCGGTCTTAAATCGAATCTTCCTATCTGCTATAACCCCGGTAGTATTGACTGTAATTGGAGTGACAGAATTACTTAAATCGATTAACGAAGCAATTAATTTAACAGTCACTGCCCTCATTGCTGCAGCGCTCGTAAGCATTCATGTCATCTTAAATGCTCCTTTATACATTCTGGATGGAGTGCGAGCGCTAAATCAAAAAATTCAATCTTTCTTTGAATCCTCCTTTAAAGAAGCGTCAGACAATCACTCTGAACCTAATAACTCCCACATGTTCATGCTAACCTATCTTCGTCCAAATTCGCCAGTAGTCAACGCTGAAGCAACAGAAGAGCCTGTTCACCTTTCTGGACTTGGAATGTTTCCACAGTCCGAACCCGCGCAAGTATCTCCTCATTCCGTTAATCCAGCTATTCAGCCAGGTTTATAGGGATAGGTCTCATAGCCTGTATGCCTCAGACAAATCATAGCATGCAGGCTATTGGGAACCAAGGTAAACAATAGTCAAGTAATTCACGACTAAAAAACATAATTACCACGTTTAGCAAACACTAATTTTTTGTTCATTTTTTTCACAAAGGCATGAAAAATGCACTATCTTTATTAGTAGGTAGTGGATTTTTATTGATGAATGTAATTAAGCGTATTAATAACCAAGCTGCTTTCAGTTTATTGGAAGTATTAATAAGCGTCGTGGTGCTTGCCATCGGCTTGCTTGGCATCGCCGCTATGCAGCTGAATATGATTCGATACAATCATTCTGCTCATATGCGATCGATTGCCATTGCACAAGCCAATAATATGCTTGATAGCATGCGGGCTAATTATGCTGGGGTAGAAGCGGGCCAATACAATAGCATTTCCGGCATTCCAGCCGACCCAGCTTGTACTAATTGCTCAATTTCTGAAATCGCTCAGCGAGATGCACATATTTGGAATAGCTATAACTCTGATTTACTGCCTTCAGGGCAAGGAACCGTCACAAACAATGGGGGTACATTTACCATTACGGTTCGTTGGGATAATAATCGCACGGGTGCCACAGGACTAGGGTGCAGTGGAAATCCTCTGGTGGACTTGACTTGTCTTACCATGGAGGTGCAATTATGAGCCTCTTCTATAAGGGATTTTCTATCGTTGAGTTTTTAATAAGTATGACGTTAGGAGGTCTTTTACTCGCTACAGCAGGAGCCGTTTATTTAACCAATAAAACCACGTTCAAAGTTCAAGATAGTTTGGCGCGATTACAAGAAAACGCACGCTATGCGGTTCATTTCTTGAATAAAGAAATTCGTATGGCAGGCTATCAAGGTTGTCCTAACAGCACATTAGTCAATATGACCAATGTTGTCATAAATCCCTCACCTGCGTTAGTTTTTGACAAACCGATCTATGGCTACGACGGCTTAAGCGCATCATTCAGTCCTGCGCTTCCAACTAATTTAAGCGGAAAAGCCGTTGCAAATAGTGATGTAATTGAAATTCGTCGAGCTTCTCGAACCAATGTTCAGTTGCGAGCGGATATGGTTCAGAAAAATAATCCCGTACTCGTTTACGACCGATTAGGCATTGTTGCCGGTGAAGTGGTGATGATCAGCAATTGCAATTTGGGAGATATTTTTATCGCAGGCGGTAATACCAATGCAACGGCTATCACACACACTACTAGCAATAACACCACAAATGATCTATCGACTGCCTATAAAGCAGGCGCGTATGTTATGCGATTTGTCTATTTTGCCTTTTATGTCAAAGATACGGGTCGCAAAAATACCAATAATCAACCCATTTACGCCTTAGTTCGCCAAGATTTAAGCGGCAACGAAATTGAACTGGTAGAAGGGATAGAGCGTATGAAAGTGACCTATGGAGTTGATACCAACGATGATTACGCAGCAGATACCTTCCAAACCGCAACCGAAGTAAACAACAGCAATAATTGGGATAATGTGATTTCTCTTAGAATAAATTTATTATTTGCAACCACAGAAAATGTTTCCAATCAAACGCAAGCTTACCAATTTAATGATACAACGTATTCCTCTACCGATCGCAAATTACGTCGAGAATGGCAAACCTTGATTACCTTAAGAAACAGGGGGTTGCCATCATGAACATGATCTCAAGAGTAATAACTAAGCAACAGGGGGCTACTCTTGCAGTTACCTTAATTTTGTTATTTGTGGTTTCTTTATTAGGCGTGAGTGCCATGCACGTGACCCAAATGCAGGAAAAAATGTCGTCTAATTTGCAGGATAAAGAATTATCGTTTAATGCCGCTGAGTCCGCTTTAATGGCTGGTGAAGAATGGCTTTTAGGGCTTACAACACAACCTCCTGTTGTAACAACTTGCTCTTCATTTCCTTGTGTGCAAACTGTATTTCAAAATACGGATATAACCACACAAGACAGCAGCTGGTGGGTATCGAATGCCGCTGCATATAATAATAATCTAGAAAACATTAATACTTCACCAAGATACATTATTGAATTTTTAGAATTTATTCCTGATTCGCAAGTAATCGGCGACTCATCCATCAAAAGCACCGGTGTGTTTTATTATCAAATTACTGCTCGTGGCACAGGGGCTTCGGATGATTCTGTAAGCATATTACAAACCACGTTAGGGAGGAGATTCTGATGAAGCGATATCTTCTCTCATTAGGGCTAAGCTTAGGCTTAATCTCTAGTTCAGCCCATACGGCACCGCTTGATTTATCCCAAACCCCTCTTTTTTTAACCGATAGCGTTCCTCCATTAACGATGCTCGTTGTTAGCCGTGATCATAAGCTGTACTTTGAAGCCTATAATGATGCAACGGATGTCGATGGCGATGGGGTTGTCGACATTCGATTCAAACCGAGTATTGATTACTTTGGTTATTTCGATAGCTATAAATGTTATGCCTATGATAGTGGTAATCAGTATTTTTATCCGGTATCCGTCACTGCAGATAAACGCTGCTCAGGGAACTGGAGTGGAAATTTTTTAAACTATCTAACCACGGCTCGCTTGGATGCTTTACGAAAAGTTTTGTATGGTGGTTATCGATCCGTTGATGGCACTACCGAGACCATTTTACAACGAACTTACATCCCGCAAGATGGTCACAGTTGGGGTAAGGAATATCAAAGTTTAGCTGTAGATGGATACACGATTAGTGATTATACGCCTTTATCTGCCCCCTCTTCTGGTAGTTACCATCTCTTTGCCAATACGACCTTGCGTAATGGAACGGGACTGCCATTGCTTCGGATCTCCTTGAATCAGCCTTATCGCATATGGGAATGGGTCAGTATTGAGCGCCCTGTGGCTGGAAGCCGTGCTTTAAACGGTAGTAGTGGCCCTACTCTTTCAAATATTACGGACTATGTCGTCCGGGTAAAAGTTTGTGATCCCCTTGTCGGCCTTGAGGCCAATTGCCAACCTTATGCTTCTGGCAATTATAAACCGGTGGGGTTATTACAAACTTTTGGTGAAAACGAATCTATGTTTTTTGGTTTACTCACTGGATCTTATGTCAATAATCTGCAAGGAGGCGTAATTCGTAAAAATATTTCTTCTATTACCGACGAAATTAATCTTTCAACAGGACAATTCACAAGCGTTAGCGGAATCATTGCAACACTTGACAGATTAACCGTAACGGGATTTCAGACAGATTATACCTACGATTGTGGATGGATTACGACAAGAAACATCAACAATGGTGAATGTCAAATGTGGGGAAATCCTTTAGCGGAAATGATGTATGAAGCAACCCGCTATTTTGCTGGTAAAGGCTCACCGACCAGCTCTTTTAATTACTCCAGTGGTACTGATACTTCATTAAATTTACCCAAACCATCTTGGCAAAACCCCTATAGCACCTATCCTCGTTGCTCGAAAGCGAATATGTTGGTTATCAGTGATATCTATCCCACTTATGATAGTGATCACGTGCCAGGGAGTTATTTCAATAGTTTTTCGGGCGATCTAAGCCCAAGTTTATCTGCCGCAACCTTAGGGCAACAAATCTTTTCAGGAGAAGGATTTTCAAGCCTGTTAGCGTTTATTGGTACTTCTGGCACGAACAGTGATGGTGCACCAACTCCGAAAACCGTGACAAGCTTTGGCAATATTCGAGGACTTGCTCCACATGATCCAAACTCTGAAGGAAGTTATTACGCCGCAAGCGTTGGGTATTATGGTTGGACCAATGACGTCAGCAGTGCCTCAGGAACTCAAAAAGTAAAATCGCTCATGGTTGGCTTATCCTCTCCTTCTCCTGAAATTAAGTTCAATGTAGGAGGAAAACAAATATCCATTATACCATTTGGTAAATCGGTAAAAGGCTTTAGCATTAATGCCACCCAAGGGCAATATCAGCCCACAAATAACGTCGTTGATTTCTATATTGAGTCGTTAAGCGATACTGGAGGAGTTTTCCGAGTCAACTTTGAAGACGTACAACAAGGCGCGGATTTTGATATGGATGCCATTGTAAAATATACGATTACGGTAAATTCAAACAACACGTTAACCATTCAATTAGATACTA
Organism: Legionella impletisoli; assembly: GCF_900639875.1. Lineage (GTDB taxonomy): Bacteria > Pseudomonadota > Gammaproteobacteria > Legionellales > Legionellaceae > Legionella_A > Legionella_A impletisoli. The sequence goes on from NZ_CAAAIA010000002.1 coordinate 298,130, forward strand.
TTTATAGTGCGGGTTCAATTACTCAACATATGGGATATGTCATTTCAGGTACTACTGAGGACGGTGTTTATCTTGAAGTTCGAGACAGCGATACTTCTGCTAGCAATGATATTGATTACTTTTTAGATACTCCCCCTGGTCAATTACCAGGACAAGGATGGCAAGATGGGACTGCTTTGCCAATCTCCACTACTCGAACATTTACACCGAATAGCTCTGGAACCATAGCAACCTTATTTAACTCTCCACTTTTTTATGGAGCCAAATGGGGAGGATTCACCGATAAAAATAACAATAACATTCCTGATTTGACTTCTGAATTCGATACCACCGGTAGTGGATTACCTGATAATTACTTTTTAGTGACGAATGCTACCAACTTAAATGAGCAGCTCGCCAAAGCGTTTGAAATGATTATTGATCAAACCGGTTCGTTTTCATCTGCTGCCTTAAGTAGTGGTTTTTTATCCACCGGAACTAAAATTTATCAAGCCATCTTTCGTACTAAAGATTGGAGCGGTCAATTGCTTGCTTTTGCCATTGATCAAACAACCGGTGATATATTACTTACAGGTACCGGACCTGGCGGTTCAGAGTGGGATGCCGCAGAAAAACTTGATACTCAAAATTATGATACGGGTCGAAAAATTATTACCTATAAGCCTTCTACGGGAGTTGGTGTTCCATTTCGCTGGCCTACAAACCCTGCGTCACCTTCGAGTAGCGAAATCGATACAACGCAAACGATCTTGTTAGACACCAATCCCGTATCAGGTTTGATAGATTCATTAGGTAGCGCCAGATTAGAGTATATTCGCGGCAATAAAGCTCAGGAAGTTCAAAATGGCGGTACATTTCGCGACCGCTCTACTCTACTGGGAGATATTATTAATTCTGCACCAGTGGTGATTGGCATCCCAGGACAACAATATCCTTCCATTTGGCCAGGAACTTCGCCGGAAAACAATTCCCCTTATGACACATTTCGTCAAGCAAATCTAAACCGACAACCAGTCCTATACGTCGGCGCCAATGACGGTATGTTGCATGCGTTTAATGCAAACACAGGCTCGGAATTATTGGCTTACGTTCCTTCTAAGGTGTACACAAATTTATCTTTATTAACTTCCCAAGAGTATTCTCATCATTATTACGTCGATGGTTCGCCTACCGTCATTGATGTATTTATCAATAACCAGTGGCGAACCATCTTAGCTGCTGGCTTAAATGGCGGAGGTCAGGGAATTTATGCCTTAGACGTTACAAACCCTGCAGCATTTAGTGAAAGCATAGCCGCTAGTATTGTGAAGTGGGAATTTACAGATATAAATGACGTGGACTTAGGCTATACCTATAGTCAACCTTCTATCGTACGTTTAGCAAATGGCCAATGGGCTGCAATATTTGGCAATGGGTATAACAACACCGAAGTCGATGGAAACGTCAGTACTACGGGTAATGCGGTCATTTATATTGTTAACATTGATACGGGTGCTGTGATTAAAAAATTTGATACCGGCGTAGGAATGAGTGCCGATCCGTTGGGTTTGAGTCGGCCGAATGGCATGGCTTCTCCAGCAGTGGTTGATATGGATGGAAATAGTATCGCGGATAGGATTTATGCCGGCGATTTATTTGGAAACGTCTGGAAAATTGATATTTCCTCCACCAACGTCAGCCAATGGGATTTTAGCTTTAAATCAGGCTCCACTCCTTTGCCTTTATTTGTTGCACAGGACAGCTCCGGAAATCGACAACCCATTACCATCAAACCAACGGTTTCTAATCTAGTCAATAACCCTTCGGGTCTCCAAATTTATATTGGAACAGGCAAATATTTAGAAAATAGCGACAAAACGGATTTAAGCGTGCAAAGCATTTATGCATTGCGTGATACCAGCACAACTGTGATTTCGGGTCGAGCTGAACTTCGTCAACAAACCATTCTACAGCAGCAAGACGGGGTTCGAGTCACCAGCAATAATTTATTAGCCAATAATGATCGGGGCTGGTATATGGATTTAATTGTTGGTAATAATCCAGAAGGGGAACGAATCGTGTCGAATATGTTGTTCGCCAGCAATAAAATTATTTTTTCAACGGTCATACCAACGAGCGATCCCTGTGACTTTGGTGGAGAAGGTTGGCTGATGGAGCTGGATGCCTTTACTGGAACGCGATTGAATTACAATGTATTTGATTTAGATGGAGATGGTAAGTTTACGACTGGTGATTCTGTGACTTACAGCGATGGAGGTACAAGTGAACAAGTTTCGCCAAGTGGAATTCAATCCCAAGTAGGCTTAATTGCAACACCGTCCATTTTGAATGCCGGCGATGTCGAATACAAGTACCTATCAGGAACCAGCGGTACTATTCAAAAAGTTGGAGAAAATCCAGGCCTTGACCGCTATGGACGTCAATCGTGGCGGCAATTACAATGAGTCGGCTTAACTAAATACAATAACTCAAGAAAAGTAGATAATTAAAAACAATGCTGCGGCCATAACCGCAGCAAGATGGCAAAAAAATCGAGATGCACGAGGAAAGGAGTTGTTATCGTAACCCAGGTTTCATGCCTAAGCTTTGAGGAAGTTGATCGGCCATTGCGGTGCCAATATTTTTAGCCACACGCTCTAAAACCGATTCCTCATAAGTGTAATCCACTACCTTATCAATTTTAATCACTTCGCGAGCTAATTGGCCACTGCTTGCAAAGCCATCAATTAAGCCACGTTCTTTAGCTTGAACCCCAGTCCAGAATAAGCCTGAAAAGGTTTGATCATCAATCATTAAACGATCACCACGGCCTTCTTTAACCACGTCAATAAATTGCTGATGAATGATATCGAGCATTTTTTTAAGAAACTCTTCGGAATTAGGCTGAACAGGAGAGAATTGATCCATAAAGCCTTTATATTTTCCAGAGGTATAAAGTCTTCGCGAAATGCCTAGCTTTTGCATGGCATCCACAAATCCAAAGCCATTATACAAAACACCAATAGAGCCGACTAAACTGGATGGATTCGCATAAATTTCTTCAGTACCCACAGCTACGTAGTAAGCAGCAGAAGCACAGGCGTCCACGCACACTGCATACGTTTTTACTTCAGGGTTTTTTTCACGATAGTATCGAAGAGCATTATACATATAATCGGCTTGAACAGGGCTACCTCCTGGGCTGTCTATTCGAATAATTAAGGCTTTCATGCTTTTATTATCATAGGCTTTTTCTAAGCCTTTAACGAAGTTATCGCTATTGGCTAGCTCATTTTCAAAAATGGTTCCCTTCAAATCAATCAGCCCAACATGAGGCTCTGTTCGTTCCATAATGGATTCGCCACGAACGGAGATAGCTTGGTACAAAAACCAAATAACTAATATAAAAATCGCACCGCGCATGATCCAACGCCAAATTCTTTTTCGACGTTGTTCACGCATGTATTCAAGAACCACTTTGTTTAATAGCGCTTGCGAATCAGAAGTGTTGATAGAAGAATCATCTTTTGTCATGGCTTAGTCTTGATTTTATCCTAAATAACCCCCATTTTACGTGAGTAATAGCGGAATTACAAAAGTACTATAATTAAAAATACATTTCCCGCTTAAATAAGTTTTTATGCAATCATAAAGTAACCACAGTTCGGAGTTTTTATGCTTTATAAACAAGCAAAATCAAGGAGTACGAGGCAAAATCAAATAAAAAGCGCAGGACTAGCAGAGCTAATTCGAGCATTTTTATTTGATTTTAACGAAGTAATCGTTGATTTGGCGCGGTTTATAAAGCATAAAAACTCTGAACTGGGGTTAAAGTAAGACTTCGAATAACAATAAGGTCAACAATTATGCGCATGGATAAACTCACCTCAAAATTTCAGCTGGCTTTAGCGGATGCTCAATCATTAGCGCTCGGAAGAGATAATGGTTTTATCGAGCCAGAGCATTTAATGAAAGCCTTATTGGATCAAGAAGGCGGCAGTGTTAGACCTTTATTATCGAAAGCAGGCGTTAATCTTTCTCAATTAAGAACCTCCATTGATCAAGCGCTGGATCAATTACCTAAAGTAGAAGGAACAGCCGGTGAAATTCATATTTCTAATGGATTAAATCGGCTCTTAAATTTAACCGATAAACTCGCTCAAAAAAGAAAAGATAATTTTATATCCAGTGAATTATTCATTTTAGCCGCAATGGAAGAAGATGGGAATTTGGCTAAATATTTAAAACAAGCCGGAGCCAATAAAGTCGCGATTGACAAAGCGATTGAAGAAATCCGTGGTGGTGAAAAAGTTACTGATCCCAATGCTGAAGAGCAACGCCAAGCCTTAGAAAAATACACCATTGATTTAACCGAACGTGCCGAGCAAGGTAAGCTTGATCCTGTGATTGGTCGTGATGATGAGATTCGTCGCACCATTCAAGTTCTGCAGCGGCGTACGAAAAATAATCCTGTTCTAATTGGAGAGCCTGGTGTTGGTAAAACAGCGATTGTCGAAGGATTAGCGCAACGAATTATCAATGGTGAAGTGCCTGAAGGATTAAAGAATAAACGCCTACTTTCTTTAGACATGGGCGCATTAATCGCTGGTGCAAAATTTCGCGGCGAATTTGAAGAGCGATTAAAAGGCGTATTGAATGATTTAGCCAAACAAGAAGGCCAAATTATTTTATTTATTGACGAATTGCATACCATGGTTGGTGCTGGAAAAGCCGAGGGCGCAATGGATGCTGGCAATATGTTAAAGCCCGCATTAGCTCGCGGTGAACTTCATTGCATTGGGGCAACTACGTTGGATGAGTATCGACAATATATTGAAAAAGACGCGGCCCTTGAACGACGATTCCAAAAAATCCTTGTAGAAGAGCCATCCGTCGAAGACACCATCGCCATACTTCGAGGTTTAAAAGAACGTTATGAAGTGCATCATGGGGTTGAAATTACCGATCCGGCCATTGTCGCAGCAGCGACCTTATCGCAACGCTATATTACCGATAGACAATTGCCTGATAAGGCCATTGACTTAATTGATGAGGCGGGCAGTCAGATCCGTATGGAAATTGATTCAAAACCTGAAAGCTTAGATAAGTTAGACCGTCGTTTAATCCAATTAAAAATTGAACGAGAAGCACTCAAAAAGGAAACCGATGAAGCTTCAAAAAAACGCTTAGAGGACTTGGAAGAAAGCATCCAGGAATTAGAAAAACAATATTCTGATCAAGAAGAAATTTGGAAAGCTGAAAAAGCAGCCTTACAAGGTGCGACTCATATAAAAGAAGCATTAGAGCAAGCTAAAATTGAATTAGAAACCGCCAAACGGGCTGGCGACCTAACCCGTATGTCGGAACTACAATATGGGCGCATTCCAGAGCTTGAAAAACAATTAAAAGAAGTCAGCGAAGAAGAGCCCAAAGAAACTAAGTTGGTTCGCAATAAAGTCACTGAAGAAGAAGTAGCGGAAGTGGTTTCAAAGTGGACTGGGATCCCCGTTTCGAAAATGCTTGAGGGGGAGAGAGAAAAATTATTGCATATGGAAGAAGCATTGCATAAACGTGTCATCGGGCAGGATGAAGCCGTAGATTCCGTCTCCAATGCGATACGTCGCTCCCGTGCAGGACTTTCAGATCCCAATCGTCCGATCGGCTCCTTCCTCTTTTTAGGCCCAACAGGAGTTGGTAAAACAGAACTTTGCAAAGCTTTAGCCGCTTTTCTTTTCGATACCGTTGATGCAATGGTTCGTATTGATATGTCAGAATTTATGGAAAAGCATTCGGTTGCTCGCTTAATCGGTGCTCCTCCAGGTTACGTGGGCTATGAAGAAGGCGGTTATTTAACAGAAGCGGTTCGAAGAAGACCTTATTCCGTCATTCTCTTGGATGAAATTGAAAAAGCCCACAGCGATGTGTTTAACATTCTCTTGCAAGTGTTAGATGATGGGCGGTTAACAGATGGCCAAGGCAGAACGGTTGATTTTCGTAATACTGTGATTGTGATGACGTCTAATATTGGCTCGCATTTAATTCAAGATATGAGCAGTAAGCTTGATTACAAAGAAATTAAAGAAGCGGTCATGGAGCAGGTTCGCCAGCATTTTAGACCCGAGTTCATTAACCGGATTGATGATAGCGTGGTATTCCATGCCTTAACGAAAGAGCAAATTGCAGACATTGCTTCCATTCAGATTGAACATTTAAAACAGCGTTTAAAAGAACAAAACATGACCTTAGAAGTAAAACCAAAAGCGCTTGATTATCTAGCTGAAGCAGGGTTTGATCCCGTCTATGGCGCAAGACCGTTAAAGCGTGTCATACAACAACAGCTAGAAAATCCTCTAGCCCAATCAATTTTAACGGGTCAGTTTAAACCCGGTGAGCGGATTGTAGTGGATTATAAAGACGATACGTTACAGATTAAAGCGGACTAAGGTTATTGTATTTCCTTAGCCAACAACCTTTCTTCTGTAACAACAAAATCTAGTAGTAGCTGCGGTTATTTAAATCGATGGTCGATGCGGTCGATTATTTTTTGATGAATGCCATCGAAACCGCGGTTACTCATGATTAAAATGGCATCGCCAGGCATTGCTTCCTGACTAATCAGATCTACAATGGTAGGGGTATCTGGTGATAATTGGTATGGGAAATTCCAATCTCTCGTGAACGGTGCTAAATCAAAGTCTTTGGGATTTAGTGCATATAAGCTATCTACTCCTTGTAAAGCTGATGCCATTTCGCCAGCATGCACTCCCATCCTCATGGTATAAGAAGCAAATTCTAGAGCCACCAAAATGCGTTGATGACGACGGCTGTTTTTCAGCGCTTTAATGGTTTTGCCAATGGCTGTTGGATGATGAGCAAAATCATCATAAACAGTAATATTATGTTGACTTCCTTTAACCTCCAACCGACGTTTGGGAGGAATGTATTCGCTTAATGCTTGAGCTGCCACCTCGGGTTTAACCCCAGCATGTATGCTCGCTGCCATGGCAGCTAAGCCATTTTCCACATTAAATTGACCTATTAGCGGCCAGCTAACTTCTGCAATGGCCTTGCCAAGATGCCAAACTCGAAAGCGTTGCCCACTGTCTTCTAAAAGTTCAGCTCGCCAGGTCGCATCGCCTTGTAAAGCTAAGGCTTCTGTCTTACAAAATAATCCTTTTTCCAGAACCTCATTTAAAGCCTCATCATCACGTGGCTTCAATACTGCCCCTTTTCCAGGGATGGTTCGTAACAAGTAATGAAACTGTTGTTGAATTGCAGCAAGATCGGGATAAATATCCGCATGATCAAATTCTAAATTGTTTAAAATCGCCATTTCAGGACGATAATGCATGAATTTAGGGCGCTTATCAAAAAAAGCACTGTCATATTCATCCGCCTCTATAACAAACCACTCCCCTTTCCCAAGTCTTGCGCTGGTATCAAAATTTGGAGCGACTCCTCCAATTAAAAAACCTGGCTTACAGCCTGCATGATGTAAAATATAAGCAAGCATCGAAGTGGTGGTGGTTTTACCGTGAGTTCCTGCTACAGCAATCACTCTATATTTTGATAAGATATGCTCAGCTAACCATTGAGGCCCGGAATAATAAGGTTTCCCAGCATTTAAAACGTCTTCAATGATGGGGATCCCTCGCCGGATTGCGTTACCAACAATCACGCAATCTGCTTTAAGCGCGAGCTCACTGTCTTCATATCCCTCAACCAAATGAATCTTTTTAGCATTTAATAAATCACTGACCGGAGGATAACAATTTGTATCACTTCCAGTGACTTCGAATCCTGCTTCACGAGCGAGTATAGCCAGTGCGCTCATAAATGTGCCGCCAATGCCTAAAATATGTAAATGCATCATGTTATCCAGAATGAGTACTTAATTCGAATGAAAACCTGAGGGTATAACAGCGTTTAGTATCAGTGAAGTGACTAGCGAACAAAAGATACCAACAAGATATTCGCTGCAAACAACCCAATGGTAGCCAGTATACCCGGTAACGTGTCAATATTCAGTGCCTTTTTATAAATAAACACTGTGATCATCAACTGCCAAGCCGTAAGGATGATGGTAAACAGTAAATAAACAAAACTTAAAAGAAATACCCCTGTTGATGGGGAGTCTGCTTGCGTTAAAAACGGGGTTGCCGCCAACAAGGGATAAGCAAAAATATGAACAATGGTATGCGTTGCAAAAAGGCAGGTTAGTGTCTGAATAAAACGCTCTTTAAGTTTGAAGGCTGCTAATAAAATAAACGTATAGAACGAATAAGAAAAAAGTAAAAGAACTCCAGCTAGAATTATGTTTAAAAGGCTTAATTCAATATCGGTTTGAATTAATCCCCACTGGCTTGCAACAACCAGAAAGAAAACAAACGCCCCCAATCCCAGTAGTAATTTAGAATATGGCGTTTCTTCGGGAGAAGTTTTTAATAGGCTAACATTCCAATATTTCTTTATTAAGTTCAAAAACATATCGGATCCTTGTTTTGTGTTGTCCTTTAAATCCCAATATTTAATCGTGCATTTTTTGTTTTTCTATACTCACTTGCTGCACGACCGGATCAAACCATGGTCCTGTTACTTTATAAGTATAGCTGCTGATTTTTTGCATGCCATGATTTATTATTTTGCTGGCCACCCAGGTGGCGATCCCTGCAATCGGTCCACCTGCAATGGTTGCAACAACTGGTAAGCTCGCGGTAATGTGCGGCATAACTTGCAGATTAAGATCATACAGTTGCTTGATGATATCCAGATCACCTTTAATGCTTGCATAGGCGACTGGGCCATCAATATAGCTATCGGAGGTACTCATCACACCATTTTTTACAGAAAAATTACCCATGAATACATCAAAGCTATACCCACCTTTAGCTAAATCGCTAAAATCAAGGGTTAAACGGCGAGGAATGGTTTGTAAACTTAAAATACTGAGCAGTTTCCCTAATCCAATCTTTTCTTCGGTTTCAGAGCTTAATTTAGTGATTCGGCCATTACGTAATTGTATGGACAAATTCCCAGCAAGTTTGTTCCATGAAACATCATATGCAGGAGCATCCCACCCCCCTTTAAATAAAATTTCTCCTTGTTGCGCCTCGACCGCTGGAGATGCATTCCATTGTTTAAGTGCTTGAGCTAAATCCGATATTTTTAATCCTGCTTTGATGGTTGTTTTACTGTGATTATGGTTACGAGTCCAATCACCTTGAAGCGTCATTTGATACGCCGATGAAATTAATTTGCAATACTCTAGATTCCAATGATTTTTAGAGCTATTGGCTTTGATAATCACATTGCCTAAGTCTAAAGCTCCGAGTTGTAGATCATTAATGGTTAAATTTAGATTTGGGATCTGCTCAGGTAAAAGGGTTACTTTATTGAGCGACTCCGGTTTAGGGGGGGCATTAAATTTTGGCAAATGCAGATAATCAAAATGCCCGCTGAGTAAGTTATTTTTTTTCTGATAAAACAAATTCGCCATGAAGTGAGGCTGTTTTAATTTAATGGTCCAGTCACTAAAATTTGCTTTGCTTGCCCTAATGGTTAAATCATGGAGTGTTCTTCCCCAAGCATGAAGGGACGCTAATTCTAAATCAATGAAATTAATACAATCCATTAAACTCGGAGATGAAGCATTAGTCGGCATTTTTTGGAATGTTTCCTGCCAGGCTTTAACATCCAACTCAGGCAACGTACCCACGACTTGAACCCCGTTCAGATTCTTCGTACTCGCGCGCCCATGACCCACTCTGACTTCGCCGTGATGAAGAGAAAACCCTTGTTGCGAACGATTAAACCATAAATTAGCTCTAGCGCGTTGGTTATAATCTACATCAATATGAAGCGCTTTTTCAGGATTAAAATCCACTGCAACCTTTAACTTAGAGCGCTCTGTCGCTGATTTCCCAAGTGGTTTCGGCAAATCAACCGCGACTCCAGCTAAAGAGGAGTTCAGCTCAATATGATCCAAATCATTGGGATCATCGGTAATGGTGAACAAGGCTGCAATATCTAGCTGCCCTTTTAATAAAGAAAATAAAGGCAAATTTAATTTATTTTTAAGCAATTCTATGGTCGTATGGCCATTCAGTTGAACTTCGGTATAAGGTTTAGTGGTTCTGACTGATTTAATGCGAATATCAACTGGATCCGTCATTAAACGAGCGTTTAAGGCACTGTCGGTGATGCCATGTTCATCAAACTCAAGATGGCCTGCTATAGCATCTAATTCTATATCCGCTGCTGGATGATGAAAAACCGCTTTATTATCTAAAAAAGTCAATTCACCTCTTGCCAAAACAGGATCATTTCCTGGATATAGAGGGATTTCTAATCGTAATTCCACACCCATTGGGCCCATCAAATCCAGCATCTTAAGCTTTGAAAGACGTTTTTTAAGTGGAGAAGCGCGCACAAAAGCCATTAAGTCTTCTGCTTTTGCATCGCTTTTGCTGTGAATGAGTAACGTTTCATGATCATAACCAATATCATCCATTCGTAAATTCAAATTCTCAACTTCCACACCCGATAAATCGGCCTTGATCACATCCGCTTCAAGCGATCGTTTATCTACTTTTAAAAAGGCATCTATATGTTTTGATAGAGGCCACTGTTCATTAAAATATAAATCGACTTCACTTAAAATGGACGAAATGGTAAATGTTCCATCGTGTTTATCAAAAGGGAAATCCTTTAAAGGACCATTTACAATGATGCGCCCAGTGGCTTTCCCAACTTGTTTAATGTCTTTTTTTAGCCAATGCTCTAATTTATCTTTCAAGACCCCATGTGGAATATAGTCAAACCATTGTTGTGCATTTTGTGCTGAAAATAATCCTTCTAAATTGATCTTAGGTTCGGTTAATGCTTCATCTAACTGACCTTCGGCACTCATTACCAAATCGGGTCGGGTTAAGACAAACCTATCTAAGCTGATTCGTAATCCATGGCTCAATTCTTTCCAATCAATAGCCGTATTCAGGTTTGAAAAAAGAATGGGTGGTTTATCTTGAATATGCACAAAAATGGCGTTTGAATCCATTTCCAATCGGCCTTGATCAGGTTGCCAATTAAGCACCCCAGCTAGATGATCGATGCCAGGTAGTTTATTGCTCCCTTTGAATCCAAGATCAGAAAATCGAGTTAAGAAAAAATTAATCTTATGATTTAGAAAATGGATCTCAGTATCGTGCAGTGTACCGAATGGCCTGGCTAATGCTATAGGCTTTAAAGAAGTAGGCCAAGTAATTCCTGCGCTAAACAAAGATTCGATGTCGATGGTTTTCAGATAGAGATTAAAATCATCAACTGACGTACGATATTTGATTAAGAGTTTGTTTTCAGGCCAATGTTTACCCGCCATTTGAATTTTAATTTGATCGCCTGAAAGCTGCCATCCATCATCAATCGGCTTCCATGCTAGGTTTGCTTCAAGAGTCTGCAAAAAATGACTTTGATTGTTTAAGGTTTCAGTCCACGCTAAATGATCAAACGAAAGTTTCGACTGAATAAGCTTAACGCCTCCTTTAGCTAAATCGATCCAAAATTCAATATCTCCTTCCCCCCCATCGATGCGATACGTTTTTTGGGGAAGAAAATATTGCCATTGCGCGGGAAGTAAATCGGTCACCGATATATAAATCTCTCCTTTGGATCGGCTCAAATTAGAAACATTAATCTGCATATCCCCTAATAACCTAAGCTCAGTTGGTCTAGTTTGAGCTAATCTCGCACTTCCCTTCATGCGATAACGGCCGGAGCGATTCATGATGCTTAAGTTTAAATCCGTTATGGGAAGGAGCGAACCATCTTGAAGATGAACCAAAGCCGAAACATGGTTTAACATAATTTTTTGTTGGGCTAAAAGCCAACCAAGAATAGGTAAAAACGCATCTGAATCAAAGTGAACGCTTTCTTGCCCTATTCCTAGCCCATCAACAATCCAGTGATGATCTATCTCATGAATATTAAGATTTAAATCCTCGATGTACAAAATTCCTGGCTGAATCTGCCAGTGCCATAACGAGCTAAAGAGATTAATACCGACTAAGAGCTTGTCGAGCTTTAAAACCGGTTGATTCGCTTGGGTGATAGTGACTTTATCTAATTTCAAAACCGGTTCAAACCAATACCAGCTGGTTTCCATCGCTTGAATATGAACGGGGTGGCCAACTAACTTGGTTAAATGTTTTTCAATATCACCTTTATAATGCTCAGCCCATGGTGTCATCGCCCTGAACAAGCTAAAGAATATTGCAAGAAGGATCACCGCCACCGCCAGAATCATCCAACCAGCTTTTAGTAAGGGTAATATGTGATTATTTTTATTCTTGCTCATCTAACTTCCGCAAAAAATCCATTTTTTCACCAATTTTGCTTTCCAAACCTCGAGCAACAGGTTGATACCAATGAGGTGGATTCATCTCATTGGGAAAATAATTAACTCCTGCTGCATAACCGTGTGGCTCATCATGAGCATAACGATATTCTTTACCATGGTTCAATTGTTTCATTAAGGCAGTTGGTGCATTCCGAAGATGCAAGGGAACGGCGCGAGATTTATCCTGTTTTACAAAAGCCATGGCTTGATTAAAGGCTTTATAGCCAGCATTACTCTTGGCAGCAACGGCAAGATAAATAACAGCCTGCCCTAGGGCAAGCTCTCCTTCTGGTGATCCGAGTCGTTCATATGTCTTTGCTGCATCAAGGGCGATTTGAATGCCTCTGGGATCCGCTAGTCCAATATCTTCCCAAGCCATGCGAACAATTCGTCTTGCTAAATAGCGAGGATCCACTCCGCCATCAAGCATTCTACATAACCAATACAATGCCGCATCAGGATTTGAACCACGTACAGACTTATGAAGGGCTGAAATTTGATCGTAAAATTGATCACCACCCTTATCAAATTGGCGAGTACTATGAGTAAGTGTGGTTACGACGAATTCTTTATCAATACACGTTTTACCCTGTGCAGTAGCGGCATTATTAATTTGTTGCAATACATTTAATAATCGGCGCGCATCCCCATCGGCATAATGAATAATTGCTTTTTCGGTGCCTTCTTCAAAATGTAAATGCAAAAGATAGCGACTCAAAGCTCGTTGCATTAATTGATGGAGCGCTTCATCATCTAAAGACTTGAGAACATACACTTCTGCTCGAGAAAGCAATGCATTGTTTATTTCAAAAGAAGGATTTTCAGTGGTCGCCCCAATGAAAGTCAGTAACCCAGATTCAGTATAGGGCAACAACGCATCTTGTTGTGCCTTATTAAACCTATGAATTTCATCAATAAATAAAATGGTATGCCGACCTTTTGCTTGATAAGACCGAGCCGATTCCACCGCAGCTCGAATATCTTTGACACCGGAAAATACGGCTGAGAGCGCAATCCATTCGCAATCAAAGGCGTTTGCAGTTAGTTTTGCAAGTGTTGTTTTCCCAACACCCGGTGGGCCCCAGAATATCATGGAATATGGGTTGCCTGATTCAAAGGCGAGACGCAAGGGTTTTCCTTGGCCTAGTAAGTGATTCTGACCAAGCACATCTTCAAGTTGAGCCGGTCTCATCCGTTCGGCAAGGGGTAGTCCTTTTGAATCAGGCGATGATGTCATTGCTTAACCACATCCACACCTTTGGGAATTTTAAACTTAAATAATGAAGTCTTTAATCCGGGGTTTACCTTGATATTACTTAAACGCACAATCGTATGTTGTCCAAGTTGATCAAACATTTCCATGGTTTTTAGCTTATCCCCAGAAAAGGTGAGCTTAACGCGCTGAAAATTTTCTTTGCTGGATTTTGCTTTCAAATCAAAGAGAGATTCATTTCCTTTGGTTTTTTCGTCCACCTCAAAATCACGCGCCACTGTATTGTCATACCCACTTAAGAATAACCCAGCAGTGCCACCAATTCCTTTTTGCTGCTTTTTCACGGTCACTTGCTCTAGCTCTTTATCATAAATCCAAAGTTTAGCACCATCCGCCACAACGAGTTGGGCCATAGGTTCTTTAGTATCCCATCGGAAACGACCAGGACGTGACAATGCCATGGTTCCTGATGAACTGGAAAGCTGCCTTTTTTTAGCTTGGACAACTTGTTTAAAGGAAGCACTCATAGTGTGAATTGCGTTGAGTTTTTTTTGTAATACCGCACTGGCTTCATTGCTATATGCTTGTTGCATCACCACACATAATAGAACAAGAGCTAATTTTCGCATGATGTCAATTCCTATTCTGATTTCTATTAAGATAGACCATTTAGACGTCTCGCGTTTAATCGATTATTGATTATAGTAGACGTATAGTAATCGTTCGATTTAATCGTCAATGGAATTGACTAAAACGTCACGGAATCCGCCTTCTAAAGGACCAACAAGTCCTGTCCGTTCCATTTCTTCCACTAACCGCGCTGCACGATTATAACCAATTTTGAATCGTCTTTGAACAGCAGATATACTGGCTTTACGGGTTTCAACTACAAACTCCACCGCTTGATCGTAAAGCGGATCCGCTTCTTCCGTATCTTGACCTTCCTCTCCTGGTATACCATCAAATCCGTCGCCAGAATTTTGTGTAATTTCATCAATGTATTCTGGTACACCTCGAGCACGCCAATCGTCAGCGACACGATGCACTTCCTTATCATCAACAAAAGCGCCATGAACGCGTAAAGGCGCACCCGTACCAGGCGCTAGGAATAACATATCGCCATATCCTAATAATTGCTCCGCTCCTTGCTGATCTAATATGGTTCGCGAATCAATTTTAGAAGAAACTTGAAACGAAATTCGTGTGGGAATGTTGGATTTTATTAATCCCGTTAACACATCAACGGATGGACGCTGAGTGGCCAGAATCAAATGGATGCCAGCCGCACGAGCTTTTTGTGCAATGCGCGCGATTAATTGTTCTACTTTTTTACCAACCACCATCATCATATCGGCTAATTCATCAATCACAACGACGATGTAAGGTAGCGCCGTTAGCTCCGGCGCCGATTCTTCTGTGGCAGAATTCGTGGGCTTCCATAATGGATCGACTAACGGCTCGCCTTTGGCTTTGGCTTCAGCCACTTTTCCATTAAAACCAGCCAGGTTACGAACACCAAAAGATGCCATTAAACGATAACGTCGTTCCATCTCCCCTACACACCAGCGTAGGGCGCTCGCTGCTTCTTTCATATCCGTTACCACCGGGGCCAAGAGATGAGGGATCCCATCGTAAACGGATAGTTCTAACATTTTCGGATCAACCATAATTAATCGCACCTGCTCAGGAGTGGCTTTAAAGAGCAGACTTAAAATCATGGCATTAATACCCACGGATTTACCCGATCCTGTTGTTCCAGCAACCAACAAATGAGGCATTTTTGCTAAATCAACCACCATGGGATGACCCGCAATATCCACCCCTAAGGCCAATGTTAAAGGTGAGTGCGCCTTTTGATAGACATCAGCTGACAAAACCTCAGAAAGCGAGACGGTTGCTCTATCTTGATTTGGCAGCTCAAGTCCAACGACCGTTTTTCCTGGGATAATTTCAACAACCCGCACACTGGTAACAGATAAGGAACGAGCCAGATCTTTAGAGAGCGCTGTGAGTTTACTAACTTTTACCCCTGCTGCTAATTGCAACTCAAATCGAGTAATAACTGGCCCAGGGTGAACGGAAACCACATCCGCTTGAATACCAAAATCTAAGAGATGTTGCTCGACATCACGTGAAAGGTTTTCTAGTTCTTGATGCGTATATCCACCCATCGGTTTACCAGGCTGACCTTTACTTAATAGGGTTAAAGCCGGCATTCCAGGAATGACCTCCACCTTTTTAACCGATTTTTCTTTAACCGAAGGTGAAGGTTCTATCCGCTTTGGTTCTTGGACTAACTGCGGCTCAGTTGGAATTTTCTCTGGTTTTCGAATAATTGGTTTTGAAACACTTGGAGTGGAATGCGAACGAGTATTAAACGTCTCTTTTGCTTGATTGCCCCAAAATGAAAGCGCCTTTATGGCAGCCATAATCATTCGAATCAACCCGTGGACCAAAGTGAGGGTAAAGCGCCCGATCATCTCAGTTGTCAGCACCCAGGAGAGGCCAGTTAACCAGGTGATCCCCACTAAGAGCATTGCCATTAATAATAGTGTAGCTCCTTCTGGGTTAAAGGCAGAACGAAGTATGGTGGCCATAAGCTCACCGACAATACCGCCTGTGTAACCCATTAACGTGTTTGTCTTGGTTTTAAGCTCAAGCGCTAAAAGACCACAGCCGCCACATAATAAAAAAACAAGCCCGGCTGTTCGCACAATAAGCATGGCTTTGTTCACTTTTCTTAGAGCGCGGTGATCTTTTAAAATTATCCAGCCAACATAGGCAAAACACACGGGGATTAAAAACGCCAAAAATCCGAAGCAAAAATACAACCCATCCGAAATATAAGCCCCCACTTGACCACCGGCATTGGTAATGTGAGATGAATGAGTAGCGCTGTGGGTCCAACCTGGATCATTCTGGCGATAGGTCATAAGAGAGAGCAGCATATATATGGCTAACGTTAAAACCAGAATAAAACTGCCTTCGCTGATGCGTTTTACCAGATAATGAGGCATAGCGCCTTTAGAGTCACTTGCTCTTTTGCTTTTGTGCTTATTGGTCATAGGTATTTTAATGCATCGTGATTTATCATACTATCGTCATCTTAACATAAAACCGAATTAACTTTGTATCCAATTAGGCTTTTTCAAGGTGTACAACATGACTGAAACAAACCATCATCGTTTGATTATTTTGGGCTCAGGACCCGCGGGTTATACGGCTGCTGTTTATGCGGCGAGAGCCAATTTACATCCCGTCGTCATAACCGGCATGCAGCCTGGTGGACAACTTACCACCACAACCGACGTTGATAATTGGCCAGGCGATGTAGAAGGATTACAGGGTCCTGCATTAATGGAACGTATGCAAGCGCATGCTGAGCGCTTCAACACCAAAATTATTTTTGATGAAATAGTAAACGTAAACCTGCAACAACGGCCTTTTGAGTTACAAGGTGATACCGAGCGCTATACCTGTGATAGCTTAATCATTGCAACCGGGGCATCTGCACGATATTTAGGCCTACCTTCAGAAAAAGCTTATCAAGGGCGAGGCGTTTCTGCTTGCGCGACCTGCGATGGCTTTTTCTATCGCAACAAACGTGTTTGTGTCGTGGGCGGTGGAAATACCGCCGTTGAAGAAGCTTTATATCTTTCAAATCTAGCTTCATCCGTTACGTTAATTCATCGCCGTGATTCACTTCGCGCTGAAAAAATACTTCAAGATAAATTATTTGAAAAACAAAAAAATGGCAATGTGGATATCCTTTGGAATCATACCTTAGAGGAAGTGCTGGGTGATGATATGAAGGTGACAGGCATTCGTATTCGAAATCTTGAAACGGACCAAGCCAAAGAAATGCCTTTAGAAGGGGTATTTATTGCCATTGGTCATACTCCAAACACAGGCATTTTTGAAAATCAGCTCGCCATGAAAAATGGATATATTCAGATTCGTTCGGGGTTAGAAGGTATGGCTACGGCAACGAATATTCCTGGTGTGTTTGCTTGTGGGGATGTTGCCGATCATGTGTACCGTCAAGCCATTACTTCCGCAGGATTTGGATGTATGGCAGCGCTTGATGCTGAAAAATTTTTAGATAATGGGGAATAGGGCCTGTTTATAATTCGTTTCGTGAGCTAAAAATTGAGATGATTGTGCTCAAATTTTAGCTTTAGTGAGGCGAATAGCAAGCTCTATTTAACAAACTCAAGCTAAAATTTGAGCTAATCAGCTTGGTTTTTAGCCGTGAAACGAACTATAAAGGGGACCTAATATCCAGCCTGTTATTCTGAGTAAGCAGGATGATTCATTCCCTGATCCAAAACAGTTTGACGACCAGGGATTAATCGCGATTGGTGGGGATTTATCCCCACCACGATTGCTGAAGGCTTATTGCTCTGGAATTTTTCCCTGGTATGAACCAGGCCAGCCTATTTTATGGTGGTCACCCAATCCACGAATGATTCTACTTCCCGATTCTTTCAAGCGCTCGCGAAGTTTAAAAAAATCCTTAAAAAAACCCTTTTGCTTTACCGTAGATTCAGCATTCCCAGCTGTAATACATGCCTGTGCTACCACCTCCGATCGTACACATCGTACCTGGATCACTCCTGAAATGATAAACGCTTATATCAAACTTCATGAATTAGGATACGCGCACTCGGTTGAAGTCTGGCAAGATACAAAACTGGTGGGTGGATTATATGGTTTAAGCTTAGGAGGAGTATTTTTTGGTGAATCCATGTTTCATAAAGTACGGGATACCTCTAAACTTGCCTTTTCTTATTTAAGCCAACTATTAAAGATATGGAATTTTGACTTTATTGATTGCCAATTACCCACGCATCATTTAAGTAGCCTTGGGGCAACCATCATTTCTAGACATGATTATTTAGCTTGGTTAAATAATTCCTTGAAAAAACCGACTCGTATTGGAAGTTGGAAAAACGACGCGTTTGATGCTTTTGCTAAGTCATCCGTGTAACGGACGCAATGAGGATTGCCATTTTTTCGAAAATAAGGCACTATTTGCATCTTAAAGGACAAAAATCATACTTTGATTATCTGTAGGAGCTATTTTTACACTCATTAGAGTATGATCTTTCTTATTACACACGTATAATTATTTTTTATCTACCATTTAACGATTTTTCCTATGAAACGGATAAAATCAATAGATGTTTTTTTTATATTTTAGGAGAGCTATGGCCAAAGAAGATCATATTGAGATGCAGGGTACTGTTATTGACACGCTTCCAAATACCATGTTTCGTGTTGAATTGGAAAACGGTCACATTGTCACCGCACACATTTCAGGCCGTATGCGTAAAAATTACATTCGTATTTTAACCGGCGATAAAGTAAAAGTGGAATTAACCCCTTATGATTTAACGAAGGGTCGTATTATTTTTAGAGATAAGAATTAAACGATAGAATTAACCCGCGGAGATCCCGCGGGTTCTCATTCTAACTTAATCACCAGCAATCATCATTTCTGAAACTAAGACAGAGCCACAACGCGTAGCCACATTGGGATTGATGTCATTACCCACCTCCTCAATCGATTGAAACATTGTTTTTAAATTACCCGCGATGGTGATTTCTTCAACCGGAAACTGAATTTCGCCATGTTCTACCCAAAAACCGCTTGCCCCTCTTGAATAATCCCCGGTTAGAATATTAATGCCTTGTCCCATCAGTTCAGTCACGAGTAAGCCTCTATTCATTTTGTTGAGAATGGCTTCTAACCCTTGTGTAGTAGGATCAATGGTTAAATTAAACACCCCATCGCTGTTCGCGGTTGTTTTTAATCCTAGTTTTCTAGCGGAATAACTGCCTAATACGTATTGTTGTAAAACACCTTGGTCTACCATTACATTGTTGCGCGTTGGAACCCCTTCGCCATCAATGGGTGAACTTCCTAACCCTTTTAATAAATGAGGTTGTTCATAAATACGAATGTGTTTTTGAAAAATCTGTTGTCCTAACGCGTTTAAAAGAAATGAGTTTTTACGGTAAAGGTTTGAGCCGCTTATCGCTGCGATAAACGTTGAAAATAATCCATGAGACAGCCTAGAAGAAAACACAACAGGGGCTTTTCGAGTCTTAATTTTTCGTGCTCCTAGCCGGCTTACTGTTCTTTCAGCCGCACGATTAGCTAAACGGTTTAGATCCAGCAAATCTTCATTATCTCTTGCCGTTGTGTAATCATAATCTCGCTGCATGGAATTTTCTTTCTTAGCAATCAAAGAACAACTGACGCTATGGCGTGAGCTGCTGACTACGGCTTCACATCCATTTGTATTGGCATATCCGTGATGAAAAACATAGGTGGATAGGTTAACTCCATCGGAATTCGTGATGCGCTTATCGTGGCCCAGAGCCGTATGCTCGCAGGCTAGTACCTTTTCAATAGCATCGGATGGCGTTAAAGGCCAAGGATGATATAAATCTAAATCAGGCAAATCATTATTTACGAGCGCTTTATCTGCCAATCCGAAACAAGGGTCTTCAGCGCTGACTTTTGCGATATCATAAGCGGCTGCTACCATTGCTTCAATAGCTTGCAAAGAGGTATCGGTGCTGCTGGCCGAACCTTTTCGCCGATTAAGATAAACCGTTACGCCAACCCCTTTATCTTCACTAAATTCGACGGTTTCCACCTCACCCATTCTGACATCAACCGAATATCCGCTATCATGATTAATCGATACGGACGCATCGGTTGCACCCAAATCTTTAGCCTTTTGCAAAACTTGGTGCATGAGTTGCTTTAACTCATGAGTTGACTTGGGGAGGGTGGACTTGTTATTTTTCGTTAATATTTCCATGGTTGTTCCGTTGGATTGTAAGTTTAAAGACTAAGGATACAAGATAACTATGCTAAGGCAAACTCTTCGTGAACGATGGCTGAAAAACCTTATCTTGCCAATCCTGCTTCTATTTTGGTCCACTGTAGCATTAGCGGAAGAGTGGCGTGAAGTAGCGCCTGGCATTGAGTATTGGGATCTTGGTGAAAGTCTATTAAATCCTTGGGCCCATATTCATGTTTTTCGAATTGATCCTAAACAAAATGAACTTGATATTGTGTTAGCCAGTGAATTATCCTATCAACACGCTTCAGTCGATGAGTTTGCCGAGTTTAGTCATGCTCTCATCACCCTGAATGGGGGATTTTTTGACCGAAAATTTCACCCCTTGGGATTACGAATCGGCGGGCATAAAGAACAAAACCCATTAAAGCGCATTAGTTGGTGGGGTATTTTTTATATCAAAGATGGAAAGCCTAATATCGTAACCCATCGCCAATTCCCTTCCGTCAAATCAGCTGATTTTGCACTGCAAAGTGGGCCTCGCTTAATTATTGATGGCAAAATCCCCTCACTCAAACCCGGTGTAGCTGAACGTTCTGCCTTAGGTATTACAGCGGATGATAAGGTCATTGTCTTAGTAACCGATAACACCCCGATGACTACCACCATGTTGGCAGAGGTGATGAAGTCTGATCCATTAAATTGCATCGATGCCTTAAATTTAGACGGTGGGAGTTCAAGTCAGCTAAAAGCCAGTATGAATTCCTTTGCCGTGGATGTACATGGTTTTTCCAGAGTCAGTGATGCCATCGTTGTAAAACCACGCATTCAATCTAAAACGGCTCGTTAAACTGATTTGATTTTGCCCACCTTCCTAATCCAAAATCTAAGAAGTGAACTATGATTAAAAACAAACATCTTAATTATTCAATAAAAAAACGATGAACTACTTAAAATTTATATTCATCTTCTGGTTCATTTATATTCCTTTAAGCTTTGCCGATCAGGTCAAGGTAGGAACATTATATTTTTACCCCCCCTTTGTGATGTCTTTACAAGAAGGCTTTGATATTGATTTAATTCAAACGCTATGCCGTAGAACGCACCATGATTGTCAATTAATTCCTATGGATTTAAATAAGCTCTTTAGTGCTTTAGATGATGGATCCATTGATATCGCGATTGGAGGGCTTGTCATCACGGAAGATCGCTTAAATCGATTCATTTCCACTACTCCATACCTACTAAGTCGAGGAACCTTTATGGTTTCAAAACAAAGCACGATTGAAACCTTAAATGATTTGGACAAAAAATCCGTAGGCGTGATGAAAGGCGGACAAGATGGAGGGGTATTTTATAACTACCTTAAAGCTCATTATTTGGGTCAATTTGATGTCGTAAGTTTTAATGGGATCGGTGATATTTTAAACGCTTTATCCAATAACAAAATATCAGCAGCATTCGTTCATGAATCGACTGCTCTTTATTGGGTACAAAATGGTGGTGGTCAATTTAAAATCATTGGCACTCCGACTCTAGTTGGTGAAGGCATGGGAATTTTTGCTTTGCCTAAAAACAGCGACTTAATTAATCAGTTTAACCAACAACTTTACGAGCTGGAAAATGATGATTATTACTTGAATTTATATCAAACCTATTTTTCTGAAGAAAAGACCTAGGATTATAAAATAATTAATTTTGTTATCCACAAGAACAATTCAAAACCCGCTTCATAAAAATCCGTTTCATTCTTTAAAATCACATTTTATCCACAGAATATTCTCAGAGTTATTCTATTGAAATTCTCTTCAAAACACATTATCTTGTTACATATAGCAGCAAGAATTACTATATATTGTGTTTTCATAAAACAACCTTACCGGAATATTGCCATAAGTAGTTGACAATATTCATCTTCCTTGGAGGAAACATGTCAGAGACTATCGACCCGGTAAAAGAATTACCTCAAAAAAGTCAACTGGAATTGAATACAAACGCGCCTGGTATTTTAAAAACCATTAAACGTAATGGCAAAGTCGTTCAGTATGATGAAAATAAAATAAAAGTGGCCATTACGAAAGCCTTTATTGCCGTCGAAGGCGGTAATGCAGCGGCATCTAACCGCATTCATCAGCAAATTGATGACTTAACTAAGCAAATAACCCAAGCATTTAAACGTCGCTTGCCCAGTGGCGGCACCATGCATATTGAAGACATTCAAGATCAAGTTGAATTAGCGCTCATGCGCAGCAGTCAATATAAAGTAGCGCGCGCCTATGTGCTTTATCGTGAAGAGCGACGGAAAGCCCGAACCGAGCAACTTAAGAAAGAAGCATCGGATAATAAAGTTCCATTGATCACAATGCCCGATGGCGAGCTAGTGCCTTTGGATATGAAACGAGTGGAAACCATTGTCAGCGAAGCTTGTCGCGAACTCGCTCATGTGAAAGCCGAGCCAGTCATTAAAGATGCGTTACGCAATCTATATAACAAAGCCAGTCTAGAAGATGTTCATAAAGCCTTGATCATGGCGGCTCGTACATTAGTAGAAAAAGAGCCCAATTATACTTACGTGAGTGCTCGTTTGTTATTAGATAGTCTTCGAACCGAAGCACTTGGTAAGTTAGCCATGCAAGCTGAAGCCACGTTTGATGAAATGGCCAAGCTTTATCCAGCTTATTTCAAGCAATATATCGCGCAGGGTATTGAACAAGGTATGCTTGATCCCAAACTCAAAGAATTTGATCTCGATAAGCTTGCCAATGCAATATTGCCTGAACGAGACATGAAGTTTACGTATTTGAGTTTACAAACGTTATATGATCGTTATTTTATTCATGAGCACGGTGTACGTTATGAGCTTCCGCAAGCCTTTTTCATGCGTGTCGCAATGGGGCTAGCTATCCGTGAAGATGATAAAGAAAATAAAGCGATTGAGTTTTATACGCTTTTATCTTCATTTGATTATATGGCTTCAACACCAACCCTATTCAATTCAGGAACCGTTCGTCCACAATTATCCAGTTGTTATCTCACCACCGTTCCCGATGATCTCGATGGTATTTATGGTGCGATTAAAGACAATGCCTTACTCTCCAAATTTGCTGGCGGCCTTGGCAATGACTGGACACCCGTTCGTGCGATGGGCTCTCACATTAAAGGCACCAATGGAAAATCACAAGGAGTTGTACCGTTTTTAAACGTAGCGGATGCAACAGCGATTGCAGTTAACCAAGGTGGAAAGCGCAAAGGTGCTGTGTGTGCTTACCTCGAATGCTGGCACCGTGATGTAGAAGAATTTCTAGAATTAAGAAAAAATACCGGAGACGATCGTCGCCGTACGCATGATATGAACACAGCGTTATGGATCCCTGATTTATTCTTAAAACGAGTTCATGAGCAAAGCGATTGGACGCTGTTCTCTCCTGATGAAGTCCCAGGATTACACGATGCCTTTGGTAAATCGTTTGAAGCGCTTTATCTTGATTATGAAGAAAAAGCGAGTCTTGGCAAAATCCGCAATGTGAAAACCGTTTCCGCCACCAAGCTCTGGCGAAAAATGTTATCCATGCTTTTTGAAACCGGACACCCCTGGCTCACGTTTAAAGATGCGTGCAACTTGCGCTCACCACAACAACATGCAGGCGTAATTCATAGCTCCAACTTATGTACTGAAATTACCCTAAATACATCCATTGATGAAATTGCAGTCTGTAATTTAGGAAGCATTAATTTGCCTGCCCATATTCAACAAGGCAAACTTGATCAGAAAAAGCTGCAAAAAACCATCAAAACAGCCATACGAATGCTGGATAACGTGATTGATATTAACTATTATTCCGTTCCCCAGGCTCGCAACTCAAACTTGAAACATCGTCCAATTGGTTTGGGCTTAATGGGCTTTCAAGATGCTTTATATGAGCTAAAAATCGATTATGCGTCAAACGATGCAATAAGCTTTGCCGATACCTCAATGGAATTGATTAGCTATTATGCCATTGAAGCATCATGTGAGCTTGCAAAAGAACGTGGTTGCTACTCCAGCTATGAGGGATCCTTATGGAGTAAAGGCATTTTACCGATTGACTCCATTAACCTACTTCAACAAGCACGGGGTGAATACTTAGAGCAAGATCGTTCCCAAAGCTTAGATTGGGAGTCTTTACGCGTTAAAGTACGCACGGAAGGCATGCGCAATTCTAATGTCATGGCAATTGCCCCGACTGCAACCATCTCCAATATTTGTGGTGTTTCCCAATCCATCGAGCCGACTTACCAAAATCTTTATGTAAAATCCAATTTATCAGGAGAATTCACGGTAGTTAACCCTTATCTTGTCGCTGATCTGAAAGCACTTGGCTTGTGGGATGAAGTGATGGTTAATGACTTAAAATACTTTAATGGCAGCGTACAGCCCATTAGCCGTATCCCCAAAGAGTTAAAATCTCGCTATGCGACTGCTTTTGAAATTGATCCATCCTGGTTGGTTGAAGCAGGATCTCGCCGACAAAAATGGCTGGATCAAGCTCAATCACTCAATATATACATGGCTGAGCCATCCGGTAAAAAACTTGACTCCTTGTATCGCTTAGCCTGGGTACGGGGCTTAAAAACGACTTATTACCT
The DNA here is from genome assembly GCF_900639875.1 of Legionella impletisoli. GTDB lineage: Bacteria > Pseudomonadota > Gammaproteobacteria > Legionellales > Legionellaceae > Legionella_A > Legionella_A impletisoli. The sequence continues at coordinate 323,160 of NZ_CAAAIA010000002.1, forward strand.
CCGTAGTGTGGGCGCGAGCAACGCAGAAAAGTCAACCGTAACGGATGGTGCATTAAATGCTGTTAAACTTTCAGAACCACTTCCGCAGGTTTGTTCGATTCTCGACCCTGACTGCGAAGCGTGTCAATAAAGGAGATGCAAATGACCAGTGAACAATTACAATCACTCGATTCTGCCCCATCGGTTGGGGCTACTGGCCTAGAATCACTTGAAATGGGCGCTAGCCGCATCCATGTGGATGATAAAAAAATCATTAATTGCCGCGCTGACTTAAATCAGTTGGTCCCTTTTAAATACACCTGGGCATGGGATAAGTATTTAACTGGATGTGCAAACCATTGGATGCCCAATGAAATCAGTATGAGCGCAGATTTAGCTTTGTGGAATGATCCCAATGGTTTAACAGAAGATGAGCGTCTCATTGTTAAGCGTAACTTAGGATTTTTTTCAACAGCTGACTCGTTAGTCGCCAATAACTTGGTATTGGCTGTTTATCGCCACATTACAAATCCTGAATGTCGGCAATATTTATTACGTCAGGCCTTTGAAGAGGCGTTGCATACGCATGCCTATCAATATGTTATTGAAAGCTTAGGACTTGATGAGGCCGAGGTATTTAACATGTACCGAGAAATCCCATCGGTTGCCACCAAAGCCTCCTGGGCACTGCCCTTTACTCAAAGCCTGGGTGATCCTGAGTTTAAAACGGGCACACCAGAAAATGATCAACGTTTATTGCGTGATTTAATCGCGTTTTATGTGGTCTTTGAAGGAATTTTCTTCTACGTTGGATTTACTCAGATTCTCTCCATGGGCCGCCGCAATAAAATGGTTGGAACCTCAGAGCAATTTCAATACATTTTGCGTGATGAATCCATGCACATGAATTTCGGTATTGATGTTATTAATCAGATTAAAATTGAAAATCCACATTTATGGACACCTGAATTTAAAGCCGAAATGGTGCAAATGATCAAAGAAGGTGTTGAGCTTGAATATCAATATGCCAAAGACACGATGCCGCATGGCATTTTAGGTATGAATGCTGATATGTTTGAGGAATATTTGCATTTCATTGCTAATCGCCGTCTCGCACAAATTGGCTTACCTGAACAATATCCAGGCGCAGAAAACCCATTCCCATGGATGAGTGAAATGATGGACCTCAAAAAAGAGAAGAATTTCTTTGAAACACGGGTCATTGAATATCAAGCCGGCGGTACACTCAGCTGGGATGAGTAAATAGCATACATTATTCTGGGTAAGGCCTTGCGAGATAGGGTTACTCAGAATAATGAAAACGAAATCATTACAAAACAGTCTTCCAATAACTTACAGTCTTCCAATCCTATCCTGAAAAGAATTATGATTCATCCCGACTTATGAAGTTAAAGTCGGGATAATACCATTCTAATTTTGTCTCAAATGTGGGAATAAAATCACATCGCGAATTGATGGAGAATTAGTAAAGATCATCGCCAAACGATCAATTCCAACACCTTCTCCAGCGGTAGGTGGCATGCCGTATTCCAACGATTCAATATAGTCACTGTCATAATGCATCGCTTCCAAATCGCCCGCATCCTTTTCTTCTACTTGTTTTTGAAAACGAGCGGCTTGGTCTTCAGGATCATTTAATTCCGAAAAACCGTTTGCAATTTCGCGACCGGCAATGAAGAATTCAAACCTGTCCGTGACTTCAGGGTTTACTTCATTACGACGAGCCAAAGGAGAAACTTCCGTTGGATATTCTGTAATAAAGGTGGGTTGAACCAATTGATGTTCTACGCTTTCTTCGAAAAGAATCATTTGCAGCTTGCCTAAGCCATCGGTGTCTTTATAATCAAAACCAAATTGTTCAAGCAGGCTACGACATGCTTCGATAGATTCAAGTTGCTGCGCTCGAATTTCAGGATGATGCTTTAGAATGGCTTCACGAATACTCATGCGTGCAAACGGTTTATCAAAGTCGATGACTAAATCTTGGTAAGCTACCATACGAGTACCAACCACTTCATCACATAAAAAGCGCATAAGTTTTTCAGTAAAATCCATAAGATCATGATAAGTGGCATAGGCCTCATAAAATTCCATCATGGTAAATTCAGGGTTATGGCGAGTAGAAATTCCTTCGTTGCGGAAATTACGATTAATTTCATACACGCGCTCAAAGCCCCCAACCACCAAACGTTTCAAATACAACTCCGGTGCGATACGCAAAAACATTTGCATGTCGAGTGTGTTATGATGAGTAATGAATGGGCGAGCCAATGCACCGCCTGGAATTGGATGCATCATCGGGGTTTCTACTTCGAGAAATTGATGTTGATCCATAAACGACCGACATGCTGAGATTAAACGAGAGCGAATTAAAAAATTTTTTCGACTTTCTTCGTTAGCAATTAAATCCACATAGCGCTTACGATAACGCATTTCTTGATCAGCTAATCCATGAAACTTATCGGGTAGTGGGCGCAATGATTTGGTCAAGAGCTCAATATGCTCCGCATTCACCGTTAATTCACCGGTATTGGTTTTAAATAATTCGCCCCGAACACCTACGATATCGCCAAGATCCCAATGTTTAAACTGCTCATATAGTTCCGGCATCTCGTTCTGACGAACGTAGACTTGGATACGACCAGACATATCTTGAATATGGAAAAAACTAGCCTTACCCATTACACGACGTAGTACAATACGCCCTGCCACGACTACTTTAACGTGTTTTTCAGCCAATGTTTCTTTACTTTCATCGCCATATTGATCAACTAACTCTAGTGCCAAATGTTGACGTTGAAACTGATTTGGATAATTAAAGCCCTGATCACGTAAATCAACTAATTTTTGCTTTCGAATTTGATAGACTTCACTTTCATCTAACTGTTCTATCTGTTCTTCTATCATTCTGCCCCTACTCCTGCTTTAAGACTCGCTTCAATAAATGGATCCAGCTCGCCGTCTAAGACGGCTTGTGTATTACTGGTTTCAACACCCGTTCGTAAATCTTTAATACGAGACTGATCCAAAACATAAGAACGAATTTGCGAACCCCAGCCTATATCGGACTTACTGGCTTCCAAGGCTTGCTGTTCGCTGTTTTTTTTCTGCATTTCAAGCTCGTACAATTTTGCGCGCAATTGTTTCATGGCTTGATCTTTATTTTTATGCTGGCTACGATCCGTTTGACACTGAACCACCGTGCCGGTTGGCTCGTGAGTAATCCTAACGGCAGAATCGGTTCGGTTAACGTGCTGTCCACCAGCACCTGAGGCACGATACGTATCAATCCTCAAATCAGCAGGATTAATATCGATTTCAATGTCTTCATCTACTTCAGGTGATACAAATACCGCTGCAAACGAGGTATGACGACGATTGCCTGAATCAAATGGAGATTTACGTACCAAACGATGAACACCCGTTTCTGTTCGAAGCCAACCGTAGGCAAATTCACCTTTAAAATAAATAGTAGCACTTTTAATACCAGCCACATCCCCTGCGGAGCATTCTACTAATTCCGTTTCAAACCCATGATGCTCACCCCAACGCAAATACATTCGTAACAACATCTCAGCCCAATCCTGAGCTTCGGTTCCCCCAGAACCGGCTTGAATATCTAAAAAGGCATTTGCATTATCCATTTTGCCTGAGAACATACGACGAAATTCTAATGCAGCAACTTGACGCTCGACTTCGGCCATTTCTTCAGCCACATCATGGATAGCCGTTTCATCGTCTTCAGCACGTGCCATATCAAACAATTCTTTCAGATCAGAAATCGTATGACCTAACTGCTTTAATTGCTGCACAACAGCTTCTAATTGCGCTCGTTCACGACCCAGTGCTTGCGCTTGTTCAGGATTATCCCAAATCGTGGGAGACTCTAACTCACGCTCAACTTCTTCTAAGCGTTCACTCTTTTTTTCAAAGTCAAAGATACCCCCGAAGCGCATGCACACGCTCATCGAGATCAGCTAATGTATGAACAACTTGATTTACTTCTAACATACGGTGCTCTTAAAAAAATAGTTAGGTCAATATTTTACTAGGAATGACGTGGTGTGGCTATAGCTTGTCATCATGCGAGTTGAAACTACAAGTGAAAAAATTTTAAAGTCAATTAATTGCTTGTAAGCCTTAGACTTACAAGCAGAGCCTGCATGAAAAAAATTCTTATCAATGATTAGAAGGTCTTTTCTCTGGACTTTTCTTTGCATCGATTAAGGTGACGGAGGCTCGCAAGTTAATGGCATTACAGCGCATACTTTGGGATTTTTACATAATTCAGTGCAGTCTGTGAGTTCAGACATAGGTGAATCTACCACACAACACGATGTGACGCAGTTATTTGTTTGAGCTTGGGAACAACCATTTTCTGCCTCGTTGTTGAGGGTCACCACTTCAACAGCCATTAACGACATAGAGGCTAGCGATAATATAATCATGATTAAATATTTCATTTAAGTACTCATCCATGGGTAGTACATTAATTATAGCTAAAATTGTACAAATTAGATGTTTTTAAAACGCTAAAATCCATATACCCTCCCGAAATATTCAGTTTCAGCTTAGATTAATTGCGATTGAAAAGTGATGGCTCCGAAATGGCGCAGAGAAAGCTCTTGTCACAATTCGGGCAAACGCGATTTAATGCGATGAGTTGCCTGAGAGTGTATTTGAGAAACCCTGGATTCGCTTACTCCGAGTACTTCTCCGATTTCTTTTAAATTTAAATCTTGCTCATAGTACAAGGATAAAACTAATTTTTCATTTTTGGGTAACCCATTGATAATTTGAGCGAGTTGCGATGTCCTATCAGAGTTTAGCGCATTGATGTGCGGTTCGTTCGAAGCATCGCGATATTCATCTTTTAAACTATCATCCGTAACACCTAAATCATCAAATCCATACAGATGTCCGCCTGCTGAATCATTCAGCATGTCGTGATATTCTTTAAGGCTCACCCCTAACTCACCGGCTACTTCATGATCTTTTGCATCACGACCCAGTCGATTTTCAACTTCGCGAACCGCCGCTGAAATTAACCGTGCATTTCGATACACCGACCGCGGTACCCAGTCATTTCTGCGCACTTCATCTAACATATGTCCACGAATACGAATTCCTGCATAGGTTTCAAACGAAGCACCCTTGGTTTCATCGTAATTACGAACGGCTTCTAATAATCCTAACATGCCTGCTTGCAAGAGATCGTCCAATTGAACAGAGGGGGGCAAACGCCCTAGTAAATGATGGGCAATTCGTTTCACCATTTTGGCATGAGATTTGATTAAAGCATCATGCGCCATTCGATCCCTATTGCCATCTGAAGCCAACGCATCATCCACGACCTGCTCCTTATTATTATTTTAAGTCCGTTGATGTTAGCGAATGCTTAATCAAACGGGATTATGATAAATGACTCTCCAAAAACAGAAATACTTCCGATAGTTTTGAATGCTTTAAGGTCATTTATATTAAATATATAATGGCATAAACGCTTCCCGTCAAATGCTTCTCATTTGCTCTCGTAGCCACTCGCCATGATTTGCATCTTCAAGAAACCGTGAATTGATTTTTGCAGCAATTGAGGATATTGCTTTAGCGGACTTGGATTTAGGATAACGTGATAGAAATGGCTGTTGCATTTTAATAGCACATCGAACGGAGCTTTGAAAAGGAATTGATCCTAAAAAATTCAACCGGATCTCTAAAAATTGATCGGAGATGGATACTAATTTATTAAATACCCTTTCCCCTTCCTCCTCATCTTGGACCATGTTGGCAAGAATATGAAAATCATTAAGGTCATAACGTTCATTCATTAACTTTATGAGCGTATAGGTTGCTGCTACTGAAGTCGGTTCATTACATACCACTAAAATCATATCTTCTGCATAACGGGCTAATCCTAGTGTTTCCTCTGACAATCCAGCGGGAGTATCAATAATAAGATAATTCCACCTATTAAATAGTTTATGGATGGAGTAGACCAGGGCTGATTGTTCTCTGGTGGATAATGATGTTATGAGATGTTCTTGATAAGCAGCTGAAATAATATCTAATCCACCCGGTCCTTTCAGAATACTCTCTTCTAGAGAACATACTCCTTTAAGTACATGATTTAAGTTAAATGGACCTGATTTGCCAAGCAGCATATCAATGCTTGGCAATCTTAAATCACCATCGAATAAAAGCACTTTTTTATCGAGTTCATCTAAGGCTATCGCAAGGTTCAAAGCGATGACGCTTTTACCCACCCCCCCTTTACCTGATGAAAGGGCGATTATTTTTTGTGGACACTGGTTTAAAATCCCTTGAGGACTTAAAAAATGACTCGATATTTCTGTATCTATATCTGACATAATGCCTAACTCCTGTAAAATTAGGTTACAAGAATTAATGCACATTTCATGCCAACTTAGAACAAAATTAATCGGTTGAAAATTGAAAAGAAGCCATACACGCTTAACATTATGATGAGTAAATGACAATTATTTGACGCTTAACAATCTGCTTCGATTCGACATCAGCTTAACCGTAGCAGGCTAATACGGTTAAGTAGGGACTCTAACGAATGAAGTGAATTGTTGGAAAAATTGGCTGGATTAATCCAAAAAACTGTAAAATATAAAGAATAATTAAAATGAGAGCCAATAAATTCAGTATGGTTTTAAAGCCTGCTGCCATGGGTATAAAGGCATTAATCAGCCAAAGTACCACGCCAACAATAATGATTAATAAAAATAAATTCAGTAATTCAATCATATCGTCCCTGTTTTTTTAATTGAATATACCTAATTATAGTCAAAATCTTTCAGCTAGGATCTTTACATCAGAATTCTGGCCAATATATTAATCCCGCTAACAAGCATATGGCTTCTTGCTCTTGGCTTTGTAAGTCGCACAACATGGTCACCTTATTCAAACTTTCTATATTAATCAGGGACGTTGCCTATTATGATATTAATTAAATAGCCATTTTACGCGACTCATCCATAGCTTGTGCTTCTAGATGAAATGCTTGATGTAATGCTCGGACTCCATCATCAAGCCTCGATTCATCGATAATCACAGAGAGCTTAATCTCTGAAGATGTAATGAGTTGAATGTTAATGTCTTGATCGGCTAATACTTTAAACATCATGGGGGCTACTTCAGGGTGACTTTTTAAACCCGCTCCCACCAAAGATAGTTTTGCCAAATGTTCGAATCCCTTTACTCCTTTAGCATTCAATTTTGTCGCGAGTTTACTTAACAACTTGTAAGTCGGTTTATATTCATCCTGATGAACCGTAAAACTAAAATCAGCCAAGCTATCAATCGGGCTGTGCTGCAAAATCATATCCACACTCACGCCAATGGTACTTAATTCCGCCAGCAGGCTCGAAGCAACGCCTGGGCCATCTGGAATACCGTTTAAGCAAATTTTGGCTTCATTGCGACTAAAGGCAATACCAGTAATTGCAAACGATTCCATGCGTGCCTCTTTTTCAGAAGTAATCAACGTACCTGGCCCTTCTTTAGAAGAGGATAAAACGCGTAACGGGACCTTAAACTTACCAGCAAACTCAACCGAGCGAATTTGTAACACTTTGGCACCCAGGCTGGATAATTCAAGCATTTCTTCAAAGGTGACTTGATCAAGACGCTGGGCTTCTGGCACCACTCTAGGATCAGTTGTATACACCCCATCCACATCGGTATAGATTTGGCATTCATCTGCTTTTAACGCAGCCGCAAGAGCCACGGCTGTGGTATCCGAACCGCCACGACCTAAGGTCGTAATATTGCCGTCTTTATCAACACCTTGAAATCCAGCCACCACCACCACGTTTCCTTGCTTTAAATCTTCTAAAATAGGCTGGGTATCAATGGCCTCAATACGCGCTTTTTTATACTGCCCAGACGTTAGGATACGAGCTTGGCCTCCTGTGTACGAACGAGCTTGGATACCTCGATTAATCAAGGCCATCGCCATTAATGCAATCGAAACTTGCTCGCCAGTAGAAACGAGAACCGCATATTCACGAGGATCAGGGCTTTCACTCATTTGATGCGCTAAATTAATTAATTTATCCGTTTCTCCACTCATGGCAGAAACCACCACAACCACATCATGGCCGGCATGCTTGGCTTTAGCAACAATGTCAGCGGCGTGATTGATGTGAGCCTGGGTAGCAACCGATGTACCACCAAATTTTTGCACAAGCAATGCCATGTTAATCGCCTCATTTAATGACGTTGGGTATGATTAGGAAACTTCCCTAACCTATTATCGGCTAAATTAGAAATAGTTTAAATAGAACTCAATCCACTACTTGGCCTGACTTGTTCAGGCCTAGATGACCCGACTAAATCGGGTCACGTAAGGTCCAGCACGCAGAGTTATGAATAATTCCAAAGCATCAGGAATTGCTAATGATCTTTAAGCAAATTCGGGATTTCTGCGAGTCTTTCGTTTAAATCATCCGGTATCGGGCCTCCGCCCTGTGCCATATCGGGTCGACCACCGCCTTTGCCACATAATAATTTGACATATTCTGGTGCTGGTGAAACCTTGCCTAATAGCTCTTTACTGACGCCTGCAATCACACTCATTTTTCCATCATCCGTAGTGTATAGCACCATAACAGCTTTTTCTAAAGTGGATTTAAGGTGATCCAACGCAGCTCTTAAGGACTGATTATCCGCTTGGTCTAATTGTTTAACCAATAAATTTATTTCTCCAATCTTTTGCACTTCGCTTTCAAGTGACTTACCCGATTGAGTCGCTAATTTAGCTTGTAACCGGGCTAATTCTTTTTCTTGCTGCTTTGTCTCTTGGATAAGCTGGGTGAGTTTACCCTCAGCTGTTGTTGGCGTTGCTTTCAGTAAATCGACCATATGATTAAAAAGCGTCATTGTCTGATTCACCCATTGCAAAGCATAATTTCCAGTAACCATTTCAATACGGCGAACACCACTGGCTATGCCATATTCAGAGGTTATCTTAAATAATCCAATATCACCTGTACGGCTTGCATGTGTCCCACCACACAGTTCTTTTGAAAAATCGCCCACTGTTAAAACACGCACATCATCTGCGTATTTTTCGCCAAAAAGCGCAACCGCACCTGATTTTTTAGCCTCATCTATAGACATCAATTCTGTGACCACGGCCTCGTTTTCTCGAATTTTGTCATTGACCAAGGTTTCTATCGCTTGAATTTGCTCAGCGGTTAAAGCCTCAAAATGCGAAAAATCAAAACGTGCACGCAGAGCATCTACTAAAGAACCTTTTTGTTGCACGTGCGCTCCAACCACTTCTTTTAAAGCGGCGTGTAACAAATGGGTTGCTGTGTGGTTAAGTCGAATGGCATCACGACGCTCTGAATCTACAGCAGCTTCAACGGTTTGATTCACCTTCAAGGTTCCTTTAATCAATTGACCGTAATGAAGAATGGCCTGGCCTTTTTTTTGTGTATCACAGACTTCAAATTCCGCATCATCCGCTAATAACCAGCCTCGATCACCGACTTGACCCCCGCTTTCCGCATAAAAAGGTGTATCTTGTAAAATAATCATACCTTTATCCCCTGCAGATAATGTTTCAACCTTCTTCCCATCAACGAGAATTGCTTTCACTGAACTCTGTAATGTGTGAAGTTCATACCCTTTAAACTCAGAGGTTTCAGTTAAATTGGCAGGTGTATCGTAGTCGGCTTGAAATTGACTCGCTTGTTGTGAGAGCGATCGTTGTTGTTGCATGCATTGATTAAAGCCATCCATATCCACTTTAAGCCCATGCTCACGAGCTATATCCGCAGTTAAGTCCACTGGAAATCCATAGGTATCATAAAGTTTAAATGCTACCTCTCCTGAAATGACTTCGCCTTCTAGCAATTTAATTTGTTCCTGTAAAAGGTTTAACCCTTGCTCTAGCGTATGAGCGAATTGATTCTCTTCTTTTTTCAATACCGTTTCAATTTGAGTTTTATTGTCATTGAGCTCTGGATAAGCATCGCCCATGACTTCAATGAGTGGGCTAACCAGACGGTAAAAAAATGGGGATTCTAAACCTAGCTTATGTCCATGGCGTACAGCTCGTCGGATAATACGACGCAGCACATAACCACGACCTTCATTGCCAGGCAAGACGCCATCCACGATTAAAAAAGTGCAAGCTCGAATATGATCAGCAATGACTTTAAGAGACGGATGCGATAAATCCGATTGGTTGGCCATCTTCGCTATGGCTTTAATCAAATGTTGAAAACTATCAATATCATAGTTGCTATGAACCCCTTGGACCACCGCAGCAATTCGCTCAAGCCCCATACCGGTATCAACCGATGGCTTGGGCAAAGGATGAAGATGCCCTTCTTTATCACGGTTGTACTGCATGAACACTAAGTTCCAGATTTCAATATAGCGATCGCCGTCTTCATCAGGACTACCTGGGGGACCGCCTGGTATTTCTTCCCCGTGATCATAAAACACTTCCGTGCAAGGACCACAAGGTCCGGTATCCCCCATCGACCAGAAATTATCTTTCTCGCCACAACGTGAAAACCGCTCAGACGATACGCCGATTTCCTTTAGCCAAATATTGGCCGCTTCATCATCATCTTGATAAACCGTAACCCATAATCGATCAGCGGGGATCTTTAAAACATTAGTCAAAAAATCCCAGGCATACTGAATCGCCTCTCGTTTAAAATAATCACCAAAACTAAAATTCCCAAGCATTTCAAAAAAGGTATGATGCCTGGCTGTATAACCAACGTTCTCAAGATCGTTATGCTTTCCACCCGCACGCACGCAGCGCTGCGAACTGACTGCCCGAGTATAAGGACGCGATTCAATCCCTAAGAAGGTTTCTTTGAATTGAACCATACCCGCATTGGTAAAGAGCAAGGTGGGATCGTTTGCCGGCACTAATGAGCTTGAGGGCACCAGTTGATGATTGTGGCTTACGAAATAATCAATAAATGCTTGTCTAATTTCAGAACTCTTCATTTTCATGGTCTTATAACTTCTTTGAGCAGCACTAACGCTAACTCGAATCATTTCAAAAGGATTGTTTAAACAGCTGGTGGATTACATCACTCGGAAAACCACGATAAAGCAAAAAACGCTTTTGCTTTTGAATAGCATCCCCAGTTAAATTTTCCCCATCTTGAAACCGCTTCTCTCTCGCTGCTTTAGCATGAAAAAGCCAGGAATGCTGCTCCTGGCTTAATATCTGCTGAATGACATCACCATCGATTCGCAGCTGTTTTAATTCTTGTTCAATGCGCAATGGGCCATAACCTTGTCGAACCCTATTGCGGCAAACACTTTCAGCAAATCGCTCATCGCATTGAAAACCTAGTCGTTGGCACTCAGCCACAGCAGCATCGGCTTCAATGCTTGTGAAACCTTTTTGCGCAAGCTTTTGGAACAACTCGTGAGCACCATGCTCACGTCTAGCTAATAAGCGAACCGCGCATGCATACGCCTGGCTCACTTAATCATCCATTTGCTCAACGAACTCATCCAATTGTTCGTTCTTAGCAGAAACAGGTTTTTTAGTTAATAATTCTGCTCGTATCTGCTGCTCTAATGTTTGAGCAATTTCCGGATGCTCTTTAAGATATTGGCGGACATTTTCTTTGCCCTGGCCAATCTTTTCATTCTGATAGCTATACCAAGCACCAGATTTTTCCATAAATCCTAATTGCGTCGCCAAATTAATAATTTCGCTCTCGCGCGATATGCCTTCATTATATAGAATATCAAATTCTGCGCGTTTAAACGGTGGCGCTACTTTATTTTTAACTACTTTTACTTGTGTTTCGTTACCTAAAATTTCATCGCCTTTTTTGATTGCACCGGTTCTTCGAATATCCAAACGTACAGAAGCATAAAATTTTAACGCGTTTCCGCCTGTAGTCGTTTCGGGGTTGCCAAACATCACACCAATTTTCATCCGGATCTGGTTAATGAAAATAACGAGCGTGTTCGCGCGCTTGATATTTGCTGTTAATTTTCGAAGAGCCTGTGACATCAAACGGGCTTGTAACCCCACATGCGCATCGCCCATATCGCCTTCGATTTCAGCTTTGGGTGTTAATGCCGCAACCGAATCCACAATAACCACATCAACCGCTGCTGATCGAACCAGCATATCGGTGATTTCAAGCGCCTGCTCCCCTGTATCCGGTTGTGAGATTAACAACTCATCAACCTTAACCCCTAGCTTTTCTGCATAGCTTGGATCTAGGGCATGCTCTGCATCAATGAAAGCCGCTGTACCACCATTTTTCTGACATTCAGCAATCACCTGTAAGGTCAACGTGGTTTTACCCGAGGACTCAGGTCCATAAATTTCCACCACACGGCCTTTCGGTAAACCGCCAATTCCTAGTGCGATATCTAACCCTAAAGAACCGGTTGAAATGGCTTCAATATCACGCACTGCCGTGCCATCACCCATGCGCATCACAGAACCTTTACCAAATTGTCGCTCTATTTGAGAAAGCGCGGCGGCTAGTGCTTTATTTTTATTGTCTTCCATATGTTCACCTGTGTGGGATTTTGCAAAGGAAAAATTATCCCACAGAAGCGCGCGCTCAGCAAACATAGAAATCGGTTAACTTGAGGAAGGGATGATTTCTCTTTGTACTGGCGATAAACCATCTCTGGGTTGCTGCGATCGTCTACATGCGAAAAATCCCACAATAGATAAAGGAGATTCCAATTCGATTCTTTGATGGGCTTCAAAATGCCGTGGATTTTTTAAAAAGGTTGCCATTTCGTGATGCTGATTGGCCTTAGCCTGATTCAACGCTTGATAAATTGCAGAGCGACTCGGTTTAACTTCATACGTATATAAATATCGTATAATCGCTAAATATCCCGCTCCTGCGGCTAATATGAATGCCGTGCCAATAGCCGCTTTGGTTGGTCGAATTTTTGGAGACTCGCAAATGAATCGCACAGCTTCTTCATGTCCATTTTTCGTTGCACGATTCAATGCGCGCTCAATCGATGGGAGTGTTGGCTGATACGTTGAATTACAAAATAATTCAAGTAATTCAACTTCGCCCATTTTCGCCGCTTCTTCAAAAGCCTGCTCAATGTCATGCTGATCCGGCTCATTGCACTCAAGGTCGCATAAACATTCGATACCCGCTTTATCTTGATGCAACACTGAGTGAATTAATAGCTGGTGAACCTCATGCCTCACGCTGGGACTGGTTTTGTAAGAAGCAAAGAATTGCGCATCTAACCATGAGCCAGCCAAGAAGGCTTTTCTAAATCCCTTTGCAAATGAAACGGCGCGGGGTGGGCGAATTTCTTCGTTTAATAAATAATGCGCCACCTTCGAATGACCCGCCTCAACTGCTTTAACCAACGCAGATTGCAGTACGTTATCAGTAAACTTCCCTAATTCTATGAGCTGATGAACCATTACCAGTTGATCTTGTTCAGCGGCTAGAAATAACAATCTTTTTTCTATTTTCTTGTCTAAAATTTCTGGGCAGACTTCTAAAATGACCTCCACGCCTTGCCAATGTCCCAATTGAGCTAAGCGGAGTAATGCCGCCGTTAACTCTTTGGTTTGTAGCGTTAAACGTCTTTCGCCACTTAGTAACCATCTTAATAAGCCTGAATTTCCCTGCTCGGCTGCAGCAGATAAAAGTGTTCGGCCACCATATTTATGCCCTATCCATGTTGCGCAAGCCCCATACTTACAATTCAATTCTGAAACAATTTGCGTGCGCGTCGGCTCATGATCTAAGGCGATCAATAATTCAATTACATAACGCTCATATTCATTCACCCAATCGCGACTGAGCTCTGGCTCTAATCGTAAAGCACAAGCAAGCGCCTTATAATTCATTTTTTCAGATAGATGGGCTAATCGTCCTTGAGCTACATAGGTAAACAACTCATATTTATCATGGGGAACAGGTGAGGAGACGGTACCGATTAAACTTAATACAGATAACTGCTTTGAAATTGATTTCCAAGTATCCTCTAAGGTATAAAATTGCTCCTCCCCAAATGCATCCTGAGTTAATATTTCAGCAAAGGACTCTTCAAATTGTAAAGAAAGATGATGAACGATTTCTTGCAAGACACCATCTTTTCCTGGATAACGCCTTAACATGTTCAATAGCAATGCATCATTTAAATAGTCGGGGTTTAAAGCGATTAAATTTACCAAGGCTTGGTAAGCCTCGTTTGCTGATGATTGATGCGTTTTTTGTAGGCCTTTAATAATTGAAACCAATTGGGCGATAACATCTTCCGTACTGTACGATGTTTCTTTTAACCGTTTAAGGTAATTCGTTATATTAAAAAGGCTTACTTGTTCATACCACGAAGGTTTAAAAGGCAATAAATGAAAAATGCCGCCCACGTCTTTTTCTAATAGTCGCGCTCCTGTACTATCCTCCAACAGTTCCCCTACTCTTTTAAGCCGCAGGTAATGACCATTTCTTACCAACCTATCTAATAAATTGGATAAAACATCATGAGTGTCTTCATGGTTTAATAGTTCCTTAAGAATAATCCTCCAAGATTCTTTATTGGCGTGAGCCTCATCCAAGGCTTCTAAAAGGAACGATGTATGAAATAAATTATACAGTGCAAAGGCATTGTTACGACTAATTGAAAAGCGAATGGATGAGGTGCAAACCTCTTCTTTAAGTAAGGACTCCGCTGTTCTATCTCCTGTTAAGGAAAATTCCTCAAAGCCACGCATCCTTGCAGTGGTTCTTCTAGCTAGACCAATTAATTCTTCTGCTTCTGGGTAAGAAGCTAACAAATGGTAGAAACGTTTGAGTGGACTTTCATCTGAGTCTAAATAGGCAATATGATATGCAAAAAAATGATGCATAAGACCAGAAGACAAGATTGCCTGAGGAGCCACACCTCGTTTTAATAACCACAATATGGCTGCTGTAAATTGAATCGTATCCTCTACAAAATCAGCCAACAACGAGGTTATCCCTAACGGATGCGCTTGATGTCTCAGTTGCGTGGCTAATTTCAGTAAAAAAACGTCCACACGAACTTCATCATCAAGCTGATTATAATTCGTTTGGAAGATGCTTAAAGCACGAGTTTGATCTTCGCTAAAACAGAAATGAAATAACGCTTGAGTTTTTACGAGTCTTAAAGGTTTGTCTTCAAGGGTGCTTAAATAAGTGAGCGCCAATTGGCTCACCTCGATTAACGCCAAAGTATCTACATGATGGTTACAGGTTGATAGAAACTGTTGATACGCCACATTCGTTTCGAATGCTGATTTAGCCTTGGCTCTTTCTTGCTCAGAACTTGCAGGGGAAAAGTGCAGAGCTCTCATCGAGGATAGTAAGGATTGTTGCAAAACTATTGCTTCACTGAGCGCTTGCTGTATGTGTGCTATCGCAATAGGCTTCGCTTTCAAGACATTCACATCGCCATCGCAATGTATCCAGGAAAACAAATCAAATAGCATGCTGTGCTCCTTATCCTCCCGCGTTTTTCATTATTAATAGAATCCGTTTTAAAGATCAATAAGCTTTTAAGTCAACTGAAGAACCTATCGGTCAATCTTGACAAGGAGAACTCGGCCGCTTAGCATGCTCTCATCTTTTTTTTAGGGATGGGCTATGCCGATTCAACGCTTACGCAGGCTTGTTAGTGAAGATTTTGAAGCCGTTAATGCGCTCATTATTGAGAAAATTAAATCTGAAGTCTCTTTAATTGATGATTTATCGAATCATCTTATGCAAAGCGGTGGCAAACGACTGCGTCCTCTTTTAGTGCTGTTAGCCTGTCATGCCTGTAAATACAAAGGCGAACACCACATTAAACTTGCAGCTATGATCGAGTTTTTTCATACTGCAACTTTGTTGCATGATGATGTCATTGATGAATCTACTATGCGTCGTGGCCGGGAAACCGCAAATGAAATTTGGGGGAGTAAAGCCAGCATACTGGTAGGCGATTATCTTTTCATACAGTATATGCAATTAGCCTTGGAAGTCGGCAGTTTGAAAATCATGGATGTCTTGACTCAACATTTTTACGAGATTACTCGCGGAGAAATCAAACAGCTGAACAACCGCCATAATACCAGCTTAAGTGAAGACGAGTATTTCGAAATCATCCGTTCTAAAACCTCGCTTCTCTTTGCTGTATCAGCCGCTCTTGGACCTATGATTTGTGATGCTGACGAAACTATATATCAAGGGTTATTCAATTATGGATTGCATCTTGGTAATGCCTTTCAGTTGATTGATGATGCATTGGATTATTCCTCTAACTCAGAAACGTTAGGGAAAAACATTGGCGATGATTTAGCCGATGGTAAGGCAACGTTGCCGATTCTACACGCAATCAACCATAGTGACCCTGTTCAGAAAACACTCATTATCGAAAGCCTAAAAACAGGTAATCTTTCAGCCTTGCCCAATATTTTAAGCGCAATTAAATCCGCAAAATCCTTGGAATACACACGCCAAGTTGCCGAAGCTGAAGTGGATAAAGCCATAACATCCTTGCAAATTTTACCTGATTCGGTATATAAAGAAGCGCTTGTTGATCTTGCGCATTATGCGGTATCGCGTGATCATTAGCACTTCCATTCCTGTATCGATGTCAGAATAAGCCATAAATGCTATGGAAATTTGTAATTTCGGAGTGTAGCTCAGCCTGGTAGAGCACTGCCTTCGGGAGGCAGGGGTCGCAAGTTCGATTCTTGTCACTCCGACCAATCTTTTGGTGTAACGTATGAAGTTAATCATTAAAGTCGGTACCCAAAGCATTTTATCACAGGATGGTGATCCTTTTTTTCAGCTCATTGATCATCTGGTTGCACAATTGGCTCGTTTGCAACTTGCTGGCCATCAATTGGTACTAGTAAGCTCAGGTGCGGTAAGTTCGGGTAGAAAAATTGCACGAGAACACCTTGAACGTCAATATGGCCACTCAATTGGCGAAAAACAGACCCTAGCTTCACTTGGACAAGTTGAATTAATGCGCCTGTTTGCCGATGCATTTAAACCGTATAACCTTCTCGTTTCACAATTGCTCCTAACCAAGCAAGATTTTCACACTCGTAAACATTATTTAAATATCGCCCGCTTATTTCGCGAACTTTTGAATCAACAATACATTATTCCAATCGTCAATGAGAATGACAGCGTTGCCATTGAAGAATTGATGTTTACTGATAACGATGAGTTGGCAGGACTCATTGCAGCGCAACTTGGAGCAGATAAATTAATTATTTTAAGCAACGTTCCTGGAGTCTATACAGACGAACCAGGCTCTAAAGATGCAGAGCTCATTTCTATCATTGACCCGAACCAATCTTGGCCTGAAGTTTCCATGTCCAAAAGTATACATGGCCGCGGAGGGATGTTTAGTAAATTAGCCACAGCAAAAAAAATCTCGAGCCTTGGAATCACAACGCATATTGCCTGCATAAAAGAACCCAATGTGATTGAACGGATAGTCAATCAAGAATCGCTTGGTACAATCATTTTACCCAACAAACGAAAGTCTAACATCAAACGCTGGATTGCCTTTGCTGATAGACAAAATGCTTCAGTTTATATTAATGCCGAGCTTTATCGCTTGTTGAAAGATACCCAACAAACCAGAAGCCTATTGCCTATTGGTTTGGTCAAAATCAACGGGACGTTTAAAAAAGGCGATTTAATTAACATTTGTAGTTTAACCAATGAACGTGTAGGGGTTGGAATAGCTCGTTATGATTCTACCCGATTAAACGAATTTATTGGTCAAAAAGGAAAGCCTGTCTTTATTCATTATGATCAATTACATATCTTTTAAGGTAGGAATGACACATGAAACAGGAAGTTCTCAGACGACTCCGTACTGCGAAATTAGCGAGCCAGGAACTCATTGCTTTAGACGATGCCAAACGAAGTTCGGTGTTACTTGCTCTGGCTGAAAAGCTTCGCCAATCTTCTGACGTTATTATTGCAGAGAATCAGAAAGATTTAGCATTAATGAAAGAAGAGGATCCTAAATTTGATCGGCTTTTATTAAATAAAGCACGTATCAACACATTAGCTGACGATGTAGAACACGTGGCGCGCCTGCCATTTACCGTTGGAAAAATTCTTAGTGAAAAAACATTGGATAATGGCCTTAAGCTTCAGCAAGTTTCCGTTCCTTTAGGCGTTATTGCTGTAATTTATGAATCGCGACCCAATGTAACGATTGATGTGTTTAGTCTATGTTTTAAAACAGGAAATGCCTGTATTTTAAAAGGCGGTAAAGAAGCAATACATAGCAATCGATGTTTAGCTCACCTTATCACAGACGTTTTAGAAACCCATTTAATTGATCCAAGCATAGTCTATTTACTTCCTCCAGAGCGAGAGGCTACACACGTGCTGCTTGAAGCCAATGGCGTAGTAGATGTATGCATTCCACGAGGTAGCCAAGAACTGATTCACTTTGTACGCGATCATGCAAAAATTCCCGTTATCGAAACCGGAGCAGGCATTGTTCATACATATTTTGATGAAACGGGTGATATAGAAAAAGGTCGATTCATTATTAATAATGCAAAAACAAGAAGAGTTAGCGTCTGCAATGCGTTAGATACCTTAATTATTCATAAAAATAGACTGACCGATTTGCCTAAACTGGTGGAGTTACTAGCAGAAAAAAAAGTTAAACTCTATGCAGACGAAGCAAGTTATTCAATTTTAGAATCAACTTATCCTGCTTCGTTATTGCGCCATGCCAAACCGAATGATTTTGGCCGTGAGTTCTTATCCTATAAGCTTGCTATTAAAACGGTTGATTCAGCATCGGATGCGGTGTTACATATCAAAAAATATTCTTCAGGGCACAGCGAAGCCATTATCTCCGAGAATAAAAAAACGGTTGATTATTTTCTCCAACAAATCGATGCGGCTGCAGTTTATGTGAACGCTTCTACAGCATTCACAGATGGTGGACAATTTGGAATGGGGGCAGAAATTGGCATCAGCACTCAAAAGCTTCACGCTCGAGGCCCTATGGCACTCGATGCGTTAATGTCTTATAAATGGGTTATTTTAGGCGATGGGCAAATTCGAGATTAGAAACATCCTCTAAGTAACGTGAGTTCGCCAGAAAAGGTATTTATAACTTTTCTGGCGCTAAACGTACGTTATCCTGTACAAAATAAGTCCCTTCGATATCCGTTAAATTTGGATTTTTCTGATATCAAACTACGTTAAATAAAGGCACTGATAAAAAACAAAAATGATGTGATCAATCCCACGATAGGAAAGGCAATGGAGTAAGCCGCAGCCTTAACATCGACCTCTCGGCGTACTTTAATTTTAATTAATGCGGCATGAATCAACATAAAAACCACGAGGATGATGAGGCTTGTTATTTTTGCTAGCCCTTCTATATTAAACCCTAGAGCAAGAATTAAAATAATAGTCACGACCACAAGGGTTGCAATAACTGGAGTTTGAGTCTTCGCATAAACTTGGCCTAAATAGTGAGGAGCAGTTCCTTGTTTTGCCATACCATACATAACGCGTGATGCCATAATGACTTGTGCTAGAGCTCCATTCACGATAGCAATCAGACTAATGAACCCAATCACAAGGGAAGAGTGCCCTTTCATATTCATAAAAGTAGCAAGAGGTGCATCACTGGCCGCCAGTATCGGCAATGGCATGGTTGAGAGCATGGCCAATGCCACCAAAAAGTAAAGAACCGTTGCAATCCCAAATGCTAAAAAAATAGCCCTAGGTAAATTTCGTTCTGGATCTTTTATTTCTTCTGCAACATTGACCATATCTTCAAATCCGATATAAGAATAAAATGCAAGAAATGCACCTGCGCCAATGCCTGTTAGTACATCGACCGAAAAAGATTCCGCTTTATCGAATAGGGCGGGCAAAGAACCGATTTGATCATGGGCAAGATAAATAATAATCACTAAGCCTAAAACCTCTATCAGAGTGATCAACATCACCATAAAAGCTGACTCTTTTATCCCCCAGATGGCAATAAATCCCATAACAAGAACCAACAACAAAATACAAGCCCAATCAGGTAGGGGAATAAACAATTGAAAATACCCTGTAAAACCTCGGGTAATGGCCGCAGCCGAGACAACTCCAGTCAGTACCACCATCCACCCTACTATCCTAGATAACCAAGCCTTGGCAAAGGCATGCTGCACATAAAAGGCTTCGCCAGCGCTTTTGGGAAAACGAGAGCTAAGTTCTGCGTAAGAAACAGCAGTGAATAACGCGATACCTGCTGCAAGTAAAAACGCAAAAGGAGTATAAATTCCCGCTTTTGCTGCCACCTTACCGACTAGCACGTAAATTCCTGCACCAAGAATGGTACCAAGCCCATAAAACATTACTAGTAATTGACTCAATGAGCGTTTTAAAGGGATCGACTCATCCATTTCGAACATAAATTATCCTTATATTTTTTCTATTGACAGCTTGGGACTTTTTCGTGAATATAAAATTGAAATAATAGTGGATTTTAGGGTGTGTTTACAGTTCACTCCTACGCCTTCGCCCTAGGAGATGACGAAAGCCTGCTATGAGCATAACCCCTACCTGCTGGGCTTTAAAGCACAGCATCCATGCTAGAAGCCTCAAAACCAATGGATGCTGCGGCCAAAGCCGAAGATAGCTGCTACAATCAAGCCATAACAGGTTAAGATATAGAAAAAATATCTTTTCCGTTTAGAAGACTTGGTTTACTCACATAAGGATCTATCTTTTTTTCGAATAAAAGATAAGCACACGTTTTTAAAATGTCTTCATCAAATTGTTGTGATGCTTGCTGCAATTTATCCATAGCTGCTTTTAGACCAAAGGAAGGATGATAAGGCCTGTATGACAACATTTCATCCAAACAATCAGCAACAGCAATAATTTTTGCTTCTAAAAGGATTTGATCTCCTTTTAATCCTTGTGGATAGCCACTACCATCCAATCGCTCATGATGCATTAATACGATTTCTGCTACAGGCCATGGAAATTGAATATTTTTTAAGATGTCATACCCAGCTTTAGGATGGGTTTTTATCAATTCGTATTCTATATCGGTTAGTTGCGTGGGCTTATTTAAGATCTCCGCAGGAATTCCGATTTTTCCAATATCATGCACAAGGGCAGCAAGTTCTAGTCCTTTAAGTCGTTCCGTATCAAAGTCTAATTCTTTGGCGATCGCTTTCGATAGGTACGCTACATTGTTTTGATGTCCCACGGTATAGGGGTCACGTTGTTCAAAAGCAGTAATAATAGCCACCATGAGCTCGTGAATACTTTTTCCTGCTATGTGCGATTCTTGACGCTGATCTTGTACGGCTTGAATTTCATCGGTAATGTCTTCGGCAATGCCTGCCATTCGGTATAATTTACCCTCATCATCATAAATAGGAAATACGCGAGCATGGATGCATCGGGTTTTACCATCTGGGCGAATAATACGGTATTTTGCATTAAATTTGCCTGTTTTTTGCTTTTCTGCATACAGTTTTTCAACTCGTTTTCTATCTTCAGGATGAATGAAATTTAACCACGAATCTGGTTGATCATAGAGTTCTGACAAAGGGCGTTGCCAAATCTTTTCATACCCAGGGCTGATATAGACAAATTCGCGTGTTTTGGCATCATTTAAAAAAAAGACATCACGAATATGTTCTGTGATTTGACGAAAATTTTCTTCACTGGATTGCAGCTGTTGTAATATCTCAATATTAACCGCAACGTCGCGTACAACCGCTAGCAAAAGTTCAGGGGAAATGCGTTTGAACTTGGTCTGCGTATAAGCCAAGGCTCCTGTTTTTTTTCTCATAGCAGAATTAATCGTAATTGAATCTTCTAAAGCAAGGTTTAGGGATTTTGAAAGAATCTTGTTGGCATCGGCTTCATTAAATAATTCAGAAAGCTTAGTGCCAACAAGTTCCTGTTCCTCATATAGAAGCAAACGCGACAAGCATTCATTTGCGAGGACAATATTGCCTTCGTTATCGAAAATAAGCATCCCTTCGGGGGATTTTTCAAAAATTTCATCATAGTTCATTACGTAAAACTTTTTTTCAAACCCTACCTAAAGTATAGCTCTATATTGACAGAAGATTGATTGTAAAAAGAACATACAATAGCTTAGGAGCCTTCTGAATTATTCCAAGGCAAGTTTTTCTCATCAAATTTGATGTGCACATCTCGTTGTGGGAAGGCTATGATTATCCCTTGCTCACGACATGCTTTATCTAAAGCAAAGTTTAGATCACTGGTCACTCTATATTTTTGATTCACATCTTTAATTAAGCACCAAAGCTCAAAATTTAAAGCACTTTCCCCAAAGGAGCGAAATAAAACCATTGGTTTATTGGGGGCTTTTTTAATCACTTCAGGATGAGCTAAGGCTACGTCCATCATCACGTTACTGACCTTATCGGTATCACTACCATAAGCCACACCAAGCACGCATTTAACTCGCCAATATTTATCAGAAAACATGTAGTTAACCACTTGATGAGTAATGAGATCTGAATTAGGAATAATAATATCTTCTTGGGCAGGGGTAACAATTTGGGTAGATCGCACGCTAACCCGCTTAACAAACCCTTCAATATCATCAATTTTGATGCGATCACCTGCTTTGATGGGTTTTTCAATCAAAAGAATCAGTCCGGAGAAAAAGTTATTCACAATCGATTGCATTCCTAAACCAATTCCGACAGACAATGCACCCGCAATAATGGCTAAGCTCGTGAAACTAAAACCTGCTAAAAGCAATCCCACAATAAAAGAAATTGCAAATCCCGCGTATAAAATAATGGAGGCAATTGCCACTTGCTTTTCTTCCTCTTCTTCCTCCGTTAATTGTTGGCTTTTGCTAATTTTATTAGCAACATGGCGAGATCCTAAGGATAACAAGCAAAAAATTAGCACCCCTAGCAACCATTGCCAAGGTATGATGGTCATATTTCCAACTTGAAAGCCTTCAATGAGATATTCAAAGAAATAGTCGATAAAAAAGCTGGCTTCCCCAATCAATTGTGCTAATAAGGCCGCCATACCAACCAACACAATAATTTGGGCGATGATTTTTAATAATAACAATTCAATAAAAGGCGGTTCTTTGGAATAACCAAAGAATTTCTTTAAATAAAACAAATAATGTGGATTATAACTGAGTAAAGCATATGCATTTGAGATCCCTAAAAACAATACGGTTCCAAGAGCACTTACTAACAGCAAGGAAAACAACATATAAGCCGCATTAATGGCCAATATAGAATAACCAATAAAGTCCAGAACCAACAATAAAACCACGATAAAACCAATCAATTTATACAGTAAGGAGCCACTGAAATGATTTTTAAACCATGCGCTATGTGAATGGTATAAAATTAACGTAAAATAGATCATAGCGGATAAAGAAACCAACAACATAAATTCTTCAAATAACTGGTTTAAATTTTCTGATGCATCGAATAATTGCAATAGGTCAAGTCCAATGGCGTGAGCAAAATAAATGAGAATAATCGCGAGCCCCAAACGTCTTAAAAAGACGACATCAAATCCGTACCATTGCAAAAGAATAGGAAGCCTTCGTAAGGTGAATAAAAATTTATAGATGAAAAAGAGAAATACATACGCTAGAAACCCCACAACCATACTATGAAATAATTCGTTATCCTCTGCATTTACAAATAAGGTTGGGGTTAATATTAAAAGTCCCAATAAGAAAAATCCTAAACATAACAAAACTGTATTACTTAGGAATATGCTCATTTGCTTTTGCCATTTTCGATGCATTAGTTTTTGGATTCGCCAGCTTACAAATAAAGCCAATAGAAATAACGGTAATGCATAAGGCAAAAAATCAATCAATGAATCTACTTTAGCTGCATCCATCTTGGGCATACGAAGCTTGTCCCAATCGTTTGGAAACGCTTGTAACCGGGTAATGATGGTTTCACTGCGAGTAAAGGTAATGGCTTGCTGTAAAGATAAAAACGTCGTGCGATAGGCATCAAGCGCCTCATTCGCTCGGATTAAAAATAAGCGACATTTTGCCTGCTTTTCAGCCACTTCGGCGCGTTGATTTTCAAGATAGTTTGAATCCACACGACCCGGTGTTTTTTCATCTTCACCAAAAAATTGCTTGATTTGCGCGTCTAATTCTCTAATGCGCGCATCGGTTTTCTGCACGCATGTTTCCGCTTGTTTCGCCAATATGTTTAGCGCTTCAATGGCTTCATTGAGCGTATTTGGATCTAGGTTTTCCGTGGATAGTTTGATTGAGAGTTTGTCAAATTGCTCATTAGCACGCACGATATTAAATTCAGGATCAACAGCTTCACCGTGATTCACGGCAGCAAAAAGCGGTAAAGAAAAGAATAAGTAAATTAACCCTGCGATGAAAAAACCAATCCGTTGCCCCATAACAATACAAGTCCTTTTTTTAATGTGCCTGGACCTTAAAGACTATAACAGCTTATTGAAAAAATGTTGAGGCATTAGAAGCTATTGACCTTAAATACTAAACCGCCGAATACACCTCACTTTATGGGGTTGATCTTTTGCCTCAGCAATCAAATTGCCGCTCGTAAAGTTAATCCCCCAGGCAAAGTATGGTTGTAAGCCTGAAAACTCTGTCGAACTCCAATATATATCCTGACTAAACCCATCAACTAGCCCTTCTGCCAAAGTGCTGTTTCCCCATAATTCTCGAAGCTCTTCTTTAGATGGAAGATACCAACCCTCATAACAATTAGAGGTTGAACAAGGAGATTGCCCAAGACTGTCTGTTTGATAGTAGTAGCATAGTCCTGCTGCGAAGTCTGTATCTTCTTCAAATAGCTCAGCAACCAGTTTCGAGTTCAAGAAACCATCTCCTTCATCTAAGGAATTTAGCGCTAATCCATAACCACCCCAATAAGACATATGATGATTGTCCTCTATGGAACATAGTTTACCGCTACGTCCATCAGCATTCACCTGATAAATAACTCCACCTTCAAAACGAACGCCTGGTTTTAGTTTATCAATCACGACATCCACCATAACTGGGGTAATCTTTTCACCAATTAATTGAATAGACGTAGGTTTTACGGCCTCACCAATCGCTTTAAGCGAAAATTGACAAGTGGCTTGGGGTTTTAATATCGTACAGTTGTTTGAGATAATTTTGAGTTGATGTTCAAGGTCAGACCCTGACAGTTCTAGCGTTAAATTGTAAGCCACCTCATCTAGGGATTTATTCGTCACAATCAGTGACTGTTCTTTGCCGTCTAAGGGAATAAAGAGTGATCTTGGCTGTATATCAATCGTCAAATCTTTGTTCGGTATGTTGAGTGAATGCGCTGCATCACTTATAAAGGAAAGCGTAAGTAAATAGAAAAGACAAAGAAATCGTTGGATAATTCTTTTCATGGTTTCATCCTTGTAAAAAATCCTATGAGAATACTCTTCTCATAAAATTCCATGACATTAATTCAGTTTAATTTTTTGGCAAAGATGAATCAATAAGAACTTAATTTTTTTCTCTACCGTACGATCTAAGTAACCGTGGTTCTGAATCATTATAAAGGTGCTGAAAACCTTAAGGTTTTGAAGTCATTACCGATAGTGATGACTATAAATCGACAATAAAATCACTATGGCAATTCGAACCAACTCAACCAATCAATTGATTCTTGTAATACGTCAATACTTTATCCGCTTAGTGGGTTTATTTTTTATCCTCATTGGTGGGACAATTGCTTTTAATGTGTTGCAATCGTATCAGATACATTGTCAATGCCTTGATGAGCAAAGTAGAACATGTGTTTTATCCACACAGAAGTACTTTTTAAATGCTAGGGATACGCCTCTTGGAAATTTAAAGCGCGCCTCTGTCATCAGCAAACGATCAGAAGATAATGTGAATTATAATATTGAGCTTCATAGTGAAACGCAATCACTCCGACTAAGCAGTTCAACAACCCCTAGTTACTCAAAAGCTCAACTGGTCACGAATGCTATTAATGCCTATTTGGTTGGGTGTCCAACAAAACCACTTAATATTCCATCGATTCAACCGTTTTGGGTCAAAGTGTTTGTATTAATCTTTCCTGTGGTTGGGATATTGCTTGTCTTTATTCCGGCCAAGATTACTTTAATATTTGATAAATCAAAGAATCAATTAAATATTGTCCGTACGAATTTATTTAAGAAACACCAGGAAATCTATCCCCTAGATCAAATCAAAGCAGTTACTATCCAAGAATCTATTGGGCAAAAGGGTCGTGTCATGTATCGCGTAGCGCTTGAATTTGAAGATGATACCATCGTTCCAATTACGACAGCTTATGATTCCATGTGGTCAACTAAAGTTAAAATGGCCAATAAAATTCGCTCTTTTTTAAATTTAAAACCTAAAGATCCCCTAACGAGTAAAACCAACATCACCTATTCGATGTGGTCTTTGATTCTTTTTGTAATCGCTTGTATTGTTTTTTTAATCATCTTTCTCTAGATCCTTTCTAGAAATAGGATTAGATGTGTATAATAAAATTTAAATAAATTACGCTTACCATTTATGAAGCAACTTCTTTTAATCCTTAGCATAGCATGTTCGTTGACAGTGCATGCTAGCCCCTCCGAGCTTTACCAAGTCGATTTAATTGTATTTACTCATAATGCACGAGATGCAGTTTCAGAAGAACTTCCTACCCCGATTATGCTTGAACCACAACATGCTATTTCATTACAAGCCTTTGATGGCAGTCCAGCACCCTATCATTTATTGCCCTCCACATCCTCTGGTTTAAGAAAGGAACTTTGGGCGTTAAACCACAAAGGCACATACCAGGTATTAGGACACTACTCTTGGTTACAACCAGCCAATAATCAAAAGCCTATTGTATTACCTCGAATTGATCAAAGTGGCTGGAACGTAGAGGGTACGCTACGCATTCGCCACAGTAACTATTTTCTTGTGGACTCGGAACTTCTATTTTCGGCTCCACGCACCCGCTCGACTTCTTTTGTATTGTCGCAAAAACATAGGCTACAGGAAGATAAGGTCTATTATCTTGATCACCCGCAAGCAGGGATGTTAATTAAAATCCATAAAATAGCTTAATTGAAACATGCCCAATTTATTCAATATCCCTTATCGTAAATATATGATTTGGCAAGCTGGCGTCTTATTTATTTTGATGCAGTTTTTTTTGCAACTTTCATCTGGAATCGTGATTGGCGCGATTATGCGTGACTTGCATTTGTCTGCATTGATGGCAGGATTTCTTGCTAGCTCCATATACTTTGTTTATACCAGTTTTCAAATTCCAGTTGGTATACTGTTTGATCGCAAAAATACCCGAGTCTTATTAACCATCAATTCCCTACTATGCGGCATTGGATGCCTTGTTTTTGCCTCCAGCAGCACATTACTTGGATTATTTACTGGTCGAATTTTGATTGGTGCAGGATCTGCTTTTGCTTTTGTAGGATATTCTCATATTTTACGAGAGCATATCCCGTTAAAACATTTTGCTTTTTTATTGGGTTTTTCTGAAACGTTAGCCTTTCTTGTTACCGTCGCTGGCATGATCAGCATGGGCGAACTTTTAGCCGTTTGGGGATGGCGTAATTTTATTTATGCCGTTGGATCGGCTGGTTTTATCATCTCGTTTTTATGCTGGCATTATATCCCCGATAGCCCTAAACCTTCTGGCCCTATGCCCCATTATGGTCGTCAGCTGCTTCGCATTTTAAAAAATCCCAGAGCTTGGACGAATGGATTGTTTGTTGGTTTGAGTTTCACGATTGTGACCGTATTCGGTGCATTATGGGCCATTCCATTTCTACAAGTGAAACTGAATATCAACTTAGCTACAGCAAGTCTTTTAGGAGCGATGTTTTTTTTAGGGGCTGGCGTCAGCTGCCCTTTATTTGGTTATTTATCCGTTAAATTCGCGCGTAAACCACTCATCCTGGCATCCTGCCTGAGCACCGCAAGTTTGTTATTATTCACCTTATTTGCTCCTATTCAAAGCCATTTTACAATGGGCATATTGATGTTTGCTATTGGAAGTGCATGCGGAGCTTATATGCTTGCGTTTTCGATTGCCAATGAGCTGGCTCCGAAAAATTCTCTTTCAACGTGCACAGGATTTACGAATACTTTAGCCATGTTAACTGCCCCCATTTTCCAGACATTAATTGGATATTTTCTGGATAAGCTTAGTGAGGATAAAGTCTATTCTCTTTGGAATTATCAAATAGCTCTGTCAATTATTCCAATAGCCTTAGCGCTCGCAAGTTTTCTGGTCATTTGGCTACCTGAAAAAAAATCTTAAGAGATATAGTGTCACCCATTAAGTTTTAGACAAAGCGTGGGTGATTGAGATGAAGGAGTGTATAAACAATACATGACCAAAGCTGAAAGAACCTACAACGCAGTATAAAGCTTAGTGGGTGGCTAAGTTCTGACCTAATCTATCTTTACTCAACAGACAAAAGCCCTCTTTTGCCCCCTTGGTAATAAAGCCTGCTAAAACATCAGGTTGCTTAATTGAACCAGATAGCTCGAACTCCATATTAGGTGAGGGAATACGAATATGCCAGATGTTGCTTTCATTTTCTTTAATATCAATAAATTGCGACAGAGGTAACGCGTTTCCATCTCGATCACAAAGGCCTACAATAGCGCCTTGATGAGCGTCCTCTTCTTTTATATTAGTCGAATAAAGGCCACCCCCGTCATTGAAGTGGCATAATAAGTTAGAGAAATAATGTGGCTGTTGTTGTTTTTCGGTTAACCAAACGTGACTAAACCAAGTGTTGTGGGCGGTTACAAATTCTTCTTTTTGGTTCTTGCCGAGACTTAAATGCCCGTTGATGCGACCTGCCTGATTGATAAGCAGCTCCATCCCAGAACGCATATCTCGTGATTTAGGGGATTTTGCCTGTTGAGCCAACATATCTACTTTAAAGTTAAATCCTTTCTTCTCCTTATTCTTTAAACCAAATACCCAGCTTTCATTAATGGGATTAAACGTCAAAAAAGCTCGACCAATTTGCCACTTACAGGAGTTGGGTTGTTCCAAAGTTGCGTCACTTTCTTCAAAGATCAAAACCTCTTTGGTTTCTGCTTCTATAATAGCAGCTGTGGCATGAAACTTTGTGTTATCTCGCTGCACTTGGAAAAAATAACCAAATTGATCTCCTTCTTCGTTTTTAACCACACCACTGAAGATCCAACTGGCCTCAAGTGTTTCGGTGGGCAGGATGCTGGGTTGTTCAAGATCATCAGCAAAGAGCGAAAGACTAAAGACTACGGTCAATATAAAAATAGGAAGTCTTGATAAAAACACAGTCATGGCAGTGATCATTCCATACTAGGAGCGGCAGTTTCTTTGCAATTTCTGAGGGCAAAGGACAAAAACGCATTCCAAAACGCTTCATTCAAATGCGCCTCAACCGGCAAAAAATACATATTTTCTGCTGCAAATTCTCGGCATTTTACCGCATCTTTTTCTGTCATCAACATTGTGTTTTCAGAAAAAATGAGCTTTTCTGATTCATAGCGATAGTGGTCGGGAAACGTATAAGGCTGGTAGTTTATTTTAAGCGCATCAAGAAGCGAGAAAAAGCGGTTAGGATTTCCTATTCCTGCAAACGCAGCCACGGGTTGCTTCAACTGGGTCAATTTAAGTGTTTGACCCTGTTTAAGACTGGTAATCTCTCCAGGCATTAAATCCATACGATAAGCATTATGCCATTCACCCCCATTCACTACGATTAAATCGGCTGTTTTAAGTCTTTTAGGGCTTTCTCTTAAAGGGCCCGCTGGCAAACAAAGCCGATTCCCTAACCCTCTGTAACCGTCAATGACCACGATTTCCATCGCGCGACCCATGCGGTAGTGCTGCAATCCATCGTCGCTTATAATGAAATCGCATGAATACTTATCCAGGAGAGTGTTCACGGCTGAAACACGATTCGGGGCAATAACGACAGGACACCCTGTTCTTTGGGCAATTAAGACCGGTTCATCCCCAACTTGGCTTGGATTTGACTCGGGATATACTTCCTGAGGGAATACTTTATTTTGGGCTCCATAACCACGGCTAACGATCCCGACTTTAAATCCTTGCTGGCGTAACTTATTCGCAAGAGCAATGACTAAAGGTGTTTTTCCTACCCCACCAACCGTCAAATTACCCACCACAATAATAGGCACAGGAGATGAAATTTGTTTAAAACGGCATAAAAACCACTTTCTAAGACTGGCTACAACCTGAAATGCCAATGAAAAAGGATAAAGCAGCCACCAGGCAACATGATTGGAATACCATAATGTATTTAAAAATGATTGCATCTTAAGCCACAGCTTCTTGTTTAAATTCTGTATCTGACTGCTGCAGTTGATACAATTGAGCGTAATGACTCTTTGCCAGAAGCAATTGCTCATGCGTTCCCTGTTCAACAACGCGCCCTTTTTGCATCACAATAATTTTATTCGCACGCTGAATCGTAGACAAGCGATGCGCTATAACAAGCGTCGTTCGATTTTGCATTATGGTTTCTAACGCTGCTTGTATATATCGCTCTGACTCGTTATCCAACGCCGATGTGGCTTCATCAAGAATGAGAATGGGCGCATCTTTTAAGATGGCTCTAGCAATCGCTAGACGTTGGCGCTGCCCTCCCGAAAGCAAAATCCCATTTTCACCAATGCGCGTATCATATCCCTCTGGAAGTGTGCGTATAAATTCATCCGCATAGGCTAACTTTGCAGCACGGATCACGTCATCGCGACTGATATCAAACCGTCCATAGGCGATGTTATTAGCAATGGTATCGTTAAATAACGTCACATGCTGGCTGACCAAGGCAATCTGAGCCCGAAGACTTGGCAATGAATATTTATTTAACGGAATACCATCTAAGGTAATTAAACCGGAATCAACCGTATAAAATCTCGGTACAAGACTTGCTATGGTGGACTTTCCACTCCCTGAATGACCAACCAGTGCAACCGTTTCACCAGGTTTAATAGAAAAATTGACCTCATGCAAAACGTGTTTTCCTAAACGGTACGCAAAGCTGACCTCTTTAAATTCAATCTCGCCTTCAGCACGTTCTGTCAAGGTGTAGCCGCCTTTGCTTTCAATGGGTTTATCCAACAAATCAAAAATACTCTCCGCTCCGGCTAAACCGCGTTGGATGGTTGCATTTAAGGTAGTTAATGTTTTCATGGGTTTAATAAGCTGCAACATCGCTGCGATGATTGCAAGAAATGAGCCGGCCGTAATCACAATCACCGTAGAGAGTTTTATAGCCGCATAAATAATCGCAGCAATCCCAACCGCGATAATAAATTGCACTCCAGACACATTGATTACTTTACTAATGGCCACTTTCATATCGTTTTTTCTAGAAATTTCAGTGGCAACATTAAATTTATTCACCTCATACTCTTCACCGCCAAACACCCGGACCACTCGGTATCCATCGATAGTCTCCCCAGCAATTTCCGTCACTTCACCCATGGTTTTTTGGACTTTATGACTGATTCTTCGAACGCGTTTATTGGTGAAATTCACTAAAATTCCAATAAAGGGAATAGTCAACAGAAACATAAGTGACAATTGCCAACAAATCACCATCATCACCGTCAGTAATCCAATCACAAGACAACTATTTTGAACGAGATCGGTTAAAGCATCTGCACTGACTTGGGCCACCTGTTCAACATCGTATAAAATCTTTGAAAGGAGTTGACCCGACGTGGCTTCATCATAATAGTCCGCTGGAAGTCGAACAATGTGAGCGAACACTTTTTGCCGCAGTACCTTAACCACCGAACGAGCTACCCAAGTCATGCAGTAGCTTGCAACCGAACTCACCAAGCCTCTTGCGGTAATACCAATCAGTACGATGAGTGGGATGGTTTTTACAAAAGCCATATCAATATCAATAAACCCTTTATCCAAAAAAGGGCGCATCATATAAGTAAACCCCGCATCAATGGCTGAATAAAGGATATTGGCAAATATCCCCAATACAAGCACTGGCCAAAAGGGTTTAACATATTCTAATAATCTTCGATATAAAACTCCTGTTTTACGGTGTAGTATTTTTTTCATAAACGTGGAAAAACTGGTAGTAAAAACGTCAAATTGTACTCTGAATCTAGCGAGAGTGCCAATTGATTCTGATGTAACCCCGGCAAACTAATCTAATTTTTGAACATTGCACGATTTTTTTGCCTACTTGCTCTGCTTATGCAGGCATCACGTCGATCTGGAATTTTACCTGGCTTATCAGGAGTAAGCTCTTTCCTTTTTAGCAAATCTTAATCATTATTGATGAAGAAAAACACTTAGCGAGTGTTCGCTTTACTATACTTTGCGCGGTCACAATCTGTGGTTTTTTGACGCGGTCATTTTTATCGCAGCGCAATAGCAAGGCTATTGTCAAGATAAAAATGACAAACTGGGGCGAAAAGGGCCAGGCAAAAACCGCAGATTGTGACCGCGCGAAATATCTATGCTGTAAGGAGAAATGCGTTGGGAAAATCAAAATTACTACCACCAAATCCACATACTTTCTTTGTCCGAAAAGAATCTAGAAAACAGTTATGCCAAAAGAATTCAAAATTCAGTATCATCTCAGAAGAGGCGCCTTATTTGAGAAATTTTTTCATAGAGCATCAGGACAAAAAAAATTATCCTGCTGGAAGTTTTGGTAAAGTTAAGAAAGGATTCCTTCATGAAACAGGCGAACCCAAATACGCCATAAAAATCTATCAAACAAGCTCGCGTAAACAAAACGATATACGGTTAGCTCTTCGAGCAGCATACTGTTACAGACTACTTGGCCGAGAAGCCTTTACGTTTAGAAATCATAATAAACAGTATTTAGTAACGGAATGGTTAAATGGCGCAAGTCTTGATAATGCCGATCCCAAGCTACTGCATACCATCCCTATTGCGTGTCGCATTGTGATGGCTATTTCGTTACTCAGAGAATTAAATGTTTTTCATCAACTGGGATTAATCCATAACGACATTAAGCCCGGTAATGTCATGATTGATAAAAACCGGCTTAGTTTTGTTGATTTGGACTCCGTTCGCCCTAAAGGTAAACGCCTCGATAACACCCCAGTAATCTACAGCCATCGTTTTTTACCTAACGCAGAGTTAAGCTTTCATGCTTTTCTCAAACTGCCAGAACTTGATCGTATGTTTGATGAACAATCTGATATTTATGCTATGGGGTTAACTTTAATTTACTTATTTCCAGAAATATATCAACTCGAGAAAAAAAATGAATATATCAATATGAAGGAATTCTTTGATGTACCTTATTTATTTAAAACGTACTTACGAAAACATGGACCACAATATGATCATTGGCCTAAGCTTCAATCATTACTAAAAGAAATGGTCTCTATCAATAAATCTTCCTCTCTTACAGTTAACGAGCTGATTGAGCGTTTTAAGAACATTTTATTTGGCTGCGAAAATTATCATCAGTTTCTCAAGTATGATAGACCTATTCAATTAAGCGCAGAGCAGATTGCTATAGAAGGAAAAGCGGCTTATCAGGATATCGAACACATCATTTCTGAGTGGTTATCAAATGACCACAAAGCCGCGCCAATGGAACCCATTAATCCAGGTTCTAGATACAAGGCCTAATGTAGACGCTTGTTCTTAACGCGCAATCTCGCTATACTTGATTTACGTTACATAATTCATTTTTCATTTTTTATGAATCAACACGGTGGCGCTCGACCTGGCGCAGGCCGGCCTAAAGGGCAAGGCAAATATGGTGAAACGACTAAATCCATGCGCGTTCCAATTTCCCGAGTAGAAGACGTTTTGGCTTTTTTAGATCAAGGGAAAGAATCATTTGCCCTACCACTCTATGGTAGTTCGGTAAGAGCCGGTTTCCCTTCCCCCGCTGATGATTACATTGAACGTAAACTGGATTTAAACACCCATCTCATTAAACACCCGGCCGCGACGTTTTTTGTCAAAGCAGCAGGGGAATCCATGATTAATGCCGGGATCCAATCGGGTGATATTTTAGTGGTGGATCGCAGTCTAGAAGCCAGTCACAACAAAATTGTGATCGCAGCCGTTAATGGCGAGCTCACAGTAAAACGGCTTTACCGCGTTGCTGGAAAAGTTCAACTGGTAGCAGAAAACCCAGACTTCGAACCCATTGATATCACTGAAGAACAGGATTTAGTCATTTGGGGGGTCGTAACTCATGTCATTCATCAAGTCAAATAATATCCCAGGGCATCAGGGCAAACGCAGCTATGAAAATACAGAACAATACGTTGTCTTTGCGAACGCAGTGAAGGAATCCACTACAAAATCCTAACGAAGCATCGATCTGGATTGCTTCACTGCGTTCGCAAAGACGGCGTATTGATTTTATTTGCAGAGAGTATGCATTTACCCTGCCAGGTCATGGTATTTACTAGCCATTATTCAGTCAAAGTACGCAATTGCCGGTTAGTTTCCTTGGAGTGAGCATTTTTTTCAGGTACGAGAACGCACTGACGATTAAACTCATGGGTTAGTTGTTTTAAAACATTCGGCTCTAATTTACCGTTATACTGTTTCTGGTACACCTGCAAAAGGTTATCAAAACAAGCTTGATATTTCGGACCAAAACTATCTTCTTGGCTATTCGTTTCTTGTACAGTCAATTGAATGTGTAATAATTGTTCTTTATTAAAGTCAGGCCCAATTGAACGTTCATAAACCGCCGTTGCTACACAACAAGCGGCACAGGCTGAAAGCTCATCATAAGCCTTAACATCATGGGGGTTGTCATGCGCTAAGACAAGAAAATCATAGGGGGTTAAATTAATACTATAAACTAACCGATCACCCGATTCATTTTCAATGCGCTTGGCCTCATTAATACCTGCATTGCAGCGATCACCACTTTGAAAGGCGTTAATGCTTAATTGGTTGTTATTACGGCTTACCATGCTGAGTGAAGAAAATTCCCCTGTTCCGCCACTATTATTAAGCGTTTCTATGATGACAGACTGATTCAGCATTCCAAGTGGTTTGTAATAACTGTAACCCTGACTAGAGGCACCTTGTTCCATTTTCCAGGAATAATCATACCCAAAATACCCTTTGTCAGTTAAATGTGTATTTTTACCGGTGATGCTTCGTCCTGGCTCCGAATGCAAACCACACGTGCTTAAATCAACGTTACCATGGGTCTCGCCAGCTTCATAAAAACAAAGCGGATCAATAGGTTTTCCATTAAAAAGCAAGATTTGAGGGAAACGAACGTCAGACGCAAATGAATAGGAGGTAAGAAATAGGGTAAAAAGGGTAACACTTATTTTAATGAATAAATTCATAACTTCCTCATGTTCAAAGATTATTAATCAGCTTGGTAACAAGGCTTGGGCCTTGATAAACTAAACCTGTATAAAGTTGCAGTAAATTCGCTCCTGCCGCTAATTTCTCGTGTGCGGCGTCAAGATTATCAATGCCGCCCGAAGCGATTAAACATACCTGATTGCCAACCACGCTTTTTATTAAACGCAAGCAATGGGTTGAACGATGAGCCAGCGGTCTACCGCTTAAACCACCGCTCTCCTTTCCATAAGGGAGATGCTCCACTTTTTCACGGTTAGACGTGGTGTTCGTGGCAATTATGCCATCAATTCCTTGACTTAGAATGACATCGGCCATTCTTTTTAAATCATCATCTTCTTCATCTGGAGAAACTTTTACAACTAAAGGAACATACCGTTGATGTTTATCGGAAAGTTGTAGTTGTTCATCGCGCAGCTCACTCATTAAATCAATAAAAAAATTTCCTTGCTGCAATTTTCTTAAATCTGGTGTATTGGGAGATGAAATATTGATTGTCACATAAGAGGCGTAGGGATAGACCGCTTTAAAACAGGTTAAATAGTCATCGGATGCTTGTTGCAAAGAGGTATCTTTATTTTTTCCGATATTAATACCCAAAATGCCTTGATAATGAGCTCGTTGAATATGTTCAATGAGCTCATGAACCCCATGGTTATTAAACCCCATTCGGTTAATCAAAGCACGAGCTTCAGGCAAACGAAATAAACGTGGCTTATTATTTCCTAATTGGGGCCTTGGGGTCACCGTGCCAACTTCAAGAAAGCCAAAGCCAAGTTTGGACAGCGCATCCAAATGTTGGGCATTTTTATCCAACCCAGCAGCCAAACCGATAGGATTAGGAAATTCATATCCCATGGCCTTCACTGGCTTGGATTGAGGCGTTGTAAAACAAAACTTCGGGATAATATGCAACGCTTTAAGTGAGAGATGATGAGCTTTTTCAGCATCCATTTTAAATAATAAAGGACGAATAAGAGAATACATAACTTATTCACTCACATTACATTGTTGCGCCCATACTCGTAACATCGCATTGCCTTGGTGTTGTAAGGTATATTGAACTTTTCTCACCTCTGTTCCGTAATTTTCCTGTTGTAAGCCTAATAATACAGGGCCAAGAAAAGGTGACGGCTGGCCGTGGCGATCGATTAAAGGGAAAATACGAACCTCTTTAGCCACTCGAGCCAGTTCTTTAATAATTTTGAGATGAAATTCTACATCTTGATCATCGAGATCCGCAAAAAGATAATGGGAGCTTAAAGCAAAATCAAACGAAAAGTCCGCAAAGGGCAAGGTGAAATCTTTTACCGGCATATAGCGACCTTCGACACGCCCCTGTTCATAATCGGCAAAAAATTCCTGGATACCTTGACGACGTTTAGCAATGAGCTGTTCTAAACCGTTATACCGGCTGAAATCAAACTTGTCTTGATCTTGCTTCACGTGAAGTGTCATGTCTTCAAAAATTAATGAAACTTTCGTAGAAAGCGTCGATTTGTCTAAGTTAAATAACGGATCGCAACTCACCACATGATCCGTTGATTCATTTAATTCCGTATTAATTGCGCTTGGCCCACAACCGTATTCTAAAATCCGCTTATCAAAATCAGACCAGGATAAATCAAACATTTCCTTGTATTCTTCAACATGGTGACCCCAAAGTACCAATTCACGCATTCGACTTTACTCCTCAATAGCATCTACAGCAGCTTTATAACGCTCGCAATAAATCTTCACAACTTGAATTATGAGAGGTATAGTCTATCGTATTTGAATTAGCAACAGGAAGTCTCTTTATGCACCACGGTCTAAAACATCCACTCGGCGAGACCTATGATCTTTTGCGAGATAGCGTTTATCAATTTGCATCACGCGAAATCGCACCCATTGCGGCAGAGATCGATAGAGAAAATGCGTTTCCGAACCCTTTGTGGCGAAAGTTGGGTGACTTAGGCGTATTAGGCATCACCGTAAGCGAAGAATATGGTGGAGCCAATATGGGGTATCTGGCCCATGCCATTGCGATGGAAGAAATTTCAAGGGCCTCTGCTTCCGTTGGCTTAAGTTACGGGGCGCATTCGAATTTATGTGTAAACCAAATTTATCTAAATGGGACAACCCGTCAAAAGGAAAAGTATTTACCCAAATTAGTCAGCGGTGAGTATATTGGTGCGTTAGCCATGAGCGAATCCAATGCCGGATCTGATGTGGTCAGCATGCAATTAAGCGCCCAGAAAAAAGGCGATTATTATCAATTAAATGGAACCAAAATGTGGATCACCAATGGGCCTGATGCCGATGTGCTCGTGGTGTATGCAAAAACCAATAAAGAAGCAAAAAGTCGCGGTATCACCGCCTTTATTATTGAAAAAGGATTCAAAGGATTTCGGACTGCTCAAAAACTCGACAAACTCGGCATGCGCGGTTCTAATACCTGTGAGCTTGTTTTTGAAAATTGTGAAGTTCCTGAAGAAAATATTTTAGGTGAGATCAATGAAGGGGTAAGGGTCCTGATGAGTGGTCTTGACTACGAACGCACCATCTTAGCAGCAGGTCCCGTAGGAATCATGCAGGCTTGCCTCGATGTGGTTTTGCCATACATCCATGAGCGACAACAATTTGACCAACCAATTGGCGCGTTTCAATTCATTCAGGGTAAAATTGCTGATATGTACACCGAATTAAATGCATCGCGCGCTTACCTTTATGCCGTTGCAACCGCGTGTGACCAGGGTCTTGTGAGCCGAAAAGACGCAGCCAGTGTGATTCTTTACACAGCGGAAAAAGCCACTCAGATGGCGCTTGAAGCCATTCAAATTCTAGGAGGAAACGGGTACATTAATGAATATCCCACGGGTCGATTGCTTCGAGACGCAAAACTTTATGAAATCGGCGCAGGAACTTCTGAAATTCGTCGAATGCTAATTGGCAGAGAACTGTTTAACGAAACCCATGGTTAGAACCTAGATGATTAAGATGCATCCTAATGACCATACAGCACTAGCTAGCTTCTTAACCGCCCTTTTATCCATAAATTAAGGAATGAAAATGAAACAGGACGATGTTGTAATTGTGGCAGCAAAACGAACCCCTACTGGCAACATGCTAGGGAATTTATCCTCGTTATCCGCTCCAGAATTAGGAGCGGTTGCGCATAAAGCAGCAATCCAGCAAGCCGGAATTTCTCCCTCCGATATCGATGAAGTCATTAGTGGTTGTGTTTTGCAAGCAGGCATTGGACAAGCCCCGGCTCGACAAGCGGCAAAATATGCAGGCCTACCCGATACAACCGTAGCCAGTACCCTTAATAAGATGTGTGGCTCTGGAATGAAAGCCGTCATGCTCGGTCACGATTTAATTAAAGCAGGCTCTCAGAATATTGTTCTTGCAAGCGGCATGGAAAGCATGAGTAATGCGCCTTATTTATTATTAAAAGCACGAAATGGATACCGTTTAGGTCATGGCGATTTAAAAGACCATATGTTTTTAGATGGCCTTGAGGATGCTTATGATCGCGGTAAATTAATGGGCGTTTTTGCTGAAAAAACCGCTGAGCGCTATAACTTTAGCCGTGAAGAGCAAGATGAATTTGCTAAACGTTCTATGACCCGAGCCATTAAAGCGGAGCAAACCGGGCAATTTAAACAAGAAATTGCGCCGGTAACCATTAAAACCAAGTCTGAGGAGATTACCATAAATCGCGACGAAGGGCCCGATGAGAAAAAATTAGCAAAAATTTCTCAGTTACGCCCTGCGTTTAAACCCGACGGCACAGTCACCGCGGCTAATTCCAGTTCTATTTCAGATGGAGCAGCCAGTTTAATTTTAATGACTGCAGAAGAAGCCGAAAAGCGAGGGATTAAGCCTTTAGCTAGAATCGTGGCGCACGCAGGTCATGCCCAAGAGCCTGAGTGGTTTACGACCGCTCCCGTTACTGCAATTAAAAACGTATTAGATAAAGCGGGCTGGAAACCAGATGATGTGGATTTATATGAAATTAACGAAGCGTTTGCCGTAGTGACGATGGCCGCTATAAAAGACCTTGAATTAGATATTGAAAAAGTAAATATCCATGGCGGCGCGTGTTCTTTAGGTCATCCTATTGGGGCATCCGGTGCACGAATCCTAGTAACGTTGCTTTATGCATTAAAAGAACAACAAAAACACCGTGGCGTTGCTGCTTTATGCATTGGTGGAGGAGAGGCAACAGCTATAGCAGTTGAACTTTTATAACAGTCAATCGGCGGATTATCAAGATGATACGAAATTCAATGTTAAAACAAGGTTTGATCTATTTATTGCTTAGCATCGTGATCGTGGTTTTCGCTGAGTATGCTCAGATGATCATCGTTTATCTTGATATGCTTTATACGTTTGTTAACTTAAAGCTCGCTCCTGTTTTTAGTCAGAGCGAGCTTGGGGTTATGATTAGGCGCGTTTTTTCTTTAGTCGTTCTTCCCATTCTTATTGCCGCCATACCCGCTTTAATTTATCGATTAATTAAAGGCAAAAATATGCCTTATTTTATTCAAGTTACTTGGCTTTTATGGTTAGTGATCGTCTTGAGTAAAATACTTATCGGATAAGATTCAATGACCAAAATTATCAGCAAATTAAATCCTGCGAGTTCAGAATTTAAAGAAAATGAAGCATCCATGCTCGCTTTAGTCGAGACATTGCAAAAAACCGTCTCAAAAATCGCTCTGGGTGGAGGAGAAAAAGCACGTGAGCGCCACTTACAACATGGCAAATTATTACCCCGAGAACGATTGCAGCAATTAATTGATCCAGGCAGTCCTTTTCTTGAATGTTCGCAATTAGCCGCATTTGATGTATATGAAGATAAAGTGCCTGCTGCTGGAATTATTACAGGAATTGGCCAGATTCATAGCCAAGAATGCGTCATTGTGGTGAATGACGCGACCGTTAAGGGTGGAACTTACTACCCACTGACCGTAAAAAAACACTTACGAGCACAAGAGATTGCCGAGCAAAATCATCTGCCTTGTGTTTATCTGGTGGATTCGGGTGGAGCCTACTTGCCTTTGCAAGATGAAGTTTTTCCTGATCGCAATCATTTTGGTCGTATTTTTTACAATCAAGCCAATCTTTCTGCGAAAAATATTCCTCAAATTGCAGTCGTGATGGGTTCTTGTACGGCTGGCGGTGCGTATGTTCCGGCTATGGCGGATGAATCCATTATGGTTCGAAATCAAGCGACAATCTTTCTCGGGGGGCCGCCCTTAGTAAAAGCCGCAACAGGGGAAGTCATCAGCGCTGAAGAATTAGGTGGTGCAGAAGTTCATTGCCGAGAATCAGGGGTTGCCGATTATTATGCTGAGAATGATGAACATGCCTTGCATCTCGCGCGTCTTTGTATCAAGAATCTTAACCGCATAAAACCTCTATCGACTGTAAGAATTGAGTCGAAAGATCCGCTCTATGAGGTGTCTGAACTCAACGGCATTATTCCCAAAGACCCGAGAAAGCCTTTTGATATTCGTGAAATTATAGCGCGCATCGTAGATGGTTCTGAATTTGATGAATTTAAAGCTTTATATGGCACAACCCTTGTCTGTGGGTTTGCTCATCTTTATGGTTATCCGGTAGGTATCGTTGCCAACAATGGCATTTTGTTTGGTGAGAGCGCATTGAAAGGCACGCATTTTATTGAGTTATGCTGTCAGCGCAACATTCCTTTAATCTTTTTACAAAACATTACAGGCTTTATGGTCGGCAGCAAATATGAAGCCAGTGGAATAGCCAAACATGGCGCTAAAATGGTGATGGCCGTCGCAAATGCCAACGTTCCGAAATTCACGGTCATTGTTGGAGGTAGTTTTGGGGCAGGCAATTATGCTATGTGCGGGAGAGCCTATTCCCCGAGGTTTTTATGGTCCTGGCCAAATGCGCGCATTTCCGTCATGGGTGGCGAGCAAGCAGCCAATGTTCTTGCTCAAATTAATCGCGATAAGCATAAGAAACAAGGTACAGAATGGCTTCAATCGGATGAAGAAGCCTTTAAAGCCAACTTACGAGCACAATATGAAGACCAGGGAAACCCCTATTACGCTAGTGCCCGACTTTGGGATGATGGCGTCATTGCCCCAAAAGATACACGTCGTGTGTTGGGGTTAAGCTTATCGGCAGCCATGAATGCACCCATGACCGATACATCTTTTGGTGTATTTAGAATGTAACTTAACGTGGAACTTCCGTTGATTATGAATGATGTGCTCTATGACTTACAAGGGGGAGTTTTTAAAATCACCCTGAACCGAATTGATAAACACAACGCCTTTGATGATAAGCTTCTCGCTGAATTATTGCGCTTATTGGAACAGGCTGAAACCAACGCTAGCGTTCGCTGTGTGGTATTAAATGCCAACGGCAAACACTTCTCTGCCGGAGCTGATCTATCTTGGATGAAGCGTATGGCTGAGTTTAATGAGGAAGAAAATATAAGGGATGCTACTGTATTGGCAAACCTGATGCATGCACTTTATCGCAACCCTAAGCCAACGATTGCAGTGGTTCAAGGAGCAGCGTTTGGCGGTGGAGCTGGTTTGGTAGCTGCCTGTGATATTGCGATTGCGGCTGAAAATGCTACGTTTTGCTTTTCTGAGGTGAAATTAGGATTAATACCCGCTGTGATTAGTCCTTATGTGGTTAATGCAGTAGGAGCTCGTGTTGCTACGTGGCTTTTTACCAGTGCAGAAGTCGTGAACGCAACAAGAGCGTACGAACTTGGTCTTGTACATTACTGTTTACCCATTCAGTCGCTTGATTCGTTTTCTATGAGTTTTGCTGAAACACTTACTAAGAATGCGCCCAAAGCCGTAGAAGATGCAAAAAAATTGGTTCATTTCGTCCAAGACAAGCCCATCACTCAAGCATTAATTAAAGAAACAGCATTACTTATTGCTAAAAAACGTATCTCTGAAGAAGGGCAATGTGGTTTAAACGCCTTTTTAAACAAAAAAACCCCAATTTGGGATTAGCGAGCGTGTCATGTTTACAAAAATTTTAATTGCCAATCGCGGCGAAATTGCTTGTCGCATTATACGAACTGCCAAGCGTTTAGGTATAGAAACGGTAGCGGTTTATTCTTCTGCTGATGCAGATAGCCTCCACGTCAAAGCCGCAGATGAAGCATTCTACATTGGCAATGCTCCAAGCTCGGAAAGTTATTTAAACATTGATGCCATTATTAAAGTAGCCGTCTTATCTGGGGCCGAAGCCATTCATCCTGGCTATGGTTTTTTATCTGAAAATCCAAAATTGGCCGAAGCCTGCCTGGCTTCAGGCCTAGTCTTCATTGGCCCTTCCATTTCCGCTATGAAAGCCATGGCTTCCAAACAAATTGCAAAACAACTTTTGGAAAATACCGATGTTCCTTTAACGCCAGGCTATCATGGTGAAGATCAATCCGATGAGCAACTGCTTCGCGAGGCGAAACGCATCGGTTTCCCCGTGTTACTGAAAGCTGCCGCTGGCGGCGGCGGTAAAGGCATGCGCACGGTGAATTCTCAAAAAGAATTTCTAGAGTCGCTCGCCAGCGCAAGAAGAGAAGCAAAATCTAGTTTTGGTGATGACACCATGTTGATTGAAAAACTTCTTCTGAATCCCCGGCATGTTGAGCTTCAAATTATGGCAGATAACCAGGGGAATGTTGTTCATTTGTTTGACAGGGACTGCTCGATTCAACGCCGCCATCAAAAAATTATTGAAGAAGCTCCAGCCCCTAACTTATCTCAATCGTTGCGTGACAAAATGGCAAAAGCCGCCATTACCGTTGCTCAAAAAATTGATTATCGCGGTGCGGGAACCATTGAGTTTCTGGTGAGTCAAGATGAAGAATTTTATTTTATGGAGATGAATACCAGGCTTCAAGTTGAGCATCCCGTAACAGAATGCATTACAGGAATTGATTTGGTTGAATGGCAGCTATGCATTGCCGCCAATGAACCTTTACCGTTAAGCCAAGATGAAATAACTCAACAAGGGCATGCCATAGAATGTCGAATTTGCGCGGAAGATCCAAGCCATGATTTTATGCCCTCCATTGGTCAACTTTCCTTTCTTAAAGAACCTACTGGCGAAGGTATTCGAATTGATTCCGGCGTGACACGCAATTCAAACATTACGATGCATTATGATCCGATGATTTCAAAACTGATTACATTTGGAGAAACGCGAACATTAGCATTGAATCGCATGCATCAAGCGTTGGCCGATTACCACATCAGTGGCGTGAAAACCAATCTTTCCTTTTTACAAGCTATTCTTAATCACCCTAAATTTGCTAAGGCCGAGCTTAGCACCGATTTTTTAACAAGTGAAAAAATTCGCTTGCCGGTTCCTAATTTGGAATTGGCCGTTTGTCTTGCAGCAAGTCTTGACTATTGTTTTTTACAGTCGAAATTTAACTCGGAACTTCAGAAAGAAACGTTTGCTTGGCAAATGCATTTATCCAGCCAATGGCGAAGACGTTATTTAATTGAACATGAATCCTATGAGGTATTAGTCCACCCTATTTCTCTGAACCAAGTGAAACTTAAGCTCAGAAATAACACTTTATCGTTACGCCTACAGATTGAAAATGACCTATTGCGTTATGATGATGGTCTAAAAAAACGCGATGTATGGTTTCAAAATGACGCCGAAAAAATCGTTATTTTTTTTGATCACGGACCTGTGACTGTTGCTCGTTTTAATTGGGAAAAAACAACTCCAAGTGAAACGATTGACGCGCAATTAATCGCCCCAATGCCTTCAACGGTGGTTGCCGTCCTTAAGAAAAAAGGAGATAAAGTCAAAACTGGCGACACCTTGATGGTACTTGAAGCCATGAAAATGGAACATGCTATTATTGCTCCGCAAAACGGACTTATTACGGATGTGTACTATGAAGTTGGGAATCAGGTCAATGAAGGGGTACAACTGGTGGAATTAAAAAGTGCCGATATTGAAGAACCCCAGACATCTTAGATATATGGACCTAGGAGGTTCTTAATGGCCAACCACCAATGAAGAAGCTAGAATTACCAGAGGTTGAGTTATTAAATCACACTAGTTAACGATGCCCCATCTTTCTTTTTCATAACATTCACACCATAATAGAGTTTACTGTTATGCGCCCGTTGGAAACGACTGCAATGGATCTTCCTTCTCAAGTGACGATTACTGAAGTAGGCCCTCGTGATGGGTTACAAAATGAACCGTCATTTGTTACGACACAAATCAAAATAGACTTTATCAATTTATTGAGTGAAACCGGCCTCAAACACATTGAAGTCACAAGTTTTGTTTCGCCTAAAGCCATTCCCCAACTAGCGGATAATGCCGAAGTCTATCAAGGGATCCGAAAAGTCCAGGGAGTCTC
Source organism: Legionella impletisoli (assembly GCF_900639875.1). GTDB lineage: Bacteria > Pseudomonadota > Gammaproteobacteria > Legionellales > Legionellaceae > Legionella_A > Legionella_A impletisoli. The sequence goes on from NZ_CAAAIA010000002.1 coordinate 367,958, forward strand.
TTATTCTGCTCTCATCCCCAATGAGCAGGGAATGCAAAAAGCCATGGAGCTAGGCGTACAAGAAATTGCCATTTTTACCGCAGCAAGTGAGTCCTTTAACCAACGAAATATTAACTGCACCATTCAAGAAAGCATTGAGCGATTTAGGCCTGTTATGGAGCTTGCAAAAAAACATGCCATTCCAGTCCGTGCATATATTTCTTGTGTGCTAGGTTGCCCTTATGAGGGAGAAATAGGTCCTGCTCAGGTGATGCAAGTGGTCGAACAATTATTACACCTTGAGGTAAATGAAATCAGTTTTGGCGATACCATAGGGGTTGGTACGCCTAAGCAAACGCGCCTCTTGCTGGATGCCATTAAAACCACCATGAAATCCAATCAGATTGCCATGCATTTTCATGATACCTATGGCCAAGCAGTAGCCAATATCTATGCATCATTAGAATGTGGGATTCATCGTTTTGACAGCTCAGTGGCCGGTTTAGGGGGCTGCCCTTATGCACAAGGCGCAACCGGGAATGTGGCCACAGAAGATGTGCTTTATCTCATGCATGGCTTGGGAATTGAAACAGGTGTCGATATTTATAAGGTGGTCGCTGCCGGCGACAGGATATGTAAAGTCCTTCAGCGCAAAAATCAATCCAAGGTTGCCAATGCTTTAATGGCTAATCCCTGCTGAAATAACGGATGGATAACATGACGCCTAAACAAGCTGGTTTTCGAATGCCTGCCGAATGGTCTCCTCATGAGGCTTGTTGGATGGCATGGCCAAGTCGTAAAGAAACCTGGGAAAAAATTGGTTTAGAACGAGCACAACATGCTTACGCAGAAATCGCCAATGCCATTGCCGAGTTTGAGCCAGTTAATTTACTCGTCAATCCTTCCGAATTAACCCGTGCAATGGCGCTTTGTGATTCTAAAATACGCTTGATTCCTTTGCCATTAAACGATTCATGGACCAGAGACACAGGCCCGACTTTTTTATTAAACCAGCAAAAAGAACTGGGTGGCGTGGATTGGATTCATAATGCTTGGGGTAAAAATTACAACGATTATGCGCTCGATAATCAAATGGCCAAGGAAGTGATTGAGTTAACTTCTGCCCAATATTTTCATGCTCCCTTGGTTATGGAAGGTGGCTCGTTTCATGTCGACGGTGAAGGAACCATCTTAACCACACGCGAATGCTTGTTAAACCCAAATCGAAATCCCTATTTATCTCAAAAAGATATTGAATATTATCTACTAGAATTTCTAGGTGGTGAAAAAATTATATGGCTCAATAAAGGCTTGCTTGGAGATGAAACCGATGGTCATATTGATGAGCTTGCTTGCTTTATCGCGCCTGGGAAAGTATTGGCTTTAACAACTGAAGATAAACACGATCCCAATTATTACCGGTTAAAAGAAAACCTTAAACTCTTAGAAGCCGCAACCGATGCACGTGGTCGACCGCTTGAAGTGGTGACCGTAGAGCAGCCACCAGCGACTTATTTAGAGGGTGAACGCTTAACACTATCGTATATAAATTTTTATTTTGCCAATAAGGCAATTGTGATGCCATCATTTGGTTTTGAAAAGCACGATGAAGCTGCTTTAACTCTATTTACAAAGTTATTTCCTGATCGTGTTATCAAGCAGGTCAATGCACTGGATGTGTTTGCGGGAGGTGGCGGGATTCATTGCATTACCCAGCAACAACCAAAATCAACGCTTATGTCGAGGACGTGATGAAGAACAAGGCCATTTGGTACCCAACCAATCCTAAAAAAACACGCATGTGGCAATTTATGCAGTCTGTTTCAAAAACCGAATCGCAATCTTTGAACACTTATCACGCACTTCACGACTGGTCCATAGAAAATCCCGCCCTCTTTTGGCAAAAACTCTGTGAGTTTTTCGATATTAAATTCGACACCCCACCCGATCAAATCTTGAATGACTATGATCACATGATTCAAGCTAAATGGTTTCAAGGAGCGACGTTTAATTTTGCCGAAAAACTTTTAAATGGCCCTCCTGACCAACCCGCTATTATCGCGCTTGATGAACAAAATAAAAGGACTGTCCTAACTTATAGAGAATTAAGAAATGCCGTCGCTCGTTGTGCTGCTGGTTTAAAAAAAGCTGGGATTCAATCGGGTGATCGAGTTGCGGCATTCATGCCCAATGTTGCAGAAACCGTGATTGCTTTTTTAGCCTCAGCGTCCATCGGCGCCATTTGGTCATCGTGCTCGCCAGATTTTGGCGTTCAAGCGGCCGTTGACCGGTTAGGTCAATTAGAACCTAAATTACTTTTTCTAAGCAATCAACATCAATACAATGGCAAATTGCATCAAGATTTAGAAAAATTAAACGACTTTATTGATTTGATGCCGAGTTTAGACCAGGTTGTAGTCTGCCCGATGCATAACCAATCTTTGGATATCTCTTCATATCCGAAAGCAAAGGTATGGCAAGAATTTCTAAACCGGGATGCAAACCTCACGTTTACTTCGCTTCCCTTTTCTCATCCACTCTATATTTTGTTTTCATCAGGAACCACTGGAAAACCAAAATGCATTCTTCATAGTGCAGGTGGCGCTCTTTTGCAGCACATTAAAGAATTAGGGCTTCATACAGACATTAGCTCAGAAGACCGATTATTTTTTTACACAACCTGTGGTTGGATGATGTGGAACTGGATGGTTTCGGTTTTAGCACTGGGAGCCACCTTAGTTTTATATGAAGGCTCACCTAATTTTCCGAACGCTTACCGTCTCTTTGAATTAATTGATTCTGAGAAGATAACAGTCTTTGGGACCAGTGCTAAATTTCTCTCGATGGTCGAAAAATCCGAAGCCTTTCCTGCCCAATATTACGAAATGAGTGATTTGCGCTGTCTTTTATCCACAGGCTCCCCACTCTTGCCTAAAAACTATGATTTTGTTTATGAGCACATTAAATCCAATCTTCAACTTGCTTCAATCTCAGGCGGAACTGATATCGTTTCATGCTTTGCATTAGGCAATCCAATGTTGCCCATTTATCGTGGCGAACTTCAATGTCTTGGTTTAGGTATGAGTGTAAAGATATTTAATGAGCACGGCGAGCCTATAAAAGGCGAGCGAGGAGAGCTCGTGTGCACCCAACCTTTTCCTTCCATGCCCCTTGGTTTTTGGCAGGATGATGACAAAACAAACTATAAGAAAGCCTACTTTGACCGGTTTCCTGGCGTCTGGGCGCATGGTGATTTTGCTGAGTTAACAGAGCATGGAGGTTTAATTATTTATGGTCGATCGGATGCGGTATTAAACCCAGGCGGCGTTCGTATCGGAACCGCTGAAATTTATCGTCAAGTTGAAAAAATTCCGGAAATACTGGATAGCGTGGTCATCGGCCAAGACTGGCAAGATGACATTCGTATTGTTTTATTCGTAAAATTAAAGAGAGGCGTTATACTCAATGAGGAGCTTAAGAACACGATCCGACAAACAATTCGAACCAACGCATCACCTCGGCATGTTCCTGCTAAAATAATTGAAGTTCCTGACATTCCTAGAACGATTAACAACAAAATCGTGGAATTAGCGGTTCGAAATATTGTACATGGCAAGCCAGTTAATAATATTCAATCGCTAGCAAACCCAGAAGCCCTTGAGTATTTTAAGTCGCTTGATGATTTGTATAATTAATTAAACGATGTATAATCACTAGGCGCTGATTTGAACTCACAGCTTGCGGGCGCTCAATGAATTGATTGATGATTCATCAACTCTTGAAAATACGGCTAAAGCGGGCAATCCCTCCCCCCTTGTTCCGAAATCCCGCAGTTGTAAAACTTTGGTATCACCATGATAAAACTGTCCGGATTAACAAAATCTTTTGGCGAACATATTGCTTTAAACAACATCCATTTATCCATCCAGGCCGGTGAGATTTTTGGCATTATTGGAAAAAGTGGCGCCGGAAAATCAACCTTGTTACGTTGCCTTAATTTATTAGAAAGGCCAGATGAAGGACAAGTAATCATGGATGGAGAAGCGTTAACCGAACTAAACGCCAGTCAATTACGCCAAGCCCGATATAAAATGTCGATGATTTTTCAGCATTTTAATTTACTTCATTCTAAAACCGTCTACGAGAACATTGCGTTGCCAATGCGCATTCAGGGTGAGACGGAAGAGGCTATTCAAACCAAAGTTCATGAACTCTTGCCATTAGTTGGGCTTGAAGAGAAAGCCGAAGCCTATCCACATCAATTAAGCGGTGGTCAAAAGCAACGTGTGGCAATTGCTCGTGCATTAAGTACTTCCCCTAAACTGTTATTGTGTGATGAAGCAACCTCAGCATTAGATCCTGAAACCACGGATGCAATTTTAGCGCTTTTAAAAAAAATTAATCAGCTCTATGGCATCACGATTGTGTTAATTACTCATGAAATGGAGGTGGTTAAACGAATATGCAATCGGATATCGCTTATGGAAAACGGCCGAATCCTTGAAACCATCGAATTAGCCAACGTGTTTCAAAATAAGTCTAGTTTGGCTCGGAACATGCTCTATGCTCAGCTAAGTCCTGAATTGCCTTCGTGTCTTAAAAGTCATATTAGCCAAGTTGTGAATGATAAGCCATTGGTTCGAATCTTATTTGAAGGCCAAGGTGCGACCGTTCCTTTTATTAGCCAAACCAGTCGTGAGCTTAATTTAGACATTAACATTTTACTGGCCAATATCGATCGCTTTAATCATTTAACCTGTGGTGTGCTGGTGGCTGAATTATCCGCAGACCAAAGCCAATTGCACCAGTTTATTCAACGCTGTAATCAAACCAGCCTTAGTGTGGAGATTTTAGGTTATGTCACCGACGATGCTTTATGATTTACTCATTGCAACAGGTGAAACGCTTTACATGGTTCTAGCCAGTACGTTTTTTGCGGTTCTATTAGGGCTACCCCTAGGAACATTATTATTCAGCAGCGCTCGCATTAAACCACATCCTCTGTTGCATCGTTTCATTGCGGGCATCATCAACATGAGTCGCTCGATTCCCTTTATCATATTGCTCGTAGCCTTAATTCCTTTCACCCGATTGATTGTGGGCACCTCCATTGGCATTCATGCCGCCATGGTGCCTTTAACGCTTGGGGCCGCGCCATTTTTCGCTCGCCTAGTAGACAATGCCTACCAAAGTTTACCTGGGGGGCTCATTGAAGCTGGTTTTTCTATGGGTGCTACTTCCTGGCAAATGATTCGACTTTTGTTATTGCCAGAAGCCACCCCTCAACTCATCCATGCGGTTACGGTCACAGCTATTACTTTGGTTAATTACTCTGCCATGGCAGGAACGGTTGGAGGTGGTGGTCTCGGGGACTTAGCGATTCGTTATGGTTATCAGCGATTTAATGTTTCAGTCATGTTGGCGACCGTAGTCATATTGATTATTATTGTACAAGCTTTACAAATGTTTGGTGATTTTTTAGTGCGAAGATACGCTTATACCCACTAAAATTAACCAGTCGTTTTTATATCGGAGAACGTTCATGCGCTTTATCACCCTTTTCATTTGTTCACTTGCTTTAATCGCCTGCGGCAAACCTTCACCTAACACCATTGTGGTTGGAACCATCGCGGGCCCTGAAACCGAATTAGTCGAAGTGGCTCAGAAAGTAGCCAAAGAACACTATGATTTGAATGTAAAAATCATTGAGTTTAGCGATTACAACTTACCCAATGAAGCACTACAAGATGGCAGCTTAGATGCTAATGTTTATCAACATCAACCTTATCTTGAAGCGGCAAAAAAAGCCCGTGGATACGATTTAGAAATCATAGGGAAAACCTTTGTTTACCCCACGGCCATTTATTCTAAAAAATACAAAAGCTTAGATAACATTCCCGCTAAAGCAACGGTTGCCATTCCAAACGATCCGAGCAATGAGTCCAGAGCGTTACTGTTGCTCCAAAAAGCAGGATTAATTAAGCTATCAACCACTCAAACTCCAGATGTGAAAGACGTCGTTGCAAATCCTAAAGCACTTAAATTCAAAGAACTGGACGCAGCCCAACTTCCGCGAATATTAGATGATGTGGATCTTGCAGTCATCAACACGAACTTTGCCATTCCCGCTGGCCTAAGTCCAAGCCGTGATGGATTATTTCAAGAGAGCAAAGATTCTCCTTACGCCAATGTCATTGTCATTCGACAAAACAGCGAGAAAAAGCCACAATTAGAGCAGTTTGTTAAAGCGCTCCAATCGCCTGAAGTGAAGCAAAAAGCCAAATCCCTTTTTGGTGATGGGGCAATTCCTGCTTGGGAATGAATTTGATGATTTGCTGGGCTTTTCAGCCCAGCCTACGCTTGCTTAAGGCACGGCATTCTTTATTAGCGCTTCAAATCCCTGTAAAAATTTTCATGAACTCCTAAGGCTAGCAATACTCTTTCTTCTGGATCCCACTCATAGGCTAAAAGATACTCTTGGTTTTTATTTTTAAATTTATATACATAAATGCCAGATAGATCACCTTTTTTGGCTGTACCTAGTTCTGGATTGTCCATAATTTTTTTTATTGCTTTTTTAACTTCTTCCTTTTGATTTTTATGGAGTTTTTTGAATACCCGTTTAAAAGCCGGCATTTGGCTTACAGATATTTTCTCCATATTATTCTTCATCAAAGTTAAAAGGTTCAGCAAGAGATCTATCAGATTTTTTAGATATCAACAAATCTTTAACAAACTCAATAGGCAAATCTGGATTGTCTAAGGCACACTTACCGACTTTCGCCCAGAATTCAATTTGCCCAGGAATTGATCGGCACTCAGCTTTAGCTATTTTTTTAGCATCTTCATAAATGTCATCATCGATCCTAATAGGAATGCCCATAATATTCACCGTGTCATATTGCTACAATTGTAGTATGGCACAACATTTGTTGTTTATCTAGGGTAACTTGGCTTTGAAGGAATAAATAGGAGATATTGGGGCATAGTTCAAATGATCTTTTTATTCCAGCTAGCCAATGTAGGTGGGTAGTAGACCAAAGGCCTTATCCCAGGATTTCGTTCCCCAATCATTCATTCTCCAAACTCCCGTTGAATAGCCGCGCACCACCAATTTTCTTCTAATATTCCATTAACCCCAGTTCGGAGTTTTTATGCTTTATAAACAAGCAAAATCAAGGAGTACGAAGCAAAATCAAATAAAAAGCGCAGGACTAGCAGAGCTAATTCGAGCATTTTTATTTGATTTTAACGAAGTAATCGTTGATTTGGCGCGGTTTATAATGCATAAAAACTCCGAACTGGGGTTCCATTACGCACATATCGAGGAAAACTGGAATGAGGCCATTCTTTGGAGACAAAGAAATGACCTTACTGGCTTATTTTGAATGGATCCAGTTCGTTTAGCGCCACAAAAGTCATAAATGACTCTTCTGTCGAATTCACGTTAAGTTTAAGCTAAGATTTTAGTGGTATACTTATTTATAACCTTAAACAAAAATTTTTTGGGTGAATTATGTTATTCCCTCTATTTCTTGTAGGAGCCACGGTTAAGGCGGTGTACCGCCCGGGTAAACATTCTACTTTGAAAACACCTCAGGAAAAACAAGCGGCTGTTTTAGAGTTTTTGACTAGTATTGGATTTGAAAAAGGATTAGATACAGCGGAATTATATACTCACTATAACGACAATCGTAAAAAAAGCTTAACGGATTTTGGCGATCTAAAGCTTGGAGATAAGTCTCTTCATGAACATTTGAAGGACGTAGATGAAAATAACCCGGATTTAGTCGCTCTTCAGCAAGCAATCAGTGAAGCGTTAGTGTTAGATGAAAACTTTAAGAAAGCACAAGAGGAATATGAAAAACAAATCGAAGCACTGAATCGCCACATCGCCGATCCCAAAAGTCCTTTTAACGCCTATGAATTAGAGCACGCGGTTCAACGGTTAAAAAATGAGACAAAAAAATCTTTAAACCAACAACAACAAGCTGAGCTGAAAAGTTTTGGGAAAATATTTGAAAAAGAAGAAAATAAGCAACGGCTTGCCACAGTATTAGGTATTCAAGACGATGATCCAAAGCGAGGTGAAAAGTTGGATCAGGCGATAGAAGCGCTCAAAAAAGAACTAAAAGACTCTCAAGCAGATAATAAACAAAGAGTCACAGAGCCCCTAGAAAAAAGTCATGCCGAAATGCTTAAGCAACTCGAGTATGAAAATGAACGAGTTTTTGCTCTAGCTGGACTTTATAACAAAAGCAAAGCCGTTAAACAGTATATTGATAATCTTCATGCCCAGAATCGCAACTCAGTAGCTCCCGATGCAAATGCTTATTTAACTATTACTGAAAAAGCTGTGTTATTTAAGGGAATAAAGATTGAAGATTTACCCGTACTAGAAACCCAAACCGGCCGAACCATCCAAAAACAGGGTAATGGCGAATTTTCAATGAAATTACCAAGGCCTATCTTTAGCCCAGCTTATCATCGCGGCTGGAATAAGAAAATGAAAGAAGATCTTCAAAGTCTAGCCTTGATGGTTAAAGCAAGCGGTTATGATAAAATTACAATGGATATCAGTCACACCGATCCAGAACGATGCGCTAAGCTTGCGATGGAAGCCTATGAGGCTTGCCGCAAAACTGGCTTTGACAGCAAAAACATTACCATTAAAGTAAATGGGGTTGAGAAAAAAGTGGATGAGCTATTTAAAGGAAGAGCTGATCGCTACAAAGCCATTGAAGCACGTGCACAAAATACCGTTCAAGTTAAAGAAAGAATTAAGCCTTTTGTCACTTCCGAACATTCGCTACATATTAAAAATGAGCTATTGGGAATAAAACAATCTGCAACAGGGCCAGAACAGCAACCCACACCCTCACCTACCTCTCCGAGTCCTAGTACAACTTAAACACTCACGAAGCCTATAGGGTGGTCAAATTGATATTTGGCGCCGCCCATCGTTGTCTTGATCTTTCTTGCTAACAAACCAAGGTTTTATTTTTTTCTGTTCCTTAAAAGAAAAATCTGGTATTTTTTCTCTTGAAGGGCAGTACATATAGCGTCACCCACTAGGTTTTAGACAACGCTATATAAAGTTTAGTGGGTGGCGCTATATAATTTTCCCAAGCCCTGGCCATGGACTTAAAGGCAGTAAAGGAGATTAGCAATGAGCGCTAAAAAGTTTGAGGATTTTGAAGTAGGGATTGATGATTTATTCGATGTCTCAGATGCAGCTTGCCTTACCACGAAACTGGACCGACGAAGACGTATTGAAGAGTTGGAAGAAGAAAAAAGACTTCGTGAAGAATTGAGTGAGTTTGCATAAGGTTTTTTAAATTTCACAAACCATTCGGGCCTGTTGACCATTCGTCTCATGCCATACGCCACGAGGCTTGTCCGCAGGGTCTATGGACTCCGCTGTCAAGCCGCGGAAGGTAGGCGGGTCGTGAATTTCATCTTTGCGCAGGCAAAGATCTATTCTCAATTCGGGTTTATAATCTTTTTTGGTTATATACCTATTCTACCTGAAGATACTGGTTTTTTTGCGACTTGATTTTTGTGTCTCTGAAACATTAAAAAATGAGTAATAGCAAGCTCTATTGCGTGTTTTTTTAACGTTTCAGAGGTGCAAAAAGTAATAGCGAAAATCCAGTATCTTCAGGTAGAATGGGTATATACATCAAAGCGAACCGTTTTACCTGTATAGCTGATATGAGGCTGCTTTAATGGTTCACTTCGTTGTGGCCATTTTAAGACCACTCTCCCCTTTGTCTTTTTAAGAGAAATCTCTAACAGCTCCAAAGCATCTTCATCTGCTCCTAGAAGTTGCTGTAAAATTTGCATTTCTTTTTTGACTAGGGCTGATTTTTGTCGGGTTGGATGCATGGGATCCATATAGATGAGATCTGGATAATCACATTTTGATAATGCTTTTAAATACGTTTTTGCATCCCCATTGTGCAAAGACAATAATGAACGTAATGTGGATGCTTCATCGAGCCTTCTTAAACCATCTTCCAGCAATGCCGCCATGATTGGATTTCTTTCAATCATAAGAACGTTCGCACCAAATCCCGCTAGAATAGCGGCATCTTTTCCCCAGCCTGCCGTTACATCGAGGATGGTTAATCCCGCATGAGGTTTACAAGCTTGAATTAATCCTTGCTTTTTACCTTCGTGTCGTCGTTTCTTGCAAAACGCTCCGAAATCGACGTATAACGGTGAAAATTCTTTCGTTTCAAGTTGTAACCGTTGGGGGGTTAGCGTAAGTCGTGGAAATTGAGAGTTATTGATTTCCAAGTGAAGCTTCAAAGCGAGCGCTTCTGCACGTTCTCGCAAATGAGTTTCTGTATAACCAATAAAGATAGGCTTAAGCATCATGCGTTAATAAATACGTCTCAACACATTCTAAAAGACTGTTGAACACGGGAACATGTGGGTAGGCATTAAGCCCAATGCGATCCGTCATATTCGATAACACCAACAATGGCTTTGCCCCCACTGTCTCTGCTGCTTGTATATCGGATATGCGATCGCCAACGAATGGCACACCCAATAGTTTCTCATTAAAGTGCTTAGCAATAGCAATTAACATACCTGGACTTGGTTTACGACAAGTGCAGCCATAATCCGGCATATGCGGACAGTATTCAATTATATCAATTGAACCGCCAGCCTCACGAACATGAGTAATCATCTTTTCGTGAATCGCTTCTAACTGAGCCTTATCATAATACCCACGGGCAATTCCAGACTGATTGGTGGCCACCCCAATTCGGTAACCCGCTTTACTCAACATCGCAATCGCCCGCACGCTACCCGGTAAGAGCTTAAATTCGTTGACTGATTTAATGTATTGCATGGAGTCCTGATTAATCACTCCATCGCGATCTAATATAATCAATTTAGTCATTTTTAATCGTTAACAAAGAGATATCAGCAACCCCTTGTAATAACACCTGTAATCGAGCCAAAAGACTTAAGCGATTGATTTTAAGCGCCTCATCCAGAGCCATAACCAGTACTTTATCAAAAAACGCATCCACCGGATCGCGAAGGATTGCCAAGTGACTTAAAATCTCTTCGTAGTTTCCTATTAGATATAAAGGTTTTACAAATTGCTCCATTTCCTGGATTTGTTCGAATAAAGCTTTTTCTTCCGCCTCTTGCAAAAGCTCCGATTTAACTTCTAAATTGTTTGCCAAATCGGCTTTTTGTAAAATGTTATTAACCCGCTTACAAGCAGCAGAAAGACTAATTGCCTCTGGCAGATGGACAAAATCCATCAGGGCTTTAATACGCATATCGGTATCATAAAGCCAATCTTCCTGGCGTGCTCGAACGGCTTGCACAATATCTTGCGACACACCTTGACTAAAATAATAAGACTGCATTCGTTCTAGAATAAATGGGATTAATTCTTCGAGAGCCTTTTTATCCAATTTAAGCGATTTATCATAACCATGCCATGCTTGTTGTACTAAAGTGGATAAATTCATAGTCGCGGGGGTTGTAATCAATATTCTTACAACAGCCAGGGCGTGACGACGCAACTTGAAAGGATCCTTCACCCCCGTTGGCTTTTGCCCAATGGCAAAAATTCCCACAAGTGTATCTAGCCTATCCGCTAAAGATAATGCTGAGCCAAGGTCAGTTGAAGGCAAATTGTCTCCTGAAAATCGAGGCCAATATTGTTCTTTTAACGCGATAGCCACGGATTCAGGTTCATTATCATTCTTAGCATAATAATAGCCCATAACCCCCTGCAATTCGGGAAACTCCCCCACCATACCCGTCATTAGATCGCATTTACAAAGTTCTGCAGCGCGTAGAGCATGTGATTTTTCCAAACCCAAGGGTTGAATTAAGGCTTCCATCAACGTCTGTATTCGTTTGGCTTTATCGGCCAATGTACCAAGGCGAGCCTGGAAAACGACCGTTTCAGTCGCTGGAATATAATCGGATAAAGGTTTCTTTTTATCTTGTTTATAAAAAAATGAAGCATCACTTAAGCGCGCCCGCATCACTTTCTCATTACCGGCCACAACGTGTTCCGGTGCTTCACTTTTGATATTGGATACAGTAATAAAATAGGGTTGTAGGTGCCCTTTTGCATCTTGTAAAGCAAAGCATTTTTGATGCGCCTGCATGGAGGCAATTAGCGATTCAGCAGGTACTTCTAAAAATTCCGGTTCAAATCGTGCCAAAAGAGGTTCTGGCCATTCAACAATGGAAGTGACCTCATCCACCAACGCTTCTGGCATAATTGCATTAAATTGATGCTCCGTCGCTAATTGAGTCACTTTTTCAAGGATGAGCTGCTTTCGTTGAAAAAAATCTGGCAAAACGAACGCTTCTCGAAGTGCATCCTCATAGTCAGTAGGCGAAGCGATATGAACCCGTTTGGGATGATGAAAACGATGCCCCATGCTCTCTTGACCGGTGGTAACGCCTAAAAGACTCGTCTCTATAACCTCATTGCCCAGTAGCAAAACAGCCCAGTGAACTGGTCGCGCAAATTCATCCTCTGTACTACCCCAGCGCATGGGTTTAGGTATAGATAATCCTGCCACGGCTTGAGCAATCAAATCGGGCAGTAATGTTTTTGTATCAGCGCCTGGTTTTATGGTTTCATACACCCACCATGCGCCTTTATCCGTATGAGTTTGACTTAATTCATCCACTGAAACGCCGCAAGACCGAGCAAATCCTTGCAGAGCAGGAGAAGGCTCATTAACAGTGCCAGGACTAGAGGTCACGACAGGACCTTTCCGAATAATGGTTTGATCCGGTTGAGTCTCTTGGACATCTTTAATCAGCACCGCGATTCTTCTTGGAGTAGCATAAGGCTTCACAAGACCAAAAGTTAACTCCGCATCTTTTAATCCGGCCATCAAATTATTGGCCAAGCTTTCCGCTAAAGGCCAAACAGAACCTGAGGGTAATTCTTCTGTACCCAATTCAAATAATAAATCACTCGCCATCACACACCTTTAGCATTGGAAAACCAAGCGCTTCACGCGCTTGATAATAAGCAAGCGCAACTGCCCTAGATAATTGGCGCACGCGTAATATGTATCGTTGCCGCTCGGTAACCGACACAGCATGACGAGCATCCAACAAATTAAATACATGTGACGCTTTCATCACCATTTCATAAGCGGGCAATGGTAATTGCAGTTTTACAAGCTTTTCTGCCTCTTTTTCATAGTAATCAAACTGATGAAATAATGCCTCAACATTCGCATGTTCGAAGTTGTAGGCAGACATTTCAACCTCATTTTGATGAAACACATCGCCATAGGTGACGGTACCGTGTTCGGTATGACTCCATGGCATATCAAATAAGCTATCATACCCTAAAATATACATCGCCAAGCGCTCAAGTCCATATGTTAGCTCGCCCATAACCGGTTTACAGGCTAATCCACCGACTTGCTGAAAATACGTGAATTGGGACACTTCCATGCCATTTTGCCACACTTCCCAACCAAGGCCCCAAGCGCCCAGGGTTGGAGACTCCCAGTTATCTTCGACAAAACGAATATCATCTTTTAGTGGATCAATACCCAGCGCGCGTAGAGAATCAAGATACTTTTCTTGAATGTCTAAGGGCGAGGGTTTTAGCACAACTTGAAATTGATAGTAATGTTGTACCCGATTAGGATTCTCACCATATCGCCCATCCGTGGGTCGCCGAGAAGGCTGTACATACGCAGCCGACCAAGGCTCAGGACCAATCGCGCGCAGAAAGGTAGCGGGATGAAACGTTCCGGCACCCACTTCCATATCCAATGGCTGTAGAATGACGCATCCTTGTGACGCCCAATAGTGTTGAAGCGTTAAAATAATCTCCTGGAAAGTACTAGGCTTTGTCATGTAAATCTCAAAAAGAAGGGAAAAAACAAAATTACATCATGCTGGGTTGGTTGCATCATTAGCCTTAAATGTTCGATGGCCATGAGCCAGAGCCCAACATTAAAAATGCCTCTTAGTTATTCATACGTTACTATATACCCATTCGTCTGCAATTCACGACCTGCCAACGTTCCGCGGCTTGACCGCGGAATCCAGGAATACTGCGCTAAAACCCTGGACCCCGCGGTCAAGCCGCGGGGCGTAGGCAGCGATGTAATCAAGAGACAAGACTTGACCCTGCATCTTCTGCACATCTTTAAAAGCCCAGTCCAACATGACTCTTCTATACTCCGTGGCTTGTCCACAGAATTCAAGAGTCCTGCGCTAAATACTAGACCCCGCGGTCAAGCCGCGGGGCGTAGGCAGCGATGTGGTCAAGCCAGGGGCGTGAGCCACGGTGCGATCAAGCCTTGGGGCTTGAGCCGCGGTGCGGTCAAGCCGCAGGGCTATGGGCATGAACTGAATGCCGATAAATCGAAGCACCCTGTTATTTTAGCAAAAATGTCAACTTAGTGTTTATTTTCCTGTTTGCTCAATCAAGTTTTGCAGCACTTCCTCGCTCGCAGCACCTGGGATAAATGCTGGATCGCTGTTTTTCTTAAACTCTCCTTTAGGCGTTGCAGCAACGATGAAGGCTGGTGTTCCCATAAGGTTCATTCTTTCAGCCAGCTCTCGATTCGCTTCCAGCGCTTCTTTTACTTTTTTGCTGTCCATGTCTTTCTTAAGCTTATCAACATCAAGTCCAGCTGATTTGGCTGCATCCATAATCACCGCTTCGTCAAGACGCTTGTTTTCTGCCAACAACGCATCATGCATGGCTTTATATTTACCTTGCATCGCTGCAGCCAGTGCAGCTTTCGAGGCTAATTCTGAGTTTTTACCAAAAATAGGAAATTCTTTGTAAATTACCCGTAAATTTTCATTCTTTTTAATCAGATCGCTAATCACCGATTTCATTTTTTTGCAGTGAATGCATTGATAATCAAAAAACTCAACTAAAGTTACACTTCCATTTGGATTTCCAGCAACGGCTAAATCTTCGGTAAATAATTGTTTCGCATTTTCAGAAATAGCACCTTTTGCCTTTTCTTGCATGCTTTGTTGTTGTTTTTGCTGTAATGCTTGCGAGACTTCTACTAATACTTCAGGGTTTTTAACCAGATAGTCATGAATAATCTGCTCGACTTCCTTTTTCTGGGCTGCAGTTAAGGCCTCTGCAGCAATGACTGGTCCTGTAGCAAGGCTTGCAAGTAAGCCAACGGTCATCAAAGATTTAAGTTTCACGCCACTCCCCTTTATATTTTTATTATTTGACTTTTAGTCTATTGGTAAAGGAACGTTAGCACCAGCTTGCTATAAATTCAAGCGAATTTGGGCAACGAGAGCTAAACCGTTAAATTCGCATAAGCCACCACAAGCCATTTGCTGCCGTGTTGATCAAACTTCACTTGAACCCGAGTATGGGCCCCACTTCCTTCCACTGCCAATACAACGCCATGTCCAAATTTCGCATGATGTACGGATTGCCCCAGTTGGAAGCCTGACTCATTCATAGCTGAAGGAAGCATGGAAGATTTGGGAGCAGGTTTATAGTGTGCTTTCGGACGCAATTCCTCTAAGTATTCTTCCGGCAATTCTCTCAAAAATCTTGAAGGCCGATGATATTCCTCGCGACCATATTGTCTTCGAATTTCAGCATAGGTGATAACCAGTTTTTCCATTGCTCTTGTCATGCCCACATAGCAAAGCCTGCGCTCTTCTTCCAAGCGCCCGGGTTCTTCGATGGATTGTTTTCCTGGAAAAAGCCCCTCCTCCATTCCCACCATAAACACCATAGGAAATTCTAATCCTTTGGCTGCATGCAAGGTCATTAAATGAACACATCGTTCATGATCCCCTCCTTGCATTTCGCCTGCCTCAAGGGATGCATATGCTAAAAATGCCGTTAAAATAGGTACGTTTTCTTCATCATCGTATTCATAGCGAAATTGTTTGGCCGCGTTGACCAATTCTTGCATATTGTCTAAACGGGACTCCGCTTTTTCTCCTTTTTCCTTACGGTAATGATCATATAAGCCGCTGTTTTGAATAACCAAACGAATTTGTTCATCCAGAGGTTGATCTTGACCAAGTTGATGAAGTGATTCAATGAGTTCAATAAACTTTGTGAGTGCGGTGGCAGCCCGTTGAGCTAAGAGATTTTCAGTCAACAACGTCTTTGCCGCACTCCAAAGAGATGAAGAGGTATCCTTAGCTAATGCTCGAATTTCATCCAATGATTTCTCACCTATTCCTCGAGTTGGGAAATTAATAACGCGTTCAAACGAAGAATCATCATGGGGGTTTGCAATTAAGCGCAAGTACGCCAAGCTGTCTTTAATCTCGGCCCGTTCAAAAAATCGCACGCCTCCATAAATTCGGTATGCAATGCCCGCGCGTAGAAGAGACTCCTCAATCACACGTGACTGGGCATTTGAGCGATATAATATTGCAATCTCATCTTGCAAACGACTTCGACTCATTTCTAAACCAATCCGTTCAGCAACAAAACGTGCTTCTTCTAGCTCATTGAACGCACTGAACACGAGGATTTTTTCACCGGCTTGTCCTGCTGTCCATAATTCTTTACCCATTCTCGAATGATTATGATTAATCAACGCATTGGCTGCGTTTAAAATCGTTGCGGTTGAACGATAATTTTGTTCCAATCGAATCAGTTGCGTATCTGAAAAATCCTTGGAGAACCGCTGGATATTCTCCACTTTGGCTCCTCGCCAACCATAAATCGATTGATCATCGTCCCCAACCGCCATCACAGCCGCCTGCTCGCCAGCTAAAAGCTTTATCCAAGCATACTGAACGGTATTCGTGTCTTGAAACTCATCCACCAAAATGGCATTAAACCGCTGCTGATAATGCGACAAAAGATCGGGATTATCGCGCAAAAGCTCATGACAACGCAGTAAAAGTTCAGCAAAATCAATTACGCCAGCTGTTTGACAGGCTTGCTCATACGCTTGATAAATACGTACAAGCGTACGTGTCGGGCCATAATCCGGCGCGTGAATATGCGTAGGGCGTATGCCTTCATCTTTTTTACCATTGATAAACGCTTGTGCCTGCTTAAAAGGCCACTGATCTAGATCCAGATTTAAAGAGGTAATCGTACGTTTTAAGAGCCTGGCTTGATCTTCACTATCCAAAATATGAAACTGCTCGGGTAGATTGGCTTGTTCATAATGTCTTCGAAGCAGGCGATGGCATAAACCATGAAAAGTCCCTACCCACAAGCCTTGTACAGGGCATGAAAGAAGCTGAGCTAATCGGGCCTTCATTTCTCCCGCGGCTTTATTCGTAAAGGTCACCGCTAAAATCGAATGAGGAGAAAGACCTTCCCGTTCAATCAACCAAGCGATTCGATTGACCAATACGCGAGTTTTACCACTTCCGGCCCCTGCCAAAACCAGTATATTGCCCATAGGAGCTGTTACAGCAAGCTGTTGTTGTTTATTTAATCCTTGCACAAAGGAAGACATACCAATTCCCGATAAAAAAATAATGGGGCATTATTATAAATTTAGCCGGCAATTGCCAGAAACCTATCAGGGTTTTGTATCCTTAAGGACTTACGCAAAACCCCCATCTCGATGTTAGCTCTTTATTAAGATCGAATCCCGCGGCTTGATTGCGGCGGCCATACTTTCTATTTTAATCTCAGAGAGGATTCTTGTTCTCTTTCTTCTTCCTGAACGTCATCGCTGGGTTGAGGCTGGGTTAACCCGTTAGAGGATCTCAACTGTGACATTTTAGCTTTTAAATCTGAGCTCTTCTCAAGGGCTGAACTTTGCCGTTCTATTTCTTTAATGTTTTTATCCATTAATTGATGCATTTTTTTTGCTTTTTTCGGATCTTGGATGTTTTCAATTTCTGCTCTTCTTTGGTTAACTAAGGCATCAATTTTGCGCTCACTAAAGCCCGCTTTTTTGCATGACGCTTCAAACTCACCGAGCTTTTTTTTACATTCGTTTATTTCTAATCGAAGCGCAGATTGTTTTAACTTGCTGCTAAGCAGCTTGATTGTAAATAGAACATCAACAACCATATTGTATTTTTCTTGCTCTTCTTTTCTCTTAGAAGGGGGTAGATGACCAAATTTGTCATCAGTTGCTTGTTTTTCCTTAATACAATCTTGGATCACTCTAACAGTGTGAAGATCGGTACTGGCGTTGATAACATCGTCTTGTAATGATCCTTGTACTACGTCGGCTTTTAGAAGAGAGACCCAAAGATCGTCTTCATTATATTTCTTCTTATCCGCCATCTTTTCCTGATAACTGGTAATAGGTTCTGTACTTTTCAGTTCATGCAACATTTCAATACAACGTTTTTTTTCTTGTTCCAAAACCTCTTGATACAATTGCTCTTGGAATACGATTAATTTTTGTTGCTGCTGAGTTTTATATAATCTCTCTAATTCCCATTGTCGGGCTTCAATAGTGCGTTGTAACTTAACGTTATCATCCTTCGTCGCTGCATTTTTTAATTCTTTGAGTGTTGCATTGCATTCAACATAGGCATTTGAACGTATTCTTTTGCTGTCCGCATCGATTAGCTTATCGAGAATTGAGTCGTCGGGCATCGCCATGCTCCATCCACCACCTGTGTTTTATTATAGTATATATTGTCTTACAATTTACCGAGGCAATTGATTAAAAATATACGCCATACCCTACCGCTGCTTTCGGTGGTGGGCTTTTCTTGCTGATAAATTAGGATTTTTGAACATGCTCATTGTCATTCAACGAGTCAAACATGCCTCGGTAACCGTTGCTGAAACCATCGTAGGCGAAATTACACAAGGGTTATTGATTTTATGCGGTTTTGAGAAAGAAGATTCAACTGAGACCTTAAGCCGCATGCTAGATCGCTGCCTTAACTATCGAATTATGAGCGATCAGCATGGAAAAATGAATTTAAGCTTGAACGCAGTAGAAGGAGGGTTGCTGTTAGTCCCGCAATTTACATTGTTGGCGGATACCAGCAGAGGATTAAGACCTAGCTTTACTAAAGGTGCTTCCTCTGAACAAGGAAGACAATTATTCGATGATTTAGTTCGATTAGCAAAGCAGAAATACAAACACGTTGAAACCGGTCGATTTGGCGCTGAAATGCAAGTCAATTTACGCAACGACGGCCCAGTTACGTTTGTAATGTCATTTTAATTTGCAAGAAAATTATTCTGGTGTACCATTAATACAAAGCTGCGGGGGAAAAGTATAGCTCCATTAGCCTGCAACAACTGATTTCAAGGAATAGAATACTCATGCGTTTTATCGTTAATGTCGCGGTTTTAACAGGCTCTATTATCTTATCAGCCTGTGTGACAAAAGGCTCAAATCCTAAGGATCCCTACGAGCCAATTAACCGAGAAATCCATAAATTTAATATGGCGTTTGACGCCACCATGCTTCGCCCACCAGCACGTTTCTATAAAGCAGCGATACCACCTCCTATTCGCTCAGGCATTAATAATACCTATAATAACGTGAATATGCTGCCAACCATCGCAAACGATCTGTTGCAAGCAGAATGGAATTACGTCATAAAAGATACCTGGCGCTTTTTGATTAACTCAACGTTAGGCATTGGTGGATTATTTGATGTGGCTGCTGGCCCGTTCGATTTGCCGCCACACAGCAATGACTTAGGTTTAACTTTTGCAAAATGGGGCGATAAGCAATCTCCTTATGTGGTCATTCCTTTCCTTGGCCCAAGCACCATTCGCGATGGATTTGGCATGATGTTTGATTTTACCTTCTTTACACCTTATCCTTACATTCCATCGGATGCAGTGGTTTACTCCTTAATCGGGTTGAGATATATCGATTTGCGATCGCAAATGTTAGAAACAGACCCACTTATTGCGGAGTCCATTGATTCTTACACCTTTATTCGAGACGCTTACTTACAACGACGTAACTTCCTCATTACCGGTGAATCAGAACAATCACTAGGCTCTTTATACGTAGACGAGGAAGGCAAAGCGGACTCATTAACCACCGAAACGCCAGCAGACGGGACGCCTTCTGAGTTTCCAATCACGACAGCAGAGCATGCTACACATCGCGCTTCATCAGCCTGAAATTCCACCAAACACGGGCAATATTATTCGTCTGTGCGCCAATAGCGGCGCACAGTTGCATCTTATTCATCCTTTAGGATTTACTCTAGAAGATAAGCGGTTACGCCGCGCTGGATTAGATTATCATGAGTGGGCTAAAGTCATTCATTATGAAAACGAGGCTGCTTTTATTGAGCAACATCAAAATCGTCGCATCTTTGCCTGCACCACTAAAGCAACCACAGTATACAGCGATATAGCCTATCAAGATGAAGACCTATTGCTTTTTGGCGCAGAAACACGGGGATTACCCCCCGAACTTCGCAGTCAATTCGAAGGGATCCGCATTCCTATGCAAAAAGACAGTCGAAGTCTTAATTTATCAAACGCGGTGGCCATCATTCTTTTTGAAGCGTGGCGTCAATTAGACTTTTTTAGCTAAACAGCGCATTAAGTCGCCTGCGATATCCAATCCAGTTTCATTGGCGATTTCTTGAATACAGGTTGGGCTTGTGATGTTTATTTCAGTAAGATAATCACCAATTACATCAATGCCTACAAAATACAAACCTTTTTCTTTTAATGTTGGGCTAAGATTTTCGCAAATCCATCGATCGCGTTCTGTGATTTCAACCACTTTTCCGGTTGCTCCAACGGCTAAATTTCCTCGCAATTCTCCTTTTGCTGGCATTCTAGCAAGTGCAAAAGGAACGGGTTCTCCATCTATCAATAAGATACGCTTATCACCATGGGTTTTAATTTCTGGAATGTATTTTTGCGCCATAGTACTCACAGTTTCTCCATGCGTTAACATTTCCAATATCACCCCAAGGTTATGACCGTCTTCGCCTACATGAAACACCGCTCGCCCCCCCATTCCTTCCAAAGGTTTAAAAATCACATTACGATGGGTTTCCCAAAAAGCTTTTAAGGGAGCCATATTGCGACTAACCAGCGTTTCCGGGCAACATTGAGCAAAATTTAAGGTATAAAATTTTTCGTTTGCATCACGAAGACTTTGAGGTTTATTGGCAATGAGTACGCCTTCTTTTTCAGCAAGCTCTAATGCGTATGTTGCGAAGATATATTCCATATCGAATGGGGGATCTTTACGCATTAAAATAATATCAAACTCGCTTAATGCCTTTTCACCCATTCGTTTTGTATTAGCCCAATTAGGTTGGTGAAGGTCTTTGATGACGATGGAGGATACGTCAGCAAAGGCTCGTCCATCTCGACAAACGAGGTCAGATTGAGTAAAAAATTCACAAGTCCAACCTTGCTCTTGTGCACTTTTTATCATAGCGACCGTAGAATCTTTGTACGCTTTGATTTTTTCAATAGGATCCATCAATACTGCAAGCTTCATTGCTTCCTCTCAGAAACGTTGCCACTTATAAAATTATAGGCTCTCTCTCGCTGCTGCAAGCGCTGCTAGCCTCGCAATCACCCCATAAGCATAAAAACGATTCGAGCTTTCCACCACATTGAGCTCAGTACAAGGAGTATTACAAGCTTTTGCAAAAGCCAAGGGCTCAAAATGCATACCCGGGGCATTTAGATTTTCAGACTGACCTCGCCCTTGATGCACACGATAAAAACCGCCTACTACAAATTGACCAATCATATATACTACGGGTTCAGCCACGGCCCCATTCGGCATCGTTTCAAACGTATAGACGCCTTCTTGAATGATCACTCGATTCACTTTACGGCCCCCTTTACTGGCAGCCATTTTAGTGCGTTGTTTACGATTCAATTGCAACACCTCTTCCCCATCGTGTACCATCATCACGCTCATACCATATGTGCCATTATCGGCTTTAATCGCCACAAAAGGATTTTGTACCACACCATAGGATTCGTATTTTTCTTTAACTCGTGCTAATAACGTATCGGTTGCGTTAGCGATTGCTTCTAATCCCTCTTTAGCCATGAAATCTACTCCCTCAACGGAGGTGAATAAAGGAGAAATAAGCCAAGGATCTAAATGGATGTGTTGACCAAATTCTTCTGCTACTTGGGAAAAAAAGTGAAAATGATCAGATTTTAATCGCGTAGACCAACCCATTTTGAGATTAGGATAAATCGGTTGCTCAAGATCTTGTAAACGTTCAGGCACCGCACTTGATAAATCATTATTTAAAAGAATCAAACAGGGATTAAATTCCCCAACATAAAGGCGGTTTTTTACTCGTTCGATGGGTTCAATTAAAACAGGCTCATCATCGACCGTTTTAAACTCCGTCGCTTCAGTAAGCTCCGGATTTAAGCTCCCGATCCTTACTACAAATCCTGCTTTTAAAAACACATCACGCAAAATCGCTAAACTTTTAATATAAAATTTATTTCGAGTATGATTTTCAGGAATAATTAAAATTTTAGTACAACCTGGCATCTTATCCATTAACACCGATTGTGCTGCTTGTATGCATAGCGGCAAAAACTCTAGATTTAAATTATTAAACCCCGCGGGGAATAAGTTCGTATCCACCGGTGCTAATTTAAAGCCACCATGCCGTAAATCAACCGATGAAGTCACTGGAGGCGGTGTTATTTGCCATTGTTTTCGAAACCACGCTTCGATTGCAGCAACCTGTTGTAATATCACTTCTTCTACATGATGCAGCGGGCCTGAGGAAATGGTGGTTAGATTTGGTACGGGAACATCCATCACAAGTGTTCTCTCTGAATATATTAGAGCGGTAGGTTGATTGCGAATGTTAGCTCAGATTTAATCTTGATTCTAGGCTTCAGAATGTTACTTCCAACCTATGACTCCTGACTCCTACATCTCCACGTCCTGCGGCTTTGACCGCAGCATCCATTGGTTTTGAGGTTTCTAGCATGGATCCTGTGCTTAAAGCACAGCAAGTAGGGCTTATGTTTACGACCCTATCGCCAAGGCTTAACCGGAACTCCCTTCGCCATCTCCCACGTGCTGCGGCTTTGACCGCAGCATCCATTGGTTTTGAGGCTTTTAGCATGGATGCTGTGCTTAAAGCACAGCAAGTAGACGTATGTTTACAACCTATCACCAAGGCTTAACCGAAACTCCCTTCGCCATCTCCTACGTGCTGCGGCTTTGACCGCAGCATCCATTGGTTTTGAGGCTTCTAGCATGGATCCTGTGCTTAAAGCACAACAAGTAGGGCTTATGTTTACGACCCTATCGCCAAGGCTTAACCGGAACTTCCTTCGCCATCTGCTACGTGCTGCGGCTTGACCGCAGCATCCATTGGTTTTGAGGCTTCTAGCATGGATGCTGTGCTTAAAGCCATAGATATCTACACAAAAAGAATAATTAGTATTTAATATGGGATTTTAGTAAAAGTGGATAATAATAAATGGATTTAGAGTTACGCCATAAAAA
>NZ_CAAAIA010000003.1 GCF_900639875.1 Legionella impletisoli
CGTAACAAGGTAGCCGTAGGGGAACCTGCGGCTGGATCACCTCCTTAAAATAAAGCACGACAACATTAAAGCGCCCACACAGTTTGTTTTCTTAAGATGTCTTTTGGCTCGCAATCACGCAGAGCTGCTCGGGTCTGTAGCTCAGTTGGTTAGAGCGCACCCCTGATAAGGGTGAGGCCGGTGGTTCAAGTCCACCCAGACCCACCACCGCAAGCGCGAGCAAGATTGTTCAGATGAAAGCATTTGGTTGAATGTTTTCATCTGGGAAATCCGGACGTTCATTAACAATTTGGTAGATATTAAAGAGGCAGTTTTACGGACTTAGGTCTGTAAGACGACACAAGCGTCGTAGTCTGAGCTTTAGGGTTCAGGAGAAAACTACGAGAAACCTGGATTGTATGATCTCAAATTATTGAGGTTATATGGTCAAGAAGAGAAGCGCAAACGGTGGATGCCTTGGCAGTAAGAGGCGAAGAAGGACGTGGAATCCTGCGAAAAGCTCTGGTGAGCTGGAAACGAGCGTTTAACCAGAGATGTCCGAATGGGGGAACCCGGCCGCACTTGTGCGGTCATCCATAGCTGAATACATAGGCTATGGAGGCGAACTTGGGGAACTGAAACATCTAAGTACCCAAAGGAAAAGAAATCAATTGAGATTCTCTCAGTAGCGGCGAGCGAACGGAGAGGAGCCTGGTGTGATTTATGATGAGACGAAGTAGAACGGACTGGAAAGTCCGACCATAGGGGGTGATAGTCCCGTATACGGAAGTTTCATGAAGAACTAAGCACACGAAGAAGTAGGTCGGGACACGTGTAATCCTGATTGAAGATGGGTGGACCATCATCCAAGGCTAAATACTCCTTACTGACCGATAGTGAACCAGTACCGTGAGGGAAAGGCGAAAAGAACCCCGGAGAGGGGAGTGAAATAGACCCTGAAACCGTTTGCGTACAAGCAGTGGGAGCATGTTTTCGGACATGTGACTGCGTACCTTTTGTATAATGGGTCAGCGAGTTACTTTCAGTGGCGAGGTTAACCGTTTAGGGGAGCCGTAGAGAAATCGAGTCTTAATAGGGCGCGAGTCGCTGGGAGTAGACCCGAAACCGGGCGATCTAGCCATGTCCAGGATGAAGGTTGGGTAACACCAACTGGAGGTCCGAACCGGGTAATGTTGAAAAATTATCGGATGAGGTGTGGCTAGGAGTGAAAGGCTAATCAAGCCCGGAGATAGCTGGTTCTCCCCGAAAGCTATTTAGGTAGCGCCTCGTGAATGATTACCAGGGGTAGAGCACTGTTTCGGCTAGGGGGCTGTCATGGCTTACCAAACCGATGCAAACTCCGAATACTGGCTAATTGAATCACGGGAGACACACGGCGGGTGCTAACGTCCGTCGTGGAAAGGGAAACAACCCAGACCGCCAGCTAAGGTCCCGAAGTTATGGTTAAGTGGGAAACGATGTGGGAAGGCATAGACAGCCAGGAGGTTGGCTTAGAAGCAGCCATCCTTTAAAGAAAGCGTAATAGCTCACTGGTCGAGTCGGCCTGCGCGGAAGATGTAACGGGGCTAAAACCATACACCGAAGCTGCGGATGTGCACTATGTGCACGTGGTAGGGGAGCGTTCTGTAGGTCTGCGAAGGTGAACTGAGAAGTTTGCTGGAGATATCAGAAGTGCGAATGCTGACATGAGTAACGATAAAGAAGGTGAAAAACCTTCTCGCCGTAAGTCTAAGGATTCCTGCACGACGTTAATCGGAGCAGGGTGAGTCGGCCCCTAAGGCGAGGCAGAAATGCGTAGTCGATGGGAACCAGGTTAATATTCCTGGACTTTTTATAAGTGCGATGTGGGGACGGAGAAGGCTAGATGAGCCAGGCGTTGGTTGACCTGGTACTTGCATGTAGGCGGGAGAGTTAGGCAAATCCGGCTCTCTATTAACGCTGAGGTGCGAAGTGGTCCGGGCATTTCGGTGCACCGGGAAGTCATTGATGCCCTGCTTCCAGGAAAAGCCACTAAGCTTCAGCTTATAAGGAACCGTACCGCAAACCGACACAGGTAGACGAGTAGAGAATACTAAGGCGCTTGAGAGAACTCGGGTGAAGGAACTAGGCAAAATGGTACCGTAACTTCGGGAGAAGGTACGCCTTTTCTGGTGATATGCTTTACGCATTGAGCTGGGAGAGGCCGCAGAGACCAGGTGGCTGCGACTGTTTATTAAAAACACAGCACTCTGCAAATTCGTAAGAAGACGTATAGGGTGTGACGCCTGCCCGGTGCCGGAAGGTTAATTGATGGGGTTAACCGACCACCAGATTTTTTGCTAGACGAGGCGGACGACGATGAATCGAAGGAGCATACATCAGGTATGTGACTGAGATGAAGAGGAGTCCAACGAAGTATAGCGAGAAATGTGGTGGTCGGTGAAGCTCTTGATCGAAGCCCCGGTAAACGGCGGCCGTAACTATAACGGTCCTAAGGTAGCGAAATTCCTTGTCGGGTAAGTTCCGACCTGCACGAATGGCGTAACGATGGCCACACTGTCTCCACCCGAGACTCAGTGAAATTGAAATTGCGGTGAAGATGCCGTATACCCGCGGCTAGACGGAAAGACCCCGTGAACCTTTACTACAGCTTTGCACTGGACTTTGATAATGACTGTGTAGGATAGGTGGGAGGCTAAGAAGTGATGACGCTAGTTGTCATGGAGCCGACCTTGAAATACCACCCTGTGATTGTTGGAGTTCTAACTTGGTCCCCTAATCGGGGATGAGGACAGTGTATGGTGGGTAGTTTGACTGGGGCGGTCTCCTCCCAAAGAGTAACGGAGGAGCACAAAGGTACCCTCGGTACGGTCGGACATCGTACCAAGAGTGTAAAGGCACAAGGGTGCTTGACTGCGAGAGTGACGGCTCGAGCAGGTACGAAAGTAGGTCTTAGTGATCCGGTGGTTCTGAATGGAAGGGCCATCGCTCAACGGATAAAAGGTACTCCGGGGATAACAGGCTGATACCGCCCAAGAGTTCATATCGACGGCGGTGTTTGGCACCTCGATGTCGGCTCATCACATCCTGGGGCTGAAGCAGGTCCCAAGGGTATGGCTGTTCGCCATTTAAAGTGGTACGCGAGCTGGGTTTAGAACGTCGTGAGACAGTTCGGTCCCTATCTGCCGTGGGCGTAGGAAAATTGAGAGGAGCTGCTCCTAGTACGAGAGGACCGGAGTGGACGAACCTCTGGTGTACCGGTTGTGACGCCAGTTGCATTGCCGGGTAGCTAAGTTCGGACGGGATAACCGCTGAAAGCATCTAAGCGGGAAGCCTCCCTCAAGATGAGTTTTCCCATGAAGCCCGTTGAAGACGACGACGTTGATAGGCAAGGTGTGGAAGCACAGTAATGTGTGAAGCTAACTTGTACTAATTGGCTGATTGTCTTGACCATATAACCTGAATGATTTGCGTGTTTAGGTTGAAAAGAATTTAGGTGCGCTTGTGTAAAAGCCTTTTAATATCTACCAATGGGAATGAAGAACGTCCTTAATTCCCAACCCGTTTTCCTGGCGACCATAGCCGTTTGGAACCACCTGATCCCATCCCGAACTCAGAAGTGAAACAGACGTACGCCGATGATAGTGTGGGGCTTCCCCATGCGAAAGTAGGTCATCGCCAGGGTTTTATTCCGAAGCCAGATTAACCTCTGGCTTCTTTTGTCTGTAGTCATGAAAATATTTTATTGTCCAAGTGGAATCAGGGCAACATGTTTGGCTAGATAGGCAACTGGCTAAAAACAAAAAAAAGAAGTACAGTAGCAGTCCGAGAAGTATTTCGCTGGCATAGCTCAGCTGGTAGAGCAACTGATTTGTAATCAGTAGGTCCCGGGTTCGACTCCTGGTGCCAGCACCACCTAAAACATTGCTAAATACCTAAAAAGCTATTGACTTTAATTGTCTCATGAAAGAAAATGGCGTTCTTTTTGGAGGGGTTCCCGAGCGGTCAAAGGGATCAGACTGTAAATCTGACGGCTCAGCCTTCGAAGGTTCGAATCCTTCCCCCTCCACCATGCTAGATAGAAGGAACTAGAAATAAAATGCTAGAAAGAGTGAATGAACGTTTATCTAACTCTGGTTGTGGTTTCTGAGTTCTGGAGATTGCGGGTGTAGTTCAATGGTAGAACCTCAGCCTTCCAAGCTGATGGTGTGGGTTCGATTCCCATCACCCGCTCCAAATATTGAGAGAAGTAAGGCTGTAGAAGTCCTATGTTACTAAAGCCCACATAGCTCAGGGGCAGAGCACTTCCTTGGTAAGGAAGAGGTCGCTGGTTCAATTCCAGCTGTGGGCACCATGAAATCAATCACTAAATGTAATGGGGGAGATTTTCCGATGGCAAAGGAAAAATTTGAACGTAAAAAGCCGCACGTAAACGTAGGCACGATTGGTCACGTAGACCATGGTAAGACGACACTTACTGCTGCAATTACAACGATTATGGCGAAGAAGTATGGCGGCATGGCAAAAGCTTATGACCAAATTGATGCGGCTCCAGAAGAGCGCGAGCGTGGTATTACCATATCGACGGCTCACGTTGAATATGAATCAGCTGCACGCCACTATGCACACGTAGATTGCCCAGGCCACGCCGACTATGTGAAGAACATGATTACGGGTGCGGCCCAAATGGATGGCGCGATTTTAGTTGTATCTGCTGCTGACGGTCCTATGCCACAGACACGAGAACATATTTTACTATCTCGCCAAGTTGGTGTTCCTTATATTGTGGTCTATCTGAATAAGGCCGATATGGTTGATGATCCGGAGCTGTTAGAGCTAGTAGAAATGGAAGTAAGAGATTTATTGAGCTCGTACGAATTTCCTGGTGACGATATTCCAATCGTTGTTGGCTCAGCTTTGAAGGCTTTAGAAGGCGATACAAGTGATATTGGTGTACCTTCGATTGAGAAGTTGGTTGAGACGATGGACTCATACATACCTGAGCCAGTTCGAAACATTGATAAAGATTTCTTGTTGCCAATTGAAGACGTGTTCTCAATTTCTGGACGTGGAACGGTAGTTACCGGCCGGGTAGAAAGTGGAATAATTCACGTTGGTGATGAAGTTGAGATTGTAGGAATTAAAGACACCACTAAAACGACTTGCACCGGAGTTGAGATGTTCCGCAAGTTGCTTGATGAGGGCCGTGCGGGGGATAACGTTGGTGTTCTACTACGTGGTACGAAGCGCGATGAAGTTGAGCGTGGTCAAGTATTGGCTAAGCCAGGCACCATCAAGCCACACACAAAATTTGAAGCCGAAGTATACGTCTTATCAAAAGAAGAAGGTGGACGTCATACCCCATTTTTCAACGGCTATCGCCCACAGTTTTACTTCAGAACCACCGACGTAACTGGAACATGTGATTTACCAGAAGGTACAGAAATGGTAATGCCAGGAGACAACGTTCAAATGACCGTTAGCCTGCATGCTCCAATTGCAATGGATGAAGGCTTGCGCTTTGCTATCCGTGAAGGTGGTCGTACCGTTGGTGCGGGTGTTGTCGCTAAAATCATCGAGTAATCGTTTTGCTTGATGAATTGATGGCCTTCTTTAGTATAAATTGCTGAAGAAGGCATAATAAAGTTAGGCCAGTAGCTCAATTGGCAGAGCGGCGGTCTCCAAAACCGCAGGTTGGGGGTTCGATTCCCTCCTGGCCTGCCAGCTAAATGATAAGTATGAAAAAAATTGAAAATTCTACTTCTAAGATAATGGATATATTCTCGTGGTTGGGCATAGCGCTTATAACTGCGGCTGCGTTTATTGGAACTTATCATTACCATTTTACCGCACCGATTGTTGCGTTAATTTGGGTATGTTGGCTCGTTTTAACGTTTGTATTTGGCTATCTTACAAGCACTGGTAAAGCGGTGTTTGCATTTGCAAAAGAGTCGAAAGTCGAGTTACAAAAAGTCGTTTGGCCTACTCGCCAAGAAACAATTCAAACCACATCGATTGTTATGGCTATGGTAGCTGTGACTGGATTAATTCTATGGGGCATTGACGCCGCATTGATGTGGGTGATTGGTAAAATAACTCATTTAGGTTGACCAAGGTGGAAGAACATAAATCCAAACAGTGGTACGTTGTTCATGCCTATTCAGGGTATGAGAATTTTGTTATGCGCGAAATAAAGTCGCGTGCGCAGCATCATAATCTTGAAGATAAAATCGGTGAGGTGGTTGTTCCTTCCGAAGAAGTGGTTGAAATGCGCGCCGGCCAAAAGCGAAAGAGTACACGAAAGTTCTTTCCTGGCTACGTGCTGGTTAGCATGATTATGGATGATGAAACCTGGCATATGATACGGGCAATTCCGCGTGTATTAGGCTTTATAGGCGGAACAAGCCAAACTCCTACGCCTATTTCAGATAAGGAAGCTAATGCTATCCTTCAGCGCGTAGAAGAAGGCGTGACTAAGCCCAGGCCAAAAGTTCTATTCGAGCCGGGTGAGGTCGTACGCGTTAAAGAAGGCCCCTTTGTTGATTTCAACGGCGTAGTAGAAGAAGTGAATTATGAGAAAAACCGCTTAAGAGTGGCGGTGCTAATATTTGGGCGTTCAACACCTGTTGAGCTAGAGTTTAGCCAGGTAGAAAAAACCTAATTGACATTAATTTGGTGTCCCACTTGCTTGCAGTCGGATTAACATCAACGTGTTTGAACAATATAGCCTAGTAGCTTTGCTACTAGGCTTAACGTTATTTTGAGCGAAAACGCTCAGTTAACCGGGGAGCTTAAGTAACACGTAAAGTGTGAAATAGCGCGATACCCAAACGAGGAGTAAATATGGCTAAAAAAGTAGAAGCTTATATTAAATTGCAAATTCCTGCAGGAAAGGCTAATCCTAGTCCACCAGTTGGTCCCGCTTTAGGTCAACGTGGTGTGAACATTATGGAATTTTGTAAAGCATTTAATGCGAGCACACAAAATCTGGAACAGGGTCTTCCGATTCCTGTAGTAATTACTGTGTACTCAGATCGCAGTTTTACCTTTATTACAAAGACACCACCTGCCTCGGTTCTTTTAAAGAAAGCAGCTGGAATAAGCAGCGGCAGTGGAACACCCAATTCTAAGAAAGTAGCTAAGCTTCATCGTACTCAACTCGAAGAAATTGCTAAGACCAAAGAGCCAGATCTTACCGCTGCAAGTTTAGATGCGGCAGTTCGCAGCATCGCTGGTACGGCACGCAGCATGGGTATTGAAGTTGAAGGCTTGGAGGAGTGAGGTTTACCATGGCTAAATTAAGTAAAAAGCAACAGCAAATTAGAGAAAAAATTAAAGCGACCCACCTATATAAGGCAGAAGAGGCGGTAAGTCTTCTTAAGGAATTTGCTAGCAAGAATTTTAAAGAGGGTGTCGACATCGCAGTAAATTTAGGCGTCGATCCACGTAAATCCGATCAAATGGTTCGTTCATCAACTAACTTACCAAATGGTACTGGAAAAACCGTTCGCGTTGCCGTATTTGCACAGGGTGATAACGCACAGAAAGCAAAAGATGCCGGTGCAGATGTAGTCGGTTTTGAGGATTTAGCTGAACAAGTTAAAAATGGACAGCTTGATTTTGATGTGGTTATTGCTACACCGGATGCAATGCGTGTTGTTGGACAGCTAGGTCAGATTTTAGGTCCTAGAGGCTTGATGCCAAACCCCAAAGTTGGAACAGTTACAACCAACGTAGAGGGTGCCGTTAAAGATGCTAAGTCAGGTCAAGTCCGTTACCGTACGGATAAGAACGGTATTGTACACTGCACCGTTGGTAAGGTCGATTTTTCAGCAAAAGACATTATTGAAAACGTCGAAGCGTTAATTGCTGATTTGAAAAAAGCTAAGCCTTCCTCAGCAAAAGGCGTTTATATTAAGAAGATTACGTTATCTTCTACAATGGGTCCTGGATTAACTATTGATCCTGCTTCTATATCCGTGTAGAATTACCACCCATTTTTAAGTATTCACGGCATAGACATTGGTTCAATGCCGTCGAAGACCGCAGGTGCGAATGCTTAATTTCCTGCGCAGACGGTGAACCGGCTCTGGGATCTTTCCGAGGCGGCCACCATAACTGTCAAATCAATACGATTTGAACAACTTAGGAGGTCAGTAACGTGACATTGACATTAGCTGCAAAAAAAGCCGTTGTTGAAGAAGTAACTGGTGTTGCTTCGAAGGCTATTTCAGCAGTAGTTGCTGATTATCGCGGTTTAACTGTTAATCAAATGACTCACTTACGTGCAGAAGCACGTAAAGCGGGCGTATATCTGCGTGTTGTACCCAATACACTAACTCGCAGAGCATTTGAGAAAACAGATTTTGCCTGCCTCAATGACGTATTAGTTGGTCCTTTATTTATTGCTCTATCAATGGAAGCTCCCAGTGATGCAGCAAGACTATTAAAGGAATTTTCTAAAACGTATGACCGCTTAGAAATTAAAGCTTTATCCATTAGTGGGAAAGTCTTTGGCGTTGAGCAACTTGACTCGATTGCAAGCTTACCTACACGTGATGAAGCAATATCTAAGCTGATGTATGTGATGAAAGCACCAATTGAGAAGTTTGTTCGTACTATAAAAGAACCACATGCAAAACTGGTTCGTACGATCGCTGCCATTAAAGACAGCAAAGCAGCATAAACCGATAATCTTAAAATATTTTTAACTTAGGAGCTAGAAATGGCTGTATCAAAAAACGAGATCCTGGACACAATTGCTAATATGTCCGTAATGGAAGTGGTTGAATTAATCGAAGCAATGGAAGAGAAGTTCAACGTTTCCGCAGCTTCTGCTGCTGTAGCTGTTGCAGCCCCTGCTGCTGGCGCCGCTGCCGCTGCCGAAGAAAAGACAGAGTTTGACGTTGTAATGACAAGCTTTGGCGAAAATAAAGTTGGCGTTATTAAAGCAATTCGCA
This sequence comes from Legionella impletisoli, assembly GCF_900639875.1. Classification (GTDB taxonomy): domain Bacteria; phylum Pseudomonadota; class Gammaproteobacteria; order Legionellales; family Legionellaceae; genus Legionella_A; species Legionella_A impletisoli. The sequence goes on from NZ_CAAAIA010000003.1 coordinate 8,940, forward strand.
CAATCACAGGTTTAGGCTTAAAAGAAGCTAAAGACTTAGTAGAAGGTGCCCCTTCTACCGTTAAAGAAGGCGTTGCTAAAAATGAAGCTGAAGAGATTAAAAAGCAACTTGAAGAAGCTGGTGCTGCAGTCGAAATCAAGTAATCTCAAGACTACATTTAAAATTGACCCAGCCATGGCTACATGGCTGGGTTTACGTGTTTGAAGACTTCACTAAAATTAAGAGGAAACACCATGGCCGAAGCAGTTGCTAACCCTCATTATTCGCATGCTGAGAAAAAACGATTTCGCAAGAGCTTTGGTAAACAAGCCGAAAAGATGGAGATCCCAAATCTCCTTGATATTCAATTGAAATCCTATCGTGATTTCATCGATGCTGACTCATTATCTAATCAGCAGCAGAATACTGGTCTACATGCTGCTTTTTCATCCGTATTTCCGATTGAAAGCTTTTCTGGTAACGCCCGCCTAGAATATGTTAGTTACAGTCTCGGTGAGCCTGCCTTTGATGTTAAAGAGTGTAAACTACGCGGATTAACCTATTCCGCACCCTTGCGTGTAAAAGTCCGATTAATCGTATTAGATAAAGACGCATCTGGCTCTGAAAAACCAATTAAGGACATTCGAGAGCAAGACGTATTCATGGGGGAAATTCCTCTCATGACAGATGTAGGTACATTTGTTATCAATGGAACAGAGCGCGTTGTCGTTTCACAGCTCCACCGCTCTCCTGGTGTTATTTTTGAACACGATCGCGGCAAAACCCACTCTTCAGGAAAATTACTTTACTCTGCTCGAATCATTCCCTATCGTGGGTCGTGGTTGGATTTTGAATTTGACCCGAAAGATTTAGTCTTTGTGCGTATTGATCGCCGACGTAAACTGCCCGTAACTATATTACTGAGAGCATTGGGTTATAGCACAGAAGAAATTCTTGCCGAATTTTTTGAAGCTACCCATGTCAAGTTAAAAAATGGTGAGTTTCATATTAATTTAATTCCAGCGCGTTTGCGCGGTGAAATTGCATCATTTGATATTAAAGCACCGAAATCAGACGAAGTTATCGTAGAAGAAGGCCGCCGTATTACTTCTCGTCATATAAATATGATGGAGAAGAACAAAATGACTGATCTGGTCGTGCCGCGCGACTATCTTCTAGGAAAAGTTCTTGCAAAAGATCTCGTTGATAAATCAACGGGTGAGGCTATTGCGCTTGCAAATGATGAAATCACTGATGAATTGTTGGATTCAATTATTGATCATGGGATTCATGAATTAGAGACAATTTATACCAATGAATTAGATCACGGCTCTTATATCTCAGATACATTGAGAATTGACCCTACATCAAATCAACTTGAGGCATTAGTCGAAATTTATCGCATGATGCGACCTGGTGAACCACCTACTAAAGAAGCGGCAGAAGCCCTCTTTAAAAACCTATTTTTCGCGGAAGACCGCTATGATCTATCCGCCGTTGGTCGCATGAAGTTTAATCGTCGCGTAGGTCGTAAGGATGACGAAGGTCCAGGCACACTAACACAAGAAGATATATTAGCCGTTATTAAGACTTTGATTGATATTCGTAACGGCATTGGCATGGTTGACGATATTGATCACTTAGGAAACCGACGCGTTCGAAGTGTTGGTGAGATGGCTGAAAATCAATTTAGAGTAGGACTGGTGCGTGTAGAACGTGCTGTAAAAGAGCGTTTAAGTCTTGCGGAATCTGAGAATTTGATGCCTCAGGATTTAATTAACGCAAAACCTGTTTCAGCAGCCGTTAAGGAATTTTTTGGTTCAAGCCAGCTCTCGCAGTTTATGGATCAAGTTAATCCACTTTCTGGCGTAACCCATAAGCGCCGTGTATCTGCACTTGGCCCAGGCGGTTTGACGCGTGAGCGCGCAGGATTTGAAGTCCGTGACGTTCATACCACCCATTATGGTCGTGTGTGTCCAATTGAAACTCCTGAAGGTCCAAATATTGGTTTAATTAACTCATTGTCCGTATACGCGCGAACAAACGAGTATGGCTTTATTGAGACCCCGTGTAGAAAAGTAGCAGATGGTCGCGTGACGGATGAAATTGAATACATATCGGCTATTGAGGAAGTTGATCAATACATTGCACAATCAAATGTGCCCGTAGATAAGAACGGTAAGATTAAAGCAGATTTAGTTCCTTGCCGTCACCAAAATGAGTTCTCGCTTACTACGCCAGACAAAATTAATTATATGGACGTTTCTCCCAAGCAGATCGTTTCAGTTGCTGCCTCATTGATTCCATTTTTGGAGCACGATGATGCGAACCGCGCATTGATGGGATCAAACATGCAACGTCAGGCTGTTCCAACCTTGCGTGCCGAGAAACCTTTGGTGGGTACTGGAATGGAGCGTGCTGTGGCTTCTGATTCTGGGGTTTGTGTGGTTGCGAAACGCGGCGGGGTGATCGATCTTGTAGATGCTGCACGCATCGTGGTACGAGTCAATGATGATGAGACCAAAGCCGGTGAAACTGGGGTCGATATCTACAATTTGACCAAATACTTTAGGTCGAACCAGGATACCTGCATCAACCAAATTCCAATTGTGTCTAAAGGCGATCGCATTACTAAAGGCGATATTCTAGCGGATGGTCCTTGTACCGATATGGGTGAGTTAGCACTAGGTCAAAATCTTTTAGTCGCATTCATGCCCTGGAACGGCTACAACTTTGAAGATTCCATTCTTATTTCAGAGCGCATTGTACAAGAAGATCGCTTTACGACGATTCACATTGAGGAACTGACTTGTATCGCTCGTGATACCAAGCTTGGAACTGAAGAGATCACATCTGATATTCCAAACGTAGGTGAAGCGGCTTTAGCTAACCTTGATGAGTCTGGCGTTGTTTATATTGGAGCGGAGGTTACAGCCGGCGATATTCTGGTCGGTAAGGTAACGCCAAAAGGCGAAACACAGCTTACACCAGAAGAAAAATTGTTACGCGCAATTTTCGGTGAAAAAGCTTCGGACGTGAAAGATTCTTCTTTACGCGTTCCTTCTGGAATGAATGGTACCGTTATTGATGTTCAGGTCTTTACTCGTGATGGGTTAGAAAAGGACGAGCGCGCTAAAAGCATTGAAGAAGAACATCTTGCACGCGTTCGCAAAGACTTAATTGATGAGCGACGAATTCGTGAAGAAGATATTTATCAGCGTGTCTATAATCTTTTGCTGGATAAAACCGCTACAGGCGGACCTGCTTCATTAAAGTCTGGGTCAAAAATCACAGCAAGCTACCTAGATAAACTAGAGCGCGAGAAGTGGTTTGATATTCGACTCAAAGATGATGATGCGAGTCAACAATTAGAGCAATCCTCTAAGCAGCTTGAATCACTAGAAAAAGAGATTGAGAAGCGTTTCAATGACAGCCGTAAGAAAATAGTTCAAGGCGATGATTTAGCTCCTGGTGTTTTAAAAATTGTGAAAGTTTATCTCGCTGTTAAACGCCGCATTCAACCCGGTGATAAAATGGCTGGGCGTCATGGTAACAAAGGGGTTATTTCAATTGTTGTTCCCGTAGAAGACATGCCTTATATGGAGGATGGTACACCGGTTGATATCGTCTTAAATCCATTGGGTGTACCTTCACGAATGAACATCGGCCAGGTACTAGAAACCCACTTAGGCCTGGCTGCTAAAGGCTTAGGTCTAAAAATTGGCAAGATGCTCGATGCGGATACTTCTTTGTCAGAAGTTCGTGATTACGTAAACAAAATCTACAACCACGACGAAGAGACTCGTGTAGCAATTAAAGATTTAAACGATGATGAGTTTAAAGTACTTGCTAATAATCTCAAAGGCGGCGTGCCAATGGCTACTCCAGTATTTGATGGCGCGAGTGAGTCTGAAATTAAAGCCATGCTTAAACTGGCTGATTTACCGCAAGATGGTAAGACCACATTGTTTGACGGACGTACTGGCCGTAAATTTGATAACCCAGTTACGGTCGGCTACATGTATATGCTTAAGTTAAATCACTTAGTCGATGACAAAATGCATGCCCGTTCTACCGGTTCCTACAGCCTTGTGACGCAACAGCCTCTAGGCGGTAAAGCACAATTTGGTGGACAGCGCTTTGGAGAGATGGAAGTCTGGGCTCTAGAGGCGTACGGTGCAGCCTACACATTACAAGAAATGTTAACGGTTAAATCAGATGACGTTGGAGGAAGAACCAAGATCTATAAAAACATTGTTGATGGTGATCATCGTATGGATCCAGGAATGCCTGAGTCATTCAACGTATTGTTGAAAGAAATCAGAGCATTAGGAATCGATATCGAACTCGAGCACGACTAAACAATACTGACTATTGACCAATTTTGGAGGCATTAACTTGGCTAATCTAAACAACGAATCAATTAAAAACGCCCCTGTCATGAGCGATCTGCTCGGTATGCTCAAGCAACAAGGTCAAAGCGAAGAATTTGATGCGATTAAAATCGCATTAGCATCGCACGATTTAATTCGATCCTGGTCTTATGGGGAAGTCAAAAAACCTGAGACAATTAACTATCGTACGTTTAAACCAGAGCGTGATGGATTATTTTGCGCAAAGATATTTGGACCTATTAAAGACTATGAATGCTTGTGTGGTAAGTACAAACGCTTAAAGCATCGCGGCGTAATTTGTGAAAAGTGTGGAGTTGAACTTGCACTTGCCAAAGTGCGTCGAGAGCGCATGGGGCACATTGAATTAGCAAGCCCTGTTGCGCACATTTGGTTTTTAAAATCACTCCCATCCAGAATCGGTTTGCTGTTGGATATGACACTGCGCGACATCGAACGGGTGTTGTATTTTGAGGCATTTGTCGTAGTAGACCCTGGCATGACAGAATTAGAGCGAGGTCAATTATTAAACGATGAGGCTTATCTCGATGCAATGGAGCAATATGGTGATGAGTTTGATGCGCGCATGGGGGCTGAAGCAATTCGCGATCTACTGCGTCAAATTGATCTTGACGAAGAAATCAAAATGCTTCGTGAAGAACTGCCTACCACTAATTCTGAAACCAAGATTAAAAAAATTACAAAACGGTTGAAATTGCTTGAGGCGTTCCATGAATCTGGTAACAAGCCAGAATGGATGATTATGAGCGTGCTACCGGTATTACCCCCAGATTTGCGGCCACTTGTTCCGCTAGATGGTGGACGGTTTGCAACGTCTGATCTTAATGACTTGTATCGACGTGTGATCAACCGGAATAACCGTTTAAAGCGGCTTTTAGACTTAAATGCACCCGATATCATTGTTCGTAATGAAAAGCGTATGCTGCAAGAATCCGTTGATGCACTACTCGATAATGGTCGTCGCGGGCGAGCCATTACGGGTACTAATAAGCGTCCATTAAAATCATTGGCGGATATGATTAAAGGTAAGCAAGGTCGTTTTCGTCAAAACTTACTGGGTAAACGCGTTGATTATTCAGGTCGTTCGGTGATTGTGGTTGGACCAACCTTGCGGTTACACCAATGTGGATTGCCTAAGAAGATGGCGCTTGAGCTCTTTAAACCGTTTATTTTTAGCAAGCTAGAGTTTCGTGGATTAGCCACCACCATTAAAGCAGCTAAGAAGATGGTTGAGCGCGAGGAGCCCGTGGTATGGGATATTCTCGAAGACGTGATCCGTGAACATCCAATTCTATTAAACCGTGCGCCTACTCTGCATCGTCTCGGTATCCAAGCGTTTGAGCCTGTCCTGATTGAAGGAAAAGCAATCCAGCTTCATCCCTTAGTTTGTACTGCTTATAACGCGGACTTCGATGGTGACCAGATGGCAGTACACGTGCCATTAACGATTGAAGCCCAATTAGAGGCTAGATCACTTATGATGTCTACCAATAACATCCTGTCTCCTGCTAGCGGTGAACCCATTATTGTTCCTAGCCAGGATGTTGTACTTGGTTTGTATTACTTAACGCGAGAAAAGGTAAACGCTTTAGGTGAAGGCAAAGTGTTTTCGAGCATACAAGAAGCTCAAAATTTCTATGAAAATGACTATTTAGATATCCACGCAAAGGTCAAAATTCGTATGCCAGCGGATAAAGAAACACACCCATCCGGCTATGAATTAGTAGAAACCACTGTAGGACGGGCCATTCTTGCTCAGATATTACCCAAAGGGATGCCCTTTTCTAGTGTTAATAAGCCTATGACTAAAAAAGCTATTTCACGAGTTGTGGATAGTTGCTATCGAAGCTTTGGTTTAAAGGAAACGGTTATTTTTGCAGATCAGCTGATGTACATGGGCTTTAAATACGCTACCCGTGCAGGTGCTTCAATTGGTATTGAAGATATGGAAATTCCAGATGATAAGGCTGATATTATTGAACAAGCAGACAATGAAGTTCGCGAAATCGAAGCACAATATCGCTCAGGCTTATTAACGAACGGTGAACGTTACAATAAAGTAATTGATATTTGGTCGCGGACCAACGAAATGGTTGCTAAGTCGATGATGTCTAAAATTGCGACTGAAGAAGTCATCGATAAGGAAGGCCACACTATTAGACAAGATTCATTTAACCCTATCTTTATGATGGCGGATTCAGGCGCAAGAGGATCGGCAGCACAGATACGTCAGCTAGCTGGTATGCGTGGTCTGATGGCCGCACCTGACGGTTCGATTATTGAAACGCCAATTACCGCAAATTTCCGGGAAGGACTAAACGTATTCCAATACTTTATTTCGACTCACGGAGCGCGTAAAGGTTTGGCGGATACCGCATTAAAAACAGCAAACTCTGGGTATCTGACAAGACGATTGGTTGACGTTGCTCAAGATGTAGTAATCACTGAAGATGATTGTGGCACAGAGCACGGTATTTTAATGCAGCCTCTCATTGAAGGAGGCGATATCGTAGAGCCGTTACACGAGCGTGTTCTAGGTCGCGTGGTCGCTATGGATGTTTACATTCCAAATCAAAATGAACCGGTTGTTACAGCGGGTACCTTGTTGGATGAGGAGTGGGTCGAACGTTTAGAGAAGATCGGTGTGGATCAAGTATACGTGCGCTCACCCATCACATGTGAAACACGCTTTGGACTATGTGCTAAATGTTACGGACGCGATTTGGCTCGTGGTCATATCGTCAATACTGGAGAAGCAGTCGGAATTATTGCAGCGCAATCAATTGGTGAGCCAGGTACTCAGTTAACCATGCGTACCTTCCATATTGGTGGTGCTGCATCTAGAGCAACTGCGGCGAATAATATCCAGGTTAAAAACAAAGGGGTTATCCGGCTCCACAATATTAAGACAGTGACCAATGAAAACAATAACTTAGTCGCTGTATCACGATCAGGCGAGGTAACGGTAGCCGATGAGTTTGGACGTGAACGTGAACGTTATAAGCTACCATACGGTGCTGTGTTAACCGTTCATGATAATTCACAAGTCGAAGCAGGCCAGGTCATCGCAACTTGGGATCCTCACACTCATCCTGTGATTTCAGAAGTAAGCGGTAAACTTAAATTCGTTGATTTGATAGAAGGCTTAACCATGAATCGTCAAACTGACGAATTAACTGGTTTAAGCAATATCGTCGTCATTGATGCTAAACAAAAGGGAACTGCAGGACGCGATTTACGGCCTATGGTCAAGTTGGTATCCGATAAGGGCGAAGAAATTTACTTAGCGGGTACGAACGTGCCAGCCCAGTATTACTTGCCGGTCGATGCAGTCATCAACTTTGAAGACGGTCATAAAGTGGGTGTGGGTGATGTGATTGCGCGTATTCCACAAGAGCGGTCAAAAACGCGTGATATTACCGGGGGTCTGCCAAGAGTAGCCGATCTGTTTGAAGCTAGAAAGCCGAAAGATTCTGCAGTTATGGCAGAGATATCGGGTGTTGTGAGCTTTGGTAAAGAAACCAAAGGTAAGCGCCGCTTAATTATTACTTCTTCAGAGAATCAAACACATGAAGAGCTAATTCCTAAATGGCGTCATATCTCGGTGTTTGAAGGAGAGCATGTCGCTAAGGGTGAGATTGTTGCTGATGGACCACCAAATCCACACGATATTCTCCGTTTACTTGGTGTCGGTGCTTTGGCAAACTACATTGTTAACGAAGTACAGGATGTTTATCGCTTACAAGGTGTAAAAATTAACGATAAGCACATCGAAACGATTGTACGACAGATGTTAAGAAAACGACTGATCACAAGCACTGGGGATTCCAAATTCTTAGTCGGTGAACAAGTTGAAGATACGGTGATGATGCAAGAAAACGATAAGTTAATTGCCAATGACAAAATGCCTGCTCAAGGTGAGCCTATACTATTAGGGATAACCAAGGCATCGTTGGCAACCGAATCGTTTATCTCTGCCGCATCATTCCAGGAAACAACCCGCGTTCTCACTGAAGCTGCAGTAAGCGGTAAAACCGATGAGTTACGTGGTCTAAAAGAAAACGTGATGGTGGGAAGACTTATCCCCGCAGGGACTGGTTATGCTTATCATCAAAGCCGCAAGGCAAAACGAGGTAAGAGTGGCGCTGGTGATCAAGCGGCACATACCGTTTCAGCAGTTGATGTAGAGCATGCACTGAGCGAAGCATTAAACGCTGATAATAATGATCAATAAATATTGATCGCAGGAGAGGTCGGATAAAAAATTCTGAATAGGAAAAATGCTGGTGTCCTATGACACCAGCTAATTCACTAAATCTTCTTAATGTGCGGTAAAACACGATTTCACTGAACACCTTAGGAAAAGTAATCAGGATTATACTTGACAAATTGGTCGTACCTTTATAGAATCCGGCCTCCTTATGCATACGAAATAATCTCAAGCTACAGTTTGGAGTTAAGAATAAATGGCTACTATTAATCAGTTGGTAAGAAAGCCTCGTGTGAACGCAAAGCGTAAAAGCAACGTTCCCGCATTGGAGTCTTGCCCACAGCGTAGAGGGGTATGCACCCGGGTTTACACAACAACACCAAAGAAGCCTAACTCAGCTATGCGTAAGGTTGCGCGTGTTCGTTTAACTAATGGGTACGAAGTAACCTCATATATTGGTGGTGAAGGCCACAATCTGCAAGAACACTCGGTTGTATTAATCCGCGGTGGTCGTGTTAAGGACTTACCAGGTGTGCGATACCATACGGTTCGTGGAAGCTTGGATACCTCCGGTGTGAGCGATAGAAAACAAGGTCGCTCTAAGTACGGTACCAAGAAACCTAAAGATAAGAAATAATTGATTGTAGGAATTTGCTATGCCAAGAAGAAGAGAAGTACCTAAAAGAGAAATATTGCCGGATCCAAAATATCATAGTGATTTACTGGCAAAATTTATTAACGTCCTTATGGTAGACGGCAAAAAATCAATTGCTGAAAAAGTCGTCTATGGCGCTTTAGCGCTATTAGAAGATCGCGTTAAGAAGATGAAAAAAGACGCGGATGAAGACGGAAGTGAAGGGTCATCAACCGGCGGTTCAGTGTTGAGACACTTTGAACAAGCGCTTGATAACGTGCGTCCTACTGTTGAGGTGCGCTCACGTCGCGTGGGTGGTGCTACCTACCAAGTTCCCGTTGAAGTGCGTGCTGAGCGAAGCATTGCTTTAGGGATGCGCTGGATTGTTCAAGCAGCACGATCTCGAGGCGAGCAAGGCATGATGTTGAGATTAGCCGGTGAGCTTTCTGATGCTTTTGAAAGCAAAGGTTCAGCCGTTAAGAAACGTGAAGAGACTCATAAAATGGCGAAGGCGAACCAAGCTTTTGCACATTTTAGATGGAATTAATAGAGAGGTAGCCGTGTCAACCACAACTACACCATTAGAGCTATACAGAAATATTGGCATTGCCGCACACGTTGATGCGGGTAAGACCACCACAACCGAAAGAGTATTGTACTATACAGGCCGCTCACATAAGATCGGTGAGGTTCATGAAGGTGCTGCGACAATGGACTGGATGGTTCAAGAGCAAGAGCGAGGCATTACGATTACATCGGCTGCTACAACTTGCTACTGGCCAGGAATGGATAAGCAGTACAAACCACATCGCATTAATATTATTGATACTCCTGGGCACGTTGACTTCATGATTGAGGTTGAGCGCTCATTGCGCGTATTGGATGGTGCTATTGTGGTGTTTGACTCCGTGTCTGGTGTTGAGCCTCAATCAGAAACGGTCTGGCGCCAATCAGACAAATACGGCGTTCCAAGAATCGTTTTTGTCAATAAAATGGACCGTATGGGCGCAAACTTTTTGCGCGTTGTGAAACAAATCAAAGAGCGTCTAGGTTCTAACCCAGTTGTTCTTCAGCTTCCAATCGGCGCAGAAGAAGAATTTAAAGGCGTTATTGATCTTGTAAAAATGAAGTCCATTTATTGGGATGAAGAAAGTCGTGGAATGACCTTTGAATACAAAGAAATTCCTGAGGCAATGCGATCTCAGTGCGAAGAGTTGCGCAGTCAAATTGTGGAAGCAGCAGCTGAAGATTCAGAAGAATTAATGGAAAAATATCTTGAAGGTGAAGAGCTTACTGAGGCAGAAATTAAAAAAGCACTTCGCAACCGAACGATTAATAATGAGATCGTTCCAGTATACTGCGGATCCGCCTTTAAAAATAAGGGTGTGCAAGCGGTGCTTGATGGTGTAATTGATTACTTGCCTTCACCTTTTGATGTGCCGCCAGTACGAGGCGTCGATGAAGACGGTGAGGAAGCGCATAGAAAAACATCATACGACGAGCCTTTTTCAGCATTGGCCTTTAAAATCGCAACGGATCCATTCGTAGGAACCCTAACCTATTTTCGTGTATATTCAGGTGTGTTGAGATCGGGCGATACCGTATATAACCCAGTTAAAGATAAAAAAGAACGTATCGGTCGTTTGCTGCAAATGCATGCCAATTCTCGAGAAGAGATTAAAGAGGTTCGTGCGGGGGATATCGCGGCGGCGGTTGGTCTTAAGACCGTTACCACCGGAGATACGCTTTGTGATCAGAACGCAGTGATTACTTTGGAGCGCATGGACTTCCCAGATCCTGTAATTGCTGTAGCAGTTGAGCCAAAAACCAAGGCTGACCAAGAAAAGTTGGGTGTAGCGCTCGGTAAGCTTGCACAAGAAGATCCTTCATTCCGTGTACATACCGATGAAGAGTCAGGTCAAACGATTATTTCAGGTATGGGTGAGTTGCACTTGGAAATCATTGTTGACCGCTTAAAGCGTGAGTTTATGGTCGAAGCAAACGTCGGCAAACCCCAAGTAGCTTACCGCGAAACGTTGAAATCTTCCGTTGAGCAAGAAGGTAAGTTTGTTCGGCAATCAGGTGGGCGTGGTCAATACGGTCACGTATGGCTTAAAATTGAGCCTCTTCCACGTGGTACTGGATATGAGTTCGTCAATGCTATTGTTGGTGGAGTCATTCCAAAAGAGTATATCCCAGCGGTTGATAAAGGTGTCCAGGAACAATTACAAAATGGTGTGATTGCTGGTTACCCCGTTGTGGATGTCAAAGTCACGTTGTTCGATGGTTCATTCCACGAAGTTGACTCGAGTGAAATGGCCTTCAAAATTGCAGGTTCTCAGTGCTTTAAACAAGGTGCGCTCAAGGCGACTCCTGTTTTACTTGAGCCCATAATGAAGGTTGAGGTTGTTACCCCTGAGGATTACATGGGTGATGTGATGGGTGATTTAAGTCGTCGCAGAGGCATGGTTCAAGGTATGGATGAATCACCAGCTGGACGCGTAATTCGTGCCGAAGTTCCACTTGCAGAGATGTTTGGATATTCCACTGATCTGCGCTCAGCTACCCAAGGCCGAGCTACCTATACGATGGAATTCGCTAAGTACGCAGAAGCTCCAGCCAATATTGCTGAAGCAATCATTAAGAAACAATAAAAGTTAACGAGGTTTTTGAAATGGCAAAGGAAAAATTTGAACGTAAAAAGCCGCACGTAAACGTAGGCACGATTGGTCACGTAGACCATGGTAAGACGACACTTACTGCTGCAATTACAACGATTATGGCGAAGAAGTATGGCGGCATGGCAAAAGCTTATGACCAAATTGATGCGGCTCCAGAAGAGCGCGAACGTGGTATTACTATATCGACGGCTCACGTTGAATATGAATCAGCCGCACGCCACTATGCACACGTAGATTGCCCAGGTCACGCCGACTATGTGAAGAACATGATTACGGGTGCGGCCCAAATGGATGGCGCGATTTTAGTTGTATCTGCTGCTGACGGTCCTATGCCACAGACACGAGAACATATTTTACTATCTCGCCAAGTTGGTGTTCCTTATATAGTGGTCTATCTGAATAAGGCCGATATGGTTGATGATCCGGAGCTGTTAGAGCTAGTAGAAATGGAAGTAAGAGATTTATTGAGCTCGTACGAGTTTCCTGGTGATGATATTCCAATTGTTGTTGGCTCAGCTTTGAAGGCTTTAGAAGGCGATACAAGTGATATTGGTGTACCTTCGATTGAGAAGTTGGTTGAGACGATGGACTCATACATACCTGAGCCAGTTCGAAACATTGATAAAGATTTCTTGTTGCCAATTGAAGACGTGTTCTCAATTTCTGGACGTGGAACGGTAGTTACCGGCCGGGTAGAAAGTGGAATAATTCACGTTGGTGATGAAGTTGAGATTGTAGGAATTAAAGACACCACTAAAACGACTTGCACCGGAGTTGAGATGTTCCGCAAGCTGCTTGATGAAGGCCGTGCAGGGGATAACGTTGGTGTTCTACTACGTGGTACGAAGCGTGATGAAGTTGAGCGTGGTCAAGTATTGGCTAAGCCAGGCACCATCAAGCCACACACGAAATTTGAAGCCGAAGTATACGTCTTATCAAAAGAAGAAGGTGGACGTCATACCCCATTTTTCAACGGCTATCGCCCACAGTTTTACTTCAGAACCACCGACGTAACAGGAACATGTGATTTACCAGAAGGTACAGAAATGGTCATGCCAGGAGACAACGTTCAAATGACCGTTAGCTTGCATGCTCCAATTGCAATGGATGAAGGCTTGCGCTTTGCTATCCGTGAAGGTGGTCGTACCGTTGGTGCGGGTGTTGTCGCTAAAATCATCGAGTAAGAACAATGAGTGCAAATCAAAACATTAAAATTCGTCTCAAGTCATTTGATCATCGAATGATTGATGCGTCAACTAAAGAGATCGTGGAAACAGCTAAGCGTACGGGTGCACAAATTAGAGGCCCTATACCTTTACCCATGAAGATGGAGAAGTTTACTGTTTTGACTTCTCCACATGTTAACAAAGATGCTCGGGATCAATACGAGCTTAGAACTCATAAGAGACTGGTCGTTATTGTTAATCCAACTGAAAAGACAGTTGATGCATTAATGAAACTTGATCTGGCAGCTGGTGTAGATGTCCAGATAAGCCTTGATGACTAATATAGACGGACTCTGGATATAAAAGAGGTGTTACAATGACCATCGGTTTATTAGGCCGTAAAATCGGTATGACACGAGTGTTTACTGAAGAAGGAATTTCTATTCCTGTATCAGTGGTAGAGGTTAACCCAAACCGCGTGTCACAAATTAAGACCGCTGAAACAGACGGATACAACGCCGTTCAGTTAGCAGGCGGTACAAAGAAGGCAAGCCATGTTAACAAGCCACTGGCAGGCCACTATGCTAAAGCTGAAGTTGAAGCAGGTGATATGCTATGCGAGTTTAGGCTGGATGATATAACGCAGTACAGTGCAGGACAAACGTTATCTGTAAGCGATGTCTTTAGCGACGGCCAAATGATTGATGTTGCTGCGATTTCAAAAGGTAAAGGGTTTGCAGGAACCGTCAAGCGACACAATTTTAGAACGCAAGATGCTACACACGGAAACTCTAGATCGCATCGGGTACCTGGTTCGATTGGACAAAACCAAACACCAGGCCGCGTATTTAAAGGTAAGAAAATGGCTGGTCACATGGGTAACAAGCGTTGCACCGTGCAAAGCCTGCAATTAGTCAAAGTAGATGGCGAGCGCAACTTGCTTTTAATTAAAGGCGCAATTCCTGGGGCTCCAGGCGCGAGAGTTGAAATCAAGCCTGCCGTTAAGCATAGAGAGAGGGGCTAATCATGCAGCTATCGACTAAAGACACGAACGCAAAATTAAAAGTAAGCGAAGAAATATTCGGCTACGAATATAACGAAGGTTTAGTCCATCAAGCCGTCGTTACCTATTTAAATAATGCCCGTTCTGGCAACAGTGCTCAAAAAACACGTTCTGAAGTAAGCGGTGGCGGACGAAAGCCATGGAACCAAAAAGGTTCTGGTCGTGCGCGAGCTGGAACGATCAGAAGCCCTTTGTGGCGTACAGGTGGAGTTACGTTTGCCTCAAAAAAACGTGATTATTCACAAAAATTAAACAAAAAAATGTACAAACGTGCATTGCGTAGTATAATCTCCGAGCTTCACCGCAATGAAAACCTAGTTGTTGTCAGTGATTTTCAATGTTCTAGTAACAAAACAAAAGACTTCATTAGCAAAATGAATGAGCTAGAACTGACGAATGCACTCATTGTAATGGCAGAAGTAGGTGAACAAGAGTACCTAGCATCTCGTAACTTAATTGACTTTGATATTTGCGACGTTACAGGCGTTGATCCATTCAATCTTCTAAGATTTGAGAAAGTTGTGATCACAGAGGATGCTATCAAGAAATTAGAGGAGCAGTTGCAATGAAACAAGAAAGACTGATGATGGTTCTTCGTGAGCCACATACCTCTGAAAAAACAACAGTTCTTGCCGATAGGTTAAAACAATTTACCTTTAAAGTGATGAAAAGCGCTACAAAGGATGAAATTAAGCAAGCTGTTGAATATATGTTTAATGTGAAAGTAAAAGACGTAACAGTGGTCAATGTAAAAGGAAAAAATAAACGTTTTCGCCAGCTAGCTGGTAAACGTAGCGATTGGAAAAAAGCGTTTGTTTCCCTTCAGCCTGGATACGATATTGACTTCACCGTGACGGAATAATAAGGCAGAGAAAGATGGCATTATTAAAATCAAAACCAACATCACCAGGAAAACGTGGTGAAATTAGGGTTGTGCACCATCATATTCACAAAGGTAAGCCATATGCAGGCTTAACTGAAAAAGTTAAAAAAACAGGTGGACGAAATAACCAAGGCCGTATCACGGTGCGACATATTGGTGGTGGGTCACGCAACCAATACCGACTGATCGATTTTAAGCGCAATAAAGACGGTATCGAAGCGAAAGTAGAGCGCATTGAATATGATCCAAACCGCTCTGCATTAATTGCTCTTGTAGTATATCAGGATGGTGAGCGACGTTACATCATTGCACCTGCCTCATTAAAGGCAGGCGATAAAATAGTAAGTGGCGAAGATTCACCTATTAGCACTGGTAACTGTTTGCCCATTAAAAATATTCCTGTGGGTACAACCATCCATTGCGTTGAGCTAAAGCCAGGCAAGGGCGCTCAAATGTTACGAAGTGCAGGCTGTAGTGGCCAGATCGTTGCAAAAGAGGGTGCTTATGCAACCTTAAAACTACGCTCTGGAGAAATGAGAAAGGTTTTAGCTTCTTGCAGAGCTGTGGTCGGCGAAGTGAGTAACAGTGAGCATAACTTACGTTCTCTAGGTAAAGCGGGAGCAAATCGATGGCGCGGTAAGCGACCAACCGTTCGCGGTGTTGCTATGAACCCAGTCGATCACCCACACGGTGGTGGTGAAGGCCGTACGTCTGGTGGTCGTCATCCAGTAACCCCATGGGGTGTGCCAACGAAAGGCTATAAGACTCGAAGCAACAAGCGAACAAATCGGTTCATTGTTAGAAGCCGTAAGAAAAAATAAATGTTAAGAGGATATTAAAGTGGCACGTTCTATTAGAAAAGGTCCATTTGTAGATCAACATCTGCTCAACAAAGTTGACGCAGCCGTTGAAGCTAAGTCAAAAAAACCAATTAAAACCTGGTCACGGCGTTCGACAATTACACCAGAGATGATCGACTTAACCATAGCCGTTCATAACGGTAAAGATCACGTACCAGTGTTTATTACCGATAATATGGTGGGTCACAAACTAGGCGAATTCGCCATGACTCGTACGTTTAAAGGCCATGCTGCCGACAAGAAGGCCAAAGGCAAGTAAGGGGCGATGATGGAAGTTATAGCAAAGTTGAAAAATGCACCATTGTCTGCACAAAAAGGCAGGCTTGTAGCGGATTTAATACGCAAAATGGACGTGTCAAGGGCGCGTGACGTTCTAAAGTTTACCCCTAAAAAGGGTGCTCAGTTAATGCTAAAACTATTAGAATCTGCAATTGCAAACGCAGAGAACAATAATGGTGCTGATATTGATGAGCTTAAAGTTGGAATGGTGTGTGTTGATGAGGCGCCGACTATGAAGCGCATCCGCGCGCGTGCAAAAGGTCGAGCAAACCGTATCAGCAAGCGCACGTGTCATATCACCATTAAAGTATCTGATGAGGAATAACAATGGGACAAAAAGTAAACCCAATTGGTATACGCCTAGGAATTGTTAAAGATTGGAATTCCAAATGGTTTGCCAACAAGAATTATGCTGAATTACTGAATCAGGATATAAATCTAAGACAAGATTTGAAGAAAAAACTTATGTCTGCAGCGGTTAGTAGAATTCAGATTGAAAGACCAGCGAATAATGCGGTTGTCACCATCCACTCGGCTCGACCTGGCGTAATTATTGGTAAGAAAGGTGGTGGAATTGAAACGCTACGTAGTGAAATCGCTTCAAAGCTAGGCGTTCCAGTTCATTTGAACATTGAAGAAGTTCGTAAGCCTGAACTGGATGCAACGCTAGTAGCTGAAGGTATTGCACAACAACTTGAACAGCGTGTTATGTTTCGTCGAGCGATGAAGCGCGCTGTACAATCCGCTATGAAGGCGGGTGCAAAAGGCATTAAGATTTGTGTAAGCGGACGTCTTGGCGGCGCCGAAATTGCTCGTAGCGAATGGTATCGTGAAGGAAGAGTTCCGTTGCATACCTTTAGAGCAGATATTGACTATGGTACGGCAGAGTCAAAAACAACGTACGGAATCATTGGTGTTAAAGTTTGGATCTTTAAAGGCGAAAGTGTTCCGCAAAAGAGCCGTAACTCGACAGCCGTCAGTGAGTGAGGATTTACAATTATGTTACAGCCGAAACGAACAAAATATCGAAAGCAAATGAAAGGCCGAAACCGCGGACTGGCTCAACGAGGCAGCAAAGTTAGTTTCGGTGAATTTGGTTTGAAGGCAGTTGAAAGAGGTCGATTAACTGCGCGTCAGATCGAAGCAGCACGACGAGCGATGACTCGCCACATTAAACGTGGTGGTAAAATTTGGATTCGTGTGTTTCCTGATAAACCAATTACTCAAAAGCCATTAGAAGTCCGACAAGGGAAAGGTAAGGGGAATGTTGAGTATTGGGTAGCACAAATTCAGCCCGGAAAAGTACTTTTCGAAATGGAAGGTGTTAGTAAAGAATTAGCAATCGAAGCATTTAATTTAGCTAAGGCAAAGCTTCCATTCAAAGTGACCTTCGAAGAGCGTAAGGTGATGTGATGAAAGATATAAGTGAATTAAGACAATTAAATATGGAAGAGCTAAAGCAGGAATTGCTACAGCTAAGAAAAGAGCAGTTCAATTTACGATTAAAAAGAGCCAGTGGGTCACTTGATAAGACTCATTTAATTACTGCCGTTCGTAAATCTATAGCTCGAATTAAAACCATTATGACAGAAAAGGCAGGTGCGTAATGTCCGATCGTGAAACAACCGCCAGAACCACCGTTGGTAAAGTCGTTAGTGACAAAATGGAAAAAACAATCGTGGTATTGGTTGAGAGAACTGTAAAGCATCCCAAGTATGGAAAAATGATTAAGCGTACAACAAAAATGCACGCGCATGATGAAAATCAAGTTTCTAAAATTGGAGATACCGTAAAGATTCGTGAGACCCGTCCGCTCTCTAAAACGAAAACATGGGAATTAGTTGAAGTAATTTCCTAAATTCACGATTCGATTTACTTTTAAAATACCAAGAGGCCTGATATAATCAGCAGCCTTTTTCTGGTCAAATTTTAGATCTGGAGAATAGAATGATACAAATGCAGACGGTGCTCGATGTCGCAGATAATAGCGGCGCGCGCAAAGTGATGTGTATCAAGGTGCTAGGCGGCTCTCATAGACGATATGCCCGTGTTGGTGACATCATTAAAGTTAGTATTAAAGAGGCGATACCCCGCAGCAAGGTCAAAAAAGGCGCTGTAATGAACGCTGTTGTCGTGCGCACCAGTCAAGGTGTACGACGTGATGATGGTTCATTAATTCGTTTTGACGGTAACGCAGCTGTGCTACTGAATAACCAGTACGAGCCTATAGGTACACGTATTTTTGGCCCAGTTACCCGCGAGCTTCGTGAGAGATTTATGAAAATCATCTCACTTGCCGCTGAAGTATTATGAGAAGGATGGTGTTATGAAACGCATTAAACAAGGCGATACCGTCATAGTAAACACGGGTAAGAGCAAGCAACATGTCGGCAAAGTTGTCCGAGTGGTTGATGACAGAGTTGTTGTTGAAGGAGCTAACTTAATAAAGAAGCATGTTAAGCCCAACCCTCAACTGGATCAGCGTGGTGGAATCATTACTAAAGAAGCACCTTTGCATGTTTCTAATGTTTCACTGTACAACCCGGTTACCAAAAAGGCTGATCGTGTTGGCTTTAAATTTATCGAAAAAGATGGCAATAAGGTCAAGGTGAGATATTTCAAGTCAAATGATGAATTAGTTGACCTTGCATAATTAGGTGATGGAAATGGCTAGACTTAAAGAATTTTATAGAACAGAAGTGGTCGATAAGCTGATGAAACAATTCGGCTACAAAAGTATCATGCAAGTGCCTAAAATCGAGAAGATTACTCTAAATATGGGAGTTGGCGAAGCCGTGGGTGATAAAAAGGTCATGAACTTTGCTGTTGAAGATCTTCAAAAAATCTCCGGGCAAAAACCGATTGTGACGAATGCAAAAAAATCAATTGCTGGTTTTAAAATACGTGAGGGATGGCCAGTAGGATGCAAAGTCACATTAAGACAAAACCGAATGTATGAGTTCCTAGATCGGCTTATCACGATTACCTTGCCAAGGGTTCGTGACTTCAGAGGCTTAAACCCTAAAGCTTTTGACGGAACTGGTAACTATAGCATGGGGATCCAAGAGCAAATCGTGTTTCCTGAAATTGATTTCGACAAGATCGATACAATTCGCGGCCTAGATATTTGCATTACGACCAGTGCTAAAACAAATGAAGAAGGTAGAGCGCTTTTAGAAGCCTTCAATCTGCCTTTAAGAGATAAAGATAGAAAATAAGAAGGGTATAACTGTGGCTAAAAAATCAATTATTGCACGCGAACTCAGAAAAAAAGAATTGGTTGATAAATATCGAAGCCGACGTGCTGAATTAAAAGAAGTGATCAAGTCATCTAATGACGTCGATGAAATAATGGAAGCGCAGGAAAAATTAGCTAAGTTACCTGTTAATTCAAGCCCAACACGACACACCAGACGTTGTCAGCAGTGCGGACGTCCTCATGCGGTTTACCGTAAATTTGGTTTGTGTCGTATTTGCCTGCGCGAGCAACTAATGACTGGAAATGTCACCGGCGGTAGAAAATCTAGCTGGTAATAACTATTTTAGTGGAGAACAATTGTGAGCATGCACGATCCCGTTGCTGATATGCTGACCCGGATTAGAAATGGCCAGCAAGCTAAGCACCAAAGTGTTACCATGATTTCATCTAATTTAAAAGAAGAAATCGCAAGGGTGTTGAAAGATGAAGGTTATATAACAGACTACGCCGTTGAGTCGTTAGACAATAACCAAAAAGCTATTACACTCACTTTGAAATATTTTAAAGACGCTCCAGTTATTGAGCGTATTAAAAGAATAAGTCGCCCAGGTTTGCGGGTGTATAAATCTTCTAAAGAATTATCCGCAGTTCCTGGCTTTGGTATTGCTATTTTATCAACCTCCAAAGGTGTTATGACACATATAGCGGCTAAAGCAAACGGTGTTGGTGGTGAACTTCTGTGTGAAGTGGCATAATACAAGCGAGGAACGATATGTCTAGAGTAGCAAAAGCCCCTATTAAGCTGCCTTCAAACGTTGAAATTACAGTAGGTAAAGATAGCGTTACCGTGAAGGGCCCAAAGGGCACTTTAATGCAGCATTGTAATCGATTGGTTAAAGTAACCAAAGATGAAGATAAAAAGCAAATTAACCTAAACCCAGCATCAAATGATCCTAATGCTTGGGCGCAGGCCGGCACGGCTCGTGCAATTATTAACAATATGGTAAAAGGCGTAACCGAAGGATTTGAGCGTTCTTTAGAACTAGTTGGCGTAGGTTATCGTGCTCAGGCTAAAGGAAAGTCAATTTCTCTTTCATTGGGTTATTCTCATCCAATTGAATATGCTTTACCTGAAGGCGTAGCCGTTGAAACACCAAGCAATACGACTATTGTACTCAAAGGTATTGATAAGCAGTTGCTCGGTCAAGTGGCCTCCGAAATTCGAAGCTTGCGACCACCTGAGCCTTATAAAGGGAAAGGGGTTAAGTACGCAGGTGAAACCATTATTCGTAAAGAAGCGAAGAAGAAATAAGGTAGAAGACATGAATAAGCAAACTGCCCGAAAGCGCCGCGGTCTTAAAACAAAATATAATATCCGAAGCTCTAATCGTTTAAGATTAGTTGTCTATCGAAGCGCATCTCATATTTACTCTCAAATCGTTGAGCGGACCCCGAATGGAGATAAAGTGCTTGCAGCTTCATCTACATTAGATAAAGAGTTGCGCTCAACTTTGTCCGGCAACAAATCTGAGCAAGCAGCCCAGGTTGGCAAGTTATTAGCTCAACGCGCAAAGCAAAAGAAGATCGAAGCAGTAGCTTTTGATCGATCTGGTTATAAATACCATGGCCGCGTTAAAGCATTAGCTGATGCAGCTCGTGAAGCTGGCTTAGAATTTTAAGGATTTATTATGGCAAATGAAGAAATACAAAAAACAGACGGTTACCAGGAAAAGCTGGTCTCGGTCACTCGAACTGCAAAGGTGGTAAAAGGTGGGCGTGTATTTGGTTTTGCCGTTCTGGTTGTCGTTGGTGATGGAAAGGGAAAGGTTGGTTTCGGCCGTGGAAAAGCACGTGAAGTACCAATCGCTATTCAAAAAGCAATGGATCAAGCTAAAAAGAATATGGTTTATATCCCTTTAGCAGGTAATACAATCCACCATGAGATTACTCAGAGTTATGGCGCTTCTAAAGTATTTATGAAGCCTGCAAGCGAAGGTACTGGAATCATCGCTGGTGGCGCAATGCGTGCCGTGCTAGAAGTATTGGGTGTGCAAAATATCTTAGCTAAGAGCATTGGATCAACTAATCCAAGCAATATTGTACGTGCAACCATCAGCGCACTAAAACACATTGGAACACCAGATTACGTGGCTGCCAAGCGTGGTAAGTCTGTACAAGAAGTGATGGCAGGGTAGACATGAAAAATAAAATTAAAATCACCTTGAACAAAAGCCTAATCGGTCGTATACCGGCTCATATCGAAATTGCTAAACAATTAGGTCTGAAAAAGGTAAACAGCACAGTGATTCAACCAGATAACCCATCCATTCGAGGTATGGTAAATAAAATTAATTATCTGGTTAACGTTGAGGAGAATGTAAAGTGAATTTAAATACTATATCTCCAGCACCAGGTGCTAAAACAAGTAAGAAGCGCGTGGGAAGAGGCATTGGATCTGGCTTAGGTAAAACCAGTGGGCGTGGTCACAAAGGGCAAAAAGCCCGAGCTGGCGGTTTTCATAAGATCAATTTTGAAGGCGGACAAATGCCTATTCAACGCCGATTGCCTAAAATGGGATTCAGTTCGCGCGTTGGTAAAACCGTTGATCAGATAACCTTATCTGAGCTTGGAAAAGTACAAGCTAAGACCATAGATTTGGCTGCTTTAAAAGAAGCGGGGCTCGTAAATAAGTCAATACTGGAAGTTAAAGTCATTCTATCTGGTGAGTTAAAGAGCGCTGTGACACTACAGGGCTTAAAAGTAACGAAAGGTGCGCGTAAAGTTATTGAAGACCTTGGTGGAAGCATAGAAGAGTGAATATGAGAAACCAGAAGCAAGGAATTGGCCCTTCATTAGGAGGATTAGCTGAGCTTAAATCTCGATTGATGTTTGTTGCTCTGGGAATCTTAGTTTATCGATTGGGTGCGCATATCCCAGTCCCTGGACTTGATCCACAGAAGTTAGCTAATTTTTTTAGCGAACAGCAAAACACGATTTTTGGTTTATTTAATATGTTTTCTGGTGGTGCATTATCGCGAGTGACGGTGTTCGCAATTGGGATAATGCCCTATATTTCTGCATCCATTATGATACAGTTGTTTACTGTGGTGGTGCCAAAACTTGAGCAACTTAAGAAAGAGGGTGAGTCTGGTCGACGTAAGATAAACCAGTACACACGCTACTTAACCATGGTGCTGGCAATATTCCAGTCGCTTGGTATGGCTCGATGGTTGGCAGCACAGCAAATTGCTTTACAACCCGATTTGGCATTTTATTTTACTGCGGTCGTTACCTTGGTAACGGGAACCATGTTCTTAATGTGGCTTGGGGAGCAGATCACTGAAAAGGGTGTTGGAAATGGTATTTCCCTCATCATCTTTTCAGGAATTGTGTCTAGTATGCCAGGAGCAATTGCATCTGTATTACAGCAAGTTAAAGAAGGTCAAATGCAAGCATTGACGTTGCTGCTCATAGCCGTCATTGTTGTGCTTGTTACAGGCTTTGTTGTGTTTGTAGAGCGTGGCCAGCGTCGCATTCGCGTGAACTATGCTCAAAGAACTCAAGGTCGAAAAGTTTATGCGGCACAAACCAGCCATTTACCATTAAAAATTAATATGGCTGGTGTTATTCCGCCAATTTTTGCATCGAGTATTATTTTATTGCCTGCGACGTTGGCGCAGTTTTTTGCTCGAGGTAAAGGAATGGATTGGCTATCTGATATTGGCATGGCGCTTTCACCAGGTCAGCCACTTTATCTAATTGTGTATGCTGCAGCGATATTGTTTTTTGCATTTTTTTATACGGCTCTTGTGTTCAATCCAAAGGATACTGCAGATAACCTTAAGAAGTCAGGAGCGTATATTCCTGGAATTAGACCAGGCGAACAAACAACACGATATATTGATTCGGTCATGACAAGGCTGACATTGGTTGGAGCAATCTATCTGGTTCTCGTTTGTTTGTTACCACAAATTATGATGTATACATGGCACGTTCCATTTTACTTTGGCGGAACATCATTACTGATTATTGTTGTTGTAATTATGGATTTTGTAGCGCAAGTACAGGCTCATTTGATGACACAGCAATATGACTCGCTGATGAAGAAGGCAAATTTTAAAGGAACGAAACTGCCTGGTCTATTATGATTTATATTGGAGTAAATGATGAAAGTTAGAGCGTCAGTTAAACGAATTTGCCGCAACTGTAAGATTATTAAGCGTGGTGGTACAGTCCGTGTAATCTGTAAAGATGCACGACACAAGCAAAAGCAAGGGTAACCCTCTTGATTTTAATCACTGAAACTAGTATTCTTCTGTCCCTTTCGGCAGAGCAAGTAAAGATCGGAGAAATAATTAATGGCTCGTATTGCAGGAGTTAATATACCGGATAATAAACATGTGGTAATCGCACTTACATACATATACGGTATTGGAAAGAAAACATCGATAAACATTTGCGAAAAAGCAGGTGTTGAGACCACCAAAAAAGTTACTGAATTAAGCGATTCAGAACTTGATAGCATTCGAAGCGAAATTGCTAAGGTTACTGTTGAAGGTGATTTAAGGCGTGTCGTTAGCATGAACATTAAGCGCTTGATGGATTTGGGATGCTATCGCGGTCTTAGACATCGTAGAGGGCTTCCAGTACGTGGGCAGAGAACGAAAACGAATGCAAGAACTCGAAAGGGCCGACGTAAAGGCGCAGTTTGATATTTCACTTAGGATTTAAAGATGGCAACAACTAAGTTAAAACAACAAAAGACACGTAAGAAAGTAAAGCGTCAAGTCTCGGATGGTATTGTTCATGTGCATGCCTCCTTTAACAATACAATCATTACCTTTACAGATAGACAAGGCAATGCCTTGTGCTGGGCAACCTCGGGTGGTTCTGGTTTTAGAGGATCACGAAAGAGTACACCGTATGCAGCACAAGTAGCTACTGAAAAGGCTGCTGCTGTTGCTAAAGACTATGGTATGAAATCTGTGGCTGTATTTGTTCATGGTCCTGGACCTGGTCGAGAGTCAACGATTCGAGAGCTCATCTCTCAAGACTTTAAAATTGTAGAAATCACAGACGTCACAGGCATACCGCATAACGGTTGTAAGCCGCCTAAGAAGCGTCGCGTATAGAATCAGGAGTATTCAATGGCTAGATACCTTGGTCCAAAGTGTAAGTTATCACGTAGAGAAGGGACCGATTTATTATTAAAAAGTGGTGTACGGGACCATAAGTCCAAGTGCAAATCAGAAAAGCTTCCTGGTCAACATGGCGATAAGCGCCCACGGTTAAGTGACTATGGTTTGCAGCTTCGTGAAAAGCAAAAAATTAGACGCCTGTATGGTGTTTTGGAAAATCAATTCCGTAATTACTATAAAGCCGCCGCAAGACAAAAGGGTGCTACGGGTGAAAACCTAATGGCATTGCTCGAGCGTCGATTAGATAATGTGGTTTATCGCATGGGATTTGCAAGCACTCGAAATGAAGCGCGGCAGATCGTTGCACATAAGGCAATCTTGGTTAATGATCAAGTCGTGAACATCCCCTCTTTTTTAGTTAAGCCTGGTGATGTTGTATCGGTACGTCAAAGAGCGCGTGAGCAAGGTCGTATCAAGGCAGCAATAGCGTTATCTGAACAACGTGCTTCATGTGATTGGCTGAATGTTGATTTGCCTTCATTTAAAGGCACATTTAGCACAACACCAACCCTGGAAGATCTTCCACCTGATTTTAACGTTAACCTGGTGGTTGAACTTTACTCAAAGTAAAATCGGAGATATAGCCGAATGTATACTGATATTAATGAAATGCTGACACCTAAGGTTCTGAAAGTTCAATCGGAAACCCCTAATCACAGCCGTATTGTACTAGAGCCATTGGAGCGGGGCTTCGGTCACACGCTTGGTAATGCATTGCGACGGATTTTAATGTCGTCTATGCCAGGCAGCGCTATTACTGAAGTTAGTATTGACGGCGTATTACATGAGTACAGCACCATTGAAGGTGTGCAGGAAGATGTAGTAAACATATTATTAAACCTAAAAGAAGTGGCAGTAAAGCTTTCTGTTGGTAACGAAGCGACGTTAAAGCTTAGCAAAAAAGGACCTTGTCAAGTAACCGCTGGAGACATTGAGCTTACTCATGGTGCTGAGATATTAAATCCAGAGTTTGTGATTGCTAATCTGAATGAAAACGGATCTTTGCAAATGACTCTAAAGGTCGAAAAAGGCATTGGATTTCGTTCAACTGAAACCTTTGTTCGTTTGCTCGAAGATGAAATGAAGGAAAAATCAGTCGGTAAACTGAAAATTGACAGCACCTTTTCCCCGGTTAAGAAGGTGGCTTATTTTGTTGATAACGCCCGTGTCGAAAACCGTACGGATTTAGATAAACTGACGATTGATTTGCAAACCAATGGCACCATTGATCCTGAAGAAGCAATTCGAATTTCTGCAAGTATTTTACAACGCCAGTTACACAGCTTTGTCGATATGAAGTTTGAAGAATCTCGCCATGATCAAAAGGAAAGTAATGAGTTTGATCCGATTCTTTTAAGACCAGTTGATGATCTCGAGTTAACGGTTCGCTCAGCTAACTGTTTGAAAGCTGAAAATATTAATTACATCGGTGATCTGGTCCAGAAGACTGAAAATGAATTGTTGAAAACCCCCAATCTCGGTAAAAAATCTCTGACTGAAATTAAGGACGTGCTAGCTTCTCGCTCCTTATCATTGGGGATGAAACTTGAGAATTGGCCGCCAGAGAATCTTGGCGAATAATATTAGGAGTTTTAGTTATGCGTCATCGTAACATCGGCCGAAATCTTAGCCGCACAAGCAGCCATAGAAAGGCAATGTTTTCAAACATGTGCAATTCACTTATTGAGCATGAATTGATTAAAACCACGTTGCCCAAAGCCAAAGAACTACGTCGTGTTATTGAGCCTTTAATTACCATCAGTAAGGAAGACTCAGTAACATCACGCCGTAGAGCGTTTGACCAACTACGTAGCAAAAGCACCGTAGGAAAGTTATTCACCCAACTAGGCCCACGCTACAAAGAGCGCCCCGGCGGTTATATCCGAATTCTTAAATGCGGATACCGTACAGGCGATAATGCTCCTATGGCAATCGTTGAATTGGTTGACCGACCAACGGACTTTAGCGAAGACTCTGAATGAGTGCTTGTTAAACACATAAAAAAGCCAGGGTATTCCTGGCTTTTTTATTACTCTTCTACAGCCACTTTTTTAATTTACTCAATTCCTAATTGTAAATTCATAAACTATACTTAAATCACAGGGCAAACGCATCTATTCTTAAACATGGCGCTTTTTTTTTGCCTACTTGCCCTGCTTTATGCAGGGCATCTAGTCGATCTTGAATGAAGTTTGGAGCTGGATTCCTCTCATAATGCGTGGAACATAGACATGTTGATTTCATTTAGTGCAATTAGATGCGTTTATTCTGACTTAAATTGCTATTCATAAAAGGAGAACGTAATGAAACGTTTCATGACAGGAGTCGCCGCATTAGCGTTACTAGTTGGTACAGCCTTTGCTGATACCAACGAGATAAGCAAACATTACAAGACGGTTACTTTGCAAACCAGTGATGGAACAAAAATTCACGCCGTCATTTCCCAAGATGAATTTGATAAATTGAAAGATAAAGATTTATCTAAGGGAGTCAGCGTTGAGCTACGGTGCCCATATGAGGCAAATGGTTGCTCGTAATCCCGACTATTGATTGAAATTAAAACCTGGATGATAGGATTTTCTTTTCATCCAGGCGTTGATAAGCAGATTAGCTACGCTTAATCTAAAATATGCGTTAACAGTTTAAAACGGAACATCATCATCTAAATCTTGGAATGCGTCGGGTTCGGCGACCGGTTGAGCGGGTTTTTGTGCACTTGTGCCATAGGATTGATTCGTACTAGGCTCAGAATAAGAAGGTGTATTCCCTTTTGAGTCGAGCATTTGAATATCAGAAGCGACAATTTCTGTTGTGTAACGATCTTGGCCTTGCTGATCTTGCCACTTTCGGGTGCGAAGGCTGCCTTCAACATAGAGCTTGGATCCTTTACGTACGTATTCTCCGGCAATCTCGCCAAGGCGATTAAAGCAGACGACTCGGTGCCACTCGGTGCGCTCTTGTTTATCTCCCGTTTGTTTATCTTTCCACGTTTCACTGGTGGCAACAGACAACGTCGTTACTGCATTTCCGTTTGGCATATAACGAACTTCAGGGTCAAGTCCTACATTGCCAACTAAGATAACTTTATTAATCCCGCGAGCCATATATTCTCCATTGTGCGATAGTTAAGGTAAGTTCGATAAGCCAAGGGCTTACTCGAACTGAATTCATGTAGTTAATGAATGATTATAACGAATTCTCGCACCGATTCGTAGGGTAAAGACGAAATCCTCTCCGTGCGGAATAAAAAACACGTAAGGTTTCGTTTTTACCTTGCCTTACGTGATAACGTCGCAATAACACGCTCAACGCTGCCGGGTTTATATTCTGCATGATTAAGGCGCAAATACACATTCTTTTCTTCAGGAATAAAGGTGGCTTCAACGACTCCAGGTATGGCGAGAAGTTTTGATTGAATAATCGCTTCAGATTCATCGGTTTTAGGCGATTTGATAATGAGTGTCGAAAAATAAAGATAAGGATTCATAAAGGAAGCAATCGCGAGCCATAAAAAACTAATCAACGCATTCACCGCAAAAAGGCCACGGCTATTTAAGCTTTGATAGACGAATCCAGCGAGGGCACCGCCTGCAAAAATACCTAAAAATTGACAGCTTGAATAAATACCCATTGCAGTCCCTTTGCTGGCTGCGCTGGCTTGTCTTGAAACGAGTGAGGGGAGGCTTGCCTCAAGAAAATTAAACGCAATAAAGTAGAAAAAGAGGAGAAGACAAATGCTAAGCCAATATGAATAAGTTACAGTTAATAACGTCTGGCATAATGCTATCACTAGAACAGCCGCCACAAAAATGGGTTTTATCATTCTTTTTCGCTCGGCTAGAATAATAAACGGTACCATAGCTAAAAAAGAAAACACCATCAGTGGCAAGTAAAAATGCCAGGACTTTTCGAGTAAGCCTGCTTCGATTTGTTGTTGTAAAAGAATAGGAATGGCGAAAAAGGTTGAGGTCAAGATAAAGTGCTGGCAAAAGATCCCTGCATTTAAACGCAATAAATGGGGGTTTTTTAGTGCTGGTTTTAATAAAGCAGGAGAGACTTCGCTATCGAGGTGAAACGGTTCTTTTACTGGAGTCGGAACGACACCAAAGACTAAAATTAAACCAAAACAGGCGAGAATGGCCGTTAAATAAAAAATGCCCGATAATCCAAAATAGTGTGTCATTGTTGGGCTAATAACCATGGCGATGCTAAACGATAGCCCAATGGTGGCTCCGATAACCGCCATGGCCTTGGTGCGGTGCTCATCAGGCGTAAGATCAGCCATGAGGGCAATTAATACACTGCCTATGGCCCCCATTCCTTGTAAAATTCGAGCAGCAATCATGCCATAGATTGAGTTGGTGACTCCACCCAGAAGACTTCCAGCTACAAACAATGATAAGCCAACCGCTAAGATTGGTTTTCGACCAAAACGATCAGACAACAATCCCATTGGTATTTGCAATAGGCCTTGGCTTAAACCATAGCTTCCTAGAGCAATCCCAATTAAGGCGGGAGTTGCATCCATCAAATTTGGTGCATAGATAGTAAATACAGGGATCAGCATAAATAATCCAAGCATTCGAAATGAGAAAATAGCAGCAATCGGAAGAACACAGTTCGTCCAGTTCAATTTCATTCGTACTTTCACCACGTAAAAACAGTGTGCAGATAGTACATAGTTTGAATGATAGAAACAAGGGCGAACATTGACAGAAATAAGGAATCAAGGTAGTTTGCAATGTTTTATTTCAGAGATTTTTATGACTCAAGCACTCGTTAACAAAGTGGCGCTTATTACCGGTGGAGCCCGCGGGATAGGTAAAGCCACTGCTCTAAAGCTTGCTGAAGCCGGATGTGATATTGCTATTGTCTATTTTAATAGCTCGGATGAAGCCTCGGCATTAGTTGCTCAAATTGAAGACTTAGGACAAAAAGCAATTGCCATTCAAGCCAATGTGGCTGACCATCAATCCGTTAAAGAAATGTATACGCAATTTCAAACGCATTTTAAGCGGCTTGATATCTTAGTCAGCAACGCCGCAAGTGGCGTCTTGAAACCTGCTACCAAAATGAGCACCAAACATTGGCGATGGTGCCTTGAAACCAATGCTTTAGCTTTAAATCACCTCGTTACAGAAGGCAAACATTTAATGCCCGTTGGTGGACGTGTTATTGCTTTATCGAGCCTTGGTGCCCAACGCGCCATTCCGAATTACGCGTTTATCGGCGCTTCTAAAGCGGCATTAGAGGCATTAGTACGGTCATTAAGTTTAGAGCTCGCAGAAGAGGGCATTAGTGTTAACACCGTTTCCGCAGGGGTAGTGGATACCGATGCTTTAAAGCATTTTCCAAACCGTGAGCAATTATTAGATGAATACCAAGCTCATGCGTTAGCTCCACGTGCGCTTACCCCAGGAGATGTTGCAAATGCCATTTATCTTTTATGTTTACCGGAGGCTGAGATGATTAAAGGCCACACGCTATTTGTTGATGCTGGATACAGCGTGGTTGGTTAGGACCGATGATCGGTTATCCCCCAGCCAGAGAAGTTTCTAAGATAGGTGACAATGGCTAACATTTTATCAGGGCAAGTAGGCAAAAAAAGCGTGTCAAGTGAAAAAATTAGATGCGTTTGCCCTGTCATTTTATGACTAACATAGCTGTATTCAGAAAACTTATGATATACTGCGAACATTTTGAAAAATGTTGGTATCACAGAGGAATAAAATGAACGTAGAACATGTTTACCCAAAGGTGCGGGAAATCGTTGCCGACGTCTTAGTAATCGATGAAGAAGAAGTTTCATTAAACAGCCGCCTCATAGCCGATTTAGGCGCTGAATCAATTGACTTCCTCGATTTAGTATTCCAACTTGAAAAAGAATTTAATATAAAAATCCCTCGTGGGCAGTTGGAAAAAAATGCCCGTGGTGATTTAGCAGAAGATGAGTTTGAAAAAGGTGGCGTCTTAACTGAAAATGGCATGAAAGCATTAAAATGCTACCTCAGTGAAGTACCCGCTGAACATTTTAAACCCAATTTGAAAGTCAATGAAATCCCTACTCTTTTTACGGTTGAAACCTTTTGTAAACTGATTGTCTCTGCCGTAAATGAACAAAAAACAGCTGAACCAGTAGCTTAATGCGGTTTTTATTTGTTGACAGAATTTTAGAGTTAACCCCCGGTCAAATGACTCGGGGGGTAAAACAAGTCACGAATAACGATTTTTACTTGACTCGCGCTAAAGATGGTCGCTCTTGTTTTATTCCTTCTTTAATTGGTGAAACATTAGGCCAGCTCGCAGCCTGGAATGTCATGTATTCTAATGATTTTACGGCTCGTCCTGTGGCAGGCATCGTTTCCAGCGCTCATTTGCTTCGGCCTGTGTATGTTGGTGAAACGCTGTTACTGGAATCCGTTATCGACGCATGGGATGAAACCTCTGTTCGTTATCATAGTCATGCCTATGTTGATGATGAAGAAGTGTTTCGAATTGACAGCGCCTTGGGCCCGATGTTACCCATGGCTGATTTTATTGACGATGCGACCATTCGAAACCAATTTTTTGAAATTCATAGTCAATCATCGAGCGATGAAAACTTAACTCCTAAAGAGAACAATACTTTAACCAGTATATACTTTCCAATGAGCTTTGATCGCGTCTTGGACTTAAAGCCCGGTGTGGAAATGGTTGCTGAAATGTATGTGAATCCAACCGCTCCTTATTTCCCCGACCATTTTCCTAAAAAACCCGTCTTGCCTATGACCGTTCTATTGGAATCGAAGCTTAATATGGCCAATGAGTTTATCCAACAATCAGCATTTGATAAGGCCTATTTAGTTCGCGAAATGCGAAAAATCAAAATGAATGAATTTGTTGTGCCAGGTGATAGATTGCTAAGTCATCTTATGGTTAAACACCAAGCCGATGATGAAATTACTTTAGGTTTTCGCAGTGAAGTAAATGGTAAGCGAGTTTGCGTATTAGAAGTGGTAATGACCGCGAAGGATTTATGATGAAAAAACGACGAGTTGCAATTACGGGGATAGGCGTTGTTTCCCCTTTAGGCCATGATGCTCAATCGACTTGGCAAAATTTAATGGCCGGAAAGTCTGGTGTGGCTGAAATTAAACAATTTGATGCCCATGCGTTTCCAACTCGTATAGCCGCGGAAGTCAAAGATTATACCCCTCCTTTAGAGCGCTTCGGCAAGCACAAGCGCTTTGCTATGTCCTTTACCAACTTTGCTCTAGATGCGGCCATTCAAGCGTTTGATGATGCTGGAATTTTACCGACTGAAACCAACGCGAATCGTTGGGGTGTTGTCACAGGCAGTGGCATGATGACGGCAGAATTTGATTATTTAAATCGTTTTCAAAAAGTTTGTGCTTCAGAAGGCGAAATTAATTGGCATGAATTGCACCGTCAGGAACAATCGTTTTATCAGCTTGTTGATTTTGGGAAAACCACATCAAATGCTGGCTTATCGTTATTAATCCAACAATTTAATATTCGAGGGTATGCAAGCTCTGTACATACTGCCTGTGCCTCGGGGGGCCAAGCATTAGGTCTTGCCCTGCAGGTGATTCGGCGAGGCGATGCAGATTTTATGTTGGCAGGTGGATTTGATTCAATGATTAATCCATTAGGGCTTTCAAGCTTTTGCCTTCTTGGTGCATTATCAACGTACAATGAAACCCCTGAAACAGCAAGTCGTCCTTTTGACGGCACAAGAAATGGATTTGTCTTAGGAGAAGGCGCAGCCTTTTTAGTGCTTGAGGAATGGTCTAAAGCCAAGGCGCGCGGGGCCCATATTTATGCCGAATTAGCTGGTGAGGGTAATACCTTAAGTTCTTATCGAATTACAGATTCCCATCCAAATGGTGATGGTGCGATACAAGCGATGCAACAGGCGATTCGCGATGGCGGTGTTCAAGTGAATGATGTCGATTACATTAATGCTCATGGCACATCGACAAAAATGAATGACTTAAGTGAAACGAATGCGATTAAAGCGGTGTTTGGCAATAAAGCGAAACAGATCCCAGTGAGTTCCACTAAGAGTCAAACCGGACACCTTATTGCAGCTGCGGGTGCTTTAGAGGCGGTTTTATCCATTCTAGCTATTCAAAAGGCCCAGGTTCCCAAAACAGCGAACTTAACGACGCCTGATCCTGATTGCGACCTAGATTATATTGTCGATGGACCGCGCGAAAAATCGTTAGGCGTGGTGCTCTCCAACTCGTTTGGATTTGGTGGATCAAACAGTAGTTTATTATTTAAGCATCCTGAGTTTGAAGGAGTGGGGCATGAGTGAGAATCATCGAGTATTTATCACAGGCTATAGCGCCTTGACTGCAAGTGGTGCGAATGCAGAAGAAACCTGGTCTTCTGTTCTTCAAGGTAAACAAGGTATTGATGAAATCAAAGAATGGGATATCTCTTCTTGGCCATGTCGGCTCGGTGGTGAGCTAAAAGCATTTCAGCCTGCAAAATTGTTACCCGATCGCAAATTAATGAAAGTAATTTCTCGTCAAGATGTGATGGGGATTAATGCCGCAATGCAAGCCGTGGAACATAGCCAGCTATTGCCTTACCGAGATGGGTTGGACCTATCTGAAGAATTTAACAACAGGACTGGAGTCTATGTTGGCTCGCCTGGCAATAAGTATTTTCAACAATATGATTTTTTGTCACTCGTGAGTAAAACTGGTGACAACATGCAAGCTTTTGCCGAGAAGCTCTTTGAAGAAGTTCACCCGATGTGGCTTTTGCGTATACTGCCTAATAATGTATTAGCTTACACAGGAATAACGTATGGATTTAAAGGCCCAAATCATAATATAACCAATCATGCGGTAGGTGGCTTACAAGCAGTCCTGGAAGCATATCATGCTATCCAACAAGGACTTATTTCTCGTGCCGTTGTCATCGCCTATGATATGGCTACAGAGCCGCAAGCGTTATTTTATTATGACAAACTCGGTGTAATTAGCTACCGCCACTTAAAACCCTTTGACGAGCAGCATGATGGCACTATTTTAGCAGAAGGGGCTGCTGCAATGGTTTTAGAAAGTGAAGCGAGCGCGAAAGCTCGCTCTGCTTCATGTTTTGCTGAAATCATCACAGGCTCAACGTCCACTGAAGCAGATGGGCTTTTTTCTGTAGAAGAAGGTGGAGTGCATTTAGCACAATCCATTAATCAGATGCTAGAAAGTCATCAGTTGGATGTCGAATCCTTCGGTATGGTGGTTGCCCATGGCAATGGGAATGTAAAATCAGATGAAACCGAGGCTAAAGCACTTACACAAGTATTTGGTCAATATTCTGTGCCCGTTACTGCATTTAAATGGTCTATGGGCCATACCGTTTGTGCGTCTGGATTAGTTGATGGGGTATTGGCTACAAAGTCGCTAGAAACTGGCACTATCCCGGGTATCGCTAATTTTGAAAAAGCAGCTGATTCTTGTAAGGTGCTTAATCTTTCACGTGAGCATCGCGAACTGGATAAATCTAAACCTTATTCGTTGCTCGTGAATCGAGGGTTTGGCAGTATTAATGCGAGTTTGATTATTAAGCGTTGTGATGACTAAAAATGTTGATGTCCGTAAGCTTCCTCTCAGTGTTGTGGGAAAGTTTTTTTATTATTTTTTGCCTTATAGAAAGCGCATCGTGCTCTCTAACATCAGGCAAGTCTTTGGCGATGATTTGTCAGAGAAAGAACAAATTCATTTGGCAAAGTCGTTTTATTCTCATTTAGCCACTTCGCTAAAAGAAACCTTTCAACTTCGTTTCATGAGTGAACGAGCTTTAAAAAACCAAGTTGAAGTTCGTGGCTATGAGCAGCTACTCAGCGTGGCCGGTGAAGGTCGAGGCGTACTCATCTTAACGGGCCATTTTGGAAATTGGGAGTTTGCGCCCATAGGTGGGATTTTAAATTTTAAGGAATTTCAGGGACAGTTT
Source organism: Legionella impletisoli (assembly GCF_900639875.1). Lineage (GTDB taxonomy): Bacteria > Pseudomonadota > Gammaproteobacteria > Legionellales > Legionellaceae > Legionella_A > Legionella_A impletisoli. The sequence goes on from NZ_CAAAIA010000003.1 coordinate 43,470, forward strand.
CATTTTATTCGACGAACCTTAGGTAATAAATGGCTTGAGCGGATCTTGTTTCGTCGTTATTACAAAGCAGGTCTTCATGTCATTCCCAAAAAAAATTCATTGCAGCAGGTCTGTGATGCATTAGAGCAAAATCACGCCGTGGTTTTTGTATTGGATCAACATGCCTCTATCGTTAATCGTGATGGAGTGGCTGTAGAATTTTTTGGTAAAAAAGCAGGAACCTATCGAAGTTTAGCGAGTTTTGCTCGTCATACTGGCGTACCAGTGATCCCGGCTGCAGGATATCGGCTAGGTAAAAAACATCATGTCTTAGAATTTCATGAACCCATTTATTGGCAGGATTACGGCAGTACCCAAGAATCGATTTACCAGAATACAAAAACCTATAATCAAGCGCTGGAAAAGATCATCCTAGCCCATCCGGAGCAATGGCTTTGGCTCCATAAACGTTGGAAACTAAAGGAGTCAGGAGTCAGGAGTCAGGAGTCAGGAGTTAGGAGTCAGGAATCAGGAATCAGAAATCAGGAATCAGGAATCAGGAATCAGGAATTGAATAGGGAAGATTCTTGATTTTATATCTTATTTTTGCCAAAACTGTCGTGAAAACAAAATGAGCAGCGAAAAAATTTCCAAACGCCCTGCAATCATAGCAAACATCAATAACCACTTGCTGGGAAGATTTAAATGATCAAAGGTCACGCTAATGGCTCCAATGCCTGCTCCTGCATTCGCTAAGGAAGCAACAATTGCTGAAAATGAAGTGACAAAATCATTTCCAAAGGCCATAAACAAGACCATCAATCCTAAAAATAAAGCAATAAACACGGAGATAAATCCCCACATCGATTGCAATACAGGCTCATCAAGAATATGTTCGCCAAACTTGATTGGAATAATGGCATTAGGATGTAGTAAGCGCGACATTTCGCGCTTGCTTTGTTTAAACAATAATAACGCTCTGAGTACTTTAACTCCACCACAGGTTGAACCGGCACACCCGCCTATAATAGCTAAGATCAAAATCATCACAGGGATAAACGTTGGCCAGGCACTAAAAGGAGAAGATATAAAACCGGTCGTGGTTGCTAGGGAGATAATGTTAAATAAGCTTTTTACAAATGCATGATGATTGGCCTCAAAATATCCATAAGTAATGAGACCTGCGGTAACGATGCAAGTTGCTAAGAATAATACTTTAATGTAAAACCGAAATTCCTCATCTTGCCAATAATGGGTGAAGGCGCGTTTTTTTATCGCTAAAAAATGCAATGCAAAATTGGTGGCGCCTAAAATCATAAAAAATGAAGCAATAAGCTCGATGGTGTTGCTGTGATAATATGCAAAACTTTGATCATGCAGAGAAAAGCCCCCTGTTGAAACGGTAGAAAAGCTTTCGCCCAAAGCATCAAACCAATCCATGCCAGCAGCCCAATAGCACAACATACACAGTAACGTCAGTAGAAAATATATAGACCATAGCGCCTTTGCCGTTTGTGCAATTCGTGGGGTTAATTTTGATTCTTTCATAGGCCCTGGAGTTTCTGCTCGATAAAGCTGCATTCCGCCGACGCGAAGCATAGGTAAAATTGCGATGGCCAAAACAATAATACCCATTCCGCCTAAAAATTGCAGTTGCTGGCGATAGTATAATACGGCGTGAGGCAAATCATCGATGTGGCGGATAATGGTAGCCCCTGTGGTGGTGAAGCCAGACACCGATTCAAACACCGCATCCGTTAGGCTGTGTGTTTCTTTATTTATCGCAAACACAAAGGGTAGCGAAGCAAACAAGCACAACACAAACCAAAATAAAACCACAATGAGAAAACCATCGCGAGTTTTCAAGTCATTGCGATGATTTTTGAAGCAAAACCAGAGTATAGCCCCAGTACCTAAGGTACAGAAAAAGGCCGCTATAAAAGGCCACCAGAAATCCTCATGAAAAATAAAATTAAAAATTAATGGCGTTAGCATGCTTAGGCTGAAAATCATTAATAACAAGCCAATTAATCGCAGAATGGTTTTAATTTGCATAATAAAAGGAACCTAATCTAAGAAACTTAAGTTAACTTGAAACAAAGACTCCACTTGACGTACATAGCGGCGTTTATGCAAGAGTAAAATGACGTGATCTTCGGGCTGTAAAGTGATTTCGCTACGAGCAATGTAAACCGTTTCTCCTCTTACAATCGCAGCAATGAGACAAGTAGGGGGCAAATCAATTTGATCTAAGGTGCGACCGATAACTTTTGAGGTGGTTTCATCACCGTGAATGATAAGCTCAATCGCTTCGGCTTCTTCATGTAAGCGATGAACTTTGACCATATTTCCACGTCGCAGTTTGGTTAGAATGCTGCCAATGGTGATTCGTTGTGGTGATATAGCGTGATCGATGTTGCTGTCATTAATTAAATCGACATATGTGCTGCGATTCACCAAGGCCATAACATGACGTGTCCCCAGCCTTTTTGCCTGTAGGCAAGACATAATATTTGCTTCATCGTCATTGGTTACAGCACAAAATACGTCCGTAAATTCAATGTTTTCGTTAACTAATAAATCACGATCCGCAATATCACCTTGTAATATTGTGGATTTATGTAATTGTGACGCGAGGTAATTAGCACGTTCAAAGTTATGTTCAATGACTTTTATACGATAATGGGACTCTAGGGCTTGAGCTAATTTGCTGCCAATATGTCCACCACCTGCGATGATTAAGCGGCGATTGGGGTGAGTATATCGACCTAATGCGATTAATACTTGCTGGATGGCTTGTGGGGAGGCAATAAACAAGACATCATCATCTTTTTCAATAACGCATTGCTCTTCCATTGGTAACGCAACATTATCTCGAAACACCGCTACTACCCCAGCCTCAATTGCGCTTAAATGATGATCCAGTTCTTTAATGGTTTTTCCAATCATGATTCCATCAGATTGAGGCTTAATCGTTACAAGAAGAACGCGACCGTCGGAAAAATCAAGGATATTGGACGCTCCTGGATAATCAATTAATTTCACAATGTGTTCAGTGACTAATTTTTCAGGGCTAATGCAAACATCAACTGGAATGTGTTCATGACTAAATAAATCAGGATATTGATAGTAATGCCTTGAGCGAATGCGCGCGATTTTATTCGGAGTACGAAACAAGCTATAGGCAATTTGACATCCCATCATGTTGATTTCATCGCTGTTCGTCACTGCAATAAGCATATCCGCCTGCTCAATTCCTGCATCAATAAGAATATTAGGATGTGAGGCACAGCCTTGAACCGTTTTAATATCAAGGCGGTGTTGAATATCACGCAAACGCGTACCATCGATATCAACTAATGTAATATCGTTGTCTTCATGAGCGAGATTACGTGCTAATGTTCCCCCAACCTGACCTGCACCCAGTATTACGATACGCATAGGTTTCCCTTCACAAACTTGCCATGAGGCGACCTTCATATACAAATAAGGCCGGTCCTGTTAAAAACAAATCATCTTCTTTGTTTTCCCATTCAACCCTCAGAGAGCCGCCAGGTAGATCAACTTGGATTTTGGGATCTAAACTGTGAAAAAGCCTTCCAACTGCTGCTGCTGCCACCGCACCACTGCCACAGGCTTGAGTTTCCCCACTGCCGCGTTCATATACCCTAAGTTTGATGTGATGGGAATTTTTAATTTCCATAAAGCCAATGTTTGCTTGCTCTGGGAATATTGGATGATGGCTAAGAAGTGGGCCGACTTCTTTAACGGGAGCTTCATGAACGTTATCCACTAAAAGTACCGCATGAGGATTGCCAACATGAATCGCATGAAACGCGTATTCTTCAGATGAAACAAGTTTTAATTCATAAAGTGGTTGCTCTTTTTCTGCAAGTAAAGGGATCGCTTCCGGATGAAGTTTCGGTTTCCCCATGTTGACGGTCACGGTGTTGTCGGGGTTTAAGTGTAAAACCATACGAGCAGTATGGGTTTCAACGGTAAGTTTCGATTGGTTGCTTAAACCATAATGCGCAATAAAACGAGCAAGACATCGTGCGCCATTACCACATTGACCAACTTCCTGACCATCTGCATTGTAAATGCGGTAAAAAAAATCAACCCCAAGGCGTTTACTTTTTTCAACGATCAAACATTGATCAAACCCAATACCAGTGTGACGACAACTGAGTGCTTTCACTTCTTTTGGGGTTAAAGTAATGGACTGGTGGATGCCATCCATAACGATAAAATCATTTCCTAAGCCATGCATTTTAGTGAATTGTATGCTCATGATTGTTTTGATTCCCCTTGATGAGGTTCAGGCAAATACAACGGTCCTTTTTGGCCGCAAGCGCCTAGCAAACAAATCAGTATAAAAAGCCCTATTGACCGCTTAAATAAATTGCGTAAGTGTTTGGCAGTAGTCATTGAATCATGAAGTTTTTATTACGAGCCTCAGAGTATACTACATCAAAGAGCTTAACACGTACCCCCTTAAGGGCCTGAATCTTCTACACATCACTGAAATCTAGTCCAGCTCTAGTCTTCTAGGTTCTGTGGCTTGGCCAGAGAATCCATAAGTACTGCGCTAAAACACTAGGCCACCGGTCAAGTCATGTGGCGTAGGCTTAAGATGTGATCAAGAGACAGCTTAAAGACGAATCCCTTCGTACGAACGAAAACATGGAATTTTTCGTGCAGATGAGATTCCAAAAGCGTTTCATCCAATTCTTGCTATGTGTCAACGCTTTAGCGATAATTTGCCTTTTTCCTTGGAGTAATGCGTTGAATTTTTACACCAGCGAGCCACAAGGCCCAGGAGTAGCATGCATCATATGGATGCATGGTTTAGGTGCCGATGCTCAGGATATGAAAGGATTGGCCCAGGAGCTTAATATTGAACAGCCCGTTCGCCACGTTTTTGTGGAAGCACCCATTCAAGAGGTAACGGCAAATAATCGTATGCCTATGCGCGCTTGGTATGATATTTATAGTTTTAACTTTAGAGATCAAGTGGATCGGTCTGGAATTTTATCTTCTGAAGCAACCATACAAAATGTTATATCTCAGCAATTAGAAGCTGGTTTCTCTTCTAAACAGATTTTTTTAGCCGGATTTTCCCAAGGCGGTTCGATGGCGTTATTTACTGGCTTGCGATATAAGAAGCCTTTGGGGGGCATTATTGGGTTATCGACTTGGTTGCCACTACACGAAGAATGCACCATTAACCAAGACGTAACTCTTCCCATTTTTGTAGGTTATGGGCAATTAGATGATTTGATTGTGCCCACTTTATCTGAGGCCACCATCGAGTGGTTAAAATCGCAAGGGTTACAGTCTATTTTTTCTCGCGCTTATTCCATGGGGCATGCGGTTTGTTACCCAGAATTAATCGATTTAAATCGCTGGCTAAATGAGCATATTTCAGCAAAGCCTTCCCAGGCAGGAGAGGATAAATGACCATTGTAAAACAATCACGAACCGTTCCTTATACCTGTGAACAAATGTATAACCTTGTCAATGATGTCGAAAAATATGAAGAATTTTTGCCGTATTTTTCAAAGAGCATTGTGCACCATCGCGATGAAGATGAGGTTCAAGCCACGTTAGTCATTTGTGCAGCGGGGATAAGTAAGTCCTTTACCACACGCAACCGTCTCCAAACCAATAAAATGATTGAAATAAGACTCGTGGATGGCCCATTTAGTCATCTAGAGGGTTTTTGGCGATTTGATGAGACAGAAGAGGGCTGCCATGTCTCGTTTGACCTAGAATTTGATTTTGCAGGACGTATGTTTTCAATGTTGCTTGGCCCTGTGTTTGAACAAGTCAGCAGTAAAATGGTGGATGCTTTTTGCGAGAGAGCGGAGACTATACATGGTAAAGGTTGAAGTGGTGTATGCTCCAGAAAATAAACCGTTAATTCACTTAAAACTCATGGTTAAACCAGGTAGTACGGTCAGAGAGGTGCTGGAGCAATCCGGCATAAAAAAAACCAATCCAGAAGTAGAGGGCCTTGAACTTGGCATTTTTTCTAAAAAAGTATTACCGAACAAGCTGGTGAAACCCGGCGATCGAATTGAAATCTACCGACCTTTATTAATTGACCCTAAAGAGAAAAGAAGACAAAGAGCGAAATAGTATCGATGTAAATCCAGTTCATGCTATTCTAAGTTCATCTATTGAAATAACCAACTCCCAGTAAAGCCAGTAAGGAAGGATTAATACATGGATTGCTCATGAACATGGATAGGTTAAACAATAATTTCTGTGATTCGATTCGTTTAAAAGACGATTTTGCCTTGCAGCCTTATTTTTATATCGCCATTTTAGATGCTAAACACATTGTGCGCGCTTTAAGTGAAAATTGGGATGAGCTTGGCTTAGCGAGTAAAGAAATTTTATTAAATCATTCCATAGGCAAGCTGGAAGAAAAAGACGCTCTCACGCTTAAAGAACACCTAAACCAGGGCAATATACGCCATTATCAAAGATTTCAAAAACAAGAAGATGACACGATTTGGCTAAGATCACAGAAGCTTGGTGAATTTATTCTACTTGAATTCGAAAAGGTAAACACCAAGCCTTTAATCCATGATTATAGTTCGTTTCTTGAATCGTACAATCAAATTATAACAGCGTACCCAAAATTACCAACTGAAAAGCAATTGGTCGACCATCTGGTTTCAACCCTATTCAAATACCTAGACTTTGATGTAGTGAGAGCGTATCAATTTAATCCCGATTTTACGGGGATTGTGATTGCTGAGAAAAAAGTAAAATCCGTAGCCTCTTATGAAGGTTATTATTTTCCTGATACCGATGTCCCACTGCCTGTTCGTGAATTATTCCATGATATTTTATATCGCTATCTACCAGATATTGATGCGGACAAAATACAAATCTCTTGCCAAAACGAGCCCTGCAACGAGTTACTGCTTAGGGCTGATGGTCGAGCCTTAAGCGGCGTTCATTACGATTATCTAAAAAACATGGATGCCGAGGCAGCCTTTACGATACCTGTTATTATAAATAATGCGTTATGGGGGTTAATCGCTTGCCAACATAAAACGACAAAATATGTTCACCCACAAGATAGATTTTACTGCCGGCTGCTGGTTGAGCATTTTATATTAAATAAAGTAATGATTGAGCAAGTGATGAAACGAGAAAAAAATGTATTAATGCTTGCTGAATACTCAAAACTTCATGCCTTGGCATTAAAAACAAACTCACTAGAAAAACTGTTTGCTCATAAAAAAATTAACCTAAATAAGATGATGGAAGCTGCGGGGTTTGTTTGTTTCCTTGACGAGGAATTTTACGCGGATGGGATACACCCTAGTCAAGAAGAAACCAGAGAATTAATACGCTGGTTAGAAAAAAAGAAACCGCATGAATTTTATTATTGTGATGATTTGCCTTTCCAATTTCCGAAGGTGGAACAGTTCAAGCATCCTTTTTGTGGTCTTTTTGTCATATCATTATCCTTGACCAAACCTTATTATCTTTTGTTTTTTCGAGAAGAATACATATCCACTATTACTTGGGCAGGAAATCCAAGGGAAGTTTTAAATAACGCGACAACAAAAGAAAATTATTCTCCTAGAAGCTCATTTAAAGCTTGGCAAGAGCAAGTGGCTCATCATAGCAAAGCCTGGAGCAGTGAGAATCTAAAATATGCTGAGATCATTAAGCGAATTTTGATAGATAAATGGGTGCAGTTAAAGTTCTATGAACAATCCTTTGTGGATGCATTGACCAAGGCGTATAACCGCCATTTTCTAAATGAATACATTCGTAAATTCGAAAAAAATCGGCGCAAAGATAAAAAAGTGCTGTGTGTCGCCATGCTAGATGTAGATAATTTTAAACTGCTTAACGACGAGTATGGTCATGCATTTGGTGATGAGGTATTGGCGAAGATTGTGGAACTCATTAGAAAGAAATTAAGAAAGACCGATATCATTATTCGGTATGGCGGCGAAGAATTCCTCGTCATCTTGAATGGATGCGATCTACCAGAAGGGAAAAAAATTATAGAAAATATTCTTAATGCTATCCGAACCCATCGTTTTTACACCCCATCGAGTAAATTGGTACCGGTTACTATTTCGGCAGGAATTGCACGAGCGGAGGTTGAACAAACAAAATTTACCCCTTTAGTTCGACAAGCGGATAAGGCTTTGTATCAAGCCAAACAAACCGGAAAAGATCGGGTGGTGCAATTTAATGAGTTCTGAATCATTGCCTTTATCAAGCTATTTAAAAGATCAAACGGCTATGCTACATCTTCAAGTTGAACAACATCCTTGGGTAATCCAATTGTTGAATGGCAGGTTGTCCATATCTAACTATGGCTTGTTGTTATATCTATTATTGGAAGTCTATGAAACTTTTGAATCAAACTTATCTTATGGCTCTAAGCATGTATTATATCGGGAAGAGCTCCTACGCACAGAAAAAATCAAACAAGATTTAAAAATCTTATCTGACTTAATCGATTTCAACTCATTAAAGAATTCAATTTTGGTAAATCCGTACGCCATATATTTAAAAAATGAAACACAACTAGAAACTTGGGTAGGGCATTTCTACACACGATATTTTGGGGATATTCAAGGTGGACAAATTATTAAACGGAACTTAAAAATAAACTATAACCTGCCCGAAGAAGCGTTAACGTTTTATGATTTCAGTGCGTTTAAAAAAAGATACCCTGAAGGAATTCATTATTTAAGAGCAATGATTAACGAAATTCCATTTTCAACCCAACAAAAGACAAGCGTCTTATCGGAATCAAAAAAATCCTTTCTCCTGTCAAGTCAACTGATGGATTTATGTTTATCATATGGTACATCCTAGCCAGGAAAAGATGCCTCCAAGGCCCAAAATATTTTTAAAGCATCACTGTACTCAAGAGGTTTGATAAAATGATCGCGCACATTTAAAGACTCCAGAGCCAGTTTTTCTTTTGTGGTAAATGTTCCGGTTAAGACAAAAACGGTGATGTCTGCGAATTCAGGATTCTCACGTAACTTTTTTAAAAATTCAATGCCATCCATGTTAGGTAGGTTCAGGTCCAACAAAATAATTTTTGGATGAATTGATTCTTCTTGATTTCGCCCACAGAGCTTATCAAACGCTTCAGCACCACTTTTAGCTGCTTCAACTTTAATTAAGGCATTGACCTTTTTAAAGGTGCGACAGGCTGATTTGATATCTACTTCATCATCTTCCACATACAAAATATCAACTGGAGCGTGGTTATCCATATACATCTCCTGCGGCAGAATCCTCCTGCCCTCGTTATTTCATTATTTAAAGTATAGTATTTAATGTGAGTTCGAGATCAAAAAAATTCAAATTTTTCTGATCTCGAGCGAGCTTATTTTGAATAGAGCCCGTAGAAAAAACTTCGCTTTTTACGGGATAACGTTCGTTTAGCACCAGAATAGTCATAAATGACTTTTCTGTCGAACTCACGTTATTTATTATTGCTTTCGAGTAAGCACTCTAATATAATACCCGCCAGTTTCTTTTTAGATTGAATTATAGGCACGTAGCTCAGCGGTAGAGCACCACCTTGACATGGTGGTGGTCGGTGGTTCGATCCCACTCGTGCCTACCAGATAACCCTGCTGTGCAGGGTTTTTTTTTCGATGGGCCACGCAAACGCTTGCGACTTAAACGCTCAGATCCAATTTGTGGTATATGAGGGAAAAATGCCAAATATTCAATTGCCTGACGGTAGCGTTAAACACTTTGAACATCCAGTAACCGTTGGCGACGTTGCATACAGTATTAGCCCAGGTCTTGCCAAAGCTGCAATTGCTGGTCGGGTGGATGGTCAATTGGTTGATGTGAGTTATCCAATCATTCAAGATGGTTCATTGGTTATTATTACCGAAAAAGACTCGGCTAGTTTAGACATCATCCGCCATTCAACGGCCCATCTTTTAGCCCAAGCGGTTAAGCAGTTATTTCCCAGCGCACAAGTGACCATTGGCCCTGTCATTGAGGATGGATTTTATTACGACTTTGCCTTTGATCGCTCCTTTACTCCTGAAGATTTAGACCGAATTGAGTCGAAAATGAAAGAGCTTGCAAAAGCAGACTATCCTGTCACGCGTCGAACTATGCAGCGAAATGATGCGATTGAATACTTTAAAAGCATAGGTGAGGAGTATAAGGCAAAAATTATTGCTGAGATCCCAGAAAACGAAACCATCTCGCTATACCGACAAGGTGATTTTGAAGATTTATGTCGCGGGCCCCATGTGCCCTCAACAGGGTTTCTAAAAGCATTTAAACTAACGAAATTAGCGGGTGCATACTGGCGAGGCGACTCAAACAACGAAATGTTACAACGGATTTATGGTACTGCTTGGGGCGATAAAAAAGCATTAGAAGCGTATTTGCATCGCATTGAAGAAGCTGAAAAACGTGACCATCGTAAGTTAGGAAAAACGCTGGGGTTATTTCATTTTCAAGAAATTGCACCGGGTATGGTTTTTTGGCATCCCAAAGGCTGGGCGATTTATCAAGTCTTAGAGCAATACATGCGCGGTCGTTTGGCCGACTATGGCTATCAGGAAATAAAAACTCCCCAATTAGTTGATCGTGTATTGTGGGAAAAGTCAGGTCATTGGCAAAATTTTCGCGATGAAATGTTTATCACTGAAACTGAAAATCGCCACTACGCGGTTAAGCCCATGAATTGTCCTTGTCACGTACAAGTATTTAATCAAGGACTTAAAAGCTACCGTGATTTACCATTGCGGTTCTCTGAGTTTGGAAATTGTCATCGCTGTGAGCCATCAGGAGCTTTGCATGGGTTAATGCGCGTTCGAAATATGGTGCAAGATGATGCGCATATTTTTTGTACCGAAGATCAAATTCAATCGGAGGTGGACAAATTATTGGACTTAGTGCAATCGGTTTATGCGGATTTTGGATTTGAAGACATTATTTATCGCTTAGCATTGCGTCCAGAACTGAGAGTCGGCTCTGATACAGTTTGGGATAAAGCGGAATCTGCTTTAAGCCAAGCAATGATCAATCGTGGAATTGAATACATTGATGCTCCAGGCGAAGGCGCATTTTATGGCCCTAAGATTGAGTGTTCATTAACGGATTGTTTAGGAAGAATTTGGCAATGCGGAACGATTCAAATTGATTTTTCTATGCCTGAGCGTCTAGGTGCACAGTTTGTGGCGGAAGATGGTTCCAAGCAAACGCCGGTTATGATTCATCGCGCTATTTTAGGTTCTTTTGAACGATTCATGGGAATTTTAATAGAGCATCACGCCGGTATAATGCCGACCTGGTTATCTCCCATTCAAGCTAGCGTGCTGACCATCACTGAAAAACACAACGAATATGCGCAAAAAGTGCATGAAATATTGCAAAAAAAAGGCATTCGTTCAAATTATGACTTGAGAAATGAGAAAATTGGCTTTAAAATTCGCGAGCATACTTTGCAAAAAGTGCCATACTTATTAATTATTGGCGATAAAGAGGTCGAACATAATCAAGTTTCCGTTCGCACACGTGAAGGAAAAGACCTAAGCGCCATGAGTATTGATGAAGTATACGAGACGTTACGTCAAGCAATTGAAGCAAAGCAATAACCAAGCGCGATTCGATTTTAAACGATTTCGTTGCTTAATGAATTTACAACCAGCAGGAGGATTAAACCATTAGTGCATCAAACAGACGTGACGCTGATCGCGCACGAATTAATGAACAGATCAATGTCCCAGAGGTACGTTTAATTGATGTAGATGGCAACCAGGCTGGAATTATATCGACACGCGAAGCACTGCGCGCTGCAGAAGAGAGTGGGCTGGATTTAGTGGAAATATCCCCTTCAGCTAAACCTCCTGTGTGTCGTATTATGGACTATGGTAAATATCTCTTTGAAATTAGTAAAAAACAAGCGGAAGCGAAAAAGAAACAAAAGCAAACGCAAGTCAAAGAGCTGAAATTCCGTCCTACGACGGAAGAAGGGGATTATCAGGTCAAGCTACGCAACCTGATACGTTTCCTTAATCATGGCGATAAAGTCAAAATCACCCTGCGTTTTCGCGGGCGTGAAGTGGCTCATCAAGATGTTGGCATGAAAATCATGGAACGCTTACAAAAAGATACGGAAGAGTTGGCTGTGGTTGAACAGCAGGCCAAGCGTGAAGGTCGACAGTTATTGATGGTGTTAGCGCCGAAGAAAAAGTGAAGTAGCGAAAAAGTGGTCTTTTATACCAGAAGGTATATTGGCCGACTCATTAAATGCGGAGTAGTTATTATGCCAAAGCTAAAAACCCATCGCGGAGCAGCTAAACGCTTCCAAAAAACAGCTAGTGGTGCGATTAAGCGTCGCGGTGCATACCGAAACCATATCCTCACTAAAAAATCAACCAAGCAAAAACGGCGTTTACGTGTTTCTGCAAACACTTTGAAGAAGTGTGATGCACGTTTGGCCGAACGTATGCTGCACGGTAGTTAAGAGGAGAATGAATTATGCCAAGAGTTAAACGCGGCGTTACAGCCAAAGCACGCCACAAAAAAGTATTAAAACAAGCCAAAGGATATTACGGCGCACGTAGTCGGGTGTATCGAGTTGCCAAGCAGGCGGTAATCAAAGCGGGTCAATACGCTTATCGCGACCGTCGTCAGAAGAAACGCCAGTTTCGTGCACTTTGGATCACTCGAATCAATGCACAGGCTAGAGAATGCGGCATATCTTACAGTCAATTGATCAATGGGCTTAAGAAAGCACAAATCGAATTAGATCGAAAAGTATTGGCGGATATGGCAGTACACGATAAAGTGGCTTTTGCCGCGATCGCAGACCAGGCTAAAGCAGCGCTTGCCTCCTAAACCTGGAAGGCGAATCATGAACAAGGGTTAATTTGATTTTTTGTAAGCTGAGCTATGGATTACTAATACATACCTAGCTTACCTTTCATCGAGAAGCATCTCATCGCCTTATGGCAAAGTGAATGTTAAATCAAATTAACTTTATTCTAAGGAGGCATTTGCCTCTTTTTTTATTTTAAGGCTAGGGCCTGTTTACAATTCGTTTCGCGAGCAAAAAATTGAGATGATTGCGCTCTAATTTTAGCTTGAGTGAGGCGGATAGCAGGTCCTATTTAATGAATTCAAGCTGAAATTAGAGTCAATCAGCTGGGTTTTTAGCCGTAAAACGAATTGTAAACAGGCCCTAGACATCATGCAAGATATCACCGTACTACAAAAGGAAGCCTCTGCTGCCATCAACACGGCAGAAGATATTCAACAGCTTGAAGCGATTCGAGTCGAGTATTTAGGAAAAAAGGGTAAGCTAACTGAAATTCTAAAAACATTGGTGGATTTACCCCCTGAAGAAAAGCCTAAAATGGGCCAATTGGTGAACCAAGTCAAGCGTGAGCTCAGCGCCCAAATCGAAGAAAAACTTGGACTTCTAAAAGAAGAGCAACTGCAGCAAAAGCTTGCGGCAGAGCAAGTCGATGTCACTTTGCCTGGCCGTAATCGACAAGCAGGGACATTGCATCCTGTTACGCAAGTCAAACAGATCATTAATCAATTTTTTAGCCGGTTAGGGTTTGATGTTGTTGAGGGACCTGAAGTTGAGACGGATTTTTACAATTTTGAAGCATTAAATATCCCTGGGCATCATCCTGCCCGCGCCATGCATGATACGTTTTATTTTGGTGATGGCCGATTGCTTCGTACACACACCTCTCCTGTTCAAATTCGAACCATGGAAAACCGTAAACCTCCCTTTCGCCTTATTGCACCAGGTAGAGTCTATCGTTGCGATTCTGATTTAACTCATACGCCAATGTTTCATCAGGTTGAAGGACTGTTAATCGATAAACACGCTACACTGGCCGGCTTGAAGGGATTGTTGCAAGATTTTTTTGCCCATTTTTTTGGCCGCAAACTAGCGGTTCGATTTAGACCTTCTTATTTTCCTTTTACAGAGCCTTCCGCTGAAGTAGATATTGAATGCACACAGTGCTCCGGAAAGGGTTGTCGTTTGTGTAAGTTTACTGGATGGCTTGAGGTCCTTGGTTGCGGTATGGTGCATCCTAATGTTTTAAAAGCGGTTAATATTTCACCCGAAGCGTATCAAGGTTGGGCTTTTGGCATGGGTATTGACCGAATGGCCATGCTGTATTTTGGCATAGATGATTTACGGATGATGTTTGAAAATGATCTATCCTTTTTAAAGCAATTTTAACCTAAATGCGGCTGTTTAATCGTGACAAGAGCAGTTAGTGTGCTGAAGTGTCAGTGCAGTAGGTGGTCGAAATAGATTCAACCGCCGCATTTAGTTTAATCCCCAAATAAGCTAGGAATGTCAATGAAAGTAAGTGAATCGTGGTTACGTGAATGGGTTAATCCAGCCTTAACAGCCCAAGAGCTGGCTGCCCAGTTGACTATGGCAGGTTTAGAAGTTGATGCGGTTAATCCGGTGGCAGGTGATTTCACCAACGTTGTTGTGGCAGAAGTGGTTAGTACGGAACCGCACCCACAAGCAGACAAGTTAACGATATGCCGGGTGAATACGAATGAGGGTGCTCCTTGCACGGTGGTGTGCGGGGCATCTAATGTTCGCCGTGGCTTAAAGGTTGCGTTAGCCAAACTGGGAGCAACTTTGCCAGGCGGATTCAAAATTAAAGAGGTAAAACTTCGAGGGCAGCTCTCGCAAGGAATGCTTTGTTCTGCCTCAGAATTAGCCCTTGAGGAGAGCTCAGAAGGTATTATGGAGTTACCCGAGGATGCTCCAGTAGGCATGGATATACGCGAGTATATGACTCTAAATGATCATATTCTAGATATCGATCTTACGCCTAATCGTGCAGATTGTTTTAGCATTTTGGGCGTTGCACGTGAGGCCGCTGCCTTAAACCATCTTACTTTGACGTCTATTCCCGCAAAAACGATACCAGCACAGATTGAGCAATCATTACCTATTGATGCCAAAGCGCCAAATGCTTGTCCACAATATTATGGTCGAGTCATTAAAGACATAAATCCCCATGCAGTAACCCCTTTATGGTTAAAGGAACGGTTGCGGCGTGGTGGAATTCGTTCACTTCATCCGGTGGTGGATGTAACGAATTATGTCATGTTGGAGTTAGGGCAACCTATGCATGCCTTTGATCTGGATGCTCTAGACAAAGCAATAGAAATTCGATATGCCCGTGAAGGTGAAACGTTAATGCTTCTAGATGGCCAGGAAGTAGAGCTTTCTCCTGCAGTCTTGTTGATTGCTGATAAATCTAAGCCTTTAGCAATGGCTGGAATTATGGGAGGCGAATCCTCAGCGGTTCATCCTCAAACCACGAATCTATTCTTAGAAAGTGCTTATTTTAACCCCGTTGCGATAGCAGGCGTTGCCCGCCAATATGGTCTTTGTACCGATTCTTCTCAACGCTTCGAACGCGGAGTTGATCCGGCATTGCAACGCATTGCAATGGAACGCGCTACGGAATTATTACAAGACATCGTAGGGGGCCAAGCCGGACCCTTAACCTCATTTAATGAACCCAACGCATTACCACCTGCCGTTGATATTACCTTTAATCCAAATCGCGTAGAGCAACTCACAGGGGTTCAATTATCCGATACAGAAATGAAAGCTATTCTTAACCATCTAGGGATGCAAGTTGATAGCAAAGAGCCGTTATGGAAAGTCCGGGTGCCTTCTCATCGGTTTGATATCGCACTGGAAGTGGATTTAATTGAAGAAATTATTCGATTAAATGGTTATGATGCGATTTCAGCCCAACCGATGATGATACAGGCAGAGGCCGGTGTCGAAAATCAAACTGAACAAATGATTACCAGAGTATCACGCTTTCTGAGTCACCGAGGATATCATGAAACCATCAGCTACAGTTTTGTGGATCCTGAATTACAGGCGATTCTCTATCCCGAATCTTCTACTCTAAAACTTTTAAATCCCATTTCACAAGAATTGTCTGAGATGAGAGCTGGTATGTGGCCTGGATTGATTGCGTCAATGATTTACAATCTACACCGTCAACAAACCGCAATTAAGCTCTTTGAGGCCGGCGTGGTTTTTGATATGGAATCCGGGGAATTAAAAGAACAACCTTGCATTGCCGGGCTTCTGGTTGGTGAGAAGGGCGCTTTAAATTGGTCAGAACAAACGAGACCTTTCGATCTATTTGATTTAAAGGGTGATTTAGAAGCTTTATTTGATCATTTAAATATAGATTGCCTAGAATTTAGGGCGAAGAAACATCCAGCGTTACATCCTGGCAAAGCGGCAGGCATTTATCTCAATCAAAACCAAGTCGGCTGGCTCGGCGTGCTTCATCCTAAAATTGTCGATGAGCTAGATTTTAACGGTGAGGTATTATTGTTTGAGCTCAAGATTAACGTATTAACTCAACCAAGCCCTATACATTATCAATCGATTTCAAAATACCCTCAGATAAGAAGGGACTTATCATTGTTGGTTGATGCCAGTATCCCTGTTTCAGATATTGAGAAAACCATTCAATCAGTGGTTAATGCAACTTGGTTAAAAGGATTCGATGTATTTGATGTATACACCGGTGTTAATATTCCGAAAGGTAAGAAAAGCGTTGCCATTGCGTTAACTCTACAGGATGCAACCCGCACGTTAGTTGACTCTGAGATCAATGCTGTGATCAGTGCTATAATAAAATCGTTGGAAGAACAATTTGAAATAATATTGAGGGACTAAACGTGAATGCACTGAGTAAAGCAATAATTGCAGAATCTTTATCCAACGAAGTTGGACTGGCTAAACCAGATGCCAAAGAAATGGTCGAATTATTTTTTGAAGAAATTCGAAAGGCTCTGGAAAGCGGACATCATGTTAAATTATCTGGATTTGGTAATTTTATTTTACGAGATAAGAGCCGACGTCCGGGTAGAAATCCAAAAACCGGCCAAGAAATTCCGGTCAAAGAACGACGGGTGGTAACCTTTAAAGCAGGCTTAAAGCTTAAATCTAAGGTTGAGCAAAAGTCAAAAGGGTAATTATTAATAAGCTTGAAGGGTTGATTGATTGTCTCATTACGCTAAGCATATTTTTATTTGTACGAACCAGAAAGCGCCTGGCAAAACCTGCTGTGCCAATCATGGTGGTGAGCCTTTTTTTGATTATTTAAAATCTAAGCTAAAAAAAATGGAGCTCCATGGGCCCGGTAAAATCCGCGTGAGTAAATCAGGGTGTCTCGGGCGTTGCAGTCTTGGTCCCTGTTTGGTGGTCTATCCAGAAGGCGTATGGTATAATTACGCGTCACTTGATGACATCGACGAAATTATTAATAGCCATTTAGTACAGGGGCAACCAGTACAGCGGCTCTTGATTGATTCGGTGTTTTAAGGAACGTTATGGGCTACATCCCAATTAATTTTTTCTTTTTCTTGCCTACAAAATGGTAAATTTAAAAATTTTTACTTGTAGGTTGATCTACTTTTGGTTAAAATCGCCCGT
This sequence comes from Legionella impletisoli, assembly GCF_900639875.1. Classification (GTDB taxonomy): domain Bacteria; phylum Pseudomonadota; class Gammaproteobacteria; order Legionellales; family Legionellaceae; genus Legionella_A; species Legionella_A impletisoli. The sequence goes on from NZ_CAAAIA010000003.1 coordinate 60,955, forward strand.
CCAAGTATAAAAGATTACCAACAATGGCGGTACGGAGTTAAGTTGATGAAAACATTCAGCGCCAAGCCACACGAAGTCAAGCGTGACTGGTATGTGGTTGATGCAAGCGATAAAACATTAGGTCGCTTGGCAACAGAAATTGCTCGTCGTTTACGCGGCAAGCATAAAGCAGAGTATACACCACATGTGGATACTGGTGATTACATTGTGGTGACCAATGCCGAGAAAGTGACCGTAACCGGTCGAAAGTCTAGCGATAAGATTTATTATAGCCACTCAGGTTTTCCTGGTGGTATCAAGTCGATTTCTTTCGAAAAGTTACAGGAAAAAAATCCTGTTCAAATTATTGAAAATGCTGTGAAGGGCATGTTGCCCAAAAACCCATTGGGTCGTGAAATGTATCGTAAACTCAAAGTTTATGCTGGTTCAGAGCACCCACATGCTGCACAGCAACCTAAGCAACTAGAGATTGAGGAATAAGTATTATGGCTGATAAGCAGCAATACTATGGAACCGGCCGCAGAAAAAGCTCCACAGCCCGCGTATTCTTGCGTCCTGGTAAAGGCGAAATTCAAATTAATAATCGCCCATTAGAAGAATATTTTGGTCGTGAAACATCATGCATGGTGGTTCGTCAGCCTTTAGAAACGGTTGACGTTTTAAATAAATTTGATATTTATGCAACCGTTGAAGGTGGTGGTATTTCTGGCCAGGCTGGTGCAATTCGTTTAGGGATTGCTAGAGCATTGGTTGAGTATGATGAGCATGATCTACCTGAAGACGCTGAGGCAAGCGCTGATTCTTTCCGTAGAAAATTACGAGCTCGCGGCTTGTTAACGCGTGATCCTCGTCGTGTTGAACGAAAGAAAGTTGGTTTGCACGGCGCACGTCGCGCAACACAATACTCCAAGCGCTAATTGGTGTAATTATAAAAAGCCCCGCCTATGCGGGGTTTTTTTTGCATTCTAATTTCCGAGTTGTAGGCTTGTACTTCACCCGTATTTTATGATTGAAATGTTTGTGAGCGTACGTTCGCCGTTTTCAAAGGGCTCATTCTTTGATATAAATGGTTTTATCGTTTTTAAAATCAGGATGATGCATCTGTGAATGACAAAACCGATCCAACCCCAGAAATGGAACCAGATGAAGAGCTGGTGGATGAACAGCGTCGCCAATTTTTATTAACCTCAACTGGTGTTTTAGGAGGGATTGGTGCGTTGTGTGCGTTAACTCCTTTTGTTTCATCCTGGATGCCGAGCGCGAAAGCACAAGCTGCTGGAGCGCCCGTTGAGGTCGATTTAAGTAAATTAGAACCTGGTCAACAGATTACAGTCGAATGGCGAGGAAAACCCGTTTGGATTATCCGTCGCACTAAAGAAATGCTTGAAGGCTTAGATGATCATGATGTCCTGCTAAGAGATCCTAAATCGTTGGTTGATCAGCAGCCTGAATATGCTAAGAATGAATTTCGCTCGATTAAACCCGAATATTTAGTATTGATTGGGATCTGTACTCATTTAGGCTGCATTCCAAAATATAAACCCTATGAACAGGAACTTGGTCCACAATGGCCGGGAGGTTTTTATTGTCCTTGTCATGGTTCAAGTTTTGATCTGGCGGGGAGAGTGTTTAAAAATGTGCCCGCGCCGATTAATCTAGCGGTGCCCCCCTACCGATTTGTTAACGACCATGTCATTATTATTGGTGAAGACAAAGCATAAGGCGTTAAGGAGTAATTATGAATGGACTGCTGAACTGGGTGAATGATCGCTTTCCCTTGGTGTCAACTTGGAAAGCACATTTCAGCGAATATTATGCTCCTAAGAATTTTAATTTCTATTACTATTTCGGTTCTTTGGCCATCGTGGTTTTAGCCAATCAGTTAATAACTGGCTTATGGCTTACGATGTTTTATACTCCGACCGCAGCTGAGGCGTTTAATTCCGTCGAGTACATCATGAGAGATGTGAATTACGGCTGGATCTTACGGTATCTGCATTCCACAGGCGCTTCGGCTTTTTTCATTGTGATCTACATCCATATGTTTCGGGGTTTACTCTATGGGTCTTATCAAAAGCCACGAGAATTGGTATGGCTGCTTGGCGTGTTGTTATTTATTCTCCTTCTAGCAGAAGCATTTTTTGGTTATCTTCTACCTTGGGGGCAGATGTCCTATTGGGGCGCTCAAGTGATTACTTCTTTGTTTGGTGCTATACCATTTGTAGGGGATACGCTAGTGGTGTGGTTACGAGGGGACTACAACATTTCAACAGCCACATTACAACGCTTTTTTGCCTTGCATGTTTTTGGTGTTCCCATGTTGTTTTTGCTGTTGGTCTATTTACATATTATCGCGTTGCATAAAGTTGGGTCAAACAATCCAGAAGGCATTGAAATTAAACAGTATAAAGATGCAGAAGGTAGGCCGCTGGATGGTATTCCATTTCATCCATATTACACCGTGAAAGATTTTTTTGGCATGATTGTCTTTTTAATCTTGTTTTTTGGTGTTGTATTTTTTGCTCCAGAAATGGGGGGCTACTTTCTTGAGCATTCCAATTTCACTCCCGCAAATCCCTTAACCACACCGGAACATATTGCACCGGTTTGGTATATGACCCCCTATTATGCCATGTTAAGAGCTGTTCCGGATAAATTATCAGGCGTGCTTATCATGTTTGCATCGATTATTATTTTCTTTTTTGTACCTTGGTTGGATAAGAGTCCAGTACGCTCTATGCGCTATAAAGGATATTATTCAAGAGGAATGTTAGCGGCATTTGTCGTGAGTTTTATTATTTTAGCGTATCTCGGAACAGAGGTTGTTACACCAGTAAAACTATGGTTAGCTAGAATCTGTACGTTCCTATATTTTGCTTATTTTTTGTTGATGCCTCTTTACAGTCGTATTGAATCTCATGAAACCGTGCCAAAGAGGATATCATCATGAAAAAAATCCTTTTATTAATCGCACTCGCAGTGAATTCAATAGCTCATGCAGCAGATGCTGAAATTGATTGGCATGAAGTTAAAATTAATTTGTCGAATCAAGCAAGCCTTCAGCGTGGTGCGAAATACTTTATGAATTATTGTTCAGGTTGTCATTCATTGAAGTATTTGCGTTATAGTCAAATGGCAAAAGGGTTAGGTTTAATCACTTTTGATGGCAGCATTGCTAAAGATTTATTAATGAATAATTTGGTTTTTACCAAAGCCACTGTATATGACCCCATTGAAATTGCAATGCCTAGAGAGGATGCAGAGCAATGGTTTGGCCGGATGCCACCTGATTTAACTTTATCTGCAAGAGAAAAAGGCGCAAATTGGATTTATACCTACTTAAAAAGTTTTTATAAAGATGAGTCGCGTCCTTTTGGATCCAATAACCGCTTGGTTCCCGATGTGTCTATGCCGAATATCCTGGCTCCATTACAAGGGGAAGTAATAGCGCTTAATCCAGATCAATCCAATGATCCCTCTCATCTAAAATTAGCTCTGGTAGAACAAGGAATAATGACTCAGCAACAGTTTGATAGTATGTTGCAAGATCTGGTGAATTTCTTAGTGTATGCGGCTGAACCCAATCTTCTTAAGCGTTATACCATTGGTAGCGTTGTCATTGCCTTTTTAATCATTTTAGCGGTGTTTGCATATTTGCTGAAACGGGTCTATTGGAAGAAGATTCATTAAATTTAAGTGAATTAATACGTTAAATATCTGTACATTATTTTTTCATTTTCAACATGAATTAGAAAAATTATGCTAAAATAATGACTTTTGCACCTTAGTAGCAATCGCTTTCTTATTGAAGGAGCTTATAAGCAAGGCTGATAAGTCTTGCTGTTATGATTGTTCGAGGCAGAATTTCTAGAGCTTGTTGACAATTCACTCATGCGCTACGCCCCACGGGCAAGCTTAGCGGCGAAGGCAGGTCGTAGATTGCAGGCGAATTGTCAATACACCTTAGAAACTTAGCATATAAATTTTTAATGAATGATGAGGAGTGTTTGATGGCGATCGTTGCAAAGCGTACTATTATGTCATTGTTTTCAGATAATGATGATGTGTATAGTCATCAAGTAAGAATTGTACTGGCCGAAAAAGGCGTAAATGTTGAAATTTTAACTGCCAAGCAAAATGAAGCCCCTAGTGACTTGCTAGCTGTCAATCCTTATGGAACGGTACCTACCTTAATCGATCGTGATCTGGTTTTATATGAAGCCCGTATTATTATGGAATATCTAGACGAGCGTTTCCCTCATCCGCCTTTGCTTCCTGTCTACCCGGTTGCACGCGCTGAGACTCGAAAAATGATGCACCGTATCGAGCAAGATTGGTATTCTTTGTTACAACGTATTTATCAGAATGATGAAGCGGACGCGGCTCGTCAACAGCTACAAGATAGCTTATTAAACCTAGAACCCGTTTTTGCTGATAAGCCCTATTTCTTAAGCGAAGAATTTTCTTTATTAGATTGCACATTGGCTCCTTTATTATGGCGTTTACCAGGATTGGGCATTGAAACTCCTTTAAAAGCAGTGGGTTTGCATACTTATATGCAAAGACTGTTTACACGAGAGTGTTTTCAAACCAGTTTAACAGAAGCTGAGAGGCAGCTAAGGGCGGCGTAATGACAAAGATGACCTCAAGTAAACCGTATCTTATTCGTGGACTCTATGATTGGATTGTCGACAACGATCTTACCCCCTATTTGTTGGTGAATGCCGAAGCTCAGGGGGTGCAAGTACCACAAGAACATGTGGTTGATGGAAAAATTGTTCTCAATATTTCTCCACAAGCGTGCCGAGGTCTACACTTGGATAACGACCGTATTGTGTTCACAACCCGTTTTTCTGGTCAGACTTCCCAAATTTCGCTAACACCTGGATCGGTATTAGCCATTTATGCCAAAGAAAATGGTCGGGGAATGGAGTTTGAAGAGGAAGAAGAGGATACCCTACCACCACCCACATCGCCCTCCAAAGACAAAGGTGGTCGAAAACCAGCGTTAAAGTTGGTTAAATAGAGGCGGTGTTGTAGGACTAACCCCAGGGCCTACGCATGAAAAAAATACCGTCGTCATTGCGAACGAAGTGAAGCAATCCAGTACAGGATTTCAACGGAGCATCGATCTGGATTGCTTCGCTAGTGCTCGCAAAGACGAGCTATTTTTCGTATTGAGTTAAAACAAGCTTTTCATGCGTAGACCCTAATGCTTTCTGTTCTCATGGTAGAATCAAAATGCCTAACCGATGGAAGGCTTCTGAATGTGTTCGATTAAAACATATTGCCACATTCCATGAGTTCTAAACATTCTAGGGAGCTAATTCAAATGCCAAAGGATACTGCGCTCTATCAAACAAGCCAGATTAGACAACTTGAGCAACAGGCAATTGAGGAGCTTGGGATCCAAGAAAGCGAATTGATGAAGCGCGCAGGTTTTGCTGCCTTTCGCACCATGCGAAAATTTTATAATCAAGCACGTCATATTGCTGTTTTTTGTGGGGGTGGCAATAATGGTGGTGATGGTTATGTCCTTGCGCGCCTCGCTGCTGAAGAAGGATTGTCGGTTATTATTTACCACGATAAACCCATTGAAGAGCTGCCACATGCAGCTGCTGAAGCAGCACAGAGTGCAATTGCAGCGGGAGTGCAATGCCTGGCGTTTGATGATGCTCTTGATCCAGATGTAGAGCTGATTGTTGATGCATTGTTAGGAATTGGTTTAGAGGGAACAGTACACGGTGCTATTGAACATGCTATCGAAATGATCAATGACAGTGGATTGCCTATCGTTTCATTAGACGTTCCTTCTGGCTTAAATGCAGATACAGGCTTAAAATTAGGTACTTGCGTTCGAGCAGACATCACAACGACTTTTATCGGAGCAAAAGTCGGGCTATATACGGTTGATGGGCCTGATCATTCTGGTGAAATTATTTGTCATGATTTGCAATTAGAAAAAGATAATCAAGCGATTATTCCTGCGGCCTACTTATTAGAACAGCAATCATTGTGTCAATCCATGCCGCCTCGCAAAAAAAACTCGCACAAGGGACTATATGGTCATGTCTTAGTCATTGGTGGGGCCCCTGGGATGCCAGGCGCTCCCTGGCTTGCCGCCATGGCTGCATTGAGAGTAGGGGCAGGAATGGTTACCTTAGCTACGCATCCTGAACAGGCTAAGCAAGTTCTTCCGGGTTTACCTGAAGCCATGGTGTTTGGGGTTGCGGATGAACATGATTTAAAACCACTTTTCGCTAAGGCTACAGTATGTGTGTTAGGCCCCGGCTTAGGTGAGGACAGTTGGGCGGAGCGGCTTTTTACGGCGGCAATTGCAGCGCAACTTCCTTTAGTGATTGATGCTTCTGCATTGAGGCTTTTAGCCCGTAATCAGCAGCATGATGATAATTGGATTTTAACGCCACACCCAGGAGAAGCGGCTGAATTATTAGGGTGTAATACGGAAACCATCCAACGTGATCGTCTCGCTGCTTCTCGCACAATCCAAGAACAATATGGTGGTAGTGTGATTATTAAAGGCGTTGGAACCATTATTGATTCGGGTGAGAATGAGCGGTATCTCTGTCCAGCAGGAAATCCTGGTATGGCAACCGCTGGGATGGGCGATGTATTAAGTGGGGTTATCGGAGGATTATTAGCACAGGGATTAGACTTGCCGAATGCTGCAACACTTGGTGTTTGGCTTCATGCAAAAGCAGGCGATGATGCGGCGGTTAAATATGGTGAGCGTGGGTTAACCGCAAGCGATTTGATGCCTTTTTTACGGCGTCGAATCAACTCGCTCGGTTAGGGTCTGTTGCTTATTTGTTTCAAATTAATGAACTCCAAACTGGGGGTTAAAGAAGATGCATGATGAAAAAAGAGTTATTAATTAATCTCCCTTCGGAAGAAGATACCATTGCGCTTGCAAAGCGATGTGCAAAGATTTTACGATCACCGGCAACGTTAACGTTTCGTGGGAATATAGGGGCAGGAAAAACCACCTTCATTCGCGCAATGCTAAAAGCCTTAGGGATTTGTTCGACCATTAAAAGCCCGACGTTTTCTTTAGTAGAAACCTATAGTTTAGATACATTCCAAATTCATCATTTTGATTTGTATCGTATACACGATGAAGCCGAATTAGAGTATATTGGGTTTAGAGATTATTTTACGAGCCAATCCGTCTGTTGCATTGAATGGCCCGAGCACGGAACGCACTATTTAAACGTTGTGGATATTGAATTTGCGTTGATGGCCCATGGTGAAGGGCGAAGGTTATCCTTGATTGCAAAAAGCCCTCTTGGAATTGAAATGTTGTCTTGTCTGGAAGCAGCATAATGGGAAAGTCAATTTTCAACATCATAACCAGTTTTATGCTCATCAGTCATGTGGCTGTAGCCGCAGAATTACTTTCTTTGGATATTCAAGATGAAAAGCAAACGACGGCACTCATCTTTGATTTTTCTGAGCCGTTCACATACAAAGCATTTCTTTTATTGAACCCAGCACGAGCAGTAGTTGATCTGCCGCAAGCCTCTTCATCTATCCATTTCAATCGCTTAGCTCAAAAAAGTTCTTTAGTAAAAGCCATTCGCATTGGACATCCCAAAAAAGACACTTTAAGAGTGGTATTTGATTTAAATCATGAAGCATCACTTTCGGCCGATAAGGCCGGGAAGCGATTGCGCCTTAATTTAACGAATAAAAGAGAGAGTATAAAACCAGCAATAGTGAAAGCAGCCGCTCAGGCTAATTCACTTAAAGCCCCGGTCATGGTTAGTCGAAGTCCTTCTCGCTCGTTAAGAGATGTGGTTGTGATTATTGACCCTGGTCATGGAGGAAAAGATCCAGGTGCAATTGGTCCAACCCACCACTTGGAAAAAAATGTTGTATTAGCCATTGCGCTTAAATTGAAAAAAATTATCGATAAGCAGCCTGGTATGCGTGCGGTATTAACACGAAAAGGTGATTATTACGTCGGTCTTCGTGAACGCTTAGATATTGCCAGAAAATATGATGGTGATATTTTTATCTCTATTCATGCGGATGCGTTTAAAAACCGCAATTCAAATGGCGCTTCTGTGTTTGCTCTTTCTCAAACCGGAGCAACCAGCGAGGCCGCAAGATGGTTAGCGGAAAAGGAAAACTACTCAGAGTTAGGTGGTGTTAACTTATCCGAATTAGATGATGATAATGGCGTTATTCGCTCGGTGCTGATTGATCTCTCTCAAACCGCAACGATTGGGGCAAGCTTAAAGATGGGAGAGCGTGTGTTACACTCCATGGATAACATTACGAACCTACATCATGAAGACGTAGAACAGGCGCGCTTCGTGGTGTTAAAATCTCCAGATATCCCCTCGATTCTTGTTGAAACAGGATTTATCTCAAATCCCCGAGAAGAGCGAAATCTTACTTCATCAACGTATCAATCAAAGTTATCCTATGCCATTTTTCAAGGGGTTAAGCAGTATTTTTTTGATCATCCCCCACACGGAACATACATAGAAGCGATGGCTAGAACCAATAAACACATTGTTAGAAAAGGGGAAACGTTAGGAGGAATTGCGGCAAAATACAGCACATCAATTGCTAAGTTAAAAGAATTAAATCACTTACAAAATGAGCATATAGTGATTGGTCAAAGTCTTATTATTCCTAATTCCTTGTCATGAGAATACAAACGTTATCTCTAGAGCTTGCAAATCAGATTGCGGCTGGCGAAGTCATCGAGCGGCCCGCTTCTGTTGTTAAAGAATTGTTAGAAAACGCGCTAGATGCAGGGGCGCAAACCATCCACATTATGATTGATGGTGGCGGGGTGAATCGCATCAGAATCAGTGATGACGGACAAGGGATCTACCCAGATGATCTACCGCTTGCAATTGCCGCGCATGCAACCAGTAAAATCCGTACACTTAATGATTTATATCAAATTAAAAGCATGGGCTTTCGAGGAGAGGCATTAGCGAGTATTGCATCCATTTCTAAGTTAACCATTAGCTCAAGAGCAGTAGGTGAAGATCATGCTGCCTTCTTGCAATTAACGCCTGAAGGGCCAATGGTATCTCCTACGGCTCGCAATCGAGGAACGACTGTAGAGGTTCAAGATTTATTTTACAATGCCCCTGTTCGAAAAAAATTCTTAAAGACAGAAAAAACCGAGTTTCAAGTTATTGAAACATTAGTTCGGCGTTTTGCTATGTGCCGATCAGACATAGCGATTACTTTAACGCATAATGGTCGACCAAGTCTTGCTATTCCAGCAGCGCTTTGTGAAAAAACAAAAATAAATCGTATTAAAAAGCTCATGGGGAAGGAGTTTGTCGATGAGGCTAAATATATCGAGATAAAACGATCTGGAATGAGGCTTTATGGCTGGCTTGGTGGGAAAGCGTATCATCGAAGTCAAAATGATAAGCAATGGATTTATGTAAACCAACGGATGGTTAAAGATAAGCTTTTAAATCACGCGATAAAACAAAGCTATGAGCCTTTCCTTCCACCAGGACGTTTTCCAGGATGTTTGCTGTATCTAGATATAGCTCCAGAAGAGGTGGATGTTAATGTGCATCCAACCAAACATGAAGTACGGTTTCAGCAGCCTAGATTGGTTCATGATTTAATTGTTTCCGAACTTACAGAAGCCTTTGGTGGGAAAAAAGATTCAACCATAAGGAATGCCTTATCCCACTTAAGCACAGAAAAGCGAATTGTTCGAGAAGACGATTACAGCCAGCGCTCGCTTATAAATAAGATACTAGAACCATCATCTAATCGCGTTCTTACCGTTTTAAATTCTAGTTTTATTATTTTAATGCACCAAGATGATCCGTTTTTAGTGGATGTAGCAAAGCTGTATCAACTTGGAATCAAGCGAGAGATCAAACGGGAAGATGCCCCTTTAAAGAAAAGACCCTTATTAGTTCCAATCCGTTTTCACGCATTAAATCAAGCTGATCACCTGATAGAACAGTACCAAGAAGATTTATTTAACCTGGGTATCGAAATCAATAGAATAGCAGACCATGAGCTCTTGATTCGCACCATCCCTAAGTTGCTTTGGCAATTAGATATACAAGCCTTCATGAACGCACTGAATACACAAGCGCGATTGAGTGAGGAAAAACTACTGAACTTGATGGTTTCTTGTTGTACAATAAAAGCCGATGCTTTAAGTCCAGAAGAGTGCTATCAACTCTTGGATTTTTTTGACGCTCAAATCTCTGAAGTACCCAATTTGAAACCGGTTTATCTTAGGCTCGATGAAACGGCTTGTCGTGAGTTATTGAATGGTTAAAAGCCCGAATATTGCAATTTGCCTTATGGGGCCAACGGCTTCAGGAAAAACTGATCTAGCTTCTGAGCTGGTAGAAACCTTTCCTTTTGAAATCATTAGTGTTGATTCTGCTATGATTTACCGGGGAATGGACATTGGAACGGCAAAACCCGATCACGAACTTCTAGCACGAGCTCCCCATCACCTAATCGATATACTTGATCCCACTGAGAGTTATTCTGCAGCGCAATTCTATGAGGATGCTGAAAGGCTTTGTCAGGATATAAGAGCTCGGGGGAAGATACCGCTTTTGACAGGTGGTACCATGATGTATTTTAATGCGCTTCAAAAAGGAATAGCGAAGTTGCCCGAAGCAAATGAAGAATTAAGAATGCAGTTATTGCAACAAGCTAAAAATTTAGGTTGGCCGGCTATGCATGCTCGGCTTTCTAAGTTCGATAAAGAGACGGCTTCTCGTATTCACCCTCATGATGCTCAGCGTATTCAACGGGCATTAGAAGTCTATGAGCTGACAGGAAAACCATGGTCAGAACTTATTAAGCAGCCATCCACTCAGGCGTCGCATCATTTTATCAATGTAATTCTAATGCCAAACGACCGTTCATGGCTTCATAACCGCATTGCACTTCGGTTTGAGCAAATGCTAGCTCAGGGTTTTCTAGAAGAAGTTAAAACGCTTGTACGAAAATGGGCTTTAGATTTATCTCATCCTGCTATGAAAAGCGTTGGTTATCGCCAAGCTTTAATGCATTTGCAAGGTGAAATGGATTATGAAACCTTTATAACAAAAGGTATTGCCGCAACCAGACAACTGGCAAAACGTCAAATGACTTGGCTTAGGCATTGGTCCCAAGCTTTACCATTTGTAGCCGAAAATCCAGAAGTCTGCCGTGATATCATGGCCAGAATTCATAAAATACTGGATAATAATTCCAGCAAGACTTAGGAGTAAAAAATGAAAAAAAGCGAGAAAAAACCAGCTTGTGCACAGACCACTTATTTTATAACCCCAAAAGATATTCCCTTAAGTTGCCCAACTGAAAAAATGGAACTATGGAACGCTCATCCTAAAGTGTATTTACCCATTGAAGAAACAGGCGTGGAGGTTTGTCCTTATTGCGGCGCTCGTTATGAACTCAAAGAGTCGGATTAAATTTATCAATGATTAAATCGATTTGCATTGTTCGATTATCAGCTTTAGGCGATGTACTGATGCTTGTACCTTTAGTTCGTACGTTGCAAGCTAGTATTCCTCAAGCCAAAATAACCTGGGTTATTTCACGACCAGCATATGATTTAGTAGCGGGTATATCTGGGGTTGAATTTATTGTCATTAATAAACCTAATGGTGTGGGTGATTATTGGCGTTTTGCTAAAATGATGCGTCGCCGGCATTTTGATGTGCTTCTCGCAGCTCAAGCAAGTCTTCGTGCCAATTTGCTATTTCCTTTTGTCCGTGCAAAACGAAAAATTGGCTATGATAAACGGCGTGCTAAAGATGGTCATCAATGGTTTGTTAATGAACAAATAACGCCAGGGCAAGACCATACCTTAGAAGGCTTTTTAAAATTTGCTACCCAGCTCGGGATAATAGAAACTCAGATCACCTGGAATTTACCTATTGGCGAGCCCGAGCTAACTTGGGCAAGAACCCATCTTCCGGATAAGAACGGACCTTTAGTGCTTTTAAACCCAGCAGCCAGTAAACCAGAACGAAGCTGGGTTTTGGAGCGATACATTGCTTTAATTCGTTATCTAAAATCGCAGTGGCAAGCGACGGTTGTTTTAACAGGGGGGCCTGGACAGAATGACAAAGAATTGGCCGAGGCTATCGAAGCGTCTATTTCTGTAGATGCCAATTTAGTTGGTAAGACACGACCTAAGCAATTATTGGCAGTCATTAAGCACGCGGATCTCATGATTTGTCCAGATACTGGCCCTTCTCATATGGCGGCCGCGGTTGGGACACCCGTGATTGCTTTACACGCAGTGACTTCCTCCGATGTTTCAGGGCCATATCCCTATCGTCATCTTGCCGTTGATTATTATGAAGAAGCGGTAAAAAACATTCTTAAAAAATCACCTGAAACAAACATTTGGGGCACTCACGCTCATGGTCAAGACACCATGAGTTTAATTCCTCTTGATGCCGTGATGAATCGCGTTCAGCAAGTATTATCGGGCTTGTAAAGTTCCATCTTTTTTGGGCTATTTGCTAAAAAAATCGGGCCATTTGGCCCGATATCTTCCTAAGACCCTGTTTCTGCCTGCGTTGGGAAAGAAGGTTGGGCTGATTTCAAATTCGTGAGTAGGAGCAAGCTATTGGTTAACAACATTCGCTCATCTTGCTGACGGTTTAAATACATTTGATAATTAATTTCTGCCAACAAGATAGCTATTTCTTTTTGAACAGTGGCAGGGGAAGCGGTATTTATTTTATTTAGCCATTGTGTATCCCCTGTACCTTGAGATGGATTATAAAGCCGCCATGTAGCCATTGAAAACTCACTTAATGCTTGGCTTGTCATTCGTGGATTATTCGTATCACCTTGATTTTGAGGCAATCGTTTACCTAAAGCGAAATATAGGTTGCTTAAAGGAATGGATAATTGCGACGCATATGATTGCAACGAAACTAAATAATTATTTAGCGCCGCTTGAGCCACTAATTGGTCTTCTGCTGACGGCATTTTAATGCCGGATGCCGTAGCGGTCTCATAAAGCTTTTGATAATCACTTTGTGATGGGAGTTCGATTGGTACAATTCCTATGGCAAATCGAATAAAATTTGCCGCAGCTTGCGCTTGGTTTTGTGCCGTTAATCCTTGGTCTTGTTGCGGTATTGCCGCTTCAGACGAAGTCCCGCCTTGCTGGGCGGATTGAGTAGAGTATAACAACGGAGCTAACAACGTATTACCATTTAATTGCGGCAGTACGTCTTTCAATTGGTCATAATTATAATAAGCTAAACTGGGTGGTTTGCCGATCACATTTTTTGATACCAACCCCTTACAAAGTGGAGGGGGGGATTTAGATGTACAATAGGAAATATCAGGGGTCGTTAAAATATTTAATACATTTTGGCTAACTGGATCTTGCTGGTTGGGTTGCTGATCTAAAGAAGGATTAATGAAAATGCTTTTATCTGCCCCATTGACAGGTTGACTAAACACTAAATTAGCAAACACATTTAACTGGCTGTACCCTTGTGTCGTTGGTGGGGTAAAAGAGGAGTATGCAGCAGAAATCGCATTGACTGGAATTGATCCAAGCAGTGTGTTAAACGCATAACTTTGCAATACTTGTGCAAGGGGAGCATTCACTAGCTGTGAATACGGTGCGGGTGCTTGCTGAGAAGTCAAATCATAACCCAGATACAAACCCAAGTGTTGAACATACTGAACTAATTTCTGCATAGAGTCTGCAAAGGGATTGTCTGGGTCGTCTTGAACATTATACTGTGCTGAAACAGGTAAGCCGAGACTCAATAATAGACCAGCAACGAATCCTTTTGTTTTAAAATGTTTCATTATTCTTCCCCTTCTAGAGCGCGTGCTACGAGTTTCAGACGATACTCAGAAAACACACGCGATAATAACCGCAATCGTTCAAAAATAATATTACGTTTAAGAAAAACCCCCGCCGGATCATGACTAGAAAGGCTAGATTCTTCAGCATGAATAAGCACTTTTGAGGCGCTGCCAGGATGAACGCTATCAATAGCTTGCAAAATTCTAAGACCACGACCAGATTTTATATTCCCTACAAGCCGAATGAATTTTTCCTCTTGGCCTAAGGCATTTAAATCAATCGATTCAATGGCATCTAATTCCTTCCCTAGTTGTTCAATGGCTTTTTCAAGCTCAGGATTGCCATCCAGTGTCCAGTCTTCAACACTTTCTAGGAAGGTGACGACCCGATAGATCATAGGGTCAATGTACTCATGCCAGTACTGTGCCGCGGCTTCGTGACTAAGATCAGGCATATTTTACTCTTTTTTTACTTTTTAAGCGGGTTGAAAGTTGAGCATTGCTACTTTGCTGACTATTATAATATAGTATAGAAATGAAATGTCTATGTGAATAACTATCTCATTTATGAAAAAAAAATCCTTTTCCAGAACTAGAAATTTATTTAAACGGATCTTCAATGTCAGAACCTGGTCTGACTGGGATCGCATGAAAAGCTTCACTGAGTATTTAGTGAAAGGCTTTAAGCGCATTTTTATACCCAACTCAGCTGATCAAGCGGAATCATTTGAAACGGTTAAGACCCGAATGAATTTATCCGATGCAGACTTAATGGCTAAGCAAAAAGCATTATTTCGCTTGAGTATTATGATGGTAATTGTTTCTTCCTTAATATTAATGTATTCGTTATATCATTTATTTACGTTGCATATCGCAGCATTTTTTTTAAGCTTTGTTGTATCGATGCTAGCATTGGCGCTTGCATTTAGATATCACTATTGGCATTACCTTATCAAAGAGCGCAAGCTTCAATGCTCCATCCAAGAATGGTATAGGCAAGGCCTATTAGGCGAGAAACCATGAACAAACTTATCTTTGCAATCGGTCTAATTATTTTACCGGCACTAGGTTTAGCTGCAGAAAGTTCATTAGCGTTTACACCACCACCAACGGATTATTCTATTATATTCCTGAGTAATATTTTTGGTGTTGTGGATGGTGTGTTGCATGGTACGGGTAGCCAAATTATGGGAGCCATGTTTGGCGTATTTAATGCCGCGGTTCTTGCGTTGGGCGGCATAATTATCATGTATACCTTGCTTGTCTCAACCATGAACACTGCGCATGAGGGCCAATTTTTAGGTCAAAAGTGGTCTTCCATTTGGGTTCCTGTGCGTACGACCTTCGGACTGGCATTATTAATTCCAAAAGCATCCGGCTATTGTTTAATGCAAGTATTTGTGATGTGGATCGTTGTGCAAGGGGTTGGGGCTGCGGATAAAATTTGGGGAGCGGCTTTAAGCTATTTGAATCAAGGTGGTTCCATTATTATTGCCCAAGAAGATCCAACGAAAGCATTAATGGCAGCAGGTAGCTCTGGTATTGCAAATGGTGCCCAAACGATTCTAGCCGGGCAAGTTTGCATGTTAGGTTTGGAAAAACAATTAAGAAACTATCGTGAATATTATCTTCGTCAGAAGCAAAATCAAACAGGTCCTTGTTATGGAACGGTTTCAAACGATATGCAAACCATTTGTAATAACCCTGTTCCGAGTTTCTTAGACTCGGTCAATATCTTAAATGTTCGTATGCAGGATAGTCAAAATCAGCAGAGTAGCTATCAAGTATCTATGCCAAATTTTGATAATACATCGGTTTATCAGCCGCTTAACGGAGTTTGTGGTACCATCAAATGGAATAGAAAGGTTGTGGGCTCTGATGCGAGTGATATAGCTGGTGGAGATGTTGGTACCCTTGCCATGTCTCGAGCAATTGCTATTCAGCAGATGTTTGTTGATTTGGCATCTATTGCTCAAGTCATGGTGAATAACAACCCAGAGTTATCCGATCAAACCCAAGAAGAACAAGCGCAAACAAAATATTCGGAAGTAGCAGAAGATAATTATGGTGTAGCTACTTCTGCCTCTGGGGCAGCAGCATGTGGTATCCAACCGGGAGATCCTTCAACAACGACCAAGAATATATATACCTATTTCAAACAATCGGGGCAAGTTCAGGATACTAATTGTCATGTTTGGGCCCAAGCCCCGAATGCGAACAACCCGCCTTTATTTACAGGTACGGAGTTTAGAGGTGCATTATCCGATTATGATGCGGTTATGCGTCCATTATTAACTCTTGAAAACGAAGCACAAAACAAATCTTCTGCAGAAGCCAGTAGAGCGTTTATTCAATCCGCAAATGACCAAGGCTGGCTTATGGCGGGAACCTATTTCTTTGATTTAGTGCTCCTCAATCAGCAGGCCATGGAGGCTTCCAAAGATGCTTTTGATTCAAATACAGGTCTTGATCAAAGCTCGTTTGATGTGAGTCAGTTAAGTAAACTATTTACAACCACCGGTTGTGATACCACAAATTCATTCGGCAAGTTATGCACTTGGTTAAATCAAGATAAATCGAGCGTTGAACCGATTACAACGTTAATCGCGGGCGGTGCAGGTGGTGTTCCGAATATCGGTGTCCCGAACTTAGCTCAAGTTAAAGATCCTGTAACTACTTTAGCTTCCTCAACAGTTTATGGATTTACAAGTAACCAGATCTTAATTCAACCTCCACAGCAAGCTGGCCAGACCCCGCCGCAATTTGCTAGCATGATGAATGTAAAAACAGATACCAGTACGTATACTCTACCTGGTGCACACTTCCCATGCGGTAAAGTAAAAATCTTATTCTTCAGCTTCTGTCTTGGCGAAATCATTGGTGAAGTGGTTTATAACTCGATTATTGTCCCTGTATATAACGCGTTTCTCGGATGGATTAATGCCATGATCGAGAAAGTTATTTTTACTTTTTTACTCTTACCTTTAGAAGGGATGTCAGCAATCTTTAGACAAGGTGTTGCGATCATCAGTACACCTGGCATTAATCCCATTGTCGCGTTAGCTCAAATGGGGACTTATTATATTAATTTTGCCGGTTCTTTATTCTTATTATTATTGGAAATCTCCATCTTATCAGCGTTAATACCCATATTTGGCATTGTTATTTTTGTAATTCTTGCCTTATCCATGCCTCTTCTTCTTGCATGGCTTGGAATTATGGTCGGGGTTGGTTTTGTCACGGCTTATTATGTCCCCATATTACCCTATATGATTTTTACATTCGCAACTATCGCCTGGTTAATCGCAGTAATCGAGGCGATGGTCGCAGCACCTATTGTGGCTCTTGGAGTAACACATCCAGAAGGTCATGAAGCGTTTGGTAAGGGTGAACAAGCGATTATGATTCTCATGAATGTCTTTTTAAGACCTTCCATGATGATTATTGGTTACATCGCAGCGATTTCATTATCGTATGTCGGCGTATGGATATTAAACGCAGGATTTGACCATGCAATCGCATTCATACAGTCTCCAGACATGCCATCGGGTGTCGCCTCTCTTCCTAGCTCTGCTAAGGATTGGGGCGAACATTACACCGGCTATGATACTGGAAAAGGTATGTATGACCGATTTACTCATAGCTTTTCTCAAAGTTCACAAATTCAGACTTCAGCAGGAGCGGTGAGTGGTGGATATGTAGGTTGGGCTGGTATCTTTGCCTATTTCTTCTCTATCTTGATGTATACAATGATTTATCTGACGATTGTGCAACGTTCATTTACCTTAATTACCTATCTACCAGATAAAGTACTTCGTTGGATTGGTGGCGCTCCTGAAACGATTGGTGCTGAAGCAGCTCAATGGGGTGAGGAAGCTAAGGGTAAAGTAGAAGCTGCTGGAAAAGAAACTTCAGGGGCACAGGCTGCTACGCAACAAATGCTTAAAGGTGAAGCACAAAAAGGCATTGAAGCATTGAAAAAAGGTTCAAGTAAACCGGATGTCACAGCCACTGGCGGTAACGCGGAAAGCTCACCAAGTGGAAAAGAATCTTCCGGTGAGGGCGGTGAAGGCGGAGGGTCTGGTGGAGCGCCTGGTGGAGGTGCTGGTGGTGCTGGTGGTGCTGGTGGTGCTGGTGGTGCTGCTGGTGGCGCCGGAGGTGGAGTACCCCCAGTTCCGCCTGTATAGTTTTTTGTGGTTACAAAATTTAATGATGATACTCTTTAGTGCCAGCGATGATTAATTTATAAACCCGTTCGCTAATGATGCCTTCTTCAAATTTGCGTTTAGCGTCCACCGTCATGAGCTGGCCTCGTTCACGGACCAATTTACGGGTCATATTGGTAACTTCATTAGGGTTGCCTTCCAATAGAATATCTCGTGTTTCTTCATCAAAGACTAAATATTCACGCAAGGCAACCCGTTTTCCATCCACGGTGGGTACTAATTTTTGCCAAATGCAAAGACGAATGGTTTCTAAAATATCAATGGTTCGACCTAATCGCTCTTCTCCAGCAAACGAGGTAACTAATCGTCGCATGGTTTCAGCTACACCAGAGGTATGTAAGGTGGTATAAACCGGGTGACCTGTCAAGGCTGCTTCAAGAGCAGCGCTTATAGTTTCTGCGTCACGACATTCCCCCACCATAATAAGCCTAGGTTTTCGACGTAAGGCATTTCGAACACCATCTGCGAAGGACGGGATATGGCGTGGAATTTCGGACTGACTGACGACCGCTGAAATGGTTTCAATTTCGTCATATACGAATTCAATAGGTGCTTCATAAGTTAACACCTTACGGTTTGAATCTTCTTTTTCTATCAAATCACGGATAATGGAGGCCAATAAGGTGGATTTACCAGAACCGGTAGCACCTGTAATGAAAATGATTCCTTCCTGGGGTTCAATAGCTTCAAGAATATTTTCAGGCAACTCCATGGATTCAAGCCTTGGAGGCGTGGTGGGAATGGTTCGTAAGGTAATTTGTATGGCATCGTGGCCTTCAACTAAACAAGCTGTACCATTAACACGATAACGAAAACGTACACCGCGGTTAGGCCGAAATTCATAGTGCGTGTCGATATCAGTACCAGATAATAATTGGGTTGTAGCATTTGGACCATAAATAGAGTTAATTAGATCTCCGACCTCGGTATTGGATAAAGGTCTTTTAGTGATTTTGACTAACCTACCATAGACCTCAGCAAAAATTGGCTCTCCTGTTTGTATGGTAATATCCGAAGCGTTCAATGACTCGGCATGCTCGAGCATGCGATCCATAAAGACAGGGGTAAACCGAGTGGGTTCATCAGGCATGATATCTACATGTTCATTTTCTGCCATATAACGAAACTCCTATGATAATTATAAATAGAAGATAGGTGTTTCAAATGATTCAAATACATAAGAAGCCATCACCTATCCAAAAATAAGTTTGGGATGCCTATAGCAGGCCATGAAGCTTAGGTGGTGAGTTTGCATCCATAGGAAAATAGGATTAAACGGGTTTTTTGTTTAGTTCGTCGCCTGGATGTAGCGCCTTGTACTCCAGGCGATTATTAACCTCTGCTTAATCACGATCTTCCAGGGAAGGATCACTTCGCTATATTGATGGGCGCAATGACTGGCTGCCAGGCTTTACTTGTTACTTTTATTTTAGCCGAATTAACCAGCTTTTCCATTTTCTTAAACTGTTGAAGTGCATTCTCATCTTTGGAAACCGCTGCGCGCCATTCATTACTGTTCGTATTTAAAGCAGGGAGCGCCGCAATACGAAGCACACGATCATCGATATGAATTTCAGATGCATCGCCTGTTACCCCGAGATCCGTGTGGGATACAAAAGGAGCGGAAATCATATTCATAGCTAACAATTTTCGATAAAGAATCATGCCGTTGAAGTCTTCTTTAATGCGCGCAAGGCTTTCTTCAAGAATAATGTTGGCTTGCTCTACGCCATTTTTCCAGCCTTTTTCAACACATTCCATCCACACGGCTCGTTCTTCTTTCGTTTTGGGTAATAACGTTACGTTTGGGTAGTCGGGCTTTTTATAATCCATCCATAAGTATTGCCGCCAATTTGGGGGAGTGGTTATAAATCGTGCTTGTTTTGCGACTTTATACGTTCGATCAGATATACGTATAGTAGCAGGATCTGCCAAATTTAACGTGTTACGTCCTTCCAACAAGACGGGAGGCAGAATATTATGTGGAAGCACTAATGAATTAAAATCAAAAATTGCATCTAGGTTTCGAGCTTCTTTAACTAGTTCTTCATCAATAAATTTAGCGCGCCAAGCAAGTCCAGACTGAGCGCCAAGGCTTAAAGCCGTTTCTCGAATAGCCATTTCCCGGATTTTCCCGGTTGAAGTGTCCCCACGACTTGCCCCACCATTACCCATAGCTTGCAAGCCGGTTAAGGAGCCGGTATCCCCAATTCTTCCCGTATTAGAATGGCATGATACGAGCAAGGCGCTGAGTATGAGCGGAATGCTACGAATAAAGTTTGGCATAGCGTAATTCAACGACCTGACTGTTAGGGTAAACATGGATGTAGGCTTTTTCTCCGGCCTGATAATCAATATCCCGAAGAATCTCAGCTAAACTCTCATCCTTAACATTCATACTAATTAAAACTGGAATAGCAGGTTCTTTCCCTAGTACCCGTAAACGATAATGGGCTGCTTTAGCTATTCTCTCGGTTAATTCACCAATAGGACCTGCCCAATCAACTGATGCGCGGGCTTGTAAATTATAAGCATTCGGAATGGTCAAGGCATTATCCTTGGCTGGAGGACGTATGACTTTCTCAACTCTTGCCATCTCAAGCATGGACCGACTGACCGAATTAGCGGCTTCAGCGAGTTTAATCGTTGCATCATCGCTCGGTTCATTAAAGGGGGGTTTTTTTAACATAACGCGACTATGGCAGCTAGCAAGCAGCAATGTTGTCAAAAAAATGATGACAATCCGATAGTTCATCTTAAATATTTTTTAAAATTAGATTAGTAATGATTGAAACAGGAGCCTGACCCCTTGTCAAGCATTACCTATAGCTTGAGTCCATGCATGAAAAAAATACCGTCGTCATTGCGAACGAAGTGAAGCAATCCAGTACAGGATTTAAACGGATCATCAAACTGGCTTATTTTGAATGGATCCCGTACAAAAAGCTTCGCTTCTTTACGGGATAACGTTCGTTTAGCGTCGCTGATAAAGTCCGTAGAAAACTTGGCCGTTTCGCTTTAATTTGAGTTTCTCCCAGTAAATCGGATCCAGTGCTAATTCTTTAGGGGATTCAATATACAAATAGCCTGAACAAACAAGCACATTGTTCTCTTCAATGGCTTGAATCAGGGGTAGATAATTTTGAGCAAACGGTGGGTCAAGAAAAATAACATCAAATTGTTCCTTTGTTTCTTTGAGATATCGATAAGCATCGCCTTTAAGGATAGATATTGCTGGAGCAGCAAATGCTTGAGCTTCCTTTAAAAGATGATGATAGGCTTTACTGGATTCCTCAATCATGACCACTTTTGAAGCACCACGAGAGTATGCTTCAAACCCTAGTGCACCACTCCCTGCAAAAGCATCAAGACATTTAGAGTCGCGTATGATAGACATAAGCCAATTAAATAGTGTTTCTCTTACGCGATCGGGGGTGGGGCGTAACCCATTAATGGCTGGGAAATGAATTTTTTTCCCACGATGCCGTCCGCCAATAATCCGAATGACTTGCTTCACGGCTTGCCCACAGTGACTTGTAATAATTTACTGGGTGTAAGTGTGGTTTTAAACGCGGTTTTAATTTCAGATTGTGTAACAGCGTTAATTTTATCGAGATAGGTCTCTAAGTAATCATTTGGTAAATCATAAAAAGCGATTTTTAAAAGCACATCAGCGATACTGCTATTACTCGCAATAGCCAGTGGAAAACTACCAATTAAATATTGTTTGGCTTCAGCTAATTCTTTGACTGTGGGGCCTTGTTGCATGAATTTGGTGAGGACTTTTCGGGTAATATCAAGGGCTGTATCTGCTTGATTGGTTTTGGTCGCCAAGCTTATCAAAAAAGGGCCCACACCGCTTAACGGTAAAAATTCGCTATGAATACCATAAGTTAGACCACGCTTTTCTCTCACTTCTAGAGCTAACTGGGATACCAAGCTTCCACCGCCTAAAATATAATTTCCGACGATTAAAGGAAAATAATATTTATTTTGATGAGTTATACCAAGCTCACCTAGTCGGATTACCGTTTGTGAAGACGGGAAGGGAACTTCAACGTTCATGTCTTCAGCTAATGGTAAGGCTCTTAAAATGTCAGGAGCACGAATCCCTGTTTTGAGACCTTGAGTAATTTTCTCAGCGATATCTTTGGCTTGATTTGGCTCAATGGCTCCAACCAGTATAACCGTTGTGTTTTTCCCCACAAAAAAACTTTTATAAAAATGACGAACCTCATCTAGGGTTAACTGTTGAACGGTTTCACTCGTGCCAAGGATAGGATGAGCATAGGGATGATCTTGATAAAGCACCCTAAAAAAAGCCTGATTAGCGACTTCATTGGGAGACTCCAATGCTTGATCAATGGCCATGAGCTGCTGACTCTTTTCACGTTCAAATGCACCTGGCAAGAAATCAGGTTTGGAAATGATTTTGGCAAAAATATCGGTAGCGCCATTTAAAGCTAACGGTTCAGTCAGTGTTTTAAGATCAAGTACCACCATATCGCGAGTGCTCTCTGCCTGGTACTGTGCCCCAGTATCCGCCAGTAGCTCAGCGACCGTGCTTGCATCTTTGCCATCATTGCCTTGGTTTAATAAGTCAGTTGTTAGCGCACTTAAGCCAAATTTATCTCCATCGTGGGCTGAACCTGCTGCAAAAGCAACTTTAACATTGAGCATGGGTACTTCCATCGCTTGATAAAATACCACCTTTGCGCCATTGCTTGTGTTCCAATGGCTTGGTTTTAAAGAGCTAGCAGCCATGCTGCTAGAAACGGTTAAGAATAAGCTGCAAAATGCAATTAATCGTCTCATCATTATCCCTATTGTGTTTGACTGGTTAAGCCTTTGCGTAACCTTAGCGAAAGTTAATTTAATTTTTTCGTTTGCTGAGATTGAGGCGCCATCGAATTCTCAGGGATTAATTTTGCCTCGGTCAGGTTATTTTCCAGGAAATATTTTTGTGAAACCGCTTGAATTTGCTCGGGGGTGACACGATTGATTCGCTCGATATAAAGCTCCGCGGTTTTCCAGCCAAGACCAATGGTTTCAAGGAGGCCAATTTCCATGGCTTGACCAAATATAGAATCGCGTTCAAACACTTTTTGGGCGATGATTTGTGTTTTTATTCGTTGCAATTCTTTCTCTGGCACTTTTTTCTGTTTAAGTTGTTTGATTTCCTCTAACATGCCTGCTTTTAAGTCATCTAAGCTATGACCTTGGCTTGGGGTGCCATATAAAACAAACTGAGTTTCATAGCGTGAATAGATGCTGTAAATCACATCGGTAACACTAGCTAAGTGTTTGCCTCGGACTAATTGCCGGCTAAAGCGTCCGCTGTCTCCTGCATCTAAAATACCCGCGATAACTTCAAGTGCATAAGGTTCATAGGAATCATCGCCGATAGATTTTACGGTTGGAACGGTGTATCCAAGCATGAGCATAGGAACTTGAGCGGGGGCGTTTACGATGATTTCTTTTTTGCCTAGTGTTGGTGGCTCAATTTGAGCTTTACGCTTGGGTAAGACTTTGGGTGTTAAGTGGCCAAAATATTGCTTCGCCAATTCATAAACTTGATTTGGCTTGACATCACCAACCACAATCAAGGTTGCGTTATTAGGTGCATAATATTTAGCATACCAATCACGAGCGTCTTCAATGGTCATTTGCTCGAGATCACTCATCCAGCCAATAACTGGGTGATGATAGGGAGAAGCGAGATGAGCTGCAGCTAAAAATCGCTCATAAGTTAATGCTTGAGGATTATCATCGGTTCTTAGACGACGCTCTTCTTGAATCACTTTGATTTCTTTATCAAATTCTTCTTTATCAAGCAATAGATTTTGCATGCGGTCGGCTTCCAACTCAAAGCTCGTTGCAAGATGCGGTGCGGCTATTTTTTCAAAATAAGCGGTATAGTCCGTATTCGTAAAGGCATTTTCTTGCCCTCCCAGCGAAGAGATGGTTTTAGAAAAAACACCAAGAGGATATTTCTTTGTTCCTTTAAACATTAAATGTTCAAGTGCATGAGAGATACCAGTAATGCCACCCTTTTCGTCAGCTGATCCAACATCATACCAAATCATTGAGACGACAACAGGTGCACGATGGTCTTCTTTTACCACCACTTTTAAACCATTGTCCAGAGTAAAATCTTGTGTTTTACTGTGGGTTAGGGGGGTTAGTAGCGTTAATAGAACCATTAACACAACTCGCATGATACACCTCAACTTAAAAAAAGTGATAGAATTCCACATTTCACCTAATTTGTATACCTATGATTAAATGGTTTAAGCGAAATCAAGACGAAAAAGATACGACAGCACCAGCGGCTTCGTCGGCAAAGTCCGAGGATCAACGTGCTTCATCTCCTCCTATTATAGCAGAGGAAGTTACACCAACGCAGCCACCGGAAAAGAAAGGAATTTTGGGTCGCTTCAAAGCGGGGCTCACAAAAACTAGACACCATCTTGGGGACGGGATAGGCCGCCTATTATTAGGTAAAAAGGAAATTGACGCGGATTTGTTGGACGACTTGGAAACCATGTTGTTAACCGCAGATGTGGGAATAGAAACCAGTCAGGCTATTATTGAAAAACTAAGCGATGGGCTTGCTAGAAAGCAACTAGCCGATGGGGATGCAGTATTTGCCGCTCTAAAAGTTCATTTACAAGCGGTTCTTATGCGTTCAACCGAACCGTTGACGCCAAAGACTGAGGGTGAGGGGCCTTTTGTTATTCTTATGGTTGGCGTGAATGGTGCGGGCAAAACCACGACTATTGGTAAATTGGCAAAGCAATTTCAACAGCAGGGAAAAAAAGTGATGTTGGCTGCAGGCGATACGTTTCGAGCCGCAGCGATTGAGCAATTACAAACTTGGGGTGAACGCAATAAAATTCCAGTAATTGCACAGCACTCGGGTGCGGATAGCGCCTCTGTGGTTTTTGATGCTTTGCAGGCGGCCAAAGCGAGAAACGTTGATGTATTAATCGCTGATACTGCGGGTCGATTGCATACTCAACATAATCTGATGGATGAGCTTAAAAAAATTAAGCGGGTCCTAAGTAAGCTTGACCCTCAAGCCCCCCATGAGACGATGTTGGTTCTAGATGCGACCATTGGACAAAATGCGCTAAATCAGGCGCGTCAATTTAATGAAGCAGTAGGGATAACTGGCATTACCATGACTAAATTAGATGGTACTGCAAAAGGGGGAATTTTATTTGCTATTGCTAATGAATTAGATATACCATTTCGTTATATAGGGATTGGCGAAGGAATTGATGATTTGCGTCCTTTTGATGCGGCGTATTTTGTCGATGCAATTTTCAATGATGATCGAATTTAATCAGGTCTGTAAACGATACCCCGGTGGGTTTGAAGCCCTAAGTGAAGTAAACTTTTCTCTAGAAAAAGGTGAGATGGCTTTTCTTACCGGTCATTCAGGAGCGGGGAAGAGTACGTTGCTCAAACTCATTGCCATGCTTGAAAAGCCGACTTCAGGTCAAATTATCATTCATGGCACAAGGCTTAATCAACTCAAAAAGCGCGACATCGCAGGTTTTCGTAGCACCTTAGGAATTACCTTTCAATCTCCTTATCTTTTAAATGACCGCAGTGTGTTTGATAACGTAGCACTTCCCCTAAAAATACAAGGCATTCATCCCCAAAAATTAACAAAGCGTGTTCATGCTGCATTAGATATGGTTGGTTTACTGAGTAAGGCCAAATTGTTGCCCATTCATCTCTCTCAAGGCGAGCAACAGCGAGTTGGCATTGCACGTGCCGTGGTGCATAAGCCCCAACTGGTTTTGGCCGATGAGCCCACTGGAAACTTAGATCCAAGCTTATCGTCTGAAGTGATGAAAATTTTTGAAGATTTTAATCAAGTTGGTGTAAGTGTATTAATTGCAACCCATGACTTGGCTTTAATTGCAGGGATGAGGCATCGCATTTTGATGTTAAGAGGTGGCCGCTTATGTTAAATCCATTGCGCACATATCTAGCACATCATGCACAAGCGGCAGTAAGCAGCTTGAATGCACTGTTGCAAAAACCATTAGCGACCTTCATGACCATTTTAGTTATTGCCATTACCTTAGCTTTACCAGTGCTACTTTGGGTATTTACCGTGAATCTTGAACAGCTCACGAGCCAATGGAAACAAACTGGTCATATTTCATTGTATCTGACTCCCTCCTTATCGAAAACAAAACAAGCAGCGACCCTTAGCCAGGTTCGTGCTATCAAGGGGGTCGGACAAGCTACACTTAAAACACCGGAAGATGGATTGGAGCAATTGCAGCAACAAGAAGGCATGAACGATATCATGAGTTACTTGTCTGAAAATCCGTTGCCGGCTGTGATTGAAGTTACACCGGCCATTCATATTGATAAACCGTCTGAAATTGAAACGCTATATCATCAACTTAAGGAACTTTCAAACGTCGATCAGGCAAAACTTGATATGCAATGGGTAAACCGCCTCCATGCTATACTTGATTTCGCATCAAATGTAGTGCATGGGTTAATGGTTTTACTTGCCATGGCGGTCATTTTAATTATTGGTAATACCTTGCGCCTTGCCATTCAAAGTCGCCATGAAGAAATCCAAGTTTTAAAGCTAATTGGAGCAACGGATTCGTTTATCGTACGTCCGTTTTTATATTCTGGACTTTGGTATGGTTTAGCTGGGGCTGTTTTGGCTATTTTGCTCGTGAATATTTTTTTATTGAGTCTTGTCATAGAAGCCAATCATCTCGCGGCTGTTTATCAAATGCATTATCCTTTAGCAGGATTAACTTTTGAGCAAATCTTGCTACTCCTGCTCGCAGCGACTATACTTGGCTGGCTGGGCGCAAGGCTGTCGGTTAAACGCCAGCTCGCATCTATTGAGCCCTATTATTGATGTGTATTATAATAAAACCAAAAACCCGCATCGTTGTTTCAACATATGGTCATTGCCTGCAATCAAGTGAGCAGTGACGAGAAGTAAGTTTAATGAAAGTATGGCTTTATCTAGAGGAATGAACATGAGTCTTCAGTTGCAACTTTCAACCGCAAACTTTCCATTAGGTAGTCTTGACGCTTATATCCATCGTGTTAATCAAATCCCTTTGCTAACGGCAGAGGAAGAAAGCGACTGCGCGCGGCGTTTTCATGATGAAGGTGACTTAGAAAGTGCACGCCGTTTAGTACTTGCGCATTTACGCTATGTTGTTCGCGTCGCACGTGGGTATCTAGGCTATGGCTTACCCCTTGGCGATCTGATTCAGGAAGGAAATGTGGGCTTGATGAAAGCCGTCAAGCGCTTTGATCCTTCTATGGGGGTTCGTTTGGTTTCGTTTGCCGTGCATTGGATCCGCGCTGAGATTCATGAGTTCGTCATTCAAAATTGGCGTATTGTTAAAGTGGCAACCACCAAGGCACAGCGCAAGTTATTTTTTAATATGCGCCAAATGAAAAAGCGCTTAGGTTGGATGACTAGTGAGGAGGTCGACGCGGTGGCGAAAGACCTTGGCGTATCCCGTGAAGACGTTTTGGTGATGGAAGAGCGCCTAAATGCTATGGATGCCTCCTTTGATGCTTCCGATTCGGATGAAGAGGACAGCAGCCATTACAAATCGATTCCTGCCCGTTTTTTACATGATGCGGGCAGCGATCCTGCTTATGTTCTTGAACAAGAAGACAGCAGTACTCAAAGCCATGAAAAACTTCACTTAGCCTTAGAGCGCTTAGATGAGCGTAGCCAAGATATTTTACAACAACGTTGGTTGTCTAATGAAAAAGCCGTCACACTCCATGCATTGGCTGACAAATACGGTGTTTCAGCTGAGCGAGTCAGGCAACTTGAAAAAAATGCAATGAAAAAATTGCGCGAATATATGGAAGAAGTAGCTTAAATCAATGGTATCAAATGTCCTACATGACCAAGTCGGCTTGTCATGTAGGAGACAACTATTTAATTATGATCAAATTCCATCCTAGCGTTTTACTGTAATTTACCACGTAATTCTTCTCGAGTGTTCTCATCTACGAAAGCGGATTCAATGGCCATCGATGTGATCTGATTTATCTGTTCGTTACTATAACCATACGCCTCTTGAACAATGCGATATTCTCGAGCTAGGTTTGTGGTGAAAAAAGGTGGATCATCTGAGTTAATGCTAATTTTTAATCCAGCCTCAAATAATTTAGGGAAAGGATGCTCACTAAGATTATTAAATAAACCTAATTTAATATTACTTGAAGGGCATAGTTCTAAAGCAATGCCGCGATCTTTAACCATAGCCATAGTTTCTGGTGAGTTGATGACTTGTACACCATGGCCAATACGTTTAATCGGTAGTGTTTCCATGGCTTCAACCATCCCACTGGCGGGTGCAAACTCTCCAGCATGAACCGTGCATTGAAGTCCTGCTTCAGCAGCAATTTGATAGGCTTTGCTAAATTGCCCAGGTGGAAAATTAATTTCATCCCCACCTAACCCAAAGCCTGTAGCACAAGGAACAGAATGGCGAGCCGCATTCTCTGCTACGCGCACAGCAGACTCTGCTCCAAAATGCCGCACCGCTGTGATGATAATTCGCCCAACGATATCAAATTCTGATTTTGAATCATCCACCGCTTTTTGAATCGCTTGTAGGTGTTCTATAGAAGGAATACCACTCGCTTTTTCAGCATGATCGGGTGAATACATCATCTCAACATAAATAGCACCTTCTTCAGCACAAGAACGTAAATAATCGTAAGTGATGTCATAATAATCTTGTGGCACTTTAATTAAATCTGCCACCACATCATAGACTTGCAAAAAGTGGAGGAAATCACGAGATAAATAACTGGTTCCATCTTCTGAAATTAAGTCTTCAGGGAGAGGAAGCTTATTTCGTTTTGCTAGAGTTCGTGCAAGGTTTGGTGAGATGGTACCCTCTAGATGAACATGCAATTCTGCTTTTTTTAATGACATTTTGCCCTCATTATTAAATCATGAATGGCAACTTTAATAAAAACCTTATAAAATTGCTACTAAGTTTAATTGGTTTGTTGGAAAGAATATGAGTGCACAAGATATTGATAAATCCTTTGTCAGCCCCATCGATAAATTTTTATATGAATACGATGCAAAGCATGAGAAAACTCAATCGCAGTTAAAAGAAATCAAAAAGCATCAACGCATTGCCAATCTTCGCGATAATCCTGAAGCGGGTAAAAAGCAGGATGAAATCTGGAAGGATTTCTAGGATTAGTTGACTATTTACTTTTGTGAAGTGAACATGTGAATGATTAAGAGCCAATTAACTGCATTTACAGCCGTGAAATGAAATGTCAACAGGCCCTAAGCATTAACCAAACGCGGCGTGGATTAACTTATAAGACAGTATCGTTAAAAGAGAAGCTGCTGGTAATGTTAAAATCCAAGAAGTAAAAATATTGCGAATCACTAATAGGTTTAACGCACCAATACCTCGTGCGAGGCCTACGCCTAAAACGGCACCAACGAGTGTTTGTGTCGCAGAAACGGGAATACCAATCGAGGTGGCGACCACAACCGTTGTTGCTGCTGCAAGTGTTGCAGCAAAGGCGCGACTTGGTGTAAGCGCTGTAATGGAACTTCCTACGGTTTCAATCACTTTCCTACCGTACATCAATAAGCCTGTGACTACTCCAACGCATCCTAACAAGATGATCCAGGCAGGATAATCGGTGGCTTCAAAAGGTTGATTGGCGTCCAAAACGAGAGAGTGAATAATGGTTAAAGGACCAACAGCTAGAGAAACATCGTTAGCGCCATGAGCAAAAACCATGGCGCAGGCGGTAAGCGCCATTAAAACAGCAAAATATTTTTCGACTTGTAAAAAACGCTCCCGTCGTCTTAAGTTGGCCCGCTCTGGGATACGGCGAATAAACAGCAAGCCAATTGCAGTTAAGGCAATACTCGTCAATAAGGTTACTATAATATCTTGCTTCAGATTTAAGCGTATGTCGAAGTGGTTTAATCCTTTAAATACAGTAATAAAAGACAACACAGCACCGATTAAAAATAAATAAATGGGAATAAAACGTTTCGCTTTCGCTAACGGATCACTTTTGACAAAAATGGCTTGTTGAATGCTGATAAATAAGGCATAGGCTGTAGTACCTGCGATTAAAGGTGAGGTAACCCAACCGATGGCAATATGTGAAACCTGGTTCCAGTGTATGGCATTTTTTCCTAACACGATGCCACCAAAACCAACCATTGATCCTACTAAAGCGTTGGTGATAGAGACGGGCAAGCCATAGTAACTAGCCAGATTCATCCATATCGTGCATGCTAATAAAACGCTTAGCATTCCCTGGATTAAAATGTAAGGATGAGTGACTAGCTCACTCGTGTTAATGATTCCATCACGCATGGTTTCAGTAACACCCGTTCCACCTAGAAATGCACCCGCAAATTCAAATATCACGGCAATGAGCATGGCTTGCTTAACCGTGACAGCTTTAGACCCCATCGTTGTGCTCATGACGTTGGCTAAATCATTGGCACCAACGCCCCAGGTCATAAAGAAACAAAGGAAGATGGCGAGAATAACGTATATCAGTGTTAAATCCATAGGGAACTTACCGGGCTATGAGAATTTGTAGGCGACCACCTACGGTTTGAGCATGGTCGGCTAAATCACCAATCCATTGGACAAGTTTGTATAGGAAAACAACTTCAATAGCAGGTAAATCCTTTTCCAGCTCAAAAATGCGATGACGAATGTCTGCTAATTTATCATCACTGTCGTGCTCGATTTCATCTAGCGTTAGGATCATTTCTTCAACAATTTTTACTTCACTTCCCCGAAAACCGGTCTCGAGTAGCTCGTCCAATTCATTAATGGCTTTGCAAGCTTGCTTTGCGGCATCGAGTGAGCGATTTAAAAAAGGCATGAAAAGGTTAGATAACGTCTTAGGAATTTGCATTTTCCGACTAATAATCAGTCCGGCAATATCTTCTGCTTTATTAGCTATGCGGTCTTGAGCACTTAAAAGCTCTAAGAGATCGGTACGTGAAACAGGTAGAAAAAGACCCGTTGGTAAATGTAAGCGAAGATCGCGCTTAATCAAATCCGCTTCTTTTTCAATTTTTGAAATCTTATCACGAATAATGAGCGCTTCATCCCAATTATCGTTTAATACGGACTCAAAAAAAGGGTACAGTTGTTTGGCACAAAGATAGACTTTGCGCATATGTTGTTCAATGGGCCGGATAGGCGATGGGCCAAACATGTTGAAAATACGGCTCATGATTTACGCAGTTCAGCGGAAAAATGGGGTAATTATAGCTAAAAAAATACGATAGTGAAATGGTTTGAGTTGTTTAATAGGATACTTTTATAAAAGAAATAAGGTTCAAATAATAATCGCTTAATAAAATCTTAAGTCTTTATGGACTATAATTACGTAAATTTGGATAATTTATTAAATGAATTAAGATGTTAACCCCAGAAGTTTTAAATACTACAAAAGCTAGCTTATCTATCTCAGGCGATAAGCAAAGAACTGATCCTGATTTTGGTAAATATGAATCTGGATTATCTGATTTTTTTAATCGGTTTATTGCAGATAGTGCAGTACAACCAGACAGTTTAGAATATATTCGGCGACAAATTGCTGGTGATGGATTTTCAGCCTCCTTTGACAAAGCTAGCAGCAACAAAATGACTTGGAGCTCAATTTTTGCTCTCGCAGCGTTAGCCACCATGAGAAAAAACACGTTGCCTTTGCATAGTCCTGAAAGAACATTTTTAGAAACACTCTTAAACACACTAAGTAATGGTTGGGTAGAAGGATTTACCCGTTTTATGAGACCAAAACAAGATCTTTTGGAAAATATAAAATCCTCCTTAAACCAATGGATAGAACAATATGATGTTGAGTTGGAGAACCCAACTCAAACAAAAGAAACGCTGCTTTCCTTATATGCAATTGTTTGTTCTTTAGAAAAAACAATGAATAGTAATCGCTTCGTTTCAGAAGACTTAAAATCCTGGGTAAGAGATTGTAAAACGCAAATTGAAGCCAAATATAATACCTTTGAGGCAAAACAATCATTACAAGCTAGTCATGTATTGATGGAAGCTCAATTAAACTCTAATTCAATGTCGCTATTTACTGCTTTAAGACAAGCTACGGCTCGTGAAAAAAACAAGTTAATTACTTATTTAGAAAGACTCGAAACTTTGGATATTGAACAAGCTAAACGTTTGCAAGATTTAAACCAAATTCTAGCTACTTCCAATCGGTCATTCGCGTCTTTTTGGCAAGCTTATGATACGGAAGCCAAATTTGGTCAATTAATGGACGATTTGAGTTTGTCAGATAAAGAACGTGCTGAATGGCGAGAATATTACAATTGGGAGCATGGAAGCCGTTTAAGTAAAATTACTGCGGCTGTGTGGAGTGGTGGTTGGGGAATACCAACCTGGTTTGGTGGCATCAAAGCAAATGCTCTATCTATTCCTATTATTCAAAACAAAGTAAGAGATTCCTGGCTAAAAACAACTTCTGGGCTGCTCAGCCAAGTTGGAAGTTTAGAACTATTGGAAAAGCCAGGTGCAATTTCAGATTTTATTCAGCAAACGAGAACGGTTACCCACCGCACTAAAGAACTTATGGAAGAACTGGAAATGCTTGAACATTCTGATGAATTAAAAGAGGTTGATATTCAACGATTAATTTCAAGCCAAGGTTCGTTTTTAACTGACTACCATGATAAAAATCTAGCGAATGCTTATACAACGTTTAGACAAACAATCGAAAACATTGATGAGCTAACGGCAGAATTAGAAAAGCAAGCAGTCATTCTCCAAATGCTTGATGAGATGCAAGTAAAATTGACGGCTTTAAAGGATGCTGGAATAGACATGAGCACGCTAAATGCTAGATTTGAGGAAGTAGTGGATGAGATATCTCAAAAATCGCTTAATGGGTTGTTAGATATTGAACCTGATGTCCCAGTAGGATCGAAATTAACTAATGCGAAAACCCAAATTCAAGACATTTCTGACTCTTTGCAAAATATGAAATCCAGTATGATCCATATGGCTTCATTTCTTCAAGAGCAAAAACAAGAAGAAGTACTCATACAGGCAAGCGATTTAATCGATGCTCGGAGCAATAAGCTGGGGCATAAAATTCTATATATTTTTTCTCCTTCTTACAGACGCTTTTTTAAGGGATTAAAAGACGCAATTCAACAAGAGAAGGAACAGGCATTTGAAAAAATTGCCGAGATGTTTGGCTTAAAAGATGGCAAAGACGTAAAAGTAAAAAAACCATTTAACTCGCTCAAAAATTCTGTGGTTGCAGTTGCTTTATTTGCTCAAACAAATAAAAGTGAAGCCAACCAAGATCAAGATCAAGAACAAGTACATGAAACAGACCAAAACGCTCCTCGTAGCGGATCTTAATCATCTTTCCTCGGGGTGCGTTCCTGTTTCGCGCTTACCCCGAAATACTTGATATCCCAGTTGAAGAAAATAGTTGAACTCTGCACTGCGATAATTTATCGTTTCAAATCATAACTTATCACTGTGCAAAAATAGTGACTAACAAAGGAAAAGCGATGCGTATTGCTAGTATAAGAGGCCGTGAAATTTTAGATTCAAGAGGCAATCCCACCGTAGAAGCAGATGTGTTTCTAGATAATGGGCTAATGGCTCGAGCGAGCGTTCCATCGGGTGCTTCTACTGGAAGCCGAGAAGCGTGCGAATTACGTGATAAAGATCCTAATCGTTATGCAGGCAAAGGGGTCTTACAGGCTGTGAAGAATATTAATGAAACAATCAATCATGCACTTGAAGGTTATTCAGTTGAGGATCAAGCAGTGATTGATGCTCGCCTATGCGAGCTTGATGGTACAGAAAATAAATCCAATTTAGGCGCTAATGCTATTCTTTCGGTCTCTCTAGCCTGTGCAAAAGCATATGCCAAAGCGACGAATACTCCGCTATTTCAATCTTTAAACCGGCATGAATCAATGTCTATGCCTGTGCCTATGATGAATGTGCTCAATGGCGGAGCGCATGCTGATAATAACGTCGATATTCAAGAATTTATGATCATGCCAGTGGGTGCTTCTGATTTTCCTAGCGCCCTACAAATGGGCACGGAAATCTTTCATGTATTAAAATCTGTGCTCAAGAAGCAAGGATTAAATACAGCTATTGGAGATGAAGGTGGGTTTGCGCCTAATTTAAAATCGAATCGTCAGGCTTTAGATATGCTGGTAATGGCTGTTGACCAGGCCGGTTATCGTTTAGGCTCGGAGGTATTTTTTGCGTTAGATGTAGCGGCTTCAGAATTGTATCGCGCTGGAAAATATGAGCTTAGCTCTGAGCAAAAAATATATAGCAGTGACGAAATGATTCAGTATTACGCTGATTTAGTGCAGCAATACCCAATTGTCAGTATTGAAGATGGCTTGGATGAAAGTGATTGGACAGGTTGGAAAACAATGACCGCTGAATTAGGCTCAACCATTCAATTAGTTGGCGATGATTTGTTTGTAACCAATGCAAGTATCTTACAAAAAGGCATTAGTGAAAAAACAGCCAATGCTATTTTAATTAAACTCAATCAAATTGGCACGTTGACTGAAACAAGACAAGCCATAAAGCTTGCCCATGAAAATAATTATCGGTGTGTTATGTCTCATCGTTCGGGAGAAACCGAAGAAGTATTTATTGCTGATCTAGCTGTTGCCACGGGGTGTGGGCAAATTAAAACAGGCTCACTTTGTCGCACAGATAGGGTCGCCAAATACAATCAATTATTGCGAATTAATGAAGTCGCTAACGCACCTTATGCAGGAAAAGCCGCCCTAGGGATTTAAATCATTAGTTTGGTTATAAATCCTAGGAGCGTTTCCTATATTCACTGAGAGTCCTATTATGCGATTATTCATAGGCTGCTTGCTGTTAGTGTTGCTTGGGTTACAATATAAGTTATGGTTGGGTGATGGCAGTATTGTTCAATGGGTAGCCCTTGAAAAACAACTCGCCCACCAAAAAGAAGAAAATAAAAAGCTGTCCGCACGTAATCGGGCTTTAGAAGCCGATGTGATGGAGCTAAAATCAGGAGATCAGGCCCTTGAAGAGCGGGCTCGCTATGAATTAGGCATGGTCAAGGATGGGGAAGATTATTATCACTTTGTGGATTAAACCAGAATTAGCTCGATGGCAAGGTTGTCGGGATGTTTATCCCATAAACTGACCACATAACCTCCATTTCCTGAGCCCGTGGGTTTTACTGCCAGAGCACCAGCTTCTTTCAGAAGTCGCATATGTTGAGCCAAATTATCACTGATGAGTCCCCAGGCTTTAAAACAATCATTCGCAAGATTGATGGCTTTTGCCAATTGCACAATGGCATTGGGGGAAGATTGACTTAATGCTGCTTTTGCATCGATAACTGCAGTATTCATTTGCTCATCAATGGCCTTAGCTTGTAAAGGATTTTCTTTTAACAAATGGTTTACTTGGGTAATGCAGTGAGAAGTAATGCCAATTTGATCTGAAGAAGATAAACACCATATTGGCTTCCAATGTTGGATAATCGGGGTAGTTTGGCCATTTTGAAAATACAACCCTGAGTGAGCAGCAACGCCTGCAATGTCCAAACCACTGCTTTTGCCATGAAACAGATTTTCTAGTTGTTTTGCAAAGATTTGCCATGCATATTCTTCGAGTAATCCCTGAGCTTCAAACCAGCGCGTTACTGCAACACTTAGTGCTGCAGAAGCGCCCATTCCAACCCCAATCGGTATGTTGTTTTGTATAGTAAAATGACCAGAAAAATGATTAATCGATTTTCCTAAAATTTGCATTCCATGCTCTAAGACGCTCCAAAACAGTAAATGAAGATCCTCTCCATCACTGCCTTTAAAGTCGGCTGTTAAGTTCTCTGATGATGCTTCATATCTTAAGGTTAATTGTTTTTCTTTAATGGGGAAAACCAATGCCCCGAATCCTCGCAAAACAGCATGCTCTCCAGCAAGGATCCATTTTCCATGAGTGGTTGTTTGAAAATCAGATGAGGTCATAATTTCCTAGCAAATATTTTTTCTTAAACTGATTGGCCAGTTCTTCTTGATCAGGGCGGTATAATAAATGAATATTTGGGCCGGCGTCCATGGTCACTATAGGGCCATCGTCAATTTGTTGCCAAAGTTCTTGTAATAAGTTTAAGGCTTGGTGAGATTGCTCGGTCATGTAAGTAAAAGGATTGATACAAGTAGTGAAGAGTTTATGCATATCATGAAACTCGCGCCAGCATATTTGATAAGCGCTTTTCCAATCCTTTTGTTCAAAGGCGGCTAATAACGCCTTAAGGTTGTTTTCTGCTTGTTCAGCGCGGGTAGGGTATAACTTACTGGTGTGAATTCGCATGTGCGCTTCACGAGATGAGATTTTTTTTTCATCATGACTGATTACAATAACTTGATGAATGAGATTCTTATAAGGCATATCGATGGCTTTGACCGTCTCTTCTCGCCATAATGCCCAAGGAGAAAAAAAAGAACGACAAGAAGAGCCTGATCCTAATCGACTCAATTGAGCTTGTTCTTCAATGGAGGGTATGGGTTTGTTCGTCAGTTCGCTAAGAGCAAGTACTGCGCATTTCGTTAATGCAGCAAAACTTGAAGCAGAGCTCGCTAGTCCACTACTGTGGGGAAAATTATTGCTGGAGCGAACCATAAACGCACCATCATAATTAAAATGGGATTTTAAACGTGCTAAATGATCTAAAAAACGATGTTGTGCTGTTTGACTCAGTTCAAAGGGTTTTGCGCCAGGTATGGTTAGTGGCGCCCAATCATCCTTGCGGCCGGGTTTGGTTTCAAGCTCAACACTGCTTAATAGCTTATTCAATGTATAAGAAAGCGATGAGTTGATGGGGATATTTCGCTTATCGTCTTTTTTGCCCATATATTTAATTAACGCGATATTGGATGGGGCTTGGGCGAACCATTGCATGGGAGAGCACTCCTTAAAATGCGTAAATTTAAAATAGTTAGTTTCTATTGGATGGCATCAGCTATAGACGCTAATGACCTGGTGTATCATTCCATAAAATCTTATGTAATTGTAGTTGAAAGCGAACATTGATTTGATCCTTCACAATCCAGTTGGCTAAAGTTGACGGCTCTAATTGTCCCCAACTGGGTGAAAAAAGAATGTGTGCTTTATTCTGTAATTGATGGGTTTCAATAATGGTTAATGCCCATAGATAATCCTCTCGACTACATAAAACAAACTTGATTTGATCGGTGTTTTTTAAATGAGCGAGGTTTGTATACAAATTCTTGTCGCATTCATGAGAATCAGGTGTTTTTAAATCCATAACAACCATAACACGCTTATCCACGAGTGAAATATCTCGAGCGCCGCTGGTTTCCAAAGAAACGAAATAGCCTTTATCACAAAGTAAGGTCATTAAATCAAAACAGCCAGGTTGTGCAAGGGGTTCGCCACCCGTTATGCAGATATTTAAACAGTTGTATTCAGCGATGCGGGATAAAATATCATCATAGGAAACAATATTTCCCCCACTGAAGGCATAAGCTGTATCACAATATTGGCAACGTAGGGGGCAGCCGGTTAATCTGACAAACACTGTTGGTAAACCAGAAGTCGTGGACTCTCCTTGCAAGGAGTAAAATATTTCAGTAATTCTTATTTGGTTGTTCGAACGTGCCATATGCTTATACCGTATAAATTCGCCCTCCTTGATGATTCAATCTAACTTAACGTAAGTTCGATATCAGAAAAATCCAAATTTTCTGATATCGAACGAGCTTAGGTACCTAACGCGTTTAATTTTGCTGTTGCCAGTTGTGCTGTATTTGTATCAGGATAATTTTTAACCACATCACGTAATCGCTGGCGAGCTTCTTCCTTTTTTCCACTTGCAGCGAGTGCATAACCACTTTTCAATAGGCTAGCAGCGGCTTTGCTCGAAGAAGGATAATGTTGTAAAACAGCGTCAAAATGTTGAATCGCTTCTGGGTAATTTTTCTTTACTAAGTATAGCTCACCTAGCCAATACTCTGCATTGGGTTTGTATCCACTTTGTGGATACTGATTAACAAACGTTTTCATGGCATTTAATGCTTCATCGTATTGTTTGTTTTTTACCAGTTCATAAGCAGCAAGATAGCTTATTTGTTCATTCGCCGGATTGGTTTTAGACACATTGGGGGGCGCTAATTTTGAAGAGCTGCTCAAAGGTGTGGTTTTAATTGGATCTGGTTTAGTTGCTTCCTGTAATGCATTCGATGAGTTTGGTTTGCTCGTAGTAGATGAATGATTGCTTAACCGCGAATCTAAATCCTTGTAAAAAGCGAGCTGTTGTTGCTGAAGTAATTTTAAATCATGAGCCTGGACTTCAAGCTGACCACGAAGCTCCTGCACTTCTTGTTGTAAGTGCTGGACTCTATCAAGTAGAAGGGCATTATCAGGGGCACTTGATGTTTCATAGCCGTCATAAGCCATTGGAAGATCATCTGAAATGGGTTCATTAGCTTTGGCAATGGGTGCTTCGTCTACTAATTCAGAAGCGCCAAGTTCAGGCTCATCGACAGCAAGTGGGGTCATGTCATTGAATGCTAAGTCCCTATCAGAGTGTGCAGCAGGCCGTTCAAACTCGGCCTGCTGGTCATCTAACATCGCATAATTTTCACTTTCATCCACGACGGGGACTTCAGCAAGTCCATTACAGGGCAAAAGTATAGCAAAACATAGTGGTAGAAATAAGCGATGATTTTTTATCATTGGGTTGCCTCATAGATTAGTTCAACTCGTCGATTTTGGCGTCTGGATGCTTCATCGTGCCCATAACGAACTGGACGCTCTTTCCCATAACTGACTACTCTAAATTGGTTACGATTAACGCCAGCCATTCGAATCAGATCAGCGACGGTATTTGCACGACGCTCACCAAGGGCAACGTTATATTCGCGACTGCCACGCTCATCGGTATGACCGGCTAATAATATTCGAGCGCCTGGGTGATTTTTTAAATATTCAGCTTGGGCATTGACAGAAGGAACATATTTAGAAGCTAAAGTACTATCGTCGTAAGCAAATAGGTATACTTGATTGTGAGGAGCGCGAGTCGTATAGGACTCACCTTCTTCTTGGCCCGCAAAGCGACTGTTTAATTGACCTAAACCTTGTGCAGCCAGACCTCCATCATCTTCGCCACCCATTCCAGCACTTCCAGGCGTTTTGGAGCAGGAAGCAAGCAAAACAATACTCGCAGCTAATAATCCTGTTTTTAATACAGTTCGGATACGCATTCTGATCTCCTTGAAAATCTAGGCAATATAAAAGGTTTAAATAAAAGCCACAATCAAAGCGGGTTGATTTGCACACCGCTTAAGGCGGCTCATTGTACATTTTTTTTTTATTTTCTGCTATGAGCACCCCGATCACTATCAATCGTATTTATGACAAACTCGGTGAGCTCAGCCGTATAAAGTTTGCTGGCTTGATTAGCCGCTAATACCCCTCCATAGGGCGATTCACTAGGACAAGGAATATGATGAGTAAATATTCGAGAAGCAATCACCTGATTGATTTTAACATTCGTGACCACATTCTTAACTATGAGATCTAAAACACTAGGCTTGCACAAAAAATTTTGTTGTAATGAGATTAATTGGGTATCTAGACGATAATCTGAGCGATCGGCATAAGGAATTGAGGTCACGGCATAAAAATAACGACTGGACTGAAGGCTTTGTACAATTAAGGGAAACAACATGCCCGCTGGGGCATCTATCCAAGCATTCTTTGTAAAAGGGCTTAACTCAAAAGGTTTAATCACATAAAGCATTTGTGATGTCTCATAACCAGCCATCGCAACAGGTTCTGAAACAAGTATCGAAGTGGATGGATGCTTTATTTGGACCGCTTTGCTGCTAAATTCCGAGAGCTTATACTTATTGGTTATAGGGGCTTTCACAGCGCAAGCCGATAATACGCAAACTAGTATGACTGTTCCGATGAGTCTCACATTCATTCTCCCGGTCCGGGTGGTGGGGGCGTCGTTCCCCTAATGATTACGGCAGGATTTTGTCGCATCTGCTCACTGACTTTTTCTAAATTCGCAGCAATATCATCTAACCGGCGAAGCAATATAACTGCAGGCGGTATGGTTTGTTGGGATATTTTATCAATGGTATCTTTTCCGACTTTCATGGTCGATGTCACTTGTCTTCCGGCAGTAGACATATCGGCAGACATCTCAGTAAATTTTTTTGTAGCGACTCGAAGTTCATTTAAAGCTTTTGGAAGTTCATTTAAGGCGGAGTTGAGATTTCGAGCATTTTCTTTAGTCAAAATACGTTTAAATCCTTCACTAATCTCATTTAGATTTTTTTCCAGCTGATGAAAAAAAGAAGGCCTAGAGGGTATAACCGGGTATCGCTCTCCGGGCGTTCTTTGCAAAGGAAGAAAGGTAGAGGTGGCGGGTGATAAACCAAGATAAGTTGTTCCTGTGATCCCTTGCGTAATCAACGTGGCATAGGTGGTGGTTGTAATGGGAGTTCCTGCTTCAACTTGAATAATAATTCTAGTTTTTTGAGGGTCGGTTTTACTGAGTTCTATTTTGCTGACTTGTCCGACTTTAACACCGTTGTATTTTACTGGCGATTCCTCAGATAAACCAGCGATTGATTCGTGCATGTAAACAATATAACGATTATATGTTTTTCGATCAAAGCCGATCGAAAGCCACAAACCAGCGGCAATTAAGCCTGCGGTAAGCAAAATGACCGTCAATCCTACCAGGGTATAATTAACTTTTGATTCCAAGCACCTTGCTCCCGTCTGACTTTATTATGCTCTGCTACCCCTCACATTTTCGCTTAGTCAATGCAAATGTCAAATTACATTTTACTAAAGTAATCAGCAATAAGAGGGTTATCATTTTTCATAAGGGATTCAATGGGTTCGACACTGAGTATTTTTCCCTTACCAACAAACGCCACACGATCGGTGATTCGTTTTAAAGATTCTACATCATGACTCACAATAACCACAGTAAGGTTAAGCGCATCACGCAAAAATAAAATCAACTCATCAAATTTTTTAGCACTAAGAGGGTCAAGACCCGAAGTCGGCTCATCCAGAAATAAGAGCTCAGGATCCATAGCAATTGCCCTAGCAGCTGCCGCGCGGCGTTGCATACCCCCACTGAGTTCGGATGGGAATTTTCCAGCCGTTTCTTTTGAAAGGCCAACAAGACTTAATTTTAACATTGCTAGCTGCTTCTGAACGTTTGAATTCAGTGAGGTTAACTCTTTCATGGGAAACATAATATTTTCAAGCACCGTTAAGGATGAAAATAAAGCGCTGTGCTGAAATAGCATACCCCATCGTTGTCTAATTTTATTGGCTTCTTGCTCGCTGATGTTTAATACATCTTTACCAAATACTTTAATAGAACCTGCTGTGGGCTTTAAAAGCATTAATATACTACGTAAGATGGTTGTTTTTCCGCTACCGCTTCCTCCAATAATAGCAAGTATCTCCCCTTGATTAACGGTCAAGTTGACATCGGAATGAACCCATTGTTCTCCTAAATAATTTTTTAATCCTTTAATTTCAATAACCGGATCACTCATGTTTAGATATCCAACCAGCTATAAATAACAGAATAAATGGCATCCGCAACGATGATTAAAAATAGTGCTTGGACCACACTTTTGGTGGTTTGTTTACCCACGCTATCGGCATTGGCTTCTACACACATTCCTTGAAAACACCCAACGATAGCAATAAGAATGGCAAACGCAGGCGCTTTATAAAGTCCTAGTTCCAATTGTTTAAACCCTACGGAATCTTGGAGCCTGCTTAAGAAATCACTATAGCCAACATGAAGCATAGTTTTTGACATGATCATGGCACCTATGGTGCTAAATAATACCGACCAGAATATTAATAAGGGAAATACAATTAATAGCCCCACAACCCTAGGGAGCACTAATAATTCTGTGGGAGATAGTCCCATGGTGTAAAGCGCATCGATTTCTTCATTGATTTTCATGCTGCCTATTTGAGCGGTAAAGGCAGAGCTTGTTCGACCAGCGACAATAATGGCCGTGATTAAAGGAGAAAACTCACGAAAAATGGCCATCCCTGAAAGATAAGCAATGAATATATTTGCGCCATACGTTTCAAGTTGAAGGCCCATCTGATATGCCAAAACGACGCCAATCAAAAAGGACAATAAACCAATGATGGGTAGAGCCGTGACACCTGAATTATAAATGGTTGAAACAATACTTGGGAAATGAAACCGCCTGACATGATGAAATGCTTTAAAAAGCTTATCACTTAAGTCACCAACGAGAATCACTAATCCTTGGCCTTGATCTATTTTATGAACCGTCTCAACACCAATATCGTGTAAAAGACCATTTTGCTCTGGT
The DNA here is from genome assembly GCF_900639875.1 of Legionella impletisoli. Lineage (GTDB taxonomy): Bacteria > Pseudomonadota > Gammaproteobacteria > Legionellales > Legionellaceae > Legionella_A > Legionella_A impletisoli. The sequence continues at coordinate 103,489 of NZ_CAAAIA010000003.1, forward strand.
GGGGGAGGTGTATAGTTTAAAATGTCTTTTTTTTCTTCTACAAGGGACAATAAATCCTGCTGTTGTTGAGTAAAATGATGGAGTGTTAAAGAATTATCTCGTTCTTTAAGTGTTGTGATGAAGTTAAATAAGAATAAAGCCCCTGCGCTATCGAACTGAGATAATTCACCACGAATCTCGATTTTCGAAGTGGAGGGTAGATGAATGCCTCGAATTTGATCCTGTAACTCAGCCATATTATGAATAGACCAGTCTCCGATACAGGTATAGCGCTTTTTCTCAGTATCAAAAGTTAGCTGGGCAGGAGTCTTTGTCATCAATTGATTGCCATCAAAGATAGAAAAGCCTAGGATAATACGAAACCAGGTCATTCGGCAAAGTTCATGCGTGCAATAAATTCTTTTCGCAGTTTTTTTTGGAATATTGACCCCGGATATTTCAACCTAAAACTTGCGACTAAAACGATTTTAGCCATTGTTATTTCTTTATGGATTGTACGTGATGAACCGATGCTAACAAACTTGTTAGCCGGTATTGGAAGTGGTTTTGCAATGCAAGGTGTTGTAGCCAAAACTATGCGGTATCGTGCTTTTCATGTTTTTGCATTCGATGTTTTCTATTTCACAGTGTTTATTTTGGGATTAATGGTTCGAGAGTCTCCAATTTGGAGTGCAGTGCTCTTAACTGTTCTAGGATTTATGGTGAATTACATTCGCCGATTTGGCCTGGAAAAAAGCATCGCTCCTTTTATGGTATGGATTTTGTGTTTTTTAGCCACAATTCTTCCGTTTAAAAGCGCAGAGACAGCTTGGCCACATGTTTATGGATTGTTAGTTGGTCTTGGAGTATCTGCAGGAGTCATTTTATTTGTTTTTCCGGATAACTATCGTCAACTGTTTTTGAATAATACGAATCTTTTTTTTAAAGCGTTAAGTGAAGGGATGAACGAGCTTCGCGCACAGCTCCTACTCGATAAACCAATCCGTGATTATTGTGATGTTTCATTCGTTCGAATTAAACAAACGTTAAAAAAATTGGCTGATTTAAATCAAACCATTATTCATAGTTCAGCCTTTGTAGAGGAAGAAACCCAATTAAGCTATAGTACGGCCGATCTGTTTGCGCTGATTAATGCCTATTCTTTAGCGCTTGATGCTTTTTATGATTTGTGGCAAAAGAACTTGGATATTCCTCGCGCTACCCGTTTAACACTCTGCTTAATGTGTAAACAATGTGCCAAGTTTTTCTCATTTCTTCACATGAACCCCGATTTTTTAATTCATAAAACAAAAGCCTACCGATTTATTCCCAACTTGGGCGAACGCCTAGGAAAAACCCCCTCCGTTAGACCGGATTTAATCATTGCATTGTTAAATTTTAAGCTTAGCTTCGAATTACTTAGTCAGAGCGCGACTAAATTACTTCGGAACGAATATGAATCTTAGAAATACAACCAAGATGGGACTACAGGCAGCAGTGGCCATCGCTATAGCGGAATTAATCAGCTTAAATTTTAAGGTAGAGCGTGGGTATTGGATCACGTTAACTGCCATGGCTTTAACCACCCAAACTTGGGGGGAAAGCATAAAACGTTCGTTTGAGCGAGTAGGTATGACTATTTTAGGGGGTGCCGCCGGCACAGCATTATATTTTACATTACCTGCAAATACCGAGCTTATCGTGGTATTTTTATTGTTTTTTGTTTTTTTTACCTCCTTCATGATGCCTATTTATCATTTAATTGCTGTGTTTTTTTTGACGTGCTTTGTCGTGTTTTTATTTGCCTTAATTGGCCAGTGGAACTGGAGTATGTTGGGTACAAGAATCATCGATACGGCTTTAGGTGCGGCCGTCGCTTTAACGGTTGGAAATTTTCTTTTTCCACTAAAGCGAAACGTCACGTCTATGTTCGTTGATTATTTGAAAAAAATACGTGCTTCCTTAACGATGGTGTTTAATTCTAAAGACATTCGAACGTATGTTTCTAGCCAAAATCTAGCGGTAGAATTTCTCATGATAAAAAAAGAAGCTTTGGCAATTCGTTATCAGTTGCTATTTCATCGCTTAAATACCCAGGAATTTAATAGCTTATTGAAATATGTAGGTGCAAGTGCTCATTATGCTATTCATTTAATTGAATCCTATCCTTGGTTAAAGTGTCGGTTAAGTAATGACGAAATTCCGTTGGTCCGTAAAGCGGCTGAAACCACGGAAGAAAATATAAAAAAATTGATTGAATTATTAGAACACAAGAAGAAGGGAGAAATGTGCCCTGCCGCCGATGTTTCATGTTTATTACAGCGAGAAATCAATACTTCTCCTGAGCGCTTTGCAACGTTAGAAAGTGATGCCTTAGGATTTTACAACCTCATGTATTTTTTTACCGAGCTAAATGCAAACCTAAATCATGTCTTTGATCTACTAGTTAAAGAACAGGGTTAATGATTCTAGTTCCTAGTGGGATGATGTGGTAAAATTCAAACCAATTTTAAATGTGGTGTGATATGACGATGTCTGATGATTACAGTCAGTTTGAACAACGCAAGCAAGATCATATTGATCTGGCCCTGATGCAAACAAATCAAACCAGTGAATTAAATCCGTTTGACCGCATGACCTTAGTTCATGAAGCGTTACCCGATATGGATTTTCATGAAATTGATATTCGTGGTGAACGTTTTGGTAAAACGCTATCCAAGCCGTTTATCGTTTCTTCTATGACGGCAGGGCATCGGAATGCTGTGAATATCAATCGTAATCTCATCGCCGCTTGTGCTGAGCAAGGATGGTCCATGGGCGTTGGTTCACAACGGCGTGAACTCACGGATGAGAAGGCAGCCGAGGAATGGCGTATTCTGCGGCAAGAATTCCCCAATGTAACGCTCTATAGTAATTTAGGAATTGCACAATTGGTTTCATCTTCCTTGGAACAAATCCAGCAAATTACTTCAGCATTGAATGCAGAGGCTTTGATTATTCATTGCAATCCACTGCAAGAATGCATTCAACCTGAAGGGACGCCCAATTTCAAAGGTTGCTGGGATGCCCTTGCTAGAATGGTAGAGTGTTTAATGTTACCTGTTGTTGTGAAAGAAACCGGTTGTGGGTTTTCAATACCTACGCTCATGCGATTAAATGAGATAGGTGTGAGCGCGGTCGATGTGAGTGGATTAGGTGGAACACATTGGGGGCGAATAGAAGGCCATCGTGCAAGTCATGATCCTATCCGACAAAGTGCGTCCGTATCTTTTAAAAATTGGGGCATCGATACCATTCAAAGCGTCATGGACGCTGTCTCAATCGCACCTCAGTTTGAAGTCTGGGGTTCTGGGGGCGTGCGTCATGGCTTAGACGCGGCTAAATTGTTTGCACTTGGGGCGAGTACGGTAGGTTTTGCTAAACCGATGCTGACTGCCGCATTAGCTTCTTCGGATGCGGTTATCGAACAAATGACTATGATTGAATATGATTTAAAAGTTGCTATGTTTTGTACTGGCAGCCGTATTTTGCATGAGTTAAAGGAGAAGGCATGTCGTTAAACAAAAATGCCAATGAATTATTCCAAGGGTTTTCAAAACTAAGTCGCGAAGAACGCTTTAAGCGACTCTTAGATCTCGGGGCTTTAACAACCAGTGATCTGACTTTTTTGCGTCAAGGCGGAGTTAAAGATACGAATCTAGCGGAGAAGTTAATAGAAAACGTCATCGGATATTTTCAATTGCCTTTAGGGGTTGCAACAAATTTTTGCATTGATGGCAAAGATTATGTCATTCCTATGGCGGTGGAGGAAACGTCTATCATTGCTGCTTTATCGAAAACCGCTAAATGGATTCGACAATCAGGAGAAATTCAAACCAAGATCGAAGGCGATTGCATTTTAGGTCAGATTCAAATTGCAAACGTTAAAAACTTTGAAAAACTCGCGCTTCTTTTTGCTGAAAATAAACCGTTTTTTATTGAAAAAGCCAATGAAGATGTCGCGTCTAGTATGGTTAAACGCGGTGGGGGTGTGGTGGATTTAGAGCTTCGCAAGCTGCCTCGAGAAGATGGTGGTCTTATGGCGGTTATTCATTTGAAGATGAACAGTTGCGATGCAATGGGCGCCAACATCATTAACCAAGTGCTTGAATATTTGAAAACACCGATAGAAGCCATCACAGGTGAAGAAGTCACCATGTGTATTTTATCCAATTTAAATGATCAAAAACTTACAACTGCAAAAGTCATTATAAGAAACGTTCAGCCTGAGCTTGGTGAGCGATTAGAAGAAGCTTCGCTATTCGCTGAGATGGATCCCTATCGTGCTGCCACTCATAATAAAGGTGTAATGAATGGAATTGATCCCGTACTAATCGCCACAGGAAACGACTGGCGTGCGGTTGAGGCGGGAGTGCACGCTTACGCTTCAAGAAGTGGTCGTTACAAGGCCATCACACAATGGCGTTATCAGGATGGTGAGTTAACCGGTGAATTAACAGCACCGATTATTGTTGGCACTGTTGGCGGTGTTACTTCCTTACATCCAACGGCTAAGATGTGCCTTCGCATGATGGGAATTGAAACCGCGAATCAACTATCACGGGTAATTGCTGCGGTTGGACTGGTCCAAAACCTTGGTGCAATTAAGGCCTTATGTACCGAAGGTATTATTCAAGGGCATATGAAACTTCATATTGATAACCTTTTAATGGTAGCGGGGGCGACTGATGAAGAAATGCCCTTGCTTAAAGAGCGGTTACAGAATTGGTTGCACCTCTACAAACGCGTTAGTTTGAACCATGCAAGTCAATTATTAGCTGAAATTCGAAACGTGGCATCTCTCTAATGGTTTGGTCGATTCCTGCAAAAACATTTTTACTTGGGGAATATGCGGTTTTAGCAAATGGTCCCGCGCTCATTTTAACGACCTCTCCTTGTTTTAAGATTAGCATGGTTGCTGAGTCCAGTTTGTCCGGAATACATCCTGAGTCTCCTGCCGGAAAGTATTGGACTAATTGCAAACAAGCAAAAGGTTTAAGCTTTTATGACCCTTATCATGGTTTAGGAGGAATGGGAGCTTCCAGTGCTCAGTTTATTGGCGCTTATTTAGCGAGCCTTACTGATTCAGAACCCGTTCATGTTTCTTCTTTATTAGAAACGTATTTTAACTACGCCTGGAATGGCAAGGGTCTTTGTCCCAGTGGGTATGATGTGTTAGCACAAATTTCCTGGGGATGCTCATACCTTAATAAATATGATGAAATTATTTGTCCTTACCCTTGGGTTTTTGATGATCTTGCTTTTATCTTATTGCACACCGGGCAAAAACTCGCAACGCACAACCACCTGCTTCAAGTGGGGTTACCTGATAACCTTACCCATTTACAACGACTTGTTGAAAATGGAAAAGACGCATTTAACACAAAAGATAGTCAGCTTCTCGTTGAAACGGTCAATGCCTATGCTCAGGCATTGTCTGAGTTAAATCTGGTGGCGAGTCATACTTATAAGTTACTGCAACAGCTCAAGAAAGAATCTGAAGTCCTAGCTGCTAAAGGTTGCGGTGCGATGGGTGCTGATGTGTTATTTGTATTAATTTCTAAGACCGAGCATGAGGCTTTTTGTAAAAAATTAGTTCATAAGGGATTAAAAATCTTAGCCACTACAGAGGATTTATACAGTAAAGCTGGGTTTGTTGAAAATTTTATGCACAAAACACTTGAAATTTCGGCCTGATCCGGTATGATTTCAGCCTCTTTGGGGCCGTTAGCTCAGTTGGTAGAGCAGAAGGCTTTTAACCTTTGTGTCATAGGTTCGAATCCTATACGGCCCACCATTCTGGAATTTAGTTTTAATACTAGCATCTAGAACCATTATTATCTTATAATCCAGTTCGTTGGGCCGTTAGCTCAGTTGGTAGAGCAGGAGGCTTTTAACCTCTGTGTCATAGGTTCGAATCCTATACGGCCCACCACCTAGTAACTGGAGACTAGTATTAGTAACAAAGACGTCCAGATTTAAAACCACCATTAGCTTCTATTCCCTAGAATCTAGTATCAAGCATGCGCTCGTAGCTCAGCTGGATAGAGTACTTGGCTTCGAACCAAGGTGTCGGGGGTTCGAGTCCCTCCGAGCGCGCCATTTAAAATCAAGCACTTAGCTCTAGTTTGTGGCCAAAAAACCAAGTTACTGTGACCAAAACGTGTCTAAACACGTTCAGCCGCAGCCCTAAGATGTGCACTTGAAAGGTGCGCATAACGTAACACCATTTCATAATTAGACCACCCGCCGAGTTGTTGTAACTCATGCAAAGGTGTACCATTTTGCACATGCCAACTTGCCCAAGTGTGGCGTAAATCATGCCAGCGAAAATCATCGATTCCTGCACGTTTCAATGCTTTAAGCCAAGCATGGTTATTGCAACGAGTTACGGGATTGCCATTGTATGTAAAAACATACGTTTGGTTTTTCCCGATCTGGGCTTTTAAAATTGAGATCGCTTGTTTGTTCAATGGAACTGGAATGGGGCGTTTAGATTTAGATTCATCAGCATGAATGAGTGCATGTTTTTTATCTAAATGTACTTCGCTCCATTTTAACTGCGTTACATTGGACTCACGAAGGCCAGTGGCTAATGTGAAAGAAGCCATGTCTTTTAAATGCGGTGGTAATTCTTTCAAAAGCCGAGTTGCCTCTTGTTTCGTTAACCACCGAATCCGTTTGTTCTCAATTTTTCGCATCCGAATGATTGGTGGCTTATCCAACCAACCCCACTCTTTGTGAGCACGGTTTAAAATGGCTCGGATAAGTTCCAAAATCCGATTAACAGTTGTCAGTGAAACATTTTCTGCCTCTTTTTTCTTGGCAATAAACTCAATTAAATCTCTATCGATATCACATAACTTTTTTGAACGTAAAAATGGATCTAGCCATGTTAAATGATATTTGTCCGTTACAAGGCTGCGTTTGTGAGCTGATTCATCAATCCACCTCAATACAGCATCCATCCATGTTCTATTCGGCAAAGATTTGATTTTATCTGCTTGCCACAGTTCATGTTTCAGTTGATCATGCAACCGTTGCGCATCTTCCTTTATTTCAGTCCCAGCAGTTTTGCGTACTCTTTTTCCTTGGTGGCGGATATCAATCCACCAAATTCCATCTCGTTTGTAGAGTGCCATTTTATTCTCCTATGGTCACCCTGCGAAGCGTCGCAGCTAGAGTACTTGTTTCTGATGTGCATCACAAGATCTTGCTCAAGAAATATCCAGCTACGGCCAATCTTAACACCAGGGATTTGTTTATTTGCAGCCATTCTTCGTATGGTTTCTTTATGTGCGCCAAGAAATTCAGCAGCTTGTTGAATGTTGAGTGTTTTCATACTTGGTTTCCTTTGCCAAATGCTTCAAGTTGGTCCCTTTCTTAGTATTTAATTCAATAACCATTTGGTATAACTGTACTAGATGTTTTTCTGATGAGGAGAAACTTGGTGGGAGTTCGTTTCCATGATAAATGGAGCGAATATTCTTGATGGTTGCGTTTGATAAAGCGGCTATGTTTTTTAGGTCGTAGCCGGTTGAGTCAAGTAGATACTGAATGATCCCTTGATATATTTGTAATTTTGGGTAATTTTTCATAGCTATGTTCCTTATGTCCTTAATCCATAAATCTTTTATTGAAGTAAGGTTTGGTTTCAGTATCAAGATACACAAACGAAAACAACAACAAAGATAAATATAATAACAATATTGTTATAATGGTCAACATAAATGTTTTAATAATTTTTGTTAATTATTTTGCCTTTAAATTAGTAAGATTTTTTTATACAATTTTGTGATTGCCGATATATAAAGCGTTACGACATGCAGATTGTGGAAAACGAGCAACTAAAACTTGATCAGGCACAGCGGAGTATTATTGCTGAAAATCTTCGTGATCTTTTTAAGGCTAAAAAAATCACAGAAAGCAAAGTTGCTCAGGATTTAAATATCCCTGTAATGACTATTAGGCGATTACTATCAGGTGAAACAACGGATCCCAGAGTATTTACATTAAAAACCCTGGCAGATTATTTTAATGTAACAATTGATAACCTTCTCGAACAAAATGAATCTGGCACGTATAGGTTATCTTACCAAGCTAAGCCACTTTTTATTCCAGTATTTGATTGGTCAAATGCCGCCAATTATGATCAAATTAATTTACAAACTTGGGAGTCTTGGATTCCAGTTACGCTTGGGGGCAAAGAAAATATAAGCCCTAAAGCTTTTGCTTTAGAAAGTAGACCTTCTATGTATCCTCGTTTTCAACAAGGTACAATTTTTGTTATTGATCCAGAATTAACTCCTTTAGACGGAGATATCGTCTTAATTAATATTCTTCATGATCAAGAACTTACTTTAAGAGAGTTACTTATTGATCCGCCTTTATGGCAATTACACTCTATCAATAACGCTACACCACCCTTAAATTTTGCGAAAGAAGAGCATCAAGTTATTGGCGTAGTTGTCTTGACGCTTTTTTATAATAGGAAAATGCTTAAATAGCAGTCTGATGTATTGAAGTTTTTATAATGGAAATAATTAAATAGCAGTCTGATCGATTGAAGGAGCTGTAAGTGTTTCAATGGAAAGAAATAGTGTCTGATCGCTTTTTAAGGAAAATAAAAAAAGTTAATTCAGATCTTAATGATTATGTTTTGTATAAAATTGTTGATTCATATATTGATGAAGAAACAGAATATTTACAAATTCAATGTATTAATACAAAAGCCGTTTTAAGCTATACACTAACGGAAATTATCTACGATATACAAGTGCTTTATGGGTTGCATCCAATCCAAGGATGTTTCATAGGATTAGAATATGGCAAGAATTTAAGAACCCCTAAAGAACATTCAAACCAAATACCCCCAAAACATATTTTAACCCGAAGCTCTTTGTGGCGATATGGAAAATATAATCTTCTCTATCAAGATAGAAGTGGCTATATAACTTTTGAGTCAAGAGATGGCAGTCATAATAATGTTTTAACGATGGACCCAAGAGATATCGCTTTAACAAGAGAAATTATTACTGAATTTGATGTTTCACAGGCATTTTATATTGGAGTTTTCACTGGCTTAAAATTAGCTAGACTACACGAGCCTAAACGAGTAGCACAAAATTATTTAAGGTTAGTAAAAGGATAGTGAAAACATGAGCATTAGTATACAGCGCCAAGCTTTCATTGAAAATTTAATGGGATACAGAGTATTGATAATACTTTGTATGTTCTATATGAGTATTATGCTTTGTAACGCTGTTTTAACAAATCGATATGTTGGTACAGATCTACTTTTTGTATTGGGCGGGACGTTGACTTCGCCATTTGTATTTATTTTAGATGACATTATTGCGGAAATATATGGATTTAAAATTACACGCGCTGTGATTATTGTAGGATTTCTAGCTCAAACATTGTTTGTTATTGTATGTCAATTGATATTGTGGGCTCCTTCCCCTTCCTTTTTTAAGGGTCAAGAGGCATATGCTCATGTTCTTGGTTCATCCTTATTAAGGATCAACCTCTGTGGATTTATTGCCTACATTATCGCTAATTTAGCCAATTCATACCTCTTGTCTCGGTGGAAAGTTCTTGTGAAGGGTAGATATTTTTGGTTAAGGAGTTTGGGCTCTTCTACTATCTCTGAGGCACTTTATTCGTTTATTGCCATCATTATGATGGAGTTAGCCTCTATTCCACTAAAAAACATTTTACAAGTCGCAGCAATTAGCTTTTCGATAAAAGCGATTTATAGTATTGTTTTTGCCGGGCCAGCAAATGTTTTGGTCAATTATCTTAAAAATCTGACGGGTATAGACGTTTATGATTTTCCTGAAAAATTTACTCCTTTTAAATATTTGAATGAAACCTCGGAGCCACTTGCATGATTGAAAAAATTGTTTCTGGCGGTCAGACAGGCGTTGATCAAGCTGCACTTTTAATAGCATCGGAATTAGGTCTTGAAGTAGGCGGTTGGTGTCCAAAAGGAGGATTAGATGAAAATGGCGATTCCATTTTGGAAAAATATGAAAGCATGGAAGAGGCATCTACTTCTGTCCCAGATGAAAGAACAAAACTCAATATCCGAGACTCAGATGGTACTCTAATTATCGTTCCTAAATGGCCTTTGCCTGAACGTATAAAGGATGGAACAATCCTCACTATTGAAGATGCGAAACGACAAGAGAAACCTTATTTTATAGTCGATTTATCATCAAATCCTGACATACATGCAGTACTTGAATGGGCAACTAGCCATGATATTAAAGTATTGAATATAGGCGGTCCAAGAGAATCTAATAGCCCAGGGATTTATGAGGATTCATGTGCCTTATGCAGAGAGCTTTTCGCTGCATTTAAGCCGAGAATTGGGGTTTCTCTTTAATGCTGAATAGTAAAAAACTTATAAAATGATATTGGTATAATTAATTGCCTATAATTTGTTAAGAACTTGTGCCCTCATAGATTACAGTAAACCTTGGATGGAAACATTTGTGTCAAGGAGTTTCATGCTTATAAGTTGAATATTATAAATTTAGTTTAATTGGAGAAGCTCTTTGTATATTGAAGCCGATCAAATCATCTATTCTCCCTCGGATTTAACTTTATACCTGGAAAGCCCATTTGCTTCATGGATGGAGCATGCTGCTTTGCATCGGCCTAAAATGCTCGAACTTGCTAATGAGGCAGATGAATTGCTGTCTGTCCTACAACATAAAGGTATGGAGCTTGAGCATAAGATTTTAAATGATTTTATTGTATACATCCGAAATGCACGGTATTTATTTTGGCTATACTAAAGCAATAAGGCTAAGGAGAGCCACATGTTCAGGTCTACATTGAGAATTATATTTTTTATTTTAATATCACCAACATTAGCTGTAGCTGAGGTGCCTGAACATCAGGAACGGCTCTCAGAATACAAAATTGCCTTCAAAAAACTCATATCTGCAAAAAGTATAGAGTGCTATTTTCCTCAAGGCGTGCTTGCAAATTGGAAAGGAAAAACAATGGTACTAGAAGAAGATCGTTTCTCTAACGCGGTTCATTTTGACAATATTGACATTTCAGGTAAAGGACGGGCTAGACTAATAGGAAATCTGGGGGCTACGGATGTTCTAGCTTTTGCAACACCAACTGGAATTACTTTTATCGAAAAAACAGATATAGGAAATTTTATATATACAACTATTTTCCCATCATATTTAGGAGATAAAAAAATTAATTCTGAACCCCAAAAAAATACATTTCTTTTCCAAGAAGCTTATATTGCTGTTACTTCGCGTCATGGTTATCATCCAATTACTGGAGCAACGCCATCCCAATTCCATGGATATTGTAGGATTTTGGAATAAATTAGCTGAGAGAGAGAAAATACCAGAATTTAAAACTTATTCGAAAGTAAGCGATTAGATGTTTGATGAACTGGTGATACATATGAACCAAGAACAATTTGAAATAGCCAGGATAAATACGCTCCTCCATTCAAGAGCTGTCGAGACAGATTCTTTATTTGCCGAATCGGCGTTTATTGAGATTTTGATTAGATTGAATGACCTTTTAAATTTTCTGAATTCTAATGGGAAAAGAATCAAATTCACTGAAGACGTTGATATTCAAAATGGCGTAAATGATATAACTGCTCTTGTTCGTGAACTACGAAATGCAGCATGCCATGTAAGAAGCGGCAATAGGCGCATAGATACAAATAACTTTGTTTTCAATAGATTCATAGGAGATGTCCCAAACGGCATCAATATGGGAGAAATCGTTATGGGATGTAATTACAAAGACGACATAGCTTTATATTACGGACCATACCGTATTTACTTGAATCGGCATATCCGGAGATTGGTTAATGAGGTGTCTAATTTATTAAAATAGCATGAGGTCAACTCAATGTATAATGTTTATTTCTCTTTGAGTCTAAAAATTTAACTGGAGTATATTCGTTTCCCTGTTTGCGAAAAATAACCCAATAACCAAGGGTTGAAGCTTGATTTATTTTATGCTCTACTGCCTCGATAGTGTCACCTTCGTTTTTCTGACTATACACTTTCAGTCCCACGTCATCTACACTAAGTAAGTGTCCCACAAAATTAGCCATGTTATGCCTCCTGCATTAATGTAGCTGTTCAATTCCAAAATTTTAATACTCCCAGCATATACATCACTATCTTTCCAAAACCATCTATCACGATAATCCCCATTTTAAAGCACTCTTATGATAATCAAAGCAACCCCAATAAGCCTATGCATAAACGATTGGGATATTCTAATATTAGCCCAGTTTTCATTTGTTGAGAGTAATTCATACTCTAGTGTTGGTTTGGCTACCGATAATTGTTTATATCGGCGTACAGTGACCTCGTTACTATCCTGGAGGTGTACAACGATTAACCCGCCTGGCCGAACAGAGTGATCCGGATCAACAATCAAAATATCCCCTACATTAAGCTCTGGCGCCATGCTGTCATCCTGCACGCGCAATGCAAAAGCATTTTCGCCTAATTGCTTTGATAACTCAGGACTAAGTGGAATAAAAGAAACAGAGTCATTCTCAAGGTCATCCTTTATCGCTTGAATATATGTTTTAGGATCACAAGCTTGTTGTGCATTGAGCAAAGGTACTAATGCACCCAACCACGGAAATTCCTTCTTGATTTGTTTATCATCAGTCAAACACATCAAATATCCAGGGGCTATATTTAACGCCTCTGCCAATTGCTTAATTTCGCCAGGCCCAGGTGTTCTTATTCCTCTTTCCCAGTTATTAATACGGGAGGGTTTTAAATCATCAGTAAGCTCAGCAAGTGCTTTTCGTGTCAATCCCTTAGCTTTACGCTCTTCAAAAATACGCTGACCAATCTTTTCTTTGATGTTTATCACTGAAAATACCTTTTCTCAAAATAAAAAATATAAATATTGACATTAAACCCTATGTGCAATATTGTCATATTTAATTGCACGTTAAGTGCAATATTATTGTGATTGTCTACGAATAAAGATAACACACAACAAAAATAATAACGAGATGTATAACCAGGAATTTTATCAATCATGGATTTTATGGTTAACGGTGAGGAGCTTGAGGCACTTTATGGGTTGCCTCACGCACAACAACTTGCCTATTTAAGAGGGATAAGACCGTATATGGATGTTAAAACAGGAATTGTTGGCCTTAAGCGAAGAATAAGCCTGCAATCAATCGCAGAAGAACTGTTCATCCAGCCTCATCAGGGCGTGAAAGGTGAAAAATATTCTCGTGCACAAGCTCGACGAGCTTTGGCTGCTTTGGAACGTGTCGGATTAATTAGCTTGCAATCTGAAGAACTGCAACTGATTTTAAAATGCAATTTAGCAACCTTGGGTTATTTTACCCAAAATAAAGTAGTCACAAACCCGTCACAGAAAGCCGTCACATTTTGTTCGGCGCAATCCATTGAAAATAAAGGGTTTTATAACGATTCATCACAAAATCCCGTCACAACAGATACCCCAAAAGCCGTCACACCTCTTATAAAAGATAATTATTTATATATTTTTTTGCAGCAAAAGTTCGAGCAGTTTTGGGCGCTTTATCCCGAGAAAAAATCCAGGTCACATGCTTGGGACGTATTTCAGCAATTAAATCCCAATGATGCCTTGTTCAGCAAAATCATGAATGCATTGCATAAACAAATTCAACATTACCAACAAAAACAACTTCAAGGAGCCTGGATGCCACCATGGAAATACCCAGCCAATTGGCTTTCCAAGAGGGCTTGGGAGGATGAAGTAACTATGGAGCAGAAACAGGAGATACAACATGCAACAGGTCGCCAAAATACTCGAAATGACTCAGGGCGAGATCCATTCTGGAATCCAGACATCGAGCGTGAAACGCCAAGAACAAACGTCATCGAATTCAAAACAAGGTGAGCAAATTGCACCGCGAATCAACCTTTTGTTTTCCAAGTTCGCGGCATTTTATGGGCATGTCTGGCGAAGTCAATTTAAAAGTGAGGGGTTTATGGAATTTGCAAAAAGGGAATGGCAAGAAGCGTTAAGCCGATTTAGCGATGAGATTTTCAATCAAGCGGTGTTCACCTGCCGCGATTTTTGTGAGATGCCGCCCACACTGCCGCAATTGATGCAGATTTGTCGAGATATTAAAAAGCGAACGTCATTTTGGACGACACAGTCTGATTATACACGGCCTGATTCAGCAATTGTGCAAGCTCAGTTGCAACGATGCAAGGCCATATTAGCCGGTCAACAAAGGGAGAAAAACTGATGCTAATTCTGTATAGAAAAAAAGGCGAGCAAATCATGATTGATAAGGGTTCGATACAACTCAAAGTCATGGATGTGAATGCAGATAACGGGGTGATTGCAATCGGTTTTAAAGCACCAGCTCACGTGGATATCGACAGGGAAGAGATTTTTTGGAAAAAGCTTTTAACGAGTCCAGCAGTAGAGGGAGCAAATCTATGAGTATTCAACCAATCAAGTATCGCGTGATCAAACGCATGAAAAACTTTAAAGCGCGATTACTACTGCTGTTGCTGCTGTCGCCTTCAATTACGCATGCACAAAGCATTGAAAGCATCATCAACCGTACCATCAATTACCTTCAGGGCGGTTTGGCAAGAACCGTGGGGATTTTCTGTATCATCATTTCAGGTTACCTGTGTTTGGTTAGGCAAAAATTTCCAAAAGAATATTTCGTCATGATTCTGGTGGGGTTGGGGATTATTTATGGCGGAGCTTCTCTCTATTCCACGTTAATTGGGTAATTGTGATGAATGATTCAATGCTGGAAGCGCATTTGATATACGGCGCATTAACGAGGCCTGCTACTGTTGGCGGAGTTACGTTTGAATACCACATGTTAAACATGATGGTCTCTATGTGCGCTTTCATTGGATTATCGCCGTTATATGGGCTGATTTTTATCCCGCTACATATCTTTGGCTGGGTTGTTTGTCGTTACGATCAGCACTTTTTTTCGATTTGTGCAAAAAAGGTGATGCATTTGCCACAGATGCCAAACGCACAAGTCTGGGGAGCACGCGCTTATGAGCCTTTCTAAATTGACAAAAATTGCTCGAAGCGAAACAAAAATATCAGCGCTTTTTCCAATAACGCATTTAAATTCGCCGTCTATTTTTGAGTCGCAATCCGGTTTTATGGGATCAGTGATTAAGATTGCTGGCATTGCTTTTGAACTGGAAGACACAGCGAAATTGAATTATCAGCAGTTTTTATTGCATCAAGCATTATTAGGACTAGGTGAGCAATTTATTATTTACGTGACAACTCATCGGAAAAAAAGCCCATGCGTATTAAATGGGAAGTTCAATAGTTTGTTTGCTATGGCCCTCAATGAACATTACCACCAACGTTTTCAAAACCACGATTTATATACAAACGATTTATATATCACAGTTGTACTCAAAGGCGACACTTCAAGCAAAGCTGCGTCCATCCTGACAAAAGTTAAATCGTATTTGAGTCATCAGGTAATGGATATGAGAGAGCAATATCGAGAAAGGGAAATAGCAGCGTTAACCAAAGCAGTTGATCAGTTGTGTTCTAATTTATCTTCATTTGGTGCTCATCTCTTAGGAATAAAAGATGAAGAACTCGGATACAGTGAATTAACGCATTTTTTAAGCTTATGGGTAAATGCTGGCAAGTCATTGCCGTATCAAAAACCGATCTACGGTACACCAATTGCAAACCATTTACCCCAAACATTTAAATCAGAAGCCATCTACCCCAATGGGCATTTAGGACAATATCTTTCTCGATATCAAATTCTTTTTGGGGAGGCGATACAGTTTCAAGGAAATACGGTTGACGATGTGTGCTTTGGTGCCATGCTATCGTTAAAGAAATATCCCACAGCGACTGCATATAGCTTACTCGATCCCTTGTTGTCGTTGGATTGCGAATATATTGCCACGCATACCTTTGCGCCAAGTCCCAAAGATGCTGGGCTCAAAACCATCATGCAAAAACGGTCTAAATTAATTAGTGCTGGGGATAAAGCTTTAAGTCAAATTGAAACGCTCGAAGTATTGGAGGATGAGGTCGCCAGCGAGGACGTATATCTTGGCTTACATCATCATACATTAATGTTGCTCAGTGATTCCCGAGAAAAGCTCAATCACGCCATCTTAGAGATAAGCAAGCAATACGCCACTGTCGGCATTGCGGTAATCAAAGAAGCGCTGGGAATGGAGCCAGCATTTTGGAGTCAAATACCATGCAACCATCATTTAATTACAAGAGCATCTCTCATCACATCATTAAATTTTGTTGATTTTTGTCCACTGCATAATCTGCAAAGTGGCGTTAAAAATGAAAATTTCTTAGGTGAGGCGGTTACATTGTGTGAGACGCCAGCACGTACGCCTGTGTTTTTTAATTATCACAGTAAAGGTTCCAAAACCAATCCATCAAAAGGGCATACGGCCGTTTTTGGTGGCAACAATGCCGGCAAAACAACTCTAGTCAATTTTCTTGATGCCCAGATGGGGCGTTATAACAACCGCAGTTTTTATATTGATCGGGATGAGTCTTCTAAAATCTACATTCTAGCTAGCGGCAACAGTTGCTACATTAAAATTGCACCAGGTGCGAAGATTGCAATGAATCCTTTGATGTTGCAGGACACGCCAGAAAATCGCTCTTTTTTAAAAAGCTGGTTTGGTGCGCTGATTATTGAGCCTTCAGAAATTAGCCTTCCAAGTCAAATTACTGAAATCGTCAATGATTGCATTGATTATGCATTCGACGCTCTTGCCCCCGAGTTTCGTACGCTTAGCAATGTCAGCAAGTTTTTACCGATGAATTTTCCAAGGTGGCCGCATCTTCGCCAATGGTTAAAAAATGACGGCAACAACACCGACGGGGAGTTTCATTGGCTTTTTGATAATGAGGCTGACAGCCTTGATTTTAATTTCGACAAGGTAGGATTTGATGTTACCTATTTAATGGATTGTATTGCTCCGACTATTGCAAGCCCTGTTTATCTTTATTTAGTTCACCGCATGCGCCAATGTCTGGATGGCCGCTTAACCTCTTTTGTTATTGATGAAGCCTGGCAACTTTTTGCATCCCCTTTTTGGGAAAAATGTCTCAAAGAATGGCTGCCGACCATTCGCAAGAAAAATGGTCATTTTATTTTCATGACGCAATCAGCCAAAACGGTGACAAGTTCTGCCATAAATCATGTCGTCTTGGATAACCTTGCCACCATGATTGTTTTTCCAAATCCAATGGCAGAAAGAGAAACATACATTGAACACTTAAAACTTCGTGAGGCGGAATATCAAGCCATTAAAGACAATACACCAGAGTCGCGCATATTTCTTTATAAGCAAGAGCAGAAATCAATGCTTTGTAAGCTTGATTTAAACGGCTTACAAGAGTTTATTCGTGTGCTTTCCGGCAATACTCAATCGGTGAAATTACTAAATGAAATTATGGCGAAAGCGGGCAATGCTCCCGATGTCTGGCTACCTGAGTTTTTTGAAAGGAGTTCCGGATGATTCGACGCACGTGTCTTTTATTGATATTAGGACTCCTGGCATCACCTTCCTATGCTGATCTTCTTGGCGTGGAAGATGCGGCTTTACTTGCAAAAACTATAGAACAATTACAAGTACTAAAAAACCAGTACAACACATTAAAAAGAACCTATGAAAATTCAAGCGCTCAGCTCAATGCCATAAAGGAAATGAAAAAACAAAATAAAGGACATTATGGTTTTGGAGACTTGAACAACGGTTTAGATACCCTACAAAGCTGGCAATCTCCTGCAAGCACCTGGTCTGATGCATTGCGTAATTTATCAGGCGGTAATCCGAGCCGCTATCAAGCTTTGGTTGAAGCTTACGAAAAAAATCATCCAGCATTAGATGAAAATCAGTATGCACAGAACACAACCCCTGCCCAGACTGCCCGTTTCAAGGAAGATAAGGCGGTGAATCGTGCAGTACTGGTACAAACCACAGATAGTTATAACGAAATAAACCGCCGAATGAAGGTTTTACATGATCTATCCAAACAAATTGAAAAAACTGACAACACCAAAGGCGCCATCGATTTGAATTCAAGGCTTATAACGGAACTTGCCTTTATCCAATTAATGAGTCTTCGCTTGCAAACACTGATGAATCAGCAAGTCGCACAAGAGAGTTTAGCCGAACTACAAGACCGAGCTGAAATGGCTAAATTTAACTGTTTAACGTCTAAATGAGGTGCTTGATGAAGTATAAATTAATACTGATTCTCTTATCTTTGCCTGGTCTTATCACAGGATGTAAGCCAGTACCTGAATTATCTTCCCCGTGCAGTGATTTTGGCAGATTTTGTCCGCAGCAACCTATTAATGAACTACCTACAGGAGTAAAACCATGCGTAACAAAATAATAATCGGATTTAGCATCTTATTTTTAACGGCGTGCCACCATGAAAATCCGCTAAAAACTCATTCTAAATCTGAAAGTGCCACCTTTTTAATGAACGCCTCCGCAAATGCAGAAAAGCGGTTGCAGTTTTCAATGAAAACCGATGAACGTGGTTATGGGTACTTGGAGTGCATGGAAGGTAAAAACAATTCTGAAATTGATTGCGCCAAGCTTTTTACCAGCATCGTGCAGTTTGCAAAGGAGGGGCATTATGCGGGTTTTAATTCACTCACACTGGCTGATTTAATCGATAAAAACGTTTTTGACAGATTAGGGGATACTTATGCAGAAGTACTGGTATCCACATGGCCGACTTATTATCCAGAGAGAACATGATGGCATTAGATACCTTTCTCGTGAATCTGGCGAGTGAAATCGATAGGTTGACTAGTCATTTTGTGTTTGATGGATACACAGCCCTAGCTGAGCTATTAAAAGCCCCCCTTGGCGCGATGATTGTTCTTTATATTGTGCTGATGGGCTATGCCACGGCACGTGGTCTCATTAAAACCCCGCAGCAAGAATTGCTTAAATTTGTCTTTAGAGTCGGCTTTATTTACATGGCTGCTATGAACTGGGGTTTTTTTGCGTCCTACATTAAGGATTTATTTGTGGTGAGCAGTGAAGCGATCTCCACCACGTTAATGCAAGCAGTACATTCTGAATTTCGCGTAGGAACGATTAATCAGGGGTTACAAAACGTTTTAAATGACGTGCTTACCTTGGGCGGTTCCCTGTTTGAGGTCGGTTCTTTTAGAAAGTTAACGCCTTATTTTGCTGGGATTATGGTCTTTTTATCAGGCTGTATCACCGTGGGATTAGCCTTTATTGAAATCGTCATTGCAAAACTCATGCTTGCAGTCACCTTATGTACGGCCCCTCTTTTCATTTGTTTCACTGTATTTGATCAAACCAAAAGCTTTTTTGAGCGCTGGCTGGGTGTGTTGGTTGGCTTTTCTTTGGTGTTGGTTTTCGTCTCAAGTGTGATAGGGCTTAGCACCCACCTCTTGCATTGGGTCACCAATAGCATGCTAAACAATCCAGAGCAAATGAAATCAGCAATCTGGGTGCCCATTTTTATTGTCGCAGCACTTTGTGTGATGGGTATTACCCAAGCAGCCAGCATTGGAAAAAGCATAGGTGGCGCATTATGTACTTCGGGCGGTGCGGCCATGATGGGCGGGTTCGTTGGTGCAAGTTTAGGTGCTGTAGCGTTTCCCGCGGGCGCGGTACAAAAATCGCTTCAGGCTGTGCGAAGAGGCACGCAAACCTCGTCTGGCGCGTTGCAAACTGGCAAAGCAGCCTTGGCTGCAAGTCAAACACACGTACGAAATATGCAACAATATTTTAGGAGAAGCAAATCGTGAGTGTAGAAAATTCGCTTAATGCTTATTTCAAGCAAGCAAGGACGTGGGCAGATGATCAGTTTGGGCGTGTGTCGCTTTCACGTAAACGGTATCAGGTAGCTTTTCTTACCGCTATGGGATTGAATATTGCCTCAATGTTTGTGATTGGCGCATTGGCTCATTATCAAACTTTAGTGCCTTTATTGGTTCATCATTATGATAATGGTGTTATCACAATAGAACCTGTATCTCAGAAAAATGCGCCTATTAATCGCGCGCAAATCGAAAGCGACATCGTACGCTATATTCAGCATCGAGAATCTTATGAGGCGTCGAGTTATCGGGCACAATTCAATCTCGTGCATTTGCTTTCTTCTGCTAACGTTGCAAAAGAATATACTGAAGAACAAAGCACATCGAATAAGCTATCGCCGATTAAGCTTTTAGGCAGTATTGGAAAGCGTGAAGTACATATTTACAGCATCAATTTTTTAGATACGGTGCTTGAAAATGAGAGTGATCTTCATCGGGATCATCACAATCTAGCCGAAGTCGTTTTCAGCCTAACCGATACGGATAAAGTAACAGGCAAAACCTCCCAATCTCATTACAGCGCATTAGTTTCCTGGCGTCATAAAAATCCACCTGAATCACCCGAAGATCGCTGGCAAAATTGGGATGGCTTTGAGGTGATCCGTTATTCCAAATCGCCTCGCTCAATGGAGAAAATTCTATGAAAAAGATCGCCACAATACTTGTTTTAAGCTGTATTACAGCAGCATTGCAAGCACAAAATAATCCTTCTAATTTTCCTACAGACAAGCGCATCAAACAGGTTAAATTTGAAGAAAACAATGTGGTGCCAATTCATGGCAAAACGTTTACTACCACTCAAATTGAGTTTGCAAAGAACGAACGCATTTTAGATGTAGAAGGCGGGGACACAACAGCCTGGATGGTCACGGTTCACCCTGAGCTGCCCAATATGCTGTTTGTGAAACCGACCGCACTAAATTCCAATACTAATATGACGGTAATCACCAATCAGCATACGTATTATTTTCAGATGAGCAGCAATAAAAGCTTGGAATTCAATCCCTTACAGCAGACTTATGCACTTAAATTTACTTATCCTGCCCCAAAGGTTAATCAATCAACCGCATCATCACAGAAAAATCGCGTGCCTAAAGAACCAAAAGCAATCAATATTTCTTATCGATTCAGCGGCAGTAGCCAGCTTGTGCCGCTGCATGTATTCGACGATGGGCAATTTACCTATTTTGAATTAAGTCCGAATAGTCCTGTGCCTGCCATTTTCGCAGTCGATGATAAAAGTGGACGTGAGGCAACTGTTAATACTAGAAGGCAAGGCAAATACCTGATAGTCCAACGCATCGCACCGCAATTTACTTTAAGACAAGGTGGTCTTGTGACCTCTGTTTTTAATGGTCGAGAAATCAGCCGCATTCAAGCCAACAGGAGGCCGCAATGAGCGATAAAAATAAATCAAATGCCTTTGATGCAATCAGTAAACTGAATCAAGTGGCAAAGAACCCTAAGCTTGCCCAATTTAAAGATAAATTGATTTGGGTTGGCATGATTGCCGTTTGCCTGTTAGTTGCACTGACTTCTTTTATGCCTAAGCATGCGGCCAAAGCCGAAAATGATATGCAAGAGAAGCAGGATGTCAGCACGCAACTAAAACAGAACATGGCCTATATTGATTCCTTGAAAGAAAATAAAAAGCCAGTGTTGACTCAAGGCTATCGAGGCGGCGACCCGTATCACCCGCCAAAATTGCGAACATCGACACCAAAAGAAGTATTGAGCCAAGAAACGCTAGCCCGTATGAATGCGCCATCTACTTTTTTTAGTACGGCACTCAGCGAGAATCAAACGACTATCGGAAAAGAAAAGAATCCTTCGCATACTCTGACTGGTGATAATCCAAATGCGATATTTTTAAATCAGCAAAGCGATATTACAGCAGTAAATGCCAAACAAATCCCGCACCCAGACTTGACCGTACCCGCAGGTGAGATGATTCCGGCCACGATGGAAACAGCCATCAACTCTGAGTTAGCCGGTATGACCCGCGCCATTACCACACGAGATATTTATGCGCTTGTTGGCAACAAGGTGTTGATTCCGAAAGGCTCTACACTCATTGGTCAGTTTAATTCGGCCGTGACTCAAGGACAAAGCCGGATTTTTGTTGTCTGGAATCGTGTGCAAATGGCAAATGGGGTTATTGTCACCCTACAGAGTCCAAGCACAGATTCGATTGGACGCGCGGGAAGTGGCGCTGATTACATTGATAGGCACTTCTTCGAGCGATTCGGTACAGGCGCTTTACTGTCCGTTTTGGGAGCCTATAGCGCTATTGGTGGGGTGAAATCTCAGGATGAGTACAATTCTGTTGCCCAATATCGCATGAATATTGCTAATAGTTTCCAGCAAGCAGCTAACCAGACGTTCACACAAGATTTGGTGACAAAACCTACGTTGCAAATCAACCAAGGTGCGATGATCAATGTTTTTGTCGCGCATGATCTGGACTTTTACACGGTCGCAAAAAGGATATGATGCTATGACAGCAATGCAAGCTAATGCGGCACCAGGGGCTAATGGGCTGCTCGAGCCGCTTGCCCCTTTTCTCCAGAATGATAATGTTTCTGAAATTCTCATCAACCGTGCCTCCGAAGTATTTGTTGAAGAATGCACAAGCATGAAACGTTATAATTTGCCATTGTTGCGTACTGCGTATTTAAGACAATTATTCACTTTACTCGCCAATGAAAATAAACAAGTGTTAACTGAAGCATCACCCTTGTTATCGGGTAATCTCTCGGATGGTTGTCGAGTGCAATTAGTGATTCCACCAGTAGCCTCTCAATATACTTTGTCCATTCGCAAGTTTACTTTGAAGTCAATGACTATGGATGATTTTGCTGTCACTGGTTTTTTTAATGGTGCGGTAGGTCTAAGTCTTAAAGTTGATGAGCAAATCAAAGATGAACATGAGGTGTTATTGCGCGAGCTTTATCAAACTAAAAATTGGCAGGCTTTTTTGACGGTCGCCATTCATGCAAAGAAAACTATTGTCATTTCTGGGGCTACTTCTTCAGGTAAAACAACGTTTTTAAATGCTTGTCTTCATCAAATTCCATTGGATGAGCGTTTGATAACCCTCGAATATACCTATGAAATAAAAGCTCCGCATCAAAACATCGTACGTCTCAAAGCAGTAAAACAAGTAGGCACGCAGGAAGCAAAACTTACCATGCAGGATTTAGTGCAAGCATCATTACGCTTAAGACCCGATCGCATCATCATGGGGGAAATACGCGGTAAGGAAATATTTGATTTTGTATCTGCATGTTCTACAGGCCATAACGGCTCATTGGCCACGATTCACGCTGATAATCCAAGAATGGCGTTTATGCGCATGGCACAGCTTTATAAATTGAATAACGTGCCTGGCATGAAAGATGAAGACATCCATCAACTTTTGCATGAAGTCATTGATGTTGTCGTGCAATTGAAAAAAACAGCTCATGGCCGTCAAATGACTTCGGTGTATTACAAAGGTATGAATCATGAATAAAGTTAATTTATCCATGCGCATAGCGCATGGTGAAAAGGGAACCTTCTTTAAGGGCTTCGGCGAATATTTTGAGTTAAAGAAAGTTAACAAAAAGTCCTTTGCACTCCTTAAATTTCGCCATACACAATACGCACCGTTTGGTTCAAGCAATTGATTGAATAATAAGGTTTTTTATTAAAGTGGCGAAATTTGGTTGTAGTGCTCAACCACTACAACAGAAACAAGCGGAACTGATAAACACAGGGATTTTAACCCTACAAACGACACTACGGAGGAAATGATGTCATTAGGCAATCCAATCCAATTACGATTAACGCTTGATAAACAGTTTTTGTATCAGGAAGAAGCAGCCAAATTGGGAAAATCGCTTGCCGCTTATTTACGCGATCGATTAGATAAAAGCGATGAAACGATGGAAGCCATTACCAGCCTGCGGCGCGAAATAACCAGTTTGCGTTTAATGGTTGAAGAAACCACCGAAGCAAAATCGAATTTCTCCACCACCCAAGGGAACGTTAACCCAGCTTTATTTGAAATTCTGCTTTTGTTGAGGCAGTTGTGCAGACCTGAGCAGCTCAAAATTGCACAAGGAGAATTAAATCGGTTGGGCTATGAAGTCAAGCGGTGGTAAGTAGATATGCGGACAAAACATCAAATTTATGCGGTTATATTGATTGTATTTCCATTGTGTTCTTGGCTATTTGCAGTGCAGGAAACGGAGCCATTGTACTCGCCACGCTATTTGGCATTTCTTGAGATTATCCAGCAAACACCGTCAAAATCTTTATTAATGGGTGCCTTGCTGGGAGGGCTAGGAATTGCTGTATTGAGCATCATGATGATTGCTCGGGTTTTACATTCTGAATTTCGCGGCGCTCCGTTTCGTACTTTTATTCGCGGCACCAAAATGGTGAGCAGCAGCAAATTGTATCGATTGACCAATACGGGTGACAAACAAATTTCTCTGGCAGGCATTCCTATGCCGAAAAAGATCGAACCATTGCATGTGTTGGTGAATGGTGCAACGGGTACCGGTAAATCCGTATTATTGCGTGAATTGGTTGCAAGCGCTCTTTCGCGCGGCGATCGACTGGTGATTGTTGATCCCAACGGAGATATGTTTTCACGGTTTGGCACGGACAAGGACTTTATCCTAAATCCCTATGATCAACGCACAGAAGGCTGGTCATTTTTTAACGAAATTCAAAATGAATACGATTTTCACCGTTACGCTCTGTCTATTGTTCCCCGTGGACGTACAGAAGAAGCCGAAGAATGGGCAAGTTACGGGCGGCTTCTTTTACGTGAAACAGCAAGGAAATTGGCACTTACCGGTAATCCGTCCGTACATGCCTTATTTCACTGGACAACCATAGAAGAGCCAGAAAGTCTAAGACAGTTTTTACAAGGAACTTTGGCAGAATCATTGTTTACTGGTTCCTCTGAGGCAACGCGCGCTTTATCTTCTGCGCGGTTTGTTCTTTCCGACAAACTCGCTGAGCACTTAAGTATGCCGGCAGGAAGTTTTAGCATCCGCCAATGGTTAGCGCAGGAAGATGCAGGGAATCTCTACATCACATGGCGCGAAGACATGAGTGTTGCATTGAAGCCTTTAATTTCTGCCTGGGTTGATGTGCTATGTACTTCAGTTTTATCTCTGCCAGAAGATGAAAACCGGCGCATCTGGCTTGTTATTGATGAGTTGGCGTCATTAGAAAAATTAGCAAGCCTGGAATCCGCCCTGACCAAAGGACGCAAACATGGATTGCGTGTGGTGGCCGGCCTGCAATCCACCTCGCAGGCCGATGATATTTACGGCCTGAAAGCTGCTCAAACCTTGCGGTCTTGTTTTAGAACATTAGTGGTTTTAGGTGGTTCCAGAACCGATCCCAAAACCAATGAGGACATGAGCCTTTGTTTGGGTGAACATGAAGTGGAGCGGGTACTTTACAGCCAAAATCATGGCGAAAGGATGAGTACTACTCGCGCCATACAAACGATTCGTGAGCGTGTTGTTACCCCTACAGAATTGGCACATCTGCCAGAACTGACAGCTTATGTTGCTCTGGCTGGAAACCTTCCCATTACCCGTGTAGCACTTACAATTCAACAATATCCGCGCATTTTGGCAGCTTTTGAAGGAAAGAATCCATGCTGAGCCATCAATTGTTAACCCGAAAGGATATTGGCAAAACGGCGCGATATTATCAGGATGCAGTTGATGATTATTATGCGGAAAAGATGGATGCAACGGCCTGGCAAGGCCAAGGTGCTGAAGAGTTGGGATTAACCGGTGCGGTGGAGCCCGAACGATTCCGCGAATTATTGGCGGGTAAAATTGATGAGCAAACAGAAATCGGCAGAAATTCTGTTAGATCAGATAACAAAATACGCTTAGGCATTGATTTAACCTTTTCAGCGCCCAAAAGCGTTTCTTTACAAGCTTTGGTTCATGGGGATATTAAAATCATCAAGGCACATGAGCAGGCTGTCGCGCGGGCAATTGAAATGGCTGAAACGCGGGCATGCGCGCGCAAAAAAGTCATGGGCAAATCCATGCTGGAAACCACGGGTAATTTGGTGGTGGCCAAATTTCGCCACGAAACAAGCCGCGCTCAAGACCCACAGTTGCATACGCATGCGATTGTTTTAAATATGACTAAACGCCAGGATGGGGCATGGCGTGCCTTAAAAAACGATGAAATCATCCAATCCACCCGATTTTTAGGGGCAATCTACAACTCAGAATTGGCTGAAGGGCTGCAAAAATCAGGCTACAGCCTCAAATTTGGTCGAGACGGTAATTTTGAACTGGCGCATATCACGCGCGAGCAAATCGAAGCGTTTAGTCAACGCTCACAGGAAGTAGAAGCGCATTTAAAAGCGAAAGGGCTGGATCGTGAAACAGCCACCAGTTTACAAAAGCAGCGGGCAACGTTATTAAGCCGACAGAAAAAAATATCTCTTGATCGAGAAACATTGCACAGCACATGGCAGCAACAAGCAAAAGCGCTGGGTATTTCATTTAAGAAGATACCGTATCAATTTCAACCGACTCAATCGAATGCCCATATTCCAGCAGAGGAGGCAGCAAAACGATCGTTACAATATGCCATTCAGTATTTAACCGAACGTCAATCCATTATTTTTGAACGGGATTTGATTGACTTGTCCTTGCAGCATGCCGTAGGCGGCGCAAAGCTTTCTCATCTTGAAAAAGAAATTGTAATAAAAATTAAAAAAGGTGAATTAATTCAGGAAGCACCTTTATTTTATCCTTCCGAAGAAATGGATGCTCAATCAACCCAGCCGTTGACCCGTGCTCAGTGGATTGAGCATTTAACAAAAACAGGATTATCTCTGCATAAGGCAAAAACGGAAATCCATGATGCCATTTTGCAAAGGAAGCTGGTTCAAAGTGAGATGCGTTATACCACCCCTGACGCTCTGCTGCGCGAAAAAAATATCCTGCAATTGGAACATGAAGGACGTAATCGCCTGCAACCTATTCTAACAAAAGAGCGGGCACACAATTTATTACAAGATTCTGATTTAAATAAAGGCCAACAGGCAGCGGCTAGCCTTATTCTCTCAACAAGCAATCGTATTGTCGGCGTCCAAGGCTATGCGGGTACGGGGAAATCCCACATGCTGGATAAAACCAAACAATTGATTGAAGCGGCAGGGTTTAACGTTCGCGCACTGGCGCCCTATGGCAACCAAGTCAAAGCATTACAAGAACTCAATGTAAAAGCCAATACGCTGGCGTCTTTTATAAGAGGCAAAGAGAAGGATATTAATGAAAAAACTGTCCTCGTCATTGATGAGGCAGGCGTTGTGCCTACCCGATTAATGGAAAAAGTGCTGAGCTTAGCGGAAAAATCAGGAAGCCGCGTTGTATTATTGGGGGATACCGAACAAACCAAAGCAATCGAAGCTGGCAGACCATTCGATCAATTGCAAGCTGCCGGAATGCAAACGGCACTTATGGACACCATTCAACGCCAGAAAAATACAGAGCTAAAAAAGGCGGTTGAACTAGCGGCTATGGGTAAATCCACACACGCCCTAAAACACGTGCACAATGTTGTTGAAATCAAAGATCATCAAACGCGCCAGCATACGATTGCCAAGGAATACGTGCAACTACCTGAAGATAAGCGCACTCGAACGATTATTGTCACCGGAACTAATGAAGCACGGCGAGAAATAAATAAGCAGGTTCGGGTTGGATTAAATCTGCAAGGCACAGGCATTACTTGTGACACGCTAATTCGCAGAGACACAACAAAAGCCGAGCGGATGTATGCCAAACATTACCGTATAGGCGATTTTGTTCAGCCAGAAAAAAATTATCCGCGTTGTGAGCTGAAACGAGGAGAACTTTACCGCGTGGAAGATACAGCAATAGGCAATCGCCTGATTGTCCGCTCAATGGAAAACCAGCAAACCCTTGAATTTAACCCGATGACTTATCGAAAATTATCTGTTTACGAACTTGATCGTAAAGAGTTGTCAGCAGGGGATTTTGTAAGGATTACCCGCAATGATAAAGACTTGGATATTGCTAATGGAGATCGTTTTAAAATCACTTCCGTGTCACCCGATCAGATCACCATTGCGAATGAACACCGTACGGTTTCCATAGATCCACACAAACCTTTGCATCTCGATTATGCATATGCCACAACGGTGCATAGCAGCCAAGGCTTAACCGCCGATCGGGTTTTGATTGATGTACATGCGCAGAGCCGGACAACGGCAAAGGATGTTTTTTATGTCGCCCTTTCTCGTGCCTGCTTCGAGGCTAAAATTTATACGAATGATAGTTATAGTTTACCGACTGCAATTTCAAAAAATAACGGGAAGTTAGCTGCATTAGATATACTAAACCAACAGCACAGGATCAAGATTGAAGGGTTAATAGAAAAAAATGGCATCAGAGCTATAATGTACGGTAGACATTAATTACACAATAAGGACGCTGGTAAAAAATGGACACCCAGGAACAAGAAGAAAGTCTATTGAATAAGATAGCGAAATCAGAAATATTTCAAGATGATTTTTCAAAGGAATTTCTAAGCAAATATTTAGAGTCAGGTTTTGGTAGTTTATCGAAGCATGATATTGATTTGCTCGTATACCATATACTTTCCAAAAAAACCCAACTTCTTAAAAATAAAACAATTTATGAACAATCAAATCTTTTAAAAATTACTGAACGTAAAGTTAAAAATATCCAGCTCGAAGCTTATTTGAAATTTGAACAAAAAAAATCCAAAGAAAATTTAAATACTGTATTAGAAGAAATAAACTCTGGAGGAATTAAGCCAGAAATTGAAAATGGAAGAATTCGATTTTTGCTCGATTCGCCAATTTTAAAAAGAGAAATAGAAAATTCTATTAAATTGCTAGGTCACGTTGTTGATTATTCTTTTAACAAGGACGTTGTAAGTATTAAAATTGTACCATTTATATCAGCTATAAAAAGTATCCAGAAAGAGAAAGGAGACGAGTTAGAGGACGAGATAACAAAAATATTACGTTCACAATTTAAGGATGAAAATAAAAAAGCAAAAGAAATAAAGGCAATGACTATTTCTGAATCGCTTAAAAAAATTGGTAGTAATCTTTCATCCGATGCATTAAAAGCTGTTACTATTTCTATTTTAACTCATCTCTCCCAGGCAGTTTACCAGGTCGCAACCTAAACAAGTTCAATTATTACAAATATTCCCAAATTGGATCTTCCGGCCAATTAGAATTAAACCCCATTTGCCAACTGGGAAATTCCTCATATTTTTCAAACAAACCAAATAGCTGTTTTTTCCAATTATCTTGAATAGATAATTTTTCTAAGAGCCGAATTATAATAAAAGCGATCAGTTGGAAACGAAAATTCCCATCAGGATCTGGTTTTATGTGGTTTTTTAAAGGGTCAAATTTGGGTATTACTGGTGGAATGACAAACCATCTGTTCCATAATCTTGAATGATGGGCACACAGATTTCTGGTATAAGTTAAGGTTCTCATCCACGACTCAATAACTGTTGTATGCTGTCCAAATACAGATGCAATTTCATTGCGTATTTCGATTGATTGAATGTTATCAAACATTTTCGAGACCGCTCCAAAGGATAATGCTTCAATCATCATCCAAATTGGGGGAAATTCTGGTTCGCTATAGTTTTGATAATAGTGCTGAAGGAATACCTCTTGTTTACTTTGACAAATATTTTGCACGGTTTTAAAAAAATCATCAAAAAAGTCTTTTTTTCTGGTCAGACCATGGTGAGTTGTTCGCACTTTATGTTTTTTAAAATGCTCACGCTCGGTATACCAGAATGGATGAAGTCGCACACTGGTAGTATTAGTTATGGCTGCTCGAAAGGCAATCTCAATTCGCTCGATGGCATCTGAGACGAGAAGACGCAACTCTCGGTCAAACTGATATAATTTCCATGCCTGATCAAGTGAAATATTATCTTTGAAGCGACGTGAGTTATTTTCCTGGTGGCGCTGCTTAAAGGGTAGAAGGTAGGATGAAAAACGATAATAGCTAACCGTGCTTAAAATGTTATGGGCAAGTTGCTCATCTAATATTTCTAAACCTTGAGAAGATAAAAATTCAATTTGCTCGGAAATAGTTAAGGCAGGTTTAGCGTATTTTTTAGTAGCCATAAAAAAATAACCCGTCGTGGTGCGCATCGTTGAGAGGCGTGACGGGCTTGGTTAACCATATTATAGATCAACTTCTCTCAAACTAAAATACGCGATTAAAATTATTTTGAATATAGTCGACTATTATAATGATTTAGAAGTAATTTTTCACCGGAAAATAAAGAAAAGTCATGATCAAAACAGATAAATGGGAGAAACTGGCTGAAAAGATGAAAAAATTTCATATCAATGAAGCTGATCTTATCGAAAAATTTATCTTAGGTAGTGGTAAAGGTGGGCAGAAGTTGCATAAGACAGCATCAACTGTCTATTTGAAACATGTGCCCTCTGGTCTAGAGATAAAATGCCAGGAATCAAGAAGCCGTGAAGATAACAGATATTTTGCAAGAGAACGACTTTGTGAAAAAATACAGGCTATATTCAGCGATGAAAAAACAAAAGAACAGCAAAGAATTGAAAAAATAAAACGTCAAAAGAAGCGGCGTTCAAGGCGATCTGCGCAAAAAATGTTGGATGAAAAATCTAGGCAGGGTCAGATTAAGGTATTGAGAAAAAAGCTTTCATCTAGTGATAATTTGTAATCAAGAGTTTGATTGGTGTTGAAATAAGTCAAATTAAATAAAATTTTACTGTGACCAAAACGTGTCTCAACTGTGGCAGTACGCCGCTGTTCTAGGCAGTTTTAGGCAGTTCCTAGTGAATGTGACGCTTCACAAGGCATTGATTTATAACGAATTTAAAACTAGAGCATAAGGCTTCGAACCAAGGTGTCGGGGGTTCGAGTCCCTCCGAGCGCGCCATTTAATTTTTAAAATTCTTTCGGCAGCAAGTTTCAAATGGTCACTTGAAAGGTGCGCATAACGTAACACCATTTCATATTCCGACCATCCCCTCAATTGATCCCATGCAATACTTTCGGACACTCGGTTAAGTTAGTACAATCACTAACCGAGGTAACGTATGACAGCAAAAAGAACACGTAAGATCCACACAGAAGAGTTCAAGCAAGAAGCCGTAAGTTTAGCCGCAAAGGTTGGCGTTGCTACAGCGGCAAAAGAGCTTGGCATTTATGAAACACAAATCTACGATTGGCGTACCAAACTTGCCAAGAAAGCTAGCACCAGCCAGCGTGAAGCAGAGCTTTCAGCAGAAGTGGCAAAGTTTAAACGACAATTGGCCGAACAAGCTGAGGACCTAGCCATTCTAAAAAAGGCGGCTACCAACTTCGCGAAGAACCAAAAATAAAGCGGTTTGAATTTATGCTTGAGCATCAGCACTGCTTCTCTGTGACGCGTATGGCTGCGGTGCTTCGAATATCGCGAAGTGGGTATTATCATTGGCGTAAAAATGGCTCTAAGCTAAGCAATCGCGCCTTGAAGCAGCAGTCAAGAGATATGCTAATCAAAGAATTCTTTGATGACAGCAAAGGGCGTTATGGTGCTATTCGAATTCAACAAGACTTGATTGAAGATGGATCACCTGCGGCGATAAAAATAAGCTCGCATGCTTATCGAGATTTAGCCAAAGACCATGAGTTTAAAGTAAGCATGAGCCGAAAAGGTGACTGCTGGGACAACGCCGTTGCTGAGAGCTTCTTCCATTCTCTAAAGGTTGAAGCAATCCAATATGAGCCAATTATGACGCGAGCCGAGATGCGCCAAGCCGTTTTTGAGTACATTGATATTGATTACAACCGTAAAAGAAGACATAGTGCAATTGGCTATACAAGCCCTTTTAATTTTGAGTTGAAGAAAATAGCTTAACTAAGTGTCCAGAATTACTGTCTAGGATCAATGTTCAACATGTTGATTAGAATTCTCTTGCGGTAAAACAGCAAGCTGAAATCCCAAGGCATGTAAAATATCATTAGTATTCCGTAGATAAGGATTGCCACTTTTAGAAACTGTTTTATATAAACTGTTCCGACCCTTAGCTGTTTTTTTCGCAAGATTACTCATCCCGCCTTGTGCTTCAACAACATTGCGCAATGCTTCAAGAAAGCCGTCAATGTCATCATCTTCAAGTGCTGCATTTAAGTAGCCTGCCGCTTCTTTTGGATCTTTTAATGATTCAATTAAATAATCATGATAATCAATGCTTTTACCCATGATCGATACTCCCCAAATAATTATTTAAATATTCACGAGCGAGTTTGATGTCTTTTTTCTGCGAACTTTTATCTCCGCCACACAGTAAAAGGATAATTTCTCCATCAATTTCGCTAAAATACAATCTATAACCTGAACCAAATTTAAATTTTAACTCACCAAGACTATCACCCAGCATTTTGTATTCACCCAAATTGCCAAGGCTTACGCGGGCAAGTCTTGATTTTACCCGATACCTTACCGAGTCATTCAAAGACTCGAGCCATGAGATAACAGGACAGTCACCGTTATCTTTCTGGTACAGTTTTATTGTTCTTTTTCTTAATTCTTTCATAATTAATTGTATCCTATAAGATACTTTTTGCAAGTTTAATACTCGTTACTTACAAAAATGAGGTGTAGCAAATTTGTAACAGAACCCCAGTTCGGGGTTATTGAGAAGTTACAAAAATTTTTAATAAGCTTATGTTTAAGCAGGAAAATTTTAATTTAAATCTTTATCAGTAATGGAATCCACATCTAACAAGTATTTGAAGAAGATAATAATAATTGGATTACATATGGACCGATATAATAGCTTCCAGAAAATTTCGATGGATCCATTACGAAAACTAACTGGTCGGTTGTTTAAATAGGGACAAATCCACTAGCTTTGGTTTCACAGCTTAATTATTGGGCTATTACTGTGTTAAAATTTAAATTTGCATTTTCTCTATCAAAAATGTTTAAATTCTTTTATATTCTCATTGCACTCCTTTTAGGTGGCCTATTGTTTTTTCATAAAACAATAATTAGAGAAATCAAAGATTATCAATCAATACAACTATCAAAAAAAAGAGCAGCTTTGTATGCTCTAGATAATTCCAAAGCATTTAAAGATATAACCCCAGAATTAATAACTGATCCAAATACTCCGTCAGAATTAAAGGCTCCCCTAATTGACGGCACGCGACGAATTATTGTCTTTAAATATTTAAGCGACGGTAAATATGTTGCTGGTTATTATAGTTTTCTTACTAATGGCGAACATCCCACGCTAATTTTCCTTCGCGGTGGCAATAAATTTTTTGGTATTATGAGACCCAACAATAGGTTTTCTTTTTTAAACGGGTACAACGTAATAGGAACTCTTTACAGAGGGAATATTTATGAGGGAGAGGATGAATTTGGAGGAGAAGATATAAATGATGTGGAAAATTTGGTTAAATTTTTACCTCAAGTAGAAGACTTCATTAAAGCACCTATCAAAACTCCTAAAATTATAATGGGAGTAAGCCGCGGTGCTTTAGAAATGTTCAATTCATTAGCCAAAAGTGATGTTTTGAAAAAGACCATAACCTATGCCATATCGGTATCTGGAAACGTTGATCTGCGCGTTACAATGAAAAACAGGCCAGAAATGAAATATCTCTTCAAAGACTTTTACAAACAGAGCAATGGAAAAGATTTTGATGAGTGGATAAAGCTTAGAAATCCCGTTGATATTTCTAGCAGTTTGCCACAATCAATTAAAGTATTATTAGTATACGGATTAGCAGATGATAGGGTATTGATAGA
Source organism: Legionella impletisoli (assembly GCF_900639875.1). Taxonomy (GTDB): domain Bacteria; phylum Pseudomonadota; class Gammaproteobacteria; order Legionellales; family Legionellaceae; genus Legionella_A; species Legionella_A impletisoli. Next base: position 137,273 of record NZ_CAAAIA010000003.1, read on the forward strand.
AGAGCAGCAGAATTTACAAGATTCCTTGAAAAAAGAGAATATCCCAGTCAAGCTGGTTACTATCCAGGGGGCTGATCACGGATTTGAAGAACATTTCAGTGACCTTGAAAAAACTATTTATGAATTTCTTGCTTGAGCCTACATGAGGTTTTATGTCCAGCACTATAATAATATATCAAGATGTTGAAAATAATATTCGAACTGAAGTTGAGTTGGAAAATGAAACCGTCTGGTTAAGTCAAGCACAGCTGGTTGATTTATTTAAAAAATCAAAACAAAACATTAGCCTTCATATACGCAATATTTTTAATGAAGGTGAGTTAGATGAGAATTCAGTTGTCAAGGAATCCTTGACAACTGCCGCAGACGGCAAAGAATATAAAACGAAATATTATAATCTTGATGTAATAATATCTGTAGGATATCGAATTAAGTCCAAGCAGGGTACCCGATTTAGAATATGGGCCAATAAAGTATTAAAAGAATATTTAGTCAAAGGCTATGCCTTAGACAATAGCCGTCTTCAGAAACAAAATTATCAACTTCAGGAACTAAAAAAGACCATAGCTTTATTTCAACAGACTCAGTCCAGGATCTTAAGTCAATCAGAGGCGACCGGATTGTTAAATGTCTTAACGGATTATGCGCATAGTTTTATTCTATTAAATCAATATGACACAGGTAATTTTCCAGAAGGGGGTTTAAACCAAAATATTACGGTTGAAATCAGCTTGCCAGAAGCAATGAAAGCAATTACCGAGCTAAGACAGAAGTTAATGGAGAAGAATGAAGCAACGTTTTGATGGTCAGAGCTACCCATTCATTCTTGTTGACGCATTATTTTTTAAAAGCCGCGATGAGGACCGTGTTGTTTCTCGAGCCGCCTTAACTATCTCTGGTGTACGCAGTGATGGCGTGCGAGAGATTCTGGGTGTTCAAATTGGTGATACAGAAAGCTTTGCTACCTGGGACGAGACTTTTCGTTGGCTTAAGGGCCGAGGGTTACGAGGCGTGATGTTTGTTATTTCCGACCAACACTCAGGACTTAAAGAAGCGATTCAAAAACATTTTCAGGGCGCATCCTGGCAACGATGTCAGGTCCATTTGATGCGCAATATATTGGGCTCTTGCTCTTTGAGACACCGCGCAGAAATAGCAGCTTCCGCCAAGCTCATTTTACAAGCACCTGACATGAAGGAAGCTCGAAGAAGACTAGACGAGTTCGTTGAACGCTTTCAAAAATCAGCACCTAAAGCTGTCGCGTGTTTAGAGGAGGCCTTTGAAGATGCAATGGCAGTGATGGTCTTGCCAGAAAAGTATCGTAAGCGTTTAAGGACCACCAATATGCAAGAGCGACTTAATGAGGAAATCAGGCGACGAGAGCGGGTTATTCGCATCTTTCCAAATGATGACGCAGCACTGCGAATGTTTGGGGCGCTCCTTGCTGAGCAAAATGAAGCCTGGCAAAGCCGGCGCTACTTGGATATGGATGACTTTAACGAGTGGCTTATGGGGCGCGGTGAGATGGACGAGCCAAGCATAGTGGCCATGAAATTGGCTTAGATAATTACTAACTCGCTAAAACAAAGGGACGAATCAATGTGGGGAATTTACAGCAAAAATCGGACTTGACCGTTTCAGGCAGTTGTAGGCAGTAATTTGCAGAATCGTTACATCGCAAGTTTCTGATTTTATTGTTAATTTATCTTGATCAAATTGGCTTCGAACCAAGGTGTCGGGGGTTCGAGTCCCTCCGAGCGCGCCATTTAAGGACACCATTAAAATCAACAACTTAGATAGGAATTGGTTCGAAACGTGCCGTAAAAACCAAGTTACAGTGACGAAAACGTGCCAGAATTTTTTTTGTAATTCTTTCGGCGGCAAGCTTCAAATAGTCACTAGAAAGGTGTGCATAACGTAACACCATTTCTCAACACATATATGCTACCACCTTTCTCAATTGAAAACTTTATTACTTTTAGAAGTTACAAAAGATTATATCCAGTTAGATCAGCAAGCAAACCAGCGTGCGTGCTCATTGATCTACTTTATTGATCAATTTGATTATGCGATGAATGCAATTGATATGGATCACGAGTACGATAAGTGGTTAAGAAATATTATTTATGATTTTGTTTTGGGGATAGATTACAGGGAAAAATCCGTAGATGATTTTTCAGACATTTTTAATAAAGCATATTGTAACTCACTATTAAAATATAAGATCAAAAATAGTTTTAAAAATATGAAATGATGTATTTAAGTACCCAATGAACCTATAAAGCAAGCGATAATGAAATAACGAGTATTGTACACTTGAGCTAAGAGATAATTTATTCTGACCACGCCGACGACTTCGCAGGATGGACTACACTTATTGTGTTTCGCCTATAAAGGAACGATAGCACTGTCAGTGGAGAGGTTCATGATGACTAAGAAACTATTAGCAACATTCCTAGGACTCGCTTTTGCTAGTTCTATCGCATTTGCCCTCGATAAAACGAAGGATGATAAGCATTTGATGGCTACATTTAAGACTGATGACGGAAAGGCTATTCGTTGTTTGGTAAATAAGGGCGATCAGCATAAGATGAGGGATGCAAAAGCTGGGTCGATTTTAATGCTAGAACAGGTGGAAAGTTTTGGTGGGAATGTATACGTTATTCAGTCATTAGAACGATAACGTGAACTTCCTCGGCAGGGTATCACTCATGATTCTGGAAGGCACAGGATAGATGGATATGTTAAGGCATATGTTTAATAATCCTGTCTAATAATACGATGGTGATTATGCATTATAAACCATCTAAATCTAAGAGGCATACCAGCTTCATATGCTGCATAAGCCTATTGTGTAAACTGTTGCCGATACATAAAGAGGCGGGAAATCCCTCCTCTTGCTCAAAAATATGCCATAATAGCTCCGTTAAAAAAATATGCATCAACTGTTGTATCTTTGTATCTCGCCTGTAATTTCATTCAATTGGTCAGGATGGTTTTTTAAAATCGTCAATAAAAGACTTAAGGGCTTAGGGATTGAGTTTACGCCTTTTTCATACCGGTTAAATGCATTGACTCCACCACCAAATAAATTGCTGGCTTCTTTTTGGGTAAGGTTTAGTGTTTTTCGTATCTTTTGAATTTCAGAAGGTGCGAGAATGCCATCAATTTTTGCTTTATGGGTTTGGATTTCAGCCTGAATCGCTTTATTATCTTCTGGCGTAAGAATCCCTTCACCACAGGCCTCACACCATATTGCGGGTTGTTCAATAGTGAAATCATGTCCCTTATAAGTGTAATTGACAGGTTTTATTTTATGATGGGCCTTATCTTCCCCACAAATATCACAGGTTGCGTAGTTCATATCATTTCTCCTTAAAAGAGAGAATCAGCTCGCCACTTTGCCCCACTTGAAACTTAATGTATAAATCCACTCCTTTAAAGTGCGACTTATATACATCTTGCCATGCTGTAAACCCCGGCTTTCTGGGCGCCATAGATTTATAAAAATCAAGCCAATCTAAGTTTTGAATAGCATTGACAACGTCTTCATCAGAAAACCCCAGCAAAATTTGTCCTTGTTTCGCGGATACGGTCATCCTTAGCTTGTTTGCGCTATTGAAAGCCTTTTTTATATCATTTAAATGATAGGTCGGTGCTTTTGATTCATTCATGGTTATCTCTACAAGATAACCTTTAAGGTTATTATAGCAGAATAAAAACAACCTTAAAGGTTTTTTAATTTATATGTGCTCCTTCAACTAAACTTAAGGAACAACAAATAGTCAAAAATACTGCCTAGTACTGTCTGACGCAACAGTGACAAAAACGTGCCGTAATTGTGTCCGATTGTAGTGTATTTGTGGCCGTTTTAGGCTGTTATTTTGTAATTCGATGCATCGTAAGGTGTTGATTTATAATGTTTTCTGTTATTGAGTATCAGGCTTGGAACCAAGGTGTCGGGGGTTCGAGTCCCTCCGAGCGCGCCATTTTATAAAAATTAGTTGGTTACAGTTACAAATAATTTAAAGAAGAACTAAATTATTGAGGTTTGACTCGCTATTGGTTAAAAAGTTGTTTTATTATAATCTTTAATACCTTACAACATTCTTAATTATGCAACTTACAATACAAGCACTTTCATTAGAAATGGCTGAAATAATGGTTAACCGTGCCTTGGAATTTGCTACGGAGAAACAGGCAACCATCGCGGTTGCAATTCTGGATTGTCATGGGAATTTAAAGGTTTTTAAGCGCATGGATGGCAATAATTTTGTCAGCATACGAATGGCGCAACTTAAAGCAATGACCTCAGCAAGTATTTCTGTTTCTACCAAGACGTTAGCTGAGCGTAATCAGGCTTATAAAAATAGCCCTTACTCTTCTGTTCCGGATATTGTTCTATTGGAAGGGGGATTGCCGATAATCAATAAGCAAGGTCAGCATTTGGGAGCAATTGGTATCAGTGGTGCGAATCCTGAGCTTGATGGTCAATGCGCTCAAGCGGCTTTAGATGCAATCGAAGCGTATCTCTAATCAAAATAACAACCTTATGGTCGCATAATTAATAACTACCGTTATAACACAAGTCAGGGGCTGTAAAGATTAATTATTGATCATTTTTGTAAGAATGGCTAAAGTCCAGTATAAAGCGGTTGTTATTGTGCTTTCGTCTGGTCAACTGATTAAGGCAGATGGGCGTTGACATGGTTTGGTTTTAGATCAATAAGTGTTCATTCAAAGCAAACCGAACGTTGTTACTTTTTTACCAATTAAGGTGTTTTTATGGTTGATGGTCAAGAATTATTGGATTCAAAAATTACAGCAGCCTCCTTTGAAGTCGTTAAGTGTTCCAATCGTCAAAATCGTGTTGAAAAAGAATATGCCTACAAGGTCAAAATTTCATTTTTAAATCATACAGGGGCTGTTGTTTCCACCAGTAAAATGCTGATCAAACCAGAAATAGGACTGACTTTATCGGATAAACCGGTGATTGATGTGTATTCTTATAATGGCATCACTGGTAAGACATTATTCCATAGCCAAAATTTTTCCAACGGTGTTTCCAAGGAATGTCAAAAAACGACTGAAGCAGCTAAGCAGTATTCCAATAAAGATGGGCAAGTGCTCTTTGTATTAGATATTAAAGATGAGCCTCAGGAGACAAATGCCCGATCTTATAAAGATAAAGGTGGCATTATTGCAACTGAGCAAGCTTTTGTGACCTATTTACAAGAAGAAAAAGTACCAGATGGCTCAGAGTTCAAGCACGCCAGAACGTTTAAAAAACACTTGATGAAAGCCTCACCTGACTATCTTATGCTCGAAGGACGTCTAAAAGCTGAAATCATTCAACATTTTACCTCTGAGCAACAAACATTTATGCAAACTAAAGGTGAAGGGGTATCTGTTTTTTGTCAATTAACTGAGTTTTTATTAAATGCCTTTAAACGAGGAGAAACAGCAAACTTCAAATCAAGGCATCAAACCTCTTTAAACATAACCAGAACAAGCTATTCTCGACACGATTTCTTTATAAAGTTGAACCCTGAAGCACCTGATTATCAACCCACCAATGATAGCACAACCATTTATCCGCCATTTTACACAAAGATTGCAACACAAGGGATGTATACTCAGGCGATGCAACAAAGCGGTTTCTTTAAGCTTAGTTTGCGAAGCGAGAGCAATGGAGTAGTCCATATGAATACTTCCCGTGTTGACTTAACTTCTTAAGAATAAGACCTATGAAAGAATATCCGAACATTCAATTGGCAGAAGGCTGTCAAAATACGTTTATATTGGTTGATTGCCTCAAAGAAAAAACGTTAGATGATGCAAGCCTCGAAACCATCCATCAAATCTTGGTAAGAGAGGAACGTGATGATGCCATGATCCTACTTGATGGCGTTGCCAAAGATGATACCTATTTTTTTATTATGTGGGTGTTGGGTCGTGATAAAGCGATGGGTGATTTTTGTGGCAATGGTTCCAGAGCATGTGCGGCTTATATGTATTCGCATTATCCTATGTTTGAGCAATTCGTAATTAGGACGCCAAAAGCTGATAGACCGTTGCATCGGTATGATGACCAAACCTATTCGATTCAGTTGCCTAAGGTCAATTTTAAACCTGATAACAAATTTTTTTCCCATAAAACGCAATTTCATCGGAACAAGGGTTTTTATTGTTATGACTTTGCTGGGTTTAGATTTTATTATACCGATGCCATTGAACCGCATTTTATTTTGCCTCAAGAATTAAGCTCTGAGGCATTGCTGGCGCTTGGACAACAATTAAATCATCTAACTGATGAATTTCCATTAGGAATGAACATTACAAGCTATCGAGAAATTGAAAAAAATTACCTGAAAGCGCAAACTTATGAGCGCGGGGTGCAACGACCTACACAATCTTGTGGTACCGGGGCAACCTGTGCGGCGGCCTTTTATCTTGAAGATAAAGTGGGTGAAGTTAAGATTAAAAACCCTGGCGGGATTCTCACATTAGTAAACCATCCCGATAGCATTGAATTAATTGGCCCAGCACTCCTCACTGGCGTGATAAGTTGGCCCAATGAATAAAACGGCATCCTCTGCAAAAATATCTATCTTAGCACTGGTATTATTAATTACTGGCGCGATTGACAGCATCCGAAACTTGCCAGGCACGGCTTTATTTGGTTCAAGTCTGATTTTCTTTTTTATTCTCTCCGCGCTGTTTTTTTTAATTCCTGTGGCGCTGGTTTCTGCTGAGCTTGCCTCTAAATTTCCTGAGGAAGAGGGCGGGGTATACAGCTGGGTTAAATCTGGATTGGGTGAGAATATAGCTTTTTTTGCCATTTGGTTACAGTGGATAAATACCATGATTTGGTATCCTGCCATTTTATCGTTTATTGCAGGAACTTTGGCTCATTTGATTAACCCGGCTCTGGCTCTGAATAAAATTTATATTATTTCAGTGATTTTGATCGCATTTTGGACGTTGACTTATTTGGGCTTAAATGGCTTAAAAGCATCGGCGCGTTTTGCCAGTTTTTGTGCCATCTTTGGCTTGATTTTACCGATGGTGGGAATCGTTGTTTTTTCATTGATATGGCTATTGCAGGGCAAACCTATTGTCATTGATCTGAGTTGGCAAAGTATCATGCCTGATTGGTCAAATACCCAGTCTTGGGTATCACTTACCGCCATCATGACGTCTTTTTTGGGCATGGAACTTGCCGCAGTTCATGTACGTAATATAGAGAATCCAAGACAAAATTATCCTAAAGCCATGCTTTATTCGTCACTGCTTATCTTATCGACCATGATTTTGGGCGCCTTGGCCATTGCCTGTGTGGTGCCTAAAAAGGATATCAGCTTAGTGGATGGTGTCATGCAAGCGTTTGATCATTTTTTGTTTGCGTATCATTTAAACTGGCTTTCACCGGTGATGGCTTCATTGCTCTTATTGGGTTGTGTGGGCAGCATGATTAACTGGATTATCTCGCCAGCGAAAGGATTATTAATTGCTGCTAATCATGGTTATTTACCACAGGGTTTTTATAAACTCAATGAGCATGGTATTGCGTCACGCATTTTATTGATGCAGGCAGGGATTGTTACTTTACTGTGTTTTTGTTTTTTATTGTTGCCCTCGGTCAATGCAATCTATTGGCTTTTTGCTGATCTCAGTACTGAGCTTTATATCATGATGTATGTTTTGTTATTCATTGCCGCTATTTTTTTGAAAAAGCAAAAATTAGCCCCCACCGATGCATTCGTTATTCCCGGCGGCCATATCGCTTACTATGTCACTTGTGTAATTGGTCTCATTGGCTGTTTAATAACTCTGGCGGTTGGGTTTATCCCCCCCGAGCAAACCATTGGCGCCTCGGCCATTAAATTTCAAACTATTTTTAGCTTGGGAATACTTTGTATGTTTTTACCAGCGTTTGGGTTATTATTGCGCAAAATAAGAAATGAAACAAAAATTGAACCCAGCACATATATTGATGCTGAGCGTAATCCCATGATATGAACCCTCGCGCTCTCCGCTGATTAAGAATGACTTGTATCTCGGGTAGCGCGTGGAGGGTGAAATCGTAACAAAGCTGGCAATATTAAGAATTATTGATGTGGCGCTCGGATTTATGTTCTGCATTAGAGTCCAATAGAACAAAGAAAGCAAGGTTTTGCAAAATATATGCTATAACTAAAACTAGACTGAGAGTAGAAGAGCAACGACTCAAAAAATAATAGGGAGCCAAGTATCCTGTTATGCAACGAGATTTTTGTCAACATGTCAAAGATTAGAAACGGATTTATAAAATGGATTTAAATAGCGCATGAAGGCATTTCGAACATACTTTTATGTGATAGCCAGTTTGTTTTTATCTGGGTATTTTATTTATATCACGCAAGCTTTTTTTAAGCCCTTACTTGCCGGCCTTATTTTGGCGTTTGCGCTTAAACCATTAGTAAGTGGACTTGAATACCTTAAAATTCCTCGATTGCTAAGCACCCTAATGGTCATTTCTTTCTTTATCTTACTAGTTTTAAGCCTTATTTTTATTTTTTTAATTCAGGTTTCCAACCTTCAATTCGAAATGGACTCAGTTCAGCAAAAATCAAATCAATTGTTCAATCAGATCAAACATTCTTTATGGGAAATTTTTGGTTTAAGCTCAAGTGAACAGAATACAATTTGGACAAAGTCCTACTCAAACGTATTGGAAAACAGTACTTCAATATTTACTAATACCCTTTCGTTCACTACAGGCTTTGTTATCTCTGTTCTTCTTTTTATTATTTCTCTTTTCTTTTTTTTGTACTATCGGGCTTATTTTGTTTCTTTTTTAAATAAAATTTTAAGGCAGAAGTATCATCATCGTTTAGAATCAATTTTGAAAAATGTCCAATCGGTGATTTACCACTACATTATTGGTTTGTCTTTAGTTATTTTAACGGTCGCTATTTTGAATTCTATAGGATTACTTCTTTTAGGGATAAAAAACGCGATTTTTTTTGGTATGTCAGCAGCATTTTTAACATTGATCCCTTATATTGGCATTACAATAGCGGCGTTAATTACGGTGTTTTTTGTTTTTTTATCACATCAGTCGTTGTGGTATTGTGTGGGGGTGCTAGCTGTTTTTTTGATCGTTCAAGCCATTGAAGGAAATTTTTTAACACCGAAAATTGTAGGAAGACAGGTGAGGATTAATCCCTTTGCTGCAATTTTAACCCTCGTGTTAGGAGGGATGTTTATGGGCATTGTCGGTGTTATATTAGCACTCCCACTATTAGCGATATTAAAAGTGATTTTCGATGAAATTCCTGGTATGCAACCGGTTGCCTATTTGTTAGAGATTCCCAATCAAAATAACATAAAAAAATCAGAGGGAACGTAAATATGCATTTCATGGATGACTTTTTGGGTAAGTAATATTCACTCAGTTCCTCATCGCTTGACATTGTTCGTATACTACTAGAATCTCTATACCGATAATCATATATCATTCTAAAAGGAGTTTTTTAAGATGTTAATTAGTGCTGTAATTTTTTTCGCTCTGGCTGCTTTATTGGGTTTATATTTACTGTCCTTTATTCTTCGGGATAAAAATACCCCTAAAATGATAGCTTTTTTACATGGTCCGCTTGCTGGCATTGGAATTGTTCTATTAATCCTTTATGCGTATTATAATACTCAATATCCACTCATTAGCATCATTCTATTCATTCTAGCTGCTCTTGGTGGGATCATGATGCTTTATAAAGATTTATCTGGACATTCTATACCCAAAGCAATGGCTATTGGGCATGGGATAACGGCGATTATAGCTTTTTGTTTATTGCTAATCTTTGTTTTCTTGTGATCAGCGTTAAATATTTGATCTGATTTTTAAATTTTAAACACTGCCAAATGATAGTATTGTCTTTCGAAACGGCCTTCGTTAGAATGCACGGGAATTAATCAGTACCGATGGAACCAATCTGATTAATTCTTTTATCTTTATGGAAAAAAAGGAATTAGACATGGCAAGTAAATCTAAGCTTAATCTCCCTATGCAAGAAATAAGTAAATTAGCAAAGCAAATAGGGATGCCCTCCGATCCAAACGAAATTCGTAAAATAGGTTCTGAGCTAAATACCCAAGGTATTCATCGCATCCGCTCTGCCATTCAAGATGTCTTTCAATCCGTAAATCAGTATGACTCACCTCTTGACTGGCTAGCCAAAACGTTCGCTTTATTGCCTCCTTATTTAAAAATTCCTTTAGGTTTCGCAATAACAGGTAGCGCGTTTCTTATCACCAACCCTTTTTTTGCCGGCATTGCGGCTCTAGGAGGGCTAATTTTTGTTTTGATCACGGTTTTGCTTGATATGCATGCTTCCCGTTATGGTGATAAGTCCAAGTTAATGGACTTCTTGTCTTCCAGTGTTGGGGAAATGGTCGAAAGCATTTTTGTGCATCTCGCATATCAGGCTTTTAAACTCGAACAAGAAGTACAGAAATTTACAGAGCAAAATAGTAAATTAGCAGCGGAAATTGACAAGCTTCAGGTTAATATTACCTCACTCGATAAAGAACTTAGTGAATTAAAAAAAATTAATACAACGCTTCAAGAAACCTGTATGAGCCAAAAGCAAGCATTAAATGATGTACGGGTACAAGAACAAAATCTAAAGGTAAGAATTGGGGAGTTAAAGCTCTTGGTCGGCCAGCTAACTACTAATAAAGAGCTACAGGAAAAAGCAATTGCTGAGTTAAGACAAAATGAAAGAGCACTTCGAGAGATAGTGGAGCAGCAAAAAGTACTTGTTGTGGATTTTGAAGCGACGAAATTAGCATTAATAAAATCAAGTGAACAATTAAAAGCGACCGAAACCCAGTTAGACAATGTTCGGGTAGAACTCAAAAGCACTGCAAAAGCATTGGATCTTTCAGCAAAAGAGTTACTTGTGTTAAAAGAAAAATCCGCACTCGAAATTAGAAACTTAAAGCTTGTGAATCAAGCGCTTCGAAGCAATATTGAAACACTATCTAATGCCTTAGTTGAAGATGAAACAAAACGAAACCAGTTTCTTCAGCGATTGGATGGTTTTCTTTCTGATAGTAATAAAGAACTCCATTCAATTTCAGAAAGAATATGTCAAGCAGAAAGAGAGCTTTCAGAGACAAAAGCACAATTGCAACAAGAAACCGTAAAATATAGCGACCTATTAAAAATTCATGAGCATTTGGTTAAAAAACAAGATGAACAAGTCAGAAGACTAGAGACTATTAGACCTCCAACAAAGAGACAGTCTAAAATGGTTGCATCCATAGCTGATGTTAGTTTATTTTTATCCGCAAAACCTCTTAAGAAAGATATATCAACCCAAACACCGGGTTTAAGGGAGACCTTTGTGTAGCCAACAAGCGCAGGTGCGAAATGTCGACTTAAATAATGGGGCCTTGTGAAACAGACCAATAGGAATCAATACATTTAAAAATATCCAAAAATTTTTTATAGTCGGCAGGCTTGATTATATAACCTACAATGCACTTATCAAATGCTTTTAATTTTTCACCTTCTTGAGAGGAGCTTGTAAACACAATAACTGGTATTTTTCTATAAAGTCTATCTTTCTTGATAACATCTAAAAACTCCATCCCATTCATTCGAGGCATGTTTAAGTCCAAAATAATTAGAGAAGGCTTGCCGAATTCTTTAAGATATTCCAATGCTTCTTCCCCATTACCCTGAATAACTAATTCATTTTTAACGTTGAGTTCCTTCAGGGCTCTTTGAACAGCCATTTGATCAATAATATCATCTTCCACTAGAAGGATTGGATTAGTTGAGTACATAATTATCTCTCTCTTGTGTTTTCTTTGCTTAAAGTAAAGTAAAAGGTTGTACCTTTACCTACGTTTGATCTAAACCAAATTTTTCCATTGTAAAGTTCCACTATCTTTTTAGCCAACGTAAGACCAACACCTGTAGATCCATGCTCTTCTTTACTCCCCAGAGATTGAAAGAGCTCGAAAATTTTATCTTTATATCGCTCATCAATACCAATGCCATTATCTTTTACAAAAAACTCCCATTCCCTGCTAAGTTCGGTAACACCAATTAAAATTTTTCCTTGTTCTTTATCATTAAACTTAATGGCGTTGCTAACTAGATTTTGAAAAACCTGGTGTATATGAAATTTTTCTGCAAAAATTATGGGCAATTTTTTTTGGATTTTAATTTCTATATGGTCAGGTGGCATTAGAATGGTTTTAATCTCATCGATTAGCTTATTTAAATCGATTTTTTCTGACTTTTCTTTTATACGGCCAATTCTTGAATATTGTAATATCCCATCAATCAATCCCTGCAACTGGTTGACTCGGCTGCCTAGTAACTCTAAATATTCTTTGCCTTTATGATTTAATTTGTCATGATATTCTTCATTAATCCATTCAGAGATAGTTGCAATTCCCCTTAGGGGTGCTTTCAGATCATGCGATACTACATAGGCGAATCGTTCTAATTCCTCGTTGCTCGCTTTAATGGTATTTTCAGCTAGTTTTCTTTCAGTAATGTCAATAACAGAGGCTAAAACAAAAATTCCAGATTCTGTTTTTAAAGGGTTTAGCCCAATTTCTACAGGAAACTCAGAGCCATCACTTCGTAAGCCATATAGATCACGTGCTATACCCATTGCGCGTGTTTGCGGTTTCATAAAGTAAGCATTACGATATCTGGGATGATTATGCCGAAAGCGCTCGGGTACTAAAAACTCAACCTTTTGTCCTATCAATTCTTCTTTTTTATATTTGAACATTTTAATTATTTGCTCATTCGCAAGCTCAATCTCACCCATTTTATTGACCATTAAAATACCAGAAGGGGTCGCTTCAATGGCTAAACGAAATTTCTCCTGCTCTTTTTTTCTTTCCGTTATATCAACAACGGAGGCTAAAACAAAGCTCCCCTCTTCTGTAATCAAAGGGTTTAAGCCGATTTCAACGGGAAATTCCGTACCATCTTTCCGTTGACCAAACAAATCTCTGCCTGCCCCCATCAATCTGGCTTTAGGTTTTTCAAAAAAAACCAGGCGGTGCTCAGGGTGCTTTGCACGAAAACGCTCGGGAACCAGAATTTCAATTTTCTGTCCCATGAGTTCCTGGCGCTTGTAACCAAACATTTTAATAATTTGAGAATTTAAAAGCTCAATTTCTCCAGCGCGATTGATCATTATCATGCCTGTAGGAGCCGATTCAACAGCTAATTCAAAGCGTTGGGCCAGTCGTTTTCTTTCTGTGATATCGACAATCGAAGCAAATACAGTGTGGACCCCTTCTATGGTTAAGGGATTTAAACCGATTTCAACAGGAAATTCCGTACCATCTCTTCTTAAACCATACAAGTCCCGTCCGGCCCCCATTAGGCGGGCTTTGGGATCCTTAAAAAAAGCTTTTCTATAGAGTGGGTGTTTGGCCCGAAATCGTTTGGGTACGAGCATTTCAATTGGCTTTCCAATGAGCTCATCTCTGGAATATCCAAACATGTGCTCAAGTTGCTCATTCACTAGTTTCATAGTGCCCGAGGCATCAATCATGAGTATTCCGTTTGGTGCTGCCTCCACAGCCATTTCAAATTGTTTTTGCTCTTGTATGACAAAAGGTATTTCTCTTATAATGGAAGCGACACCAAGAATTTCTCCAGAATGATCAATTATGGGCGAGAGGGAAAGGGAAACCTTCATTTCCACTCCATCCCTTTTGAGATGGACGCTTTCAAAATGCTCGATTTTTTTACCTTTTTTTACGTTTTTTAATTTTTTTATGTGTTCTGTTTTTCTATCAGCCGCGAGGAAATAATCGATTGATAATCCAATAATTTCTGAAGCTTTAAACCCATATAAATTTTCAGCTGCTTTATTCCAACTTAGAATGGTTCCTGCAAAGTCATGCCCAATAATTGCATCATTACTTGATCTAATTATAGCTGCATAGAAAGCGTCGCTATCAAAAGGATTTTTTTTCTTTTTTGGCGGGTTTTTCGCGCTCATTTTTTTGCTTCATTCCTTTGTTTTGAAATGTTTACCAATGCTATTATTTTAGTTTATGTCAATACGCTGATAATTGCTTAAAAATAATTTTACTTGGCTTTTCTATATTCGTCGTTAGCAAAAATTAGTGGCGTGGCATATACCCGTAATCGTTCAAAATGCGTCTAAAATCTCGCATTTTGAACGATTACGGGTATATAATCTATTTGAGTTTCGAAATGTTATAGAATTATGGATAAAAAAAATCAGTTTATTTGGTTTCAAGAAATCACTATTAATGATTTAAATCGTCGTGGTGAAAATACAATGGCCGCTTATCTTGGGATAAAGTTTACCGAGATAGGTGAGAACTTTTTAACTGCAACCATGCCAGTGAATGAGCGCACTAAACAGCCAATCGGAATTTTACATGGCGGTGCTAACGTTGTTCTAGCGGAGACGGTTGCCAGTACAGCCGCTAATGCAGTTGTTGATTTAGAGAAATTCTATTGCGTCGGTTTAGAAATTAATGCTAATCATATCCGCTCTACACGAGAAGGGGTAGTTAGAGCCGTTACTTATCCCATCCATATTGGCCGCACCACTCATGTTTGGCAAGTGGATATATATAATGAAGAAGGAAAGCAAACGTGTATTTCTAGAATGACTGCTTCGGTTATTTCTCGCGAACAAAAACCGTAGAATTTCTAGAACAACGCTATCGGCTTTTTCGTTTCGTATCAATCATCCCAATTAGGATTCATCTTTTCAATCAAATCGAATTTGCTCAAATGATTAGTTCCAAGATTAAAGCTTATTCATCCGTATTTTTTACGGATAGGATTTAACACTGTGATTTTTTAAATTAATCAAAATTTTTTCATAAGGGATAATGGTGACTTCTATATGTGTTTATTTGGGTGCTTATCACGGGAATGATGAATTATTCCAGACATCGGTGCAATTGACTGCGTTAGAAATTGCAAAAAAAGGATTCACACTCGTCTACGGCGGGTCAAGTTTAGGGCTTATGGGATTGTTGGCAAATACCGTCAAAGCCTGTGGAGGACGGACCGTTGGTGTGATTACAAATCAACTAATTCAAAAAGAAAAGCCGCTTTCTACATTAGATGAGTTGCATATAGTGAATACTATGCAGGAACGAAAACAATTCATGCAACAAAAAGCCGATATGTTTTTGGTCATGCCAGGTGGGTTAGGGACTTTGGAAGAAGCATTTGATACATGGAATGCTATTAAAATAGGACTCTTCGATAAGCCCATAGGCTTCTTAAATGTTGCTGGATATTTTGATGACTTGTTTAAATTTATTCTCTCTTGTAAAAATTATGGATTTGTATCGGATAATCATTGTACAATTCCCAAAATGAGTTCAAACATTACTGAATTGTTAACAGAAATGATAAGCACCTCCTTGGTTTCGACTTAAACTTACAAAAGCCTTCATGACAGGAATAGATTTAGATAAATCACAGGTTTTAGATAGTAGTCAATGGGTAAAAGAACTGTGCGATCCCATTTTGTCTCAGGTTGGGATTAGCTACTTTAATTACATAAAAATTTATCATCAAGATTGCTCAAGAGAGTTGCTAACCAATAATCCAGAGTGGATTAGTCATTTTTACAAAAATGCACTTTATAATTCGATCGGTGCCATTGATGTCGAGCATTTACTACCCAAGGGTTATTTTTTGTGGTCAGAAATGGATATTAAAGATCCGATTTATCTTCAGGGCCGAGATTTTTTTGATATCGATCATGGGATTAGTTTTGTAGTAAAACGAGACGATGTCACCTATTTGTATATTTTTGCTGCAAATCGATCACAACATGAGATTAATAATTTTTACGTTAGAAATATCGATTTACTTCAGCACTTTATTCACTATTTTAATGATTCTGGGCAACATTTAATTCAATTGGCTGGGAAAAATAGAATTTACTTGCCTGAACCACAAATTATCTATCCACGAGCGGTTAGCCCTTATTCTCTTTCTCATGATGCAAAAAAACAATTTTTTGAGGCTACCAAAATTAGTCGATATTTTTTATTGAATGAATCCGATGATCTTTATCTTACCCCCAAGCAAGCGGATTGTGCTGCGTTATTAATTAAAGGATTTACCTCAAAAGAAATCGCCAAAAAAATGAACCTGTCTTATCGAACGGTTGAAGGCTATGTGCTTGAAATTAAGAAAAAAATACAGGAGAAAATTGGTGCAATATCAAGGGATAGACTAATAGAAATTTTAAGTGAATCGAATCTTTCTTTACAGGATAAGTAGTTTATACGGTAATGATTGTGCTCGAAAATGTATAAAATTCACACTCTGATTAAAAAGAGATAAATAACTTGGAGTATCTTGTGAATAGGACAAAAGAGGGATCGGATACGGAGATTTGTGTCAAGCTAGGATACAAAAAACATAAACAAAAATTACTAATCCAAGCCTTGCTCACCCATTGTGAAATAAATTTTGAAATCATGGCGCAACTTGTAGGCGTTTCTCTCCAAAAATTACTCGATGTCTATCGAGGTAAAGATTATTTTAAAGCGGACAAAGCCACGAGATTAGTTCAATTATTTTTAATTCGATTTGCAGATGACATCAGTTTTTTGTAATGTACTACAATAGAACAGCACTGGGATTTCTTATCGCTTGCGATGGAGCATATTCACGTTAACATGGCCGAACTCGATTTTTAATATGACTTTTAAAGTAGATGAACGAATCCAATCGACAAGCATTGAATTGATAGATTGGCCGCTATCCAGACTTTTTTTGAAAGATGAATCACGATTTCCTTGGTTTATTTTGGTTCCGAGGATAGATGGAATCGAAGAAATAAATCAGCTTGATAAGACTGATCATAATCAGCTCATGCAAGAAGTTTCTCAATTATCATGTCAGATTCAAGAAATGTTTAACCCCTTTAAAATTAACGTGGCAACCTTAGGTAATATAGTTCGACAGTTGCATGTTCATGTGGTTGGGCGGTATGAAGATGATCCGTTCTGGCCATATAGTATTTGGCAACCATCATACTCGCCCACACCATATGCACCCCAAAAGCTGATACAGGTAGCAGATCAAATAAGAGAATGTTTAAAAAATACCTCAGTTTAGATGCACACTATTATTAAATATAGAAAGGAATCTCAAGTAGCTGGCAGTAAATTATTTCATTCCCAAAGTACGATTGGCTTGTTCTACAGGGGGTGATGTTGTTGGGGTTTCCGCTTTTGTAGTTTGTGTGTTTGAAGCTAAAGGTTTTGCTAATAGATGTTTTTGGAATTCATCTTCGTTTTTGAAGCTGTGCAGTGTTTTTCCATCGCTATAATAAACGGCAGAACTTTTCAAATCCTTGGCGATAAATTTTTTACCCTCACTAGCAAGTGCATGTAAAAAGACTTTCTTCGAATCTTTAGTCGGGAAACTTAATTGAATAGACGTGTTATTATTTATTATTGGTGGCGCGTTATAACTTGGACTACCTTTGCCTACTGTACTTCTCATAAAAGTGTGGTAATGGTCCGAAATAGTTTTCAATTCATTTTGGGAGCCGGCCTTAGAAACCTCCACAATGTCAGTGTTTGATGCTCCTTTTGGTTTAGTCATGGCGGTCGTTGCACCTACAACGGCGGCCGTCTCACCTACGGCTAAGGGGGCCGAAGGTTTGGTTACTTCTTCTGATTGGGGCTTTGTCTTTTTGGAGGTGGCTGCCGCGGCCGCTGTTACCCCTGTGACTAAGGATACTGAATCCTCAGTTGTTTTAGAGGGAGGCGTTGCGGATGCAGCGGTCAAATTTGGTTTATCGATAGGATTTTCTTCAGGGACGTTTTTGTAACCAGTTTTCATTTCATTCCACCACTGCTTTGTTTGATCCCGTGCGGCTTTTGTTAATTCATAGCTCACTCCTTCGGGATTAAACATTTCTATGTTGACTGCTGCCATTGCTGTTTCGAATGTAAATGCTAAAGCAGTTAGTATACCGGTTCCAATAGCTCCAAAGAATCTCCCGATTCGGCCTGGCCAACCAATTTTTTTCTTCATACTTTCTCCAGGGAAGATGTGTGCCATTAAATAAGTAAATTATTTTCAATGACGATGATAATTTAAACGCTTGCCTATTCCCTCTCTTTACTAAGTATAGCTAAAAATTTTGCTATCATGATTTAGGAAAGTATTTTAAGAGCATCAAAGGTCATGATTAGTAAAGAGAAATGGGAAAAGTTAGCGGAATGGATGGATAATCTTCATTTAAATGAAGCGGATCTCATCGAGAAATTTATTTTAGGAAGCGGAAAGGGCGGCCAGAAGCTACACAAAACCGCCTCTACAGTTTACTTAAAACATATTCCATCCAGCATGGAAGTTAAATGCCAAGAATCTAGAAGCCGTGAAGAGAATCGTTATTTTGCAAGGCTTCGTCTTTGTGAAAAATTGCATTCAATTCTCAAAGAGGAAAAAACCAAAGCACAGCAAAGAATTGAGAAGTTAAAACGCCAAAAGAAAAGACGCTCACGACGCACTAAGCAAAAAATGCTGGATGAAAAATCTAGGCAAAGCCAAATAAAAGAATTAAGAAAAAAACTCCAGCCTGATGAATAAAGCGTCCAACGTCGAAGCTTTTTATCAAAAGCATGTTGTTCCTCGCTTTAGTTTAATGACGGTATTGATTTATAAGGGATGAAATGTTTGCACAACTAAAATCTCGCATGTTCATTGGTCATGGGTATAGGTAATCCCGGACTTGTCGGATTGTTAATGCCTTTAGGTTTATTTTTAGATGACTTCCCAAAAAAAGTGATTTGGGAAGCATCGCTGTAACTAAAGAGTTTTGATGTATTACTTAAATCGTGCTCCGAAATCACACTAATAAAACGGAATATAGGGGCTAAAATATGGGTGCCAAACCAAGTATCGAGTTTAGGGTGAAAACGCTTAATATTTGTTGGAGCTTGTTTAGTGCCAATCGTAATTTTATCGGTATAAGTAAGGCAATCATTGGAGCCTGCTTTGTACTTATTCCATACAAATCTTAAATTTTTGGGATGGGTTGTTGCAAGCTTTCTATCCAAAGTCAGCATATCGAACAGTAGTTGTCCTTTGACTGTTCTCGTTTCAGCTTGCTCGATCCAATTTGGTGAGCTCAGTCTGTCGCCAAACTCCATCGGGATCCCCCATTGACCATTGATTTGATAACGAATCAAGGTATGGTGGCCGAGAGAGCCATCAAATTCGCGATCAATTAGCCCTGAAGGGGTGGTGCAAATTTCATAGGTTTGATTTTCATGAAGAAATGTTTCAAAGGCTAATTCAGGATTCTCGAAATCAGCAAAAAATTTAGAAATTAGCGCTTGTTTGGTTTCCCGTTGATAATCCTCGTGAGTTTTACGATCTACATTTAATTCAGCGTTTAACTGTTTTAGACTATTAAGGCAAAACTCAAGTTTTAAGGTAAGTTTGGAGGTTAATAATTTTTTTGGCAGCATATAACCAAGGATAATGCCAAGTCCTAAGCCAACTTGTAAGCCTGAAAAGCACCCTTTGAAAGGATTCGAATGGAAGAATAACCCTAGACCAAATCCCACTACCATACAACTTAAACCGACTACGACGGCTGCGATTAAGCCAATTGTCATTTGCAATACAGAGCGAAGTTTAGATCCTATCGAATTTAAATGGGCAAGGCGTACTAAATCAGAAATTTCCTGGGTAATCTGTTGGATGCAATGCTCGGTATTTTCGTGATTATCCAACAATTGGAAGAAAGCTTGCAGAGCTATTGTTAGGTTACGAATTTTTTTCAAGAAGATAAAACGTTGCTCAACATCAGGATTTTGCTCCAAAATACTAACCATGAGCGTTAAATAATAATTGAATTCATTTGACGGCAACGCTCGAATCGACTGAATTGTTTCTCTTAAAAGCGTTGAATCATTGTGTGAATTAAAACTCATCGCGTTAACTCATGAATTAAAAGTCGATAATCTTCTGGAAAAAGCCATTGGCTGAATTTAAAAACACCATAAGTAATAAAAGGCGCTGCAAATACATCAATACTGTAATGAATGTGACCAAGAAGTACGATGATTGCAAAAAATGAAGCGGCTATTAAGCCTAAGTGCCGGAGCGTTACATTTTGCCAAAACGTTAGTGCTATTAAAAAAGGACCACCCACATGACCTGAGAAAAATAAATCACAATCGTAAATTACAAATCGAGCTATATCTTTTGGGATGGTGAGGTGATTAGTCGGTACCCCTAAGTGAGTGAGACAAATAAACCCACTTCGTACAAGAATAAAAATAGCAGCTGCTTTCGTGAAAAAAGATAAATAATATGGATGAATGATTAAATAGATAGCGAACAAAACCCAAAATAAAATTGCTATATAGATATGAATGGTCGTGACATTAAATAAAGGCAAATAATCAAGCAACAAGTCAGGGACGGAGTTGCCCGCCACCGTTGCTGTATAAGCTCCAGCCTTATTCATGATGATAAAACTCATGACCAAGAGCACCATGCCCTCTAGATTACGTCTTGTTAAAGAACGATTAATATTCTTTTTTACAGCGATGAATCGAGTCATTTTATTGCGATGTCCTTATAGAGTGTTTCATATTGTTCGATCGTTTTATTAAGATCATGTTGCCTAGCAATCTCATAGCTATGAGAGCCCATTTTCTTGGCTCGGTCTTTATCCCTTAATAACGCCACAATATATTGAGCAAGTGTTTTAACATCCCCTGGTTCAAAGAGATAACCATTTACCCCATGTTCGATTAATTCCGGTAAAGCGACGGCGTTGGCACCAATGAGTGGTAAGCCAGAAGCAAGAGCCTCTAAAGAAACGATGCTTTGGAGTTCAGCTGTACTCGCATTTATAAAACAATTCGCCAATCCATAAATATGAGGATAATCTTCATCACTTAAATATCCTGTAAACGTCACATCATTTTCTAAGCGTAAGGCTTTAACAAGCGATCGCAATGCCGTAAATTCAGCTCCTCGCCCAGTTAAAACCAAATGTGCATCCACTGTTGCTTTGGCTAATTGGAATGCTTTTAAAACTTCGGGTAAATTTTTTTCTTTATCTAACCGCCCGGTATATAAAAGAATAGGCTTATGTGGAATATTAAATTGCTCGCGCAGCGTTGATGCATTCTGATTGGGTTTGAATTGTTTTAAATCAACGCCGCAAGAAACAGGAATGACTTTTTTTTGCAAACCGACGCAGGCTAACAGCTCAGCGGCTGTTTTTGTAGGCGTGGTTACGACATCAACCTTAGAAAGCATGTCGATTACATTCTTCCAAGTTACCCGGTTAAACCAATATTCAAGTGACTTTGGCAGCTTTGTATAATGGAAAAAATTCTCTGGCATAAAGTGGTTTGTTGCAATCTGAGGAAGACCCTTTTGTTGACTCACACGATGGGTCATTCCCCCCAAAATAAACTTTCCTTGGAGATGCACCACATCTGGCTTAAAGTCATCAATCGCTTTTACCAAACCTTTTTTTATGAATAAAGGCCAACAAATTCGAAAGTTTTTATAGAGCATTACAGGCCAGGATCGTACGGTGTATAAAGGAATCCCTTCGTATTGGCGATATCCTTGGCTTAGGTTACGAGAAGGGCAAATGACCAAAACATCATGTCCTCTAGACTGCAAGCCTTTGGCTAAACGATGAGTGAAGTACGCCCCGCCATTTAAATCGGGGGGATAGCTATCTAATACAGTCAAAATGCGCATTTTATTTGGTAAGATTTGATCTTGTTGTTATTATATTGATTTTTGTGTGCAAAAATCAATGATGGCGGCTAGCTATAGAACCATGCACTGGGAGTAACATGTTAAACGTGAAAATCATTGGAACAGGTCATTATCTGCCTAAGAAAAAAATTGACTCAAACGCGTTAGACCAACAATTAAATTTGCCTAATGGAACAGTCGAAAAAAAATCAGGGCTTAAGTCAAGGTATTTTGCATCGGATGAGGAGACGACATCGTACATGGCTGCTGAAGCAGCAAAAGAAGCTTTATTCAATGCAGGGATAAAGCCAGAAGATCTCGATGTCATTATCAGTGCTAACGGTGCTCCAGAGCAATTGTTGCCATGTAGTGCGGCACTTATCCAGCAAAAACTCGGATTAAGCGAGTCGAATGTGGCTTGTTTTGATCTGAATAGCACATGCCTTAGCTTTTTAACGGCTCTAGATGTGGGCTCGTATTTAATCGCAGGAAAACGCTATAACTGCGCTTTAATTGTTTCAAGTGATATGCCTTCCGTCGGATTGAATTGGAGCGATATGGAAACGTGCACCATTTTTGGTGATGGTGCGGGGGCATGTGTTATTGAACAAAGCCATGAGGGAAGCCGCGTTATCGCTTCACATATGATAACAAATAGTACAGGAGTGGATTATTGCCATTTAAAAGCAGGAGGGACGCGATATCCGCCTGCAAGCGATTACGATAAAACACTAGGGCTTTTTAACATGGATGGTAAAAACGTGTTTAAATTAGCAAGCCAAATGGTCTCGCTCATGCAAGAAGCGTTATTTGCCAAAGCAGGATGTAAACTCACGGATATTCATTGGGTCGTACCCCATCAAGCCAGTCAATTAGCCATGAATCATGTTCGAAAGCGCCTTGGCATTCCATCTGAAAAATTTGTTGATATTTTCGCAACGCATGGCAATCAAATGGCGGCTTCCATGCCAACTGCACTTCATTATCTTGTTAAAAATAAGCTTATAGAGCGAGGGCAAATCGTGTATTTTCTCGGCACGGGCGCTGGCTTGTCCGCAGCTGGTCTACTTCTGGAGTATTAAATATGAAAGCGGTCGTTACCGGAGCTACAGGCTGCTTAGGGATGAATTTATGTAAACGGCTAATATCAGAAGGATATCAAGTGACCGCAATCGGTCGCAATGAAGTATTAGGTGCGATTTTAAGCCAGAGTGGGGTTCATTTTAAAAAGATGGATTTATCCAATCAAATGGGCTTGAAAACTATTTGTGAAACTAAGGATGTGGTTTTTCACTGCGCTGCTTTATCGAGTCCATGGGGTAAATTTGACGCCTTTTACCAATCTAATGTTCTCGTTACTAAGCATGTCATTGCTGCTACCCCAATTCATGCTCGATTGGTGTATGTATCAACACCTAGTCTTTATTTTGATTTTACTGAAAAACATCATATTTCAGAAAAGAGTCCTCTGCCACTTAAGGCGGCCAATCATTACGTTGCAACCAAACGAATGGCTGAAGAGTTAATCGATAACGCTCATCATCGTGAGGGATTAAAAGTCATCACGCTTCGACCGCGGGCAATTTTGGGCTCCTATGACAGAGCTATCATGCCAAGATTATTAAAAACAGAAAAAAATGGCGTTTTGCCAATAATTGGCTCGGGCCAAAATCGAATGGATATGACCTGCGTTGACAATGTGGTTGAAAGTTTACTGTTAGCTGCAAATGCCAACGAGAATGTTCTAGGAAATAAATACAACATCACCAATGATGATCCAAGACCTCTAATTGAAATCTTGACCTTACTATATGCTGCTTTAAATCGACCATTAAAAACCCGGAACATTCCTTATTCTTTGGCACGAATGCTCGCCAAGGTGTTGGAGCTTAGCTATCATGGTTTAAATTTATCAGGTGAACCTCGGTTAACGAGTTATACGGCCAGTGTTCTAGCGCTTGGCCAAACCTTAAATATAGAAGCGGCCAAAAAAGATTTGGGATATAAACCTATTGTTAGTCTTGAGGAAGGAATTAAACGATTTGTGAATTGGTATTCTTATGAACCTAACTTACACGCTTTATGAGGCAGGCTTTTGTACCCACTGTCAACGCATGACGTTGTTGTCTGGTCAATTTAAATCTGTCGAATACCCAGCACTATGCGCATTAATCTATCACCCAAGCTATGGATATATTTTATTTGATACGGGGTATACGGAGCGATTTAATGCATTGACGCAAACGTTCCCTAAATCACTCTATCGAAAATTAACGCCAGCTTTTTTATCAAAGCCTCTTAGCTTACAACTGGTGGAGGATGGCATTCATCCTGACTCAATAAATTACATTGTATTATCGCATTTTCATGCTGATCATATTGGAGGTCTGCGAGATTTTCCCAATGCACAATTTATTTGTCATCCGGAAGCAATCGAGCATATTAAAAATAAAAAAGGCTTTAAAGCCTTACTGTCTGGGTTTTTACCTGAATTATTGCCTGTTGATTTTTATGATCGACTCATTTTATTACAAGATGAAGTCTTACTGGATAACTCCATGAGGCCTTTTATAAAGGGTTTTTCCGTATTGGGCGATGAACATCTTTTAGCAATCTCCCTTCCGGGCCATGCTAAAGGACAAGTCGGGTTGTATTTTAAAGCTCAAAGAGAAGTGTTTTTGATTGCAGATAGTTGCTGGCATCAAGAAACGTTTCAAAGTCTTATATTTCCAAGTGCGCTTACTTATCTACTGCATGATAATAGGAGCGCTTATATCAAAACCATTCATCAATTGCATGAGCTGTATAAAAAAAATCCGACCATTGATCTGATCCCATCGCATTGCCAACATATCCGAGGAAGGCTTCATCAAGGTCGCCCATGCTAGCACGTATTTTATATTATTATGCTTATCATCGTTATTTAGGGCGTTACTTAATTAGCTCCAGTCGTTTGAAGCATCATCAAGCAACACAGTTTAACCGACTAAAAAAACAGGCATTAATCCGTTCTCCTTTTTATAAGCCATTCTTAAATAAGCCATTTACAGAATGGCCAATGATGGATAAACAAACGTTAATGGCTCATTTTGATGAAATAAATACCTTAGGAATTAAAAAGGAGCACGCTTTAGAGATTGCCTTAAAAGCAGAGGCATCAAGAGATTTTTCTCCGCTCATTCAGGATACGGCTGTGGGTTTATCTTCAGGCACTTCCGGCAATCGTGGGCTTTTTCTTGCAAGCTCTAGGGAGCGAGATATTTGGGCTTCTCTCATTTTGGCAAAGGCAATGCCGAATGGAATTTGGGGCAAGGAGCGAATAGCCTTTTTTTTGAGAGCGAATAACCAACTCTATACTACGTTAAATAAAAATAAAAAAATTGAGTTTCATTTTTTTGATTTACTTCAAGAGCTTGAGTCTCATTTTGATCGGTTGAATCGACTTCAACCTACGATCTTATCTGCTCCGGCCAGCGTACTTAGACTTCTAGCCCATTACAAACGTCGTTTAAATATTGCTCCAAAAAAAATAATTTCTGTTGCTGAAGTACTCGAGGCTGATGACGAGACGTTAATTAAAGAAGCGTTTAAACAACCCGTATCTCAAATTTATCAATGCACAGAAGGGTTGTTAGCCTTAAGCGATCGATTCAGTAATCGCTTATTGATGAATGATGAGTTTCTTATTATTGAAAAAGAATGGCTGGATGAGAAGCGTTTTATCCCAATCATAACGGATTTATATCGCAGCACCCAACCTATTATCCGTTACAGGCTGGATGATGTATTAATCCATAAACCGTCTGAGAATGTTTTTACTGAGCTTCAAGGGATTGAGGGTCGTCAAGGAGATGTTTGCTATGGGGTGCAAAACAATCATAAGAAAATTCCTTTATTTGCAGATGTCATACGACAACATATGGCTCAATGTCTCGTTGAATTTGAGGACTATGGTATTATTCAAACAACAAAAGATGAGTTTATACTTCAAATCGCCCCTGAATCTTTGGATAAGCAGAAGCTAATCCATCATTTAAATGAATTGTTTGAGCGTTATCATTGCTCCAAGCCAAATTGGGTTTTTCAGCCTTTGCCAAGTAGAGCGTTAACGGCTAAGCGCCGAAGAATTATATCCAGTTGGAACCATGAGTAATGACTAAGAGGTCGCAAAAAATGACCTCTTAGACTATTACCGCTTATTTTGCACTCAAAGCGCTAACGGTTGTTCCTGAACGCAGTGTTGGGATGGTTTGTGCAACCGGGTTAACATCCTCAGGTAGTTGAGCCTCTTTGATGGCATCCATGAGGTCTTTGACTCCCTGACACATCTTCGTGATTTCTTCTTTAAACTCAGCGGTCAATAAATTAGGATTGAACGTTGGATTTTCTCCTTTAAAAATGAAATCGCGAAAGGCGCTTACGATTTCATCTAGAAAAGCCTTACAACCAGGAGATTGTGTATTTTTTGCAAACCGAAGCATTTTTGTAAACTTTCGCTCATCATTCTCATCAAATGATAAACTCTGCTCATGGGACACATGCCTCATGAGTTCAATGAATCTTCTAGCCATGTGATCTTTTGTTATCGTAGGGTCGGAAATCATCTCTACAAAACCAAACGATTCGGCGAGCGATTTGAGTGTGGTGTTTTTTATTCCTATATTTAATGTCCACATGTCGGCGAAGGCTACTGTTTGCTGCACAAGCGCTAACCCTGACAAAAGGAACGCCATTTTATGGAGTTTATGGTGTGCTTCTTCAATTGGCTCTTGCTGCAAGGAAAGCAACTCTGGAAGTTCTGTGGGCGAGGTCGGCTCTCGCAGCGTAGCAAATAAAGGCTTCCATAATCGAGTATGAATACTTCGTTGGTAAAATGGTTCATACACCTTTATGTGATGACGAAGTAATGGGACGATTTCTTTGCCAAGCTCAGCCAGTTCTTCTCTTAAACCATATAGTTTGCCTTGAGTCTCTGAAATTTCTGGTAGGCGGCCTTTAAAGAAGTAGGAAGAAAGCTGGTGGCCAAGACGTTTATGGACCATTTCTGCAACTCGATGATTTCCTATGCAAATATCTTCCATGATCTTACTTAAGGATTTTTCATCCTGAGGGCTTAATTGCTTTCCATGTTTTATCAGTAATGCACTCAAGGTATCCAAAACATGGGCGGCTATTGCTTTAGGATCTGTGAGTTGCTCCTCTTTAAGCGTCATTATCAACGCGTTTTTCTGTGCCACTAATGTTTCAGGAGAGAGTCTTACACCATATTTCTGGCAAAAAACATCTAAGTATCCCATGGCGGCGGCTGTGTAAAAAATTTGCTGATATTGTTCATGCCAATTAATAAAGCGGTGACGATCCAAATAAAACGTTTCAGGAAGAGTAGCTAGCTCAATATTTCCTGGCTTTTGGATAAGGCCGAGACAAATAGTATGGACTACATGACTAGCAATGTATTGTGAACAGAGCGCAGAAGCATTCAGCCCAAAATTAGCAGGAGAGCTAACTATCTCATCAATCCAGGCTAAAACATTCGCTAGGTTAAATTGACCACCTTGCAAGCGTTCATAAAATTTTTGCTGCTCATATTCAACGGGATTACTCGCAATCAAAGTTTGTGCAAAATGAACAAGCTCTCGGTTAATTTCTGAAAACTTTTCATAGATGAAATCGATAGACTCTTTTAGTAGATGGATTGCAGGTTCGCCTGAGTCAAGTTTTGCCTCGAGTTCATTTTGAAATGCGGTCGTATCAACAGCATGAGCTATAGAACCTGCGTCTTTCAGCTTATCAATCATTAAATTAATAACGCGGTACAACCCAACTTCCAATCCCAAAGAGTCAATCTGGCCAGCAATGGTTTCTTTACTAAATGCTTCTTGTAAAGTTCTAATTCGCCGCTCATTGTTTGGGGTTAAAAAAGCAAGCCTATCACGAATTTCTTCAAGTGCTGCAAGTATCGGTTCTAGATCGCCACTCCCTAAAGCTAAAATGGCAGCGTCGATGTCTTTTTGCGGACGAACATTAAAGAATTCAGAAGGAAAAGCAAAATCTGGATTTAAAGCCATTTCATGGACTAACATCTCATTCGGTGCACTGTTCCATTTATTCGCCTCCAAAACTTCTCGCAGGGTTTGTAGCTCTCGCTCAAGAAGCTCTATCCCTTCAACGCCTAGTAGATCGTTTATTTTTTTATGCAATGTTTCTAATTGCCTGCCATAACCTTCATAAAGTTCCAGTTGACGCGGATCAGGATTATTGAACGTTGCGAATCGTTTAATTTCGATACGTAAGCATTGATCGATGCAGACCCTAGCTAATCGCATGCGATTAGTGGATTCCCATTCGACAAACGTTTCATAATAGGCCATTTGCATCTCGTGGAACGCTTCAAGATAAGATTTTCCTTCTCTCATGAAGCGATCATCTTTTCGCATTCTTTCTTGAGATTGGCTAAGCGGATAATGTTCAATGCCCGCAAACACTTGATCCGATGATGGGGTTTCACGTGCGAGAGGTGAGTCGATAGATGCTGGCACATCACCCATATACGTATCAGCCATGAAACGACACAGACTTTCAAATGATTGAAGCATCTCTTTTGCCTGAGTTAATAACCGCTCATCAATGTCTGTTGGTGATTCAAAGATATGATCGGACTTAGTTGCGATGAGATAAGCCGATAGGAAAATGCGTTCAGGACGAGACACATCAAACAAGTGAGATCTTGAAGGAATCATTACGTCTTTAACTTGTTCTAAATGCATCAAAAGTTTACGGGTTGTCTCTTGTGTTGTGGTATCAAGAATGCATTCTTCTAGCTTGGAAAATGATTTATCTTGGGCTTGTTGGAGAGAAACTACGTGGTTGATGTAGCGAGAGGATTCTTGAGCAGTTTGTTTTAAGTGAACTTGCTTCCACCATTGTTGAATCACTCTTGCGGCTTGAATTTTTCCATCATTTCTCGCGCGCTGGGAGGTTTCCCGGCTCATTTCTGGACACGACAAAGACCTCCTGAAAAACGATGTACCCACAGCATGTAAGTCCATTGCACACCTCGCGTATTTTTTTCCATGTCTTCCTATATAAAACAAAAATTATTCTGTACGTCAATAAAAATTTTTGAATTAGATGGAATCGGAAAAGATAAATGCAATGTGGGAGTTACTAAAAAATAAACGGCATAATAATGCTCGCTTTAATTAAAAATCATGAGAAATGTTGTTTAAATCACGTATGTTCAATGTTTTTTTTTGCTTTATTTTGATAAAATATGTCCATATTTTTTTGCTATTGATTATTATGATAAGAAATTGTTCTTTTTGGTGTCGAGCGGGAAAATCTACGGACATAGCCTCCGCGTCAAAACAACTGCTTGAACTAGTAAGTCCAGAAGTTGATCAGCTAAATCTCGAATTGGCTAGAGATTTTCTTGATGATCACCAAACTGTAGATTTAAATTTTTACTTAACAAGAGACGATGAGCCGAGCAAAACTACATTGTGGCATTGCATTACGAGTAAAGATCTCGCTTTAATTGATAAAGTATTAAACCATCCTTCTTTGAAGGATAAACCCGTTAAACACTGGGTTTACATTTTTCATTGTTTTGTTGATGTTTTAACCCATCCTGAGATAATGGAACGCTTAGTAAAATTTTGTAAAACTAAGATACCTCCAGTGGAATCGGTGATGAATTTAATGGACACACTGGAAAGAATTTTTCCGAACAAAATGGCAGAAAGGCTTACTCCTAGGGAACTATTTTCTGAGCATTTTTGTGATTTCCCTCCTCAGGAACTTTGGCGTTTATTTGTCGATGCTGTCTTACAAAAAAAAGAAAATGGTTGGCTAAATTACGAGAGTAGGGAGCCTGGGAGTATTGAGGGCATGGTCAGAGCATTTTCATTTTTACGCGAAAGCATCTCACAGTCATTAAGCCCAGATTTAATTCGCCGTTTACATGCTCGCTGCAGTGCACATTTCATAGATAAAACACCAGGTCGGTTTAGAGATGGGGCAGGGGTTAATTTTGGTCTCGGTTATGGTCATAATACTTCTATGTCTGGATTAATTGAAGTGATAGAAGAGCATACACCAAATTCGACTTATAAAGTCCGTAAAGGACGTCTGGGCATGGTTATTACTGCTTCAGCGCAGTCTTCTCTGCAAATTAAACAACAGGTTGAAAAAATTATAAGGGACTATCACGAAGCATTAGCTGGATGCGCTAGTCCTACTGAAAAAATAAAAAATATAATTGATCTGGTCGTTAATTTAGAGCGAACTCACCCCTTTAGTGATTGTAACTGTAGGACAATTTGCATCATGATATTAAATCGGGAATTAATTAGAAATGGTTTATGTCCAGTGATTTTAGAAAATCCCAATTGTTTCGAGGGTTATTCCAGAAAAGAGTTAGTGGATGAAGTTATTAAGGGTATGATCACCTTTCACCAAGTTAAAGAGGGATATGGTTATCATTTAGGTGTAACCACGGATGGAATTAAACTATTGCTTCTTTCGCCATTTTACACGAAGTGTAAAGCTGCTTACGAATATCTCGATAAATATGCAGAGACCGCATTGGGTCAATCTCTGGAAGATGAAACATTGACATTCTATCTTTAATCCATTTTATATAAGATTATAAAGTTAAGTTTAAATGACATTTAAGAGGGATTCTATGAATGATGAGATTTATAATAAGCCTGGGAATAATCGGATAAAAAGTCCTAAATCGGCTGAATTAGTCTATTTATTATGTTTATTGCTAGGGGGTTTAGGTATTCATCGATTCTTTGTTGGAAAGTATGTAACCGGCTTTCTCATGCTCATTACCGCTGGTGGGCTTGGTCTTTGGGTTCTTGTTGATTTAATGTTTATTACAAATAATAAGTTCGAGGATAAGCAAAAGCGCGTTATCATTCTCACGAAACAGCCTTCTGTCCTAAAACGCTCGCTCATCGTAATCAGCACGATTATTGCTTGGCTTGTGATTTCAATAGCGACTTTTATCGGAATAGTTTTTTATTTAACAAGCGGCATGGTGGATGTGGCGCGGCTACAATTATCTGCGATAAAAGCAGGCGAAAATAAATTAGCGTACAGCTATACATCAAAAGAATTTCAAAAAGCTATTCCTTATAATCAATTTGAGCGATTCATCTCGCTCTATCCTGTCCTTAAAAATACTACTGAAACCAGCTTCACGCAAAGGCAAATCGAAAATAATGGGGGCCTGATTGCAGGTGTTTTGAAAACGAAAGAGGGTAAAGAAGTACCCGTTGAATATCGGTTTATCAAAGAAAATAGCGAATGGAAAATTATTTCAATAAACATAAAGACAGAAGGCAATACCGATTAAGTAACCCAAAAGATACTGGTTTTTCTTAAACAAGGAGGTTGATTCAGGGCAACGCATGAGTGATCAAAAAATAACAATTTCATAGTTGAAATATATTTGTTATATATTTCAACGTCCTGCGGCTTGACCGCAGGATCCATGCTAGGAGCCTCAAAACCAAAGGATACGGCACATGAAGTACCGTGCGATGGCATTAAGAGGAATCTGTACTCGCTCATGATCTTGCCCTGGAGGTTGATTGACAAGAAACATTGTCCCTTTATAATGGCTTCATAATGGATTGTAATTGCTGTAACGGATGATATACCTCGCTTTTTATAGAACAAATTTCCTGTCTTATTTCCTAGCCAGAAAATTCGCATCGAATTTATTTTGCAGCTTCATTTACTTCATTGTTTTTATCTCCTTGGCTTATGGCGAGACAGCGTTTGATCTTCAAAATTATTCTCTTGAGCAAGCGCTCATTATCAAAAGCAATTGCCCTATAGAAACCCCTCCTTGTGAGGTGGATTTAAATACCATTTCGGAAGAAAAGTTATTAGCAGGCATTGCCTATGGTGAGGCCTCAACCTTAAATAATTTTGCTGAAATGGCAGCGATAGCTTCAGCTACTGTACGAAGAAGAAATGCCGCACATCAGCTAACCGTAAATGCGCTGGTGCAAAAATATCGAAATTTTTCTTATGCAGTATATGATGGCAACGCAAGATACAATCGTTTAATGTGCTCAGCCTCACAAGTGCCATTTGCACAAGCTTATGAAGCCGCGCGTAATGCGCTATACAATGGAATGGATTATGCTTTCGGGGGGTGCTTTTGGGACGGATACGATTTAAAAACAAAAGGCGTAAACCACATCAAGTATAAACAGGGCTTTCGTTTTATTCATCCTATTCATAATTTATTTTGCATTCCCGAGTCACCTTTTATAGAACGAATCATAGGTGGGAAAATATATCACTATATGTTTGATTCAACCGCAGCCCATGGTGGAACCATCTTATGGAAGTTAAATAAAGAATATTTAAAAGCTGCAGGAGCAGGCCAATGTTTATAAAATCTTCGGTGTTCTTGCTGATGTTGATATTGGTCGCTCATCGAGCTTTAGCTGAGCCTCCTTTCGACGTGATTCAATCTTGTATGGGAGGAAAAAATGATGCTTTTACGCTCAAAATTGCTGACTTAGAGGATGATGGATTTATAAGCACTCCTGATGCGTTTTGCGAAGCACAATATAGCCGCCATTTTGGAACGCATTTTTTTGGGACCGTCGTTTGTGAAGATGAGTTTTTTCTCATTCTAAACCATAAAAAAGTTCGGTTAGATACCGCAATAAATCATTCATTAAATTCCAAAATTAAACCGGGTATTCCTTTTTCCGTGCGATCGTTTTGGAAGAAAATTGATTTTAAAGACCAAGCCTATTTATGTATCGAATCTCCTCTTTCAGAATCGGGAGCGGGTGCTTCGATTAATCAATACTATATTGTTGAGCATGGGTTTGAAGAAACAAAGATGCCAATCGTTTATTATTATTTTTTCAATGGCGATATTAAACCAGTCTTTCCAACTTAATCTTTTTTCTTAGACGTTTGCTCTAAAAGGCCTTCGATATTTATGTTGCTGTATAATGAGACTTGATTGCGACCATGATTTTTAGAGTAATACAATGCTTTATCCGCAGCATCAATTAGATCGTTAGGGTTATTGCCATCCACTGGAAAGGCAGAAATTCCAATGGAAATTGTGATTGGCCCTATGATTTGAGCGCCATATTTAATTTGCAGTTGTGACACTTCTTTGCGAATTGCCTCGGCACGTACTCGAGTGCTTTCTAGGTCTATGTCATAAAATATAATCACAAACTCTTCACCGCCAAATCGTGCAGCAATATCCCCATCACGAACGGAATTTTCTATAATTTGCCCCACTTCTTTTAAAACGGCATCACCAGCATCATGCCCAAAGGTGTCATTAATTTTTTTGAAGTGATCTAAATCGAGCATCATGACTGATATTGGCGATTCTGTTCTTTGAGATTGATTAATAAGCTTACACAAAAAGTCATCTAAATAACGGCGATTATATAAGCCGGTTAAGGGATCACGAACCGATTGATGGCGTAGATTTTCTCTAAGTCTTACATTGGCTAATGCGAGGGCGATAAGTTCTGAAAAGGCGATAATTAAGAGCCTTTGATTTTCATCCTCAAATAAGGTGTCTTGTTCTGACTCAAGATAGAATAAACCGTAAATATCATTTTGTGCCATTAAGGGGATACAGAGCATAGAGTTATTTTTTTCTTTATCTTCGATGTGCTCGCAAACTAACGTGTGATGAGATTTATCAACTTGATGAATGCGACCTAATCGAATTCCCCAGCATTCTTGGGGTGTAAAGGTTATTTCTTGAGCGATAGGGGCCCCCCAGCTCAAGATTTTTTCTAAAAAATTCCTGGACGGATGCATGATATAAAGATATCCACTGGCAAATTGCATAAGTTTCTTTGAATAAGTTTCTACAACATGAGCTAATTCCTGTTGTGTGCCACAGGCTAACATGATGTCACTCATTTCAACTAATAAGGTTATTTGTTGATTTTTATTTTCTAATATCTTCATTCCGAGCGTAAGTTGTTTATAGGATGCTTGTAATTCCGCATGTTCTTGTAAGCGCTTGGTGATATCTCTTAGGGTGTGAATGGTGCTGCCATTTTCAGGATCATGGTCTTTTATATGAGCAGAGGATAGCTCATAAACGCGTTTCTCATCTT
This sequence comes from Legionella impletisoli, assembly GCF_900639875.1. Taxonomy (GTDB): domain Bacteria; phylum Pseudomonadota; class Gammaproteobacteria; order Legionellales; family Legionellaceae; genus Legionella_A; species Legionella_A impletisoli. The sequence goes on from NZ_CAAAIA010000003.1 coordinate 171,209, forward strand.
GAACCATACACTCGATAGTTTTTTCATTTATTTCATTTTGCAATGAATTCTCTAAATCCTTTGCAAATTCAAATTGATTTGCTGGAACATTGCTTAAAGCATCTTGCAAGGTCATGCCTACTTCAATTTTTTTGCCAAATAAGCGTTTAAACTCCATAAAATAATTGTCGTTAAACATGATGAATCGATCTTGTTTATCAAATGCGGCAATCATATCAGTCGAACTTTCAATAATTTTGCGTAGCTGCACTTCGGCTTGATGATGCTTTCGTTCCGTTTCTCGACGTCTAATTATTTCAAAATTTACCAATAAAAATGCAAATAGCAGAAAAGCGACACTTATCACAGAGCCTAGCAATAAAATATGACTCGTTTGTTCGGCATTTTGGGTTTTGGCTTCATTTCGTTCTTTTAACAATACATATTCAACGGATCTGATTTCCTGACCGAGCCCTTTTACGCGACTAGACATTTCTTGACTGCGATTTAATAAATTCGTTCCTTCTTCAGTAAAGAGTTTGTTGCCATGCTTTAGTAAAACGACTCGACTTAAAATATCAATTCGTTCTTCCACTAAAATAATAAACGCTTGTACTCGTTTATTTTGCTCTTTGTTCTCAGCAGTGAGTTGGTCTAGTTGGTTTAATTCTTGTTTGAGATCCTGGACATCTTCAGCGAAATCTTCTAAAAAATGTTCTTGACCTGAAATGAGGTAACCTCGTTGTTGGGATTCTAACTCAACTGTTCGATAAAGGGCAGAATTGATGTGATCAATTACTTTATACGTATGAACAACCGACTGACTCGCGTCAGCTAAGATTTGAATTTGTTTATAGGATACAAAACTAAAGAGAATCGCTGATAAAAGAGCAACAATGAATATAATATTAAGCGTTGTTTGACTAAGCTTCTTGTCCTTCATGAGTTTAATCAATGATGGGTGTTTTGAAGGTTCATTCATAGATTCGTCCTGACCCTGATACTCGATTAATCGTTAGCCACGTTCGTTAAAGGGTGTTATCTAGATAATCGTACAAAATTACCCATTTCTCAAATTGGCTAATTGAAAAATCATTTAATTTGGTCTTAGTTAAAGGTTGCCTGACTAGAATCCAATACACTTTTACAGTATATTTCATGCTAGTCTTAATCCCGACTTCCAACATACCATGGCATCGAACATCTCTGAACAAGATATTAAAGCGGGTCAAGCAGTCTACACCTCATTGATGTTAAAACTGTACAATCTTTGGGTTTTAGATATTTCCAATCGCTGGATTTGGTGCTGCTCTAAAAAAAAGCAATTAAAACAATTTAATCAGTGCGTGAGCTCTAATCATTTAGATATAGGCGTAGGTACTGGGTACTATCTGAAGCACTGCAACTGGCCTCCTAATAGTACGTTAAGCCTGATGGATTTAAATCCAACTTGCTTAGAAGTGGCTCGAAAAGCCATACAAGGAATTGAGACAAAAACGTATTTAGCGGATATCTATAAACCACAATCTGCCTTATCGAATACGTTTAACTCAATCTCCTTAAATTATCTTCTTCATTGCTTACCAGGAAATATGCATACAAAAAGCGATGCAATAAGTAACGCCGTAGATATGCTTAAACCAGGTGGTGTGCTCTTTGGTGCAACCATTTTGGCCGATGAAGCGCTCCATACCAAGGTAAGCCGTAAATTAGCGGATTTTTACAATCGAAAAAAGATATTTTCTTATCAAGAAGATACGCTCGATGCTTTACAAGCGATGCTTTCATCCTATTTAGACTCGGTTGAGATCACCGTTTGCGGTTGCGTAGCCCTATTTAAGGGAAAAAAGAAAAATGAATTAGATGTATGATGACGGAGCTTGTGATAGATTCAGGGCAAACGCATGGCTGCACAAAAATAACAATTTCATAGTATAAATATAATATCTATTATATCTTTCAACGTCCTGCGGCTTGACCGCAGGATCCATGCTAGGAGCCTCAAAACCAAAGCGTACGGCACATGAATACATTCGTCGGCTTAAGATGAATTGGTACTCACTCATGATTTTGCCCTGAAGATAGGTTAAACTCACATTAACAAATTAGGGAAGATAAATATGGTTAAAAATATTCTTGTGGTTTGTACGGGAAACATTTGTAGAAGCCCTATGGCAGAGGCCTTGTTAAAACATCACTTAAAAAAGCAAGGTGCTGATAGGGTAGTTTCCTCCGCAGGCATTCAAGCCCTAGAAGGTCGACCGGCTGATTCTATCGCACAAGAATTAATGACTCAAAAAGGAATTGAAATTTCCCATCATCGAGCTCGGCAGTTAAACGCAGAAATGGTGCATGCATCTGATCTGATTCTTGTCATGTCGAGAGATCAAAAAAAACAAGTCGAGCAGGGTTTTCCCAATAGCCAAGGTAAAGTATTTCGCCTCGGGGAGCAAGAAGGATTCGATGTAATTGACCCTTACAAACGAATGAGAGCAATCTTTGAGCAGTCTTTAGCGCAAATCGAGTATGGATTGGAGCATTGGTATCAAGTCCTTTCCCCAAAATCTGAGCGTGAGGCGTCTTAACACAAAGATATTTTTAAAACTAATTTGCAAAAATGATTTTTTTTATTTACAAAGCACGTGATTTAAGTAAGAATTTTTAAGGTTTTGCTGAGGTGACAGCCATTTCCTAGGTTCCTAAGCCTTGCGCCAGATTTCATCCCAGATCAACCGCAGGGACTAGAGATCTAAGTAATAGCTAGAATCTACTCAATAAGTTGAGCAAAGGTCATTACGAGAGAAATAACTCGCTTTGTCCGATATTAAATGACTAAAAAATTATTGCCGTGCTTAGAGATAAGTGATTATTCGTTTTTATCTGTATAGGATGTATAGAATTAGCATGAGGAAAGTGATCAGTATTGTTGGAACCAGTATTCTCTTTAGCGGCTGTAGCATTATGCCTGGCATGCAAAATCTGGATAACGTTCAAATGCGTAAAATGGTTATCCCAGAAAAAATCGAAGTCCACCCAACCTTAATTCCCATAACTCCCACTTTAATCGCGGATCAAAAAGTAAGTGTTTATCACTATCATGTGGCTCCCGCGGATGTCTTGAGTATTAACGTCTGGCAACATCCTGAATTCGATTTTCTTGAAAGACCAAGTGCTAATCTAGCCACCACAGCAGGTATTCAAGGGGCAGCTGGGCAACCTGGATATTTGGTTAATGCGGACGGTTTGATTTATTTTCCTCTTGTTGGTTATGTAAAAGTAGCCGGTAAAACGGTCGATGAAATCCGAGGTGTAATTACCGCTCGGTTAAAAAAATACGTGCCGAATCCTCAAGTCAATGTTCGAGTGGCAGACTATCGCGGTCAAAAAGTTTATGTTTTAGGTGAAGTGAATAAACCGGGGTTTTTACCTCTCAATGATCAGCCTTTAACCATTGCCGATGCGTTAACTCTTTCTGGATGGATTAATCCTGATGCTGCCGCACCAGGTTATACCTATGTAATTCGAGGCAATTATAAAGAGCCTTTAATTTTTTGGCTAGATGCTAAAACCCCCGATAAGATGTTACTCGCTGAACGATTCAGTTTAAGACCTGGTGATATTTTATACGTTTCTTCCGCGCCGGCCACCCGCTGGAACCGTGTGTTAAATCAATTATTACCAACCATCCAAACGGTTTGGTATACCCAGGCTATTGTTAATAACAGTTAATCGACTTAGGAAGTCTAATGAGTACGAATGCGAAAGGAACAGTCTACAACCACGATGAAGACGAAATAGATTTATCAGCTATCTTTTCTCAGTTATGGGCTAATAAATGGCTGATTGTGGCTGTTGTTTTATTGTGTTTGCTGATAGGAGGGCTATATTCTGCTAGACAAGTTCCTCAATATAAGAGCGATGTCTTAATCCAAGTTGATGAAAAAAATAACAGCTCGTTTATGGGTGGCGATGCGCTAAGTAGTTTTGGCTTTTCGAATCAAAACAATGCCTCGGCCATTATCTCTGCATTAATTAAATCACGTTTCATTTTAACTCCTGTGATTCAGTCTTTAGGCTTAAATATTTCAATTAGCCCAGAGCGTTCTTTCTGGCAAAAATTAGTTTCTAAAGGAGAAGCAAAAGCTGAAATCACTTTGTTTAATGTTCCTAAAGACCAACTTAGTGAGCCTTTTAAGCTAGTATATGAAGGCAACAATACAATTGCTCTTTTTAACGCGCAAAAAAAACCAATCTTGCAAGGTAAAATAGGTGAGGTAATCACAAGTAGAACTCAACCCATTCGATTAAAGGTTAAATCACTTGAAGCACCCCGAGGCACCTATTTTATCTTGAAAAAATTTTCTAGCTCAAAAATTGTTAGCCAATTAACGGAACAATTAAAAATCGAAGGGCTCGGAGAAAATAAAAAGGACACGGGACTTTTAGCAGTTTCTTTAAAGGGTTCTAATCCAGCTGTGCTTACCAAAATTTTGAATGAAATAGCACATACAGCGAAGCTAAAAAATGCCGAAAAAAAATCCCTTGAAGCCTCTCAAACACTTAACTTCTTACGCCATCAGCTGCCACTGGCTAAAGAATCTTTAGCCAGCGCTGAATTTGAATTGAATCAATATCGTGCTAAAAGCGGGAAAATCGATATTAAAATGCAAGCTTCTTTATTGCTTGATCAATTAGCTGAACTCGACAAGCAATTGGCAACGCTTAGAATCAACGAAATTGAGATGGGGCAAAAGTACACCGACGCACATCCTTCATTAGTCGGTTTAAAGCGACAAGTTAATGAAATAGAGCATGAAAAGCAGCAGTTAGAACAAAAAATTAAAAAGTTACCAGAATCGGATCAAATCGCACTTGGGTTAATGCGCGAAGTAGAAGTAAAAAGTGCTTTGTACACAAGCTTACTAAATCGCATTCAAGAGCTTGAAGTAGTTAAAGCGGGCATGGTTAGTGATGTGCAAATTTTATCTTTAGCCAAATTGCCAGATGAACCTTTACCTAGCAAAACCAAATTAATTTATTTGGCAAGCTTATTTCTTGGGTTGATGATAAGTGTTGCAATTATTTTAGGCCGTAAGATTATTTTCCCTAAAGTACAAGACCCTCATTGGACGGAGCGGCATTTTAATATTGCCAATTTAGCGATTATCCCTTTTTCTAAGGAGCAACAAGAATTAATAAAAAACCTTAAAACCATGCCTAAGGGTCAATCAAAGCTTCTTGCAGAAATCAATCCCAAAAATTTATCTATTGAGTCTTTACGCAGCTTACGCACTAGCTTACAAATTAGCCTGACATGCGCCAACAATAACATCATGACGATTCTAGGTATTTCGCCAGGGGTTGGAAAAACATTTGTCTCAACTAACCTTGCGCATCTCCTCGCAACGACTGGGAAACGCGTGTTATTCATTGATGCTGACTTACGGCGAGGAACTGCACATAAATATTTTAATTTAGACCTATCTCCTGGTTTTTCAGAACTGATTCAAAATAAAACCACGCGCGATGAAGCATTAAGAGCAACAGGGCATAAAAACTTAACCATTCTCTCATGCGGACAGTATCCAGATGATCCAGCTGAATTACTAACCAGCAATGAGTGTAAAACATTAATTGATACCTTTTCAAAGGAATATGACATTGTTTTGGTGGATACGCCTCCCGTTTTATTGGTTACTGATGCTGTTTTAATTAGTTCGAAAGCTTCTTTAAATTATTTAGTCATTGGAGCGAATATGCATCGGCAGGAAGATATTGAAATGACGATAAAACGTTTGCAAGCGGCAGGAGTTCCTATAACTGGCACAATTTTTAACTGTCAAAGTGCAGTAGCTCAAACTAACATTAACCAATATTATTCTTACAGCTATTATTATGATGATAACAGCACCCCTAACACAGGAGTTGTGTGTAAAATAAAGAAATTCGCAAAAAGTGCATAGATGCCACCTCTTACTTATGCGAGGTTTCCAGTAACCAGGCTCATTTAGTTATAAAACAAGGAACATTTATTTATATAAGAGCTAGAAATATTAATAAAAAACTTTATAATGCTTTTAAGTTATTCTTAAAAAAGAATAACATGAGGAGTACATAGGAGTTGTAGTTGTAATGATTCAGGATGTATTTAAGGAAAACAAATGGTACTTGGTGCAATGTAAGCCAAGGCAAACGTTTCGTGCAGAACTCCACTTAACCAATCAAGGGTATCATTGTTTTCATCCCACATACCCTGTTAAAAAGAAAGTTAGAACCAACGGCACTATCGCTATCCAAACCACAATAGAACCTCTTTTTCCACATTACCTTTTTGTATCCCTCTCCAATCTAGATAGCTGGTATACAATTCGCTCAACTCGGGGCGTTAAATCCATCGTGACCTTTAATGGCATACCTGGCTCGGTATCCCATTCTATCCTTGAAGGCATACGATACCATTGCAATGTATTGAATGGTTTAGAACCAGAGCCCATGTTTAAAGAAGGCCAACGGGTACGTATTACAGAAGGTTGTTTTAAAGAATTAGAAGCGATTGTTGCCGCAAATACTGGCGAAGAGCGAGTAATATTACTTCTTAATTTGTTTAACCGCGAGCAGCAGATTGAGCTACCCATTACCTCAATCGCAGCTTTCGGTTAAGAAAAACGTAACTACTCCTCCACCGACTCCCCGCGGCTTGACCGCGGGATCCAGGAACATGGACCAAGGGGTAGAAGCAAAAGAATTTTATTAGGTCGCAGACATAATCCTAATGTCTACATCCCACGGCTTGTCCGGGGAACTATATACCCGTGATGCTTTTTTGGAAAAGAGCTAAAATCCAAGGGCGGTAGCGTGTTAAATCTTACATGTGAGCAATAACGTAAGTTTATAAATAACCTTATCCAATGATTATAAAGATTTTATTAATAAAAGAACGTGGAAAATTACGTGTATAAAAAGTTTGCTGACATAGTTGTACAACGAGCAATAGAATTATCTCAGTTTGAGAGTTTAATACAAAACCTTCCCGAATGAATAGAGTCATGAGTTGGCGAAAGAGGAGTTAGAATTATCTATGTTTAACAACAAATCTATACTCATTACAGGTGGAAGTGGGTCGTTTGGCCAACAATATATAAAAACAATTTTAAACGATTATGAGCCTAAAAGACTGATTGTTTATTCGCGAGATGAGTTAAAGCAATATGAAATGGCACAAGTTTTCCCTACCAGTCAATATGATTGCATGCGTTATTTTATAGGTGACGTTCGTGATCAAGAGCGTCTAAAAATGGCTATGCGTGGTGTGGATTATGTTATTCATGCTGCAGCATTAAAACAAGTTCCAGCTGCAGAATATAACCCAATCGAGTGCATTAAAACTAATATTCACGGAGCAGAAAATGTGGTGCAAGCTGCGTTAGAAGCCGACGTGGACAAGGTTATTGCCTTATCTACGGATAAAGCTGCAAATCCTATAAATTTATATGGAGCAACTAAGCTTGCTTCGGATAAATTGTTTGTGGCTGCTAATAATATATCTGGCGGTCATCGAACACGTTTTTCAGTTGTGCGCTATGGTAATGTAGTTGGATCCAGGGGATCTGTAGTTCCATTTTTCAAAAAATTGATTGAAACAGGTTCAGATTCCCTTCCGATCACGGATGAAAGAATGACAAGATTTTGGATTACTTTACAACAGGGAGTTGATTTTGTTCTTAAAAATTTCCAGAGGATGAATGGTGGAGAGATATTTGTCCCTAAAATTCCTTCCGTTCGTATTATTGATTTAGCAACCGCAATGGCACCCCAGCTTGAGAAAAAAATTATAGGCATTCGGCCTGGGGAAAAAATTCATGAAGTCATGTGCCCAGCTGATGATTCCCATTTAACACTGGAATTTAAGGATCATTATGTAATACAGCCATCAATATCGTTTGTTGATAAATTTCATGATTTTTCAACAAACTACTTACATGAAATTAGTAATCCAGTTGAGCAGGGGTTTGAATATAATTCTGGTGCGAATGAACATTTTTTATCTATAGAAGAAATTTGCAAATTTAATCAATTGGCAGAAAGTGAATGATTCCTTATGGTAAGCAAGAAATCAATGCTGCTGATATTTCTGCAGTATTGGAAGTTCTTAAATCTGATTGGTTGACTCAAGGGCCAGTTATACCGAAATTCGAAGAAGCTATTGCTAATAAAGTAAACGCTAACTATGGGGTGGCAACTAATTCGGCTACTAGCGCGCTACATATTGCATGCCTATCTCTCGGTCTTGGGCAAGGAGATTTGGTTTGGACATCACCAATTTCTTTTGTTGCTTCAGCAAATTGTGCTTTATATTGTGGAGCAGATGTTGATTTCGTAGATATTGATTCAAACACATTAAACATGAGTATTGAGGCTTTATCGGTTAAGCTTAAGGAAGCGGATCGTTTAGGAAAACTACCTAAAATTGTTATTCCGGTACACTTTGCGGGCCAATCCTGCGATATGGAATCAATTTATCAACTTTCACAACAATATGGTTTTAGAATCATTGAGGATGCCTCTCATGCGATTGGGGGCGCTTATAAAAATACGAGCGTAGGAAGCTGTACTTATAGTGATATCTCTGTCTTTAGTTTTCATCCTGTTAAGATTATTACCTCAGGTGAAGGCGGTATTGCGCTGACAAATGATAAAAAACTAGCAGAGAAAATGAGGCGACTTAGAAGCCATGGGATTACAAAAAATCAAGATGATATGGTGGAGCTACCAGAAGGAGCATGGAAATATGAGCAGTTGGAATTGGGCTTTAACTACCGAATCACGGATATTCACGCTGCTCTTGGTTTAAGCCAATTAGCGAGATTGGATCAAATCATTGAAAGGCGAAATTTTTTAGCCTCTATTTATAATCATGCCTTTTCTTCTTCTGAGATATTATTTCAGATATTAATAAAAGATGTCGTTTCTGCCTGGCACCTTTATGTAATTCGCGTACCAGAAAGTAAAAGATCGGAGCTGTTTAATAAACTTCAAGATGAAGGCGTAGGAGTAAATGTTCATTACATTCCGATTCATACACAGCCGTATTATAAGAAGCTCGGTTTTGTGAAGGGACAGTACCCAATTGCTGAACAATATTATCGAGAAGCTATTACGTTACCCTTATTTCCACAACTTACAGAAGAACAACAAAACTTTATTATTAAAACTACAAAATCAGTTTTCAATTAATAAAATGCAGCTAGCGATATTATGAAATTAGCATTAGGAACCGCGCAGTTTGGGATGAATTATGGTATTACTAATTCGACAGGCAGGGTTAGTTTACCTGAAATAAAATCCATTTTAGACCTTAGTAGAAGCTATGGTATCAATACACTTGATACAGCTTATGTTTATGGAAATGCAGAGGAAAGTCTGGGATTTATTATTGAGAAAGATTTATTTCAAATTATTACAAAAACCAAACCTGTAACACAAAGTTCTATAACGAATTCAGTTATAAATCAAATAAAGAAAGGTATTCAATTATCTTTTAATCGCTTACAGCAGCAAAAAATTTATGGCCTGTTAGTTCATCATGGTGAGGAGCTTTTGTTAAAAAATGGCGAACGCTTATTTGATCTGCTAAAAACATACAAGGAGAAAGAGCAGATATCGAAAATTGGCGTATCGGTATATACGGTTGAAGCTGCGATGAAAATAGTAGAGAAATACCCAATTGATCTGATTCAAGTTCCTTTAAATATGCTTGATCAACGTATGTCTAATTCTGGGATGTTAAAAATATTAAAAGAAAAAGATATTGAAATTCATGTTCGATCGGCCTTTTTGCAAGGCGTGTTATTAGAAAACAAAAAGAATTTATCGAAAAATTTTGATCGAATTCATGAGCAATTAGCTAATCTTGAACAACTCTCATCCGAAACAGGGGTGTCAAAACTTGCTATTGCATTAAGTTATTTAAAGAGTATTTCCGAGATTGATAAAATAATCATTGGTGTATTAAATACTATTCAATTAGAAGAGTGTGTTTCAGCATTTAATACAGATATTCCTCAAAAGATTAATTATCAGATATTTGAATGTAAAGATAATATGATTATCAATCCAAGCAATTGGGAAAAATTAAATTGAATCGAAAAGTTAGTAAAACGATTCAATTAGGAATCATTGGTTTTAGTGAAGGAAATGGCCATCCATATTCTTGGGCCGCTATTTGCAACGGTTATGATTCATTGATGATGAGCCAATGCCCATTTCCAGTTATTCTAGAATATCTTGCAAAACAATCATTTCCTGAAGATGCAATATCATACGCCAAGGTTACTCATATTTGGACCCAGGATAAAAATTTATCAAGGCATATCGCTCAATCCTCAAATATTCCCCATATAGTTGAACACTATGAAGATATGATTGGAGTTGTTGATGCTGTTTTACTTGCAAGAGACGACCCAGAATCTCATCTGCCGATGAGCTTGCCTTTTATAAATGCAGGAGTCCCAATCTATATTGATAAACCCATTGCAACGGATATAAAAACGCTTGAATCTATACTTGAGCATGAAAAATACCCTGGCCAAATTTTTTCTTGCTCGGCTTTAAGATATGCAAAGGAATTTAATTTAACGGAAATTGAGCTGAATGAGCTAGGAACTATTGAATATATTGAAGCCAGTATAAATAAAAGCTGGGAAAAATATGGTGTTCATATTATTGAGCCTGTTTTAAATTTATTCGACTTATCAAGTGAAAAAGCTAAGATCGCAGCCATAAAACAAAATGATATCCAAAGTGTTTTTGCACATTGGCCAGACCTCCTTATTAAGTTTTCCACACTTGGTCGTTTGCCAACTCCAATTGTTATCCGATTGTATGGAACAAAAGGATTTAAGGAGATTCAGTTCGAAAACACTTTTGCTGCTTTTAAAATGGCAATAGAAATGTTTATAGAAGGTTTTATAAGCAAAAAATATATGATTACCCATAACCAAATGAAAAATATAGTCACACTTATAGAGAAAGGAAATAGTTGCATATGATGGAGCATCCAACGGTTTTTTTGACTGGCGCAACTGGAAAGCTTGGAAAGAATATTGCACTTGGATTTGCATCATTAGGTTGTCAACTAATTTTGCCTATTCGATCTGAGCAAACCGGCTATGAATTGGCAATGAAATGTAAACAGGCGGGATCTAAAGAAGTGCATTTGATACAAGTTGATCTGACTGAGGATAATTCTGCGGATAAGATTCAAACATGGCTTAATGACCATGAGATTTTTCCAAACATTTTAGTAAATAATGCTAGAAATTTAAATTATTTAAGAAATGACAAAGGGATAGTCAGTCGAGAAAATTGGAAGGGTGAGATGCTACTTGATGTAATAATACCCTATGAGCTAACAATGCTGCTAGCTCAATTACCCGGTTCAACATTAAAAAAAGTAATTAATATATCATCAATTTATGGTATCACCGTACCCAATCTTAAGCTATATGATAACCCCGACTCTGATTCCTCTATTAATTATGGGGTTGCTAAAGCAGCACTTATTCATTTAACAAAAGAGTTAGCCGTAAGACTTGCTTCCAAAGAAATAGAAGTGAATTCTATTTCTTTCGGGGGTGTTGAAGGTAGAGTAAAAGAGGATTTTTTAACAAAATATAAAAATCTTTGTCCAGCAGAAAAAATGTTATCCGAAGATCAAATTTTTGGAACGGTTAAATTTTTAGCTTTTAATGACTCTAATGGTATGACTGGTCATAATTTAGTAATGGATGGCGGTTGGACAGTATGGTGATGCGCAGATTAGCAGTTATTCCAGCTCGTGGTGGTTCAAAACGCTTAGAGAAAAAAAATATTCTCAATTTTCATGGCAAGCCTCTTATTTATTGGACAATTATATCTGCGTTAAATAGTAAATTATTTGATGATGTTATTGTAAGTACAGACGATGAGGAAATCGCCAAAATTTCAGTTGAATCCGGAGCATCAGTTCCATTTCTTCGCAAGGCCCATGCTGATGATTTTTCACCAGTAAGTCTGGTTACTATAAATGTTCTTGAACACTTCAAATCTATGAAGAATGTTACCTATGATCTTGTCGTTCAGCTAATGCCAAATTGCCCGTTACGTAATGACAAAAATATTAATGATGCTGTTAATTATTTTGAGAGTCGCAATATACCCTCCCAAATTAGTTGTTTTCGATATGGTTGGATGAATCCTTGGTGGGCTGTTGAACTAGATAAGAATAATAATCCGAGTCCTCTTTTTAAGGAAGCGCTCACAAAACGCTCTCAAGACTTACCTAATCTCTTTTGCCCGAGTGGAGCTATTTGGATTGCTAAACCTGAATTTTTAATAAAAGCAAAAACTTTTTATTGTCGTGGCCATATTTTTTGGGAAATGCCATGGAAAGCTGCCATAGATATTGATGATGAAGCGGATCTTTTTATGGCAAAATCTTTATTCATGGCTTAAGAAGCTCTATTAGCAATTAAAATAATAAATTATTTAAAAATTATGAGAAAAAAAGTACTAATTTGTGCAGCTCATCCTGATGATGAAGTTCTTGGTTGCGGGGGAACAATCGCTAAATTTTCAGATGAAGGAGCAGATGTACATATCTTATTTCTTGCAGATGGAGTTTCGTCTCGAGATCCGAAAGAATCGAACAAGCTTATTAATTCCTCTGAAGCCAGAAGGCAAAGTGCATATATAGCCGCTGATATTTTAGGAGTAAAGTCTCTGATGTTTGGAGACTTTCCCGATAATAGAATGGACTCTATTGGTTTGTTAGAAATAGTAAAATTTATAGAAAATAAAATAAATGAATTTCAGCCTCAAATTCTTTTGACACATTATAGTAGTGATTTAAATATAGATCACAGAATAGTCAATCAAGCTGTGATTACAGCATGTCGTCCACAGCCCGACTTTTTTGTTGAAACGCTCCTTTTTTTTGAAGTTTGCTCTAGTACAGAATGGCAAATTCCTACTACATTTTCTCCTAATTGGTTTGTAGATATTGCAAAATATCTCGAGCTTCGCTCAAAAGCATTGGAAGCATATTCAGCGGAGCTTCGAGCTTGGCCCCATAGCCGTTCTTTAAAAGCAATTAATCATTTAGCTAATTGGCGAGGTGCTAGTATTGGTGTTGAAGCTGCTGAAGCATTTATGCTTGGGCGAAGAGTTATCAAGGATTGATGATGCGCTTCTTATTTCGAACTGATAGTAGTTTGAATATTGGCAGCGGACATATAATGCGTTGTCTAACCTTAGCCAATGAATTAAAAAAATATGGCGCAGATATTTCATTTGTTTGTCGAAATCATAAAGGAAATTTAATAAACAAAGTTGAAACAGCAGGATATCGCGTTTATCGTTTGAAATCGTATACTAGTGAAAATTATAGTGGAAATGATTATTCTCTCTGGCTAGGGGTTACACAGGAAGAAGATGCTCATGAAATTTTATCAGTAATAGGTAAGAAATATTTTGATTGGGTTATTGTTGACCATTACGCTATAGATGAAATCTGGGAAAGAATGATTCGTCAAAGAGCAAGAAAAATAATGGTCATTGACGATTTAGCTAATCGTAAACATGATTGTGACTTTCTACTAGATCAAAATTATTTTGGGGCAAAAACCCCTAAACGATATAATCATCTAGTCTCACCAACTTGTCATAAATTACTTGGTCCAAGATATGCATTGCTTCAACCAGAATATAAATATTTTCGAAAACGGTTAAATCCACATAACGGCACTGTTAAAACCATACTGATTTTTTTTGGTGGAAGTGATAAAAAAAATCTCACGGAAATCGTGTTAAATGCTTTAAATTGTGATGAACTAAAAGAAATAAAAGTTAATGTTGTTATAGGAAGTAATTATTGTTACCCCGAAAAGATCAGGAGGCTAGTATCTACACGAGCAAATACTTTTTTGTTTCGCAATTTATCTACTCTTGCACATTTAATTAAGAGCTCTGATTTAATGATAGGTGCTGGAGGAGCAACCACTTGGGAACGAATGTGTTTAGGAATACCTACGGTAGCATCAATCATATCTGAAAATCAAAAAGAAATGACTTTAGCATTAAGTAATGAGACTTTACAAATATCTGTTAATGATCCATTTGATATGAGTGTGAATGATTGGAAAGAATTAATAGGGGGTATGATAAGACAACCCTTTTTGATTCAAACTTTTTCTAATCAATCAAAGAAATATGTAGATGGACATGGTGTTGAAAGGGTTATAAGTTTTATTTATAAAAATGCACCAAAGTCAATTAATATTAGAAAGGCAAATGAACAGGATGAGGGATTGTTGCTTTCCTGGGTTAATGATTCGACAGTTAGGCGGCATAGTTTTTCAAAAAAGAGTATTGCAAAAGAAGAACATTCAGCTTGGTTTCAATCTAAAATCAATGATCCGTATTGTTATGTTTTTATTGGCGAAGATGAGCAAGGACTTCCCATTGGGCAAGTCCGTTTTGAAGTTGATATAGATAAGCTCGAAGCATCAATAGATATTAGTATCGATCCTTGTTTTCGAGGGAGTGGTTTATCAAAACAACTATTAACATTAGCCTTGTCTAATTTTCGTTGTATTATGCCAAATTTAAAAATTATAGCCGAAGTCCTCTTAGAAAATAGCAAAAGCCACTGTCTTTTTTTAAGTCTAAACTTTCGTGAGATTTCCTCAAGACGTGCTAATTCAAAGACATATGAGTTAGTAATATAACTTTCAGTTTAAGAAAATATTTATGAGTCGCCCTTTTATTATTGCTTCACAAAAAATCTGGAACTTAGAGCTTGCCAAGCGATTGAATAAGCAATTAGGACGAAATTTTATTCTTATTCAATATCAAGAAGAGCTTACTCTTTCAAATATAAAGAAAATCAATCCTGAAATCATATTTTTTCCCCATTGGTCTAGCAAAATTCCTAAAGAGATTTGGGAAAATTATGAGTCTATAGTCTTTCATATGACTAATCTACCTTATGGTCGAGGGGGAAGCCCTCTACAAAATCTAATTGCTAATGGTCATCAAAATACGAAAATTTCTGCTTTACAATGTATAGATAAACTTGATGCAGGTCCAATATATCTTAAAAAAGATCTAAATTTGACAGGAACAGCACAACAAATTTATGAACGTGCAGATAAAATTATTGAGAAGATGATTATTGAAATAATTAATACACATCCCACGCCTCAACCTCAAGTTGGTGAGGCTGTCTATTTTAAACGACGCAAGCCGGAGGATAGTAATTTAAAAAACTCAAATTCTCTTGAAAATGTATTCGATATGATTCGAATGCTAGATGCAAAAGGATATCCTCAAGCATTTCTTAGTACAGAATATATAAAGTATGAATTTACAAAGGTAAAAAAGATATCGGGACAGCTGGAAGCAAAGGTTGTAATAAGTGAAATAAATACAAAGGATGAATCATGAGTTTTTCCATCGGAAATTTTCCTATAGGTACTAAAAACCCTCCTTTTATAATTGCTGAAATGTCTGGGAATCATAACCAATCGCTTGAAAGAGCATTGGAAATCGTTGATGCCATTGCTGACAGTGGCGCTCATGCAATAAAATTACAAACCTATAAACCTGAGACAATGACTCTGGATCTTAATGAAGGTGAATTTTTTATTAGTGACGCGTACAGTCCTTGGAAGGGAAATAGTCTCTATAATTTGTATAGAGTAGCCCATACTCCTTGGGAATGGCATGAAGCCATTTTTGAAAGAGCTAAAAAGCGCAATTTAATTGCTTTTAGCACACCTTTCGATTTAACAGCGGTAGATTTTCTCGAAAGCCTTGATGTCCCTGCTTATAAAATTGCATCATTTGAAAATACAGATCTTGGGTTAATTCAACGCGTTGCAAGTACAGGAAAGCCAATTATTATTTCAACAGGAATGGCAACCTTAGCTGAAATAGATGAGTCTGTCCGAGCTGCAAGAGAAGCAGGATGTAGGGAGCTAATCTTATTAAAATGTACTAGCAGTTATCCTGCGAATCCAGCTCATTCAAACTTAGCAACAATTCCTTATTTAAGAACATTGTTTAATTGTGAAGTAGGATTATCTGATCATACTTTAGGAATTGGAGCTGCTATTGCGAGTGTGGCTATGGGTGCTACGGTTATTGAAAAACATTTTACTTTATCTCGTGATGAAGGGGGGGTTGATGCAGCGTTTTCATTAGAGCCAGCTGAGTTTAAGTTATTGGTCTCTGAAGCTAGAACAGCATACCAGGCTATTGGACAAATTAGGATAGGTGAAATTACAGAAGAAGAAGAAAAATCAAA
Organism: Legionella impletisoli; assembly: GCF_900639875.1. Lineage (GTDB taxonomy): Bacteria > Pseudomonadota > Gammaproteobacteria > Legionellales > Legionellaceae > Legionella_A > Legionella_A impletisoli. Next base: position 187,533 of record NZ_CAAAIA010000003.1, read on the forward strand.
AATATTTAGAAGAACATTATATGTATGTGAGGATGTTGTAGAAGGGGAGGTTTTAAATAAAAATAACTTGCGCGCAATTAGGCCTGGCTATGGTCTTCCAGCAAAGTATCTAAAAAATCTTTTAGGAAAACGAGTTACAAAAGACTTAAAACGTGGCACACCCATGTCATGGGATTTTATTTGATGTGAAAAGATAAGATTTTAAGGAGATTTAATTGATATTGAAAAAGCTGGGAATGAATATAGGGGGCATAGCAATTGGAAGCCTGAGAGTGCTTAGTGAAAAACTAAATTAAGACATTGCCTTATCAATCGAATATCTACGAAAAGCTTATCGCATTAGAAAAAAGAAAAAATGTTAACTTAAACCCCTTGTCCGTTTTCAGATGAACACTATTCGATTGTGAAACGCAATTTTTTGATGGAAATGAAAGAAATTTAAGTTTAGAAATTTTAACGGCTTTGTTTTATCAATTAAAGAAAAGGAAGATGTTAAGTTTGATCTGAATCATTAGTAGATTAGTCGACCGTTTTAAAAAGGATCGGCGCAGACGACGTTGAATTGCACTTTACAGTTACCTCAGCCATTAACTTGTCTTAGGATAAAAGATTGCTAATAAATCAATATAACCCTAATACTTTAATTGTCTACAAATCAAGTGTTAGAACTATTAAGAATAATGTACAAACAATATGAAAAACCAGCCAACAATATGGATAAATTTGGGTGCGCTATGGCAACATATAAGCCGTAAAAGACGTTTTCAACTGGTTTGTTTGCTTGCGTTAATGATTACTTCTGCATTTGCTGAAATGTTAAGTATAGGTGCATTGTTCCCATTTTTGGGGATGCTAACGTCGCCTGAAAGTGTTTTTAATAATGACAAAATACAAAAAATCACTGAGCTTGTGGGCATTAGATCAGCTGAAGAATTACTAATGCCATTAACAGCTCTGTTTTCTTTAGCAATATTGCTCGCATGTGTATTAAGAGTTTTGTCTCTTTGGGTAAGTATACGATTAAGTTTTGCCACTGGTGCAGATTTAAGTATAAAAATTTATAACCATACACTTTTTCAACCTTATTCAATACATGTTAATAATAATAGCAGTAAAGTTATTAGTGGCATATCAAGCAAAACAACAGCGGTTATTTATGGAGTAATTTTGCCCTTACTTACTTTAGTTAGCTCAACGTTCATGCTGTTAGCTATATTACTTGCACTTTTGTCTGTTAATCCATTAATAGCTATTACGGCGCTTATTGGCTTTGGGGCTATTTATACAGCAATTGTTGTACGAACGAGACAGAAATTACTAAAAGCGAGTGAGTCAATAGCGTACGAGTCATCCGCTGTGATAAAGGCTATGCAGGAAGGTTTGGGGGGCATTAGAGATATCCTACTCGATGGTAGTCAAGCAACCTATAGCAACATTTACCGTAAAGCAGATTTAATTATGCGACATGAGCAAGGTAATAAACAATTTATAAGTGATAGCCCTAAATATGTCATGGAAGCTTTGGGAATGTTGCTTATTACAGGATTGGCTTATGTTCTTATAGTACGTGGAGATGGAAATATGAGTGCTATTCCAACTCTTGGAGCGATAGCCTTTGGTGCCCAGAGGCTACTCCCAGTTTTACAGCAAGCTTACTCATCATGGGCAAACATTTTAGGGTCTTCAGCATCAATGGAAGATGCGCTTGAACTTTTGAGTCAGCCTTTACCTGATTACCTCATGCATACATCAAATAAATCATTAGCCTTTTGCAAGGAAATAGATATTAGAAATGTATTTTTTAGATATGGGGAGTTTTCACCTTGGGTATTAAAAAATATTAACATAAAAATTAAAAAAGGCAGTCGAATCGGCATAATTGGAAAAACGGGTAGTGGAAAAAGTACACTATTAGATATTGTAATGGGATTGTTGATGCCATCTAGAGGGAATTTGTTTATAGATGGCATTCCTGTAAATGTTCAAAATCTAAGAGCTTGGCAAGGTCATATTGCTCACGTACCGCAAAATATTTTCCTTGCAGATGCGTCCATAGCAGAAAATATTGCATTTGGTATACCTCGTGAAAAAATTGATGAAGAAAAAGTTAGAATTGCTGCAGAAAAGGCGCAGCTTTCTTCAACAATAGAGACCTGGGAAGAAGGCTATGAAACTCTAGTTGGTGAACGTGGGGTTAAATTATCTGGTGGGCAGAGGCAACGAATTGGAATTGCGCGTGCATTATACAAAAAAGCAGATGTCATTATATTTGATGAGGCTACTAGCGCTTTAGATAATGAAACAGAAGAGGCTGTGATGCATGCTATAGAATGTCTCAGTAGCGAGGTAACCATATTTATAATTGCTCATCGAAAAAGCACATTAAAAAATTGTACAAAGGTAATTGAGATTGATGCAGGAGAATTAAGATGCTTTAGTTCCAATAGCGAGGCGTTACAACTTTAGTATTGTTTGCTATTTCACATTAATTAGCACAACAGAATTAAATTATATTGGGAGATTGAAATCTTATTTCTAGATTGCTTAGTGGAGATCAAATGCAGAAGAGTTCGCTGAATACTGTTCTTGTTTATTTAGGTTCAAATGCTAATGATCATATTGAACAGGCGTTACTTGATTTGGATTTAGATATCAAATTTATTGAGAGTACTATTTTCTCAGAACGAATAATTACTAAAAAAAAACCAAATTATAAAGACATAGATAATAAAGTAATTTATTTTGATAGTAATGCAAATATATTACTTGGAAAAATTAACTTTGAACCAATAAAAGGAAATGATCAGCTTCAAATTATAGAAAAGATAATTTCTGATAAGTATCTATCTCTATTATGGAGCCGATTTGGCTTAAAAACTAGAGTACGAAACTTGGATGAAGTACGGCGATATGAAGTGAATTACTCTTTAATTAAAGCAGCAATAAAAACTTGCTCTGAAGTAAAACCCAAATTAATTGTATTTAGTTATGAACCACACTCCCTTCCTATGTACATTTTTAAAAAAGTTTCGCAAGCGTTAAATATAATGACAGTAACAATGACTATATCTCCTTTTACATGGAGAATGTTTGCTGAAATTGAAAATAAAAAAGTTATAAAATTAAAAAAGTCGAGTACTTCAAAAAAACAGTTGGAATATTCAATAAATCAATTTATACAAGAAAAAAAAGGAAGCTACATAGCAGCGAAGCCCTTTTATGAAAAAAGAGAGACAAATTTTCTTATAAGAAATTTAAATAAATTCAGGGCTAATGCTTGGATGCCGCATAAATTTTTTATGAGTTATGCGACGTTATTTTATTATCAAAATATTGTAGTAAATAGAAAACTATTAGAAGAAAAAAAATATATTTGTGTTTTTCTTCAATTTCAACCTGAGCAGACTACTCTACCTGATGGGGGATTATTTACTCATCAGTTATTTGCTATTCAAATGCTTTATTTTGCGGCAGAAAAAATGGGAATATCAATTGTAATCAGAGAGCATCCTGCCACATTTCAGGTTTCATATAATCGCAAGTGGCGCTCTTTTGATTATTACTCCAAAGTAAAAAAGATAGGTCAAAATATATATTTCGATAGTATTTCATCAGACCCTTATTGGTTGATCAAGAACTCTTTAGCAGTTGCTTCTATAACGGGAACTGTGTTGTTAGAGAGTATGCTTCAAGGTATACCCGCTATAGCTTTTGGTAATCATCCACTGAAAGGGTTTAAATCGAAGGCTTTCGTAGAAGGCTTTTGTGATCATATTCAATTAAAAAATAAATTAGCGGAAGCGATGTCTCAACCTCTTGAGGTGATAACTTCTGATATAGAAAACTATCTAGAAGAAATTTACCCAGCAACATTTGGGCCTAATGAATATGTTGGTAATTTAAATATGACGCTAGATACGTTGAGAGAAACTAGAGTAAATGCATTGATTCAAGTTTTAAATTTGATAGGAAAAAATGAGCAGTACGAATTTGTTAATTAATATTTAACAAGGATAAATGTAGGATGAATAAACAGTCCGCTAAATTAGATGCATATGATGGATTTTTGGGAATAAACTTAGCTTGTGGCGGTAAATTATGTAATGCAAGGGGTTGGATTAATGCTGATCATAATCCTTCTAATAAAAGTGTTCAGAGAATAGATTTAAGAAAACGCATTCCATATCAAGATAACACCTTTGATGTGGTGTATCACTCCCAGTTTATTGAGCATCTTCCCTACGAGAAAGGACTAGAGTTTTTAAAGGAATGCTTTCGAATATTAAAGCCTAACGGCGTTATCAGAGTTGTAACCCCAGATCTTCAAAATCAAACAAAAGAATATTTGGAGAATTTGCAGGCACTATTAGCTAACCCGAGGGATGAAGTGATTAGCGAAAAGTATTACTGGATTCGACTGGAAATGCTTGATCAGCTAACAAGACATACACCTGGCGGTGAAATGATTAAATTTCTTAATAGCCCCTCCGTTAAATTACATGATTATTTGCGAGAAAGGTTAGGAAGAAGTGCAGAAATGATGCTAGGTGCTCAACCTATTAATGAAGTAAATAAATTAAAGAGGAATCTAAAGCTGTATAAAGGAAAAACAAGAAGAACTATTTCCAGACTCATCCCAAGAGCATTTAGCGTTGGTAAATTTAGGTTAAGTGGAGAGACACATTTATGCATTTATGATAGATTTTTATTATCTAAAGCACTCTGCTATTCCGGCTTTAGCGATATTACCCATGTATCTGCTAATGAAAGTCGAATTCCAAATTGGGAGAAAACCTTGTTAGATTCGGATATAAATGGCTCTCCAGACTGTCAAAAATCTTTATTCATGGAAGCAACAAAACAATAAAAGTGCATTTGAGCTTGGTAAAGAAAGATGTACAACATTTTTCCTTGAGCATTCAAAAAAGGTAAATCGGTACAATCAACACATAATCATTTATAGAAATAATAATGACTTTTATACATTTTACAACGGAACTTAGTGGTGGTGCGGGTGAGTTTGTCAGAAATATACATTTAGCAATGCAAGCCCAGTCTATACCCTCACTTGTTATTACTCGGGACCGGAGTAACTTGAATAATATAATTACAATAAAAAGGCCATCAAGGTTGGCTCGATTATTCAGAAATAAGCTTCTTCACTTACTGAATAAATTAAATATGCTTGATAGCAGCTATGCTATGTTTGGATTAGAAAGAGCTCCGGTTAAAGCCAGAGCAATTAATAGCGCTCTCAAACACTACTCTCCTAAAGCTTTCATTTTTTATTGGATTTCATATTTTATAAACTACAAGTCCATTTCTGAGCTCAAACAATTATACCCAGATACTCTTATTGTGTTCATATGTCTTGATGAAGCATTCATAGCAGGTGGATGCCACTATACTTCTGGTTGTCTTGGATATCAAAACAGCTGTCAATACTGCCCGTCAACCCAGCTCCCCCTAATAAGAAAAATGGTTTCACGTGCTTTTTTGCAACGTCAACATTTTATAACACTAATAAACCCGATTGTATTTTATCCATCAAAAAGACTGCTGGAGATGGGGGGAAAATCTAATATCTTGAAGGGATTAACATCAAAAGCTATTCCACTAGGGGCTATTTCTTTGGAAAATAAAAAGAAAATTGGTAATAAACGTTTGAATTATTTAATGAATAAAAGTCAAAAAACCTCGTTGACATTGCTAATTAGATCAAGCAGAGAGCATCGTAAGGGGTGTGATCTGTTTTTAAATGCGCTCAAAATATTACATGATAAATTTCCTAAATTAAGACAGCACTTGCGAGTCATTTCAATCGGAGACAATTTTATAAATCTCGCAAATATTGATAGATTTGTTAACCATCAATACAAAGGATATGTGGATAGAAAAACATTAATGTGTATTTATTCTGAAGTTGATGCGCTCCTTGTTACATCAAGGGAAGATGCTGGTCCAATCATGATAAATGAGAGTATAGCATTGGGTGTTTTTGTTATATCCACGCCTGTTGGGGTTTCTGAAGACTTAATAGTAACTAACCACAATGGAATAGTTACTGAAGATATAAGTGCTGAAGCAATAAGTGAGGCTTTATTTTTATTATTGCAAATGTATGCTGAAGAAACTTGGAAACAACATGCTGTACAGTTGGTAAAGAAAGATAAAATGCAGCTGACGTTTGAAGGATATATTGAGAGCTTGGTGACTTTGATTTGAATAATCTTCAAATTATGGTCTTATTTTGCATGGTAAGTATGGCTAATAAACCTAATTAAATGAAAAAGGGTTGTAAATTGATTGTACAAGTTAGGAAAAAAAAAGCATTTCTCATCAGCCAATTTTTGGGCGTGTTATTGATATTATCGATCATTTTTATTCAAGAGGGATTTTCATATTATTTTTCTTTTCAGACTCTAGCTCTGATCCTCTTGTTAGGTATTAGTATTTATTATTTACAGTCTATAAAAATTAAACGTTATTTTTTTATAGTGTTTCCAACTTTTATTTTTTTTATAGTGATATCTGCTAATTTATCATCAGAAGTTATATCTCGTGGGTCTTCGAATATATTCTTAACCTCGATGGGAATTTTGTTTTATGCTGCAATTATGATGATACTTCCTCAATTAAAACTACGAAAAGAACCGGCTGTATTGTATATGATAAAGTCCGTATCATCTAAAACAATTTGGTTGATATTTGGTTCTTTGGTTGTATCGGAAACAGGTTTATTTGCCGCATTTAATCGAGAGGCATTTTTTGAAAAAAATTATAGATTGATTACCAACTATACTAATGCTGAAGCAATTGCAACTCATGAAAGGCTTAATTTTTTACTTGGAGAATCCCCAAGAGTTTGTTTGTTCTATGGAGAACCTAGTTTTTTAGCCATTGTAATATTTGCATGTGTGGGTAGCTATCTAGTTGCATCTAAAACTCAGTATCTACTAAGAGATTTAGGAACATACAAAAAATTGGAATCCATTTTAAATGTTCAAAAAATAATTTTAATAATAAGTATATTCTGTTTGTTATATATAAAATCGTTAAGTTCAATTCTTTACGCCTTTGTAATTATTTATTATTGCTTTTTTAAAGGGATACTCGCCAATATTAAATTATGGAAATCAATTTTATTTTTATCCTTTATTGTTGTTATCTTTATTATGTTTAGTTATGAGTATCTTTTCCACCGCCTCACTTTAGAGGAGGATCTGAGTTTAATCCAACGGTTTGGCTTTCTTTATGATGTAAGTTTTAGTGATTTGATGTTTGGTATAAAAAATGTAAGTAAAATTCCAGTTGTAGGTATACAAAATGGATTATTTTATATTGTAGCAATATCTGGATTTGGGGGGATACTTTTTCTTATTTCATTTTTTAGTCCAGCTTTAAAACTAGCCTCTAAAATACAGCTATCTGGGTTTATTACTTTATTAATGTTGGCAATTATTATGCAAAATGGTGGGGTTTTTTCTCCTAACAAGTTAGTCCTATTTATGTTAGTTCTACTACCACTAGCCTGCACGCGAGCTATAGCCTCTAACAATCATAACGTTGCGGATATGGGGCGTTACTAATGCCAGATAACAATAAATTTCTTTGGTTAGAAGGTATCTTTAATGAGGCCACAGTTAGACGCTTTAAATCGATTAGTCCAGCTTCTAATTTTTGGCAAACAGGGTTTGTTCAGGCCCTTTGTAAGCTCGACAATCAAGTAAATATTTTAGGATTTCCTTATGAGCGCGTATGGCCTTTTGGGAAGTTTCTGGTGCGTAATAGACAAGCCGAGTTGCAAAATAATTTTGTTGGTGAAGTGGTTGGTTATATTAATTTACCCTTTATAAAAGTCGAGCTTCAATACCAAAATTTGAAAAAAAGAGCTAAAAAGATTTTAACAATAGACAAGGAATGGCCGGACTATTTAATAGTTTTTTCATGCTTAGAGAAAAGCACAGATGAAACTCCAGCGATAAGACTGGCAAAAAAAATTCGAGAAAGTCTTGGGATACCTTGGATATGTATTATTGCAGATGGAGCGGTTCCTCCAGGTGCTGATGGATATGTTATCCTTCCATGGTCGGTGTATAACAATTCAAATTTTTCTGTTCCGACATTGCATTTGGATGGAGGGATTTCTGATGAGCTATATACTACATATAATCAGGCATTATCTAATAAAGCTCCAACACAGAATAAGGTACTAATGTATATGGGGTCGTTAATGGAGCATAGTGGGGCCTTACAATTAGCTCAAGCATTTCAAAAAATAAATGACAGCGAAGCTAAATTATGTATCTGTGGAAGAGGTAATAATAAAGAGCTCACCCAAATAGCTCAACAGGATAAACGAATATTGTTAAAAGGGTTTGTTGAGGAAAACCAACTAAATAAATTGGCGCATGAAGCATATGCTTTTATAAATCCTCGCCCATTATCATTTCAGCCGAATCAGTTTAATTATCCCTCGAAATTATTGCATTATCTTTCTTATGGTAAGCCGGTGATTTCTACCTTAACAGCGGGAGTTAGTCCTGAGTATTCAAATATTATAATTAATGTGCCTGATGAGTCAGGTGAGAGTTTGAGGAGGGGAATAGAAAGATTACTGACCATGGAAAGTATTGAATACAGTCAGATGGTTGAAAAGATTAACATATTTAATCAGACACACACATGGTCGTATCAAATAAATCGATTTATTTCTTGGCTAAATACTAATTTTCACTAATTATTTACCATGTCAGTATTAAGCTTTGATGTTAAGGGCAGTTGGTTAGAATTTACTTCCACTTATTGTATTTTTCGAATACAAGTTTGAATGTGATTTTTTTTACGGTATCTAATTGTAAATTTTTTTTTGATATGGATGCAAATATGTTGAAGCTTAATAGAATTCGGTGGGCATTAAGGAAGTTTAACTTACCTATAGATAAAAATAGTTTAGTCCTTGATGTGGGATCAGGTGCTACTCCTTATCCTCGTGCAGATGTTTTGCTTGATAGATTAACTGGTGCAGAACACCGGTGTGGGGAGCCAATGATGATTGATAGGCCAGCAGTATTTGGGAATGCATCAAAGATGCCGTTTAGAGATAAGGCTTTCGATTTTGTTATTGCTTCACACGTGCTTGAGCATATGTCAAAACCAGAGGAATTTATCAAAGAGTTACAAAGAGTTGCTAAAGCAGGATATATTGAAACCCCAAATGCTATATTTGAACGATTTTATCCGTATGATATTCATTGCTTAGAGATCCTTGATAAAGATGGGGTGCTTTATATACACAAAAAGAAAGGGCCTGTAGAAGATAGTTTTCTAGGAACCAAGAAGATGCTTGAAGGGAAAACAAAATGGGCCAAATATATGTATGATTCTCCGCATATGTTTCATACTCGCTACTATTGGAATGATGAAATCAAGTATAAGATTTCTAATCCTGAAGTATCTTCTGATTGGATTGAGCAAATAAATATTCAAAGTAAGGAAGGTGATATAAAAAAAAGTCACATTTCAACCATTCTAAGTTGGCGAACGTTAGGGTTAGAAATATTAAAAAAATATTATAATATTTCTCGCTCAAAGAGATTAAAAGAGTTTAATCTCTTATCTATATTAGTTTGCCCAGAATGCCATGGTAACTTAACCGATGAAAATCAACGTTTAGACTGTAAGCAATGTGATATTAGCTTTTCTCACATTAATGGCATACCAAATTTTTCTTGAACGATGAAAATACCTTTTAATAAACCCTATCTAACTGGTAGAGAAATTCATTACATTGCAGATGCGCATAGCCGGGGTCAGTTAGCTGGCGATGGGCACTATACTAAAATGTGTAATCACTGGCTTGAAAAAAATACCAACTGTAAAAAGGCGCTGTTAACACATTCCTGTACAGCTGCTTTAGAGATGTGCGCCATATTGGTTGATTTAAAGCCAGGAGATGAGGTTATTATGCCATCTTATACATTTGTCTCCACCGCTAATGCATTTGTCATGAGAGGCGCTGTACCGGTCTTTGTTGATATCCGACCAGATACATTAAATATTAATGAAAAATTAATTGAAAATGCTATCACCCATAAAACGAAAGCTATAGTACCTGTCCACTATGCAGGTGTTGCTTGTGAAATGGATACAATAATGGCTATAGCTGATAAGTATAACTTGTTGGTAATTGAGGATGCAGCGCAGGGTGTGATGTCCAGTTATAAAGGGCGTCCCTTGGGAAGTATCGGGCATCTTGGTTGCTATTCATTTCATGAAACCAAAAATATTATTTCTGGTGAGGGAGGTGCATTAATAATTAATGATCTTTCTTTATCGGAACGAGCCGAGGTGATACGAGAAAAAGGAACTAACCGTAGCAAATTTTTTCGTGGACAAGTCGATAAATATACTTGGGTTGATATTGGCTCATCCTACTTGCCAGGCGAGATAATTGCAGCATTTCTTTGGGCTCAAATTCAGGAAGCAGAAGACATAACTGAAACTAGAGCTAATTTGTGGTTGAGGTATCATGAAGCCTTTGAAAAGAGTGAGCAGGATAGGCTCGTCATTAGGCCGACAATTCCAGATGCTTGTCAACATAATGCTCACATGTATTATCTATTATTAAGATCATTAGAAGAACGTTCTGAATTTATCCGTTGGATGAAAGAAAAGGATATCCAATGCGTCTTTCACTACGTGCCTTTACACAAAACAAAACAAGGTTATAAGTGTGGTCGCTTTGTTGGAGACCTGCCAGTAACTAAGGATTTTTCAAACCGACTGGTTCGATTGCCATTATGGGTAGGTCTAGAAGAGTCTCTAGATATTGTGATTGGAGAAGTATTAAATTTTTTTCAATGAGCTTGTATTAATTTATTGAGAGCCTTGGCAAATAACAATAGGTAAGCGTGTCTTAAATTCTATAATTAGATAGTTGAAGCAATTAAGTAAGTTTTTTTAATAACTAGATAATTGTAAATTTCATAAGTTAAATGAATTTTATTATGACAGAATCAGAAAATAAAAACGGAGGCAAAAAACAATTTTTTTCTTTATTTATTGACTTAGAACCAACCCCGTATAAAACAGACGCATGGAACACGTTTGCTGCGTCAAGCGAGTTGGATTTATTTGTCATTTATACAGAAAGAAAAAACTGGTCTCCAGATGGAGGGCACAATTATTTAAAATGGCCTACAAAAAAATTCAAGAACCTTATACTGAACGGTAGAGGTTTTTGGGGTCAAATTCAGGCAATTATTGTTGTCGTGAGGCATATTTTTAGTAAGAAACCCGATATGGTCTATATCGCTGGATATAATAAACCAGTAACCAGTATAGCAATCATTTATTCTATTTTTAGAAGACAAAAGTTTGTGATTTGTACTGATGTGTTTAATGTTGATTTGCCTCGAGGAAAGTTTTCCTATTTAAAGTTGGCATTTCGTTCTTTATTAAGAAAGCTAGTGTTTACCTACAGCGTTGGAGTTCTTGTTTGTGGTGCACGTGGGATAGAGTCCGCTGTGTTAGCAGGATGTCCGAAGGAAAAAATTATAGATTTTCCATATTCTGTTGATGTTGAGCGGCTGAAAAGTGATGAGCCAGAATCCATTCCAGTTGAATGCTTCAATGACAAAAAACAAAATAAAAAAATTATATTCTTCAGTGGGAGGATGATTCAAAGAAAAGGTCTATCAACGCTTTTAGATGCACTTGCACAGCTAAAACAAAATAATACTTGGGTGCTTTGGATCGAAGGTGATGGTCCTTTAATTAATGACTATAAGTTGCAAGCCAGTGAGCTTGATATATCTGAGAAAATTAGATTTTTGGGTTTTTGTCAATATGATTTGCATAGTTGGTTAATTCGGGAGGCTGATATTGTGGTAGTACCCTCATTAGAAGATCCTTGGGGTATTGTTGTTGATGAGGGCATTCAGCTTGAAAAAGTAGTGGTAGTAAGTGATGCAGTTGGATCAGGGCGTGATCGAATTATAGACGGGCAAAATGGTTATCTCTTTCCGGCAGGTAATTCTTCTGTTTTATATGACTTGCTTAATAAATTAACAAAAGGAGCCGATCCTAAAGATTTTGGTAATCAAGCTACAAAAGTTAAATTAAAAACGGTTACTCCCAAAGATAATTTGAGTAAATTTTTACAGTTATTAAAAACAGATGCTATGAAAGTATAGTTCTATATGGGCATATAAAACTGTATAACGCATTTTCAATACGTGTGGGCTAACTATGGATTTAATTGATAATATTAATTACTCTGCATCTAACGATATCATTTGTCTAGATTCGAGACTAGTACCTTGGGATACGTTGGTATTTGGCTTCCCTGTTGCTGAAATAGCTTCTTTAACAATAAAAAATCCGATGTTGGCCCAAGAGCAATTTAATTTATTCAAGCAATGGGTAAATGATAATGGGTTCAAGCTGATATCGTCGAGGCTACCAGATGGCCAGATGGTTGAGTCGATGTTTTTACAAAGAAACAATTTTCGTTTTGTGGAGATGGTTTGCCAACCTTATCTTCGCGACTTGCAAAGCTACGAAATACTCGCGTCGGAAATGGCGGTTGATGTTGTGGAAGAGACTGAATTAAGCTTAATTATTAATATGGCGGAGAAAGCGTTTGAATATGAGCGTTATCATGTTGATCCACGATGTGAGTCTTATCTTGCAGATTTAAGATATGCTAACTGGGTTAAAAGTAGTTTTAATAGTTCGAACCAAACGTTGTTAAAGGTGTTTCTAAAAAGTGAAATTATAGGTTTCTTTATCATTGAATATAAAGATAAAAGTTCTGTTTATTGGCATTTAACCGCTGTCAACCCATTATTTCGCAAGAAAAGAATTGGTTATGAGGTCTGGATGACAATGTTAAACTATCATAAATGTCACAGTATAAAGACAGTTCTTACTACTATCTCCATGAGAAACTTGCCCGTTTTGAATCTGTACACAAAATTAGGATTTAGATTCACGAACTCATCAATCACTCATCATTGGCATAAGTTAGATGATTAATTATAGTGGTTTTCTATAGAGCATAATAACAATGTTATTGATTTTCTTAATATAGGTAAATAATGCCTAACTTAATGTTTAAAATTAAGCGATCAATCTTTAGTAAAGGAACGAACTAATGATATTAGTGACCGGGGGCGCAGGTTTTATTGGTAGTAATTTTATATATGAATGGTTATCTAATTATGCATCCCCAATTGTGAATGTTGATAAATTGACCTACGCAAGCAATCTTCAAAACCTTGAGGTATGGGAAAATCACAAAGCATACAATTTTATTCATGGAGATATTGGTGATTCGGATTTGATTAAATCTACCCTTGACACATTTAAACCACTACATGTAGTAAATTTTGCAGCTGAAACCCATGTTGATCGTTCTATTTCATCTCCAGAAGAGTTTATTCAGACAAATATAGTAGGTACATCACGCTTACTAGAATCGGTTAGAAGATACTGGGATAATTTAGAAAAACAAAAAAAGGAGCAGTTTCGTTTTCTGCATGTTTCAACCGATGAAGTTTATGGGGCATTAGAGAAACACTCCCCTCCATTCGCTGAAACAAATAGGTATCAGCCTAATAGTCCATACTCAGCATCAAAGGCTGCTTCAGATCATCTTGTACGTGCTTATTACCAGACTTATGGATTGCCCGCTCTTACAACGAATTGCTCAAATAATTATGGCCCATTTCAATATCCTGAAAAACTAATTCCTCTTGTCATAGTCAATGCACTTTTAGGTAAATCATTGGCAATATATGGTGATGGGCAGCAAATACGAGATTGGTTGTATGTTAAAGATCATTGCCGTGCACTTTGTCGTGTCTTGGAGTCAGGGGTTGTTGGTGAAGTATATAATATCGGTGGGCTTAATGAGAAAACAAACCTTGATGTTGTTCAAACGATTTGCTGTATCCTAGATGAATTGCGACCGCGAGATGATGGTAAATCTTATAAAGAACAAATTACTTTTGTAAAAGATAGATTGGGGCATGATCGTCGTTATGCTATTAATGCAGATAAAATTGAACAAGTATTAGGTTGGAAACCTCAAGAATCTTTTGATACAGGCATTTGTAAAACAGTACAGTGGTATTTAAATAATGAGCTGTGGTTGAAGGAAACGATCAATAAGAATTCGCTAGTAACTTGAGCGAGAATTCAATTATGGATAGAAAAATTCTATTAACTGGAAAAAATGGACAAGTTGGGTTTGAACTTCAACGTGCTTTAAAGCCTTTAGGAGAAGTGATCGCTGTGGGCTCTAAAGATTGCGATTTTGCAAATTCAAATGCTGTCAAAAATTTAATACGCCAATTAAAGCCAGATATAATTATTAATCCAGCCGCATATACAGCAGTTGATGATGCAGAAATCAATAAACAATTAGCATTTTCAATAAATGCTGATGCACTTCGTGTTTTAGGATTAGAATCTGAAAAAATAGGCGCGTGCGTTATTCATTTTTCTACTGATTATGTTTTTGATGGAACTAAACAAGATCCTTATGTTGAGCAAGATAAACCCAATCCACTCAATATATATGGCCTTTCTAAATTGGAAGGCGAAGAAGCTTTGCTTTCTAGTTGTTCGACTAGTTTGATTCTTCGAACTAGCTGGGTATTTGGGGTTCATGGTTCAAATTTTGCGAAAAAAATTTTGAGTTTGGCTCAGCAAAGAGAAAAACTTTATCTTGTAGCCAATCAAGTGGGATCTCCAACATCTGCTTGCTTACTTGCTGACGTAACCGCGCATCTATTGAAAAGCTATCTAGATTTTGGAAAAGAAAATTTTCCGTTCGGCTTGTATCATGTTGTTTCTGAGGGATACACTAGCTGGTATGAGTATGGAAAATTTGTTGTTGAAGAAGGCCTAAAATCAGGTAAAAAATTAACTCTTCAGCCAAGTTGTATATTACCGATTAGCTCTCATGAATACCCTACAAAAGCAACTAGGCCTGCTAATTCCAGGCTTAATACACAACATTTTAAGAATACTTTCAAATTCGATTTGCCTTGCTGGCAGGATAGTCTTAGTCATGTTTTAAAGCAAATATTATGAGGGTTAAGATGACGCAGCTGAAACGTAAGGGAATAATTTTGGCGGGTGGCACGGGATCTAGACTATATCCTGTTACGGCTGTTGTTTCAAAGCAATTAATGCCCGTTTATGATAAACCTATGATTTATTATTCGTTAAGTACACTCATGTTGGCAGGTATCAGAGATATTCTTTTAATATCAACACCGAACGATACACCAAAATTTTCGGATCTTCTCGGTAATGGTGAGCAGTGGGGCATAAATATACAGTATGCTGTACAGCCTTACCCAGAAGGTTTGGCTCAATCTTTTATAATAGGAAAGGATTTTATTATTGACCACTCTAGTGCATTAATCCTTGGTGACAATCTTTTTTATGGCCATAATTTAAGCGAAAAGCTTATGCAAGCGTCGAGTCAATCGAATGGAGCGACTGTATTTGCTTATCATGTCAATGATCCAGAACGATATGGTGTGGTGGAATTTGACGATAAAAACCGTGCAGTTTCTATTGAAGAAAAGCCCCAATTTCCCAAAAGCAGTTATGCTGTGACTGGTCTTTATTTTTATGATGAAAATGTTTCCCATATTGCTGCAGATGTAAAGTTTTCTGCTCGTGGTGAGTTGGAGATAACAGATGTAAACAAAGCATATCTTGATATGGGGTTATTAAGTGTTGAATTATTAGGTAGAGGGTATGCCTGGTTGGATACTGGCACTTATGATAGTTTGTTAGAAGCTGCTAGTTTCATATCAACCATTCAAAAGCGCCAAGGTTTAATAGTTGCATGCCCGGAGGAAATTGCTTATTCAAGTGGGTGGATTGATTCAGAGGAACTTCAAAAAGTAGCGGAGTCCTTTAAGCAAAATAGCTATGGGCAATATCTTCTTAATTTATTGGAATGAGTATTAGTAAATGGCATATAAAGTTTTTTCAACTGATTTACCAGAAGTGCTTGTACTAGAGCCTAATGTTATTGAAGATGAAAGAGGATTTTTTCTTGAGAGTTTTAACAGTATAGCATTTAGCCAAGCAACAGGCATAGAAATTCAATTTTTACAAGATAATCATAGTCGGTCTAGCCAGAATGTTTTACGTGGATTGCATTATCAAATTCAACATAGCCAAGGAAAACTGGTCCGTGTTGTACAAGGCGCTGTTTTTGATGTGGCAGTCGACTTGCGAAAAGATTCAGAATATTTTGGTAAGTGGTCTGGGGTTGTTTTGTCAGAAGCAAATAAACGACAACTATGGATCCCCCCAGGTTTTGCGCATGGATTTGTTGTGATATCAGAAAGAGCAGATTTGTTGTATAAGACCACCGACTATTGGTACCCAAAGCATGAGCGCTGTCTGATTTGGAATGATCCATCTGTTAATATTGATTGGCCTTTGAAAGGGACACCTAAGCTTGCAGAAAAAGATGCAGCAGGTAAATTGCTTACGGAGGCGGATCTTTTTTAGATACTGATTGAATTTTTTATGCCTAGACTTCGTATATTAATTTTAATTAGTTATTATTTGCCTGGTTATAAGGCGGGTGGGCCTTTGCGCACAATATCTAATTTAGTTGAAAAATTAGGCGATGATTTTAATTTTTATATTATTACTCAAGACAGAGATATATCTGATGGTAAGCCATATGAAAATATTATAGCTAATGATTGGCAAAAAGTGGGTAAAGCTAAGGTTTTGTATTTAAGTAAAGAATCAATTTCATTCAGGAATTTATGCAAGACAATTAATAATACTTCTTATGATATTCTTTATTTAAATAGTTATTTCGACTTAAATTTTTCATTTAAAATAATGTTAGCTAGATTTTTTAAGTTGATACCGCCTTCCCCCCTTATTATTGCTCCTAGAGGTGAGCTTGCCAAAGACGCTTTACAATTGAAATGGCTAAAGAAAAAAATATTTTCTATTTTAACTTATTATATGGGGATATATAAAAATGTTATTTGGCATGCTTCATCGGAATATGAAAGCAAAGATATTATGAATAATAAATTTATCACTGCTAAAAGAATCCATATTGCAAGTGATATATCTGATAATAAATTTTTTGATGAAAATATACATAAAAATAGCTGGGCGTGTAGCTCTACGCTACGTATCGTTTTTCTCTCAAGAGTTTGTCCTATAAAAAATCTGACTTATGCATTAAATACTCTCAAGAGAGTAAGTGTCAAAGTTACCTTTGATATTTATGGACCAATTGAAGACTATGCCTATTGGAAGGACTGTTTGGCACTCATCAATTTAATGCCTAAACATATCTGTGTTACTTACTATGGTAGTATCCCTTATGAAAATGTTCTTTCTACATTGGCAGAATATGATTTATTTTTTTTGCCTACAAAAGGTGAGAATTATGGTCATGTCATAGCTGAATCTTTAATAGCGGGCACTCCTGTTTTGATAAGTAATAGAACACCATGGAAAGATTTATATTTCGAGGAGTATGGTTGGGATTATCCGCTTGATAATATTGAAAATTTTATTGATTGTATTGAGAATTACTCAGTAGAAACACTAGAAAATAAGCAACATAAAAGAAGAGTTATTCAAAAGAATATAGAAAAAAAGCTGCGAAGTGGCGAAATTACTGTTGCAAATAAGAAGTTATTTTGGGACTCATTGAATTACTGAAGTAGCACTTCTTTTGACAGGCTAGTCAAACCCTAGTAGTTTTACCTAAATCTACTGAAAAAATAACGCTTACATTTTTTTAATTATATCCAGTCTATCGGGCTTGTATCAGTATTTTGAAATGCTGCAAATGGAAGTTAAGACCAATAGCAATTTAGTGGAAGAATATATGAATGGATCTCATTTTATATTGAAACCATCACGATTTCTAAGCCCAAAAAAGGATATGGTTTTTAGGCGAATTTTTGGAGCTAATCCTGAGCTTATTTTAAGTATTATCAATAATATATTGCCATTTAAAATCCCTATCTTTAGCATAGACTATATCTCAGAAAATCAAATTCCACATTTTAATATTCAAAATCATTCCTCTGTTCATATTAGATGTGTTGATATGATGGAAAAAGTGCTGTTTGTTTCTTTATATTTTATTAGGAGGTCTGTTCCTAGCGATTGCATTGCTTCTAATAAGCCACTTGCTGCTTATCTTAAAAAGTATTTAAAAAATATCAATGAGACTCCTCTATACCCCCATTATACGCTATTCATATGGGATGCTATCTTATTTGATAATATAACTGACTGGTTTCACTATGGGGGTCTTGTAGAAAGCATCAAACCTGAAATAGAGCCGTCTCAACATGAGCTTTATGTTATAGAATTAGAAAAATTCAACCTTAATCATCAAGTGGATAAGGTTCATGTAAGTATGGGGGAGCTGTGGTTGCGTTTTTTTAATGAGATCCATGAGGACACATACGAGTTCCCACCACTTTATATGAATGAACCCGTTTTCTTACAGGCTATGAGTTTAGCTCAAGAGCTAAATTTTTATGATGATTTAGCAGAAGCGACAAATTATCAATCAAATGCAAATAGTATCCAAATCAATTCTATTCAAAAACACCTGGATGAAGCTAAAATAAAAGGCCAGCTAGAAGGTGAAAAAAAAGCTCGGATGGTGATAGCAAAAAAAATGGTAGCAGAAAGTATCGATCCTAATATGATCTCTCAGTTAACAGGATTAAGTCATTTAGAAATAGATTCACTCACCCATAAACTAGCTTACTGCGCTGACTCGTTGATATGAAAGCTGCAAATATAATTGAAGACGGTCGTGGGCATTTTACTCAAAATAGTTCGTCAAACGTTTTCAAATCCTGTTGTGATTGGCAGTAAAGAATATAAGCTTTATCCAAGGATTAGAGTTTTTTATACAGATGGCAGATGAGTTGAGGGAACGCATTGGTTATCTCAAATTTGTCATAGAGAGAATGATTGAAAATCAACGCTCATATTACCAAAAATTATTACCCATGATCGCAGGAAAAATCAATAATAGCCTGAAGAGATTTAAATTGTTATAACCCTTTGATTAATAAAATAGAGAGACTGCCTTATGAGTACAGTGATTTTAGGGATTAATGCCTATCATGGCGACGCCAGTGCTTGTGTTGTAATTGACGGAGAATTGAAGGCTGCTGTTGAAGAAGAACGGTTTAGGCGAATAAAACATTGGGCGGGATTTCCCAAGTATGCAATTGAATATTGTTTAAGTGATGTTAACTGTAACTTAGAAGATGTTGATTACATCGCGATTAATCGAAAGCCTAATGCAAACCTTCATAAAAAAGCATTGTTTGCATTTTCAAAAAAACCCAGTCTAAATTTGATTAAAGAACGCTTGGCAAATGTTTCAAAAGTTAAGGATGTGCTCCAGGAGTTAAGTGAGGCTTTTGCAATACCCGCAGAAAAAATGAAAGCAAAAATGTGTAATATAGAACATCACCGAGCGCATTTAGGCAGTAGTTTTTATGTGTCGCCTTATGATAAAGCGGCTTTAGTATCTGTTGATGGGTTTGGGGATTTCGTGAGTACTATGTGGGGATATGGTGAAGGTCAAACTATATTTGTTCGTGATCAAATTTATTTCCCCCATTCATTGGGCATGTTTTATTTAGCGTTAACGCAGTATTTAGGATTTGATAAATACGGTGATGAGTACAAAGTCATGGGGCTTTCACCATATGGCAAGCCTTCTGAAATGGATAAAATGCGGGAAATAGTGCAGTTAGAAGCGAACGGTAAATTTCAATTAAACTTGGACTATTTTAATCATCATTCTGTTGGCGTGGTCAATATATGGGATAATTCAGAGCCTAAAATTGGTCAAGTCTTTTCCTCTAATTTGGAGGAGTTGTTGGGGCCGAAACGAAGTTCATCAGAGCCATTAACCGACTATCATAAAAATATAGCCGCGTCAGTTCAAACGATGTATGAAGAAGCTTTTTTCTCAATTTTAAATCATGTGCAAAAAGAGACAGAGGCATCTAAGCTTTGTTTAGCTGGCGGGTGCGCAATGAATTCTGTTGCTAATGGTAAAATTCTTGAACGTACAAACTACGACGGCTTTTATATCCAACCTGCCGCAGGAGATGCAGGGGGGGCTATAGGTGCCGCTTATTCTGTTTGGCATGAGCAATTAAAAAAGCCTAGACAGTTTATTATGAATCATGCTTATTGGGGGCCGGAATATTCTGAAGATGTTTATCATCAACTGATTGTCGATCAGAAAACATCCCTGGAGTCTGAAGATTGTCAAGTTACGTTATATGACAAAGAAGAGGAGCTTTGCGCGGCGGTTGCTAAATTTATATCAGAAGGGGAAGTGATTGGCTGGTTTCAAGGGAGAATGGAGTGGGGCGCTCGTGCACTTGGAAATCGAAGCATTTTAGCTGATCCGAGAAGAGCTGATATGAAAGATATCTTGAATCTCAAAATTAAAAGAAGAGAGTCATTTAGACCGTTTGCTCCTTCAATCTTAAGAGAAGAAACCAATAAGTGGTTTGAGACGGATTATGATGTACCATTCATGTTAAAAGTATTTCAAATCAAAGAAGATAAACGTTGCGAAATTCCAGCAGTTACACACGTTAATGGGTCTGGTCGCTTGCAAACGGTAACAAAGGAATCAAATGCACGCTATTATCAGTTAATTAAATCATTTTATGATTTATCAGATGTACCTATGTTGTTAAATACATCCTTTAATGAAAATGAACCTGTTGTTTGCAAGCCAAAGGAAGCAATGGATTGTTTTTTGAGAACTAAAATGGATGTGTTGGTATTAGGAAATTATGTCATTAGAAGACAAAATAATACCTGATTAGACCTAAGTCCTAATGCTCAATTTTTTTAAGGTATACTCAGAAGTGAATTTAAAGTTTTCAATTATAGTCGCCACTTACAATAGCCAAAGCAATATTAAAACTTGCCTACAATCTATTTTGAAACAAACACACCAACAGATTGAGTTAGTTATTATTGATGGAGGTTCTACTGATGGGACTCTTCAAGAGATACAATGCTCTGGTATTAAGCCCGATATATTAGTATCCGAGCCGGATAATGGCATTTATGATGCTTTGAATAAAGGACTTTCTAAAGCAACTGGGGATGTTATAGGCTTTGTCCACTCAGATGATTTTTTGACATCTACTGATGTATTAGCATCAATTAGTGAGTGTTTTCTAGAACAAAAGGTGGATGGTGTATATGGTGATTTACAATACGTGCATCGGGATAATACCAACTTAATTGTTCGCCACTGGAAAAGTAGGCCATTCAATACCTCTTTATTAAAAAGAGGCTGGATGCCTGCTCATCCTACACTATATTTGCGTCGTGGTGTTTACGAAAAACATGGTCGATTTGATATGTCACTGCGAATTGCTGCTGATTATGACTTTATTGTTAGAGTCATGTCTGATAACGAGCTTGCTTTTGCTTATCTATCCAAAGTCCTCGTGAAGATGCGTTTAGGTGGTGCTAGTAACCGAAATTTTAAGAATTTAGTTCAAAAAAGCAAAGAAGATTATTATGTTTTGCGCAAAAATAAAGTAGGTGGACTCTATACGTTGCTTTGTAAAAATTTATTAAAATTACCCCAATTTATATTGAGGTAAATTAAATCATAAGGGATAGACTATCAATGAAAACGGCGCTGATTACTGGAATTACCGGTCAAGATGGTTCATATCTTGCTGAATTATTATTAGAAAAAGGTTATCAAGTTCATGGTATAAAAAGGCGCTCTTCCTTATTTAATACAGATCGGGTGGATCATATTTATGAAGACCCGCACGTGAATAATCAGCAATTCATCCTTCATTATGGCGACTTAACAGATTCGACCAATATCATACGAATTTTAAAAGAGGTACAGCCAGATGAGGTGTATAATTTAGGCGCACAATCTCATGTGGCAGTTAGTTTTGAGTCACCTGAATACACCGCAGATGTAGATGCCTTAGGCTCACTTCGTATTTTAGAAGCGATTCGCCTCCTAGGGTTGGAGAAAAAAACACGGTTTTATCAGGCCTCAACATCTGAATTGTATGGATTGGTTCAAGAAACGCCGCAATCGGAAACAACCCCATTTTATCCACGCTCTCCTTATGCAGTTGCCAAACTATACGCTTATTGGATAACGGTGAATTATCGTGAAGCCTATGGTATGTATGCTTGTAACGGCATTTTATTTAACCATGAGTCACCTCGGCGAGGTGAGACATTCGTAACTCGTAAAATTACAAGAGGTATGTCCAATATTGCCCAAGGCTTAGAAAAATGCCTCTACCTGGGCAACCTAGATGCTTTGAGAGACTGGGGTCATGCTAAAGATTATGTTCGGATGCAGTGGCTTATGTTACAACAAGAAAAGGCAGAAGATTTCGTGATAGCTACCGGTCAACAATATTCCGTTCGGCAATTTGTTGTTTGGTCTGCTGCTTGCCTTGGTATTACACTTGAATTTCATGGCAACGGGGTTAGGGAATATGGCATCGTAGCCTATGTTGAAGGTAAGCTCGCTCCAGGAGTTAAGAAAGGTGACGTGATTGTTAAAGTAGATCCTCGATATTTTCGCCCCGCAGAAGTGGAATCTTTGCTAGGAGATCCGACAAAAGCGGAGAAAACTCTTGGCTGGAAGCCTGAAATATCTACCCAAGAGATGTGTGCAGAAATGGTAGCAGAGGATTTAAAAGTAGCACAACGACACGCTTTTTTGAAAGAACACGGCCACTTAGTTCCGCTTACGGTTGAATATTAAATATGGATATGAGAACAATTTTTGTTGCAGGCCATCAAGGTATGGTAGGCCAAGCTATTTTAAGACAGCTTGAAAAAGAACAAGGCATAAAAGTACTGACAGCAACTCGCCAAGAGCTGGACTTGACAAGACAGTCCGAAGTTCTTGACTATTTTACTCATCATCGCATTGATCAGGTTTATTTAGCAGCCGCTAAAGTGGGAGGGATTCACGCGAATAATGTATATCCAGCTCAATTTATATATGACAATTTGATGATACAAGCGAATATCATTCATGCCTCGTATTTGACAAAGGTACAAGAATTATTATTTTTAGGGTCTTCTTGCATCTATCCAAAGCATGCAGCGCAACCAATTACTGAATCTTCTTTATTAACTGGTCACTTGGAACCGACGAATGAGCCTTATGCTATTGCTAAAATAGCAGGAATTAAAATGTGCGAAAGCTATAATCGTCAATATGGGTGTGATTATCGCAGTGTGATGCCAACGAATCTTTATGGCCCAAATGATAATTTTCATCCAGAAAATAGCCATGTAATTCCTGCTTTATTACGCAGACTTCATGAAGCAGCTCAGCAAATGGCTGAACAAGTTAAGATATGGGGGAGTGGTGCACCTAGAAGGGAATTTTTACATGTAGATGATTTAGCACAAGCATGTGTTTATATCATGAAGTTAGATAAGCATGTTTATGCAGCTAGTACCCAACCTATGCAATCACATATTAATATTGGTTCAGGTCAAGACTGTACAATCAAAGAGCTTGCAGAAAAGATTGCATCGGTTGTTGGCTTTAAAGGTCAGTTAGTTTTTGATACAACCCAACCTGACGGGACCCCACGTAAGTTGTTGGATGTATCTTGTCTCCGTGGATTAGGCTGGGAAGCAAATATTAATTTAGATGATGGACTTCGCTCTACCTATGATTGGTTTTTAACACATAATGAAAAGAGAGTTTAGAGGTAACTCCTATAGGAATAATACCAGCATACCTAACAGAAGCTAGAGGACATTTTGAGCGTCAATTTCCAACCTTTATAAAAAATAAACTCGCAGCAGAGTTCAGGTAGCAAAAAAAACAGATCATAACAGGGAGGTATAAATGCAATACTATGCAGTTTATGTAGTAGAGATAGCTAAAATCATGCTTATAACTGGGTGTGGTATTTTTATTCTTACCCCATTAGCCAGGGTATTAAATTTAATGGATTATCCTGGTGGTCGAAAAGCACATCTGAAAGCAACGCCTCTAATTGGAGGGATTGCGATTTTTTTTGGGTTGGTGTTAAGTGTTTATTATCTTCCTATCTCAAAAGAACTTTATCATCACGTCTTATTGGGTTCTTTCATCCTACTTTTAATTGGTGCTGTGGATGATCGTTTCGATATCAGACCTAGATTAAGGTTGGTGATTCAAATAAGTGCTATTTTTTACATGATTTTAGCAGGTAAATTCTGCCTGAATTATGTGGGAGAAATTTTCTATTTTACAGATATCTATTTACATAAAATCTCAATACCACTGACACTCATTCTAACGCTTGGATTTATCAATGCAATTAATATGCTCGATGGTCAAGATGGCTTAGCTGGAGGAGTCGTTTTAACAGAATCACTTTTGCTCTTTGCCGTGAGTTATTATTTGGGTCAAACGCAATTGGCATTATTATTGTTAACCTTTATTGGACTATTAGCGGTATTTCTTCTTTTTAATATGCCATTACCTTGGCGCCATCGAGCTAGTGTTTTCTTAGGCGATTCGGGCAGTAACTTCATGGCATTTTTTATTGCTTGGTGCGTTATTTATTTATCCCAAATTGAATCTCAAATTATAAAACCGATAACCTTGATTTGGATTGTCGCTTTTCCTTTTTTTGATATGACCAGTGCTTGTTTAATTAGAACAAAGCAAAAGCGCTCCTGGGCAGATCCTGGCCATGATCATATTCATCATTTATTGCGGAAGTTTAATATACCCGTATTCTGGTCAACTTTCTTATTAAGTGGATTATCCTTAGGGTATGGCCTTCTAGGAGTTCTATTTGCATGGGGTCAGGTCTCAGAAGGATTACAGTCTTATCTCTATCTTGTTTGTTTTGCCAGCTATCTTTTATTTACAAACTGGTTAAGTCGTGAGCATAGAAATATTCAATCCTCGTTTAACTCAAGCATCGATTTTATTTCGAAGTAATTTTTTAGTGTGCTGATATGAAAATTTTAATTTTAACTTTTTATTATCCCTCTTGATTTAAGAGCTGGTTCTTTTTTGGAGTGCCAATATTATGAAATCCTTGGCCCAAGATATAGTTAATCTTGCTCAATAAAAATGAATGAGCAATCGAGTACAAGAGGTAATATGAAGTTAAGGATGTGTGTTGTTTGGATATGTGGATTAACTCTACTTTTCTCTTCACTCGCTTTTTCAGGTCCATTTTTATATGTAAACCCTTATGACGCAACCGATAGCATGGCTATTAAAAATGATATTGATTTGCTTGCAGATTATGGATTAATTTCAGCTCCCGTCTTAACTTGGCCGCTTCCTTGGAAAAGTATTGGTTCTTCTTTATTAAGTACGGAGTCTGAATTAACGGTTAAAGAAGCTCCGAGTTTTGTTCAATTGGCTTATTTTCGTGTATTAGCTCGATACAAAAAGGCATTGTCCAGGGCTTGGTCTCCTGGGGTATTTATTAGCGGTGGGTCGAAACTTAATCCCTTTCGTACGTTTCAATGGCAGCCTCGTAGTGATTTTGAAGTTGGGGGCTCACTGGAAAAACAAAATCAACGAATCGCTGCTAACTTAGCCGTTAATTACGGAAAATACGCCGATGTTACAGGGGATGTTCATTTAGATAGCTCATATTTTTACCTATTTCTTGGCAATTGGGGGATTGGTGTCGATAAAATGAGTCGTTGGTGGGGGCCGGGATTTACAGATAGTATGATTTTATCAGCCAATGCGCCGCCTTTGCCGACCCTTACTTTACAAAGAATGGGGGCTGACGCATTTGAAACCAAATGGTTAAGTTGGTTGGGGCCATGGTTATTCACCACTTCTTTATCGGTGGGAGGAGATGATGTTCCTATTGCTCACCCTTTAATTTGGCTAACGAATGTTTCTTTGCGTCCTTTGCAAAGTTTACAACTCAGTTTCTCGAGGGTTTCTTTTTTTGCTGGTGAGACTAGGCCGCTTAATCAACGCATGCTCTGGAATTTGATAAAGGTTGATAATAATTGTAATAGTCTTACCCAAGGCCAAGAATATTGTAATAAGTACAGTCCTGGCACAGAACACTGGGAATTTACAATGGACTGGAATTTAAATAAAACGTTTAATTTCCCAGCTAATCTATATCTTCAGACAATTTTTAATGATCGTGTTCCCTATTCTTATGCACCTTGGTTATATCGCAGTGGCTTTAATCCTCCCATACCAGGTCGGACTGCATTTTTAGCAGGGAGCAATATCTGGTTTCCGCTGAAAAAAGCGCTAGTACGGCTGTATGGTGAGTTTGAATACACATTTCAGCATGTCTATTATTTTTGGGGACCTATGGTGCCGCAAATTTATGGCTATAGTAAGTATCCTTATGTTTATTATGGTAAAAATATCGGAAGTTCCTTAGGTGATGAAGCCATGGGATATTCGCTCGGTGGGATTATTAATGAAAGCAATGGTACTAGTGATACCTTTTTAATTCGATATATTAAATTGTATTATTTTTATTACCAAAACCCAGTTGAAGAATATTTGCGCGATAAGGTATTATGGGTTTCTTTGGGGAAAACCTTTCCTTTGCCTAATCAATTTGGCCAGGTTTCTACGCAGTTAGGTTATCTTAGTAATCTTAAGGGGGTGCGTTATAAATCCTCGACCTCAGGGTTTTTAGTATGGAGTAAGAAATTTTAGACGGAAATTTTTGCACCATCCATCAAGTGAGCCGAAGGATGGTGCAAGTAGTTGGATTGATTAATCAAACAAGCCTCTGCTGAGTGATAATATAGAAGCGTGATGTTCGTCAGGTTGGTGCGCTTCATTAAATGCTCTAAACATACCCGCCGCTTCTCGCGCAGAAATATTATGTGTGTATACTGGTTTAGGCCAGGCTTCAATACGTTTTACAGCTAAACTGTGCGCGGTTGGGTTATGAATGGCATCACCCCAATCACCTCTGCGGGCCCAGTATTGCATAGTGCTTGGAAGTTTATGGTAATCTTTCAGTTTTGTTTGTTGTGCCATGCATTCAATAACTTCTGGGGATTGTGAATCACTGTGCTCCCGTGTGAATTTACCTCGAAAGTAATCCACTTCGACCAGATTGATTCTTTCTATCAGTACTTTCATGATTTCATCAAAAGCAGTTTTATCTTCTTCGGTAGGCGTGATTGTTTCAATCTGTGCAAAAAATTGATTGATACAATGAACAAAAAATTCCATGGATTCATCGGTTGCGCATCCGTTGTTCGCGCGAAGTTGAGTGAGGTCCATTTCTAGTAGTTGGTTTAAAGGTTCAAATGAAAGCATGATAATTCCAAAAATAAGTAATGTAGATAAACTAGGCTCAATAATTATTGAGCCTTATGACATACTTTTGCTACATGCGGCTAAAAGGAGAAGGATTATCTTGTCTTCTTTGTTGGTCAGAAGAAGAGGCGAGCCCAGCATCTTCAGCCGTTCGCTTTCTTTGGCTAAATAAACCTGCAGAAGAAGCCCTCGATGAGCTTGCATTCAAACCTTCAATAGGTGATGGGGAATCTAAAGAATCCTCTTCGGGTAACTCATGCATGGCACCACTAACCTCTTGAAGTGCCTGCATTGTAAGCTGAACTAAGCCTATGACCTCAGGGATTCTAGATAATTGATCATGTGCTCTCGTGTTGAAACGTCGTGCTTCGCTATATTCCGTCCTTAGTTCAGTGTTATCTCTTTCTAATTTGGATGTCTCTTCTAAAGATGTATGGAGCTCAGATTCTAATGTTTCAGCTTTTTTATTTGCTTTGTCTAGCGTTCTATTTAAATCTCTCAATCTTGTTTGAAGCTCTTGAATTTTTTGTTGTTGTTGGCGTTTCTCTTCTTCGCTTTGGGATAGATTAGATTTAATCGTATCTAACTCACAGGAAGCTTGATTGAATTGCTGTTGAAGAGAATCATAATTTTTTCTTACCTCATCTCTTTCTTTTTTAGCAGTTTGAAGAGCATTTTTAACCGTATCAAGCTGTCGAGTTACAGCTTCCACCTCGCTCATAGCATGTGAGCGCAAACGGCGGGCAGAATCAAGCTCAGCTTCTAAGTTTTTTGCTCTTTGGCTTAATTTAATCACTTCTTCTGCTGATGGGATTTGCAATCCTTTGGCTTGGCAAAGTAGCCTTCTAGTATCGTAATCAGATGAGCTTAAATGAGTCGCTACGGTTTTTGGATCTGAAAAGAAGGAAAATATACCAACCTCTTTTGCAGCTGTTACCATCTGAGCTATATTACTTACGTTATGATTTAACACGATGCGAACTGTTAATCGCTCAGAGTCTTGCGGAATTAGTTTGTCTTTTAAAGCGATAAATAATTTATTTAGGTTCGACCAAAAAAGTTCATTTTGAAGAGGAACTGTTCGGTCGGTGCTGAGAATGCGGTGCAGTATTGTGCGCTTGCCTTCAGTGCGGTGAGCGGCGAGCTCTTTAATCTCTTCCTCGGTAAGTTGTGAAAATAAGCTGATTTCGTCCTCACTGAACCCTAGAATATTTTTGTCATTTAAAGATTGCAATAATCTCTGTGTTCTCATACCGACCTCTGTTGTTTAATTTTGCCCAAAGACATTTATATGGAGCAAGCTGTTTAAAGTGTCGGTATTATGTCAAAAAATAATACAAAAGGCAAGTGGGAGATCTCCCGCACATTATGCGCGGGAAAAGCCTCAACCTTAATGCTTTATTTTATTCCATGGATTTAATTGAGCGGATCCGTTGTGCTTCATCAACAAGGAGTACGAAATAGTCATAGGACATGTAAAAATCACCATGAAAACCATAATCGCTACCCCAAGAGTTACGAATAGTTAATAATCCGTGGTGTTGACGTCCCTCGGGATCTCTTGCAACAGCAGAATCATCATAACCGGTGATGATCATTTCATGCCCACCAAAATCTGGATTAAAAACAACATCTCTTGCAATTTCTGGGGTTAATACCCAAGTATCGTTTGCAACGTGATGTTTACCAACGGCTCCTGCTACGCCTAAATCAAAATCGAGTAATAGCACGCCAAAGGTCACACGATCGCCTTCTTTAAGCGCTTTTTTTACGCGTTCTAATATTTTTGTAGTATCGGTTCTTTCAACGGTAGATTGATACCAGGGTAATAAGGGATACCAAATTTCTTCATGAAAAGGTAACTTCTCACTGACTAAACGATATTCTTCAAGAGGCATTTCGCTTTGTGGATCTGGTTTGTCAAGGGGATAGTCGGTAAGCCCACCACAGCCATATTTTTTTTGATTTTCTTTGCTAACAATACCAAATTGAGTCATTTGATGTAAAACATAGGGGCCATAGGATCCTTTCCATCCGCTATATAAAAAGCCGTTGTTTTCTAAATAACGGCCCAATTGCAATTGGCATAGTTGGCTGATGTAATCGCCCTGGCCAAGCGCGGCATCGATGGCTGCGGTATTGGCAAAGGTTACACAAGATCCATGGTGGCCTTGATCCATAACAGGAACGCCATTCATTCCTAGTTGCACACGCTCAGGTAACTTGCTGGAAGGAATTTTTAAAGAGGATTCTGAAAGCTGTCCAGCACGGGCTTTTAAGTGTTTCATTGCTTGTTCTGATAATTTAACTTTAAGTAGTGTAATTTCTTTGGTTGCAGTTTTATCTGCATTTTGAATCGTGTGATTGATGGTGCCAGTGATTTCAAACGGTGTTGCATAAAGAGGGGTAGATACTAAAAGAGGTAAAATAAAACGTCGATAAATCTTCATGATAAAAAGCTCCTAGACAATGCATAAAAAACACTTATTTCGAAAAATAAGTAAAGTGAGCATAACATCGGAGAACGGGATTAAAAAGTAAAAAAATGTTGGTTCCCCCGCATAAAGCGTGGGAAGTGGGTTTTGAGGTGAAGTGAAGTTTGGTTCCCTCGCATAAAGCTTTAACTTCTACACATCTCTGAAAATCTAATCCAGCTCTAGTCTTCTAGGTTAAATGGCTTGACAGAGAATCCATAAGCACTGTGCTAAAACACTGGGCCACCCGGTCAAGCCGTGTGGCGTAGGCTTAAGATGTGATCAAGAGACAGCGCATAAAGCGTGGGAAGTGGGGGTTGAGGTGAGGTGAAGTTTGGTTCCCGCGCATAAAGCTTTAACTTCTACACATCTCTTAAAATCTAATCCAGCGCTAGTCTTCTAGGTTATATGGCTTGACAGAGAATCCATAAGCACTGTGCTAAAACACTGGGCCACCCGGTCAAGCCGTGTGGCGTAGGCTTAAGATGTGATCAAGAGACAGCGCATAAAGCGTGGGAAGTGGGGGTTGAGGTGAAGTGGGAGGATTGGTTTTGAGGTGAAGGAAGTGGACGTTGAGTGGCGCTGGTGTGTTTTATTTGTTTTCGCTAATATGAATGACGAAATAATTATTTAACCTAAGGATAGGAAATGAAAGACAGTGAAGTTCTTTTAACTGATAATGAAGTTAATCCTCGTCGTGGTGGATTATGGTTTCTTTATTTGGCTTTTTTCTTATCTGGTTTTTCAGGACTTATCTATGAGTCGCAGTGGAGTCATTATTTAAAAATTTTTCTAGGCCACTCAGCTTATGCCCAAGTCATGGTATTGGGCTTTTTTATGGGCGGTATGTTTATTGGCGCTTGGCTTATGGCGCGATTGATTCATCGTATTGCTGAGCCATTAAAACTATATGTTTACATTGAACTTGCAATTGGTGCTTTTGGATTTTTTTTCCATCCGATTTTCAAATTTGTAATTCATCTCAGTTATACAGACATTCTTCCAGCGCTTGACGTTCCTTGGCAGATTCACGCCTACAAGTGGCTTGTTGGGATCTTATTAATCGCACCACAAACCATTTTATTAGGAATGACTTTTCCTCTTATGGTCAATGGTATTCTTCGTCGATATCCAAAACTCCCAGGCAATGCTATTTCATCATTATATTTTGTGAACAGCTTTGGAGCAGCGATTGGCGTTTTGGTGGCAGCATTTTATCTAATGCTTCATTTTGGTTTACCAGGAACCATGCTTACAGCTGCTATTATTAACTGTGTTGTGGTGTTCATTGTTCTTTTTTGCCATCCTTATTTATCCCCCATATCTCTTCAACAAGAAAAAATCAGGCAAGCTCTAAAGCCTTCGTATGATGCATTGGCTTATCTCTTATTGCTTTGTGCTTTAGCAACGGGCATGGCTTCATTTATTTATGAAATCAGCTGGATCAGGATGCTAAGCATGGTACTTGGCGCATCCACTCACGCGTTTGAGTTGATGCTAAGCGCATTTATTTTAGGTCTTGCGTTAGGAGCGTTATTTATCCGTTACTTTATTGAGCGGATAAAACATAAAGTTTACATCCTAGCTTTAGTGCAAATCATCATGGGAACCTTGGCCCTGACTACCATCATGTTGTACAGCCATACGTTTTATCTGATGCAATGGTTTATGGGGAGTCTGTCTCGAACCGAATCAGCTTATGGGGTTTTTAATTTAATAAGTCATGGTGTGGCATTATTTATTATGCTGCCAACTACATTTTGTGCGGGGATGACGTTACCTTTAATGACGGCGGTGCTCGTGAATCGCAATTACGGCGAAAAGTCAGTGGGAGATGTTTATGCCTGGAATATGATTGGTTCTATTTTAGGGATTTCTATTGCCATAGGGTTTGGATTAACTTGGCTTGGGCTTAAAGATTTAATTAATTTTGCAGCGTTTATTGATGTATTGATCGGTGTTCTTTTACTCTTGGCTAGTCGTGCTTTTTTTAAAAAGGGGAGCATTATCTTTTTAATATTGGCGCTAGCAAGCTTTATCTATACCGTGTTTTTTATTCAATTTGATCCACGTCTTATGGCTTCTGGGGTATACCGAACAGGGGTTATTCCAATCAATAAAGAAATTATTTTTCATAAAGATGGGCGAACCGCGACGGTTGCGGTTGAACAAATAGGAGCTCGCTATACGATTAGTACCAATGGGAAGCCAGATGCCACGGTAACCGATAGAAAAACAGGCAGCCCTACTATGGATGAGCCTACTCAAATTTTGTTGGGGGCATTCCCTCTGGCCATTATGCCTAATGCTGAGGAGGTAGCCGTAATTGGATTTGGCTCTGGGTCAACCAGTAATACGCTACTTGAAGACAAAACGTTAAAACGTGTGGATACGATTGAGATTGAACCTGCCATGGTGGAAGGGGCAAAACAATTCAAACATTTAGTGCCTAATGTATTTGAAGACCCGCGAAGCCACATCATTATTGAAGATGCTAAAACCTTTTTTTCTACTCAAAATCGTCGCTATGACTTAATTATTGCTGAACCATCCAATCCATGGGTGAGTGGGGTGGCTAGTTTATTTACCTATGAATTTTATAAAGAAGTGAAAAAGTATT
Source organism: Legionella impletisoli (assembly GCF_900639875.1). GTDB lineage: Bacteria > Pseudomonadota > Gammaproteobacteria > Legionellales > Legionellaceae > Legionella_A > Legionella_A impletisoli. The sequence goes on from NZ_CAAAIA010000003.1 coordinate 220,006, forward strand.
TAAAATCGCCAGGCTATTTCGTGCAATGGATGCATCTTTATGAAATAAATGATGAGCTAATTGCAGCTGTTTTGAATTCAATTGGAACGGTTTTTGAAAATTATGAAGTATATGAAACAATCGATGGAGATGTGGTTATCATTGCAAGTGATGAACCCATTCCTACTCTATCAAACCATATTTTTAAGAATCCTCGGCTTAGAAAAAAATTAGAATACATCAAGGTCTATTCTTTAGATGATTTAAAAATTCGCTATACCGGCAGCAAAGAAACGCTTGTGCCCTTTGCATTAGTGAATTTAAATCAAGACTACGTCATCAATTCTGACTATAAACCGATGCTCGAGTTCTTATCTCCCAAAGCTCGATTTATGAATCAATGGTCAACCTTGGATAAGATTAATCAACGAAATTTGCTTAGTCAGTTAGAAGATCGTGATTTGGAAAAAAATGTTCACAAAGGAATTTATTCAAAGTCAATTGTACAAGTTAATACCCAAGACACTTATCGGGCTATTGTTGAAAACAAAGGGAAGATTGAAATTCCATTAGCCATTTTTTTGCTGGACTCACAACAATACTGCTTATCCGAAAACGGCTATCAGACTTGGTTTAGTGCTGTATTTCAATTTAGTGAAAATGCATTAGCCTATTTGAGTCAAAATCAGCAAAGCAAATTGTGGCCAATTATATTGCCTAAAGCTTGCTTGGCCGTTTTGCCACCATTTGATCAAAAGCTGGTGGAAGTAATATTGGCTATGAGTCAGAAAAATTATAGCAAAGTGGCTCCGCTTGCCTATGAGTTGATCGATGATTCAGCCTTTAAAGTAAGACCTCTCGAACAACGAATGTTTATTATACGAACAGCCATGCTGGCGGATATTAAAAACAAGCAATATCGTTCTTTAACATCGACCTTTCTTAAGAAATTAAAACCCATGCTAATCGTAGAGAATTTACCCAAACATCATATTGCTGAATTTGATTTTCTCTATGCGTACGCGGTAATCAAGGCAAACGAATCTAATTGATATAAGGGGCTTAGAGCGTTATCATCGCTTAGAAAATTAAGATGACTGAGAGACTATATGAATAATCAAAAAAATACTTTTTGCTGGATTGATATTCCCGTGAATGACTTAGACCGCGCTATTTCTTTTTATTCAGCGGTGTTGGATGAGCCTGTACAAAAGATCAATGAGCATGGTTTTGAATTTGGCTTATTACCTCATACTGAAAACAATGTTTCTGGATGTTTGGTGGTTATGGAAAATCGGCTTCCTTCTAACCAAGGTCCTTTAGTTTACTTAAATGTTGAAGGCCGCTTAAAGGAAGCGGTGGTTGTGGTTGAAGAAATGGGTGGTACGGTTTTAAAACCTGTTGAATCCATTGGCCCTTATGGCAATCGAGCGGTCATTTTGGATTCTGAAGGCAATGGGGTTGCCTTGTACTCTAAAGAAGTTTAGGAAGTCAACTATGCAGACTCTTTTCCACTTGGCATTTCCGGTTCATGATTTTGAAAAAGCGAAGGCTTTTTATCATGAAAAATTAGGGTGCGATATTGGGAGAGAGTCAAAGAACGCTTTAATTTTTAAGTTTGGCACACATCAGATTGTTGCACATAAAATCGATTTGCCTCTTCCAGAACAATCATCCATCTATCCCAGACACTTTGGTCTAATCTTCACAGAAGAAGCTCAGTTTAAGAATTTTATTCATCAGTTAACTGCACGACAAGTTGAGTTTGAAAGTCCTTTGAAAACTCGTTTTAAGAATACGCGGATAGAACACCAAAGTTTTTTTCTAAAAGATCCAAGCAATAATTTGCTCGAGTTTAAATTCTATACTCACCCGTCTGCTATTTTCGCTGAAACGGAGTTCACATGCGTTGGAGAAAGCAATGATTAAACGGACTTTAATGCTTTATTTTTCCTTCATTATTCCATGTTCATTAAATGCAGCTTTACCACTCGATAAGGATGGAATTGTTAAGCAGGATAAGTTGTCCATCAATGCAGGCATTGGGTATTTAGGAGGCGAATCCAAAGAGTATGTTTATGAAGATGGCCGAACTCTAAGCCAGTTGAATTGGAAAATAGAACAAGCAGCGATTCTCTTAGGTGAGATCAATTACGATTTATTTCAAAATATAGCACTGAATGCAGCGGGTTGGGTAACCGCAGGGATGGGAAATGCTAAGATGGATGATTACGACTGGTTGAATCCCAATCAGTCTACTTGGACAGAGTGGTCTCATCACGAAGACACAGAATTACGATATGCGAATCAAATTGATCTAAATCTCAGAGGATGGCTCATGGAAAATGAGCACGTCAAACTTGGATTAATGGCTGGATATCAACGAAATTCGTTTAGTTTCTTAGCAAGAGGTGGGTGCTTTCAGTATTCCAGTGGGCAATTAATTGGTTGTTTTCCAGCAAATGAGATTGGAATAGGGTATCAGCAAACGTTTAATACTGGATATCTTGGTGCACTAGGTCACTACGAAATCAATGCATTAGATGTCAATGCGGCTATAAAATATGGCCCTTATGTAAAATCGAATGATGTCGATCAGCATTATGCTCGTAGTCTAACCTTTAAAGAATCCGGGAATGAGGCTTCTTTTTATTCCTTAGCGCTTGATACGGGTTATAGAATGAATCCTCAAGCTAAAGTTTATATTAAAGGCGCAATAAATTATTTTAGTCATACGAATGCAAATACTGAAATGATCAATCGCATTAGTGGCGAACGGGATTTTTTAACAAACGCGGCAGGGTTAAAAAATACAAATTATATGCTAGCCTTAGGTATTCAGTATAAGCCCTTTGCAACCTGATTAGGATTAGAAACGCTCTCGAATAGTCTTGGCTCGGACAAGGAGGGTATCATAAAACGAACGTTAAAGTACTCTACAACGTTCCAGTGGGATTGAATATGGATCATTTTACTGAATTTACGCCTTATCGCGGATTAATCGGTGGCGCATTAATTGGGGTGAGTGCTGTACTTTTCTTATGGATTAATGGCCGTATTGCTGGCATTAGCGGCTTGGTTCATGGATTATTGCCCCCTAAAGAAAAAATTGAGTTTTGGCGCGTAACGTTTTTAATTGGTTTAGTCGTTGGTGGGTTTAGCTATTTCCTTTTTCCTGTTATTCAGTTTCCACTGCGTCAGCATTTTTATATTTCTTTTTTACTGCTCGGCGGGTTTTTGGTAGGTTTTGGATCACGGATCGGACAGGGGTGCACGTCAGGTCATGGCGTATGCGGCATTGCCAGAATCTCTAAACGATCCTTTGTGGCAACATTTACATTTCTTATATCTGCTATGGTCACCGTTTTTTTACTAAGACATGTTTTGGGGGTCTCATAATGTATACCTTCATGGCTTTTCTTTGTGGTTTGATCTTTGGTTTAGGATTAACTGTTTCAAATATGACCAATCCCAATAAAGTGTTAAATTTTTTGGATGTATTTGGTCCATGGGATCCAACGCTTCTTGTGGTTTTAGTAGCTGCCGTTATCGTGGCATTTTTAGGTTATTTTTTCATACAAGGATTAAAAAAGCCTATTTTAGATCAAATGTTTCATTTGCCCGAAGAAACTAAAATCACTAAGCGTTTAGTGCTTGGTAGTGCATGCTTTGGAGTGGGCTGGGGCATAGCAGGGTATTGTCCTGGACCAGGGATTACTGCGTTATCAACGTTCAATGCTGATCCACTTTATTTTGTTGTAGGGCTAATTATAGGCTCTTGCTTTTATTCAATTCTTTATTCGGGGCGAACTTAATCAACAATTTCTGCTTCCGAAGAAGCGCTTTGTAATAGTGCGGAAAGCTCATGCAATGAACGAACCTCATAATTGGGTTTAATGTGGGAAGGTAACGTTTTAGTTCCATTATTTAACCAACAGGTGTCAATACCTGCGTTTATTCCCCCTAAAATATCCGATTCGGGGGTGTCTCCTACCATAAGCACGTTGCAGCGATCAGGATCTCCTGCAGATGATAAGGCGTAATCGAAAATATGGGGGTTCGGCTTAGCTACACCAACTGCCTCGGATACAACGAGCAAATCAAAATGTTTTTTAAGGCCAGTACGCTCTAGTCGAGTTTCCTGCAAATCGTTAAAGCCGTTGGTAATAATCCCTAAACGTGCTCTCGTGTAGAGCGAGTGAATTAAGTTCACCGCTCCGTCAAGTGGTTTACAAAGCTCAGCCATGGAATCCATGTAAGCTCGATTTAATTCTTCAGGAGGGACATTAAGTTTCTTAGCCCAGGGTATAAAACGGTGCTTTTTAATTTCGTCAGCCGTAATCATGCCATTTTGGTATTGAATCCAAAGAGGTTTGTTAAGACTTTGATAGGTTTCAAAATCGTCTTGGGTGAACTGTAGGCCATATCTTAAAAACATATGCTGAAGACCGCTGAAACCGTCAAAATGAAATAAGGTTTCATCGGCATCAAATAAAATCCACTCGTATGATTTCAAAGATTCATCCGTAGGTTTAAAAACTACCACTTTAATTGTTTATTGTTCAGATATCAAGGTTTCTATAAATTTGCGCATGGCATGACTGCTTATAAACCTAACCACCGAATAAACTCATCGGTCGTTTTAAGTTTTAAAGAGGGGTTATTATCAAAATGCACGATGAACTGTGAAGGTGAATTTCCACTAGGCTCGTCTTCGTTGAGTGATACATTTTTTATTTTACCTAACTTTACAAACTTCATTTCTGTACCTAAATACGCCCCATTTCTTCGTTTAACGTGAGGAATGACGAAGAATACATCTTGTAATCGATTCGCTTGAATCGTTTGGGATTCACTGGATTGATTAAGTAGGGATTGAAATTCATTGCTGTTTAAAGCAATGTATTCCATTTTATTAATCTGACGTCTTAACATTCTTTTGAGCGGTGCATTGGTATTGAAGGTGCGGATGTAATCATCCGCACTCATCACAACGATTGGTTCATTCTCTTCGTGCCGATCATTGTTGTTTTTTTCAACAAATAATATAGCATCACGGGCTTCTTCTGGCTCTTCCAAGTTTGTCGCAAGTTTAGCGTTTGGATGCATGCAGGTGTTATCACATTGGAAATATTTGGATTGTAGGAACCAGCGTTCACTAGGGTAATAGGCTACCAGCAATCCTTCATCTTTAATGGTTTGAATAATGGATTTAGTTAACGTTTTAGGAATGGCAGGACAACCCCAACTACGACCAGGGCGCCCATATTTTTTAACAAATTCTTCTTCCATATACCAACCGCCATGCATCACAATGGCGCGACGAGATGCTTGATCATTAAATCCTGCTTCTAAGCCGGTTAATCTGAGCGCTAAGCCATGGCGGCCATAATAAGACTCGTTGGTCTTAAATACACCAATGCTACTTGCTTTACTGTTATTCGTATTGGAAAAATAATGCGAATTTAAAATACCTGATTTTATTCCGTGTGAAACATAGGTATTAAATAATAATTGTTTCTTTTCTAAATCAAAAACCCAAAGTCGTTTCTGATTAGAAGGCAAAGAATAATCAATGACGGTTAGTACCGGTGTATGATTTACGTCATACTGATGGGTGCATTTTAATGTTTTCATGATTTTATGAATCACACTTTCGCTCATGGTCGGTGCTTGGTTTTTTAACATGGTTTTGACTGCGTTAAGCCAAACGGCTTCTTTAGCCGATTCACTGGGTTGTAAAATTTTTAAAGACATTTCCCCAGAAATGGGTAAATAAGCTCCCCAACTTGGCGAAAAGGCGTTTTTATGGGGTTTTAAAAGCAATTCATTAACGTCCATTGTCATCGCTGCTAAAAAAATTAGCAGTAGAAAGTTCATTTTCTATCCTTACAATGTTTTAAATCAATCTTTATTTAGTTATATATTAGGACAGAATATTAGAAATTTGTACAGTAAATGTTAAAATTGGCCACAAAAAATAAATGGGAAACAGGATGCAACCATCATTTTTTTAAGGAAGATTGATAGGCGGTGACTAGAGCTTTTATGCCGTCTTTGTATGTGGGATATTTAGGTTTAAAGTTTAAGAGTGTTTTTATTTTAGTGTTAGAAACGCGTTTATTACTGCGATAAAACTCCAACCCGGCTGGTGATAGATTAATTTTGTCAATATGGACTAGGGGCAGAGGCGGTAAATTCATTTCGTTTAGAGTAAAAGCTTCCACTTCATGTGAGGGGGCTGGTAAATCATCACTTACATTAAATAGTTCTCCTGGGGTTGGTTGATGTAATGATAAATCTAAAACTTGAATAATATCTTCAATATGAATTCTTGAAAAAACTTGATGGGGCTTGTAAATCGAAAACGTTCGATTTGATAAAACGCGCTCAATACTACTTCGTCCAGGACCATAGATCCCTGCTAGTCGAAAAATATGCACAGGAAGCTTATGATGTTGGTACAAATAAAGCCATTCTTTTTCTGCCATTAAACGAAGAATGCCCGTTGTGCCAGGATTGAGGCTTTCAGACTCTTCAGTTACCCACTCTCCTTGATGATCACCATAAACGCTCGTTGCAGATAAATAGGCTATCCATTGAATTCGGTGTGCTGAGTCAATCAATAAGGGCTTAAATCGGCTTAAAACGGGATCGATTTCTTGTTCATTGGGAGGGATGGATTGTACAATGAACGGGCAAGATGCGATGATTTGCTCAGCACTTTCTTTAGTAAAATCCAAAACCTTAATGTTCTCGTTGGTCAATGCTTCACGAACCTGCCTGGAGCGGCTTGTAGCATAAATGGTAAATCCTCGATTAACCATCGCTTTTGCAAAGGCTTGAGCGGTGTAGCCAAATCCGAATAGACCAATTTGATTCTTCATTCAGATTATCATTCCGTTAAAATGGCAAGGCCTACCGCGCTATAACCAGCATGTAGTCCTATAGCAGTCGAGACGTGTTCGATGAAAATGGGAGGTTTACCAAACGTTTCTGTTGTTTGGTGTGCAAAGGTCTTAGCCTTTTCAGAAACACCAGCGTGGGAAATGCAATAATCTCGCAGTTTAAGTGCTTTTTTTTCTATAAATTCTTGAGCACAGGTAATCAGTTTGGTTAATGCTTTTTGAGAATTTAATGCTTTACTATAAACCACCCCTTTACCTTCATCATCAATGGAGATAATGGGTTTTATTCCAGTTAATTGTGCCAATCGACCTTTCAAATAACTAATACGACCCGAGCGAATCAAGGAATCAAACTGCTCGATTGCAACAAAAATTTTAGCTTTTTCGATTGCTTTATCTAATGCGCTTAGAATCATCGGAAGATCATAACCTTGTTCAATCAGTTCTGCTGCGTAATGGACTAATAAGCCTTGTCCACCTGTGCTGTTTTTAGAATTTACAATATGAACATTGGGATGATTTTGTGCACAGGCGCGCAACACATTGCACGTCCCGCTCAGAGCCTCGGAAACTGAAATCACCAACACTTCTTCATAATGTTTTGAGAGCTGGGCGAATTTGGCTTCAATCATGGCTTTATTAGGGAGCGAAGTCTGCGGATACTGCTTTAATGTGGCAAGCGTTGGATAAAACTCATCTGGATTAAAACTGTATCCATCAAGGAGATCATGATTATCCAAGTGTAAATTGATTGGAAGAACATGAATTTGATGATGGTCAATGATGGATTGGGGTAAATCAGAGCACGAATCCATAACTAAAGCAATGGAGTGCTTTCGATGATGAACGGTTTGAGATTGCCGGAGCATATCATCGATTTTAGGATATTGAAGGGTACCTAATTTTAACAATTGAGAATATACATTTTGGGGGGTATTCGTGTGAACGTGGAATCGGCACAATGAATTTGAACCCGAGATGACAATGGAGTCCCCAAATTCGGAAAGGGTTTTATCCAATGTTTCTTTATCGATAGTCTCTCCTCGCAAAACCCCTTCTGTGCAATAACGGTGAGTGGGTGGGGTCTCAGGTACCTCGTGATGATGGATGGCTTCGGCTGGTAACACAGGAACATGCATCGCTCTGGCTTGATCAGGCGCGTACAAATAGGTGGAAAATCCTCTTACAAAATGATAAAACCCAAGTGCTCCAGCATCCACCACATTAGATTGCTTCAATATGGCAAGTTTTTCTTTCGTGCTTTCTACCGATTGCTCTAGTCTTGGCAGAATAGATTGCATGATATCCCGATAGCAAGAAACTTGCGCAGAAGCCTGGCTTACGAGTTCAGCCCAAGTTTCCATAATGGTTAACATGGTTCCATCAACCGGTGTGGAGATGGCGCTTCTAACACTAACGGCCGCCTGATTTAATAGTTGGCTGAAATCTCTTAGACTCACTTCGACCGAATCCGTTAAATTTTCATACAAGCCATTAAAAAATTGTGAAAAAATCATCCCTGAATTTCCTCGAGCACCAATAATGCTCGCTTCGGCAATAGATTGTAAGGTATCTTTAATGGCAGGGGCCGGTTGCGAATACTCTACTACTGCTTTGGCAGTTGAGCTTAAATTACTGCCTGTATCGCCATCCGGAACAGGAAATACATTGATTTTATTGAGTAGCTCTTGCTGTGCAATAATGCTTTGACATCCATTAAGAATAGCACCATGTAGTTGTTTTGCGCTTAAACAAGACAAAGGCATTGGTTTTCCTTAAATGTTTTCTATACCCATCGAAAAGACTCGATCTCAAGTTTCAAAGGGTATATACCGTGTTTATGGCCATCTTGCAACAACGACTGTAGCAAAAGATGTTAGTGCACAAATCACCGCTCCCCAAGCCCAGTCAACGAAAGCCATCCCTATTGGCATGTTTTTAAAAACGGCAAGACATGTAAAATCGTAGACTCCATACGTAACGATTCCTAATAATCCTCCATAAAGGATAGCCCAATATAAAGAGCCCTTTGCTAAAGGAATTACAAACACCACAATAGCTATCGCGAATAAGCAATAAACGATCAGTGCAGCCCACCAAAGAACGTCAAGATTGCCATTCTCAAGACGAAGCAATGAGCCATAATATTTAAAATATAAGCTTTTTGCTGCATAGCCAAGCCAGAATAAATCAAGTAAGCAAAACACTAAAAGCGCTGTAATAAACAATTTAAAGCTATGCATGCCTTTGTCTCCCATTAAAATCGATCAGGGTGCGCTTTTTCCCAATGGCTTTTAAAGCTTATTGGGATCTCTTTTCCTAATAATTGACCTGGTTTTAAGTATTCATAAATTTCGCTAAATGGTTTTACCACTTCATCGCTTATCCGTCTCATCACGCAATCAGGTGTTAACTCACTGGGGTTTGAAAAGCCCATAGCGCCAATCATTTCTAAAAAGCTTTTAACAGTATTGTTGTGAAAATTGACCGCTCGGTGTTTCTTTTCATCAACCACCAGTCCGCGTTGAAGTCGCTTATTTTGGGTGGCGACGCCTGTTGGGCAGGTGTTCGCATTACATTGCTTAGATTGAACACAACCTACCGCCATCATCATTCCTCTGGCTGAGTTACACATATCAGCACCCAACGCAATTTTGCTTACCATATGAAACCCTGTGACTATTTTGCCGCTGCAAATAATCCGTATTTTATCGCGAACATTGATTCCAACGAGTGCGTTATGAGCAAAAATCAGACCCGCTTCAAGCGGTTCACCTACATGATTGGTATATTCTAATGGAGCGGCACCAGTACCTCCCTCTGCACCATCGACCGTAATGAAATCCGGTAGAATGTTGGTTTCTAACATTGCTTTGCAGATGGCTAAAAATTCATGCTTTCGTCCGATACATAGCTTAAACCCAACCGGCTTTCCATCGGTTAAATCACGCAGCTTTTTGACAAAATGTAATAATCCCCTAGGGGAGTCAAAGGCAGAGTGCGCTGGAGGAGACAATACGTCGTGCCCCATTTTTACCTTTCGGACTTTTGCAATCTCTTCGGTTAATTTAGCGGCTGGCAAGATACCACCATGGGAGGGCTTTGCACCTTGTGATAGCTTAATTTCTATCATTTTGACTTCATCACGGTTGGCTTCTTTACTAAATTCTTCCTCATCAAATAAGCCTTGATCGTTGCGGCAGCCAAAATAGGCAGTTCCAATCTGAAAAATGACATCACCACCTTGTAAATGATAAGGACTTAGTCCCCCTTCGCCAGTATTATGTGCAAATCCGCCAATTTTTGCAGCTTTATTTAAAGCCATAATGGCGTTGGGGGATAGGGCGCCAAAGCTCATGGCGGAAATATTGAGACGAGAAGCGTTATAAGGTTTCTTACAATCCGGCCCACCTACCGTAATTCTTGGTTCCACCTCGGCGGCATGTTTAGGGGCTAGTGAATGAAGTACCCACGTGTAACCAATCGCTTCAATATTCCGTTCTGTCCCAAATGGAATGGTGTCACGAACGTTTTTAGCGCGTTCATATACAATGGATCGTTTTTCACGACTGAATGGGCGTTCTTCCTCATCGTTTGCGATAAAATATTGTTGGATTTCAGGGCGGAAAAATTCCAAAAGGTATCGGATGTGTCCCAATACGGGGAAGTTACGAAGAATCGTATGTTTTTTTTGCGCTAAGTCATAAATCCATAGCACAATTAAAGGGATGAGTAATGCAAGAAACCAAACCGTATCATGGAGCATCACAAAAAATAAAAAAATGGCGAGAAGAACAATTCCAAATCCAAGGTACCACTGACGCCGCATAAAGCCCCCTAAAATCCTTTTCAGCTAGAATATGGATATTTCTTAATATTGAACAATACACTTTTTTTGTAAGTTATTTCAATAAGATTGAAGAGGTTATCTTCGTATCGGACCACTGAACCTTATATGCCGGTGAGCGTGCCCATGCTGGTGGCCGGTTGAGCGATAGTAACATTCCAACAAAACAGCACAGCCGCGCTTTATGTGCGGAATACCGCTCCGAACTTCATTCAAGATCGACTGGATGCCCTGCATAAAGCCATAGATATCTACACAAAAAGAATAATTAGTATTTAATATGGGATTTTAGTAAAAGTGGATAATAATAAATGGATTTAGAGTTACGCCATAAAAA
>NZ_CAAAIA010000004.1 GCF_900639875.1 Legionella impletisoli
CCTGATCCCATCCCGAACTCAGAAGTGAAACAGACGTACGCCGATGATAGTGTGGGGCTTCCCCATGCGAAAGTAGGTCATCGCCAGGGTTTTATTCCAAAGCCAGATTAATCGCTGGCTTTTTTTTGCCTGAAATCACTGGTTCATGCGCGTTAGCAAGCGTATTCGGCTTTAAATGTGTTTATTTCCCTCCCTCCCTCAAGATTGGGGCACGGTTTGATGTGTAATACTAACCATAGCTTGACCACCTAATCCGTACCATGGAGTAAGGTAGCTTTGAAGCCATCATTTGAATTGGCATAATAAATTGTACTGTATGACTAAAATTCTCTAAATTTCTATCGCAAGATTATGCGTATTGCATTAAAATTACGCGTTACATAGAGTTGAAGTATTGTGTTGTCTTGTATGCTGTTAAGTCGTCTTCAGAAATTTTCACATGAACTAACTTTAATACCTGATAAGACTGCAAGGGATGTAGATTTACTTCAGGATATTCATACGTTTCTTGAAAACTTGCCGGTTGAACTTAGATCAAAAGAAGAAGATTTATCTCCAGAACAAACGCTAGCTATTGAAGAGTTTGTTCTGAAGCTATTTGCTGAGCGCTGGGAGCGCATAAAAGACACGGCAGAAGATTATACGTTATCTAATTCTACAGTGAATCAATTATGGATTACGTATGCACAAGAATTAGAAGACCTACCTAATCGCACGTATCTACAAATTTTATTTCCAAATGTTACCAATAGAAAAGATCCAAATACTCTGGCTTTATTACATGAGTGCAGAAATCCTCAAAGTTTGTATCTTGCACAGGATGGTGTGACTCTATGCCAAGTTAGCGGTCTTTTTTCACGGATAATAATGGGAAAGTCGTTATCAACATATCGGCAAAATAAATTATCGAAAGTATATCCTTTATCTATAAATGAGCTTAGAAGGCTGCGTGCAAAACCAGACCATAGCTTTAGCGCCCAACATGCAGGATACGAATACACAAAGTTCTGGAGCTATCTTGAAAATTTAGTATTTAGAACCTGGGAAAACAAAGGTAGACCCCCACGTATGGCTGTAGTAGAACTCTATGAACTTCTGCAGTATTTTTTTCAATCGAGTCCACGCAATCAAATTGAATTTCATAAGAGAATATTCGCGCTTAATGAAATGCTTGAAGGAGAGCCAGTAGATGATGTCAATTCGTTCTTTGGGCAGGTGATTGAAGTTGAGGGAAGGTCTTGTTTCCTAATCGATGTACTTCTTGGTTGTCTTGAACAAGACCTATCATCTTTGCATTCTAAACTGCATGGGATTGTGAAATGGATTAGCCAATACGATGCTTCGTTTATTTTGAATTCCAGATCATTACGCCCCCTTTATGAATCATTGCACCTGGGTGCAGGATTTACAGTCAATGATTTAATTGAAGCCCTACAGAACCTATCTGAAGCAGAAAGTGAGTATAAGGACGATTTAGTTCAAATCATCTTAAAATTAGAAGCCACAAAATCTTTTGAAAAATACATCATTGAGGAGATTGAAGCATTATATAAAAAACGTTGGTTAACCATTATGGGGAAAGAGCTAGATTATACCCGCACTCAAGTGGGTTTAAATGCTCTTTGGATTAGACTGGCCCAGCTTTTAAGCGGAGCGGATCTTGTTTCTAAAAATTACTATACCCTACTCATGCCAACGTTAAAATCAGAGATTGATCCAATCGAACTTCAAAGTACAGTGAATTTCAGCCTGGACGATACATTACTTTCTGAGGATGGCCAGATGTTAATTTATCTTCCCTATTGTCTAAGGCAACTGGAGTCTCAAGGTACTTTTTACGTCCCGAGTATGGGATTAAACTCCCCTCCACACCCTTTAACGGAAATCGAGAAAGAGCGATTGAAGAGTAATGGAAAATACAGACGATATTTAAAAACATATGAACAAGATGAGATAGAACCTCTTTCTATTCCTACCCTGTTAGCGATTTGGAATCTTGTCAATCACAGCTTATACCCGGTAGGGTTGATTTATGCCAAAAATTATAGTGTTGCTCAACTGACCGCCGCAGAAGAGGCATTTGATGAGTTCCGGGAGTATTTTGAGGCTTTAACACATGAAGAAAAGGAACAGATAACAAAACATACGATTATCTACTATGGTCAAAAGCGTACGTTCGGCGATGTGCTCGATCAGGTTTATAAAGGCGAGTGTGTGGCTTTATGTTGCCGATGGTTTATGCAATTGGTGGTCGATTATTTCCCTTGGCTTAAATTCCGAAGAGACATTGAAGAAAATCGTATTGTCCAGCTCGATGAAATCCGTCATGCAGCCCAAAGAAAAATAATAAATAAAAATAAAAGCAATGAGCTAATTCGCCATCTACAAAAGATTTACTGTTCTCTACTCAGTCGTAGATTTTCTGAAAAAACACATAGAATATCTGGATTTAATTATGAAAACGATGTTCCAGAAATAGGGGAAAAATTATTTAATCTATTAGCTCCTTTTTTCGTGGCAGAAAAGTTTGACTCTGTCCATGAAGTTTATATCGAGGTAATAAAACAGGTTAATGCCTCGTTATTCGATGGTACAAATCATCCTAGTGATGATACAAAAAGATGGTTAAAAAGTATTATGACGGGCGAGTTGTTTAGAGTAACGTCATGGTTAAATCCACAGGCGATGCTCAATGTTTTTCCCGTATTGATGCCTAACAACTCACCTGCACACGATGCAGTGATCAAGGCGATGATTTCAAAAAGCCATCCTTTCATCCGGGAAATATGCTTTAATCTTTTTTGTTTAAGTACATTAACCGACAAGGCGATGAGACAGTTAAAACATGCATTAGACACCAGCTCAATTAGCCTCGACGAAGACTACTTATTGCTCTGCCTGAGTGATTTGATTGCAAGGCGATTGTCTCAAGAAGGCTCGAAAAGTTCTACACTCGGTTTTGAATTTCATCGGCGGCGACCGATGGTCAAAAAAGATTGGGAGCGGACTATTTTACAAGGCTTTAAATCTCTGCCAGAAACAGTCTTATCCATTGCTGATTTACTACAGCATGCAGAGAATACTTTGATAAGACTCCGAATACCATTAACTCTAAACTTGCAGAAATATTGGTTTAGCCTGACTTCAAGACGTTTGCCCCCTCCAGGTTTTTCTCATACCAGCGATGTAACTGGCCCAACGTTATCCTCATAACGCTTTATAGGCTTGTTTTTATGGCTGATTTATGAGAGAGCTTAAGTTTTAAGCCATCCCAATTAAACATGAACAAGGCCAGGATGCCGGCTGCTAGACCCCAAAACGCAGAGCCAATTCCTAAAAAACTTATTCCTGAACCAGACACAAGGATGGTTATCAGCGAAGACTCGCGATGAGCTTCATCGTCTAGTGCCGTTTTAAGATTATTGCCAATAGTGCTCAGTAAGGCGAGCCCTGCAAGAGCAATAATAACTTGCTGCGGAAAGGAGGCCACTAAAGCCACTATTGTTGCGCCAAATAGTCCAAATACAATCCAACATAACCCAGCAAATACGGTGGCTTTATAGCGTTTGGCAGGATCTGGGTCGGCCTGATTGCTGGCACAAATGGCAGCTGTGATGGCGGCTAAATTAATTGAAAAACATCCAAAGGGAGCAAAGATCAAGGTGGTTAACCCAACCCAGCTAATGATAGGTGAAATAGGCGGTTCATACCCATTTGCTTTCAGTATTGCTGTACCTGGCAAGTTTTGTGAGGTCATGGTTACTATAAATAAAGGTAGTCCAATACTAATTAACGCAGAAAAAGTAAATACTGGGACTGTGAAAATAGGTTTAGAAACCATTAAATGAACATTGGAAAGATGCAAAATCCCCGTTAACTTAGCAATTAATACACCTATTAATAACACGGCTAAGATGGCAAATCGTGGTATAAAACGCTTTCCGATTAAATAGGTTAGAAACATGCTGAACACGACTAGAAATTGTTCTTGCATAGCACTGAAAATATTCATTCCAAAGCTTATTAGAATCCCAGCTAACATGGCGGACGCTAAGGAGCGAGGAATATGTGCCATGATGCGCTCAAAAATACCGGTGACGCCGGCCAATATCGTCAGACCAGCACAGAAAATAAATGCACCAATTGCTTCAGATAACGTGGTTCCACTTAGGCTCCCAATTAATAAAGCGGCTCCTGGAGTAGACCAACCTATAAGAATAGGGGCACGGTAGCGTAAGGATAGCCCAATACAGGTAATCGCAATGCTAAGCCCCAGTGCTAAAAGCCAAGAGCTAATTTCTGCTTCATTTGCTCCTGCTGTACGGGCGGCCTGGAATATCAGTGCGATTGAGCTGGTA
Source organism: Legionella impletisoli (assembly GCF_900639875.1). Taxonomy (GTDB): domain Bacteria; phylum Pseudomonadota; class Gammaproteobacteria; order Legionellales; family Legionellaceae; genus Legionella_A; species Legionella_A impletisoli. The sequence continues at coordinate 4,359 of NZ_CAAAIA010000004.1, forward strand.
AACCCAACCATCATTCCTACAAAGCCCGCCGTCATTTGATTTAAAGAAAAGTAATTACGCATGATGTATGAAACCTTAAAATCAATATCGCTTTAAACGAAATTTTCAACTTCTAATACGACTTTTTCGAGTACTACCGATGGTTTAAGTTCGGCGCATAGACTATTCACGACGATATAGACTGATGTTATAGGTAAGTCTAGCGATGGTGAGTAGAAGACAGTAATATTATTTTGAAAATTGTGTACTTATTTTAACATAATTATTGAGACGATCTTGCGATATTTTTCCTTCTTTCACGGCTTCTTTTATTGCACATCCAGGTGTTTTATCATGATCGCAATCGCGAAATTTGCATTGCGATAAGTGGGGCCTAAACTCTCGATACCCTGAAGCGATCTCGGCACGAGACATATGCCAGAGCCCAAATTCTCGAACCCCAGGAGAATCAATAATCGCTCCGCCGTTTGGCAGATGATATAACGTTGAATTACTGGTAGTATGTCTTCCTAAGTTTGATAGCTCGGAAATATGTCCGGTTTGGATATGGGATTCAAAGGGCAAAACGCTAGTAATTAACGAAGATTTGCCAACGCCAGATTGACCGACAAACACACTCACATGATGATTTAATTGATGTGCAAGATCGGGCTGATGATTTGCTAGATATTCACTGGTGAATAAAAGAGGGTAGCCTAAGGTGTGGTATTGATTTTGTAAACGAGTTTTCAATTCAGGGCAGGGCAAGTCGATTTTATTTAGCACAATACACGCTTGAAGTCCAAGGTATTCCGTCATCACCAGATAGCTGTCGAGCAAAGGCCAAGACAGCTCAGGCTTCGGTGCAACAACAATCATTACTTGGGTGATATTGGCTGCCACAGGTTTGATGAGTCCGCGTTTATCATGACGTCCTAGAACAGAAGTTCTAGGATATCGGCTCACTACCACACCTTGCTCGCTCCCTTCAGGCAACCAAACCACACGATCTCCTGCCACAAGCGAATCTAATGAGGGTCGAATGGAGCAATGATGGCGCTGAAGTGCTTCGTCTTCGATTAAAGCATGTGAGCCGAAACGCGTGATGACAACCCCATTCAAGGTTTCTTTTTCTTCAGCAATTGATTTTTGAAAGGACAATTGTTTTTCTTTAATTCGTGAGGATTGTTGTTTGCTAACTCGGCGTTTGCTCATGGTTTAATATGGACTATGATTGATCGTAATGTTTTAAAGTATGAGGGGTAATTGCTTCAAATGAAAGTCTATTTAGTTGGTGGGGCTGTACGAGATCAACTTCTTGACAGGCCTGTCCATGAAAAAGATTGGGTCGTGGTTGGTGCAACGCCGGATGAGCTTTTAAAGAAAGGATTTCAGCCGGTTGGAAAAGATTTCCCTGTTTTTATTCACCCGACAACCGGTGAAGAATACGCTTTGGCCAGAACAGAACGTAAAAAAGGGCGAGGATATTATGGCTTTTCCTGTGATTATAATCCTAAAGTCACCTTGGAAGAGGATTTAGCTCGCCGTGACCTAACAATTAATGCCATGGCTCTAGATGAAGAAGGTAATCTTTATGATCCCTACCATGGGAAGCAGGATTTACAGGCCGGAATATTGCGCCATGTATCCCCTGCGTTTGTGGAAGACCCGGTGCGTGTATTACGAGTCGCGCGATTTACGGCACGATTTAGTGCGTTAGGATTTAAAGTAGCGGATGAAACCCGGCAGTTGATGTATCAAATGGTTAAAGAAGGTGAGTTAAATCATCTCGTACCCGAGCGAGTTTGGCAAGAATGGCAACGAAGCTTATCTGAACCAAATCCAGAGGAGTTTATACAAACACTTCGTGCTTCTGGTGCCTTAGGCGTTATTATACCGGAACTGAATGCACTGTTTGGTGTGCCAAATCCTCCTCAATATCATCCTGAAATTGATAGCGGCATTCATACCCTTCAGGTTTTGCAAGGTGCATGCACCCTATCGAATGATGAGCGTGTTCGATTTGCAGCATTGGTGCATGATCTAGGGAAAGCCAAAACACCGATGAGCGACTGGCCTGCCCATCATCAACATGAACACCTAGGGCTTGATGTCATTAAATCGTTATGTCACCGACTGAGGATCCCTAACGATTACCGTAAATTGGCCTTGATGGTTTGTCGTTATCATTTAACCATTCATCGATATCATTCCTTAAAAGCCAGTACAGTGGTTTCGACACTAGAAAAAACCGATGCCTTCAGACGCCCAGAATTATTTCAGAACATGCTTTTGGCTTGTCAGGCCGATTCTTGGGGCAAACAAGGTGAGATAGGAAATTATACTGAAATAGCTTTATGGCAAGAAGCACTCAAATCCTGCCAGTCTGTTTCAGTTAAAGAACTCATCGAGGAAGGCTTACAAGGTGAAGCGATTAAAAACGAGTTGCACAAACGACGTATAGATCGGTTACAATCTGTGAAAAATAAAAAAGGTTCATGATCCTTTTTTTCTGAAGTATAAATAGGAAAGAAAATGAAAAATAATCAAAATCTTATTTGGATTGATCTCGAAATGACGGGTCTAAATCCTGAAACGGATCGCATTATAGAAATAGCGACTTTGGTTACGGATGCTCACCTTAATATTTTAGCTGAAGGGCCGGTCTTTGCGATTCATCAGTCCGAAGATTTGTTAAATGCTATGGATGAGTGGAATACTAGGCAACATAATCAATCGGGTTTAGTCAAACGAGTTCAAGAAAGTCAGATTTTTGAAGCTGAGGCCGAAGAAAAAACAATTCAATTCTTGAATGAGTATATTGAAAAAGGTCAATCTCCCATGTGTGGAAACAGTATTTGTCAGGATCGTCGCTTTCTTGTGCGATATATGCCTATGTTGGCTGATTTTTTTCATTACCGGAATTTGGATGTAAGCACCTTAAAAGAGCTTGTCGCTCGCTGGAATCCGAAACTCTTAAGTGGTGTAAAAAAACAATCCAAGCATCTCGCCCTGGAAGACATTAAAGACTCTATTGAAGAATTAATTTATTATCGTAAACATTTTATCTCATTGCCCAATGAGAAGGTTAAAGAGGGTTAAGGCATGGTTACACGTGAACGGTTAGAATTACCGAATGGCGCTGAGCGATTGCTTCTGCATTCCTGCTGTGCGCCGTGTTCAGGGGAAGTTATGGAAGCGCTGCTTTACTCTGGCATCAATTTTTCAATATTTTTTTATAATCCAAATATTCACCCCGTTCAAGAATATGAAATTCGAAAACAGGAAAACATCGCCTTTGCTCAAAAACACAATATTCCCTTTATAGATGCCGATTATGACAAAGATAACTGGTTTCAGCGAATAAAAGGATTAGAATGGGAGCCAGAGCGAGGTAAACGATGTACGGTCTGTTTTGATATGCGATTTGAGCGCACCGCTTTGTATGCGCATGAACATGGCTTCCCGGTTATTTCAAGTTCTCTTGGTATTTCACGTTGGAAGGATATGAATCAAATCAATACTTCAGGTGTTCGGGCGGCGGAGCGTTATCCCAATTTAGTGTACTGGACGTATAATTGGCGTAAAAATGGTGGTGCTGCGCGTATGTATGAAATCGCTAAGCGCGAAGAGTTTTATAAACAAGAATATTGCGGATGCGTTTATTCATTGCGCGATACCAACACATGGCGTAAACAAAATGATCGGTGCCGTATTAAAATTGGCGTAAATTATTATCGCAATGAAGACGCACAGGAACAGGAATGACGGTTTTTCATCAACATGAAGAGATCCCTACTCGTCAAATGCCCGAATTTAATCGGGCATTTATCATTTCAATTTTAGCCAACGGCTTTTTTGTTATTTTTCAAGTAATATTTGCAATCTTGAGCAATTCAACCAGTCTATTGGCTGATGCTATCCATAACCTAGGGGATGTGTTAAGTCTAGTGGTTGCTTGGCTTGCAAACTCGATGTTAAAGAAAAAGCCTACCGAACGGTCGACCTATGGGATGAAGAAAACTACGATATTGGCTGCTTTTGCCAATGGAGGCGTGCTAATTTTTACCTGCGGTATTATTGCTTATGAAGCTATTCATAAGTTTTTTTCACCTTCCGAAGTTCAGGCCTTAAGCGTTATGGTGGTCGCTGGTGTAGGGGTTATTGTTAATGCAGCCACGGCCGCTTTATTTCTTAAAGGTGGAAGTGATTTGAATATTCGCGGGGCTTTTTTGCATCTTATCTATGATGCTTTAATCTCTGTAGGCGTGGTTATTTCGGCTGGACTTCTTTACATTACTGGATGGTTGTGGCTTGATCCATTGGTAGGGTTACTCATTTCTGTTGTCATCTTGAAAGGAACTTGGTCATTATTTCGTGATAGTTTCCGTTTAATAATCGATGGCGTTCCTCGCGGGATCTCTATCTCCAGAGTTAGGCAATATTTAGAAAGCCTTGACGGGGTCGAAAGCGTTCATGATTTACATGTATGGGCAATAAGCACACGTGAAAATGCTTTATCCGTGCATTTATGGATGCCAGAAGCATCTTTAAGCGATTCAAGAAGAGAACGTCTGGCAAAAACGCTATTACATGATTTTAATATTCACCACATAACGATACAGGTGGAGCAAACTCAGGCACATTGTGAGGATGCCTGTAAACTTTATTTATAATCTTTCGAAGGGTGATATCTTTAATTTTTATTTTTCAGTGATGAGTCACCAATTCCCGCCCCGAAAGTTCAGTGCAAGCAAGATCTATCTGCTAGTTAGAGCGAAGAGTTGGGCGGGAATTTTTGGTGATGAGCAAAAGCCCTTGATGAAATGCTTCAGACGCTTGTTCACGATCGTTTAAATGTTCCAATAACGTTCCAAGCTCTAAATAAGCTTCAGGAGAAGGACTAAGCTGGATGCTTTTTTCAAAATAACTTCGAGCCTTTCCCCAGAGATTTTTGGTTTTACTTAAGCGACCCAAACATAAGAGTAAAGCAGAGGAATGGGGATGATCGTTTAATTGCTCTTCTGCAAATTTCAATTTGGCATCTTTGGTTTGGCCATAAAGACTAATAAGCTCTTCATTAAATTGTTTCACTAAGGTCCGTCGTAAAAGTGTCTCAGCTTCAGAATTACGTTCTTGTTTCAAAAGATAATGACTATAAACCGCTATAATTTCAGGATTATACGCGAGAGCTTTGGGCCGTGTGGTAAAAAACTCATCAACAGCATCTGGGTGATTATGCTTTATGGAATCAAGCAATGCTTCAAGATACGCGTGTTGTTGCAATCGTAAGTAATCAGCCCCAGTTATTACTTGATGGCGCCTTAGTTCCGGTAGCAAAGCAATGAGTTGAGGCCAATCTCGGACCTGTTCATATAATTTACTTAACAATTTTAATACATAAGGATGATTCGGAGCTAAATCTTGCAAGTGTTTTAGAGTGGCTAGAGCTTGTTCCCATTGCTGATTGGCGAGCTGCAATTGCGCTTGGGTTAGTTCTACGGCGATTTTTGCTTCTGGCATGGATTGTTGCGCGTCGCGTAGATAGTCATCACGTAACTTATAATCTCCAAGCTCCTGAGCTGCTCGTGCGGCGGTCAGGTAATTTAATAAGGGCGTGTCGGTGCCAGGTAAGGCCTTGATTAAATGATTTTTAGCATTTTGCCAATGTCCTTCACTGAATTCGATTAATCCTTGGCGAGTCTTCGCGCGAGCTTTCCTGACGCGCCGTTTAGCAAGCCAGCGTTTCCAGGCGCCTGGAAGACCCAATACCCAACTAAGAAGAGAGGTAAAAAAATACATCGCAAAGAAGGCCACGATAAACCCAATAATGGCGACCCATAATGTGGTTTCAATGGTCCATTTGTTTAATGTAATGAGGACGTATCCCGGGTCTTTTTGTAAAAAAATGCCTAGTAAAACCGATGCTAAGAGGACAATGAAAATAAATATAATACGAATCATTAGGAGTTCTCTCCAGTTTTAGTGGCCTCAATAGATTTGGAATTTCTAGCGTCAATGATCTGATTGAGTAAGGTTAAGGAACGATTCAAATCTGGTTTTGGCTCTGTAAGATTTGTGGCTTTCAGAGTTTGAAGTTGATTTAAAACGCCTTCAACACGTCCTTTTTCTGTTGTGAAGTAACGTTGAATGGTTTGAATGGCTTGATTCAAGGCCATTTTGTAAACGGTTTCATTGTTTTGCAAAACCGCCCATTGTGCTTCCTGTAAATTTAATTGAAGGCTTGCTCGAAGCAATGCTTCTTGTTGTTGAGATAATAAAGGCTGAATTGCTTCATCATGGCGACGAATGACGACTAACCGCTCAAGAAGGTTGATACTGTTTTTTAATCGATCACGCCAGGCTTCGGGGGTCTTAGTGGTCGCTTCGTTGTTGTTTTGCCTATTCTCTGGGGTAACCGATGTTTTAATAGGAAGGTTAGATACAGTCTCTTGTAGCGCGTCTAGCTTGCTGAGAAGACCGGTTTTATCGAGGGATTGCAGGGATTTCAGTTGGGTTATTTCTTTGGCTATGGCTTGTCGAACTTCAAATAAGCGTTGATCGTGAATATTGGCCAATAACTCATCGGCCTGCTGCAAAAGCGCAATGGTTGTTTCTACGTTATTGCTCCAATGCGCATTGATCTGAGCAAGTTGTAAATAGTATCGAGCTTTTAACAAAAGCCAATCATCGGAGTTATAGTGTTGTTGCTTAAGCGCTGATTGCATATTTTTATCTAATGTTTTTAATTTAATACCTAATTGGTTGCTTGATTCAGCAAATGATTCAAGCGTGGTATTGATTCTTTCTTGAACTGAAGTATGGCTTTCACTAAGGGAGTTGATTTCTGTGTTAATTTGATCGGCTGTGAAGGCAATTTGGCGTTGTAACTGAAGGTTATTGTAGGTAGCAAAGAGAGCGAACGCCATAGCAATCAGCGCAATTACCAAAATAAAGGCAATAAAAGTAGGTTTTGTGCCAAGCGTGTGGTTAGGAGAGGTTGTTGATTTCTCTTCTGAGCTTGTGGTACTGATGGAGCGCTTTGTTGTGTTGGGTTTTTCGCTTGTAGCCATGAGTCATTCCTTGGTTAAAAATTCTGTCACGAATGTTTAGGATTATCGGCAGAAAGACCATTCATTTGAGTATTTTTTAAGGCCTTTAAAGTATTTGCTAATGTTGCATTAGAGCAAGTTATAATTGTTTTTATGCCCAGTGCTTTGGCAGTGGCCGCTATCCGCTCACTAATGACTATGCAGGGCTTTTCTTTAAGCCAGACTTGGCCTTCTTGGCCAAAGAATGTAAATAAATTCTGAATCGCTTCCTGGCTGGTAAATAGTATAATATCCACCGCATCTTCATGCCAGAGTGAGTTAATCTGCGATGATGAATAATTTGGCAAAACCCGCTGGTAAACGTTTATCTGAATCAACCGAGCACCACGAGCGGTTAGGGTATCATGAATGGATGCCAACCCCCCTTCGCCTTTAATCTGTAGAATAGTTTTATCTTTGACCTCTACTAATGGAGGTAATTTTAATAAGGCTTCACTGTTTTCTGGGTTAGGCACGGCGGTGACCAGGTTGCCCTTTTCCTTTAGCGCGTTTGCTGTAGCCTTTCCAATCGCAAAAATCTGAATAGTTGCAGGCCAGCGTATGTGTTTTTTCTCTAAATACTCAAAAAAGAAATTCGAAGCGTTCGCACTGACGAAAATACAATAATCAATGGATGAGAGAGGTGGGAGTTTGTTGAGCCAATTATTTATAGGTTTGATTGCAATAGCAGGTAATTCAATGCTTAAGAAGCCTAATGATTGGATCAGTTGGGTTAGCTCAGCATTTTGGCCTTCAGGTCTCGTGTTTAAAATTCGAAGTGGATTTAATTCATTCATGTTCGTAAAGCATTGTGAATTAATTTGGCGGCGCCTTGATTATTTAATTCTTCTGCTAAGCGAACAGCAAGTGCTTGCGATTCGTTGAGTGTGCCTGTTAAAGACGCAGCAATGCCTGATTGTCCATCCAAGTCTAATAGTCTGGCCATAAGATGGATTGTATCGCCAGGGTTTGGTTCACAATAAACAGCTAGAGGTGAGCGGCAATTGCCACCTAATAACGCATTCACGGTTCTTTCTGCTTTGACGCAACGCTCAGTTAAATCATCGTTTAAGGGAGCAATTAATTCACGGATGGACTCATCTTGCTCCCGACACTCAATTCCTAAAGCTCCCTGGCCACAAGCAGGCAACATGGTTTTTGCAGAAAAAGTTTCTTTAATATATTGCTCTTCATGAAGTCGCTCTAAACCAGAGACGGCCAGAACAATAGCATCATATTCGCCGGCTTCAAGCTTTTTAATGCGAGTTAGGATGTTTCCTCTTAGCATTTTCATCTGCAAATCTTGGCGCAAAGCAAGAAGCTGAGTTTGTCGTCTCAAGCTAACGGTTCCAACAACGGCTCCTAAAGGTAATTCCTGTAAGCCGTTATAGTGCGTACTTAATAAAGCATCAAAAGGATTGTGGCGTTTGCATATTGCTCCTAATATTAATCCTTTGGGAAACTCGGCTGGAACATCTTTCATGGAGTGAACAGCTAGATCAGCACGGTGCTTAAGCAGTGCGTCTTCCAGCTCTTTTACAAACAGGCCTTTTCCACCTATGGTTATAAGATTATCTTTCAGAAACTTATCGCCCGTGGTTTTCATAGGCACCAGTTCGATGGTTAGTTTAGGCCAATGAGTCAGAAGGGCTTTGCGTACATGCTCTGCTTGCCACATGGCCAAAGGACTTTCTCGAGTAGCTATTTTGAGTACATTGGGGAGCATGAAAATAAAATAATTCAGTAAGCGCTAAACGTAGCCTATGGTATCATTAATTGCAGGACAAGATCATACCGTAGGAATTAAAAAATAAGTTATAAAGTTTGAAAAATGCTAAAAAATATAACATAACGGTACCACAGAAATGGACTTTATAAAACAAACGCTACGCTCTATTAATCATTTCATGCAGCAGAACCTGGCAAGTTCTTCTCATCAGCCAGTGGTGGTGGGCGCTATTGCCTTTTTTGGATTTCCTTTTTTTTATCTTTTATGGCACACATGGTATCCACAACCTCAGCATTATGCAGCATTAACCCTGCATATACTTGGTGCACTGTTAGGGCTTGGTTTGATGTTAACTCCCCTCTGGCCGAAATATTTTCAAATATTCACTCCTTGGTATTGGTTTTTATCTCTACTTTATATATTACCTTTTTTCTTCACCTATTTATTTTTGATAAACCGAGCTAATGATTTGGCGTCTATGTTGTTATTAAGTAGTGTATTTTTGTTGGTTTTATTGGTTGATTTTATTAGCCTTATTGTGTTGTTGTTGCTCGGAATCGGCATTGCATTTGTGGCTTATTACTTCACAGCAGCAGAACTTTTTTTTAATGAAGAACATGCAGAAGTCGTATTATTGGCTATTTTTTTCATTGTGGCAGGCTCCACCGTCAATTATAAAACGGCTGTTGTTCAACGACAGCGCCTTAAAGGAATGGCAGCTGCTGCAGGGATGATCGCTCATGAGCTTCGCACCCCATTGTTGGGTATTAAAAGTGGCGCACAAGCGTTAAAAACATCCTTGCCGACTTTATTCGATGGTTATCGTCTTGCGAAAGAACAAGGCTTACTAGCTAAGCCAATTCGTGTAAAGCGATTGCAGCGATTAGAAGAAGTGAATGACCGAATTATTAACGAAATCAATTACGCTAATGCAATTATTGATATGCTTTTAATTAAAGCAGGTCGTGATAATCACTTGGAGCATTGTGTGCTTGAGCCTTGTTCAATGGCAGAATGTTTGCAAGAAGCGATAGAGCGTTATCCTTTTCGAAGTGATGAGGCAAGAGGGATCGTGCGGTTTGAAGGCGACTTTGAATTTTTAGGTTCAAAATTGTTAATGCAACATGTTATTTTCAATTTGATGAAAAACGCCTTATATGCCATTGCCATAGCAGAGCGAGGAGAAATTAATATTTCAACCCACTCGGATGACCAATACCATTATTTATATTTTAAAGATACCGGATTAGGAATGACTCAAAAACAATTGAGTCAATTATTCGAGCATTTCTATACCACCTCGTTTATGGGAACGGGAATTGGACTTTCTTTTTGTAAGTTAGTCATGAGGCGCTTCGGGGGCGATATCCATTGTGAGTCTGTAGAAGGGGTTTATACGACCTTTATACTTTGTTTCCCAAATGCCCGCTTAAACTGACATGGAGACTAATTGCACCAAATCGAAAAAATAAAGAACAATGATTCGCATTTTTAGCGAGGTTGGGTATATACTAATCGTTTGAAGGTTAGGGTTTGCTCAGGAGGAGCTATGCAACACTATAAGATCCCCACGTGCTTTTTTCCAAGCACCACGGTATTTTTAGATGATAATCGCGATTTTTTATTAAATTTTGTATTGCAATTGGATGAAGAAGTGGCTTATCGAATATTTGATAATCCCTCCAAAGCATTAGACTATATTCATCATAAACACTGTGAGTTCGAATTTTTAAATCAACGTTATCTTAATGAATATTATGAATCCAAGCCAGATATGGGAATGCAAACGAATTTCAGAAGCGATCTCGCCGTGGTTCATGCTGAAGTGTATAACCCCAACCGATTTGCTGAGCTTTCTGTTGTTGTGGTTGACTATGCAATGCCTGGCATGGATGGATTAGAATTTTGTCGTCGTATCGAAAATCCTAACATTAAAAAAATACTCTTATCTGGCCAGGCCGATGAAAAACTGGCAGTAGAAGCATTTAATGAAGGCCTAATCGATCGCTACATCAAAAAAAATGAAACCAATGCTGCAGAACTTATCATTAAAAGCATATATGAATTGCAGCAGCAATATTTTCAAAGTATGTCTGATGCAATTGAACGAATGCTCTCAATCAAAACCCCCGCTTGTTTGAGTGATAAACATTTCATGCAATTTTTCCAAGGCATTTTAGAGGCCAATGGAATCATTGAATATTATCTCGCGGATCATTCAGGTAGTTTTTTTATGCTGGATGAAGATGCCAATACGAGTTTCTTAATTGTCAAAAACGAATACGACATGAATGCTTGTCAAGAGCTTGCATCAGCACATGGCGCCAGTCAAAAAGTGATTGAGGAATTGACCAGTCGTAGAAAAATCCCAGGGCTATGGGCTTCAAAAGTATTAAATACAAGTGCTGGTGATTGGATAAGTTGTCTATTACCAGCACAAAAATTGGATGCCCCCTATCCCTATTATTACGCCTATCTACGTGGTAATGATTTGTTTAGTGTGCGTCAGCCAAAAATTCTTTCTTATAATCGCTATATGGAAGAATTAGATGCTGAGGAATTGCTAATGGGGTAGAAATAACCGAGCGTTATCGGTATGATTTTTTTATTACTGATTATTAGGGCAATTTCATGCGTTTAGGATGGTTAGTTGGATTATTCATCGTGGCGGTGCCTGTTTTAGCTGCTGAAGATTTTTATCAAGAAGAAATTAGAAAACGCATTAGCCCAATTGGTAACGTGAGAGTACAGGAAGCACCAGCAGAGGCACGAAAAGCAGTTGAAGAACTTCAACCTGAAGCACAGCCGGTTGCTGAAAAAGCCCCTGGAGCTGAAATTTATAATACCTATTGCAGTGTTTGCCACCAGGCTGGTGTTGCCGGCGCGCCTAAATTTCGAGCAGCAGAAGATTGGAAAGCTCGTTTGAGTGAAAAAGGAATCAGTGGCTTAGTTACAACTGCCATTAAAGGCATCAATGCCATGCCTCCGAAAGGAACGTGTACGAAATGTACAGAAGAAGAAATTAAACAAGCTGTTGAATACATGGTGCCACAAGCATGACCAAACGTATCTATCGAGTATCGCAATCTTTTTTGTTTTTTTTAACCTTTTTTATTGTATTCATGTCTTTTTACTTTCAATACGTTTTGGGTATGATTCCTTGTCCACTCTGTATTATGCAACGTATTTGTGCAATGATTTTAGGCCTGTTTTGTTTGATGGGGATGTCTCTTTCTACTCTAAAACGCGCGCGTCTTGTTGCGGTATTTCAGATGATTTTTTCCTTGGCCGGCACCTATTTTGCTGGCCGTCAAGTTTGGCTACAGTCATTACCACCTGATAAGGCGCCGGCTTGTATGCCAGGATTAGATGTGATGTTAGAGTATTTCCCTTGGCAAGATATAGCTCATGCGTTTATTTGGGGTGCGGGCGACTGCGCCGAACAACATTGGCACTGGTTTGGTTTTTCCATGGCTATGTGGTCTTTGTTTTATTTTATCTTCATGTTTCTTGCAAGTGCGATTATTTTTTTCATTCTAAAGCAAACCTTATCTCGTGTGATTCGTACCTAGTACCGTTTCCATTTAAATTTGAACAACATGCGCACTGCTACCTGTCAAAATTAAATGGAAAACGGTACTAGTAAAGCTTGACGGACTTCGTTATGATTGTTTATTTATCCTTATGTAATTCTTATGAACACTTTTCGCTGTGAAGTTCTCCATCGTCACAACCATACGGCCGCAAGAGTGACTCGCGTTACCACACCGCATGGCGAGTTCATAACTCCCGTGTTCATGCCGGTAGGTACTCGTGCTGGGGTAAACAACATGACCCCGCAAGAATTAAAAGAGGCTAAAACCCAAATTATTTTGGGCGGAAATACCTATCACATGCTGTGTGCGCCTGGTATGAAGGTGATAGAAAAAGCGGGGGGTATGCATCCATTTATGGGGTGGGATGGCCCAATGCTCACCGATAGTGGCGGCTTCCAGGTATTTAGTTTGTCAAAAAATAAAGAAATCTGCACCATTGATGAAGAAGGTGCGCATTTTGCACTACCCACGAGTAAACGCATGATTCATATGACGCCTGAAATGTCGCTTGAAACGCAGAAGATTATTGGCGCTGATATTATTATGGCGTTTGATCAATGCACGCCCGATACCTGTACGAAAGATCAAGTTCACCACATTATGACCCGCACACACCGGTGGTTGAGGCAATCCGTTGATTATCACCAGAAATTTCCCACATCGAAATATGGTGCCCATCAGGCCTTATTTGGGATTATACAAGGTGGAGTTTATGAAGAACTACGCAAAGAAAGTGCGGCATTTGTAGCTTCTATGGAAACGGATGGCATTGCGATTGGTGGTGAAACAATTGGTTTTGATATGAAAAAAACCGTTCAGGTCTTAAACTGGGTGATGGAGTATCTTCCGCCAGAAAAACCACGCTATACCATGGGTGTTGGAATGTCGCCACAAGATCTAATTGAAGTGGTTGCAGAAGGTGTTGATATGTTCGATTGTGTCGCCCCAACGCGAAATGCACGCCATGGCGCGCTTTATTGTGGCAAAGTAGTGAAAGTTGGTGATTGGTTAAAATTTGAAAGCAATCATGACCAAGGTCGAATTCAAATTAAAAAAACCAAGTACGCTGAAGATTTTGATCCCATTATGCCTGATTGCACCTGCTATACTTGCCAGCATTATTCACGTGCTTATCTTCACCAACTTTGTAAACAAAAATCTATTTTATTTACCGCATTAGCTAGCATTCACAATGTTCATGTGCTTCATGATGTATGTGATAAGATGCGCGAGTTCATTATCTCAAATTCATAATGATGTGCGAGTAAACGCACTACTAGGAGACTTTATGATCCAGATTAAAACCTCAAAAGGAACGATTAAAATTCAATTGGATGAAGAAAATACGCCGCAAACCAGTGCAAATTTTTTGCAATATGTTCGCGATGGATTTTACGATAACACCATTTTCCATCGGGTAATTGATAATTTTATGATCCAAGGCGGCGGTTTAACAGCCGAAATGAACCCCAAACCCACTAAAAGCCCAATTAAAAATGAAGCTAAGCAGGCAAAGCCTAATAAGCGTGGGACCATTGCAATGGCCCGCACGATGGATCCACACTCAGCTACTTCACAGTTTTTTATTAATTTAGTGGATAACACGTTTTTAAACTATAGTGGTGAACAAGCTCAAACCTATGGATATTGTGTTTTTGGTGAGGTGGTTGAGGGCATGGATGTGGTGGATGAAATCGCTACAGTGAGAACCGGACCGCGTCAAGGGCACAATGATGTTCCCAAAGAAGATATTATTATCGAAGAAATTCGCGAAATATAAGTTCATTTAGCGTCACAAAAGTCATAAATCGCTTTTGTGGCAGGGCCGCCTCATTAAAATAGTTTGAAATGCGCACTATAAGGTCAAGAGTAGAACGAATACACTTGGTTAAAGTGCTTTTTCAAACACGCTAGCCACATCCATGTCGCTCGACGAACGCCATCCATGGCGTTCGACGGTTTGAAAAAGCACTTTAACCAAGTGTATTCGTTCAGGATAGATCCAAATGGCGCCCATTTTAAACTATTTTAATGAGGCGGCCCTGACTTTTGTGGCGAACTCAGGTTAATTAAGACCTACACTTCTACTATACTTAGGCGTATACGACATCAAAAATGATTGACCGTTGGGAGGGAACCCTCATGCGGATCTGGTTAGCCCTGCTTTTTACAGGATTTATTTCAGCAGCGTTTGCTCATCGAATCGTGATAACTGGGAAGCCGAGTGAGCTCATTGTCCATGATGGTTACTACTCGCTTCCTCGCTCCCACATCGCTCAACCCCGCTATCACTTTATAACCTTTGCTCACCTTAGGCGGGTTTGTTTTATTCATGAGTTGCCGCAACTTCACCCACTTCCGAAGTTAGTGCTTGTTATTGAGGAAAATGGTCATAAAGTTCCCTGGAACTGCTACTTATATGATCCTCATTATTTTGAGATTGATTATTAGAGCTCTCTTTTTACGTTATAATTTTTTGAAAGCAGCATTGCGGGGAGAGAAACGACGAACCAAATCAGTGGTTGGGGCGTACTCAAGACAAACGCATACTCTGTGCAAATAAAATCAATACGCCGTCTTTGCGAACGAAGTGAAGCAATCCAGATCGATGCTTCGTTCTGATTTCGTAATGGATTGCTTCACTTCGTTCGCAAAGACAACGTATTGTGCTTGCTTTTCACATAACGCGTTTGCCCTGGGGCCGTACTGTGTTTAATAAAAACCGAAGTATTTTTCGCACGTTATCCGATATACTTAATTTTTTGTGCGTTAGCCAAACAATAGGCGCAGTTATATGAAATAATCCAACAACAAGGAAGCAATATGCCAACCAAGCAGCCTGCCGTTTATATCATGGCGAATAAGCGTAATGGAACGATCTACACAGGCGTCACCAGTGATCTGATCAAACGGGTATATGAACATAAATATGCAGATGAACCTGGGTTTACACAAAAATATAGATGCAAATATCTTGTCTATTATGAGCTAATAGAAGACATGGTAAGCGCCATAGAACGAGAAAAGCAACTGAAGGGCGGTTCAAGAAAAAAGAAATTGGCTTTGATTGAAAAGATAAATCCTTATTGGAAAGATCTTTATGAAACGCTGTACTAGAGCACCGAATGATTTAATGATGGGCAACCAATATTTGATTTAAATTAAATCAAAATTAGCTATCGTCATTGCGAACGGAGTGAAGCAATCCAGAGACCTACGCTCTGAACAGTTGGATTGCTTCGTTTTACTCGCAAAGACGGAGAAATTTGTAATTTTTTGATCAAATAAAAATCAAAAATCTTGTTGCTTAAATTTAAATCATTCGGCGCTCTAGACTTGATCCCTATTAAAGCCACTGGGTTGCTTCGTCGTTTTGCTCCTCGCAATGACGCTTTTAAAAATCGTACCGTACAGAGAGCTGCTACTTAACCAAGTTTGATATCAGCAAAATCCAAATTTTGCTGATATCAACTGGCTTATTTTGAATGGATCCCATATAAAAAGCGTCGCTTTTTACGGGATAATGTTCGTTTAGCACGACAAAAGTCATCAATGACTTTTCTGTCGAACTCACGTTACTTAGAATTATTTAAGCCGCTTTTTAAATTCAACAATGTGATCATAGGCTTCATTGATTCTTGCTTCGGGAATCTCTCCAGTTTGGACTTTATTGCGAATGATCTGAATAATTTCACCAGGATCTTGGTTTGTTGGGGTTAATTGATTCCCAAAAATTAACATATCAGCACCAGCATTTATTGCTAAGCTTAGTGCTTGTGCGAGACCATAATGATCACGAATGGCTCCCATTTGCATATCATCGGTAATAATTACGCCATCAAAATGTAATTTATTACGCAGTAAGTTCGTTAATATCGCTCTAGATAATGTGGCTGGTAGGCCGGAGGGGTCTAGTTGACGATTGACAATATGAGCACTCATGATCATATGGCAGTGATTTGGCTCTTCGAAGCTTAATTGATAAGGGATGAGTTCTTTTTCTTCCCAAGTTTCTGTGACATCAACAAAACCTAAATGTGAATCAGCGTTTGAGCTGCCATGGCCAGGAAAATGTTTATAGGCGCATTCAATATGATTTTCTGTAAATTCTTTTGCAAACAAGTTTGCATATTGAGACACAAGATAAGGATTTTCAGAAAAACTTCGGTCCTTCCCACCAATCACTGGGTTATCGGGATTTAAGTCTACGTCAAGAACAGGGGCAAAATCTAAGTTAAATCCATTAGAATGTAACGTGTTTGCCATTTCTTTTGCGATGGTTTGAGCGCTGTCGATAGGCAAAGTAGCAATATACTTTGCGGTAAACGTTTCAGGAAAGCCTTTTTCTTTACGAAGACGAGAAACATTTCCACCTTCATAGTCCACTGAGATAAGCAGGGGTAAATCTTTACGATGATGGGTTTGATTTGAATGTCTAGTCTGTTCTATTAGCGATTGAGTTAATTTTTTTAGCTGCTCAGGGCTTGTAATGTTCTTATCAAACGTGGTGGATTTTTTGTTGTAATCAAAAAGAATCACACCGCCGATATTATATTGGTTTATAATTTTAGTAATCGGTGAGTTTTCTGAAACGGTTTGTCCATCAAAACCAATGATAATCATCTGACCAATTTTTTCATCTAAGGAAGGGCTTGCAAAAGAAGAAAAGGAAAAAAACAGAAAAATAAAGGCGGTAAACAATATATTAAGCTTAGCCATTTGGAATAATTCCTCTGAACAATTGAGGAGAAGATAATACACTAGGATCAAAAATTGCTCAATGGGGTATTTGTTAGGTCATTTTCGAGTGTGTCATTTAATTGCGTTACTCAGAAGCTGAACGCTTGAGTTCTGGGTTGCTAGTCAGAGAATTGTTATAATCTCTATTCTGTTTAAAAATACAATTGAACACGATGCGTATTATTCATGAAATCAAGGATGCTAGAGCATTCATTAATCAAGGCGAAGTGATTGCTTATCCTACCGAAGCGGTTTATGGATTGGGGTGTAATCCATTTAATAAAGAGGCGGTTGAACATCTACTGCAACTAAAACATCGTGAATCCTCAAAAGGGTTTATTCTTCTCATCGCTTCTTGGGAACAATTATCGACGTTAACCGCACCCATTCCCGACTGGGCTATGCAACACGTTAAAGAAACTTGGCCTGGGCCTGTGACTTGGATTTTTCCAAGAGGCGCATCCATTCCTGGCTGGATTACTGGTGAGCGAGATACATTAGCAATAAGGATGAGCGCGCATCCTATCGCAAGAGAACTTAGTCTTGATGGTCCTTTAATTTCTACTAGTGCGAATCTAAGTGGTCAAGAGCCAGCAAGAAGTTTAAAGGAGCTTCTTTTCCAATTTCCTGAAGGGATTGCGGGATTTGTTCAAGGTGAACTCGGTCATGAAACATCCCCTACGAAGATCTATGATGTTCTAACGGGTGAGCGATTAAGATAATATGTTTGTTCAATTCGTATTTTTTCGTTATTTAGAGCCGAGGTAACACCCTAGATTCTTTTTCTTCCTGTAGATGGATAATACCCCGCGCGATGGTACCTTTTACAGTTAAAGGATCATTTAAATTCTTCAAGGGATTATGACTTAAGATGGTCATATCCGCTAATTTTCCTGGCTCGATGGAGCCTTTTTCATGATCCAGTTGATACAGTTTAGCTGCATCAAGGGTAAATGACTCCAACGCTTCTTGCATGCTTACCCGTTCATCGATATTAAAATACTGGGGGCAGCGGCGGTTAACTGGATAATTCCAGCGCTGGACGATTCTCGTTGTCATCCAGTTCATTGCATCAATTGGGGAGGGGGGAACAGCAGGTGAATTGGCATGCGCTGTAGTTAGACCTAGAATTTTTTTGGCGCTGTGTAATGGATTCATTTGCAATGCGCGCTCAGGCCCTAATCGCGCGTGGCACATATTTTCTCCCCAGTAAAAAAGATAAGGAGAAAACCAGCTGGCTTGAATGCCAAGAAGCTTTAGTCGCTGTAATTGATCTTCGCGAATGTATTCAATATTGATAAGAATAGGCGACGGCCCTTCTTTTTCGACTTTTTGTAAAAGATTTAGAGAAAAATCAATAGCCGCATCGCCATGTGCTTCAATTGCCAAGGGTATTTTTTGTTTAAGCAAGGAGGTAATTTCATGTTCTAACTCGTTCGGTGAGCTTTTTAGCGCGCCTCGCCAATCTGAACCAAAAGGAGAAGTTGTTTGAATATAAGGAGTTGTCAAATAAGCGGCATAATTTTGCGCTAAACCATCCACTTTAATCACCACAGGCCCTGGATACATTCTGGGATTTTGTTGGGATACTTGATCTAATTGTTGACGTCGTTTGGCATTGGATGTTGAATAAATTACATCAAGTGGAAAATCATGGCTTTGTGTGAGCGCGTTATATTGAGTCACCCATGAAGCCAAATCATTAACTTCTGTAATGGTGGTATAGCCTTGTTTTGCATAATGCTTTGCGGCCGTTTCAATAGCTTCAATGACTTCTTCGGGTTTAATAAACGCTTTTAAGAATTGATTTAAGTTATCCCCGCTGATAATGCCTTCGTAATCTATATAAATAGACCTTAACATTTTATCTTGCTGAATTTTCCTTATCGCGGAAGAGTTTAATAACACTTTTTGGCCTGATGCGTGAAAGACGATAATGGGTTGTATGGTGTCGATTTCATCCAGTTTGGCTTGATCTAATACCGCGCCTTGAACGCGGCCTTCATCATATCCGCTAATAATTAACCAGGTTTTTTTAGGGTCAAGATTGGCTTTTATAGCAATCAAAAAATCATCTATCGTTTTTGCAGGCTTCCAATGGGTTCGTTGAAACGCATTGGTAGTGGATAAGTCTAAAGAATGGTTTGCTAGCCATCCATATAAAATAAAATGAGAATAGGTGTCGATGAATCCCGGGGTGACTGTAGCACCTTTTAAATCAATGAGTGTTGTATCGTGGCCCTTACACGCTTCCAATAAGGTTTCTTCGTTACCAACAGCGACAATTCGTTCTTGCTTAATTGCAACCGCACTGGCTTCAGGCTGCGCTTCGTTCAAGGTAATAAACGTCGCATGCATGAGAATTTTATCCGCATTATGACAATTGGACTCGATGAGAGTTTTTTGGGCAAAAAGAGCCGATGAGGTGATTAACCCAGCAAGTAGAAATAGGTAGGACTTATGAATCCTCATTGGTCTTTCTTCTCGTGATGTTTATCTTAATCCTAGCTTAAAAAAGTCTTTTTTTTCAAATCGCATTTTTATTGGTTATGGGTATATGCCTGGCATGCTGTCTCTTGATCACATCTTAAGCCTACACCACACGGTTTGACCGGGTGGCCCAGTGTTTTAGCGCAGTACTTATAAATTCTTTGGTCAAGTCACAGAACCTAGAAGACTAGAGCTGAATTAGATTTTCAAATATGTGTAGAAGATTCAGGCCTGGTATGGGGGCTCGTGTTAGACAGAGTTGATTACTTAATGGGAAAATTGTGGTAAGGTTGGCCTATTTTAAAATAGAGTGAAGTATAGCTTAATTTGGTGCTATATTTTTGTACTATTATTAAGGTTTTCTTAAGCTAATCAGATTATAATGATGCCTAATGCGCACAATGGCGTTCTCTAATCGAGCCTAAAAAAGAGATTAAATTTGCTGCTAAGCTAATTTAGCAGAGAAGGAATACAATGAGTAATAAAAAACATGCTTTGACTGTGTTCAGTTTGACCATGATTACGGTTGGATCGGTGGATAGTATTCGTAATCTTCCAGCGACCGCGTTATTTGGCAGCCAATTAATTTTTTTCTTTGCGCTCGGCGCGTTATTTTTTCTAATCCCCACCGCTTTAGTTTCAGCAGAATTGGCCTCTGGTTGGCCTAAGCAAGGTGGAATTTATATTTGGGTTAAAGAAGCATTTGGTAAACGGGCTGGTTTTTTTGCAATCTGGCTGCAGTGGATTGAGAATGTGATTTGGTACCCGACCATTTTATCCTTTGTTGCAGGTACAGTGGGTTATCTTATTAATCCTGCGCTGGCAAGTAACCCGTATTTTCTCTGGTTCATTATTGTCACATCCTTCTGGGGCGCAACTCTTGTGAATTTGCGTGGAATGAAATCTTCTGCCTCGTTTAGTAACATTTGTGCCATTTCTGGTCTTTTAATTCCAATGGCAATGATTATTGGATTAGGAGCCGTATGGATTTTTGGTGGCAATCCGATGCAAATTCATTTTTCCTCCCATGACGTGGTTCCTCATTGGCAAGATCATTCTATGTGGGTTTCTTTAACCGCCATAAT
This sequence comes from Legionella impletisoli, assembly GCF_900639875.1. Lineage (GTDB taxonomy): Bacteria > Pseudomonadota > Gammaproteobacteria > Legionellales > Legionellaceae > Legionella_A > Legionella_A impletisoli. The sequence goes on from NZ_CAAAIA010000004.1 coordinate 25,069, forward strand.
GATGTCATTTTGTGGTATCGAAATCGCAACCGTTCACGCCAACGACGTTGAAAATCCACAACGGGCTTTTCCTTACGCCTTAGTGTATTCCGTATTGATTATATTAAGTACGCTTATTTTAGGTTCTTTAGCCATCGCTGTGGTTTTACCGCAAAGTGATATTAACTTAGTTGCGGGTATTATGCAGGCGTTTGATGCGTTCTTTGCTCGCTATCATTTAAGTTGGTTTATGCCTCTCATTGCAATCATGCTTGTGTTAGGCGGCTTAGGTGGGGTAAGCAATTGGATTATCGCACCGACGAAAGGGTTATTAGTGGCTGCTGAAGATGGGAATCTGCCGCCCGTGTTTCAACGAACCAACAAACATAATGCCCCTTTAACCATGTTGCTTGGCCAGGCTATTATTGTGACGGTCTTATCCAGTTTGTTTTTATTCATGCCCAGTGTGAATGGCTCCTATTGGTTACTTACGGCATTAGCTGCACAGTTGTATATGATCATGTATCTTATTATGTTTGCTGCGGCGATTAAACTCCGATTGAGTGCTTTTGAACATCCCCGCGGATTTAAAATTCCAGGCGGTATGCCAGGACTTTTATTGGTGGCAGGCATTGGCATTGTTGGAGCGTCAACAACGCTTGTCGTGAGTTTTATGCCGCCTGAAGGGATTAATGTAGGCAGCATCGCGCGCTATGAGATTACGTTGCTGGTTGGCTTAATTGTTATGTGTCTTCCCCCGTTTATTGCAACTAAACTACAGGCACGTCGCAATAATGCCTCGACCATTTTAGCAGACGGATAGTGATTTTCTTTGTATTTCAGAAGTAAACTTCATCTGACTTTACCTGGGGCTATTTATCTTGGAGCATGATAGGGCATCGGGTATCCCCCTTTGGAGAGCACAATTTGCCATAATTGCATGCCTCGTGCTCTAAATCCTCCTGCGCAAGATAGAAGATAGTAGAGCCACATACGATAAAATCGCTCGTCATAATGCTTGCTAAGCTTATCCCAGTTTTGGACAAAATTATCTCGCCATGCTAAAAGGGTTTTATCATAATAAGGCCCAAAATTATGCAAATCTTCTAGGGTAAAATAGGGCTCTGATGTTTGTGAGATTTGCGCCATAGAGGGTAACATCCCGTTTGGAAAAATATATTTTCGTATCCATGGATCAGCGATATAAGATGTTTTATCCACACCTATCGTATGTAATAAAAATAAACCTTGCTCTTTCAAGCATTTATGGATGGTTCGCATGTAAGCATTGTAATTAATATGTCCAACATGCTCGAACATCCCAATTGAAACCACTCGGTCAAAGGGCTCATGAAGATCGCGATAATCTTGTAATCGTATTTCGACATCTAATCCTTTGCAGTTTTTTTTGGCTAATTCATATTGTTCTTTAGAAAGAGTAATGCCGACTACTGAGACCCCATAATTCTCGGCGGCATATTTGGCTAGCCCTCCCCAACCGCAGCCTACATCTAATAAACGCATGCCTGGTTCAAGATGTAGTTTTTCACAGCTTAATTTTAATTTAGCGGTTTGGGCTTCGTCGAGATTGTTTGTATTTTTAAAATAGGCGCAGCTATAAATCATGCGCTCATCCAACATCGCTTTAAAAAGATTATTGCCGATGTTGTAATGTTGAACTCCTTGAATGGCTCGGCGTTTGTTTTGCAAATTAACCATACGAGCCATTAAGTTGGTCATCATAATGTGAAGGGGAGGCTTGATTTGAGTATCTAATTGGCTTTTTAAAAAACGATCAAATAACACATCCAGTTGATCGCAATCCCACCAACCTTCCATATACGCCTCACCTAGACCTAATGTTCCTTCTTTTATAACACGAGAAAATACTGCATCGTTATGAACTCGAATGTCCCAAGGCCTGGTTCCATTAAGACGAATATCACAACGTTCAAGCAACAACTCAAAGTATTGTTTTGTCCTGCTCATGGTGCGCTCTCCGAAGCATGGGATCCTTGCAGTACGACATGATTTCCTACCTTTTCAATTTAATTTAGACTAAAATTTTATTTATTCCTAATCCATTATGATAATGAGTTCCCTTTGCGTACTTTGTGGCTAACCGATTTACATGTGAATCGGTTAGATGAAGAACATTACACCGATTTATTCAACCGAATCCAAGCCAGTGAAGCAGATGGGATCTGGATTACGGGCGATATTGGGGACCCCCCTTTGAATTGGATTTTTTTAGAAGATTTATTCTGTAAATTTACGAAACCCATTTATTTTGTCCTAGGCAATCACGATTACTATGGATTAAAAGTAGATGAAGCGCGTCAAAAAGCCCGAAATCTAAGTTATGCCTATCCTAATGCGCATTATTTAACATCTGAAGCAGGATTTGTATTCAAGGAATATTTTATTACAGGAATTGGTTGTTGGGGTAATACAGGAAACATTCCCCTAAGAGAGAATACCTGGGATAGTGACGCCATCTATGATTTGTTACGATTAAATTTAGAACAGTTGAAAACGAAAGTGAATCAACTAGGTGAGCAGGATGCGAGCATTTTATTGCAAAAATGTGCAGCAGGAATCACTAAAACCATTAAAACCCTGGTTATTTTCACTCACGTACCTCCAATTGAAGCCATGCAAGGGCGCAATCCAGTCAGGGCTTTAGAGGAAAATCGGACCGTGTATTATTCCTTTGCCTTATCCAATGCATTAAAACAACTTTTGGAAACTTATCCTGAAATAGATATTCGGGTTTATAGTGGCCATTTACACCAAGCACAAGCGTATCAAATTACAGATCGCTTACATGGGCATGTGGCAGAAGCTTACAATCCAAGCTTACCCTTTAATTGGATTATGTTATGAATGCTTATGACAACCTTACCGAGCAACTAAAGACAAGATTACCCGAGCTTTTATGGCGCATGACAAAGCTAGGGTTAAGAATTAAGGAGCAGGTATTGCCCGAAGGTTTATTTAAGTGCGCTTATGATGATAATCCTGAGTCGTATATCCAAGAAATCAGATCGGATTTATTGGTATTAAATGAAAATACTAACGCGAATAGCGTTCAATTTTTGGCTAGTCGAATCGCTCGTAAAATTAACGTGTTGGTTTGCTTATGCCAGCTTCATGAAAAAAAAATACCTCAATCCTACACAGCGTCCTTAACGATTCAAACGTTAGCAACGAGACAGCAATGGTTGCAACAATTAGAACATAAAATCCATTCACTTGAAGAACAAAAGCAATCTCTTGCACGTCGTTTAACAGAATGTTTAAAGAGATCACCACGAGATGATCAGGCTATTCTTATTCTGCAAAAAGATTTAGGAGAGCTAGAAAAACAAATCACACTAGCAAAAGAGACAGAGAAAAAGATGACTTCGTAAGGAGCAAGGATGTTCAAGAAAATATTAATTTGTAATCGTGGAGAAATTGCTCTAAGAATTATTCGAGCCTGCCAAGAGCTAAACATCGCAACGGTTGCAATTTATAGCGAAGTGGATCGTTATGCATTGCATGTAAAACGAGCGACTCATGCACATTGTTTGAGTCAGAAACCATTGGATGCTTATTTGGATGGAGAGAAAATCATTGCCTTTGCGAAAACCGCGGGGTGCGATGCGATTCATCCTGGCTATGGTTTTTTATCTGAGCAGGCCGAATTTGCTAGAGCATGTGAGCAGGCAGGACTTGTTTTTATTGGTCCTAAATCGAGAGTTATTGCGGAAATGGGGTCTAAGGTAGCAGCTCGCCAAGCGATGGAAAAAGCTGGTCTTCCTCTTATTCCTGGCAGTTTAGGAAACCTTACTGAAGCAAAGCAGGCAGTTAAGCAAGCAAAGGAATTGGGTTATCCCGTCATGTTAAAAGCGACCTTAGGAGGGGGTGGTCGAGGCATTCGTATCTGTCGAGATGATAAAGAAGTTCTTCAACAATTTGAGCGCGTACAGTCCGAGGCCAAGAAAGCATTTGGTAATACCCAGGTGTATATGGAAAAATGGATTGAAAATCCGCGTCATATCGAGGTTCAAGTGCTTGCAGACCATCATGGCCATGTGGTCCATTTATTTGAACGTGATTGCTCGATTCAAAGGCGACATCAAAAACTCATTGAAATTGCTCCCGCTCCAGATTTGGATGAGGCTACGCGGGAAAAATTGTATGGCTATGCGGTTAAAGGTGCGCAGTCGGTAGGATATACAAATGCTGGAACAATGGAATTTATTCTAGATAAAGACCACAACATTTATTTCTTAGAAATGAACACTCGTTTGCAGGTTGAGCATCCCATCACGGAGCAGATTACAGGGATAGATATTGTGCAAGAACAAATTCGGATAGCTGCAGGACAAACCTTGTCTTTTACTCAAGATGAGATTACAAGATGTGGATTCGCGATTGAGTTTCGTATCAATGCTGAGGATCCACAAAATGATTTTCTGCCAAGTTTTGGAAGAATCACTCGCTATTATCCTCCTGGAGGCCCAGGAGTCAGAACCGATAGCGCAATATACACAGGTTACACCATTCCACCGGATTTTGATTCGTTAATAGCGAAATTAACAGTATGGGGCTTAGACTGGGAAATGACCTTACGACGCGCTAAAAGAGCACTTTTAGAAATGCGCTTATTTGGCGTTAAAACAACGATTCCTTATTATCTAGAGCTCTTGCAGTCCAAATCTTTGCGAAATAAAGAGCTCAATACAGCAATGATTGACGAGCATCCTGAGTGGAGAGAATACTCCAATAAATCTTTGCCTCATCATAAGGCGGCTGTAATTGCCGCAGCGATTGCAGCATTAAGCCAACAAGACCCGCAAGCTTAGATAGCACCTTATGAGTTCTGAATCTAGACAGGGTAAGATCATACCTTTTTGTCTATAAAATATTTGAAATGGTTATTTATATATACATTATTCAGTCAAAGTATGATTTTGCATTATGGGTCTAGAAGGCATCCTAGAAAATTAAACGTTCTAATGGTAGAGTTTTGTTTAGGAATAGGAGGCCACCACATGGATGCAGCAGAACAAAATACTATTTTTGAGAGCCACGTTATAAAGGATATACTTAAGCACGTTCATTATAATTCGTATGTTTTATTTGATCTCGATAATACGGTCATGCAGTCGCAAATTGAACTAGGTAGCGATCAATGGTTTGAGTATCTTTTGCGGCATACGTTAAGTCAAATTTCCGATCCAAATTTAGCCGCCACGATGGTCTTTGCCATTTATAATGAAATCCAAAAAATTGTAAAAACAACCGTGGTGGAGCAAAGCACGATCAAATTGATCCAGGCATTCCAAGATATTGGTCTTCCAGTTATTGCTATAACTGCTCGGGGAAAATGTTTACACGAGCCCACAGTGCGGCAATTAAAAGACTGCCAAATTGATTTTTCATACAGCAAATCGATTCCACATGCATCTTTTTCTTTTCAAATTGATACCAGCTCAAGTGCAGCGGAAGCGTTTTATGCCGATGGTATAATCTTTTGTAGCGGAAAAAACAAAGGCCAATGTTTAAATGCTTTTTGGGATCGAGTGAATGCCTCTCCTAAGAACATAATCATGACGGATGATAAGAAAAAATCGCTGGTTCAGGTCAATGAGATGGCTCAGTCAAGGGGAATACGATTTGTGGGAAGTCGTTATGGTTTTTTGGATGAAAAAGTGAGCCGCTTTGATGCAAACAAAGCCCTTGAGCAAATGGGGGCGATCTGCCGATATCTACCTGAAGAAATTCAATTGCTGGTTACCCAGTTGATGAATCCACCTAAAATTTCCTCGCGGGATTATTTGCGTTTTTTTTACACGGATAATTTTCAACATTCTGAGAAAGAGTCCCAATCTAACTTAGTGATGGAGCCTTAAGATCCCATCACATGCCAGAAAAAAACTTCCTAAGAATCATTTTTTTATAGAGAATAGTTATCAATGAGTCGCACGCTTCCAATTTTGACGGCCACAAACCGTCGATTGTCATTTTCTTCTAAATACTCTACCTCAATACCAAGCTTATTTAATCGATCAATGAGCGCTTGTTTGGGAAGTGGTTGATGAAAAATATGGGCGAATTGATCCGCTAGCTCGCGGTGACTTGGTTGTAAACGATTATTTCGAGAACTACAGGCTAAGCCACTCGTCTCACGGACAGTCGGGCAAGATAGGATTTCAATCTCCATGAAAAAAGCCGCGACCATATCCTTGATAAGCTGATATTGTTGATAATCCTTTTCACCAAAATAAGCGCGATGAGGTTTTACCAGGTTTAATAATTTCATGACAACGGTTAATACGCCGGTGAAATGTCCTGGGCGGTGAGCGCCTTCCATGGCTAAACTTTCTTTATTTTCATGAATCTGATATCGATAGCCATCTGAGTACATCGTCTCTTCGTTAGGCAAAATACAATAATCAACATTCAAGTCTTTAAGTAAAGCGAGATCAGCCTCTAAGGTTCTTGGATAAAGCTTGAAATCATCGGGTTGATTAAATTGCGTGGGATTGATAAAGAGGCTTGCCACCGTGATATCATTTTCTGAGGTCGATTTCTGATATAACGAAGCATGACCTGCATGCAAATTTCCCATCGTTGGCACAAAACCGATTTGATGCTCTGGCAATATAGCTCGGCGAAAAGACTGCCATTCAGCCAAATTGTAAAATAGTTTCATAATTGTAATCCTTAGAATGCATGCTCATCAGTTGGAAAGACCTGCCTTGAAACTTCTTCTGCGTAGGCATTAATGGCGTTTAAGAGCATTTCTTTGCCTGAAAGATAATGTTTAATAAATCGTGGCTTAAACTCGGTTTGTAATCCGAGTAAATCATGCCAGACTAAGACTTGACCATCCGTAATTACACCCGCACCAATGCCAATGGTCGGAATGGTTAATTCAGCAGTAATGTGTGCAGCGAGTGTTTGAGGGACACATTCCAATACGATTGCAAAGCACCCTGCGTCTTCGAGTGCCTTTGCCTCTTTAATTAAGCAAAGCGCTTTCTCTTCCTGCTTTCCTTGTACTCGATAGCCGCCTAATTGATGGATGGATTGGGGAGTTAATCCAATATGCCCCATCACAGGAACTCCTGCTGTGGCTAAATAGCGAATGGTTTCACAAACTTCTGGATCAGCCGCTTCTATTTTAACGGCATGTGCGCCGGCTTGGAGTAATTGTTTGACGTTTTCTATTGTTTGCTCGCGGGAGGCTCTATGAGCTAGAAAAGGGATATCAGCAATTAGAAATTGTGTTTTAAGACCACGAGCGACGGCAGCCGTGTGTAATACCATCATCTCCATAGTGGCGTTAATGGTAGTTTCATGGCCATGAACAACCATAGCCACAGAGTCGCCTACAAGCACACAGTCAATCTTTGATTCGGCAATAATGCAGGCGGAAGGATAATCGTAACAGGTCAGAACACTGATTTTTTCTTGCTGTTCTTTTTTACGTTTAAAATCTTGGATTTTCATGCGTCCTTCCCTCCAAAAACTGGAGTGGGACGAAAATTGGGTACCTGTCGCATGGATCAAGTCCTCCTAGTAGATTATAGAATATTAAGTCGCTGCTCTATTCGGAGTCAGCGCGAGTGTAATCATAAATCACAGAGATAAAAAAGCAAGAAAAGCGATATTTCTTTATACCAGCATGCGGGGTGGCTTAGAAATTTTAATAAAACTTTCCCATGTTTTTTGTTACAGTATCGGCTGATAACATTATAAGTGATGAAATTGTGCCTACTTTACCTAATTGTCCAAAGTGTAATTCTTTATTTACCTATCAAGATGAAAGCTTATTAGTCTGTCCTGAATGTGCATATGAATGGGATCCTGAAGCCATACAAGAAAAATTTGAACAAAAAATAGTAAAAGATGCAAATGGCAATATATTGAGTGATGGTGATACGGTTATCGTGATTAGGGACTTGAAAGTAAAGGGCAGTTCCTCTGTCGTTAAAGTTGGCACAAAGGTAAAGAATATTAGGCTAGTTGAAGGGGATCATGATATCGAATGTAAAATTGATGGTATTGGGGCTATGAAGCTAAAATCAGAATTTGTTAAAAAATCATAAAAGGCATTTTTCTCTGAGGTTTTTTTTACATACTAGTTTTTTTTACATACTAGTTTCTGTAAGGAACATCCTATCAGCTACCTTGCGGTGAAACTTTTGCAGAGTTTGGTAGCTACTTCAGGGACGATATCTATCTATTCTTCATTTTTTTCTAATTTAAGACCATCTAGATGATTTTCATTACGTTCACTTTCTTGTTGTGCTATCTGTCGTTCTTTTTTTGTTCTTCCAAATTTAATGCGATTTTCAGAAGCCTTCTTTTCTCTCTCCGAACGATTTTTAGCTTTTCTTTTTTTATTTAGATTAATAATATCTGCCATCTTACTATTCTCATGCGAAATAGGTTGTGAAAAGCTCGTGTCCTATAGTCACTCTATCAAATGATAATATTGATACGCGAACTATATAACAAGCAATGCCACAAAATCTATGCGGTAATTATTAAGGATCAAGATAGGTTTCATTTAATAATTCATGAGAGGGACGTTTATTTCCAGCACAGGTTGAATAAGCACCTAGTTTGGGCTTTGGGTGTGTCGATTTCTTCAACTAACCTTCTCAGATTTGTAAAAGAAGGTCTTTCAATATCCATGATCTGCAGTCTATTCGTGGTCCCTGTTGACTGCGTGTAAAATAATGTAAATTTATTGGATCCATGATTATGATTATTATTTTCTTGGTTAGTCATCAATCTCTCCAAAGTAGACGCTTAAAAATACTCAATGGCAAGTCAATCTATTGATAAAAGAGTATAATTAATTTTCCAATATTAACAATTCATGCAAGAAAATAATTCCGCTCATTTTATTTCAATCTGAATTAAATTAAATTTGCCACATTTCTTTATGGTTTTCCTCCGTACATGACCGTGTTTTTGTCATGTACGGAGATGGCTTCCTCTTTCTTTTTCTATGGATTGAAAAATTAGTATAAGGAAGTAAAGAAAATCCTCGTGTTTTCTAGAGGCTCTATTTTTTTGTCTTCTCTTGTTACCATTGTGTTATTATTGTACCCATTTCCGCATAAGAAGTTGAACCATTAAAATGAATATTAAAGCCTTGTTAAACGAAGCTGGCGAACATTCTTTTTTAAGAGCAGGCACTGCAGGCGAAATTGAAGGTATTCTATCGGTTCCTAATGACGTTCGCTTCGATTTTGTTGCTATTTTAGGACATCCGCACTCTTTGCAGGGTGGGTCGATGAATAATAAAGTGGTAACGACCATGTCGCGTGCGTTTAAGGAGTTATGCATTCCAAGCATTCGCTTTAATTTTCGTGGGGTTGGGCAAACCGATGGTGAGTATGATGCAGGCATTGGTGAAAGCGAAGATATGCTGGCTATCACGGATTATTGGCAAAAGGCCATGCCTGAAGCAAAATTTATTTTTGCCGGGTTTTCATTTGGTTCTTATGTGGTCTATCGAGTCGCAGCACAGCACGAACATGAATTATTAATAACCGTAGCTCCCCCAGTACATCATTATGACTACGAAGCATTTCAACATTCACCTTCTCCTTGGATAATCCTTCAAGGTGATGAAGATGAGGTCGTGCCCAAGGATTTTGTATTAAAATTCGCCGAAGAGTTGTCCCTGCCTGTATTAGAATTTCCTAAAACAGGACATTTTTTCCATGGTCGACTCGTTGAACTAAAAGCTCGTTTAATCGATGAAATTCGCCGACAGGTTCCAACTCTATGAACTTACTGGCCGACTATGAAGCAGCCATTGCTGAGGGTCTTATTGAACATGATCCAATACAAAGGCTAATTCTTGCTAAGTTGCAGCAAATAGCCAATGAAGTTCTGCGATCAAGCCGGTGGTTTAAACGCTCAAAACCAATTAAAGGATTATATCTCTATGGGCCTGTGGGCGCTGGCAAAACATTTGTCATGGATTTGTTCTATAATGCCCTCCCATTGAAGCAAAAGACTCGTTTCCATTTTCACCACTTTATGCAACAAGTCGATGCGCAACTGCGCTCTTTGCAGGGCTTGAAAGATCCACTCAAAAAGATTGCCTCCGATTTAGCTAAAAAAAGTCGCGTGCTTTGTTTAGATGAGTTTTTAGTCTATGACATTGCCGATGCCATGATCTTGGCGCAATTACTGAAAGCCTTATTTTCTCATCAGGTTATTCTCGTTGCAACGTCCAATACCCCACCTGATCAATTGTATCTAAAGGGATTACAGCGAGCCCGTTTTCTGCCGGCCATCGATTTAATTAAACAACATTGTGATGTTATGGCGTTGGGGGATAAACGCGATTATCGTCTGGGTAGGGTTTCGAGTATAGACGCGTACTTATGCCCGTTGAATGAGGTAACAGAAAAAAAAATGAATGACCAGTTTCATGAGATTGCACCTAAAGCGGAAGAACATTCTACAATTACTGTCCAAACTCGTGAAATACGTTGTAAAAAGATAAGCGATGAAGCCGTTTGGTTTGAATTTAATGTCATTTGCAATCTTCCTCGTTCACAATTAGATTATCTTGAAATAGCCGATCGTTTTAACACGATTTTTGTGAGTGGTATTCCCACGTTATCCAGTCAAGATATGGTCAAAGTCATTCTCTTAATGCATTTTATTGACGTAATGTATGATAACGGCATTCGAGTTATCATTTCCGCCGAAGCGCCTCCCGATGAGCTATACCAACAGGGCCCATTGCATGCGGAATTTCAACGAACCGTGAGCCGCTTGTTTGAAATGCAATCATTTGATTATTTAAATAGAGAATTAACTTAAATTGCTTGCTGCTCATTCCCTGTCTTAAGGCTTCAAACGTGGGAATTTCAGCTTTTTTGCTCTTGTAATTGAGAATGATTCTCGATATCATTTGAGAACGAATCTTTATCGTTTATGTTGTGGGTTTAACATGGTGCTTACTATCAGTGATCTAGCAAAAGGTGACAGGGCGCGGCTCATCGATTTTGGGAATACCGATCCTGTCTATAGACGCAGGTTATTGTCATTAGGATTAACCCGTGGTGCAGAAATAAAAGTAATACGTGTAGCGCCTTTGGGCTGCCCTATGCAAGTTGAAATTCGCGGTACCTCATTAACCTTAAGAAAGGACGAAGCGCGCTATTTGTCATGGGAGCGCCTATGACCCATGTCATGTTGGTTGGGAACCCAAACTGTGGCAAAACAACGCTCTTTAATGCATTAACTGGAGAAAACCAACGCATTGGTAATTGGCCTGGCGTGACCGTAGAAAAAAAAACCGGCACCTTTATTGAGCGCGGCGAAGCTATTCAAATTACCGATTTACCGGGCGTTTATTCTTTGGCCTTATCGGCTAGTTCAAGTCAAGATGAGCGAATTACAGCAAGATCCATTGTCGATGAAGACGCGGATTTAATCATGAATGTGATCGATGCCTGCCATTTGGAGCGGCATTTATATTTAACAAGCCAACTTCTTGAGCTCGGCAAGCCTATGATTATCGCGCTTAATATGTGTGATATTGCAAAGCAACGCGGGATTTCTATTGATACCGCATTATTATCAGAACGCTTAAATTGTCCTGTTATAGCTTTAGAGGCTCATAAATCAAAAGGAATTGAACACTTAAAAAGTCATCTTCCGTCTAAAGCGTTCAAGCCAACTTCTCTGAAACTTGCCATACCACAGAGTGCACGGGACACTTTACGAGTTCTTGAAGAGCTTTTGCTGCCTGATTTTCATCGCCCAGCTTTAGTTTCCTACATAGCCTTGCGAGTGCTTGAGGGCGATACGATTTTACTCGCCCAAGAAGGGGAGCGGATGAATGTGCTGCCTGATAGCGATATCTTAATGGCGGATGCACGCTATCGCGCTGTCCATGAGTTGGTGCAAATGGTACAGAGCAAGTCGTCCGATGCTAGTGAGCATTTGACCGCAAAGATTGATCGCCTTTTTCTGCACCGAATTTGGGCGCTGCCTATTTTTTTAGGCATCATGTATTTGATGTTCTTATTTGCAATTAATATTGGTGGGGCATTTCAGTCATTTATTGATATTACAACCGATGCGATTTTTGTTCAGGGCTTGGCGAGCGTATTAAATCAACTGCATACCCCAAACTGGCTGATTGCTTTGTGTGCTTATGGAATAGGAAAGGGGATTAATACCACATTAACGTTTATCCCGGTCATCGCAGCTATGTTTTTCATACTCTCTTTTTTAGAGTTATCGGGTTATATGGCACGTGCGGCCTTTGTTGTGGATAAGTTAATGCGTATTCTTGGGCTTCCTGGAAAGTCTTTTGTGCCTATGATTGTTGGATTTGGGTGTAATGTACCTGCCATTATGGCGGCCCGAACTTTGGATTCCGAGCGCGATCGCTTATTAACCGTATTGATGAGCCCTTTTATGTCTTGTAGCGCAAGACTGGCCATTTATGCCGTGTTTGTTGCGGCGTTTTTCCCAACCGGAGGACAAAATGTCGTTTTTTCTTTATATCTTATCGGGATTTTAATGGCTGTTTTGACGGGGTTTTTACTCAGAAAAACGATGTTGCGTGGTCAGCCTTCCTCATTAATTATTGAGTTGCCTGCCTATCATCGGCCTTCTTGGCGAAGACTTGCTAAGGAAACTTATCGGCGCTTACGGCATTTTATTTTTCGCGCTGGAAAATTAATTATTCCAGTGTGTATTTTTTTGGGAATATTAAATTCATTGACTCTAAACGGAGGGATGAGCACAGGAGAGGTAAGTGGTGAATCACTTTTATCTCAATTAGGACAGTGGCTAACTCCATTATTTTACCCCATGGGACTAAGTCAGGAAAATTGGCCTGCAACGGTAGGTCTTTTAACGGGGATGCTTGCCAAAGAAGTGGTTGTTGGCTCCTTAAACACACTCTATGCTCAAGCAGAGCCGCTCGCTCATCATGCAGCCACTGTGGGATTTGATTTTTTTGGGATGTTGCAAGAAGCACTCTGGTCTATCCCGCAAAATTTTGCGAGTCTTGGTCAGGCATTGATGAATCCTTTTGCAGCGAATGTTCCCGACGGGGAACTATCACAGACCGCTTTCGGGGCGATGTATTCTCGTTTTGATGGTAAAGCGGGCGCATACGCTTATTTGTTATTTATTTTATTGTACATCCCTTGCGTATCAACCATGGCAGCCATTCGACAAGAAGCCAATCGCACGTTAATGTGGTTTTCTATTGCCTGGTCTTTAATCGTAGCTTATGCTATGGCTGTATTATTTTATCAGTGCGCGCGATTTGTAGAGCACCCACAACAAACACTACTTTGGCTCGGCGCCATCACGATGACGGTTTATCTGTTTGTAACGGCAATCTATTATACGTCCAAGCTCAAAGGAGGCGTCTATGCTTATACAAATCCGTGATTACATCATCAAGCACGGCATGGTGAGTACTCAGCAGCTAACGCGATTTTTCCATATGGATGAACAGGCTTTATTGCCTATGCTTACCCTTTGGGTTAGTAAAGGTGTTATTCGGCCTTGTCAAACACAAACGGGTTGTCAGACACGTTGTTTTCGTTGCAAAGTCAATGCCCCATTGTATTATGAGGCTGTTTGCTAGCTAAGACTCGTCATTGCAATGATGTGATTGAAAGATTTGGGTAGATCTTAAGTTTTCCGCTATGATTATAGTATCGTATACAGTGGGTTAAAGCACCATGGCCAATACAGAGGATAAAGATACCTCAAACGTTGCAGAGCTTACGGAGGAGCAGCTTAGGGAGATTGTTCAACAAAACGATCTTGCGCCCGATACCCTCCTTGAACGCGTCTATCATTTATGGCGTAATTGGGCGGATTTTCATATTATTGTTGTAAAACCCACGCTATCCATTATTTCTCCTTCAAAGGTTATCCTACCTGAAAAAACGGATGATAGTAGTGAGTTGGAATTTGTATACCCTATTCATGATGCAGGCTATAAGCTCAGTGCTTCTAAAGCAGAAGATATGTTCAGTGCAGGAATGTCGATGTGTAAAATGTATTACACCATTGAAAAAATGATTTATCTTCTCATTGAGCGCTTAAAGAACGAAGGCATTGACCAAGAAATGGAAGTCCAAGTGGCCTTTGACGGACATCAGCTTTGTCAACGCAAAGCCTTTGAATCCATTATCAACCTTCCATTTAATGTGGTGGTGACTAATTTTGATCCGGGTCTTTGGGGTGAGCAATATCTGCAAACAGTTAAACGCTTGGCGGATAAAGGGTACGGTTATCCTTCAGAAGCACCTAGAGATTATTTCCGTCACTCCCATGCGACTCCTAATCAGCCTAAGCGCTAGTTATTTTACACGAATCAACCGAGTTCCAGAAAATTGGTCGGTCAATTCATTTATTCGCTTTAAAAAGCAAATGCTCAATACGATGGATGGAAGAAACATGAGTAATCGCAGTAAAACCTCTCCAGGAGTTAATCTTCCTCGTGTTGAGATTAACTTCATCTTCCACAGTTTAAGGCCTATCGTTTGCCCACCGTAACGATAAGAAAAAAAATAATAGGCATAGAAAACACTTAACAACGACCCTTGATACCATAATGTTCCTGGCGCAATTGCTTGACCATGGCGAAATAATAAGCAAACGAAGGTATAAAATAAAAAAAGGGTTAGAACAATGACAATGTCGTAAATAAAAGCGCAACTCCATCGAACCCAAAATGCGAACTTTAATCGTGGCATAAAAAATTTTTATCCTAGAGTTATAACTTGTTTACTCAGTAATTTTTGCTAGCAAAATCCAGAGATAATCCAGGAATCTTTAGCATTTATTATCGAAACTTTGCGTGACCATAACACAGTGGTATACTTGCCTCGTTTTTGAAAGAATGCAACCGATTTTGCAATCAATGATTTGAACTATTCCTATTAATAATTTCCAAGAGGAAGAAATAAACTGTGAAGCAGAAACGACCTGTTAACCTAGATTTGATGAGTTTAAAGTATCCTCCCATGGCCATCGCATCTATTTTGCATCGCCTGTCTGGGATTGTATTATTCCTGCTTTCTCCTGCTCTTTTATATTTATTAAGTCTTTCTCTGCATTCTAGAACGTCATTTGAGCATATGAAGCACCTTATAGCGGCGCCATTTAATAAATTTTTACTTTGGGTATTTGCTGCTGCTCTAGCGTATCATCTATTGGCGGGAATTCGCCATATGATTATGGACTTAGGATTTGCAGAAGGGCTTCCTACTGGGCGAAGAACAGCGCTTTTGGTGATTCTCTTGGCGATTTTTGCGATGATTATTTTAGGGATCTGGATATGGTAACGAACATCACGAGCTTAACGGGCAATGGCTTAAAAGATTGGTTAATACAACGGGTAACTGCCGTCTATCTCGCGGTATATGCACTATTTATTTTTTCCTTTTTTTTAATGCATCCTGAGTTACGTTATGCTGAATGGCATGCGCTCTTTCAGATACCATCCTTTAAAGTGGCAACGGTACTAGCTTTTTTCACCTTTATTTTGCATTCCTGGATTGGGATTTGGACGGTGACTACAGATTATATTAAGTGCACGGTCATTCGATTATCGGTGCAGCTTCTCGTTGCTCTTTTCTTAGTCGGCCAATTTATCTGGGCGTTAATGATTGTTTGGGGACAATAGTAATGGCTTTCATGCGTAATAAATTTGATGCGGTAATTGTTGGGGCAGGCGGAGCCGGTATGCGCGCAGCGTTACAGCTCGCCAATTCAGGAATGAAAGTTGCTTTATTGTCTAAAGTTTTTCCTACGCGTTCTCATACGGTTTCCGCGCAAGGCGGTATTACTGCTGCGTTAGGCAATGCCGATGAAGATGATTGGCAATGGCATATGTATGATACCGTAAAGGGCGCTGATTATATTGGCGATCAAGATTGCATTGAATATCTTTGCAAAACAGGTCCTGAAGCGGTGTACGAATTGGAGCATATGGGCTTACCTTTTTCCCGTATGGATAACGGTAAAATTTATCAGCGTCCTTTTGGGGGGCAGTCAAAAAATTTTGGCGGTGATCAAGCGACCAGAACGTGTGCTGCAGCCGATAGAACAGGCCACGCCCTTTTGCATACGTTGTATCAACAAAATTTAAAGGCTAAAACACACATTTTTAGCGAGTGGTTAGCCCTAGACTTCGTGAAGGATAATCATGGCCGTATTGCAGGCGTTACGGCGTTATGCATTGAAACTGGCGATGTGGTCTATTTTCAAAGCCGTGTTTGTATCTTAGCAACAGGGGGTGCGGGTCGTATTTTTCAGTCTACCACCAACGCCTATATAAACACCGGGGATGGATTTGGTATGGCTCTTCGTGCTGGTTTGCCCTTGCAAGATATGGAAATGTGGCAATTTCATCCTACGGGCATTGCTGGTGCTGGAACTTTGGTTACTGAAGGATGCCGTGGAGAAGGAGGCTATCTTATCAATAAAGATGGCGAACGTTTTATGGAGCGCTATGCTCCACATGCTAAGGATTTGGCGTCGCGAGATGTTGTTGCACGAGCGATGGCTCGGGAGTTAAGAGCCGGGAAAGGATTTGATCCGGACGGTGTGGATCATGTTAAATTAAAACTGGATCATCTAGGAGCGGATTTAATTAAATCACGTCTGCCAGGTATTCGTGAATTATCGTTGCAATTTGCAGGGGTTGACCCTATTGAAGAACCGATTCCCGTTGTCCCTACGTGCCACTACAGTATGGGCGGAATCCCAACAAACATTCATGGACAAGTGTTAACAAAACATAAAGGAAAAGAGCAGGTTGTTGAAGGATTATATGCCGTTGGGGAATGCGCCTCTGTTTCGGTACATGGTGCCAATCGACTGGGTGGTAATTCATTATTAGATCTGGTTGTTTTTGGTCGTGCTGCTGGGCTTCATGTTGAATTGCAATGGCAATCCAACCAACTTCCCGACATGCCCTATGTTACAGAGGATAACATTGCTGTGGCAATGGAGCGCTATCAACGGTGGGAAAGCTCTACTGAAGGCGAGAGTCCTGCGGTTATTCGCGATGAGATGCAGCGAGTAATGCAAGAAGATTTTGGCGTATTTCGAACCGGTGATGTGATGGAAAAAGGTCTTGAACGATTACAAAAATTACGTGATCGCTTAAAAGATGCCAAACTAGAAGATAAAAGTGAAGTCTTTAATACAGAGCGTGTAACCGCACTCGAGTTAGATAATTTAATGGCTACTGCCTACGCTACGGCGAAGTCTGCGCTCGCTCGAACGGAAAGTCGTGGCGCCCATAGTCGCGAAGATTATCCAAAGCGTGATGATGCAAACTGGATTAAGCATACCTTGTATCTGGCCGAGGACGATGAAATTGATTATCGCCCCGTGAATACTAAACCCCAGTTTGTCGAGCCCTTTGAGCCGAAAGAACGCGTTTATTAATGAGGATAATGCTATGGCTGAAACTAAAAATCTGACCTTGTCGATTTATCGCTATAATCCTTCTCAAGATGATAAGCCTTATATGAAGGATTATGAAATATCGGTACCTGCCAAAAGCGATCCGATGTTATTAACGCTGCTAGAACGACTTAAAAATGAACAAGACCCAACCCTTTCTTTTCGACGTTCTTGTCGGGAAGGCGTCTGTGGTTCGGATGGCATGAATATTAACGGTACGAATGGGTTGGCTTGTGTGACTCATTTATCAAAACTCAACACAGATAAAATTATTATCCTCCCACTTCCAGGGTTTCCAGTGATAAGAGATCTGGTGGTGGATATGACGCAATTTTATGAGCAATATGAGCGCATTGAGCCGTATTTACAAAACGATTCTGAGGCTCCGCCAAGAGAGCGGTTGCAATCACCCGAAGAGCGATCCAAGCTGGATGGGTTATATGAGTGCATCTTATGCGCTTGTTGCACAAGCTCTTGTCCATCGTACTGGTGGAATCCAGAGAAATTTGTTGGACCGGCTGGGTTGTTGCAAGCACAACGATTTTTGGCCGATAATCGTGATACGGCTACTTTTAAGCGGTTAAAAAATTTGCAGGATCCTTTTAGTGTGTTTCGTTGTCGTACGATTATGAACTGCACTAATGTTTGCCCGAAGGGACTCGATCCCTCAAAAGCAATTGGGGAAATTCGTCAACAAATGTTGAAAGTTGAAACATAAAGTTTAATATTAAACTGTTCTGGGCTTAGAGTTTCATCTACTGAATGAAACACGTAGTGTTTAGACGAATGATCTAAGACCCAGCACAAGCACGGTTTGTATACCCTAACCAAAGCCATTGACGGCGAATCGTTAAATACCAGCAGGCTCAAGATAACATGAGCTTAGACTGGTTTTTTGAGTTTAAACAAGACGTATAACTTATAAAAATCAAAGGCATTTGGCGAATTTACAAGAAGCAAACTACACTTGCAACTAAAACGCTCAATTTAGCTTATTAGAATGTGCAAGTTAGTATTGGCTTTTTTCAGACTTTAGCAAAGGAAATGATATAGCTGATTAAGGTAGCTTAAGCTGGTTATTGGGTCGTGATGTATGAGTTTATTGTCTGGTAAGTTTGGCTTGAATGATTGGAATATGATTTATATTTCGCTAGTTACTCGACATATCTTTGGAGAATGATGTAATGAGCAGCAGTAATCTGCAAAAAGAATTAGCCACTTCCTACCTCTCTGGTGGAAGCATGGCTTATATTGACTCTTTATACGAAGATTATCTCAGTGATCCGATGTCTGTACCTGAAGATTGGCAAAAATTCTTTCGCGAGTTGCCAAACGTCAACGGTGAGGAAAAAGACATTTCTCATCGAAAAATTCGTGATTATTTTCAAGAAACGGCGAATAAAAAATGCATTCAGGTGACTTCAGCTGATGTAAAACAAGCGGAAGTTGCCCATTTAATTAATGCTTATCGTACTTACGGTCATCTCGTCGCGAACTTAGATCCCCTTGATATGTCTGAGCGAACGCCAGTTGATAGTTTGAAGTTATCGTATCATAACTTAACCGATGTTGATTGGAATAAAGAGTTTTATCCTGGTCATACATTTAGTCAAAAACCGATGCCTCTTTCCGAAATTTACGAATTGTTAAAGAAAACTTATTGTGGAAGCATCGGCATTGAATACATGCATATTGCCAATACAGAAGAGCGCCTCTGGATTCAACAAAAACTAGAACGTGTGCATGGTCAACTGAAATTATCAAAAGAACATAAGCTTAAAATTCTTAATGAACTAATTGCAACTGAAGGCCTAGAAAAATATCTTGGTTCACGATATGTTGGGCAAAAACGCTTCTCTGTAGAAGGTGGGGATGCACTTGTTCCGTTAGTACAAGAAATTATTCGTACTGGCGGGGAGCATGAAGTCAAAGAAATTGTCATTGGTATGGCTCATCGTGGTCGATTAAATGTGTTAGTGAATGTGCTTGGAAAAGAGCCTGATGCGTTGTTCCAAGAGTTTGAGGGCAAAGTCAATTCAGAGCGAACCGGGGACGTCAAATACCATTTAGGATATTCCTCAGATCTGCGTACGGAGTCGGGCAATATTGTTCATGTTGCGCTAGCGTTCAACCCTTCTCACCTTGAAATTATTGGTCCGGTTGTGGAAGGATCTGTTCGTTCAAGATTAAGAAGACGGAATGATTTAGAGAAAAAAGATACCGTTTTACCCTTAGTTATCCATGGTGACGCAGCATTTGCAGGGCAAGGTGTTGTAATGGAAACCTTCAACTTCTCTCAATCTAGAGGGTATTGCACTGGCGGGACCGTGCATGTCGTGGTGAATAACCAAATTGGATTTACAACCAGTAATCCTCTGGATGCTCGTTCTACCTTATATTGTACTGATGTTGCGAAAATGGTCCAAGCGCCCATTATTCACGTCAATGGCAATGATCCAGATGCAGTTATTTTTGCAACGCGGATTGCTTTTGAATTTCGAATGAAATTTAAGCGTGATGTAGTAGTGGATTTGGTGTGTTATCGCCGACATGGGCATAATGAAGCCGATGAGCCCTCTGTGACTCAGCCTGAGATGTATCAAAAAATTAAATCCATGCCGACTGTAAAAGAGATATACGCTGATAAGTTAATTGAGGAAGGGTTAATCAGCAAGGAAAAAGTCGAAACATTAGCCGAAGCCTATCGCGACAAGCTTGATAAGGGCGAAGCAGTCGTTGAGACGGTAAAAGGAAGTTATTCTGGTAAGCGCGCTGTAGACTGGACCCCTTTCCTCCATGCCAAATGGACGGATAAGGCCGATACAACCGTGGATGAAAAAACCCTCAAAGAACTATCTGAGCAAGTGAATTCAGTACCGGATAGTTTTACACCCCACTCCGTTGTTAAGCGATTGCTGGAAGAGCGAAGAAAAATGGCAGCGGGCGAGACGCCAATTAATTGGGGCTTTGCTGAAACGCTAGCGTATGCTTCTCTAGTCCATGAAGGATATTCCGTTCGTCTTTCTGGGCAGGATTCATCGCGAGGGACGTTTGCCCATCGTCATGCGGTTTTACATGATGCCAAAACAGGCAATACTTACACCCCATTAGAAACCGTGGTTGATAATCCACTTAAACCATTTGTTGTTATTGATTCTGTTCTTTCTGAAGAGGCAGTTTTGGCCTTTGAATATGGGTTTTCTGCATCAGAGCCAAACACCTTAGTCATTTGGGAAGCTCAGTTTGGTGACTTTGCTAACGGCGCCCAAGTTGTCATTGATCAATTCATAAGTTCTGGTGAACAAAAATGGGGCAGATTATCGGGGCTTGTCATGTTCTTGCCTCATGGTTACGAAGGTCAAGGACCCGAACATTCCTCTGCACGATTAGAGCGCTTTATGCAATTGTGTGCGCAGCAAAATATGCAGGTTTGTGTTCCAACGACACCGGCTCAAATCTTTCATTTGCTCCGACGCCAGATTTTGCGTAAATATAGAAAGCCTTTAATTGTTATGACGCCAAAAAGTTTGTTGCGGCATAAACTAGCTGTTTCTTCGGTAAAAGATTTATCACATGGAAAATTTTATAATGTGATCCCTGAGGTGGATGAGTTGAACGAAGAAAAGGTTTCTAGGGTCGTTCTTTGTTGCGGTAAAGTCTATTATGACTTATTGCAAAAGCGACGCGAAGAATCATTAGATCACGTGGCGATTATTCGCATTGAACAACTTTATCCATTTCCAAAACAGGATTTAAAACGAGAGCTGGCAAAATATCCGAATGCTAAAAAAATTATTTGGTGTCAAGAAGAACCCCAAAATCAAGGCGTTTGGTTTGCTTCTCAACATAATATTAAGGATTGTTTACAAGAAGATCATTCTCTTTATTACGCTGGTAGAGGATTTGCTGCAGCGCCGGCGGTAGGAAGTCCAAAACTTCATGCTGAGCAACAAGAGAAGTTGGTGAAAGAAGCCTTAATGGAAAAATAAACGCCTTACACCATTGATAATTGGAGCTCTGGTAGGGATTGTTCCTAATATCAGAGACATTACAAACTCATTGACAAAAAAAAGGTAAAATTATGTCTATCGAAGTGAATGTACCTGCCTTACCCGAGTCAGTTGCTGACGCTACTATTGCCACCTGGCATAAAAAAGTAGGTGACAAAGTGTCACGAGATGAAAACCTCGTCGACTTAGAAACCGATAAGGTTGTTTTGGAAGTTCCTGCTCCGGCTGATGGTGTTTTAAAAAAAATCCATTTTGAAGAAGGGGATACAGTCACAGCAGGTGAAGTTTTGGCTTCGATAGAAGAAGGTGCTGAAAAAGGCGAGTCAAGCAAAGAGGAAAAAGCGAACGATAAGCAAGAAAAAGTCGAAGAGAAAGAAGAGAAAGCAGCGAGTCCTGCGGTGCGGCGTATGTTGGCTGAGCATGATTTGCAGCCTAGTCAAATTAAGGGCACTGGAAAAGATGGTCGCATAACCAAAGAAGATGTGGTGGCTTATATCGAATCGCATCGAGATAAGGCGCAGAAAAAATCAGAGGCGAAAGTAAAAGAGGAAGCTAAAGATAAAGCTCCTATTCCTTCTGGTGAGCGAGAAGAGCGGCGAGTTCCTATGTCGCGTTTACGTGCGAAAATTGCAGAGCGATTAGTCGAAGCGCAACATAATGCCGCCATGTTAACTACGTTTAACGAAATTAATCTAAAGGCGGTCATGGATATTCGTGCGCAATATAAAGATAATTTCGAGAAAAAATATGGTGCAAAACTTGGTTTTATGTCGTTTTTTACCAAGGCGGTTGTTGAATCGTTGAAACGCTTTCCCGCTGTGAACGCCTCTATTGATGGTCAAGATATCGTTTATCACGGCTATTATGATATCGGAATTGCTGTCTCAACGGAGCGGGGTTTGGTTGTACCTGTTGTGCGTAATGCTGATCAATTAAGCATGGCAGAAATTGAGAATACAATAGCCGATTATGCAACACGCGCACGCCAAGGCAAGTTGTCCATGGATGAGATGCAGGGTGGTACATTTACAATCACGAATGGTGGAGTATTTGGTTCTCTGCTGGCTACACCGATTATTAATCCACCTCAGACAGGCATTCTTGGCATGCACAAAATTGAGCAACGTCCTATTGTTGAACAAGGTGAGATCGTTATTCGCCCCATGATGTATGTGGCGCTTTCTTATGATCACCGCTTAATTGATGGCAAAGACTCCGTACAGTTTTTAGTAAGCGTGAAGGAACTTCTAGAAGATCCTGCTCGGTTGCTGTTAAATGTCTAACCTATTTAGGAAAACGCAGAATGAATTTACATGAATATCAAGCCAAACAATTATTTGAGAGTTATGGACTTCCGGTTCCAAATGGTGAAGTGGCTCATAATGTGGAAGATGCTTTACAAGTTGCTTCTAAACTATCAACTCCACGCTGGGTAGTAAAAGCTCAAGTCCATGCGGGTGGCCGTGGCAAAGCAGGCGGTGTGAAGCTTGTCTCAAATAAAGAAGAATTAACTTCATACGTTAAATCCATCCTAGGAACCCGTTTAGTGACCTACCAAACCGACGAGCATGGCCAGCCTGTTAATTCGGTGTTAGTAGAAGAAACCAGTGATATTGAGCGCGAGCTTTATTTGGGTGCAGTGATTGACCGTGCTTCTCGCCGAGTGGTCATCATGGCATCTACAGAAGGTGGGGTTGAAATTGAAAAAGTTGCTGAAGAAACGCCAGAAAAAATCTTTAAAGTTCAAGTTGATCCTATGGTTGGTGTGATGCCTTATCAATGCCGCGAAACGGCATTTAATTTAGGATTAGAAGGAGATCAAATTAAGCAATTCACCAATTTAATGATTGCATTGGGAAAAATGTTTGTAGAGTGTGATTTAAGTTTGTTAGAAATTAATCCCTTAGTAGTGAATAAACAAGGGCATTTGATTTGTCTCGATGGCAAAGTCAATATCGATGACAACGCACTGTATCGTCAGCCTAAGTTAAGAGCCATGCGCGATACAACTCAGGAAGATGAGCGTGTTAACCGTGCCCATGACTGGGAATTAAATTATATCCCTCTAGATGGCAAGATAGGGTGCATGGTTAATGGTGCAGGTTTAGCCATGGCAACGATGGATGTGATTAAACTTCATGGTGGTGAGCCCGCAAACTTTCTTGATGTGGGTGGAGGAGCTACGAAAGAACGCGTTCGCGAAGCATTTAAAATTATTCTTTCTGATGAGAAAGTCAAAGGCATTCTGGTGAATATTTTTGGCGGTATTGTTCGTTGTGATTTAATTGCTGAAGGGATTTTAGACGCCGTAAAAGAAGTTGATGTGCATGTTCCAGTGGTTGTTCGTCTCGAAGGAAATAATGCTGATAAAGGGGCAGATATTTTAAATCAGAGCGATTTAAATGTGATTGCCGCAACCAGCTTAACCGATGCGGCTAAAAAGATTGTTGAACAAGTATAGGTTGGCATGATTAATTGTTGTGGTCTTGATTTAAATATGAGGCTACACACCAAAACCTCGAGGTTATGAATGAGTATTTTAATTAACAAAGACACCAAAGTCATTTGCCAGGGATTCACGGGTAAGCAAGGAACCTTTCATTCTGAGCAAGCGATTGAATATGGCACACGTATGGTCGGTGGCGTGACTCCCGGGAAAGGCGGTCAAGAACATCTTGGCTTACCGGTATTCAATACCGTTAAAGACGCAATTGATGAGACTGGGGCTGATGCTAGCGTGATTTACGTACCCGCTCCTTTTTGCAAAGACTCTATTTTAGAAGCGGCCGATGCAGGGATTAAACTGATTGTATGCATCACCGAAGGCGTGCCGGTCTTAGACATGTTACAAGTAAAAGCATATCTGGAAAATAACACGGATAGCCGTTTAATCGGTCCTAACTGCCCAGGAATTATTACCCCAGGTGAGTGTAAGATTGGCATTATGCCAGGTGCAATTCACCTTCCTGGTAAAGTAGGTATTGTTTCTCGCTCTGGTACTTTGACGTATGAAGCAGTAAAGCAAACCACCGATAAAGGGTTTGGTCAAAGTACATGTGTTGGAATTGGCGGGGATCCAATTCCTGGAACCAACTTTATTGATGTGTTAAAGCTCTTTGAAAAAGACGAGCAAACAGAAGCGATTATTTTAGTCGGCGAAATTGGAGGCACGGCTGAGGAAGAGGCAGCGGAGTTCATCAAGGAGCATGTCACTAAACCAGTGGTTTCTTACATTGCGGGCGTTACAGCACCCGCTGGAAAAAGGATGGGACATGCCGGAGCAATTATCTCTGGAGGTAAAGGCACGGCTGAAGATAAGTTTGCAGCGCTTGAAGCAGCGGGTGTTAAAACTGTAAAATCCCCAGCTCTATTGGGAGACGCGATCGCTGAGATCACGGGTTGGTAAATCTATCTCGAAGTTGATGCTTTGTTTGCAAAAGCGCATAGGCATCAACTTTGATCATTATCTTATATAAAAGCAGGTTGCTCAAAATACTTGGGTATCGCACTGAGGTCTTCTTTAAAAATAATTTTTATGGTTACGGATTTTAAAAATGAAGAAAGGGAAAACAATCGCAGAAATTAGACGTGAATATGGAAATTTATCGCTGAGTAAGCAATCTGCGGCATTAACCCCTTTTGAACAATTTGAACGCTGGTTTCAAGAGGTTGTTGAAACCGAAATCAGCGATCCCACCGCTATGGTTTTAGCTACGGCCGATGAGCATGCCCACCCCGATACCCGCGTGGTGCTTTTGAAAGGAATTGAAAACAACGCATTTCTTTTTTTTACGAACTATCGAAGTACTAAAGCGATTCAAATTGAACATAATCCCCACGTTTCCTTGAACTTTTTTTGGCCAGAAATGTCTAGACAGGTACGGATTCGTGGTACGGTTCAAAGGGCTTCAAAAAAGCTATCCGATGTATACTTTTCCTCAAGGCCTCTACACAGCCAATATAGCGCCATTAGTTCTCCTCAAAGTCAAGTGATTAAAGATAGAAGCGAGCTAGAGCAGCGATTTAATGAACTGGTTGCAAAGCATCAACAAGCCCCAGTCATGCGCCCTGAATATTGGGGCGGATATCTGGTTAGTCCTGAAACGGTTGAATTCTGGCAAGGAAGAGATAGTCGTCTTCACGATCGCATTCGATATTTTCTTAAAAATGACCACTGGCACAAAGAACGTCTTGCGCCCTAAATCTAAAGATCTTTTGTTTTACTGCCGATAAGTCATATGCCTTCGAAAAAATGAATTGTGAAGAAAATGTAAAGTTTTTCTAGGTCGTCATGAATTGCAAATTGACGAGGTAAAATAAAAGCTAAGTAAAGGTCAATACAAATAAATGACATACTTAGATTACAATTCACGCGAAAGGGGTAATGACATGAAAACGACCAATGAATTTTTACCATACATTAAACTAAAATTTAATATTGAACACCCTTCCTTTGAAGCTTGCTATGCTTACGGCTACGAAAGTGGGCTCGCGAATGTTAGTGAAGAAAACAATCCATTTAAAGAAGGAACTAGAGAATTCGAACAGTGGTCCGATGGTTGGTGGGCAGGTTTTTATAAAGAAGAACCTATTTACGATATAACGGATTATATTGGTTATGAATCAGTAGCCGAAGAATTTGCCGCGAATGATGAGCATTATTATGCATCAACCAAGGCTGGATTTATTACTAAAGTATTAGAGTTAAGTAGCGTTATTGCCGTATCTGCTATTTTGGGATATCAAGTAATCGATATGGTGGCTTAATTAATGTGAATAGGTGTAACGTACTGATGAGATGTAAACGGCTTTAAAAAGACCAAATTCCCATATTAGTGGGAGTTTGGAATTTTTAAAGGAGAAGAATTAATTATTAAAAAACTTAAGCACCATACTTCGCATTCTAGCAATTTCTGCAGGATTGAATTCTTTATAGCAAACACTCCCGATGTTTAAGCAAACAGTGACGCCTTCTCCAATACCTTTTAATAAGTCTACGCCAGATAGTTTAAGTAATTGAATTCGTTCTGCTATATGAGCTGCCCAAGCATCAAAATAATCCATATGACTGAAAACAGGTAAAAAAATGTGCTCGTTCTCAATCAGATAAAGTACTTTTGGCTCTGTTTCACTACCGACTTCTATTGGAATAATAAAATTGGCTTTAATAAATTCAAGATAAGCTTTATTCGCTTCTTTCTGTGCGCCCTGTTGCTGAAACGCATTTAAAATGGCCGTTTCTAATGGATTCATATACATTAAATTACCGGTTACGAGCCCATAATTTTATCAGATTACCTTGCTAATGAGAAACAGAGTGTTGAAATTATCTACCGCACCAGTATAATGAAGAAGCAATATTTGCATGAATATTGATCAGGAACGCTTCTCGTAAAACAAATGTATCCATTGAAATTAAAAGATGGGTATAAATTATGATTTTAGGAACATTCTAGTAGTGGACTTATGAATTCAATTGTACTCCCTCAAACAAATAAGGATAAAGTTCGTGAAAAACTTGGTTACGCTTGGCTCGTTTGGGGTCTAGCTGCAGCCTTTTTTTTTTCCGACTATATGGCAAGGGTCGCACCAGGTGTCATGCACCGCTACTTGCAAAGCGATTTTGGTATCAATGAAGCAGGCTTTGGGATTTTAACAGCCTCTTTTTATATTCCCTATATTTTAATGCAAATTCCTGTCGGACTTACGGTAGATAGATTAAGTATCCGATGGATTTTGACCGTCATGTCATTAATTACCGCGTTTGGTTGCTGTGTATTTGGACTAGCGGATGGGCTTTTAATAGCCTCTATTGGAAGAATGTTAATTGGCTTTAGTGCGGCTTTTGCTTTTGTTTGTGCTTTAAGGTTAGCAACCTCCTGGTTTCCTGCAGCCATGCTTGGATTGTTGGCGGGATTAACTCAAGCACTGGGTATGTTGGGAGCGGCTGCTGGCGAAGCTCCAGTATCTTTTTTAGTTGGCGCCGTAGGCTGGCGTCATAGTATGTTGATTATTGCTTTCTTATTTATTTTGTTGGCGGGCTTACTTTATCAGTTCGTACAAGATAGACCGACAAAAAAAACACACCAAATGAAGCATGATAGTCAAATCAGCATTGTAGAAAGCCTTCGTATTATTTTGACTCATAAGCAAGCTTGGATAAACGCGCTTTACGCTGGGTTTTTATTTGGTCCTACTGCCGTTATTGGTGAGGCAATTGGACCGGCTTATTTACAGTACGGTCGAGGGTTAACAGCCCATGCTGCTGCCTTTGCTACAGGCCTCATATTTATCGGTTGGGGAATTGGAGGTCCATTATCTGGTTGGTTATCTGATAAAATGGGTCGACGCAAACCTATTATGATTGCCTCAGCTATTTTGGGGGCAATTCTAACCTCGTTATATGTATTTGCTCCTGAGATGAATAAAACGACGGCATATCTCTTATTTTTTGCTTTCGGTTTAACAAACACAGGCGTTGCTATTGCCTACGCTGTATCCACAGAACTACATGAACGTAAGGTGATTGGCACATCTATTGCGTTTACGAATATGATCTCTATTTTTGTGGGTGCATCATTACAGCCATTGGTTGGAAAAATGGTAGATATCGTTTCTGGTGCTAGAGCTTATAACGTTGAAATGCTTCATCTTTCTGATTTTCAATTTGGTTTACAAATATTACCTCTTTGTTCGCTTGTTGCGTTAATTTTATCTTTGATGGTGAAAGAAACATATTGCAAACAAGTGTCAGAAAAGCAGTCTAAAAAATAATTACTTCTAAAACACGCAATGCCTTTGCGAGATTATGATTATCGTGCTTTAATAACAGCTGTTTTCTAACGCAATTTTTTTTGCGATAAAACAATACCCTCTTGCAGTTTTTTGCTCATAGCGCATTAAAGAGGATCATTTCAAACACGGAGCTGATAATGAAAAAATTAGTGGGATTGATAATTATCTTAGTTGTTTTAGTCCTTGGTGGATACTACGGTACGGGATTGATGACCGAACGTACCTTAAAAAGAGATATTACTTTAGTTAATCAAGCAAACGGTTTGAATGTTACCATTAACCGCTATGATCGCGGCTGGTTCACTTCCAAGGCTGATTTATTATGGAAAGTCCATGTTCCTGAGCGCGTGGTGAAAAACCAAGATGGCCAACCTACCTTACAGCCAGCACAAGATTATACGCTGGATATGCCCCTTTCAATTTACCATGGTCCAGTAATTTTTGCTGAAGATGGGGTTCATTTTGGCCTAGGCTATGCTAAAACGGAATTAAATCTTCCTGATCAGTTTAAACAAAAATTTGCTGATGCCTTTACAACCGACTCAACCTCACCAAAACTGAATGTCAGCGTTTTAGTCAACTATCTAAATCGTAGCCGTTTTCGTGTTCAACTCCCCCAGTTTACGCTCATTGCCAAAGAGGGGAATGGTCAGTTTAAATGGCATGGCATGACGAGTGATGTCACATTAACTTCTCGCCTGGATCACATAGATGGCGATATGATCATTCAGGGCATTGATGTTAAAAAGGATCAAATTTCTGCAAGAGTTAGCCAAGTCAGTAGTGAGTATGACTTATATCAAGCAGAAAATGGCTTGTATTTAGGTCAAGCCAGTTTCTCATTGCCATCAGTTCTCGTGACCAATGGGGATCAAAAAATATTTGAGTTAAATAAATTTAGTGTTCATACTAAAAGTGATATTGAAGATGGGTTATTTCATTCTCATTTAGAAGCTTCTATAAACCAACTTTATTCTAATGGAAAAAACTATGGTCCTGGTGAGATCAAGTTGGCGATTAAAAACTTAGATGCTGATGTTCTTGCAAAAATTAATGAGCAAGCAAACCAGATGCAAGGAAACACGGATGCAGACCGTCAGCAGGCATTGTTCACCATTTTACCTGAACTACCTAAGTTATTTAGTAAAGGAGCCGAGTTTGAAGTTTCTAAGCTAAGTTTTGTGATGCCTGAAGGAAGTATTGAAGGCAACCTTACCTTAAATTTACCAAAAGGTGATTCATCAAACCCATTCCAGCTCATCCAGCAAATTCAAGGAGAGGGTCAACTTAAGCTGCCAGCCGATCTGGTAAAGGAAGCGCTTAAAGAAACATCTAAGCAACAACTAGTTAAGCAACCTACCCTCCAAGATGCATTGGCCAAGCAAATAGAGATGCACTCTTCGGGTGACCAGCAAGATAAGCAACAGCCACAAGATGCTGAGGTAAGCAAACAGGACGTTGAGGCTCAACAGCAAGAAACAACACAAAGGAGTGATCAATCGAGTGCTCAAGCTCAAGATCAACCTCAAGTTGCCGAGTCTACTACCAACGCAACTCAGAAAGACCCAGCTCAGCAACCAGTAACAAAGCAAATGACATTAGCAGAGCTTGATCAAAAAGCTGAAGCCAAAGCTCAAGAAAAATTAGACGCTCTGGTTGCAGCCGGTGCTTTAGAAAAACAAGGAAATGAATTTGTCATTCATGTAACCTTGAATGAAGGCCAATTAACCGTTAATGGTAAACCATTTAATCCGGCTATGATTCAATACTAATAGAGGTTTGGTGGGCTTTTTAGCCCACTAATGGTGTTTGTAGAATGTGTGCGATCAAACGTGCAGTTTTTTAAAATTAAACGTGAGGCTTATTCATTAATAATTGTGTTTTCACAATGATCAACTTCCCGCTGCTTGACGAGAGAGCAAGTGATTTAGAAGGTCCATAAATCGCCTGGTCCAGTCGCAGAATGTTGGCATAAGAAAACCACGTTAATCGCACCCTGTTTAACTCGAAACTTGTCGAGTATTATTCATTTCGATAGAATTATTTTTTTGAAAGAAGGAGTTAATAATAATGACAACAATCAGCAACGAGGCTGGGGATACAACTGCATCTTTAGCGGAGAGTGTAACTCAATCAGTGCAAAAATATTTTTCCGAACTGAAGGGGACTGATCCTGTTGATTTATACCAATTCGTGCTTGAGGAAGTTGAAGCCCCTTTGTTCCGAGCTGTTATGGAGCACTGTAAGTACAATCAATCTCGTGCAGCGCTTATGTTAGGTATTAGTCGTGGCACGCTTAGAACTAAACTTCGTCACTATTTTGATGATAAGTACGTTGGCTCCCGTGATTAATTCCATCTAATCCATAGTTCAATCTTTCCCCCATAAATGCCGTGCCTTGGCACGGCGAGCTTATTTGATTAAGGTTAGGGGTATAATCGAATGCCTTCGAGTTTTCTTAGGCTTGGATTAGCCTGTATGGACTGTACACCATGGAGAGTAAAGATCAAAAATTTATTCGGCAAACATTGAGCTAATGGATTCTTCTTCATTAACACGCTTAATGGCTTGCGCAATCATTTCCGCTAGACTCACCACGCGTATTTTTGAACAATTCTTGGCTTCGTTGGATATAGGGATGGTGTCGGTTACTACAACTTCGTCAAGAGATGAATTCATGATATTCGTAATGGCGGGGCCTGATAAAACTGGATGTGTAATATAAGCACGCACGCTTTGTGCCCCGTTATTTTTTAACTCAACCGCGGCAGAGCATAGGGTTCCAGCGGTATCGACGATATCATCTACGATAATGCAATTTCGGCCTTTGGGATCCCCTATGATATGCATTACTTCAGATTTGTTCGGACCGCTTCGACGTTTATCAATGATAGATAATTCTGCGTCATTTAATCGTTTTGCCATTGCACGAGCGCGAACTACTCCGCCTACATCTGGAGAAATAACCATCAAATTATCTAATTTTTGCTTCTGAATATCATCGAGTAAAACTGGGGTCGAATAGACGTTATCGACGGGCATGCAGAAAAACCCTTGGATTTGATCTGCGTGCAAATCGACGGTTAATACACGACCTATCCCAACAGAAGTGATCATATCGGCAACCACTTTGGCTGTTATTGGAACGCGTGCCGATCGTACGCGACGGTCTTGTCTTGCATACCCAAAATAAGGAATAACGGCGGTAATGCGGTTGGCTGAAGAGCGTCTTAGCGCATCGGCCATGACCAACAGCTCCATTAAATTATTATTTGAGGGGGCGCAGGTCGATTGGATGATGAAGACATCTCTTCCACGGACATTTTCTAAAATTTCAACCATGGTCTCACCATCGCTAAACGTACCAACGTTTGCTTTGCCAATGGGTAAATTTAAATAGGAGGAAATATTTTGAGCTAGTTCTGCGTTGGCATTGCCAGTGAATATCATCATCGTCGACATGTGCGTGAAAACCTTAGATAAAATTAATCAGGTAGCATAAACACATGGCAGAAGACAGCCAGAAAGATATTATTGTTATTTAGCGATCCGGTGAACGCATCCTTCCCGGGTATCTTCTGCCGTCTGTTAACTTGAATCACCAAGATTGTGGCTGGGGTGCTAGGATTCGAACCTAGGAATGCAGGGATCAAAACCCTGTGCCTTACCGCTTGGCTACACCCCAGTAAGCTTAAGATTCTATATTTACATGAATGTTAGGACATTCACGTTTTGAACTGGGGTGTATTTTGCAGTGATTTAATTCGCTTGTCAATTATGATTTAAAAAAAATCAGTGTTTCTTGCGCTATAGATCCCGCCCAGAAGTTAATGTTCGTTCGATTGGCTCACTGAGCGGGATTTGATGAGTAGTTATACAGACCAGCTCTTAATAACCAGCTTCATCGATAACCCATGTCCGGTTAATTGAATTTTGCTGGGCAAATCAACGTTCCCTTTCGAGGTGTAGTTAAGATACTTCACGGTGTAACCGGATTGCTTTAAAGTTTTTAAGTGATTATAGCGATCGTATTCGGTGACTTGAACAGGCCCTGGTGCTGGTAAACCTCTAACCCAATAATATAAGTTACTCACGGGTAATTTAATTCCAGTTTCCTGTGCAAGTAACTTATCGGCGCTATTGGACGTAACGGTTTTTGGTCCATCCTTATAGGTAATAACGCCTCCATTTTTCTCAATGATCACCGTACCCCCACCAAGAGGTCCAAAGAGACGAATTTGATACTGACCTGCGCCTTGCTGTTTCCAATTAACAGAAGCTGTCCAGGATTTATTTTGATTCTTAGCCGCCATAGCGCCATTGATGACCCAGGAAGAAACAGTCGCTGTTTTTTCTTCACGCTCTTTTACGGGCATAGTTTCATTTACTGGCGCCTCAGCAGCGGGCCTCGGAGGAGCACAAGCAGTTAATAGACAAAAGCTCAGAAGAACTAATTTTTTTGCAGCATTCATTGCGGTGAACTCCTTGTTTTTTTGATGTTGAAAATAAGATAGTCGTTGTCTGATAAATAGCAACCATTTGTAAAATCCTGTCGAAATGTTTTCTGGGAGCACAGACCATAAGGACAATAGTTTTTTATGGAACAATACGATAGACTGCTTAGATATGCAATTGAAACTGTGACCTATGAACCAAAAAGCGATTTATCCAGGTACTTTTGATCCAGTAACAAATGGCCACGTTGATATTATTAAGCGTGCTGCGAGATTATTCCCAGAACTTATCATCGCGGTTGCAAGCAACAGCGCTAAGCGCCCTTTTTTTAGTCTTAGTGAACGTATTAAGTTCGTCGAAAAAGCGATTGGTAATCTACCAGGGGTCAAAGTGATGGGGTTTGATTCTTTATTAATTCACTTTGCAAAAGAACAAAACGTTGGTGTGATTTTAAGAGGGTTAAGAGCGGTATCGGATTTTGAGTATGAATTTCAGTTGGCTGGTATGAATCGTAAATTATCTAAAACGATTGAAACCATGTTTTTGACCCCATCTGAAAATTATATGTTTATTTCATCAACATTGGTTCGCGAAATAGCAGCCTTAGGAGGTGATGTATCCGAATTCGTCCCAGATGTTGTAGTGAAGGCACTGCAATTGAACCAAGAGCAAAAAAAGCCATAAGCTTTTTTTTACTTGCTGTTTTTGTCTATTGCCCCATTGGGGTCTTCGCTAAAGAACAAATAATAGAACCTCCTGGCTATGCTGTAGCGAGCGCACATCCTTTAGCAACCCAAGCCGGACTTGAAATTTTAAGCCAAGGTGGCAATGCGTTTGATGCTGCCGTAGCAGTTAGTGCGGCGTTAGCCGTGGTTGAGCCTTACCATTCTGGCTTAGGAGGCGGTGGGTTTTGGCTGTTACATGATGCGAAACATAATAAGAATATTTTCATCGACGGGCGAGAAGTTGCTCCGATGGCAGCAAAAGCGGATATGTTTTTAGACGCGAAGGGCAATCCCATTAAAGGACTTTCTTTAAATGGCGGCTTGTCAGCTGCGATTCCTGGTGAGCCCGCTGCCCTGGTTCAAATTGCAACGGAATATGGTCGATTGCCGCTTGCCAAATCACTTGCACCAGCCATTCGACTTGCTGAAGATGGATTTTTAGTGGATCATCAACTGCTCCATTTCTTTCACATGGGAGACAGGCTCGAGCAGTTGAAAAAATTTCCTGGTTCGGTTTCCGTATTTTTAAAGGAAAATAAGCAACCCTATGATGTTGGTGAGCGCTTATATCAACGAGATTTAGCAAAAACGCTCAGAATGATCGCAAAGGAGGGACGAAAGGGCTTTTATCAAGGTGAGGTCGCTGAGAAATTAGTTCGCGGGGTTAATCAAGCTGGGGGTATTTGGACATTAAAGGATCTAGAGCAATACGAGGTTAAAGTTAGAAAGCCCTACGAAGGGCAATTTCATAACATGCACGTGATAACCGCTCCTTTACCTTCGGCAGGAGGCGTGGGTTTAATTACGATGCTAAATATTTTATCCGCTTATCCCTTAGAACATTTATCTAAAGCACAATGGATACATTATGTAGTGGAAGCTATGCGGCTAACGTACTGGCAACGTGCTGAGCTATTAGCGGATCCGGATTTTGTTAAGATCCCCGTTAAGCAGTTGTTATCCGAGGCGAATGCTCATTATCTTCGTTCTTTTATTAAAGCTGATAAAGCCACGGAAAATGCGAGCTTGGATGCGAAAAAGCCTAAGCATGAGCATCATGACACCACGCACTTTTCCATTTTAGATGGCGAAGGAAATCGAGTGGCAGCCACATTAACGATTAATTTTATTTTCGGTTCCAGTGTGGTTGCAGAAGGCACAGGGGTACTCTTAAATGATGAGATGGATGATTTTGTCATCAAGCCGAATGTGAAAAATGTGTTTGGTTTAATTGGCGGTGACAAAAACCGGATTGAACCAGGCAAGCGTCCACTTTCGAGTATGGCCCCAACGTTTCTTGAGCTGCCCGATAGGCTTGCTATATTGGGAACACCTGGTGGAAGTCGAATTCCAACCATGGTTTTATTGGCATCGCTTGTATTTCACGAATCTTATGGAGCCATTCGGATGGTTTCCGAAATGCGATTTCATCATCAATATCACCCGGATTGGCTGATGTTTGAGCCGGATACCATCCCGCCTGAGATTCAAAAAACATTAAAACAAATGGGGTATGAGCTTCGGCAACTAGATCAATATTATGGTGATATGCAAGCCATTACTTGGGATTATGGGCTAAACCTCATTACTCCGGCTTCCGATCCAAGGCATATTGGTCAAGCTACAGTCGTTACTAAAGAGAAAAAACAAGGGTACGGATTAATGCATTAAAGAAACGCTATGGCAGATAATCTTTGCTAGCATGATCCTAAGTGGTATGCATGGAGATCTGCATTTATTGTTCCCCCACGAGCTGCTTCATCACCTGATGGGTTCGTTCAATAAGCTCTTCTTTATTCTCTAAAGTGTATTTCGAGGCGTCGATGGGTTCGCCGATATGTACTTCAGCTGTCTGATTAATATTAAATTGATGAGTCTTTGCAGGTAGAATTTGAAATGCACCGCGTATTCCAATGGGGATAATGGTCGCTTGTGCTTGAATAGCAGTAATAAAAGCCCCTTTTTTGAATTTTGATAATGTTCCATCGCGAGAACGAGTCCCTTCAGGAGCTATCCACATCACAATTCCACTTTCCATTAACTCACGAGCGTATTCTAAATCTTTAATAGCCTGGGCACGATTTTTTCTATCCACAAAGGGAAATTCTGCTGCTTTCATACCCCCCGCCATAACAGGCACTTTGGACATTTCCTTTTTTGCAAGCATGCGGATACTAGTATAAGGAAACGCTTTGATGCTGATCGGGATATCGTATAAGCTCGAGTGATTACACATAATGATTGTGGGCTCATTTTCTTTTGGCTTAACATCATGCGGATTAACAACCTTCACATTAACGCGTACCAGCTTTAATATGCGATCGACCCATCTGCGCATGGTTTTATCAACCCAATTGCGGTTAATCGTTCCCGTCATTTTTCGAAATATGGCTTTGATACAAGCATTAGCGGTATAAATAACAGAAAGAATAATGATCCATAAGGTACGTGGTTTGCTAGCTTTCATAGGCTCCCTACAGTAAAAATCGAGAAATAAAAAATGATACTTGATGTGGACTCAATTGCCCATAGCATTTTAATTCACTTGGGTTGGCATTGAGGACAAAAGGTTGAACGGCGCCCCGATATGATAACGGACTCAATTTTTGAGTGACAGATCTTACAAGAAAGTCCTTGGCGTCCATAGACGTTTAAATTAAGTGCAAAATAACCTGGTTTCCCATCGGAAGAATAAAAGTCTTTTAAAGTGGTTCCTCCAGCCTGAAGCGCTTGGCTTAATATGGACTTAATCGCATGAATTAAACGCTCTAGTCTATCCTTTGAAATAGTTCCCGCTGGCGTTAAGGGATGAATTCCACTCATAAACAAACTCTCGGTGGCATAAATATTTCCAATGCCAACGACTATTTGATTATCCATAATAAATGATTTAATGCTTTGTTTTTTGCATATGGCTCGATGGGCTAGGTAATCGATATTAAAGGATTCAGTTAGTGGCTCTTTACCTAATTTTGTTAAAAGAGGATGCGTAAGCGGATCGCAATTCGTATAAAGCCAAAGCCCAAAGCGACGAGGATCATGATAACGCAAACGCTGTTGATTCGATAGAATAACTTCTACATGATCATGTTTTTTTAAAGCGATGTTTTTATCAAGAATTCTAAGATGACCGGACATACCTAAGTGAATCAGAATAGCGCCTTCAGTCAAGGTTAGAATGAGGTATTTAGAACGACGAGTAATATCAAGAATCGTCTTCCCTTTACAAAGCGCGTTAAAATTATCCGGGATAGGTCTTCGTAAAGAAGACTGGTGAATCAGAACCTGTTCTATCGATTGATGAATGAGATGGGGATACAATCCCCATCTTGTGGTTTCTACTTCAGGTAATTCGGGCATGGTTTGCCATAGAGCTTAAGAAAAATTATGAACGGTCTTTGTCATCATGTTCGATTATACGACCATTCTTTTTTGAAGCAGCCTTATCTGGAAAAAAATAACTTTTAACAAAGTAGACTAGCCAAATAACCCCTCCAATGACTATGCCCCAAACCAAAACATAAGAAAACATGATGAGTAAGCCAATTGCCAGAGCAATTCCAATTCCTAAAATAATGAAAGGAATGAGCTGCTCAAGGATGTTTTGAAATTTTTTATCCATAGCTTGCCTTTGCAGAAGTCTTAATAAGTTTAGCCACATCAATACAAAAATAGATAGGTGTGGTCATCGATAGGATATCGTTTCAGGAATTATGCGCTACTATTAGCATACTTGCAAATCGATTTGCATAAAAACTGTGGTATAATGAAAAGTAACTCGCTATTTTATGGGCAAAAAATGTTTTTCCTAGACAGTTCCTTAAATGCTCGAGTCTATATTTACGAATCAAACAATCGGATTATGAGTAAAGTTCGTGAATGAACAGAGTAATGAATTTCTAAATAATTCGTTTTTGGAGTAGCTTATGCTTTATGGCTTGTTAAACTTATCTTTTTGGGGTTATGTTATTGCGGCCCTGGTTCTGACTCAAATAACGATCGCCTCAGTTACGTTGTATTTGCATCGTTATCAAACGCATCGAGCCTTAACGCTCCATCCTATTGTCAGTCATTTTTTCCGCTTCTGGCTTTGGTTAACCACCGGCATGGTTACAGCAGAGTGGGTGGCTATTCATCGCAAACACCACGCAACAACGGATATCGAAGGTGACCCTCATAGTCCTAAAGTGCTTGGTTTGAAAAAAGTCTTTTGGCAAGGGGCTGAGTTGTATCGCCAAGCGTCCAAAGATAAAGAAATGATAGCGAAATATTCTCACGGCACGCCGAATGATTGGATAGAACGAAACCTTTATTCACGCTATTCGGCTTTAGGCATTGCCGTCATGTTTTTCATTGATTTCCTGTTATTTGGAGTTCCCGGTGTTACCATCTGGGCGATTCAGATGATTTGGATCCCACTGTGGGCTGCAGGTGTAGTGAACGGAGTGGGTCACTTTTGGGGCTATCGTAATTTTGAATGTCCAGATGCAGCAACTAATGTATTCCCTTGGGGGTTTTGGATTGGGGGTGAAGAGCTCCACAATAACCACCATACCTTTGCCTCTTCAGCCAAGTTTTCAGTGAAGTGGTGGGAGTTTGATATAGGCTGGTTTTATATTCGCTGCTTATCTTTATTAGGATTAGCTAAAGTGAAAAAGCTTCCACCTAAATTAGCGCGTGAGGAAGGAAAGTTACATGTTGACTTAGATACTGTTAAAGCGGTGATTTCGAACCGTTTTCAAGTGATGTCGCAATATTATAAGCACGTCATTCGGCCTATCTTACGTCATGAGAAGCGACATGGCTTAGAAAGCCCTAACGATAAACGCTTATTTGTTCGCGCAGGTCGTTTATTGCGTCGTCAGGAAAAACTTTTATCCCCACGAGCGAACTCACGATTGCAGGCTTTACTGGGACGTTATGAGAAGCTACGCATGGTCTATAATTACCGTCAATCTCTGCAAAGTATTTGGACCAAAACCGCGTCTTCTCAAAAAGAATTAATTGAAGCATTACAACATTGGTGCAAGCAGGCCGAAGAATCTGGCTTGGATGTGCTGCATCAATTTGCTCAACAGTTAAAAGGCTATGTTCCCAAAAAAGCATTGGCTTAATTCACTCATCCTGATCCGAGCCGAATTAGGCTCGGATTTCAGCGACTCCAACTCAACAATCCAATGCTACCCTATCTGAATTAGTTGCAATTTTAGCATTTGACATTCCAAACATTTCATCCATTATAATTACTTCCAATAGTCAATATTGTTTTTGAATTAATTTATCGTTTCTGTGTATGTGGAAATTTATTAAATCGAGGGTAACCGTTCTTATATATACACATAGTTTATGATTAGGAGATGATTATGGAGCGAAGGATTGCGCTGGTGACAGGAGGAACAGGTGGTATTGGTACGGCTATAAGTCAAAGACTTGCTAAAGACTTTCAGGTGGTTGCCTGTTATTTCAAAAACGGAAATCATGATGAAGCCAAAGCTTGGCAATCCAAGCAAAAAGAAGCAGGATACGAGATTGATATTTTGTATGGCGATATTGGTCAATTTGATGATTGCGTAAAGCTTGTATCCTTAGTTAAAGAGCGTTATGGACGTATTGATGTTTTAGTTAATAATGCGGGTATTACCTGTGATACCACGCTCAAAAAAATGCAACCTGAACAATGGCATAAAGTTATTGATGGCAATTTGAACAGTGTTTACAACATGACTCGAAATGTTCTTCCCCTAATGATCGATGAAGGTTATGGCCGTATTATTTCTATTTCTTCTATCAATGGCCGTAAAGGGCAATTTGGTCAATGCAATTATGCCGCTACGAAAGCGGCTTTATTTGGTTTTACTAAAAGCCTAGCGCAAGAAGTTGCAAGCAAAGGCATTACGGTTAATACCATTTCACCAGGTTATATTGAAACTCCAATGTTGGCTTCGATGAAAGAAGAGGTCCTTAATACCATCAAATCGAATATTCCTATTGGTCGCTTAGGGAAACCAGAAGAGATTGCATCGGCCGTAGCGTTTTTAGCCTCCGATGAGTCAGGATTTATTACCGGGGCTAACTTGGACGTGAATGGTGGTCAATATATGTAACTTAAAACGAATTAGGCTGAGAGCTAAGATATGCTTTTTCCCACAACTCAGTGCATTAGAGCTGTGTTATTGGGTATTGCTACCCATATGATTAATTAATTATAGGATCAATTATGAATGACAAAGTGGTATTAATAACAGGGGGTATTGGTGATATTGGTACCGCTGTGGTTAAAGAATTATGTCCTATATACAAAGCCGTTATTGCATTGGATATTCTATCGCTTGATAAGGCTAAGGGATGGTTAGAAAAAATAAGGAATGAAGGATTTACCAATGCGCACTATCGTCAAATGGACGTCACGCATTTTAACGAATGTCAGCAAGTAATCGATAAGATTGTTGAGGAATTTGGTCATATTGATGTATTAATCAATAACGCAGGGATTACTCGCGATGCTGTGTTTTATAAGATGACGAAAGAGCAATGGGATGAAGTGCTTAGAGTCAATCTGGATGGAATGTTTAATGTCACTCGCGCGGCCGTTGGCTATTTCCGTGACCAAGAGTGGGGAAGAATTTTGAACGTTTCATCCGTTAATGCTCAAAAAGGCCAGTTTTCACAAGCTAATTATGCAGCGTCCAAAGCAGGAATTTATGGATTTACCAAAAGCCTTGCACAAGAATTGATGGCTAAAAACATAACCGTCAATAGTATTTCTCCTGGCTATGTTGATACCCATCTTATGGCTGATATAAGACCGGACATTTTAAAAGAGATTATTGAGCAAATTCCTGCCAAACGATTAGCTCGGCCTGAGGAAATTGCCTGGGCAATTAAGTTTATTATCGATGAACGAAGCAGTTATCTCACGGGTGCAAACCTAAGCATTAATGGTGGTTTACACATGTATTAATTTGGTTTGAATAAAACGATGACTCGACTGATTAAAAAATACAAAAATCGCAGATTGTACGATACGGAAAAAAGCCAGTACATTACGATAGAAGATCTGCAGCGATATGTCGTTGAAGGATTGGATTTTAAAGTAATTGACTCGGCCTCTGAAAAAGACATTACGAATGCAACCTTATTGCAGATTTTAGTTGAAACAGAAACGGGTACAACTCAGTTTTTATCTTCCGATATCTTGCGGCAATTGATCCTATTGGCTCATCATCCCATGAATGAATCGTTAAAAATGATGCTTCAGGAAATGATGCAGTTTATGCATGCACAAGTGGAGTCAAATCCGTATTTTTCTCAGTATCAAAAAGCGAGCGAAACGTATCAAAAGCAAATGCAGCAGTTTTTTTCACAGTGGCAAGATATGTTTAAAAAATAGATCATGG
The DNA here is from genome assembly GCF_900639875.1 of Legionella impletisoli. Taxonomy (GTDB): domain Bacteria; phylum Pseudomonadota; class Gammaproteobacteria; order Legionellales; family Legionellaceae; genus Legionella_A; species Legionella_A impletisoli. The sequence goes on from NZ_CAAAIA010000004.1 coordinate 65,923, forward strand.
TGCGATGCACAAAAAAATTTGACAATACTATATATATCAAACTACAATTAAATTGTGCACTGCAACATAATGGAGAGTAACATGAATCAAGAATATTTTGAACGCGTTTCAAATCTTGCTAAAAAAGTACAAGAACCTTTGAAAGAAATGGCTGAGCTAAACATCAAAACCTTACAAAGCTTTTCTTATTTAAAGCCTGAGGAAATCACTAACGTTAAAAAGCCAGAGCAACTATTTGAAAAGCAAATTGAATTAGCAGTTGAAAATGGTCATAAAGCATTAGACTATATGAAGCAATCATTTCAAATCTATGAAAAAGCCATGCTGTCTTTTTTGGAAGAAGCTAAAAAAGCAGAAAAAGCTGTTAAAAAATAAGCGATTATCCTGTTCAAAACCCGCTTTAGCGGGTTTTTTTATGCTTTTTTACACGATTTCTTCCGCAGGTATTGCCACACTTGCTTTTTTAAATACGTATTTGCCTGGGGCATCTGTAATCGGCTTGAAAGTCAGGGCTTGAATATCCTGGACATTTACTAATCGCCCAGATTCTTTTTTTAACCATTGCAGCCACTCTGGCCACCAGGAGCCTGAATGATGCGCTGCATTAGCAAGCCATTCTTCAGCATTTTTTGCAGGATTAGGATTTGTGTAATAACCATATTTTTCACTACCCGGAGGGATAATAATCCCAGCGATGTGACCAGAGCCCCCCAAAAGAAATTTTTTTCTTCCTTTAATTGCTTGATAGCCCAAAAACGTTGTTTCCCATGGGGCAATATGATCTTTTTTAGTCGAAACAAAGAAAGTTGGGATATCAATTTGTGTAACATGGAGTGCTGTATTATTTAACTTAATTTTTCCAGGTTTAATCAATTTATTGTGTAAATACATCCAACGTAGATATTGCGAGTGCATTTTGGCAGGCATATTCGTCGCATCGGCATTCCAGAATAAAATATCAAATGGAACGGGTGTCTTACCTTGTAGATAATGTTTAATAAAGAATGACCAGATTAAATCCGATGCGCGCAACGAATTAAAGGCATTTGCCATAAACTGGCCCTCAAGATACCCTGTTTCTTTCATGCGCTTTTCCAGAGCACGAACTTGGTCTTCATCAATGAACACAGAAATGTCGCCAGGTTCACTGAAATCAATTAAAGAAGCCAAAAAAGTTGCTGAGCGTATTGGGTTTAAAGACTTCGCCTTATAGTAAGCCAATAAAGTAGCCAGCAACGTTCCTCCGATGCAAAAGCCTAATGCGTTGACTTGTTTTACGTTCATTTGTTTTTGAATTACGTCAATGGCAGTCATAGGGCCTTCATTCATATAGTCAAATAATCCCTTTTCTGCATGCCGCTTATCTGGGTTAACCCAAGAAATGATAAAGACGGTGATTCCCTGGTCTACTAACCATCGTACCAAAGAGTTGTGAGGACTTAAGTCTAAAATATAATATTTATTAATCCAGGGTGGAATCATTAAGAGAGGTACCGATTTAACTTTAGGCGTTGTGGGTGTATATTGAATTAATTCGATTAATTCATTTCTATAGATAACTTTACCCGGCGTTACGGCGACATTTCCACCCACTTTAAACGCATTCATGTCCGTCATTTTCATGATAAGGCGCGCTGATCCGGCTTCAATATCACTTAAAAAATTATTCAGCCCGCGCAAAAGATTCTTCCCATTGCTGCTCAAGGTCTCAGCCATCAACTGAGGATTAGTCGGAATAAAATTATCGGGAGATAAGGCATCCATCAATTGACGTGCAAAAAAACGAACGCGTCTTGCTAAATATTTATCACCAAAATCAATTTTTTCTAAGAGGGAATTAAAATGTTCGCTAGCTAATAGATATTGTTGGCTTAATATATTAAAAAAAGGATTTTGAACCCATTCCTCTCCCTGAAACCGTTTATCCTCGATGGGAAGCGCTTCTCCTTTTAACCATCGATTGAGTTGATCGGTGAGTAGCGTGGCGGCGTCTTGCCAATAAGCGATTTGCATCATCCAGAGTTTTTCTGGATTTTTTGAAAGAGCCATCAGCAGAGCATGATAATCTTGTAACATAGCCATGAATTTATCAATAAACTCAGGAACCTGCTCGGGTTGCTCTTTTAAGCTTCCAAGAAGTTGTAATCCCTTATTGGCAATAGACTGCATTAATTCATTCAGTTCATTATCTTGAAGCACACATCCTCCTTTGCGCTATGTATCTAAATTGCTAAGCTCTCGAGATAAGCGGGAATTGGTTTTTCAATGAGAATATTATTTTATTTTGTAATGTTTTAGACTAAATTAGCAAGTAAGTCACTCAATTTGAGTTGCCAATGACCAAAAAAAGGACAGGTATAAGCAAGTCGATGCTTGCAATCACAACCGTGGTTGTCATAGGTATGGCCGTTGCCTATTATTTCTGGGAAGTCTTTTTATTTGCTCATTATTTGGGCGGGTATGATGAGTATGGTCTTCCTATTCAGCGCTCTCACCCTGGGTTTTACTTTTTTATCCAAGCCTGGCCCTTATGGGTTTTTCCTATATTTATTGTTATTTTACTCGTGCTATTTCTAACTTCGATCTTTCAGCGAGAGAAAGAACAGAAGATCAACCATTTAAAAGCTGAAATGATTGAGCACGAAAAAGCACTTGAAGCGTTGGAGCTAGAGCTTGAATTAGTCCGTAAAGAAGTTAAGAAAACAAGAATTGAACGCAATCTAAAAAAAGAGTTAGAAGAGCTTGAGGAAGAGTTTGCGGTATTAATGGAAGACTATCAACAAAGCCAGCAGTTTATTGAAAAGCTTTTGCAAAAAATCAAACAGCAAGAATCATGATATTGAAACGTGTGAAAAAACCAAAATCTTCAATTCCAATGAGGATAAGAGCTTTGATACAATCTTTTTTTTCTTTTCTCGATGACAAAATCCATGCGACTTAAACAACTTAAACTAAGTGGTTTTAAATCGTTTGTTGATCCGACGGTTATTCCTTTTCCCAGCCAGCTGGTAGCCGTAGTTGGTCCCAATGGATGTGGAAAGTCAAATATTATTGACGCCGTTCGTTGGGTAATGGGTGAGAGCTCTGCGAAAAATCTTCGTGGAGAGTCGATGGTTGATGTAATTTTTAATGGCTCCTCGAATCGTAAGCCAGTAGGTCAAGCTTCGGTGGAATTGGTATTTGATAATAGTTTGGGCAAACTCAGTGGGCAGTATGTCTCTTTTCAGGAAGTTGCCGTTAAACGATTAGTAACACGTGATGGGGATTCAACGTATTTTCTGAATGGAACACGCTGTCGACGTCGTGATATCAATGACCTTTTTTTGGGAACCGGGGCTGGTGCGAGAGGTTATGCCATCATTGGCCAGGATATGATTTCCAAGATTATTGAAGCGCGTCCTGATGATCTCAAAACCTATTTAGAAGAGGCCGCTGGGGTTTCAAAATATAAAGAGCGTAAGCGAGAGACGTTACAACGAATTAGCAATACTCGCGAAAATCTTGATAGAGTCCAGGATATTCGGGAAGAGCTAGGAAAACAGTTGGCTCGTTTAGAGCGTCAAGCAAAAGCAGCTGAACGTTATACCCAGTTAAAAAATGAAGAGCGACGGTACAAATCTGAAATACTGACTTTAAAATGGACTGAGTTAAATCAAGCGTTAGCTTCTCAACGAAACAAAATAGCCGAGTCATCTCGTGTTGTAGAGCAGCATAAGGCGAAGCTTGCCACCTGCAAGAATGAATTGGTCCAACATCAGGACTTTCTTCATACGGGAAATCAGGAACTTCAAGCGATTCAACAACAGTACTATCAAGTCAGCAATGAAATCGCTCGCTTAGAGGAATCCATTCAGCAAAGGATCACCGAGAAAAATCGTATTGCTAAGGAGATGGGAGAAATCGAGCGTGATTTAGATGAGACTTTTAAACGATTGCAATCCGATAAATCGCAGTTAACCAAAAGCAGCAATGCCTATGAGTTATTACAGCAAAGTTTGTCTACCTTACACGCAGATTATACTAATCAAGTCTCTAAGTTAAAAAGTCTGCAATTCGAAGTGAGCCAAAATCAGGAAGCTTGGCAATCGTTTCTTACTCGCAAAAATCATGCATTACGTGAGATTGAACTCGCCTCCTTGCAGCTAAAGCATCTATCGGAACGTAAACAAGATACGTTGCTTCGACTCGAAGCCTTAAATCGAGAATTGTATGAACAGGACTTAGAGCCCTTAGAAGTTGAAGTGAATGAATTAATCCAAAAAGAACAGTCTATTACAGAAGACCTGCAAGAAGCACAACGGAAGCTAGAGAATACACAACACCAAGCGACCAGTTTACGAGCCAAAGTGGTAGAGCGTGAACAGCAACTTCGCAACGCTGAAATAAATGCGCAACAAATTGCTACGGAATACGCATCCTTATTAGCAGCACAACAATCGGCGTTTCAAGCGAAAAATGAATGGTGTAGTCTACCCGAATGGCAAGACAAGACTCGAGTTATTGATGAGATTTTGGTAGAAGAACCCTGGCAGTTTGCGCTTGAGGTGGTTCTTGGAGATAGCGTTCATGGGATCATGCTCGATGCACTGGAAGAAGCATCTTTAAATACCACACCAACTCATTCGGGGGTGTTTGTTGTTCGGGAAGAGAAATCCTCAATGCCTACCTCCTATCCTCGCTTAATTGATAAAATGAAAGGCCCTATACCCTGTTGGATTTATTCACTGCAGCAAATTTTTGCGGCAGAAAATCTGACAGAGGCTCGGCAATGGTTGACTTTCCTCTCTGAAGGACAATCGGTGATCACCATGGATGGGGTTTGGATGGGACGAGGATGGATAAAAACTGCTCCTCAACAAACCAAGGATGAAGCCAGCTTTCTTACTAGACAAAAAGTTCTGACACGGCTTTCAAAAAAGAAAACTGAAGCAAACGGTGAGGTCTTGCAAATTCAGCAAGAGACAATGAAGCTACAAGAAGTGCTTAATTGTATTTTCGATGAAGTAGAGTCACTCAAAGCGTTGGTCTTTGATACCCAAAATAATCTACATCAAATAAAAGCGGTTAAAGACCAGAAACTAAACACGTTAGTCCAACGTAAAAAACGATATTCTATCTTACAAGAAGAAATTGAAACGCTGACAACAACCCTTGAATCATTGACTGAGGAAGCAGTTCATGCAGAAGATAAAGCGAAGAATAGAGAACTTGAATCCTGTCATTTTGATGAAGAAGAAGAGAAATTACTGGAAGTAAGAAAACTTGCTGAATCCTCACTGGATGCCTATCAGCATCAATTAGAAGCCATACAACAATTGTTACGACAGACTCAATTGCAATCTGATCGCGAAGCGTTATCAGTTGAACAATGTAAATCTTCCATTCAGCGTGAAGAGAAGCTCATTGACTCTTTAAAACAAAAGCAGCAGGAATTGCTTTTGCGGTATAAAGAATTAAATATTCCAGAAGAAGAAGTTCGTAAACCGCTTCTTGAAAAAACAAATGTCTTTAATGAGCTGGAGGCATCCTTATCAAATCGACAAGAAACGATAGATACCTTACGACAGCAAATAGTGATAATCAATCAGGTTGCAAAAGAAGCAGAAAGTCTAACTATAGCTGCAGAAGAAGCTCTGCAACAGCAAAAGCTTGAGGAGCAGGCATTGCGTATTCGTGCTGAAGGATATGTCGATTCCTTAATCGATTTGGGATTAAAGCCTGAAACGGTTCGAGAGACAATTCCTAAAGACGCCTCGAGAACAGAGCATGAACGGGTTCTAAAAGAAATCGAAGAAAAGATTAAACGGTTGGGAGCTATCAATCTGGTGGCCATCGAAGAATACCAAACTGAGTTGAAACGAAAACAACATCTTGACCACCAGTATCAAGATTTATCAGAAGCGCTCAATACGTTAGAAAAAGCAATTGCAAAAATGGATGATGAAACCACCACCCGGTTAAAAGCAACCTTTGATCACGTCAATGAATCGTTTCAAATGCTTTTCCCAAGACTTTTTGGTGGGGGACGTGCTAAGTTAGAACTTACATGCGATAATCTACTCGAAGCTGGTGTGATGGTTACAGCTCAACCGCCGGGTAAACGAAACAGCACGATTCATATGCTTTCCGGAGGCGAGAAAGCCATGACTGCCGTTGCGCTTGTTTTTGCTATTTTTCACCTGAATCCAGCACCGTTTTGCATGTTGGATGAGGTAGATGCGCCGCTTGATGACGCCAATGTTCGACGCTTTTGTTCTTTAGTTAAAGAGATGTCGACGTGCGTGCAGTTTTTGTTTATTACGCATAATAAGGTCACAATGGAATTAGCAGATCAATTGATTGGCGTTACGATGCGTGAGCCAGGAGTGTCACGAATTGTTGCGGTTGATGTAGAAGAGGCGTTGAGTTATACCCAGAGGCATTGACGTCTGGTAATACACGGATTATAGGAGTTAAAAATGCAAGCAAACTGGAGTTTGATTGTGAATATCTTATTATTGTTAGGCGTATTTATGGCCATCGGTCAGATGATGCGTGCCAGGCATAAACACGCCCAAGAGAAAAAGCGTCAACCCGCTATCGGACCAGAATACGTTCACGAGCAAGATGATATTATTGCCGTTCGGAAAATTTCGAGCCAAGAAATCCAAGATAAACCCCGAACACCACAGCCCAAAATTACGTCCTCTAAAAAGCCGAATAAACCCGTTATTGAGCCTAATGCGGAGTCTTTGATGTTTTTTTTATTGGCAAAAGAAAATCGACAACTGGCTGGTTATGAGTTATTGCAGACGATTTTGGCGGCTGGGTTAAGATTTGGCGAAGGCCATTTATTTCATCGCCATCAACAGCCTAATGGGCAAGGTCCAGTGCTTTGTAGCCTAGCTGCTGCAACCGCAACGGGCGTGTTTGATTTACAAAACATTGGTGCTTTCAGCGTGCGCGGGCTTTGTCTTTTTATGCAAGCCAGTGGAAACGCAACGATTGACCAAGAGCGCTTTGAAATCATGTTAGACACGGCTAAACAATTAAGTGAAGACTTAAATACTTTATTATTAGATGATGAGCAACGTCCTTTAAATGATGAACGTTTGCAGCGTTATTATGCACGTCTTAATATACAGCAAGATGAGCATGAGCCTATAAGTAATGTGTTTTGATACAGGGGATAAATATGATGATGTTAGCTGAGGTTGCATCTGTACTAAATACCGCCTGCACGGAAAATTTTGAATTAAATGCGATTTGTATTGATAGCCGGCAAGTGAACCCTGGAAGCTTATTTATTGCTATCAAAGGGGAGCGTTTTGATGGCCATGATTTCATCAAAGAAGCCATCACCCAAGGTGCTGCAGCCGTGGTCTGTCAGCGGAAAGCGGAACTCGTAAACGTTCCACAGCTTGTTGTACAAGATACTTTGATGGCCCTAGCAGATATTGCTCGATACCATCGCTCAAAATTTACTTGTGGCGTTATTGCTTTAACCGGAAGTAATGGTAAAACGAGCGTTAAGGAAATGATAGCTGCCATTTTGCCGCAGCCTGCCTTTGCAACGAAAGGCAACTTGAACAACCATATCGGTGTTCCACTCAGTGTATTGCAGTTAAATTCCGACCATCGTTATGCGGTGTTTGAACTTGGAGCAAATCACCCAGGCGAAATTGCTCACACGGTATCCATTGTGAAACCTAAAGTGACCCTAATCAACAACATTGCACCTGCACATATCGAAGGATTTGGTTCAATCGATGGAGTAGCCTTGGCAAAAGGGGAAATTCACCAAGGCTTAGCGGCTGGCGGGACAGCAATCATTAACGATGATGATGAATATGCACACTTTTGGGACTCCTCATTAGTCGATAAAAATACCGTTCATTTCTCACTCCATAAGCCAGTTGATGTTTATGCCCAAGACATCACGTTTCAAAGTAATAAATGCGCTCAGTTTATCTTGGTGACGCCAAAAGGCGAGGCTTCAATACAACTACAAGTACCCGGACTTCATAATGTAAGTAATGCGTTAGCTGCTGCAGCATGTGCTTATGCTCTGGGGATTGGGTTATCTAACATTAAAGCAGGATTAAACCAGTTTCAGGGTGTTTCAGGTCGAATGACGCATCACAACGGAAAGCAGAGTGCTTTAATCATTGATGATACTTACAATGCTAATTTACAATCCACGCTTAAAGCGTTGGATGTGTTGTCTCAATATGAAGGTAAGAGGATCTTTGTATTTGGAGATATGGGAGAATTAGGCGATTGGTCTAAAAAACATCATCAGCTGGTTGGGCAAGCCGCGAAAGAATTAAAAATTGATGCGTTGTATACCTTTGGCCACCATAGCCAACACACAACAAAAGTATTTGGCGAAAACGCGAGGCATTTTACAAGCCATGAGGAGCTCACTGAGTGTCTGTTACCAACGCTAGATAGTGCCACAGTGATTCTTGTGAAAGGTTCTCGTTCGAGCGCGATGGAGCAGGTTGTAAATCGTTTAATTGCTGTATAAAAATGCGTGATTTGTAAGTAGGCCCTGCCAACGAAAGCATAATAATTAGAGGTTATATACATGTTATATTGGATAACGCAATTACTGCAGGGACAGTATCATGCGTTTAGAGTGTTTCAATACATTACCTTTCGGTCTATTTTGGCCGCACTGACGGCACTGCTGGTTGGCTTATTTTGTGGGCCCTGGACTATACGGTGGTTAAGAGGCTTGCAGATAGGACAAATGGTACGTGATGATGGTCCTCAAAGCCATTTATCAAAAGCGGGAACACCCACTATGGGTGGCGTCCTCATTCTTTTAGCCATTACTATTAGCACCTTGCTTTGGGGAGATCTTCGCCAAACTAATTTATGGATAGTGTTGTTGGTGACTTTGAGTTTCGGTGTGATTGGCTGGGTTGATGATTATCGCAAATTAGTTTTAAAAAATAGCAAAGGATTGCCGGGACGTTGGAAATATTTCTGGCAGTCATTGATTGCAGTTGTGGCGGTATTGTTTTTATATTTCAATGCCAGTGCACCTATCCATACCCAACTCACAATCCCTTTTTTTAAAAATCTATTAATTGAACTAGGGCCATTATTTCCCATATTGGCTTATTTTGTGATTGTAGGCAGTAGCAATGCCGTGAATTTGACCGATGGTTTAGATGGATTGGCGATTGTGCCAATTGTTATGGTTTCCGGTGCATTGGGCGTATTTTCTTATGTGGCCAGTAATGCCGTGTACGCCCATTATCTGGCTGTTCCGTTTGTCCCAAACACGGGAGAGTTGACCATTTTTTGCTCTTCTATTGTAGGCGCAGGACTTGGCTTTTTATGGTACAACACCTATCCTGCTCAAGTATTTATGGGTGATGTGGGATCGCTTTCCTTAGGTGCAGCGCTTGGGATTGTTGCCGTTATCATCCGGCAAGAACTAGTCTTGTTAATTATGGGTGGTCTATTTGTAATAGAAACACTTTCGGTTATTTTGCAGGTGACTTATTTTAAATATACGGGTGGTAAACGAATATTTCGTATGGCGCCATTGCATCATCATTTTGAGCTAAAAGGGTGGTCAGAACCAAAAGTTATTGTTCGGTTTTGGATTATGACTGTTATTTTTGTGTTGTGTGGATTAGCCACATTAAAGCTTCGGTAGGTGTTTATGCACTCAGCGCTTCATTTGGTGGTTGGGTTAGGTCAAACGGGTTTATCGATTGCCCGTTATCTGCAACGACGTCATGTTCCTTTCGCAGTTTTTGATACCCGTAAAAGTCCAGCGGGTGCTGCGGAGTTTAAAGTCGGCTTTCCTGGGGTTGATTTGTACTTAGAAGAACTCCCAGAATCGATGTATGAGCGTTTAAATGGGATTATTTGTAGCCCGGGGGTACCCTTAGATGCCCCTTTCTTGCAAAAAGCAAAAGCACAAGGCATTCCAATATTGGGTGATATAGATTGCCTTGCTCGTGAAATTAAAGAACCAGTAATTGCTATCACGGGAACCAATGGTAAATCAACTGTAACGACTTTAGTGGGCGAGATGACAAAAGCATCGGGCCTCACAGTAGCTGTAGCGGGCAACATTGGTTTGCCCGTATTGGATATTTTAGATGTCGGAGTCCATTATGACTTGTGGGTGCTCGAATTATCCAGTTTTCAACTGGACTTAACCCATTCCTTAGCGCCATTAGCCTCCACCATTTTAAACATCACACCGGATCATTTAGACAGGCATCATACCTTTCAGGCATATGTGGATTCAAAACAACGCATTTACAATCAGGCAGAGGTGGTCCTATTTAATCGCGATGATAAGAACACGTACCCTAAAGTGCAGGATAATCCAAATTTAAAAATAATTAGTTTTGGTAGTGATTCGCCTGATAGTGATTATAATTGGGGTCTTATTCGTGAAGCGGATAAAGTTTATCTTGCAAAAGGGCGAAAGCGACTAATAGCTGTGGATCAAATGCGGATCAGAGGTGTCCATAACTGGATGAACGCATTGGCTGCTTCAGCATTGGCTGATATAGCAGGGGTTCATGAGCAATCGATAGTGGATGTCTTAGAACGTTTTGCTGGATTGCCGCATCGTAGTCAATGGGTGCGAACTTTAAATGAGGTTGATTGGATTAATGATTCAAAAGCAACCAATGTTGGTGCAACGATATCTGCAATTTCTGGAATAGGAGGTTCCATGCAGGGTAAAATCGTCTTAATTGCGGGAGGCCAAGGAAAAGGCGCAGATTTTAATGATTTAACACAACCCATAGCAGAATTTGTACGAACGGTGGTGTTAATTGGTCAAGATGCTGATCTGATTGAAGATATTATTCCTGACCGAGTGGAAGTGGTACGCGCTGGCACGATGGATGATGCGGTTAAAAAAGCGAAATATCATGCCAAACCTGGAGATGTCGTTTTATTATCTCCTGCCTGTGCTAGTTTTGATATGTTTCGAGATTTTAATCATCGTGGCGATGATTTTATGGCTTTGGTTAATGCGTTGTGAGCATTATGCGTCCCCGCCATTTGAATCAACGCGGCCAACCAACCCATAAGCCTTTGGCGCTTTACGATAAGTGGCTAATTCTGGCTGTGGCTGCCCTCGTTATGATTGGATTGATGATGGTGGCTTCCAGTTCTGTCATGATTTCGACTAGAACGTTTCATCAACCCTTCCATTACCTTATTCGCCAAGTATGTTATCTGGCATTCGGTTTAGTTATGGTATTTATTATTCTTCGAACGGATAGTCGCGTTTGGGAAAAACTAAGCATACCTCTATTGCTGGGATGTTTTATCCTCTTAATTTTGGTTCTCATTCCTGGAATCGGTCGCATGGTAAATGGCAGCCGGCGGTGGTTGTCGTTAGGCCCCATTGGAGTTCAAGTATCTGAGCTCGCGAAAGTGACGATGATTTTTTATTTATCAGGCTATTTAGTGCGACAAAAATCGGAAGTTGAAGAGAGTATTATGGGATTTATCAAACCTATGATAATCTTGTCCGTTTTTTCGGTTTTGCTTTTATTAGAGCCCGATTTCGGTGCCTCGGTCGTTATTACTTGTACATCTATGGCCATGTTATTTCTTACAGGAGTTCGGTTACGATATTATGTCGGCCTAGTATTTCTAGTAGGGTTAGCACTGGCATTTCTTGCCATTTCATCACCCTATCGGATGACGCGCCTAACGGCGTTCCTGAATCCATGGGCAGATCAATTTAATACTGGATATCAATTAACTCAATCCTTGATCGCGTTTGGAAGAGGGGGTTGGTTTGGAGTAGGTTTAGGAGATAGTGTTCAAAAACTATTTTACTTGCCTGAAGCGCATACGGATTTTCTTTTTGCTGTCTTGGCAGAAGAATTAGGATTGGTTGGAATTCTGCTAGTTATTGCACTATACAGTATACTTGTAATTAGAGGTTTAATAATTGGATTTAACGCATACGTACAGGAACGATTATTTGCAGCTTATACGGCTTATGGCATTACGTTTTGGCTGGGATTGCAAGCCGCAATCAATATGGGGGTGAATTCAGGACTATTGCCTACGAAAGGATTAACGCTACCACTAATGAGTTATGGTGGGGCAAGCATGATCGTTTGCTTATGTGTGACGGCGATTTTAGTGCGTATTGATCATGAAAACCGTTGGCATGCGTTAGGTTTAGCCTAAATAATGAAAAACATTCAGGGCAAATTTTTTAAAAAGAGACGAGGGAACGGCTCTAAAGTGTTATAAAAATTTGTCGATATGATTACAACAAGCCCTAATACAAGGGGAGACGGCTTTGAACAGTAAAGATAGTTTTTTAACGCCCAGGATGGGACGAGTAGAACATATTCATTTTGTGGGTATCGGTGGCGCTGGGATGTGTGGGATTGCCGAAGTGCTGCATAATGAAGGGTATTGTATTTCAGGATCGGATCTTTCAGACAGCCGCTCCGTGCAGCGGTTGAAATCGCTCGGAATAACCGTTCATGTTGGACATCGCTTGGAAAATATTCACGGTGCTGACGTAGTCGTTCGTTCAACTGCGATTGAAGATTCAAATCCCGAGGTGATTGCTGCCCGTGAGCAAATGATCCCAGTTATTCCCCGCGCTATGATGCTTGCGGAATTAATGCGCTTTCGTCATGGAATTGCTATTGCTGGTACGCATGGCAAAACTACGACCACCAGTTTAGTCAGCAGTCTTTTAGCCGAAGGGGGATTAGATCCGAGCTTTGTTATCGGTGGAAAATTAAACAGTTGTGGCAGCAATGCACAGCTCGGCAAATCACCCTATTTTGTTGCCGAAGCCGATGAAAGTGATGCGTCGTTTCTTTTTCTAAAACCTATGATGGCGGTTGTTACCAATATTGATGCTGATCATATGGGAACCTATGGCAATGATTTTAATACGTTACGTAACACCTTTGTAGAATTTTTACACCACTTACCCTTTTATGGCTTGGCGGTTTTATGTATTGAAGATGAAGAAGTACGTCGAATTATGCCTACGATACAACGTCCCACCATCACCTATGGTTTGCGTGAAGGTGCTCATTATCGAGGCGTAAATTTTCGACAGCAAGGACTTTTAAGTGAGTTTGAAGTTCATCGACCAAAGCCTTATAAGCCCTTAAGTATTCAGTTTAAGTGGCCTGGGCGACATAATTTATTGAATGCGCTAGCGGCTATTGCTATTGCGACAGAACTTGGGGTTGATGATCACTCCATTATCAGGGGCTTGTTAAACTTCCAAGGTGTTGGCAGAAGGTTTCAGATGCTTGGCGAACGTCGCTTTGAGCACGGCAAAGCTATGATTATTGATGATTATGGTCATCACCCTAAAGAGATTACTTCGACCATTGAAGCATTTCGCTCCGTTTGGCCAGATCGAAGATTGGTTCATGTATTTCAACCGCATCGGTTTTCACGCACCCAATCGCTCTTCCCTCAATTTGTACAGTCATTGAGCTTGGCAGATGAGCTTTTATTGCTGGATATTTATTCCGCAGGAGAAAAAGCCATTCCTGGTGTGAGTAGTGAAGCATTGGCTAAGGAAATACGTAGCCAATTTCCCAAAGTGACTTTAGTGACTGAACATAATTTAGAGCAAAATTTAAATTCTTTAGTCCATGAAGGCGATGTTGTATTAATGCAGGGAGCCGGCAGCATTGGTCAGCTGGCTGTTAATCTAATGCAAACATTAAGAGAATCCGCGTGAATACCCCAGTATCTGCTGCCCTTGAGGCGACTAGGACTTATAAAGGCGAGTTGTGTTTGAATGAACCCTTGGCGGACTACACGACTTGGCGAGTAGGAGGGCCTGCAAAATCTCTCTACAAACCAGCGGGTCTTGCTGATTTATCTGAGTTTTTAAAATCATTGCCACCTTCAGAACCTATCCTTTGGTTAGGTTTAGGAAGTAATAGTTTAATCCGAGATAAGGGGTTTTCCGGCACAGTTATCCTAACCCAAAACTGCTTGAATGAGTTAACATTGCTCGATGACCAAACAATTCGGGTTGAAGCAGGTGTTTCCTGCGCTAAAATGGCTCGATTTTGTGCTCGCAATCAGCTTTCTGGCGGAGAATTTTGGGCAGGCATTCCTGGCACTATGGGTGGTGCATTGAGAATGAATGCAGGATGTTTTAATGGCGAAACCTGGAATCATGTGATCGAAGTTGAAACCATCAATCGCTTTGGTGAAATTAAAAAGCGGTTGGTCAATGAATTTGAGGTTTCTTATCGTCAGGTTTTGGGATTAGCCGAAGAAGAATGGTTTGTTTCAGCGACGTGTCGTCTCCAGGCAGGGGATAAAGACACTTCATTGCAATTAATTAAAGATTTATTGGCTCGTCGGGCGGAAACACAGCCAACTAATGAATATAATTGCGGCTCTGTTTTCCGTAATCCGCCAAATCATTATGCCGCTAAACTGATTGAAGCCACTGGCCTCAAAGGATATACCATAGGTGGAGCGCGAGTTTCGGAAAAACATGCCAACTTTATTATTAATACAGACGGTAAAGCTACGGCGCAAGACATCGAGCAGTTAATTAAAACCGTGCAAAACATTGTGAAAGAAAAAACAGCTTATGAGCTGATACGTGAAGTACATATCATCGGAGAATAATAAATGCCTAAGCCTATGACCGTGGTTTTACTCTATGGCGGTAAGTCTGGCGAACATGAAATATCCTTAATTTCAGCCGCCTCCATTCTAAATCATTTAGATGCTGAGCGTTACCAAATTATTCCCGTTGGTATGGATAAAAATGGACATCTTTTTATTAATGAATATGAAGACCTATTGAATTATAAAGAATCACTTCCTGTGCAAACCAGTCATTCACGCCCTCTAGAGAGTTTAATCGTGAATGGTGCGCTTGCTCTAAAAGCAGATGTTGTTTTTCCTATAGTGCATGGTCCTTTATATGAGGATGGCTGCTTGCAAGGCGTGCTGGAGCTGGCAGATGTGGCTTATGTTGGCTGTGATGTTTTGGCGTCAGCACTAGGCATGGATAAAGACATCTCCCGGCGGTTAACTCGTGCTGAAGGTATTAAATCTGCCCGCTTTCAAACGTTCTCCTCACGTTTGTCTAATAAAGAAGCTGAAGCGTTCTGCTATGAAGTGTCATCACGTTTTGGCTGGCCGTTATTTGTAAAGCCTTGTTCAATGGGATCTAGTGTCGGAATTCACAAAGTGCATAACATGGAGGAGCTTTTAGCAGCAGTAAAAGATGCAGGGCGATTTGATACAGAAGTGGTGGTAGAAGAATTCATTAAGGGTCGGGAAATTGAACTGGCTGTGTTAGAGCACCATAATCCTTCTTCTCCTCCTAACGTTTCACTTCCAGGCGAAATTTGTGTCAAGCATCGCGATGGATTTTATTCCTATACTGCGAAATATCTAGAAAGTAATATGACGGAGCTAAGCGTACCGGCTTTGCTCAGCGAATCTGTGATCAACCGTTTACAAACAGCGGCGCGTGAAATTTTCATGATACTGAAATGCAAAGGCATGGCTCGTGTTGATTTCTTCTATGATGAAGAAAACGATGAGATTTACTTTAACGAAATCAATAGCATTCCAGGATTTACCACCATCAGCATGTATCCCAAATTATGGGAAGCTTCTGGTTTAAGTTATAAAGATTTGCTAAACGAGTTAATTGAGCTTGCGCAAATAGAACATCAAATCCGAAGACAATTGGTTACCCACTACCAATAATCCGCTCAGGTTGTTACACTTTAGGTTTCAGGGTTAGGAATCAGGAATCAGGAATCAGGAATCAGGAATCAGGAATCAGGGGTCAGGGGTCAGGGGTCAGGGGTCAGGGCCTCGCCCGTGAAGAGGGAGTGTGCGAAGTTAGAACTTAAGTGCGTGAAGCTAGACAAATCTAAAATTTCTGAAAGCTGATCCCTGAGACTTGACACCTCTTAAACATATCGTGGAACAACGGGATGGAATCGAGTAAAGGGCGACTTCGCTATACAGGGCATCTAATACTTTTGATTATATGCGCCCTGTTACTTTCTTTGCGCCTGCTGTATTTGTTTCTTGCTGACTCATCACGTTTTCCCATTAATACCATTAAAATTTCAGCTACTTATCAGCATATAAGCCGAGCACAACTTGAAACTATTTTATCGAATTATAGCGGGGCGAGTTATTTTACCTTAAGTACGGGAGCCCTTTTCCAGCAATTGCGTGCACTAGATTGGACAGATCAAGTTGAAATTGATCGCATCTGGCCAGATACGCTTAAAATCACCTTAATTGAGAAAAAACCGGTAGCTATTTGGAACAATCAATTGATAACAGCTAAGGGCGAGTTTCTTGGAAATGACATTGCTTTGTACAGTTCGTCATTACCAAGGCTAAATGGTCCCGAGAATCAGCAATTAGACGTCTTACAAAATTATCAAAAATTGAGTAAGCTATTAGCAACCAATGGTTTGAGTGCTTCTTCACTGCGATTGCGTGAAAACCAGGCTTGGGATCTAACGTTAACGAATGGCATTAAATTGCGTTTGGGCAAGCGGGATTTGGAACAGCGATTAGAGCGTTTTTGCCGTGCCTATCCTGCGGTTTTTGCAGATAAACAAGAGCAACTGTCTAGTGTTGATTTACGTTATGCGCGCGGTATGGCGGTGCAATGGAACCAACAAACGGGAAGATAATGGCTAAAAAATCTGAAAAAAATATCATCACTGGTCTCGATATCGGTACCTCTAAAGTGGTCGCCTTAGTGGGTGAGATTACACCAGATGGTTCTATCGAGATTATTGGCATCGGCCGACATCCATCTCGAGGATTGAAACGTGGCGTTGTGGTTGATATTGAGGCAACGGTCAATTCAATCCAGCGAGCAGTTCAAGAAGCAGAACTCATGGCGGGATGCGAAGTTCGGTCGGTCTACACCGGAATAGCTGGAAGTCATATTCGCAGTTTGAATTCTCATGGAATTGTGGCCATTCGCGATAAAGAGGTGACGCAGGTCGATATTGAACGCGTGATTGATGCAGCAAAAGCGGTGGTCATCCCGGCGGATCAAAAAATTCTTCATATTTTGCCACAAGAATTTATCATCGATAATCAAGGAAGTATCCGAGAGCCGGTGGGTATGGCAGGGGTTCGTCTTGAAGCTCGTGTGCACATTGTAACCGGAGCGGTGAGTGCTGCACAAAATATAGCGAAGTGTGTGAGACGATGTGGTCTTGAAGTGAATGATATTATTTTGGAACAACTAGCCTCCAGCCATGCCGTATTGACTGATGATGAGAAAGAACTAGGTGTCTGCTTAATTGATATTGGCGGTGGAACAACCGATATTGCAGTCTTTTTAGAAGGGGCTATTCAACATACCGCAGTCATTCCTATCGCTGGCGATCAAGTCACAAACGATATCGCGGTCGCACTCCGAACACCTAGCAAGGCCGCCGAAGCGATTAAACTGAGCTATGGTAGTGCTCTACCAGAATTCGCGAATGCTAATCAAATGATTGAGGTCTTAAGTGTCAATGAGAGGCCAGGGCGAAAAATTTCGGCGAAAGTTCTTTCCGATGTTGTATCAGCTCGTTATGAAGAATTGTTTACTTTGGTTAGAAATGAATTGCGTCGCAGTGGTTTTGAAGATCTTATCGCTGCTGGGATGGTCTTAACTGGAGGAGCATCCAATGTGAAAGGTGCTATTGAATTAGCTGAAATCTGCTTTGAAATGCCCGTTCGCCATGGATGTGCTCACCAAATTGCTGGATTAAATGAAGCAGCAACGAATCCTTCCCTGGCTACTGGGGTTGGTTTGCTTTTACATGGGGTTCAACAGCAGTATGAAGGGGGATACAATGTTCCTGTATTAAAAGACAGTGCTACAGGAATATGGACAAGAATGAAAAGCTGGTTCCAGGGGAATTTTTAGAATAAAAAAACCGATGGCTGGTCAATTTGCACCGCAATGAGAAATTGCTATACGATAGACTAGCTGTTTGGGATATAAGTGGTAAGAATTATTTTAATCTGAATAGGATGAGTTTATCCTATCGAATATTGTAGATGTGGGATGTCAGAAAATACCTAAAGCTGATTGCAAAGAAGCGTTCAGCCTTTATTTTCAGGCCGCATAGGATCAACTTAACCACATGGGGTAAAGTAATGTTTGAATTAATGGATAGCCAACAAGACAATGCCGTTATCAAAGTTGTAGGTGTTGGGGGCGGCGGTGGAAATGCAGTAGAACACATGGTTGCTGAAAATATCGACGGAGTAGAATTTATCTGTGCGAACACGGACGCACAAGCATTAAAAAATTCGAATGCTAAAATACATATTCAGTTAGGTGGAGAGCTTACTAAAGGATTAGGTGCTGGAGCAAATCCTCAAATCGGTCGAGAGGCGGCCGAAGAAGATCGTGAGCGAATTAAAGAAGTATTGCAAGGCGCTGATATGGTTTTCATTACCGCCGGCATGGGCGGAGGCACCGGTACAGGAGCGGCTCCTGTATTTGCTGAAGTGGCGAAAGAACTAGGTATTTTAACGGTCGCTGTAGTCACCAAGCCCTTCTCTTTTGAAGGCAAGCAACGAGCCATGGCTGCTGAAGAGGGGATTCGTCGGCTTGCAGAGCATGTTGATTCCTTAATCACCATTCCAAACAATAAATTGCTGAGTGTGCTTGGTAAAAATATTAGCTTATTGAATGCGTTTAAAGCGGCTAATAATGTTTTACTCGGAGCAGTTAAGGGAATTGCTGATTTAATTACTCGCCCAGGATTAATTAACGTAGATTTTGCTGATGTGCGCACGGTTATGTCTGAAATGGGTATGGCGATGATGGGCACGGGTAACGCAAAGGGCGAGCAAAGAGCCCGTCAAGCGGCTGAAGCAGCGATTGCCTCTCCTCTTCTGGAAGATGTTAATTTCTCCGGTGCTCGAGGCATATTAGTAAATATTACTGCGGGACTCGATATGTCCATTGGTGAGTTTGAGGAAGTTGGCGATGTGGTTAAAGGCTTTATTTCCGATGACGCAACGGTGGTGGTAGGTACGGTGATTGATCCTGAAATGACCGAAGAGATGCGGGTTACCGTCATCGTCACGGGACTAGGAGATGCACGTCGTCAAAATCAACAGCAATCCGCTGCCGGTAAAGCGCGCTTGTTAGAAACTCGCCGAGGTGATGGTTCTTTGGATTACGAACAACTGGATCGCCCCGCTGTGATGCGTAAACAAGCAGCTGCGACAGCACCTGCACCATCTGCTAAAACAAATGCCGATACCATTCCTGATGTGGATTATCTTGATATTCCTGCTTTTTTACGTCGGCAAGAAGAGGTCTAATCTTATAAAAAAGGACATGGATCTCAGGGTAAACGCATCTAATAGCATGTATAAAATCAAAATGTTTATGTTCCTCACTTTAAGGGCGAAATCCAGCTCCAAACTTCACTCAAGATTGACTGGACGCCCTGCATAAAGCAGGGCAAGTAAGTAAAAAAGCATGTAAGGTTCCAAAATTAGATGTGTGTGCCCTGCTTGGGCCGTTTTTATTTTGAATCATAAAGCTACATGCGCTATACTGTTAAAAAAATTAGACTAATCAATAAATTGTTGATAGTATTTCGGGGTTTTGCGCCAGCAAATTTAGGTCAGCTTATAAGGTGAGCACTGAATGATAAAACAACGTACTCCGAAGAAAGTGATACAAGCGACAGGTGTCGGCTTGCATTCTGGTGATAAAGTGCTCTTAACCTTACGACCAGCACCCATTAATACCGGCATTGTTTTTCGTCGCACCGATCTTTCTCCGGCTGTTGAAATTTCTGCATCTTATGAAAATGTTTGCGATACGATGTTATGTACTTCGTTGCAACAAAATGGTGTCAAGGTTGCAACCGTCGAACATCTATTATCCGCTTTCGCGGGGCTTGGTATAGATAATGCATATGTAGATATCAATGCTCCTGAGATACCTATTATGGATGGGAGTGCCGCGCCTTTTGTGTTTCTCATACAGTCTGCTGGCATTCGTGAGCAAAGTGCCGCAAAGCGCTTTATCCGAATTTTAAAACCTATTCGCATTGAAGAACAAGGAAAATACGTCCAATTCCTTCCTTATAATGGCTATAAGGTTTCGTTTAAAATCGATTTTGATCATCCAGTTTTTAATAATAGACCTCAAACTGCCGAATTTAATTTTTCTACCACGTCTTATGTTAAAGAGGTTTGTCGTGCCCGTACCTTTGGCTTTCTATCTGATTATGAGAAATTAAGAGAAAATGATTTGGCACGAGGAGGCAGTTTAGATAATGCGATCGTCGTGGATGATTACCGCGTATTAAATGAAGATGGTTTGCGGTTTGATGATGAGTTTGTAAAGCATAAAGTGCTGGATGCCATTGGTGATTTATATCTTTTAGGTTCGGGTTTGATTGGGGCATTTGAGGGGTATAAATCAGGCCACGAGTTAAACAATAAACTTCTATGTGAGCTCATGGCTAGACAGGATGCTTGGGAGTATACCTATTTCGACGCGGAAAATTATCAACCTGCAATCCCTACAGGATTAATTCCAATGGAAGTGTAGACACGGTCGCTCTTAATATTCAAACTATCTGAAGGAAGATTGATTAGGCCGTAGGAATAAATTCTAAACAGGCCCTTGAGAATTCAATGTAATTTTTTCCCATTCGGTACTTTAGGTTCCGCCGTAATTAAGCAAATATCACCATTAGCATCAGAAAAGCCGACGAGTAAAAACTGAGAAATAAATCCAGCAATATTTTTTTCACCTAGATTCACACATCCGACGATTGAGCGACCAACGAGTGATTCTGGGGTATAATGTTTAGTTACTTGAGCAGAAGTTTGTAGAATGCCTATTTCTTTGCCAAAGTCTGCCCATATTTTATATGCGGGCTTCTTAGCTTTTGGGAATGCTTCGGCTTTAATGATTGTTCCTGAGCGTAGATCAACGGCTTCAAACGCCTCATAAGTTATCATTTTTTGTCTCCTTAAAACCACCTAATTTATACAATGCTTCTTTCAACTCGAGATGTTTTACCCGATGAGCTCGTTTAATAATATCTTGTCGAGCGTTTTCTGAAATAGAAAGGTTTCTTTTTTGTTTTTTTTCAACGGTACTGTCTAAAATGGCAATTTCTAATTTAATGGAAGTCAGCTGAAATAGTCCAGCCTCTCGCCTTAAAGTATCGCGAAGCTCAGGAAGGCTATAACGAAGCTCTGAGCCCCAGATTGGCTCCGTTAATATTAATTTAAGACATCCGTTCTTAAAGTTCCCAACATAGCAGTGGTCCTTCATTGAAGCGGGTAGGTATGTTTTGACCATCTGATTTATCGACTCGAGCTTCAAGGCATGATTACAAATTTCCTGTAGCTTAGAATTAAGGCAGCGATTAATAGAACGAATCATAAAACACCACTTGAGTAGAAAAAACGTCTAAATAAAGTTCGCCTTTTATTAAGGATCAGGGCAAGCTCATGAGTGAGTACAAATTCCTCTTAATGCCGCCGCACGATACTTCGTGTGCAGTATCCTTTGTTTTGAGGCTCCTAGCATGGATCCTGCGGTCAAGCCGCAGGACGTTGAAGTATATAACAGATATTATATTTACACGATGAAATAGTTACTTTTTGATCACTCATGCGTTTGCCCTGTATTAAGGATAAGTATAAAATAATAACTAATTTTCATGTGTATCAGTGTAATATACCCATGACCAATGAAAATACGATTTTTACTTCTACGTTTTGCGACTTGTTCGTAAAATCCAGAAGATCTAGCAACGTCGTTGGATCCCGCGGATAAACCTTGGAATGTAATAGTCAGGTTTGCGCATGCGCAAACACTAAACAGGGTTATTTTAACCCTTATTTTGATAGGTTGCGAATGCATAATTAAGGGTGTTAAATGGCGGAAAATCAAATCGTGTATCAAGCAAGACTTCACTGGGTTTTATTTTTATGGCCGTTGATATTATTAGGAGGGGCTGGATACGTTGCTTATGCCTATGAATTCATTCGACAACCAGCGTTATATGTAGGACTTATTGCCGTTGTTTGGTTTTTAGTCATGTGGGCTAATTATGAGTTTTCTCTACTGACTATTAAAAACAAACAAGTCATTTTAAAAACGGGAATTTTAGTGCGTAAAACCATTGACATTCCTATGAGTAAAATCGAAAGCATTGATATTAGCCAATCCATTTTTGGAAGCCTTTTGCATTATGGCTCTCTAGTCATCACAGGAACAGGTGGGACAAGACAAATGGTTAATTATATTAATAAGCCTTTAACTTGTCGCCGATATATTGAACAACAAATGCATGATTGAACGTCTAACCCAAGAAGAGGAAAGCGAGCTTCGTCTTTTATGCAAACACCATTTAAATCTATACATCGATACTATTACGCCTTTAAGTAAAAAGACCAGTAATCTTTTATATTTAGTCTATGCAGGAGAGAAAAAATATATTTTAAAGCATCTACAACCGTTGACGTGGCTAGGAAAACGAACTGAGCATGAAATTTCGTTCAACGAATCAATAGCTTCAATGGTAGGCAATGCTTTAAAAAATACTACACCCGCTTTAACATGGAAAAAGACGCAGCATCTGATTCCTGATATGGAAAAATGGTTGATTCTCATTCCCTTTGTTGAAGGAAGTATCCATACTGTCTGGTCTCTAAGCCAATCAGAACAGCTTGGCCAAACGTTAGCACTATTGCATGGATGTAATTTACCAAAACAAGAAGCAAAACCTTTTCCCTCTCTTAATTATGATGATTTTCAAATCCCTACGGCCTGGAAATTGAGTGTTGAGTATTGTAGTACGAATCGTTTTCATCGTTCTGATGAATGGGTAGTCAGTCATCGAGACTTACACACGGGTAACATCTTATGGAATCGTGAAATTACACCTTACCTGATTGATTGGGAAAGCGTCGGATTAATTCATCCGCTTGTTGAATTGATAGGGTTAGCGACAAATGCCGCAGGCATTCCTATGCGTCGTTTCAATCAAAATAATTTTTTAGCCGTCCTTAAAGGTTACAAAACACAAACAGGTTTTTTGCCCAAAGAGGATGATATTCTTTGGGGGCAGTGTTTTCACAGTTGGTTACTCTGGTATCAATTCAATATAACTTCTAGAAAAGAAGAGGAAGCAAAAGACACTCTGCTGGTATTAGAGTTTATTAGAGGGCATTTAAAACGTATGAAAGAGCTATATCGAGCCGAAGCTTAGAAGCTAGGCTTAGATCCAGGCTGCTCGACTCAGATAGTACAGAGAAAATATAACATCTCAATTGCAAGCGGGTATTAGTTGCTGACGGCAATCGTCTACAAAGCGTTGGCCTTTGCTTTGCGTAAAAAATAAGGGACTTCTTCCCGTCGCCAATGAGTATGTAGCGAACCCAATTAGGCCTGGAATAATTCCTGTAAATATTATTGCTATCGCAGCAAGACATGCCTTGGCATATTGCTTCCAGGATGCGTCGCGATGAGTTTTTAAGGATGTTTCATGGGTTGATAATGCGGCCATAAAGCCCTGAAGTCGGTCGCTTGGATTGACCTCATCTATTTCTAAATCGCATTTCATACGATAAACCGCATCAAATTTATTTTTGATTTTAGTATAGTTCTCTTGAGTTTCTTGGGAGAAATCTTGACTAATCTCCAATAAAGGCTGATTAAAATCTGGGGTTTCGCTTAACGAAGAATTAATTGCTTTTGCTTTATGCCATAGATGAAGAAGGTACTGTTCACTCAGGGGTAATAATTTATTGTGAATTAAATTCCCACATTGTATTTCATAACGGCCACAAAGAGTTTTTGTGCGTGTTTTCTCGTGAGCAAGTTGGCGTTGCAAGTCAGTTCGCTCAGTTTCAATAACGCGTTTTTCAGATAGTTCATGCTCATTTAAGCTGGTTAATGAAGCATGCTGAGTTTCTAAGGCGGTTTTTTCTTCTTCAAGTTCTTGAATTCGAGTGGTTAGATCCATGACTTCAGGGGAAGGGGCGCCTAATGCAATCGCAAGCGCTTTAATGCGGCGATAGAAAGCCTCACTTACACCTTCAGGAGTCCTGCGTAGATCATAGTTAATTTCTTTTAAAAATTTTCCAGCGAGCATGAGTAATCGAGTGCTGTACAAATCCAGGTGGTGGGGGTTAAGTGCTAATGCTTGAGCGCCCGTTAATTTATTAAGATCGCTGAGATTCATTTTTAAAGCGAACGCTTTATCATGTAATTCTTCTATCGTCTGAAGATATTGCTCAATAGAAAGACCTTTGGCGTCTTGATATTGGTTTAACAAGCTCGAAGAATCTACCAGTCGTTTCGTGAGATCTTCTTTCTCTTCGCTAGTACGGTCAGATGCATCAATGCGCGCAATTTCTTCCTTTAATAAAGTTTGAAAGGTTTCAAGCGATTTCTCATCCGATGAAACGAGGGCATTGCTAAACTCAGTAAATGCCGGATCACATTCAATGGCTTGTTGAAACTCAGCTAAAACAAGGGAAGAATCAGGGTATTTAATATATAAAGTAATTTGAGCATCGATCTTTTCGGCTTGTGCAAGAATGTTCCTGTAATGTGCTTCAATTGTATTCTTAACACCTGTTTGTAGGATCCCTTGGCAGCGCTTTAAAATGGCTAGGTTCTCTTCATTGATACCAAGCTCTTCAATACCCGTTTCAAGTGTCTTGAAGGGCGCCTTTAAGACCTCAAGTAACTGCATTCTGCTTTCAGGCGTTAAGTGGTTGCTAAGATATTTTTGACCTACAGAGTCAACCAAATTGGATAACGCTTCGAAAAATAACTCCGAGTTTTTTGGATCAGTAAGCAAACTTTTGAGAGGAGATGGGGATTCGGTAGGATTAATCATCTCTGCTATGACCTTCGTTAACGCGTCATTAATCGCCAACACAATGGTATGTGGTTCTGCTTCTTGAATATTTGGAATATGGATGACGTCTTTAACCACCAAGGTAGCATGTTCAGTATTTACAATATCTCCGTTCATGGCAGGTGTAATGGCAGCCATACTGCTATAATCAGAACTTCTAAGATGCACGTAGCGCTGACCATTCATAGAGGCTAATCCAAGCCATGGATAAGAAGAGGTCTGAAACCAGGCATAAGCGCCATTGTTTTCCTGGATTTTTTGATAAAGATTGAGTATGTAAAATGCTCGCTCATCCTCAGAAAGGCATAGAAACTCGCAAACTACACGATCTAATTCGCTGTGATGAAGATCTAAAGGCAAATGAGGCAAGCTAAACCCTTCCGTTGCAGAAGTATGATGAAAAAATTGCAACAACTTACATATGACAAGCTCTTGCACGTGATACGTATCGCGACTTGCTATCGTTGTGGGTACTTCTTGGTATTGTTGACTGTAAAGATTGCCAGAGGCAGTCCCATGATGACCTGGAAGGACAATCGGGTGGATGCCTGTTGGTATAATCGGAAAAAAGCAATTGGTTCGTTCATCACGACTTAAAATGAGCTGAATTTTGTCACAAGGAAGCTCTAAGTAAAATCTGGGGTCATGCCAACCGAAACCCGGCACACCATAACGAGTATCACCAGGTACGGGATCAATTAAAAAAGCATTGATTTTTACTTGCGATAAACGCGTTTGTAGCTTTTGTCGTAGTTCAACATTTGCTCCTGAAGCATCACGAGTGTCTTGAAAGAAGGTACGAAAAGCCGTTTTAGTAAGCTTACAGGGCGTTTCTAATAAAATATTATACAACGATTTTTCAGGGTGTTCTTTTAATGCGTTTTCAATGCGCTTTAGCTCATGGATTACCAATATCGCTTCGACGGCACCACGACTATGAGCCGAAATATCTAAGGTTGTTTTTCCGCTTGCTACAGCTCTTAAGGCTAAAAAAACTGCTTGGGCGACTCGTTGCCCCACTTCCGCACCAAACGTGGTTGGCCCATTAAGCACATCGACCGAGTCTGAAGAATAGGATAAAACAGAATCTTTTTCACCTTGTTCAGCGACTTCTTCCAAAGCAGTTACTGCGACTTGAGCCATGTAGGAGAGTGTTTCTCCTCGTACGTATTCCTTGACTCCGGCCGGTGAAGGTCTTGGTGTAAATTTAGTATCGGTTCCTAGTAAAAATAGATAATGATTGGGTTTCGTAGTAGGCTCAGCAGCTAAAAGAGCGTAAATGTGATTTAAACTATTTGACTTTTTCATACTCGCCCCAATGGTTAATCTGCCCAATCTATTGAATGGCATCACCAAAGATTACAAATTAATCAATTTTAACATAATTATGGCCACATAGTCAATTTGTGATCACTGATAATTAAGGAAAATCACTGGTTTTAGTGAAGGAGGTAAAAAAAGAGACTACGCTATTACAACGTATCTTTTTGATATACTAATTGCTCAAAGTGTTCTGAAGATAATGGCTTGTTTAAGAAAAATCCTTGGCCAAGGAGGCAGTTGTGAGCGATTAAATAGTCAATTTGCTCTTGAGTCTCAATTCCTTCGGCCATAACGCTCATTCCAAGCTCTTGTGACAGTTTGATAATGGTATCAATGACAATCACTTTATGTTCAGCATCATGAATTTCAGAGATAAAAAATTTATCGATTTTCATGGTTTTAATCGGTAAAGATTTAAGTTTTGTTAAAGAAGTGTATCCCATTCCAAAATCATCAATGGCAATATTAACGCCAATGCCACTGATTTTATCTAAACAACTCATCACCTCTGGATTCGGATTCATTAATAAGCGTTCGGTGATTTCAATTTCAAAATATTCAGGCGGAAGAGCATTTTCTTTAAGTATCTCTCGAAGCTTATCGAAAAAATTATGATTTTCGAATTGAATGGGCGAAACATTCACAGAAAATACCAAAGGTTTTTTGTACCGGCTTAGCCATTCCTGGGCTTGTTTAGAGGCTTTGTTCAAAACCCATTCGCCAATTGGGATCAACCAACCGGTTTGCTCTGCCACTGGAATAAATTCATTAGGTGGTATTTCTCCTAGGACTTCGTTATGCCAACGTAATAATACTTCAGTGCCAATAATTTCTTTTGTGATTAAATTATACATTGGCTGAAAATACAAATTGAATTCATTATTTTTTAAAGCCGTACGAAGATAAGATTCAATTTCTGCTTGGCGATTTTGTAAATAACTTAATTTTTCCTCGTAAAATCGATAGGTGTTTTTTCCGGACTTCTTCGAACTATACATCGCAATGTCTGCATGTTTGAGTAATTCTTCGGTTGTTTCTCCGTCCGAAGGATAAATTGCGATGCCAATACTTACCGTGCAGGTGAGTAACTTATCACCAACCACCAAAGGGGCATTGAGCTGCTCAACCATTCGCTCCGCTATTTTTCTAACACCAGTAGAAGATTCAATCCTACCGGTAATTAAGGTGTATTCGTCGCCTCCAATCCGAGATATAACATCCCCCTTTCTCGTTAACGTTTCTAAATGTTCCGAGAATTTCTTGATGTACTCATCACCAATAACATGTCCAAGCGTATCATTAATGGTTTTAAAATTATCAATATCAATTACAAATAGGGCAAAGGAAGTTCCTTCACGATTGTGGTTCGCGATAGAAATTTCAAGTAGAGATTCAAATTCACGACGATTATAGAGGTTAGTTAACGCATCATGCGAGGCCATATATTTTAACTTTTCTTGACTTAACTTTAATCGACCTTGAGCCTCTAAAACGGCGTTATAGGAATAAACATAATTAATAATTAAGCAAGAAAAGGGGATAAAATAAAACACAATCTTCAAAAAGTAAGCAATATTGTAAGCACTGTCATAAGGAGATGATGAAAGGACCATAATGTATAAGGCAATTACAATTTGGGTGATGGCCATGTAGAATATGCAGTTCGTTAAAATGTTGGGGTGTTCTTCATACACTTTTGGATAAATGAATATAATTAACCCTAAAAACAATCCTAAATAGATGAGCTCATAAGGTCTCGATAAAATAGAAAACTCAAACCACATGGTTGGAAGTTCAGCGCGGGAGGCTGCGTAATAAATTAAAGAAAAAGCGATAAGCAACAACAAAAAATTTAACAAAAATAGCGTTGAAACTCGAACCGTTTTCTCTTTAAATTCTAAAATCAATAAGAGTCCAGCAATAAAAATTAGCCCACTCGTTGTATTTGAAAAGGTCCAGATAAACGCATCTAGATTTTTTTGATCTAAAAAGTTAGGCTGCAACCCATCAATGATGAGGGTATGTAATGCTTGTACCGATCCAGAAAACAACACGACTAATCCGATGACCAGTGCCACTTTATCATTAGTTAAACGATATTGGGTAAAGGCAAGTAAGACCGTGATGGCTGCTAGAGAAAATGCCGACCATTCTAAAAGGGTTTGTCTAAAATAACCTCTAATTTGCGCTTCAATTTCAAGCGTACCTAGTCCTGTTGTAACGCTAAGATCACGTGTGAACGCACTAAAATCCGTTTCAAAGTAATTGAGTAAGACCACCGGCAAGCCGAGCATTAAGATCAGGATGAACACAAATAATGGTGGAATTCGCTTTAATGTTCTTTGATCAAAAATTAAAGGGCTAGCCATTTAAACGCCTTCAGGTATTTACAAATAGTTAATAAAATTATAGACAAGGTTTCAAAAGGTAATGAATGGATCGCAAAAAAAGATAGTATCTGCTAATCTGATTATCAAAAGAATTTATAGGTCATCATTTTCTTATGGCTAAGAAAGATTACTATCACATTATGGGACTTAAGTCCGATGCGTCTGAAAAAGAGATTAAAATGGCGTATCGCAGGCTTGCTCGAAAATATCATCCTGATATTAGCAAAGAACCACAGGCGGAAGAAAAATTTAAAGAACTCGGTGAAGCGTATGAGGTTTTAAAAGACCCAGAAAAACGTAAATTGTATGATCAATATGGAATGGATTGGGAGCAGGGGCCTAGAGCCGGTCAGACTTCACAGCAATATACTTGGCAGGGAGCCGGGCCTCAGCAAGGGTTTTCATTTGATGAGGATTTTTTTGAGTCTATTTTTGGTGGGCATCAACGAAGAGAGCGCCAGCAACCAGCCTATAAGGGAGCTGATTATCATAGCGAGATTCATATCTCTCTTGAAGAAGCCTATAAAGGGACCGTTAAAGAGCTCAAAATTCCCGCAGCTGTTCCTGGCCAAAAGTCTCAAACTCTTCGTGTTAAAATTCCCTCAGGTGTTAAATCAGGCCAACAAATTCGCCTTTCTGGAAAAGGAGGCCCAGGGTTTGGAGGGGGAGAAAAAGGCGATTTATATTTGAAAGTGCATCTCGAAAAGCATCCCTATTTCGATGTAAAAGAAAAAGATGTGTATCTTACCTTACCCATCACACCCTGGGAGGCCGCGTTAGGTGCCACAATACCTGTACCAACCCTCGGAGGTAAAGTGGACTTAAAAATACCTTCTGATTCACAGGCTGGGCAAAAGCTTCGGTTAAAACAACGAGGCATGCCAGGAACTCCTCCAGGTGATCAGTATGTGATTTTAAAAATCATGATCCCAGAACCTAAAACGGAGTTAGCTCGTGAATTGTACCAAAAAATGGCTGAAGAAATGCCGTTTAATCCACGCGAAAAAATGAGGGTTTAGCAATGGCAGAAAAGAAAATCATTGCGGGCATACTAATGGATGAAAATTCGTCTATAACCTTTGTCGAGGTATGCGAGCAGTATGAGATTGCTGAAGAAGAACTACTTGAACTGGTCGAACACGGAATTGTTGAAATCCCTTCAAACAATATAAAACGATCAACCTTTGATTATTATGCATTGGCTCGGATTCAATCGGCTTTAAGAATAAAATATGATCTAGGCATCAATACTCCTGGGGTAGCTCTTGCTTTGGAGTTGTTAGATCAAATTACTGAATTGCAGGATGAATTGGATATACTGAAACGGCATGTCAATCATCTTTAATTCTATACTAGCTTATGGTATGCAGGCTGAGGTTCAATCGTTGAATTGTCACGTTGACTCGTTTTAAATAAGCCGTAAGCGCATACACCCGCTCCAAGTCCTGCTAAAGCAAAGGCCGCAGCCGCAGGTGGAGCAGCAATGCTTCCAATTACCACAAGACCAACCCACGCCAAGGCAGCAACAGCAAACGCCGCCACACACAAAGCGGATGCTAAAAAAGCACCGGCTTTCAGTAAAAAACTGTAATTTGGAGCTGGATCAGGTCGTGCCTGAGCGTTAAAGGTAATCCTATGCTGCAGGTGGATGTTAGGATTAATTTTATGTTTTAAATCTTCTAATGCGTCTAGAGTGGTTTGACGTTGACCTTCTCCAAACTTCAATGCAATGTCTTGAAATGGCTTCGATAAAACACTACCGTCTATTTGCGTGACATCACTTGTTCGCTCCCAATGACCTTTATCAAGACTTCCATGATGATGTATGTATATTTGAGTTATTGGGTTATCTGCATTGATGTTTTGTGGGGATTGGGCTTCTTTTTGATAGATTATTGTAAATCCCAGGTGTTTGGTAACAAAACAACCAAGTTCATCAGGGCCAAGGTTTCGATAACGTCCATCTTCATTAATGGTTGTAAATCCCATGCGATCGGAAGGATTTGGATAAAAGGTTTTTAAAACATTTTCTGGGGGTATTTTAGACTCCATAAAACGGCGTAATACAGGTCCTAAAATCAATTGAGTTTCAAACGGATTATATTCTGCCAATATCTCGTCTAAGACTTCCCAGGAAAACTCTTTTTTATTAAAGCCATAGAAATCTGCAAAGCAATCTTTAAGTAAGTGGTAGGCATCATTATGCTGGTTATTGTAATTTTTATTTTTGGCATACTGACTAATTTCATTTTTTAGTTCTGGTGTGATTAAATGCAACCCACAATTAAATAGGTATCCAAAAATTCGCGGCTGTCTCATTATTATCCCCAACCTATCAGAAATTATAAGTCACGTGAGTTCGAGAGAAATCATTTATGACTTTTATGGCTAAGCGAAGCTTTTTGTACGGGCTCCTTTCAACATAAGCCAGCTTGATACCAGAAAAAATTTGAATTTTGATATCGAACTGACTTTAAGTAGTTTAACGTAAAAAGATTAAGGGAACCTTACGGGCGTTGTCCATAGTTTTGTGGACTTTGTTGAATTAAACATCCTCATTCAGCTTACCGTTTCACGAACTTTCCAGACTCGATAGGGATTATCGCTGGCTTGTGATTTTTTTATCCATAACATTAAGGGCAGATTGCCTTGTGAATTAGGAATTTGTGCGCTTTCCAATAGAACGCCAAAGGGATATTTTTTGCGAACGGTTTGTAAGGACGACCAGACGGTGTGGATATCTTTATTGTAATCATTAAGGATTAACTCATCGCCTCTAAAAATAATTGCAACGCCTGTTAATTCATGTTTTAAAGTCGACTCTAGACCTCGCCAACGAGCCTCTTTACTGCGTTTTACCTCAGATTGTAGTGGGTTATTTTGATAAGCTACTCTTAAATGGGGATTTTTTGCTAGCTGGATAAAATGATGTTTTGGTTTTTGCTTAAGAAAATGATCGCACAGTGCATCCACTAAATAACGATATCGTCCAGAAATTCGAGGACTCGTACCAGGCATTCCGTTAATAAAAATGGCAAACGCAAGGGTATGCGCATTGGCAGTGTAAAGATAGCCAGATAAGCTAACGACACCGGTCATGTAGCCTGTTTTGGCGCGAATGAAACCTTGTTGTCCTGGTTTTCGGAATCTTCGTTGTAGTGTTCCATCGTGTCCCGCAATAGGTAGAGCGGCAATGTATTCATAGGTTAAGGGAAAGCGATCATGCAAATAACGTAATAATCCCACGGTTTGTTGTGGTGTTAATTGGTCGTAGCGGGATAAACCCGATCCATCCGTTAATACGGCGTTTTCAAGATTAATTCCTGTTTGCTTTTGCAAAAAGGTTTTAACCGTTTCTTGTGCCAGTTTCCAATTCAGTGGGGTTCCATTTAATTTAGCAGCCGCATGTAAAAATAGGCTATCTGCATATAAGTTATCTGAGGGTTTTAACGTATCTGCCATTAATTGGGCAATTGGTTTTGAGCGATGGCTGCTTAAAAGAAGTAAATTTCCTGGGCTATTTCCTAATATAACCTCTCCATCGAGCTTAATATGAATATCCAGTAGTTTTTGACGAATTAGCGTTTGGGCATATCGCAATGGATTACGAATAGGGATGCGTTGTTGTACAGCCCATTGACCAACACCCACACACCCTCGAACAGTTAAGCGATTTTCTCGGTCCATACTGAAATCGACGCCACATGAACGCGCATTGGGTTTGGTTTTAACTTGATTATTAATAAGCCAATTTCCGCTAGGATTATTGGTTTCAACCAGTGCAGGCAAACCAGGTTTGTGTGCAGGATTGACGGTAACAGTTAAGCGATTTTCATCGAGGATCAATGGGGCAATTGGTGCGCCATAGCTATGTTTTAAATCTTCTACCATCCATCCGGGTGCTTGAGGTGTGATGTACCGGTTTTGGCTTAATAAAATAATATTGCCTTGTATTTGTTTAATACCTAAAGACTTTAAGCTCGCTAACAACGACGATAAATCATCTTGATTAAAGGATGGATCACCAGGAAGGTGAAGATATAGAGAACCTTTCAGCACACCGTTTTCAATCATCAAGGCATTCGTGCTTAATTGGCTTTTATAACGATAATCTGGTCCTAAAGCCATTAAAGCGGCGGCATCTGAAAATAATTTCATATTGCTTGCTGGAATAAAAGAGCGCATGGGATTTCGTTGATAAATAGTATCACCCGTATTTAAATCAACGACAGAAACGCCAATATTAATTGCTGGATCAACTTGATCAATGAGTCTGTCGGCGGCTTTTTGTAAGCTTGCGGCTGAGGCGATGGAAGTGAGAACAATAAAAAGTACACTAGACAAAATCCGTTTCATTTGGGACCTTAGACTAAGTTTTGAATGCTAATCATAGCTCATCCCTAATTTTTCCAGAAGTCCTTCGAGGGTGTCATTATCATAAAATTTTATTTTGAGCCATCCACCTTGCTCTGGTGAAGCTGAAAGTTCAACTGGAGCGCCAAATTGTTCAGAAAGGTGATTGGTTAGATGTTGAATATCATTGGAGGAAGGAGCGGCGAGTGTTGGATTGGGGTTGGTTTTTATAGTACGCACTTCTTTTTCAATTTGTCGGACAGACCATCCTTGTTGGATAATTTTTTCTGCCAATTCTATTTGTACTTCTGGAGGCAAACCGACCAACATACGAGCATGCCCCTGAGAGAGTGTGTTTTGTCGGATAAGCACCTGGACTTCTTTGCATAAGCTTAAAAGTCGTAAACAGTTGGCAATATGGCTTCTCGACTTTCCAACCAGAATGGCTACTTCATCTTGCAAGAAATGAAATTCATTGATTAAACGTTGGTAACCTGAGGCTTCTTCTAAACCATTTAAATCTTGGCGTTGAATGTTCTCAATAAGGGTCGTTGCGGCTGCTTGTTCGTCTGTATAATCTCCTATAAGACAAGGGATCTCAGCCAAGCCGACAAGCTGTGCTGCTCGCCAGCGTCTCTCGCCTGCGATGATTTCATACGTATTAGGCGTTTCTTGTCGTACAATGACTGGCTCAATAAGTCCTTGCGTTTTTATCGAGTCTGCAAGTTCTTTAAGCGCTTCTGGATCGAACGATTCGCGTGGCTGGTATTTTCCGCGATGAAGTTGCTCGATGGGTAAAAGCTTAAATTGGACCGTCATGCTTTAACCTGAGCGTTGGGCTTATCATATTGCCACCAACCCACATGAAAGATCATATGCGCCATTATGGCCATTAATAATCCGTAATGCCAAAAGATAAAACCAAAAACAATGGATTGCCACACATTTAACAGCACTAAGGCATAGAGAAACGTTCGGCTGGCCTTACAACCTGCAGCAAGATAAGTAGGCAACTGTCCAAGTGCAAATAAAACTCCACTGACAATAATCGCTGTCCAAATGATCGCATCGCTGTAATGGCCAGTGAATAAAAAGCCAAAAAATGCTGTGACATTCATTAAGCCCCAACGAGCAATGATTTCATCCGAAACACCGCTGTAAAGCATACACCCATCTAAGCCTAAAACACGACGTAAGGATCGCATGATGTGTTGTTCAGGCTTAGCGATAAAACGGGTAAATACACCATAATATAAGCCTAAAAAAATGATTAATCCCACTATCGTGATGCCAAATACCGGTAGTAAACTATCTTGAATATTAAAGACGATTGTATCTCCTTTTAAAAGTGGAGATAAAATAGGGGCGTCTAAAGGGGATGATTTTGATAATAAGCTGCCTGCTAAACTCATGATAAAGACCATAAGTAGGGTTTGACCTACAGCAAAGCGGCTGATCCGCTTTTTTAACTCAGCTGAGTTATCCTTAAGCAAAAAGTGAATTAATCGCGGGATGGCTATAACAATTCCAGGAATGCAAAGAGCAATTAAAAAGAAGATGAGCGGCCAATTAATTGTCATATTTAGTCATTCCGAATCGATTGAAACACACCGTATTTTAACCTAAATTGCTCAGCGCATCACAAGAATTTCGGTTAAATTTAACCTGATATTCAGAAAATTCCCTAGGTTCTAGCTTTATAAAGCGCACAATAAAAAAAGCCGTCCATGTTGTTATCTCCAGGTAAAATCTGCCATCCATAACCAACGGATCGTCCCCAAGGTTTGGATTCTTGATTAATGTGGCAATTTCTATGTGACTCGGCAAATGCCTTCATCTGTTGTTCATTTTCTTCTGGCATAACAGAGCACGTGGCATAGAGAAGAAGCCCTCCTGGAGCTAACAACGGCCATAAGGTCGTTAACATGTCTTTCTGAAGGGTGACAATAAAAGACACTTCTTCGGGAGTACGTAATAATTTAATATCTGGATGACGACGAATTACTCCTGTTGCAGAACAGGGTGCATCAAATAAAATGCGATCGAAAAGCTTACCATCCCACCAAGTGTCAGGTTTTAGAACATCCCCTGTTTTGATCGTGGCTTTAAGCTTTAAGCGCTCAAGATTTTCCTCGACTCGTTTGAGCCGCTTAGGTTCAATATCTAATGCGATACAAGCGGCAAGACGAGGTTCTGTTTCAAGAATATGACACGTTTTACCTCCTGGGGCAGAACAGGCATCCAGGACACGCAACCCAGGTTTTAAGTCGAGCTCTTGTGCTGCTAATTGAGCAGCTTGGTCTTGTACGGATACATCTCCTTCGCTAAATCCTGGCAAGTCGTGAACCTGGATGGGATTTTTCAGTTCTATGCCATAAGAAGAATAGTCTAAGGGGGTTGCTTTAAGCTTTAAATCGTTTAAACGAGCCAGATAATGCTCACGGCTTACTTGCTTTTGATTCACTCTGAGGGTCATTGGTGGATGGGTATCGTTTGCAGCAAGTATTGTTTCCCAATCTTTTGGCCAATGACGCTGCATTGTTTCGATAAACCATTGAGGATGGTTGTATTTAAAGACTGGATTAGAATCATAC
This sequence comes from Legionella impletisoli, assembly GCF_900639875.1. GTDB lineage: Bacteria > Pseudomonadota > Gammaproteobacteria > Legionellales > Legionellaceae > Legionella_A > Legionella_A impletisoli. The sequence goes on from NZ_CAAAIA010000004.1 coordinate 101,497, forward strand.
TCTGTAATAAGCTTAGTTTGCTGCTGACCAAAACGGCGCAAAACTGCATTTAACAATCCTTTTGCCCAGGATTTTTTAATTAAATCCATCAAGGCGACCGTCTCTTTAACCACCGCATAATCTGGGATCCTTAAAAAATGAAGCTGGTAAATACCCATTAAAAGCGCTATCCATACCTCTAAGGATTTCGGGCGTTTAGCCATTAATCCGTCAGCAAGGCATTCTAGTCGCAGATAATGACGGCACACCCCAAAGCAAAGTTCTTTTGTTAAAGGGGTCAGATTAGGATGTTGTAGCGAGGTTGAGAGAGAAACTTTATCTTGCAGCAACTTCGATAAAATACGTAACGCTTGTAGTCGTTCGTTTTTTTTCATTTTAAAATCAGGCCTGCTTGTAAATCACGGCGACCAGCATTAAGCCAATCCGACACATTCATTGCTTTTCCTCCTGGAAATTGGATACGCTTTACCAACAGCACATTGTCGCTGGTTGCTACAGTCATGCCTTCTTTATTCAGTTTTAGAATCGTCCCTGGAGGTTGCTGACTTTTTTCTGGAATAATCTGTGCTTGATGAATGCGTAGTATGGTATCTTCTATATGCGTATACGCCACGGGCCATGGATTGAACGCACGGATTTTACGATCAATAATGGCTGCCGATTCGTCCCAATAAATGCGTGCATCTTCTTTTTTAATTTTAGGTGCATAAGTGGCAGAGTTATGATCTTGTATTGTTGCGTTCATTGTCCCTTCAGCGAGTTGGTCCAATGTATTTAATAAGGGCTCAATGGCAAGCTTTGCAAGCTTATCATGTAAGGTTGCCGCAGTTTCGATTTCTGAAATCGTGCATGGGGTGGTGGTGAGCATGTCGCCAGTATCCATGCCTTTATCCATTTGCATAATGGTCACACCACTTTCAAGATCACCATGCAAAATGGCGTGCTGAATTGGAGAAGCTCCGCGCCATTTAGGCAATAACGACGCATGGACATTGATGCATCCTAAACGAGGAATAGCGAGCACAGAGCAAGGCAGTAATAAACCATACGCAATAACAACCATGACATCCGGGGCAAGAGCAGCCAGTGTTTCAATTTCTTCTTGGCGTTTGAAATTAAGGGGTTGATAAACAGGAATGTTCTGGTTTATAGCCCATTCTTTGACAGGAGAAGCTTGAAGTTTTCGGCCACGACCAGCCGGACGGTCAGGTTGGGTATAAACGGCAATTAAATGATGATGAGAGTTCCAAAGAGCACTCAGACTGGGTAACGCAAATTCGGGCGTACCGGCAAATACTATCTTTAATGGCTTCATGAACGGGACTTCTGTCGTTTGAATTTCTCAAGTTTTTTTCTAGCAAGCGCACGTTTTAAGGGGGATAATAAATCGATATAAAGCTTACCATTTAAATGATCAATTTCATGCTGCAGGCACTCTGCCAAAAGACCTTGTGCTTCAAGTTCAAACGGTTTGCCAAAACGGTCCAATGCTTTAACGGTGACTTTTTCGGCCCGGACTACCGTGTCATACGTTCCAGGAACGGATAAACAACCTTCTTGATACTCAAGTTCACCTTCGGTGCTGATAATTTCTGGGTTAATAATGACAAGTTGCTGTGATTTGTCTCCAATGACATCAATAACCGATAACCTAAGATTAATGCCAATCTGAGGCGCTGCAAGCCCAACCCCATTGGCATCATACATGGTCTCAAACATATCATCGATTAAGGTTTGCAATTCCTCATCAAATGTTTCAACATCAGCGGATACCTCCCTTAATCGAGGATCAGGAAGGTAGATTATCTTACGAATGGCCATATCAAATCTGTTTCAAATATAGTTAAGCGTGGTATTATCCATAATACTAGGGTAGGTCGTCAATTCATCTAACAAGGACTGGTTCATGCGATACTTGATGTTTTTGGTGTGCTTTTTAACGTCCATGACCTTGCATGCTGTTACCGTTCTGGCTGAAGCGCCTTCTCGCTATGTTGTTCAACCAGGAGATACCTTATGGGATATTGCCAGCCGATATCTTGCCCATCCCTGGGAGTGGAAAACATTATGGCATGCCAACCCAACCATTAAAAATCCGAATCGCCTCTATCCTGGCGCTGTTTTGGAACTGAGTTATTATCAACAAAATCCTTACCTTAAAGTCTTGTCTAATGGCACAATCAAACTCTCTCCCTACATGCGTCCAATGCCACTTGAAGAAGCGATTCCTCCCATCCCTTTGAGCGAGATTCGCTCTTTTTTAGATGGTTCTTTGGTGTTAGATAAAGATAGTTTATCCAACGCACCGTATATCGTGGCATTTACCAAAGAACATCTATTAGGTGGACAAGGAGATGAGGTGTATGTGAAAGACCTTTGCCCTTCACCTCCACCTCCCGGTGCAACGTTCACTTATGGAATTTATCGTCCTTGTGGTAGCTATCAAGACCCAGAAACCAATGAGTTTCTTGGGTATAAAGCGATTTTGGTTGGTTATGGGGAATTGGTTCAAGGAGGGGACCCTGCCGTGGTGATGTTAACGGACATTATGCAAGGGGTCGAAAAAATGGACCGGGTCATGCCCAACAATTACCCAGGATTTGACATTTCGTTTGAGCCTAAAGCACCAAATGTTCCAGTGAAAGGACAAATTATTGATCTTCCAGGTGATTATACCCAAGGTGCTGTGGGATTAGTTGTGGTGTTAAATCGTGGCAAAAATTCAGGGTTACAAGCAGGGGATGTTTTAGGTGTGTATAGTCCGGGTCGTGTGGTCCCAAACCCCAAATGCCCGCCAAACTGTGTTGAGTTACCTCCCGAACGTCTTGGAGAGGTAATGGTATTTCGGACGTTTTCATGCACTAGTTTTGCTTTAGTGGTTCGCTCTACCAGAGCGGTCCGGCCAATGGATGTTGTGACAAACCCATGAATAAACCGTATTTTTTAGCTTTAAATCGGATTGCACAAATTGGACCGCGCACGGTCTCAAAGTTATTAACTCGGTGGCCTAACTTAGAAGAATTGTTTCAATGCACGACGAATCAGTTAGTGGATGCAGGACTTAGCACTAGTCTTGCCGCAGCCATTTCCTCCTTTGACTTAAATCAAGTTGAAATCGATCTACGTTGGGAAGAAGAACCATTAAATCATTTAATAACCTGGGAAGATGAACATTACCCATCGTTATTGCTTGAGATTTATGATCCACCTCCCGTACTGTATGCTCGCGGAGATTTGACCGCTTTCAATCAAGCTAAGGTGGCCATGGTAGGAAGTCGTAAGCCTACGATAATTGGCGCAGAAACTGCACATCGTTTTGCTTATGAATTGGCAAGACAGCATATCGCCGTTGTCAGTGGTTTAGCCCTAGGTATAGACGCTGAGGCTCATCAAGGGGCTTTAAAAGCTAACGGTTGTACCATCGCTGCGATGGCAACGGGCATGGATAGGATTTATCCAAATCGTCATCAAGCTTTAGCCGAACGCATCATTAAAAATGGACTACTTTTAACGGAATTTCCCTTAGGAACTTCGCCTATCCCTGGACATTTCCCCCGTAGAAATCGTATAATAAGTGGTTTGTCATTGGCCACCTTGGTTGTTGAGGCAGCAATAAAAAGTGGATCATTGATAACGGCGCGCATGGCGTTAGAGCAAAATCGCGATGTGTTTGCGATACCAGGCTCAATACATAATCCGCAAGCTAGAGGATGTCATCATCTTTTACAGCAAGGTGCAAAGTTAGTAACTTCAACGGAGGATATTTTGATGGAATTAAATTTGTCGATGACACAATCCGTTGACTCGCAACCTTTAATTGGCCTTGCCATACAGAATGAAAACCTAGTAAAGTGCATTGGGTTTGAAGTGACGACCGTTGATCAAATCAGTGCTCGCAGCGGATACAACGTGGAACAAGTGGCCTGCGAATTGGCTGATTTAGAAATCAAGGGGATTGTAAAAGCTGTCCCTGGCGGCTACATGAGGTGTATGATATGAAAGATAGCTTGTTTGAAATGTTATTGAGCTTATTTGAAAAAACCTTATCGGAGCTTAAAGAAAGCACTTCTGCTAAAGCGGCGTCTGATACTAGTCTGCAACCAAGTAGCCTCGAAACGAAGTCCGAACTTTCTGCTGAAACAATCCGAGCAGAAATCCTTCAATCACCCAAGCATACCTCTTTGAGGGTGTTTACTTACCATGAGCAAATGAAGTTCACCAAAGCCAGTTATCAGTTTTTAATGCGCATGCTGGTTTGGGATGTGATTCATCCGGATACGATGGAATTAATCATAAACCAGTTGATATTTTCGGACTCACGGATTGTGACCCTGGAGGAAGCGAAATGGACGGTTCGAAATGTGCTGGCTGAAATACTCAATCCAGATCAACTTGCATTTCTTGATCTTGTGCTCTATCAAAAAGAAGATGAGTATACCGTTCATTGATTTTTAACAACCAGAACACAGGACAGACAGGTTTAATATTGCATGACTAAAAATCTTGTGATCGTAGAATCACCCGCCAAAGCCAAAACTATCCAAAAATATTTGGGAAAAGATTATGATGTGCTCGCCTCTTATGGTCATGTACGAGATCTTCCCGCACGCAAAGGTTCAGTTGATCCGGACCATAATTTTTCGATGACTTACACGCCTATTGAAAAAAATACACGTCATATTGAACTCATTGCGAAAGCGTTAAAGAAAGCCGATGCACTCTTACTTGCCACTGACCCTGATCGCGAAGGTGAAGCCATTTCATGGCATGTTTATGAACTGATGAACAATCGCAATTTATTAAAAGATAAGGTGGTACACCGAATATTTTTTAATGAAATTACTAAATCGGCGATTCAAGAAGCGATTGAACACCCACGTCATATTTCAATGGATTTAGTGAATGCCCAACAGGCAAGACGTGCGTTAGACTACTTGGTGGGGTTTAATTTATCACCTTTACTCTGGAAAAAAGTGCGACGAGGCCTATCGGCTGGAAGAGTGCAAAGTCCTGCATTGCGATTGATCGTTGAACGTGAAGAAGAAATTGAACGTTTTGAGGCAAAAGAATATTGGCGCATCTTAGCCAAATGCTTACACGATTCAACGAGTTTTGAAGCACGCCTTACTCATTTTAAAGATGAAAAAATTCAACAATTTACAATTACTGAAGAAAACTTCGCGCAAAAGGTTAAAACAGAGCTACTTAAAGAAGCCAACGGATTTCTTCTGGTTAAACATATTGAGAAAAAGCAGCGTAAACGAAACCCTTACGCTCCGTTTATTACCTCAACAATGCAGCAAGAAGCAGCTAGAAAATTAGGCTTTACCGCTCGTAAAACTATGATGGTTGCCCAGCAACTGTATGAAGGGATCGACATTGGTACAGGAACGGTTGGTTTAATTAGTTACATGCGTACTGATTCTGTTAATCTAGCCTCTGAAGCAATAGAAGAGATACGAACTTATATTACGCAACAATATGGTGGTTCTTACTGTCCAAAAAGTCCTCGGGTCTTCAAAACCAAATCAAAAAATGCTCAGGAAGCACACGAAGCGATACGACCTACTTCCATTAAACGAACGCCAACTATGGTAAAAGAGGCTTTAACATCCGATCAATTTAAGCTGTATCAGTTAATTTGGAAACGTACCATAGCGTGCCAAATGGCCGAAGCAATACTCGATACCGTCAGCGTAGATATGACTTGTGGCGAGGGCAATATGTTTCGCGCCAGTGGGTCAACTGTTGTTTTTCCTGGGTTTTTAAGCGTTTATGATGAAGGAAGGGATGATGTAAAAGAGGAGTCTAAGGAAGAAGACTCTGGAGCTACCGTTTTGCCTCCATTGGACGTTGGCGACAAAGTGTCGTTACAGGATATTTTAGCTAATCAACATTTTACCGAGCCACCGCCACGATATTCTGAAGCCTCGTTGGTTAAGGCTTTAGAAGAATTTGAGATTGGACGCCCTTCAACCTACGCATCCATTATCCATACGTTGCAGCAACGTGAATATGTGGTAGTCGAGAAAAAACGTTTTTACCCAACAGACGTGGGCCGTATTGTAAGTCATTTTTTAACCAATTATTTTAATCGTTATGTCGATTACACCTTTACTGCGCATTTAGAAGACACATTAGATGCGATTGCAAGAGGGGAAAAAGATTGGATCCCAGTATTACGAGAATTTTGGCAACCTTTTATTGACCAAGTACATTCCATTGATGAGCAAGTACAACGAAAAGATGTTACAACAGAAGTAATCGACGAGAAATGCCCTAAATGCGGTAGCGCTCTTGCGATAAGGCTTGGAAAACGCGGTCGATTTATTGGCTGTACGGCTTATCCTGAATGTGACTATACCCAAGATTTAAGCCAAGCCTCGACAAAAACTGAACCAGAGGTGATTGAAAACCGAAAATGTCCTGAATGTGGGGGCGATCTTCACATTAAAGCGGGCAAGTTTGGTCGTTTTATTGGATGCAGTAATTATCCGAATTGTCGTCATATCGAACCTTTAGAAAAACCATCAGATACGGGTGTAGAATGTCCTAAATGCCATGAAGCGACTATTCTCCAACGTAAATCTCGCAAAGGAAAAATATTTTATTCATGTGGGAATTACCCTAAATGCGATTATGCTTTATGGAATGAGCCGATCAATAAACCTTGCCCGCAATGTGGGTGGCCTATTCTAACGATAAAAGAAACCAAACGTTCAGGTCGGCAAATCCTTTGCCCTCATGAAGGATGTGACTATCGAGCATCCAATGAGGATGGTGATCAATAAGCGCGTTTTTTCGGTTTAAGGGTCTCATTTAAGAGGCCACTACTTCCTCTATAGAGAGCCTATTGACAGAATGAAATCCTATAGATAAAAATGAATGGCCGGTAATCTCTGAATGAATCTTCTATTGGGTTGATTTAAAGATAATACCGCGGCTTCAAGGCTCGGAATTTTTATTATCCAAACATATAAGTCTGGGTACTTGAGTTTAATACAATTTAGATTAAAAATGCATTTGCTGTTAAGTAAGGAGTAGCAAAAACATGTCTGATAAGGTTCGTGGAAAGGTAAAATGGTTCAATGAAAGTAAAGGGTTTGGTTTTATTGAAAGCGAAGGGCAAGATTACTTTGTTCACTTCAGCGCTATTTTATCGGATGGGTTTAAAACCTTACGTGAAGGGGACACCGTTTTATTCAAAGTAGTCAAAGGCCAAAAGGGTCCGCAAGCAGAACAAGTCGAAGTGGTTGCCTAAGGAATAAAAAAACCTATATCTAAGTATTGTAATTAAGAATCGTTTTCATTTAGGGCCGGTTAAATCTGGCCTTCATTCATAAAAAAAACATTTCTTGCCCTAAAGTTGATTTATTCGTCTATAGTTATTACTAAAGTATGTTTAAAACTGGTCGATTAAAGAGATAACTGCGCAAACAAACGGTAAGAAATGGGCATAAAACAACAACTTGTACTTCGCTCTACGGTACTAAAAGGACATGTCAATAAATACACCATCCTGGGGTTATCCATAGCGATCGGAAGTATTATATTTGCAACATGCTTAGTTTCATATCAGTTAACCGGGACGATTTCTCTTTCAGGAATCATTGAGGCTCAAGCTACTAATCCTGCAATTTGGGCCTTAGATTTAACTCCCTTTATGTTTGCTTATTGGGGACAATCTTTTTGCTATCAGTTAGCTAGTACCGCCGAAACCATCATTGAAGATCAAACTCGTGAATACGTTCACAAAAGTGATGATTTAGCGTCGAAACTACAATATGAAAGCAATCATGATCATTTAACGAATCTTCCGAATAATCGTTTATTACAAAAGCGACTTTCTCAAGGAATTCAGCAAATTAAAAAAGGGGAAGAACTGGCTCTAATCTTATTGACGATTAATCAATTTAGAGACATCAATTACAGTATTGGTAGTTATAGCGCCAATAGTTTATTGGTGCAGTTTGCAGAAAAACTTAAATCCTTATTACTCGAACCCTATATGCTTCAGGCCTATATGGGCATGAATATGGTTGCCCGGTTGCAAAGTGCGGAATTTGCCATTTTAATTCCCAGGTTAAGAAAGGATCATAATCTCGAGCATATTATTCAAAATATTATTGCTGAAACATCGACGAGCTTTATTATTGATGGGAATCCAATTGATGTTAAAACAACGGCTGGAATTGCCATCTATCCACATCATGGTGAAACGGATGAAGATTTAATTCAACATGCGAGCTTAGCTTTACTGTATGCGGAAAAAGAGCAAAAAAATTATGCGCTTTATGAGCAGGGGCTAGACAAAAATTTTAAAACAAGAAAAGTGATTTTAAAAGGCATCAAATCAGCAATTGATTCAGAAGAATTTGAAGTGTTGTATAAGCCTGTTGTGGCATTAAAAACCGGAAACATTATTGGTTCAGAATCAGTCATTAAATTTAATAATGATAAATATGGCTTGATGACCCCTGAAGAAATCGTTTCTATCGTTGATGGATCTGGCGCGGTGCAGGGGTTAACTTTTTTTACGTTGAAAAAAGTGATTAGCCAGCTTGAGAATTGGCACAAATCCGGGAAAAAATTATTTACCAGGGTTTATTTGTATGAAGCAATTGATCCAGATTTACCGAATATATTACAACAACTTTTGTCTGAAAAAAATGTTCCTGCAGAGTATTTGCGTCTAGAACTCACTGAACAAGCCTGCTTAAGCGATCAAACGCATACCATTCCTGTGTTAAAGCAGCTTAGTGAGCTTGGTATTAAAATTTCGATCAGTGATTTTGGTAGTGGTTACACCTCCTTTATTTATTTAACGAATTTTCCAATCACTGAAATTAAAATTGACAAATCATTTACCGCAGCGATGTTGGCGGATGATCGCAAACACAGCATTGTTCAAGCGATTGTAAAACTGGCCGGAGCAATGGATTTAAAAGTTATTGCAGATGGAGTGGATAATGAAGCGATTAAAGTAGAGCTTCAGAAACTTGGATGCACTTATGGACTTGGTGATTATTTTTCTGAGCCCCTAGAACCAGATGATTTTTATAAACTGTTTGAAAAATCAGAAATCAAACAACCCCGTGTTTCATAAGCGCACTTCTTCTTGTTGAATTAATCACCTAATAAACATAAAATTGCCCGGTCTTTTTCAATCTTATTTAAGAATATCCCTTCAATACCCCGAGATGGCCTTATGATTTATAGAAAAATGTTAAAATCTAAAATTCATCGTGCAACCATAACCGAGGCTTGCCTAGACTATGAAGGCAGTATTACGCTTTCTCCAGAATTGCTTGTTGCCGCAAATATTTTACCCAATGAAGCCGTTAATATATGGAACGTTACGGCTGGAACACGATTTGAAACCTACGCCATTGAAGGCCCAGCTAATTCTTCGGACGTTTGTGTCAATGGTGCAGCAGCTCATCTTGTGACGCCTGGCGATATTATAATTATTGCTTCGTTTATCCAACTGGCGGATGAAGCATGTTACTCCTTTAAACCGACGGTTGTTTTTGTTGATGAGAAAAACCAAATTAAGGAAGTCAGACCCGAAATGGTTAGTTTGAATTCAACTCCGTTTTAAAGCTCGTTATACTATATAACATCAGGTATCGAACGAAATGCAGGGAGTAGCATGGAGCACATTGGATTAGAAATCACACTTTTAATTATTTTGATGGTCCTTGCCGTTAACCTGGTATTTCAAGCCTTTAAGCTTCCTGTTATTCTTGGCTATTTAATCGCAGGTATTGGAATTGGTCCTCATGGACTAGGCTTAATCACCGATACACACGCCATTCAACAGATTGCTGAGTTTGGTGTAGTGTTGTTAATGTTCACGATTGGCCTTGAATTTTCTCTCACTCGCTTAATCCAATTACGTTATCCGGTCTTTGTATTAGGCGGCATGCAAGTAATCACCTCAATCGCTATTACCGTACTTATTGGTCTTTGTTTTAAAATGAAATTGGTTGAATCCTTAGTGATTGGGTTCGTCGTTTCGATGTCCTCTACGGCATTGGTTGTGAAACAACTCAGTCATCAAGCTGAGACGCAAACAAAATATGGTATAAATACAATTGGGGTTTTGTTATTTCAAGACTTGGCGTTTATTCCTATTCTCGTAATTATTTCAAGTTTAAGTGGAATAGATCAAACGCCCCTTTGGGAAACATTAACTTGGTCATTTTTGCGAGGATTATTGGCGATTGTTCTGATTCTTGCCATCGGTCGTTGGCTTTTGCAGCCCTTATTTCACCGCATTAAAAAGATTAATACAACAGAACTCTTTACCTTAACTGTCTTATTGGTGGCTCTTGGTTCAGCATGGATTACTGAAAAGTTAGGCATGACGTATGCTTTAGGTGCTTTTTTGAGTGGAATTATGCTAGGTGAAACGGAATTTCGTACTCAGATTCAAGAAGAAGTAAGGCCATTTCGCGATCTATTGTTGGGATTATTTTTTGTCTCGGTAGGGATGCTTGCGAATGTCGCAACCTGGGGGGAAACGTGGTTTTGGATAGCAATTACGTTATTTGCCGTCATGGTCGGGAAATCCCTTTTAATTATCCTTTTAAGCCAAGCTTCAGGCTATGATCGTGAAACATCACTGCGCTCAGGTATTATTCTTGCTGAAGGGGGGGAGTTTGGGTTTGCTATCTTAGCCATTGCGTTGGATAACCAAATATTACCTTTATCTTATGGTCAAGTCGTTCTTGGAGCACTGCTCATCTCTTTTGGATTTGCCCCTATTCTCATTAAATACAACGCCACCATTGCGCGCAAAATATTGAAGCGTTAAAAAACGGATTATTTTATTGTACTGGGAAGTTAAAATAACTTTGTGGATATGGCTCGTTTTTCAACGTGAAATGCCACCATTCTTTTCCATAAGGTTTAAATCCTTGGCTGATCATCACTTGACGTAATAAAAGACGATTTTTTTTCTGCAATGGAGTTAAATGTTTATAAAAGACATGAGCACTGCGATCAAAATAATCAAAAGAGGTTCCCATATCAAGATCAGAGGTTGTATCCAATGATTTTTCTAATTTAATGATTGTTAAATCAACGGTACTGCCACGGCTATGCCCTGAATATTCAGCGATATATCCTTTTTGAAACAAATGGTTTTTATCTTCATGAGGATAATACGCTTGCTTTGTGTGGGTATCATTTGGATTTTTGCTCCAACGTAAAAATGCATTCACTGCACGTTGAGGTCGATAACAGTCAAATACTTTTAATCCATAACCTTGTGCTTTTAAACGTGCTTGAGCCTCTTTTAATTTTAAAGCAGCGGGTCGGGTAAGAATACATCGAGAAGCAGCATATCCTGGTACAGGTCGACCGGTGAAGTTATTCGATGTTGCATATCGCATGTCTTGGATTATATCGGGTGCAACGTCGCTCAAATAAACAAAATTGGCAGGCAAAGCCAGCGCTGTGGAGTTCACAAAGACAAAAAAACAAATTAACCAAATGTTAAACATGATATCCCTATTTACAAGTCCTAACGGTAGTGGTTACATCAATTGAAACATCACCACAAGTAAACGGCTCTAATAAACGATTCGGTTTCTCAGTGACTAAAACGTCTCTGTCACGCACAACCCCGGGATGAAACCAGACGCAAGCCGTCAGTTGAATGAAGCACAGGCTTATCCATATCCATTTCATAAATTAACTCTCCAATTAAGCGCTGCTATAGAGTAAAGAGATCTCGCACTCGCTCTTTAAGAAGTATATACTGGAGCGAGTGTTAAGCCTAGAGAGAAAGCGAAAGAGTGTCTTAGGGAAGTTGGATTAAAGGATGACATGATGTTAGATCGGGCGAGTGTTGTCGATGAGCAATTCATAAAACGGGTTTCGCAAGGTGATTTCCCAGTATCACAAAGCTCAACCACGTGTTCTTCAGCAGGTCTTGATAAAAAAACCGCAATTGACTTATTTGATTCTCAAATCAAGTCCAGACAATTGGACTTAATTGCGCGCACGCTTAAAGAAAAAGGATTATCGTTTTATACTATTGGAAGCAGTGGTCATGAGGGGAATGCCGCATTTGGGCTTGTATTTCGTTTTAACGATATGGCGTTTCTGCATTATCGAAGTGGTGCTTTTTATATCCAACGTGCCAAACAAGTGGAAACGGAAGATGGGGTTCGTGATGTATTATTATCATTAGTTGCTGCAGCAGCCGATCCCATTTCAGGTGGTCGCCATAAAGTTTTTGGTAGCGTACCGCTTTATATTCCCCCGCAAACCTCAACAATTGCCTCACATTTACCGAAGTCTTTGGGCGCTGCTTTATCTATTACTCGCGCGAAAGAATTAAGCATTTCGAGTAAGCTTGCCGCTGACTCAGTTATTTTGTGCTCGTTTGGAGATGCCTCCATTAATCATGCGACGGCTCAAGCAGCCATCAATGCCTGCTCATGGTTGGCGAGTCAACCCTATCCCTTACCGATTGTTTTTATTTGTGAAGACAATGGCATTGGCATATCGGTTCCAACACCATCCAACTGGATTGATTCAGCCATAAAATGCCGTCCCAATATACATTATCTGAGTTGCGATGGATTAAACTTCGCAGATTGTTATATGAAAGCGAAAGAAGCGGAAAAAATCGCTCGTACCCGTAAGCAACCTGTCTTTTTGCATATGCGTTGTGTTCGCTTACTTGGTCACGCAGGTTCTGACATTGAGTCACAATATCGCACCTTTCAAGAAATCGAACAAATTGAAGCACAAGATCCATTATTACATTCAGCCGGATTGCTTTATCGAGAGGGTATACTGGGAATAAAAGGCATAATTGAGCTTTACCAGAATAACCACGCCTTAGTTCATGCTAAAGCCATGGAGGTGATTCATTCGCCACAATTAAGCTCAGCAAAAGAAGTCATGACGTCCATTATACCGAATCAAACCGAAAAGAAAGCATTTTCTTTACCCAATGACAATCAAAGAGAAGTCGTGTTTGGGGAGAGCTTCAAGCAGCTCCAAATGAAGCGTAACTTATCGCAATTAATCAATTTCACCCTTACTGATTTATTAATGCAGTATCCTAACTTAGTGGTTTTTGGTGAAGACGTCGGAAAAAAAGGAGGGGTGTATCGGGTTACAGCCGATTTAGAAGCCCGTTTTGGGCGAAGAAGAGTATTTGACACAATTCTTGATGAAACCACTATTTTAGGAACAGCGATTGGCATGGCTCATAACGGATTTTTACCCGTTCCTGAAATTCAATTTCTAGCTTATTTACATAATGCTGAAGACCAATTACGAGGAGAAGCAGCAACGTTATCGTTTTTTTCTAAGGGCCAGTATCAAAACCCGATGGTGCTTCGAATTGCTTCTCTTGCTTATCAAAAAGGATTTGGCGGCCACTTTCATAATGATAATTCAATAGCGGTGTTACGTGATTTGCCCGGGGTGATCGTAGCATGCCCTTCTAATGGGGTAGCGGCGGCCAAACTATTACGAACTTGTATGCGACTTGCACACCTAGAAGGTCGAGTGGTGGTGTTTCTTGAACCAATAGCGCTTTATATGACGAAAGATTTACATGCGCCAGGCGATAATGAATGGCTTGGCTATTACCCTGCTTTGGACGAAGAAATTGCTTTAGGCGAAATAAGCGTGTATGGCAAAGGGCAAACGGTCATTTTAACTTATGGAAATGGGTATTATTTATCTCGTCAAGCTGAAAAAATTTTAAAAGAGAACTATAAAATTTCAGTAAAAATAGTTGATTTGCAATGGCTTCACCCTTTCCCTAAAGCGTCCATTTTGAAAGAACTTGTTCATGCAAAGCATGTGCTAATTGTCGATGAAGGCCGGCGTAGCGGTTCGCTTAGTGAAGGTTTAATGACCATGCTTATTGAAGAGGCTCCAACGTTGAAACTAAAACGATTAACGGGAGAAGATTCGTTTATTCCCCTTGGGAATTCGTGGCGATACTTATTACCTAGCCGCGAAGCGATTATAGCGACTGTGAGAGAATTACAGACGGACGGTACAAGGAAAAAAGACGCTGCAAAAGCTTATCCAAATTCAAGCGCCAATAGATAATTAACGTGAGTTCGACAGAAAAGTCATTTATGACTTTTGTGGCGCTAAACGAACGTTATCCCGTAAAAAAGCGAAGCTTTTTGTACAGGATCCATTAAAAATAAGCCAGTTCGATATCAGAAAAATTTGGATTTTTCTGATATCGAACTTACGTTAATTAACTGGAAAGGAGAATGTTCGTGGATGATTTACTGTTTCTTGATGAACAATTGCAAGACGATGAGCGAATGATAAGAGATAGCGTTGCGCGATTTGTTAAGAGGGACGTGATTCCTTTAATGCCCGAGGCATTTGAGCGAGCAGAATTTCCTAAAGTGCTCATTAAAAAATCCGCTGAACTTGGATTATTAGGTCTAACGTTGCCAGCAGAATATGGCGGTTCGGAAGCTTCGTATGTTGCTTATGGTTTAGTCTGTCAGGAACTTGAACGAGGCGATAGTGGTTTACGAAGCTTTGTTTCGGTACAAAGTTCACTTTGCATGTATCCTATTTTCCGCTATGGCAGTGAAGAACAGAAAAAACGCTTTTTAAAGCCTATGGCAGAGGGTGATTTGATAGGGTGTTTTGGTTTAACCGAGCCTGACTCTGGTTCTGATCCGGCCAGTATGAGGACCACGGCTGAAAAAGTCGATGGGGGGTGGCGATTAAATGGGGCAAAGATGTGGATTACCAACGCATCCATTGCTGATCTCGCTATTGTTTGGGCCAAGACGAGCGATGGGATCCGCGGTTTTATCGTTGAAAAAGAGTTTGATGGGTTTAAGCGGCATGAAATTAAATTAAAAATGTCTTTGCGGGCTTCTAAAACCGGTGAGCTGGTATTTGAAAATGTATTTGTACCCGATGAAAATCTTTTGCCTGGTAGTGATGGGCTTAAAGCAGCATTAAGTTGCTTAAGTCAAGCTCGATACGGTATTTGTTGGGGCGCTATGGGTGCTGCCATGGCTTGTTTTGATATTACACGCGATTATCTTTTAGAACGAAAACAATTCGATAAGCCGTTAGCTTCGTTTCAGTTAATACAAGAAGATCTAGCCGAAATGTACACCGAGATTGTCAAAGCTCAATGGATTAACTTACAAATTGGCCGATTAAAAGACCAAGGACGTGAAACACCAACCATGATTTCATTAGCTAAAGGGAACGCTTGCAGAGAAGCATTAAACATAGCAAGAACTTGTCGGAATTTATTGGGCGGTAATGGTATTAGCCTGGAATATCATGTTATTCGACACATGCTCAATTTGGAGTCCGTGTTTACTTATGAGGGAACGGACAATGTGCATAAGTTAGTCTTAGGTCGCCATATTACGGGAATTAATGCATTTGGATAAATTTTATCTTAAATTCTCTTGCATTTTTGAAAATGTGACATATAGTTAAAACCATGTCCCGATAGCAGACCTCGTTCTAGTTTTCGAATGGTATTTCTCGGGGGATTAATCACCATTCAACACGACAAGGATTGGACTGCTGATTTGGACAACCAAATAGAATAATTACATGGAGAAGTGAAGATGAAACAATGGAACAGTGTTATATTCCTCAAAACAAAAGGTTCTTGGACAGATACTGAGAACGTAGCCAAATGGCCTGGTGTGAACCAAATCTGGTCAACTTCGGGTGATTGGGACTGGTGCATCAAATTAGATAAAGATCATTCAACTCCAGAAAAAACCGAAGAATTCGTATCTAAACTTCGCCAAGCCGATTGGGTTGCAAACACTGAAAGCAGCTGGTGGAGAGAGGTTTACAGCAAATAATAACCATTTACTGAGGGCTTGGCTATCCAGGCCCTTTCCTACCCTTAATTTTCCCTAAAACCGTCATTGACTATACTTAAAGAGTTTAAACTAAAAGTGGAGCAACTGATGGTAAAACTTACTCCCGAACCAGATACAGAGTTAACTCCTGAAGAAAAATTATTAGAAGATTTGAAGCAAGAAGGCTCTTCCAATGACTTGCTGCATAATTCGTTTATTAGTTCTGATGAAGTAGATTCGCTAGAGGATGGTGTTCCTGGTTATGAGACCACAGGAGAAGAAGTTCTAGTGGGTGAAGGCATTCCAGGATTTGAAACCACTGGCGAAGTGAGGCCAATGGATGAGACAGAAAACCAACTGGAAGAAGAACATTTTGAAGAAGAAAGCTCTGAGGAAGAAAGCAACATTCCTAGACCATAATCCTCAATTGAGATTGTGTTCTAACCTCAAACTTGCTATTATTCGCTCCAATCGGGGCGTGGCGCAGCTTGGTAGCGTACTAGCATGGGGCGCTAGGGGTCGCAGGTTCAAATCCTGCCGTCCCGACCAGTTAAAACCTTTATAAATCAACAAATTATCTTTTTATATTTAATCCAAATTTGGGTCTTTCGGGTCTTTCCCATTTGCCTGAATCTTCAGCTTAATTGGTGTAGTCCGAGCCTTTATGATTCGGGACTGCCTCTATATACTTTCCCGTTTTGATATACTCAAAATCTTTCTTAAGTTTAATCTATTTTGACAAATTATTTTGCGGTGCTTCTCATAAGAAATGCTGAAAGTGTGCTGATGGTATTACGAATAGGAATAATTTTTAGCAAGGGAGGCTTGACTTCTCAGAGTATTATTCATAATTCCTTGGCGATGAGTGTAATTTTTTAGTGAAGTTATGTTCAGCAAGTAATAATTAGCATATTCTTTAGGACAATTGTTTGCTCTCGTTTCGAATTCCTAAGGGTTTACCTTTATTTTGAAATGGATGGTATATCAAATCTACGGACGTTGTATGTTGAAATAAATTTTTTTAAAAAAAATTATAGGGATATCATGATATTGCGTCTTTTTTGGCTAATTATTTTATTAGGGATTCATCTTAATGGGTATGCGAATGTATCTACAATCAATGAATCTACCTTACAAGGGAAATGGTATTTAAGTCCTAGTTTAGGTGCTTCTATTTTGAATGTCACCAAAGAGCATTCTCTTTCTACAGGCGAGGGATGGCCTAATGATCTTTATACCAATCACAAAATAGCTACGGCTCCCCTCGTTGCAATTTCTGGAGGATATTCTTGGTCAACCCTTCAAACGTTTCTTCCTTTTTTGATGATGGGTCTAAGTTATACTTATTACGCTCCTGCGACGGTTAAAGGAACGATTACACAATACTCCTTGCCGCAGTTTGAAAATTATAACTATCAGTATAAAGTTGAGCGTCAAACGGTATTCGCTCTATTCAAAGCAAGTTTATTTCACTATCGTCATGTTATGCCTTACTTGTCTCTAGGAGTTGGTCAAACATTTAATTCCATCAGCCGTTATAATGAGTCGCCCATCTCTTCAAGTATTGTTCCGCGATTATCTCCTTTTTTTCAAAACAATAGAAATGCTCAGCTTAGTTATATCCTGAATGCAGGAATTGATTTTGTGAAAAATCAACATACATGGTTTGGATTAGAATATCACTACGGCTATTTTGGTCATGCCCAATCTGGTTTTGGTATGAATGGTTATAGTTCAGACTATTTGAAAACGAAGTTAACAGATAATGCCCTCGCGGTTAGTATAACTTATTTTTTTAACGGCAAGTCCACAGGAGAACGCACGAAATGAAGCGCATTATTGTTTGTTTTATAGCGTGCTTTTGTGGCTTGATTCAGACTGGATTAGCAGGATCTCCCTTAGAGTTAGGAGTTAATCCGATTTATCCTAGGCTGACATCAAACACCTCGATTCCATCCATGACCTCTCTTGGTGGGGTATATTTAGTCACGTACACCGTCACCTCCAATTTACCTTTTACCATGCCAAATGGCTTTAATAATTCATACGCTGTCTCAGCCCCATATGATGAGTTTACAATCACGGACAATTGCCAAGGATTACTCTTAGCCCCTGGACAATCCTGTGAGATTTCAATTGGTTTAAATGCACAGACCACCGGTCAGAAATCTGCCACCGTCTTGTTAACTTTTGGAAAAAATACGGTTCCAATTTCAATTTTGACAGTAACGAGCTCGGCTCTTTTGAATCGTAATTGGGTAGGATTAATCGGAATTGATTATCAGCCTAATCATTATCCACAAGGAAATGCATTCAATGGTCATGATGTTTTTTATGCTGGAACGATTAATAATAGCCCCATTACGAATGTCTACGCCGAACTATCTCAACTTAAAGCGGCAGGTTTTACAACGGTTAGAAGCTATCAAACCGTAGAATACTCCTGGATTGATATAATCAACCAAGCCAATGCCTTGAATATGAAGGTAGTTTATGAAGCCGTCATTCCCCAGAATGGAAATCAAGCCAATATTACGGCGGCTGTAAATTTACTAAATCATGTTATTGACACCGTTGGGGTATCCACCTTTAAAAATACCGTGACACTCGTATTTGCTGGACATGAAAACTACAGCAATTCGGATATCAACTACTTAACCTCTGCCGTATCCCAATTGATTTCCGCTTTAAAAGCAAAAGGAATCACCAATGTAGAGGTGGGATCAGCGCTCGTGAGTGGCGATCTAGTTACCCCAAGCCCTGCAATTGCAGCAGATATGACCGCATTAGGAAATAGCTACTCGGCAGGGGCACCCTGGGCTTTTGATCCCTATCCCTTTCAATGGGGAGTGACTCCACCAAATCAAGCTGTTTCAAACCCGACTCTTATCAATTCAATTGCTTGGGATTATGCAAAAGTTAATAGCCAGGCTTTTTTTCAGGCCGACAAAAAAACGATTTTGATGGCAGAAACGGGTTGGGCAACGAGTGGAGTAGGTACCTATGCGGGATATTTTTGCGCAACTTCTATGTCTAACCCTTGTCAGCCTAGTGTTGCAAACGCTGGAACGTATCTTACAGCACTTTATGCTTATGTGAAAAACACAGGGAATAACAGTGGTGCTTTAGTGTTTGAAGCTTATGATGAGCCCGCCAAAGATCCAGTCAACGTAGATAATGCTGAAAATTTTTATGGA
This sequence comes from Legionella impletisoli, assembly GCF_900639875.1. Taxonomy (GTDB): domain Bacteria; phylum Pseudomonadota; class Gammaproteobacteria; order Legionellales; family Legionellaceae; genus Legionella_A; species Legionella_A impletisoli. Next base: position 120,548 of record NZ_CAAAIA010000004.1, read on the forward strand.
GTTTTTGATACGAATTGTGGCCTAAAGGATGTTTCTTTACTTCCTAATACTAGTTTTGCCATTGCTTCAAATCCTGCTTGCAAAGGATTTATTAATGCAGCGTTGTTATCTGTAGTCGGTGGCTCGGTTATAAATCAACCCCAATTTTCTGTGCAAATAACGCAAACAAATCCTGGCAGCATGGCTGATGCAAACATGACAGTTCCTGTAGCTACTATGAATAGAACCGATGCAAATATTAATCCTTGGCCATATTTTCTTGTATTCAATCAGGCGGTGGTGAGTATGACAGGGACAGGAACTGGCAATACATGTAACGTAACGGTAAGTGTTGCAGGAGGTGTTATTACAGGATTCTCTGCGGTCTCGTGTACAGGCGCCAATGTTGTGAATTGTAATGTTGGGGATTCAGCTTGTTTTCTTCCTGCTAATTTTTAGAACAAAAAATCAAATCTCTACGGGCGTCATTAAGCGATAAAGGAGTTTAAATATGACATTTAAGCTCAATTTTTCCATAATGGATTTGTATACACCTTAGTGGACAAACGAACAGGGAGGTTAGATGAGTCACGCCAAAAAAATACTTCTAGGGCTATGTATTTGCATCATTGTATGTACTTTTTTATATACCTATCTTCATTCTCAAACATCCCACTCAGCGTATTCTCCCACGAGCTTATTCATCGATGATGAAACGTTTTTTTCTAACTTAGAAATCATAAAAAACTGGCTGCCTCCCGGTGTAAAATTGCTCGCTGTGATGAAGTCAGATGCTTATGGTTATGGAATTGCAAACCTAGTTAAAGCGGTTCGTAAAGCGAATATTGAGTATTTTGGTATAGTCGATAACAAGGATATTTTGGCTTTAAGACAAGGAGGCATTCTAGGCCAGTTTGTTCGATTGCGCCAAGCAACGATTCAGGAAGTAGAAGATGTGTTGCAGCATCCGGATTTTTATGGAAAACCCCAAGAAATGATTGGTAACCTAGAATTAGCCAAAGCCATGAATAAAATTGCTATTAAATATCATCAGATAATTCCCTTTCATCTTAATTTAAACGCAGCTCATATGGGTCGTAATGGCATTGACTTATCGACTGAAGAAGGTAAAGCAGACGTCAGAAACATATTAAAGCTTAGCAATCTAAAAATAGTTGGGATTATGTCTCATTTTCCCGATCTCGAAAATCCAGATTTAACTGGAAGTAAAATGGCATTGGAAACCTTTAAAGATCAGGCTAATTGGGTTATCAACGAAGGGCAATTAAATCGAGATGATCTTATACTCCATATGGCATCTAGCTTAGGGGCTTTGAAAATTCCTGAGTCACATTTTGATATGGTAAGAATTGGAGCGATGCTTTATGGAGAGCATACCGAGATTGGCGCCCCAAAGGCACTAAACCCTATTATCAAACTTAAAACACACGTTTCTGCAAAAATGAAATATGTAAAAGGAGAAAGTGTCGGATATGGTCGAAACGTTATCTTAGAGCGGGATTCTATTTTAGCCAATATTCCCTTGGGTAAAGTTAATGGTGTTCCTTTTAATTTAAAGCAAGTCTTAATCAAAGGATTACGCTTTAATTGCGTGGGGGCTATGTCCATGAATACAACAATGATTGATATTACAGACCATGCCGATGACATTCATATAAACGACGAAGTAGTGATTGTAGGGAGGCAGTGTGGGCTTTTAGGGGAGGATGAAATTACTCCTTTAGAAATAAGAAAACTTGCCGGCATGAATAATTTTGTGATGAATAATTATTTTATTGCATTATTAAATAGCGCTAAGTAATTCACAGATTTTTTAAATGTTTTAAAAAAATCAATTTAGTAAAAACAAAAGTTGTTTCGCTCTAATTTCATTTACTTATTTGAGTAAATATTGTACACTTAGTATTAGTGGTACATGTGAAGGTACCAATACTCGAGTCCTTAAAGGATGTTATAACATGGAGGTTTTATCATGAAAGCTTTAATTCTAAGTTTAGTAAGTTGTTCTTTTTTTATAGCAAGTTTTTCAGCTTCTGCAGATAGCCTAATAACCATTACAGGAGAACCGATTTCTATACACCAGGAAGGTGATGTTTATGTTCCTGCTACTACTGTGGTTGCCGAAAAAGATTATTACTATTTTACTGTAGATGGAGCTAAAAGGGTTTGTTACCATGAAGTTCAACCAAACCTTGCGGATCTCACTGTACACCCCTTCCAAGTACGTCTTGGAGGCGATGTAGTTACATTGCAGTGCTATGACTACAGTCCACAATATTTTGTCGTTCATTAATTTAACGTTAACTTATAAGAACTGAAACCTGTCGAAACCCTTGCTCTCACAAAGAGTGGTGCGATAGGTTTCTTTATGGGCTAAATTATTTTTTAAATCGATTAAGTTTGATTCATGAACCAAGAACCCTTTAAACAGCTTACCCAATTTGGAAAGAATGCGCTTTCTGATTCACATAATCAATTAAAACAAGTTTTAAATACTCTTGAACAAGACACGACGTCTGATGCAATGCAAGTTTTAACCCTGCTATTGCAATATCGCCTCGATACCCAAGATGCCCTAATTGCTTTAATCCACTTAGATAATAGCGTGCTACATAGTTTAGGAATTGATGCACATCATTCAAGTGCGGTTAATTTGGAGAGGATACGTTTTGCTCTAGGACAAGATGATCTAAACTCGGTCTTAAAGGTGTTATGTCAATTGGTGGAGAAATTATTGAGCGCTGCAGATCGTTCAAATAAAAATCGCTCCTCCAAAGCGTTTCAATATCAATCGAATTCTAAACATAGTGGGATAACAAAGTCGTTGAATGCGGCTTTATCTTCACAAAAGCAATTCATTGCTGCAATGAATGATTTGCAGCATGCCCTGATTAAATTGACAAAACACGCTGCAATTGGCCCTCTGCTGGACCATGTGAGTGCTCTAAGAGGGCCAATTTCTCAATTTTATCAAGCTTTACAACACGGTCTTGGTTTATCACAAGAAATCTATAAAAAGATCAATAACATCTTAATGATAGATAAATCATTACGTTTGGCTTTACAACAAATTGAAGCCGTAAGCCTATCAAATCAGCCTTTGCATCAAAACCAAAGGTTATTTAAATTATCCAAGCCATTCTCATCTGAACAATTGGAGCAACGTGCAGAGAGAAAGCGGATGGGTCATTTTTTTAGATATTAGAGACATCAGCGATTATGAAAAAGAACTTATCAGATCAAATCATTCAATATGAGAAATGGCTTATAGCTAAAAAAAAGCCGGTATTAGTATTGCAACAGCTCATTGATGATGACTTTATGGAAATGGGACAAAGTGGACAGATTTATAATAAAAATGAAGTGGTCGCATGGCTTAATCGTCAAAGTCAATCGCTGCGCGAGGGGTTTCAGTTTCAAGTCAAGCAAATTTCTGAAGAGGTTTTACTCTTAACGTATCTCAGTCGCATTAAAACTCAAGGTGCTGATGAAGCAAAGCATGCGTTTCGCTCTTCAATTTGGCGAAATCAGGGTGAGCAGTGGAGAATGGTTTTTCATCAAGCAACGCCAATTCCTGCACTGACTTAATCAGTATTCAATGGCATAAGTCCGTTTGATGTGTAAGGTTTTTTCGATTTCAGCGACCGCATTTCCATCTTCATCGATGACGGTAATTAAAAAAATGGGCTCATATTTTTCTTGTTGATCAACCTGTTTTTTAATGGCTTGTACTTCTTCAGAGGTTAAAGAAAATTTGGCATACACCGTTTTTCTGCCAGGTTTCTTATAGCGAATTTTTGCAGATTTATCCCAGACAACATACCCTTTCCCCAGTTGTTTAATGAGCATCAACATATAAAAAGGGTCGGTCATGGTATATAAAGATCCTCCAAAATGAGCACCAACGTAATTTTGGTTCCAAAATCGTAGCTTCATTTCTACCAGAATAAATGAATAATCCTTTTTAAAATCCTTTACGCGTATACCCGCACCCAGGAAAGGAGGCCAAAAACGCATTAATCTTAATAGCCATTTTGCGCTCATGATAATACTCCTTTGTGGTTTTTTATCAGCATCTTATCCTTAGGCAACCATAACACTAAAAAACAACAGACTAATAAGGAGATAACTAGAATTCCGAATGCAAACTGATAATCATGAACCGAAAATAAAGGGGTGCCAAACTCTGTTTTGGCCCCGTTCCATTTATATTCTAGTGCATAACCAATCAATGGCTGGTACAGTCCTGCTCCTATTGTCACAATAAAATTTGCCATGGCTGTTGCCATGCCCGTTGCCAAGGGTGGACTCAATTCTTTAGCTATGGCAAAGACAAGAATTTGCGGTGCAGCAAAGACCCCAATTAAAAATAATAAAACATACGCCACGGAAATGGATATCCCAGGCAAATAAATCAAAATGTACGAGCTTAATAGGCAACCAATACTGCCAATAAATAAAGGAATTTTACGGCTTGTTATTTTATTTGATAAATGGCCAACAAGGGGGGAGGCGATAGCGAAGCCTAAAAAGACTAACGAAGTGGCCGAGGCAGCTTCCGCACTTAAAATATGATATTTTCTTGCGATAAAATCAACTCCCCAAAGCGAAGCGAAGACCGATATTGGCAAAAATAGGAACAAACCTACCACCCCATTTAACCAGGTATAAAATGAGCGTGATAAAAGGCCAAAACGTTGCCAAATGTTCCCCCATGAGTGATATTCTTCCGGAGTTTTGGCTAATAAAGCTTTGGGTCTTTTTTTAATGAAGAGGAATAAAAAAATGGATAAAATAAATCCAGCAAGCCCAGTTAAATAAACGGCATGCTTCCATCCAAAATCATAAACCATATAAGATAATACATTATCTGCTGTAACAGCACCGAGTGTACCAATTGTTGAAGTGAGGCCTGCAAAGAGCGCAAATCGATTCTCAGGTAACCAGATGGCGGCAAGTTTTAATGCACCCACAAAGGCAAATGCAGAGCCTATCCCCATCAGTGCTCGTGCGAAGCAACCGATGAAATAAGAATGCGTAAAAGCAAAGAGTACGGCCCCTATAGCGCAAATCAAGCAAGAAAGGGTTAGAACGTTACGCGGACTGTATTTATCCACCACGACGCCAGCGGGCAGTTGTAAAGGAGTATACGTGTAGTAGTAAAAAGCCGATAAAAGCCCAATTTGACCAGCATTAACACCATAACTGCTCATTAACGGGTGAATCATAATGCTTGGCATAATGCGCAATAAAAAATCATAAAAGTAAAAAATCGTGGCAAGTAAGCAAATGAACCATGGAACGATTGTGGTATTAAAAATTGGTGATTTAAGAGGTTTTCTTCGTATCATGTTAAATCCATTTTACCGTCAATATAAGTTGATTTCGAACCCATTCTGAACTAATATCGCCCATCTTTTTCCCCAAGTTGCTTTGCAATATCATCACGATTAACTTGATTTAGTTAGGAATAGTATGCCAATTAAAGCCTGGTTTTATTATAAACGCGGAACTCGACGTCTTAAGCAACAACTGTGGAATGAAGCTCAAGCTGATCTTGAAGAAGCACTTCGTCTCAGTCCAACCTATGTAAAAGCCCATTACAGGCTGGCGTTACTATATTTTGAAACTTGTCGTTATGATAGAGCACTTGACTCTTGTCATAAAGCAATGACGTACTTTTCAAAACCCTTACCTAAGGCGTTTGAATTAAAACGAAAAATTGACGAAAAGAAATCGAACCAAAGCAAAGAACAAGAAGCGGCTATTCAAGAGTTTGAGCAATGTAAATTTGCTCAAGGGGCTGCAAGAGTTGATGAATTAATTAAGCGTATTAAAAGTACTAATAATCAATCTAACACATTTAGGTTTAGCACGATTAATCAATCCTCTCTCAATTTACAACGTGCTCATCCTGGTGTGATTACAGCCATCGAAGTTTTGCCTAATCAACGCGTTGCCACCGCTTCAAGTAATAAAACCATTACCATTTGGCATATGAAAGGATTATATGAAGTAAGCACGCTTTTTGGACATCAAGATGAAATTCTTTCTATTTCTTCCTTGCCAAACAATAGGTTAGTAAGTCTTTCTAAAGATAATTCAGTAAAATTATGGGATTTAAGCTCAGGAGATTGTATATCGACCATTAAACTTCCTTATATGTTTGTAACTTCGTTTGGGGTACTTTCAGGAGGTCAGATCGTTACTTTTGGTTGTTCTTTTATTAAAAAACGGGAGTCAAATGGTCTTCATATTTGGGATGTAAATACTGGTGATTGCTTAGCATCCTCTTGGGCTTTCTCGTCCGATGATTCGTTATGGGTAGTTAATGGTCAAATTTTTACAGCATTCTCGAGTATTTTTACAGCATTCTCGAGTAGAGTTTCTATCTGGACTTTTAGTGAACACAATAAATTAACTCGTTCTTCTACGTTTGACATTGGGACGAGAGTTACTGAAATTTTTCAACTGCAAGAGGGAAGAGTCGCTGTGGTCGGTTGGGATAAAACCGTTATTTTGAATCCTCAAACAGCGGAAACTCTGGTAACGTTTGAGCGCCGAGGGCATGTTTACTCGATGGCTGAATTCGCAAATGTTTGGGTTTTTATAAGGGGATCTGATGCGCTCCAAGTTTGGGAGCGATCGTCTGGAAAATTAATTTTTACATTAAAAATTGCATATGGGGGTCCCATGGCTATGCTTAATTCTCGCTGTGAGTTTGTCTGTGCGATGGGAAGAGATTTATCCTTATGGGGAGCTGCCCCCGTTGCGTTCAATAAAACGGATGAAAATAGATTAATCCATGCAATTCATCAATTTCCTAATACTATTTTGGATATTGAATGGCCACCAGAGGAAGGGTATCAAAAGATTCGCAAAAAGGTAGAGCCAATACTTAGGCAGCATAGACAAGCTCAACATGATAGAAATCGCCTTGGTGGCCTTTTAAAAATAGGAAGATTTGGTTTTCTAAGAGGTCATTATAGTGATGCTAAAATGCATTTAGAAAAAGCGTTGGCGCTAGATGCTAATAATCAAGAAGCTTGGTTTCTTTTAGGACAAACGCATCAAGCGTTAGGAAACAAGACCGAAGCACTAAACGCTTATGAACATGTGCTTGAGTCAGACTCAAATTATAAACAATCCATAGAGTTTAGTTTGGCTTTAGCGCTTGAACTTGAATCTTGGGAAAAAGTTAATGCATTCGTTGTACGTCTATTAAAAATTGACCCAAAGCATCAAGAAGCCCTCAAAATGAAACCCGTAGTAGAAGGTTACATGTTGGTATTAGGAGGTTGGTATGATCTTGCTATTGGGGAGTTCGATAGACTCATTGCACGTAACGATTCGTTACGTCCATATGCCGAAAAAGGTCGTAAAAAGGCAATCGAAGGCAAAGTTTTAAAGAATATAGCGCATGAAGAAGCACACGAAAATGCTTTATTAAATGACAATTTAAAACAACTAAAAAAGCAAGTCGATGATGATTCAACTCATTTGGGGAGACTTATCCGCTCCATTGAACCGCTTGAATCCAAAGCAATTCAGCTTAAAAATGAAGAATATTTTCGATTAACCACAAGAGTTTTCATAAAACTTGCAAATAAAGAAATCGACGCTCAACAAAAATCTATTTTTTTCCGGTCCGCATTACGCAGTGTTAACATTGCGCTATCTATTAATCCGACATCACAAGCATTAGCTAAAAAAAAGGCCGAGATTGAAGAAAAAATCAAAAAATTACCAAAACACGTTAACCCACAAACTACTTCACCCAATGAAGAACAAACGTTAAGCGCTGATGATCGAGCAAGAATTGAAGCCAAGAAAGAGGAATTACGAAAAAAGAGAAGCCCTACGCCAAAACCATCAACATCCAGGAGAGCGTCGTTTGTTGTTGATTTTAGCCAGATGAATATTCTCGATACTGGCAGAACGTCAATACAAACCCGAGGCAGTGCGCTTAGTCTATTCCAGCCTGAACAAGGAGCTTGGAACTCTCAATCGGGCACGAGAGGTAGAGCGCCCAATCCTTAAATTATCTACGTTAATCCTGATACCGGAGTATTTATGTTTTCAATAGCGCACAGTCAATCTGAGGTGGCAGAAGCTCGCATGCAGCTCACTAAAGCACAAAATGAGGTCAGTCGTTTACATGAACAATTAAATCGCTTAGAAAAAAACTTACAAACCACCCAAACTAAGTTACACAAAGCCCGTACTAAATTTATCGCAAAGCGCGTAGAGCGTGAGGTAAAAGAAGGGGAACTAAAACAACAAAAGAACGAAAAAGCTAGAATATCGAATCAATTAAACCAAGCACAAGATGAATTAAGTTCGTTTGAGGATCAAAAAGCAAGTAAAAAAAACTTACTTAGCTCTTATGAAAAGCAAATCGAAGAAGCGACCCATGAAATAAAGCGTCTGGAAAATGAAATTAAGGAATGTGAACGCATTATCGATATTCCGATTCCCGAGCCAAGGCATGAACAAAAAGCATATCCTATATTTGAACCCTTTACTGGAGAACTGGCTGGGTGGAGCACGACACATGTTATCACGAATCAAGAAGAACGCACAAAAGCTCAAAAACAAAAAGAAGACGCACAAATCCGACTTCTTAAACTAAAATCAGCTAAAAACAGTGAAAGTGGTAAACAGCAGGGATTAAAATATAAACGTGATAATCTTGAGAGAGAAATTGAAGGGTTGCCTTTAAAACGAAAACAACTAGAACAACGAATTGAGCATTTAAAAGAATCACTTCAAACGCATGATGAGAAAGTGGCTGATAAAGAGACTGAACTAAGCGAATTAAAAAGTAAGGAAGAAGAATTAAACCAAGAAGTAAAAAAAGTTGAAGCAGAAGAGCAGCAACTAGAAAGCCAGATCCCACAGAAAAAACAAGCGCTATTTTCAGCCGAAAAAGCGGTTACCAGCGCAGAATTTATATTAGAACAACGGCTTATCCAACAACGAGCGGTTGAAGACATGGAGAGAAAATTTCCCAAACCCGCGGCAGCTGAGCGCCATCCCCTGAGTGAAGAGGATATTGAACGGATTGCACAAGAGGAGCTTGAACGAGAAGAATCCAAATCAGATTCCCTAGACTCTATCATCTCAAGTTTTAGAGCGTTAAGAAGCCGAGGAACAAGTCATTTTAATGAAGCAAGTAAGACAGTTAAACGTTGGCCACATCCTGCAGGGCTAAGAGCAATGGATAGCTTATATAAAGACAGAATGGGCAAGCTAAGGGAGGAATTGAATTCATTGTCCAAGTAACTTTAATCGCCCAAAAATGACGTAAAGTGCATGAAGTTTAGGGTTCAAAAGCATACTTCTCTGTGAAATTTATTTACATTTTGCCTATACTTTATAATGCAAGTGTTTCAAAGGAATGAACATGACCTCGCAGATTAGTATTAAAATGATCGCTTTATTAGCTATGCTTTGGCTCTCTTTCTTAATTTGTACTACGGCAAATGCTCATAAAGGCTACCTCTTGGTTGAGGAGATTGAACTTGCGCCATGTGATAATAACGTTGCTTATGTGTATAAAGTCTCACCCTGTCGTTATCGTTATTGGACAAAATGGAATCCGATTAATCCTTATTGCCTTAAACGATGTCTTGTGGATAGTTGGCACTACGTAATTCAGTGCGAAACTCGCTGTTCATAGGTTTTTTATTTGTATGCTTGATCAAAAATAGTGCTTATGGTTTAATTAAAGGCTATTTTTCCCTGATCTAAGTATTATTTATGAAAAAACTGAGTGTTGCTTTCCTATTTTTAACTACGTCCTGTCCGCTGTTTGCTAATCAATCCATCGAATTATCAATGACACTCTCTCCAGAAGATACCTATCAAGTTTCTTTGGATAATTTACAGGTTAATGTGCCTTATACCATTTCATGTCACGTTATCACGACTGATGATTCTTCTGCCCGCCTCTTGCTTGAGCCCCATTTACTGGCTTCAAGTGCTTATGGAAATGTTATGCTGAATAATCAATCGCTTCCTAGTAATTCGGATTATTTGCGTCGCGGCGATAATGAGTTGACGTTTCGAGTCTTGGTTGGAAAAGAAGATTTTGAAAAATATAATTCCTTCAAGTTAAGCAATCCTTTAAATACTTCTTATCAAGTATCCCAATGTGTCGCCAAAGAAGAATCACCGAAACCCCAAGTCTTACAAGAGAACCGTCCCTCAAACATCAACGGCGGTTTTTTCTTTGCTTACAATGAAACAGATTATAAGGTCACGATTGGGATTGGTAACTTTTTCCCCGAGAATTATAAAATTGAACCCCACAGCTGGAGAACAATTTGGGTTTCAACCGATAATCAAGATATTCGAATTAAACGAATTAGCGCTTAAACCCTGCAGATTGAAATTCGTCAGCTTGTAATTTGGCGGCAAGCTCTTCATCGGTTAGGGTTTGCCCCACCTCTTCTTTACTAAGTGCGGCATTTGCTTTGGCTAGGATATCATCGCGTTGACTTAATAACGTAGCAAGCTCAAGTTTATACGGTATGGATTTAGATTGTTTAGCAAAAAACTTAAGGGTTGATTTGTAAACCTTTTTTTCTTGTTGGGAAAAGATGGATTCTAGTTCTTTAAGTTGCTGCTTTTCTGAAAGTGCTTCACTGACCGGATGAAAGAAATCAGCAATGGGTTGTTGAGCTTCTAATTGACTGGATAAAGATTGGAATGTTTTTCGGAGTTGATTTCCTTTATTCCCCTGTTCGTCAAGCACTTGTACTAGCGATGCATTATAGTGGCCAAAATTACCCAGTTGATTTTTTTTCTTATGACTATAAGCACAAGTAAAATCCCCACAGGCATAGCCATCCGTCTGCGGAATTAAAGGACCTGAAAACTGAACGGTTACTTGAGAGGGTTGCAGTCCACAAGCAGTAAGCATTTGATCGGCGAATGGTTTAATAGCACGTGCCCCTATTGGACCGTAAGGATCAAATAATTCTAAACTAAAATTTTTTCCTATTTCCTTGGGTTTACTCAAATAAAATCCTCTCCAATGACCAGGACCAATCGCCATAAAAATATGCTCAATGGCTGGATTCGCTAGAGCTTGTTTTAAGCCTTCTACTACAGGTGAGATAGGGCTCATTCGATTTACTGGCGCTAATACATCAATATTTCCTTCTGATTGAGGCATAAAACGCGTGATGTCATGATCTTGCATTTGATCTCTTAGCGAGCGACGATGGATCCCAAGTTGAGAATAATGACCTTGTTGCTGATGTTGTCTTTGGATAAGCTTAGTTTCTTTCAATAATGCTTGATTAATTTCGTCAACAATCACACCGGTTGCAATATCTAAATCAGGGGCAACCTGTAGTTCAGTGATTCGTTTAAAGAATAGACCCAAAACTTTTTCGCTTTGAGAGGCAAGAGGGCAGTCTTCTGCGGCCATTTTAAGGTTAACTTTACGAATTAGTTCTTTAGCTAAAGGACTTAATTCACCACCTCTTTGAAGCAGTGTTTCTAAATTAGCGTTTATTACCCTGGGTGATAACATGTTATTCTCTTTGGATTCTTAAAAAATAGAATATGGTTATAGTTTATTAAAAAAAGATTAAGAGAAGATTAAGATACAGTCTCTACTGTCATACTAAAAACTTGCAAAGCCGATCAGTTCATTTCATGTTATCCTGATTAAAGAATTTTATTTAAAATGATTCGGTCTATGATGCATCGTTCAACACCCTTATTACTGCTGGGTTTTATGTCTGCCTTTTCGTTGCTGACGTTTGATTTATACCAGCCAGCATTACCAACAATAATTACCTATTTCAATACCTCCTACAGTCTAGGGCAGCTGACGTTTAGTTTATATTTATTCGCGTTTGGATTGGGTCAATTGATTTGGGGGCCTTTAATTGATCATTACGGTAGAAGGCTTATGCTTCCTCTAAGCATAAGCTTATTTTTATTAGCTACTGTAGTGTGTATTTTTGCACACCATATTTTTGTGCTGATTATCGCACGAGGAATACAAGGTCTATCGGCTTGTTGTGCTGGAGTGGTTTCTATTTCTACTACAAGAGATTGTGTAGACAGTACGGAACGAGCGAAGGCTATTTCTCATATCTCCATGATTGTCGCTGCGTCCCCTATTTTTGCACCCTTACTCGGTTCGGTTATTTTGCTTTATTTTCCATGGCAGGCAAATTTTGTCATGATGGGGTTGATAGGTGTGGTCTTATTGAGTTTGAGCTACTTTTTTTTAAACGAATCACCCAACTGGCATTACTCTGGTTACTCGTTGCAATGGATTAATTCATTGAAATCCTATCAGTCCATTCTAAGGCATAGGCATCTATGGATAGGAGCGAGCTCTATTTCTTTTTCTTTTTCAATGCTCATGATTGTAGTTATTAATGCGTCCTACCTATTAATCAGCCAATTACAGTATTCTCCGATGAAATTTGGAATTTTGTTTGGAATCAATGGCGCGATGCTAATTTTAGGAAATTATATTGGAATTAAGTTACGAGAATACTATTCTTTGCTTTGGAACATTCGCTTAGGCGCGCTCTTCTTACTTGGGGGAGCATCTTTAATACTTCTTGGATATCTTATTTGGGGCCTTAGTTTGTTCATGTTGGCGCCTTGTTTATTAGTGAGTTTAGGAAACAGTTTTCTAAATCCTCCAACGCTTTCGATAACCTTGGCTAAGTATGAACAAAACCCTGCTACAGCAACGGCTATTATCAATACCATTCGTATGTCGGTTTCTGCTTTATTGGCGGGATTAATTGGCAGTTTGATGGTTCATCATTTGATATTTCTGCCATTAAGCCTACTCATCTGTGCATCGATGGTGGTGTATATCAGTACGCTTTTTCAAAGCAATTAGTTCAATTCGCTTATCTTCGGTTGGGGAAAAAATTTTTCATCAAATGGTTTATTTTGATTACAAAACATGGTTTTTGCAGCCAGAGCATTCATTGTTTTAAATAAGCCATATGTGCTTAGGCCCCCAGCAACGGTGCATGTCGAAATCGTGATGGCTGCTAAACCACTTGAAAGAAGAGATGCGGCCAAAACAAGTCCAACTAAGGAAGATAGGCTGACCAATAAAGCTACTCCTATCAGGCTATAAAATAATAAAGTCTGGTATCGTGCCAATACAGAGCGGGTTTTTCTGGCTTCAATATGAAATTTAGCATTATCCATCACGCGTCCTGGGAGCGTAATTCCTATTGGTAAAATGCTTGGAACAAAAAAACCTAAGCAAAAATAGTTTAGGCTGAAAGGGGCGGAAAAGGCGCGTGGGTCAGGAATGTTGGCAAATTTCTTCAAAAACCATTGGGTTGCATCCGCGCAGTTATTTTTGGTCAATTCTGGATATACTTTACGATAGCAGTATTGGTACCACCCATCAATGATCTCCTTAGGATTTGCTTCAATCGAAAACGAATAAATCGAATTCGCACTGTTTATAAGCTTTAAGTATTTTTCTGAAGAATAAGAAAAAATGAGTTCAGGCCGTCTTCTCCAACCGTTTATTCGAAAATAAGTATAAGGATTAGAGGAAGTATTCTCTAATACAACCTCAAGATGAGAAAACAAGACGTAATGCCAGTTTAATAAATAGACATTTATAATCGCCATTATACGGTGAAATGGTAAATTTGGAATTAATGGTACCTAAAAGAATAACCATATAAAACCTAAATGGCTTATTTGTTTAAAATTTATCCAATTGCGCTATAATTTAAAAGAACATGGATTTTCAAAGGAATGAATTATGGGCACTCGTACTATTTTTAAATCATTATTTGGGTTTCCTGTCGCAGCGTTGTTAGCCGCGTTTCTTGGAACAAGTTATTCTCCTTTAGTACAAGCCAACTCTAATTTAGAGGTAACTTCTGAGCAAAAACCGGTTGAGCTAGCCTTTTGGTGGGTTCATCGTGATCGATATTACACCTACGGCGCCCCAGGTTATTATTATCGTTACTGGACGGATTGGAGACAAGTTAGCCCTCGTTGTCAAAGAAGTTGTTTGGTCAATCACCGTGGGTATGTGATTCGTTGTGTACGACGTTGCTATTGATGCGACAAGAGTCTGCTTTTATCGCGAAACTCAAGGTTGGTTTCGCGATTCTTTCTAAGGGTGCAAGCACCAGAGCATTATATTTGTTTTATATTCTCTCAAATCGTGCACTATTAAGTAATCCTTAATCTTTTCTTGTTAAACTTATTATTTTATTGTCCGTAGCCATTTTCAAAATGAAAGTAATTTTAGTTTATGCCAATTGTGTTAAGGCAGGAGCAAAAGGAGATTTTGTATTAGCGGGAAATATTGCGAGAGATCTAGCGATTGAATTACGCCATAACGGTCGGGATATCGATGTCGTTTTGACTAGCACTCTGGAAGGCATTGAGCGATTTAAAAGTCTTTATGACTCAATAGATGGGATGTTTTTATCCATTGAAGGCCTGCAAATTCAGTTGGTAGCACTCGAAGAGTTTGATGCGCATCATTATGAAGTGGTAGCTTTTATTGAAGCCAATCGCTGCAAGCATGCTCCTGCTGAGTTGATAAAAAACATTCTTTCTCCTCATAGCGAGCTTTTTATTCTGAATGCAGCGGACCGTGAAATTAGGCCTAGAGAACATTATATAGAAAATATCAACCATTTTCAGCCTGGCTTATATACTTATTTTCCTGATGTGCATATTCTTTATACCGGTCTAGGTGTAGGCCGAATTGGACTTCCAAGCATTCCTGCCTCATCCGACTTGCCCTCACTTAACGCAGAAGAAGAAGTTAAAATCCCAAAGCACCCATTCGGATTAATGTATCTTTCTGGTGATCCAGAATACTGTGGAAGCGTGATTGCGCAATATATGCAAATGACAAATCTACCAGAATACGTTTTGGTGGGAGGGTTGGTTCACAACAAAGCTAAAGTAGAAGCTACCATCATGGAACGATTATTACTTAACAACCCAGAATCGTTATGCATTACTTATCATCAAACCTTAAGCAATGTAACCATGCGCCACATGGCAGCTCAATCACATCGCGTGGTGGTATCCATGGGAGTGATGAGCACTTTAGAAGCTTTTCGCGATGATAAATTACCTTTTTATCATTTTAATTCTAATATTACGTTCGCTAAATCGTATTTATTAGCCGTGCAATCTCTTTGTAGGGCTATGGATGCTTCTGAAAATAAAATGTCGCAATTGATTTTCTCATTAGCAGGTTATTTATTTTCTATAAAACCTTTGAAACCTTCGCAATTAAATCAGCTTAGAAGCTTACTAGCCATTGAGCCTGTTTCTGAGGGATTGGTGCGAGTTAATCAACAAATACTTGAACAAGCGAACGGAAAAGTAGCACGTCATTTACTAGGTTTTATGAGTAATCCTGCCAAATCCTCAACGCATCAACAATGCATCTCAATTTGTCTTACATTACGTACGAAGGGGGAAGTCGCATTAACCTTTGATGAAGCGTTAAGACGGGCGGCTGAAAAAGGAATGATATTTGAATTAAAAGTATTACTGACAAAACTCTCAATTAATCAAATCAATAAATCCGATCGTTTAAAACGAACCGCATTGCATTATGCCGTTTTACAACAAAAACATGATTGTATCCGTCTATTAATTAAACATGGAGCTATATTAGACGTTCAAGATCACTTCAAAAAAACACCTCTAGATTACGCGATAATACAAGATGATGAACGTTCAATAGAAATACTTAGTGGCGCTAAACTTACATCTTCTGATGGTGAAAAGGACTTATCCGACTCAAGTTCAGATCCCATACTGATTGATGTGGCCAATTCTTTTCCAAATCTTTCATTGATATGATAGATAATAGAATTCGCTTACAGGAATAAGAAGCTTCGAATATGAATGTATTTTCTCACTAGATAAGTGCTAATCCCATTTCTTATAATGATGATTATTATCGTAGCCATTGCTGTTCCGCTAATACCAAAATAAATGGTTGCTGGTGGAACAAAAAGGCATAATGCCAATAATTCGGCTATATTTAATCTAAAATTAAATCGTTCATATCCTTTATAGAGTAATAAAATATTACTAAAATTAATAAGACTAGAAAGACAAATGCCGACGCTTAGAATAATTACACAATTTTGTGCGGCATCATAAGATGGGCCAAAATGGGATAACAAACTTGATGAAAAATAAATAATTATGCTCGTTAAAACAATAAAGATGGAAGCCACCGCTATATTGGTTGTATCTAATTTATGTTGCAGTAATCTAGAGCCCTCGGGTGTTTTCAGTAGAGATACCATGTGTGGTTTTACTGCTTGATACAAGTTGTTTGGTAACCACAAAACGCCGGTAATGCTTAAGGCAGCGGCATAATGCCCGACTTCTTTTTCCGAGGTTGCAAACACCTCTACAATAATTAAATCAATAATAGAAATAATCAAAAAAATCATAGCGGTTGAAATAAATGAGGCAGATTTAGGAAGCCATTCTTTATGGTATACATCAATTTTTTTTAATTGTTTAATAGCCCCCCTCATCATAAATAATATGTTTTCGTTTAGTGTGAGCGTGCTTAAGATAGCTAAAATTAAAAAAGAAACAAATAAACCGATTGTTAATGAAACATTATCTAAAGTGGTTCCCAAAAACAAAACTGCAATTGCGAAGATAACGAATTGAATGAAATAGCTAAATATGCTTGAAATCGCAACGGAAAAATAAACTTGTTCAGCACTGAGAAAATAGTTACTAATAAGTTTGACAAATGCAGCTATCGGTGCGATCCAAAATATAAATACCGCTAAATGGTAATCATCGTAATCATGAATACCAAGATAGTCTAATAAAAGTATCATGCTATTCGAAAAAAAAGCGATAAAAATACAAAGTAAAGATGTAATCCAGATTAATTTAAGATTCCAAGCAATGTAATGCTTTGCTACTTCTGTAGCGTCCGTTCGTAAGTAATTAGACAGGAATCGTTGGGAGCTAACATTCGTTCCAAATAAAATAAGACTAATTAAAATATTTAAAAATTTAATTGCAACACTAAAATCCCCATAAAGGTGAACCTCTAGATTACGAGCCAAAAATACATTAAGTCCATATTTAATGACATAACCAACTAAGCCCAATAAAAACAGAATATAAGTATATTTCAGTTCTTCTTTCATAAGAAACTGGATTGTAGACATTATGTTTTACTTTATTCTTTATTTTATTGGTTTTCAAATGGGTTGATTTTTAATGGATAAAAAATAATCAAAACAACCGTAGACAAGTGCTTAAATAATTATCAAAATAGGCGGCTTTTATTGTTATGGGTTTAAAGTTAAGTCATGAAAAGATTCGTTCCATATTTTTTTATGCTGTCTATTTGGGCTAGCATGAATGTTTGTTTTGCAGCAAACACTCATGCTGCACCATTGCCTGATGTAGAATACCAACAGCAAGTTTTATTTTATGTGAATCAGTATCGAATAAAGCATCATCGAGTACCATTAAAATTAATTCCAACGATATCAAAAACTGCAGAAACGCATAGTATCGCAATGGCAAAAAAACGCGTTCCCTTCGGGCATCAAAATTTTAATCAACGAATAAATTCCTTATACAAGCAGATTAAAAACTGCCAAGGTGGTGCGGAGAATGTAGCGTATTACAAGTATGGACCCAAGAAGCTTGTGGATGCATGGATAGCTAGTCCTGGTCATCGTAGAAATATTCTAGGAGATTATAACTTAACCGGAATTGGAATTGCTCATGATAGTAAAGGGTGGGGGTATTACACTCAACTCTTTTTGAAAAGCCCGATGGCAATCAGTTAATGAATCAAATGGACGGTAAGTATTTATTCTAAACCATGTGCCTTGTAGAGGAATCGGTTACATCAATTTCGGTTAAGTCGGTTTCAGTTGGATCCTCATCTCCTGTAGAAGCGCTGGGTAGGATCTCTCCTTGAGAGATCAGGTGTTGTAATCGCGCTGCTCTTTGTTGTTCGCCTTTTGATTTAAAAAAACGACTCATGGAATAAAGACAAGTCCCGCCAATTGCACCTGCGACCATGGTGGCTATTTGTTGAGAATTGATGCTATTGGCAGGATCATTCTCTTTGCTGATGGTAACGCCATAAGCAACACCCATTCGAATGTTGGCTATGAAGGTCAAATTTAAAAACTCTAAGGATGGGTTACATTCAAATTTAGTTTTTTCTGGTAGCGCAGTGGGAACAATATTCTCACTTATAGCAGACTTCAGATCAGGTTTGCATTCAAGCCCTGGAATTTGAAAAAATTGTATTGGGTAAGTTCTGCTCTCTTCCTTAGAGAGTGTTGACATCGGTTTATTCATACCCTCTTTGTTTTGCATCATGGTCCCATTGGATGGGTAACCGTATTCCCAATTGATGGGTCTAAAATGAAAATGAAGAACGAAGCTTGTGACACTTGCGCTGATTGCAGCTGTTGCCGGAGCGCTTACCATCCCTCGTAGAGCTTGAGTTCCATATTCTTGCCAGGATGGGGGTTGATATAATGTATCGCCTAAGACTATGTGATCTTTTTTTCCTTGAACCCATAGATGGAGCATGTTGCCAAAGATTTTTAACACCATGCCATTTGACAGGGCTATCATACTAATGAGTCGGACGTAGTCCCTAGTTAAAAAATCATTTAAACTAACGGCCGTGTTGCCAATGTATTTTTCTTCAATATGATCGTTTGTTCGAGTATACGTTTGACTCCAATCATTCAATACAGAAATGGTTGTGGAATTGGCTTCAATGCCGCCATTCCCATAATAAGTGATTCGAGCTCCGAAATCTAAGTAGTGTGAACCTGCAAAAGACATTCCTGAAAACACACTGCTTAACGTGCCAAGCGTTGATAAAAGATCGGCAGTTGTGTCAATGACATAAAGAATCGTTGATCGTATTCCCTTTTTTAGCCTATTTAATGAGTACATAGGGTTACCAATTAGTGACTAAGCTTCTTAACCAGAACAATGATGAGTTAAGGCCTGATACAGCTAACGGCGGTTGTTTCTATAGGATCATTTACTCCACTGATTAGAAACCGAAGCCTAGGATAAAAAGTTTATATCCTTCTCTAAAGCTTTAAATCCTGTTCTAAACTAAAATAACTGAAGAAAAAATACAAGAATTAATCTAATAAGTGAAAGTAACGCGTACAAATGGTTTCCAGATGACTTAATGATTCACATCGGTTCATTTCGAGAATAAATTCTGCTCTTTGCGGTAAGCCACGCGCATAATATTTGGCGAATTTTCTGGCTTGTATCACTGCAAATTTATCGCTATTTAAGAGCTTGGCAAGTTCGGTGATGTGTTCAAGAAACAACGCGCTTATTTGCGGAAATTCTGGTTTGGAAAAGGGTTGGTTAAAATATGCTGAAATCAGTTGTCCTATTAGCCAAGGTTGGCCAACGCCTGCACGAGCGATCATTACCCCAGCACAGCCTGTTGCAAACATTTTTTTCAACGAATCAATACACGCTATATCACCATTGCCAATAACTGGGATTTTAAGTTCTTGCACAAAAAATTGAATTTGATCAGTGTTGCAGGGGGTTTCATAGTGTTCAGTCCAATGGCGGCCATGGACTATTAAGTAATCCGTACCCGCTTCTTCTACGACTTTGGCGATTTCTTTATTGAATTGATCAGAACTATGACCATCGATACGAATTTTCACAGAGACTGGCACATGAGTATTGGCTTTCATGGCTTTTATGGCTTCATATAAATTCAAAGGATCCGACAAATGTTTTGAGCCTGCACCTCGGGAACGAATCTTATTGACCGGGCAGCCACAATTTAAATCGATTAAATCTGCGCCACAATCAGTGACGATCTTAGTGGCCTCGGCAATTTTATTAGGCTCTCTTCCAGACAATTGAAAGCAAACTGGGCCCTCATCTAAACTTTTGGCGACAAAGCGATGCCTATTTTTCGAGCTATTGATGAGTGTTTCACAAGAGATCATTTCGGTGAAGGTAAACGCAGGATGACCAAATTTCCAAAATAAGCGTCGAAAGGGGGCAGAGCTAATGCCAGCAAGCGGTCCTTGGATGATATTTACAGGAAAAGATCGATCTCTAAGCGTTAATTCTTTAATCAAAATGTACTCGTTGCGAATGAACAAAAAAACAATTTTAATGCAAAAAGCGCAAAATAAGAACCCTTGGGCGGGGGAGAGTGTTAGATGCCCCGGACAAGCCGTGGCAAGTAGAGGGAAAGACAAGCTGTGGCAAGTAGGGGGAAAGACAAGCCGTAGCAAGTAGTTGTCTTTTGATCACATCTTGGCCTACGCCGCGCGGCTTGACCGCGTGGTCCAGTGTTTTAGCACAGCACTCCTGGATTCCTTGGACAAGCTACGGAACATCGAGAGTAGAGCTGGACTGAGTTTTCAAAGATGGGTAGAAGACATAGGGTCAATAGGGGGTAAAGATAAGCCGAGTTGTCTTTTGATCACATCTTGGCCTACGCCGCGCGGCTTGACCGCGTGGTCCAGTGTTTTAGCACAGTACTCCTGGATTCCTTGGACAAGCTACGGAACATCGAGAGTAGAGCTGGACTGGGTTTTCAGAGATGTGTAGAAGATACAGGGTCAGTAGGGGAAAGGCAAAGACTGGCAGGAAAAATATATGCTTATTAAGCATAGCTCCATGTAAAGAGAGCATCCTAAGCGATGGAAGCTGCCGTCAAAACCCTTAAAACTCCGAACTGGGGTTTAACAAGTTGTTGGGCTTAAATGGCTATTTTTTCCTTGACGTTTGATAACATCAGCTTCTTCGCAGTGGCATAATCTTTTTTGCCACTTGCAAGCTTTGGAATTCCCTCAAGGTTAATCAACTTGTTAGGGAGCATGAGTCTTGGGATATTAGACGTTTTTAACTGTGACATAATATATTCAGGAGCTTGTTTGCCGCTGTAGATAAGCCCGATGCATTCGCCTTTTTTCGCATCAGGAAGAGAAACAGCAATGACTTCTAAGTCTGGATCATTAAACAAATGACTAAATTGCTCCTCGACTTGGCCTAGGCTAATCATTTCTCCACCAATTTTGGCAAACCTTGAATAGCGATCCACGATGGTTAAATACCCTTCTTCATCGAGTCGACCTTTGTCGCCTGTTTTGTACCAAACAATGTCTCCGTCTTGAATGAGAACGTCTTCGGTTTTTTCGACGTCGTTGAGATAACCACGCATCACTTGAGTGCCTCCAATGAGGATAAGCCCTTCTTCTCCTATGGGTAGGTCTTTTAACGTGTTCGGATCAACGATTCGAAAAGCGCTGCCAGGTAGAGCTAGGCCGACCGTTCCCGGTTTATTGCCTTGATGAATGTGCCAATCGGATGGGGAGATGACGTCTGGAAGATTGCAACTGGCAACGGGAGCCACTTCAGTTGCTCCATACCCTTCATAAATGTCATGATTGAACTTATTTTTAAATTCTTCGCGCACCGTAGGGGATAATTTTTCCGCCCCCGAAATGACTAATCGCAGTGATTTTAATAATAAAGGATGAATCTTAGGATTACGATTGTATAAGCTCAAAAAAGTCGAGGTTGCACAAAACATGGTAATTCGGTGACTGTATATTAGACGCGCAATGGCGAGAGCATTGGTTGGATCAGGATAACAAACCATGGTTAAGCCTTGGATTAAAGGCACTAAGGTTGTCATGGTTAAGCCAAAGGCATGAAATAAAGGTAACGAATTAAGCATTACATCGTCTTCTTGAATAGCAAATACGCTTGTGACTTGTTTGATGTTACTAAGCAGATTACGATGAGTTAGTTCAACTCCTTTAGGTTTACCTTCACTCCCGCTGCTAAACAAGATGGCGGCAACACTATTGACGTCTGATTGCTTGATAAAATAATGTTTCAATAAAAATGCAGGTAAGAATTTCACAGCGAGGAGATTTCTTGCAATGCTTACTTTCGCTGTTTTCTTTTTTAAATCCTCTAAGTGAACGAGATGGGTGGTGTGGACCAGATGTTTTAGATTAAATCCTTTATCGTTTAATTTATCAAGAAAAACATGAGAAGTAATGATTGTTTTAATGTTGGCCTGTTCAATGGCTGAGCGCAAGGCCTGATCACCTGCGGTATAATTTAAGTTCACAACGGTTTTACCGCGACAAAGTATCGCTAAATTTGCAATAACTCCCGCAGCACTGGCAGGTAAAATGATACCAATATTGGACTGGCCATTCATTTTAGGAGCGAGCTTTTTGGCAAAATAAATGACTGCTGCAAGCAGTTTATGAGCTGAGAATCGGCTGCCACTGGAATCAATAACAGAAATCGCATTGCCTTGGTGCTTGGCCATTCGAAACCATTCTAATTGGATGGAATCCATTTCATTGGTGAAATATTTCCAGGACTTAATCGATAGCTCACGAACGGTTTGCCGAACCTCAAGTGCGGATGCATGATTTGCCATGGGCTCGCCATAGATAACGCTCACCCGCCGATTATTCATTTTGGCTAAATCTTTATAGTGTTCTGTAGCGTAAGAAGTTTTAGCTCCCCATAAGCCATGGAGATAAAACGGAACGATAACGGCATTTGTTTCTTCTGCGGCTCGTTCAAAACCTGAATGAAAGGCTCCTACTTGACCATTTCGACTCAAACGCCCTTCAGGAAAAAGCGCAATAACTTCACCTTGATTTAATGCAGCATGGATTTCTCTCAGTGCATCTTTACTGGCTGAACTACCAATAGGGATGATCTTAAATTGCTTTAAGAGCCATTTTAAGTACCACTTTTCGTAGATTGACCGCTCCATCACAAATCGGATTGGGCGAGGACAAGCAATTTGTAATACGGCCCAATCAATAAAGCTTGTATGATTTCCTAGTAATAAAACGCCTCCTGTGGAAGGCAAATGATTTAATTGATACACGCTAACAGAGTAAAATTTAGAAACCACACAATATAATAAATACCGAATAAGTGATTGTGGCAGAGCAAACAAGGCGTAAATTGAACCAGCTAAGGCAACCGCACCTAAAGCATAAAGAAAATAAATGCTTTGCAAGCCCAATAAGCTAACTAAAGCGGTTAGGGCTAAAAAACCAAACATAACACAGGTTTGTACAAAATTATTAGCAGATAAGATCTTGCCCAATTCTTTTTTAGGGGCATTGAATTGAATTAAGGCGTTTAACGGAACAATCAACATGCCACCCCAAAATCCATAGGTTAAAAAGAGCGCAAGGATGGCAAAGGGATTAGACAGTGTGGGAAGGATAAATAGGGCAATCGCAGCACCGATGGTTGCGACGGGAATAATACCTGTTTCGATAAATCCTTTTGAAAGTTTACCTGCGTATAAAGCCCCTAAAACGATGCCTATTCCTCCGAAAGCAAGTGAACCTTGGGCAAAAACAACGCTCGTGTTGCTTATATGATCTTTCAAAAATGCACCATAGGTGGCCAATAAAACTTGATTGACACCCCAAAAAATCGCTAAACCAACGATGCAAGTCATAATAATTGGATTGTTGGTTGTTTTTTTTATGTAAGAAGCTAGATACTGACCTTTGAAATACTGTTTCGCTTTATAATTCGATTCAGGATCCGCTGCTAGCTTTTTAGGAAGTCGAAAGGTTAAGAGGCTTTCTAATAGTGAACATGCAATCAATAACAAGCCAGCAGGTGCAAAAGCCTTGAGCACTAATGAGCGCTCGGTGGCTTTAAGTAAGCTTAAGGCATTCAGGTAATGACTAAATATTAACGTGAATACAAAGGTACTGCCTAAAATGGCTGCAATGGTTAATGTTTGAACGAATGCATTGGCTTGTGAAATATGCTCTTTACCAAAGAGTTCTTTAATATAACCGTATTTTGCAGGGGAATTAATCGCACTTTGTACCGCTAAAAGAAAGGTTAACGCAAACGCTCCCCAGAAATAACCTTGATAATAACAAAACGTTATCAGAATAGTTAAAGGGATAACAGCCACCGCCGTTAGTTTTAATGTGGAGGCTTTTGGAAATTTATCAGCCAGAAAGCCTGATGGAGTAAATAATAAAATATAAGGTAATAAAATCAATCCATTTACAATGGCCGACAAAATTGTAAACCCCTCGCCACTCGTGGTTTGATAAAGGGTATCTTGCATTAGAATTTTATGGCCGATATCAACGAACGTATTTAGAAATACGACCAGCATAAAGGGATAACATCCTCGAATACTAAATAGCTTCATACTGAACTCCATGGAAGCAGGGAATTGCTATAGGAATAAACCTCTTAGCAAGAACAATCTATGTGTGCTTTCAAAAGCGGCGAAAATAACAAATAAGCCATTTTCTGTCACGTGTTAATTGCGGGTATCTTAATACAACTGAGCATATTCATTGTGCAAGAATTGAATTTTTGGCTCATAATTACCTATATATAAATCAAGATGATAGCAAAGTACCCATGTTTTCTAAGCCCAAGACGTTTTATAGATTTGCTAATCCCCCTCTATGGCCAAATGGTTTTACCGTTTTGGAAATGCTTATCGTGCTTGGTTTATTATCCACACTGATTTTTATAGCCGTTGAGGCTTATGATACTTCTCGCCAAAAAGCCAATATTGAACAAGCAATCTCAGACATTAAGGATATGGAAATTGCTATTGAAAACTACTACATGGAAAATGGTTATAAATATCCTCCTGATTTAGCCGCAGTCGGTATGCAAAATCGCAAAGACCCTTGGGGGAATTCTTATCATTATTTAAACATCGCAGCGTTACCAGATAAAGGTGCTGATCCTCAAGCCAGGAAAGATCAAAACTTATTCCCTCTAAACTCGGATTTTGATTTATACAGTATGGGAGAGGACGGCAAAACAAAAATTTCGCTGACTGAAAGTGAGAGCAAGGATGATGTTATTCGAGCAAATAATGGTAGTTTTATCGGGCTGGGTTCAGATTATTAAGCAAGGCGACCTATGAAGATAGATTGGAACTTTTTTCAAAGCAAGGTGGCGCGCCGTGTTTTTTTGTTATTCATTCTTTCTGCTTTGATCCCGGTTATTTTTTTGGCCATCTTTCAAATAACCCAAATCTCTCGCCAGTTGAATGAAACAAGTCAACAACATGTTCGACAAAGTGTTAAAACCATCGGAATGGACTTAATTGGCCGTTTATTCCATCTGGAAAATCAAATTAGTCTTTTGGGAAAAGCAATTATCGCACTTCCTCAGGATGATTATGTAACACAATCAGAACAATTATCAGGCTTGGCACCCGATTTTGTGTCTTTAACCTTAATGGATAAGGAAAAAACGTCTCTTGTTTTAAAAGGAAAAAAGCTTGTGCTACCTATGGATATGAAAGCGCTATCCGTTGGCCAAACGGCGATTGCCGTGCGCCCTCCTCAAACAGGGGGTTCAGGAAGTCATGTCATGATGATCCATCGATTAGATCCTCATCGATATTTATTGGGAAGAGTAAAAAACATTTGGATGTTTGATATTCATAGCAATGCGCTGTTTTGGGTGATTGGCCCTAAAAATCAACTCATTTATACCAATACAGCTTCTTCTGTTCCAGAAAACGTATTTAGCTTAAAAATGAAGCAAGATTCAGATGTCTTTCCATGGCAAACGCAACAAGAAGAATATTTTGTTGGTTATTGGAGCCTTTTTTTAAAACAGCGCCTAAAAAGCGAAAACTGGACCGTAGTTTTGGCTGAGCCTATGGCAAGTGTTTTATCTCAAGCTAAAAGTTTATATTCTATTTTTATACCAACCGTGTTGGTGGCAATATTTTTAACGATGTTTTTAACCCAAGCACAAATCCGGCGCGTATTAACCCCATTAGAAAAATTAAGGAAAGCGACAAAGCGAATTGCAAAAAGAGATTTCACAACGCCTGTCAACGTGACGAGTCATGATGAATTCGAAGAATTGGGCGAGGCGTTTAATGCCATGGCCTCGCAATTAAATCGCCAGTTTAAAACCCTGTCTATTTTATCGATGCTTGATAAAAGTATTTTAACAAACAAAGACGGCGAGGCCATTTTAAATATCATTTTTGATCGTTTAAAAGAAGCAGTGAACTATGATGTTTTAGTGCTTGGGATGATCCGTCATGAGGACAAAACCCGAATATCTTTAACCATAGATGATGCTGATCGCCTCCAAATCGAGATAGCAGAAACTGAATTATCAAAACAAGACCTTCTCCTATTACAACAAAATCAAGATAGAGCAATCGATTTAAAAAAGGACGGACTTCCTGATTATCTAGCAAGTTTAACCCATCATCGAATGAACTATTTTATATTATTTCCCATTCTTCATCGGGGTATCCCTACGGCCATTATGGGCATGGGGTTTAAAGAAAAAGAAACCCTGAAAGAATTTAACACCAATGAGCTGCGAGATATTTTTTATCGGGCATCCATCGCATTCACTCATGCAGAATGGGAAGAACAATTGTATCGGCAAGCGCATTATGATGATTTAACCCACTTACCCAACCGATTAATGTTGCGCGATGCGATGAACGATGCACTAGAGCGCGCCGTTAAAGAAGAGACCTATTGTGTTTTGATGTTCTTAGATTTAGATAATTTTAAAGACGTGAATGATACATTAGGTCATAGCATAGGAGATCGTTTTTTAGCCTTAGTCGCCAAACGAATGCACCAGCAACTAGGAAATCAAGGGCTATTAGCTCGGATTGGGGGGGATGAATTCACCATACTTCTTTCTGACATACCCAGTGTTCATATCGCAAAAAAACAAGCAGAGGAAGTTGCCGAGCGATTATTAAAGGCATTTGATGAACCTTTTTTATTAGAAGATATGGAGTATTTTGCAACCGCAAGTATTGGTATTGCAATTTATCCAAAAGACTGCAAAACAAGCGACGAACTTCTGAAGTATGCCGATATGTCGATGTATTTGGCGAAAGCTCGCGGAAAAAATGATTATGAATTTTTCTCCAGTGAATTAGAGGTAGAAGTCATTGAGCGAAATGAGCTCTTACAAGAATTGCATAGTGCTTTGCAAGAAAAACAATTTTTAATTTATTACCAGCCAAAGATTGACTCTTTGAATAATACGCTAATTGGGGCTGAAGCCTTAATTCGCTGGCAACATCCGACAAGAGGGCTATTATTGCCTGATTTATTTCTCAATTTAGCCGAAGAATCCAATTTAATTTTTGCTATAGGTGATCTGGTGATCAAAAATACGTGCCAACAATTAAAAGATTGGCAAAACGAAGGCTACCTAATTCCACCGATTGCAATCAATATTGCAGCGAGGCAATTTAGCCAAAAAGATCTAAGCCAACGAATTGCAAGCGTTATTAAAAAATCTGGCGTCAATCCGACTTTCATTGAGTTTGAAGTCACTGAAAGTGCTTTTATCGAAAATTTCGATGAAACCGTCGTTATATTAAACCAATTAAAAGAGCTTGGTTGTAAGTTGACCATCGATGATTTTGGAACAGGTTATTCGTCGATGCATTATTTAATGAAGCTTCCAGTGGATACGATGAAAATCGATCGTATTTTCATTCATGGTATCCCTCAGAATGAGAAAAATATCAGCATCATTAAAGCGATTAAAACGTTAGCGCTTAATCTAGGTATGCAGGTTGTGGCAGAAGGAATTGAAACGAAAGAACAATCCGATTTATTAAAGGATTTAGGATGTGAATATCAGCAAGGCTATTATTTTAGTCGCCCACTTTCGCCGGATGAATTTGCTCGAAATTACTTGAAGAAGATAGGAAAAAAATAAATCCCGCAGACGCTTTATGCAGGATTTATTGAGTCAGAAGTTACCAAGGTACGCCGCTACAACAGCTGGTTCCTTGGTAATTAAATACGTAATTGCTTCCACCACATAAATTGCTGCATCCACCCCATCCGCATCCGGTTAGTTGAATGCTCGTTAATATTATAAAAAAAGAAAGAAGGATTGTTTTTTTCATAGCCTAGTCCTTGGCGTGTTATCTTACAAATAATATTACAACAAGATTTAAAAAAATACAAAAAGAATAAATAATATTCTGTTTATTGGTCGTGGATGTCTTGTATTCGCATTGAAAAATGATGGAACCCAATCTTGGCAAGAGTCAATTATTAAGCTAAACTTTTATTGTGCATTGCAATAAAAATGGATAAAAAAATGGCAAATAAACGTTTGAAAAAGGATGCCAATCTCTTTACGTTTTCTGAAAAAATTCAGGTCCTTGAAGACCATTTTAATACCTCTATGACAAGGCTAAGCAAAGGGATGAAAACCTTTGAAAACGCCATGCTCCAAGAAGATAAGGCAAAAAGAGCTGAATTTTTAGACCGTATTTTTCATGCCCAACTCGGTCAAATGACAACAGGCTTATCACCCGCTGCAATTTTAATCGCTTATACAGACTGGTGGGCTCATACTGTAATTGCACCAAACCGCTGTTTACAATTGATGGAAAGTGCTTTTGATAAAATGATTGATTTTTATCAAAATTTGATTGAATACGCTGCGAATAAAAACACAAACTGTTTCGATACAGAAGATAAACGTTTTCATGAACGATTTAAAGATGAAGGATGGCACGAATGGCCATACTGTGCCGTTGCAAATGGTTTCATGCTTTGGGAAGACTGGTGGCAAGAAGCTTCTCAAATTCGAGGGGTAGCAAAAGATCATCGTGAATTGATCTCGTTTTTTCGTTATCAATGGCTTAATGCACTTTCTCCAGAAAATAATCCAATTCTAAACCCAGTCGTTTTAGAAAAGACGCTGGAAACTTCTGGGAAAAATTTAATCGATGGCTGGCAAAATGCTCAGGAAGATTTTTGGCGTCATCTTAAAGGAGATCGACCCGTCGGGGCGGAAGAATTTGTAGTTGGGAAAGATATAGCGGTGACTCAAGGAAAAGTGGTTTATCGCAATGATTTGATTGAATTAATTCAATATGCTCCCCAAACCGAAACGGTTTATCCAGAGCCTGTTTTAATTATTCCAGCCTGGATTATGAAGTATTATATTTTGGATTTATCGCCCCATAATTCAATGGTTAATTATTTGGTCAAACAAGGGCATACTGTCTTTATGATCTCTTGGAAAAATCCAGATGCAAGTTATCGAAATTACGGGATGCAAGACTATTTAAAAAAGGGTGTTTTAGAAGCCATCAATGCTACTCAAAGTATTACTGGTCAAAAGAATATTCATGCTACAGGTTATTGCATTGGGGGCACGTTGCTATCCATGGCCGCATCTTACATGGCGCGACACTATGATGATCGCTTAAAAACCGTTACTCTTTTCGCCGCCCAAACCGATTTTGAGGAGGCAGGAGAGCTCATGACGTTTATTGATGAAAATCAGCTTTCTTATCTTGAGGATATTATGTTTTCGCAAGGGTATTTAAGGGGCGATCAAATGTCTGCTACCTTTGAGCTACTACGGCCTAAAGAATTAATTTGGTCTAAAGCGGTACAAAGGTACTTACTCGGTGAGCGGCCACCCTTAAATGATTTAATGGCATGGAATTCGGATACCACACGACTGCCCTACAAGATGCAAAAAGAATATCTGCGCAATTTTCATTTAAACAATGACTTAGCCGAAGGCGATTATCTAATTGATGGTGAACCGGTGGCATTAGAAGACATTAAGTCGCCCTTGTTTGTCGTTTCCACGGAAAAAGATCATATTGCACCTTGGAAATCAGTTTATAAAATTCATCTTTATGCTAATGGCTCTGAAATTACCTTCGTTCTTGCTAACCGAGGACATAATGGGGGAATTGTTTCTGAGCCTGGCCATAAAGGTCGAAGCTATCGCATAGGAAAATCCGCAGCCAATGCACCTTACATTGCTCCAGAAAAGTGGCATCATGAGCATAAAAGCCATAAAGGCTCTTGGTGGCCTAAATGGCATCGTTGGTTAGCGAAACATTCTGGAAAGAAAATTGCTCCGCCAGGTATTGGTGCTCCAGAAAAAGGGTTTCAAATTTTAGAGGATGCTCCTGGCCATTATGTATTGGAGAAATGAGTTTACTCTTCTAATACAGCATCCATGATGATTTTGGCATTCATTAATTTAGAGACTGGGCAACCGTTTTTTGCGTTTTCAGCTGCTTTATCAAATGTGGCATGCGTGGCATTTGGCACTCGAGCGGTGACGGATAAATGAATACTAGGGATCTCAAAGCCGTCTTCAGATTTCTCAAGCGTTACCGTGGCTTTAGTTTTTATATAGTCTGCGACTAAATCAAACGTTGCCAACTGGCCAGATAAGGCCATTGAAAAGCATCCTGCATGGGCTGCTGCAATAAGTTCTTCTGGGTTGGTATTTTTACCTTCTTCAAATCGATCTTTAAACGAATAAACTGTTTCCGAAAGAATTTTGCTATCGGTTGTTAATTGACCCTTTCCATCTTTCAGCCCACCTTCCCATATAGCCGTTGCACTTCGTTTCATTTGGTTCTCCATTATGAGTATGTTCTTGAAGATTAGACTATTTTTTAAAAAAATGTATAGGAATGTTACCATCTAAAGCATAGAAGCGGCTGCAGGACTTGATAGAATGGGTATATAATAGCTAGATTCGTTACCCAAGACTTTGAAAAACATGCAAGATTTCTCCAATAAAAATATTGTGTTAGGTGTTTGCGGTGGCATCGCTGCTTACAAATCTGTTTATCTTGTGCGCGAGTTAACCCGATTAGGCGCAAATGTTCGCGTTGTTATGACCGATTCCGCGCAAGAATTTATTACGCCTATGACCATGCAAGCGGTGTCTGGCCATGAAGTTCGCACCACTTTGTTTGACTCCCAAGCTGAACGAGCTATGGGGCACATTGAATTGGCTCGCTGGGCTGATTATTTAGTCATTGCACCGCTATCTGCCAATTGCATGGCGAAATTAGCTATTGGTTTGGCCGATGACTTACTCTCAACGCTTTACTTGGTAACGGAAACGCCGGTTATCATTTGCCCGGCTATGAATCGTAGCATGTGGGCTCATCCAGCGACAAAAACACACTGTGAAACGCTTGTAAAGCGGGGAGTGGTCGTAGTGGGTCCTGAGGAAGGCATGCAAGCTTGTGGTGAACAAGGTTATGGTCGCATGAGTGAGGTTGCAGACATGATTGATGCATTACGCCTTATCGAGGTGAAGCCATGGTTAAAGGGTAAAGAAGTATTGATTACCGCAGGTCCTACCCGAGAAGCCATTGATCCAGTACGCTATTTGAGCAATAGGAGCTCAGGGAAGATGGGTTATGCGTTAGCTAAAGCCCTCTACAGGGCTGGTGCGAATGTAACGCTTATTAGTGGCCCAACGGTTTTAAAAAAGCCTGAAGGAGTTTTTCTTGTTCCTGTTGAAACCGCCGAAGAGATGCTTAATGCAGTAAAGCGTTTTTTAAAAAAAGGAGCTATTTTTATTGGAGCGGCAGCAGTGGCTGATTATCACATAAAGACGGTGTCTGAAGAAAAAATTAAAAAAAATAACCAAAAATCGTTAACGCTCGAACTAAAAGAAAATCCAGATATTTTATCCTTTGCCGTTCAAAGTGGTAAGCCTTCTTTCGTGGTGGGATTTGCAGCTGAAACTTCTCATATTATTGAATATGCTCACAATAAGTTGATAAAGAAAAAACTCGATTTAATCATTGCCAATGAAGTGGGTAAAAATAAAGGATTTGACGAAGATGTAAATCAAGTTTCCGTGATTTCAAAAGAAAACCAAGTGGATCTCGCTTCCAATCATAAAGTTCGATTGGCAGGCCAAATTGTTGCAATCATTGCCTCAACCCTTCAAAATAGTAGCAAACTAAAGGGTTAATTTGGTATTACCACATATCCACCGCTCTGAGCATTCAGAGAAAATGCGACAAGAATACATTAATGAAATTGTACTGGTTATTTAAGGAAAAAGATGGAAAAAGCAATCCAATTAAAAATTCTCGATCCTCGTCTGGGGGATCAGTTTCCTTTGCCCTCTTATGCAACGCCTGGTTCTGCAGGTCTAGATTTAAGGGTTTGCCTTAATGAGCCTTTACAAATTGCTGGGGGTGAGACCGTTTTATTACCCACGGGTTTAGCAATTTATATAGCTGATCCCAATTTGGCGGCGGTGATTTTACCGCGCTCTGGCTTAGGTCATAAACACGGGATTGTCCTAGGTAATTTAGTTGGTTTGATTGATTCTGATTATCAAGGGGAACTTAAAATCTCTTGTTGGAATCGCACGAAAGAACATTTTACTGTGAATCCAGGGGATCGTATTGCTCAACTTGTTTTTTTACCCGTAGTGCAAGCGGATTTTACTATCGTTGAATCCTTTGATGAGAGCGCACGAGGTGTTGGCGGATTTGGCAGCTCGGGGAGGCAATAAGTGAACCATCGTTCTTATCAGCAAAAGCCTGTCTCCCGCAGTGTGTTTAGAGCGTATGATATTCGCGGCATTATTGGTGAACGCCTGGATGAAGATGCTTTTTATAGTATTGGTAAGGCGATTAGTTGTCGTTTGCAGGGTTTAAACCGCACCGGTCTTTTTTTAGGTCGTGATGGTCGTTTAACGAGTGATTCATTGGCGAAAGCATTAACCCAGGGATTACTAGATAGCGGTATGAATGTGTTTGATTTAGGCGTTGTTGCAACGCCTATGATGTATTTTGCGACTCATATTCATGAAATGGATTGTGGACTAATGGTTACAGGTAGTCACAATCCAGCTGATTATAACGGCATTAAAATGGTTTTAGCCGGCAAGACACTCTTAAATTCAGATATTGATCATCTCTATGAGTTAAATCAAACGTTGAGATCCATTGAAGGCCAAGGGCAATGCCATTCGTTTGAGATTACTTCTGATTATATCCAGCGTATTGTTGCGGATATCAAATTGCAAAGGCCTTTAAAAGTTGTTATTGATAGTGGTAATGGTATGGCAGGCCCTATTGCTCCATTAATTCTTAAGCAGTTAGGCTGTGATGTGATTGAAATGTATTGTGATGTTGATGGTCGATTTCCTAACCACCATCCTGATCCAACCATTGAATCGAATTTAATTGATTTAAAAGCGGCAGTCCTTCAGCATAATGCTGATATCGGCTTGGCATTTGATGGGGATGCCGATCGTTTGGGCGTGATTACCAATAAAGGTGAGCTCATTTGGCCTGATCGTTTAATGATGCTCTATGCCAAAGATGTGTTAAGTCGGAATCCTGGCGCATCGGTCGTGTTTGATGTGAAATGTTCTAGCCATCTTATGCAATTTATAGAGCAAGCAGGAGGCGTTGCACGCATGTGCCCAACTGGACATTCTATTGTGAAATCCGTTATGCGAGAAGAAAACGCGGTGCTTGCAGGTGAGATGAGTGGCCATCTCTTTTTTAAAGAGCGATGGTATGGTTTTGATGATGCCATTTACAGTGCTTGCCGTCTTTTAGAAATTTTAAGTCATTCGACGAAATCTGTTAGTGATCAATTCAAGGATATTCCAAACAGCGTAAATACTCCTGAAATTAAAATCCCTATTTCGGATGAACTTAAGTTTTTATTTATGCAGCGTCTTAGTGAGCAAGCAAAATTTCCTGATGCGCGCTTAATTGCAATCGATGGCTTAAGAGTGGAGTTTACCCATGGCTGGGGTCTTATTCGAGCTTCAAATACAACTCCTTGTCTTGTGGCCCGCTTTGAGGCACAAGATGAATTAAGTTTGGCAAGCATTCAATCTTTATTTAAAGCCGAGCTTCATGCTCTAGATAGTAGTTTGGATATTCCTTTTTAAAATATCAGTTTGGAGTTTAAACTAAATAATCTCAAAGGATCATAATTCTCGATGTCTATTCGAATAATTTCATTTTTTTGTCTGATTGTATTGGCAACGAAATTATTCGCAGTACGGTCGTTAACCGGTACATGGGATGGAATGACGTTTACTTTTGATGAAAATAAGCCTTTTTTTTATTATCTTGAAGCGGAAGGGCGTTTTTACAATCGTTCAGAAGTGGATGCAGCATTAGCTCGGGTTGCTGTAGGACATACTATAAAGCATTTCAAGCTTTGGTTAGGATATGATTATTTTCAATCATTGGATAGTAGAAGAAGAACGATTCAAGCAGTATGGCAACAACTATTCATTACTTTAGTGAACTCCAATTCTTTAGAGTGGACATATTATTCTCGTTTTGAAGAACGTTTTTTTTCATTAGAACCTGGTACGGCCTATCGAAATCGAAACCAAAGCACGCTTATTCTAAAAAACTTTTTTCCAAATCAGATCTCTCCTCTGTTGACAGGCGAGCTATTTGTAAATGTAAATCACCCTACCTGGGTCTCTAGAAAAACAATCAGCCAAACGAGATATTTCATCGGAGTGCAAAAGCCAATCACTGAATCGGTCATGCTGGCATTGGGATATTTGAATGTCAATGTGTTTCGAAACCATGAAACGGTCCGTGAAAACATAGCGCGGATCCGGTTTGCTGTAAACTTTGAGTGAGCCTTTCTACGGTGGGTTTAAGGTATGTTGGGCAACGTATAGCATGATGCTCAACGGTTCATTATCTTGTTTTCGTCCCGTGATTTTTTCCTGTCGTATGAGGTTTAAATTCAATTCCTTACAAAGGGAATGAATATAATCAGAACTATGGCTAAAGCGCGCTGACGGTTGTAATTTCCAAGCCTTATCATCGGAAATCTCTGAACTAAACACAAATAACCCATTGGGAGTGAGTCGCTTGCAAAGTGCAGAAAAAAACGGTTTTAAATCGCCAAAATAGGGTACGAGATCCGCTGCCACAGCTAAATCAAAGTGTTTTCGTGTGGTTTCTAAAAATGTGATCACATCGGATTCAATTAACTCATCATACAATCCTTTTTCTTTAGCTTGCACAAGCATTTTGGTTGACAGGTCAACGCCAGTTAAATGCTGGCTAATTTCTCGTAGAACCACGCCACTTAACCCAGTTCCACAACCTAAATCTAAAGTATCTTGCACTTGAATGACAGGCAATTGATGCAAGATTTTTGCAATATGCTCTGGGAGTGCATAATTTAAAACGCCTTTCATATGTTGATCGTAATAAAGTGCATAATTATTAAATAAATTGCTGATGTATTCGAGGCTCACGGAGGTTTCTGTCTCATCTTGATTGAGAGCATGAAGCATAAATTTCGTTGCAGAATCATTGGGCTTAACTTTGAGTGCTTTATTTAAATATTTAATGGCTTCTTCTCGCTCTTCCAATCGGATATAAATTGCTGCCAGGTTGTTAAGCGCTGCAAAATGATTGGGTTCAAGGAATAATAATTTTTCAAAGAGATTTAAAGCCTCTGGTAAATGACCCAAAGCCATTTGGGCAACACCACTATTATAAAGATACTCGATATGATTTGGGTCTTTCTTCAATAATACATCGTAATGCATGAGGGCATTTTCAAATCGGTCGTAGTGCATGAAGGTCGCGGCTAAATTATTGCGCGCTTCAGTGTGGTCATTATCATACGCTAAGGCTTTGGTGAAATAATCAATCGCGCCTTGTCCTTGATCTTCTTTTAATGCAATCACACCAAGATTAGTCAAGGCTTCAACGTGCTCGTTATTGAGTCTAAGAACTTCTTGAAATGCATTTTTTGCGGCTTCTAGCTGATTATTATTTAAGTACAAAACGCCGAGATAAAAATGAGCTTCCAAATGGTCAGGATTTAATGCCAAAACGTTTTTAAACTGAGTTTCAGCGGCCTTTAAATTTTTAAGCTGCAATAGCAACAAGCCAAGATTATGATGTATGGGTGCAGAATCGGGTTGAGCGTGGATGGCTTTATGATAGTATTGCAAGGCTTTTTGATGCTCGCCTTGGATGGCATACACTGCGGCGAGATTATTGTGTGCTTGAGCATAGCTAGGATTAAGATCAATCGCGGCTTGATAGGCTTCAATAGCGCGCTCATATTCTTTAGAATATTTGTAGGCATTCGCTAGATTATTATACAAACTCGCTTCTTTAGGCTTAATTTCTATCGCTTGATTAAAATAATAAATCGCTTGTTTCATATCGCCAAGTTGTGCGTAACAAAGCCCCATAAAATGCAGCGCATCGGCGTAGTTGGGCTTTATCCTCAAGACTTCCTGATATAATTTAATCGCCTCAGCCAGTTGATTTTGCTGTTGTTTTTTATAGGCTTCATCGAATAATTGGTGATGGTTTTTTTTCATTTGATAAACGTCGTTACTGATAATCAAGCATTCCTTGCAACAATGCATTTAACGCCTGTGCCCGATGACTAATTTGATTTTTTATGTCTTTTGAAAGTTCTGCAACCGTTGCCCCATAGCTAGGTAAGAAAAAAATGGGATCGTATCCAAACCCACTAGAGCCTTTCGGCTCATCCAAGATGACTCCTTCAAGTTTTCCTGTAGCAACGATAGGAGTTGGATCATCTGCATGTTCTACTAATACCATAGCACAATAAAAGTAAGCCTGGCGTTCGTACTCTGGAACGTGTTTTAACTTATTCAGCAGCATTTGGACATTATCCTCATCGCTTGCATTAGGACCAGCGAAGCGTGCTGAGTATATACCAGGCTCCCCATTAAGCGCGGGTACTACTAATCCGGAATCATCAGCTAAAGAGGGTTTGCCTGTTTGACGGCTGGCATGTCGCGCTTTGAGAATTGCGTTTTCGATAAAACTTAATCCAGTTTCTTCGGCCTCTGAAATGCCTAAGGAGTGCTGAGGAATACACTGAATAGGCGCCAACAACGCTTCTAATTCTTTAATTTTTCCAGAATTGTTCGTGGCAAGAATAATTTCTTTCATATGAGCCTCTTTTTTTAATTTGATTGTACCGTTATTTAATCTTTCCTGCCTTAGTAAAGGTGAGTTCTATAAGTCATAAATGACTTTTCTGTCGAACTTACGTTAGATAGATTGAGAGCGATTAAGTTTTTGTAACTCTAGGATAGCTTTGGTGCTGCTTATTCTTCCATTCGCTAAATCGTCATAAATTTGATCGGCTATTCTTCGTCGTTGCAGGCCTTTATAGATATCGAACACCCTCGTTATTGCAGATTTTAATGCCGCTCGCCAATGTGTTTTTGACTCAGTTTGGATTTGTTGTTTAATTTCATTCATGGAGTGTTCAAGCCTAGCTAAAATCGCTGTAATTTTCATTTGATACCATTCCTTTTGAGCAATAGGTCTTTCTTTCAAATTTTTTAAAGTGCCGTGAACGTACTCGTCGCAAAGCAGGTTAAACTCATCAAACTCACTTAATATGTCTAGACCCTCTTTAATTAAGGCTGCATTTTTTTGCTTCGTTTTTTCACACGCCTCATAGCACGTTTCCCACGTCAGCCAATCTCTCACCACTTCAAGCCCAGGTCCTTTTATATTTTGAATTCCAACAATCGTATTTTTATAGCCGGGCGGAGTTAATTGCTGAATTTCAAAATGAATGTAATCTCCGCTGGCATCCAAGCGCTCAATGATGAAAATCTTATTAAAAAACCATTCGCGCATAAGGTTTTTAAACGTTTGGTTTAAAGTTTTATGCTCGCTTTTATTGGCATGGTTTACTTTATCTAGAAATGATTCAAATTGGTGATAATGATTTAAGTTTCGTTGATGCGTTTTTAAAATGGCATCATGCCAAGGCTTAAAATCCGATTCGTTTAGTACCTGGCTTAATTGCTCTATAGAATCCCATGATTTGAGAAATATGGTATACTTGGCGTTAGGATTTATCCCGTTTAACATGGCTTGTAGTCGTTTTTTTACCGTTTCTTTTTCATAAGCGATGCGCATTCTTTTGGCGTATTGAATCGCGTATTCTTCAGCGGATTGGGTCGTCTTATCTGGCCATAAATTGATATTTGATTCATAATCGTTCCAAGCTTTATCAAGATATCCTTGTAAGCCACGAATATTGGATCCTACTAAGATATGTTGATCAACGTTTAAATCTTCAACTATCATTTCAGCAAAAACTTGCGAGCGATTGACCCTGTCCGCGCGGTTATTCACTAAGGTTGTTAACCATTCATCCGGGTGTTGGTAAGGATCGTGTTGATGAAGATTTAATTTCTCCCAACTCTTTAAACAGCCATACCGCTCATTTGCAGACATGGCATTCACAAAGATTAAAGTGCGCGAATCCATTGGAGCCGGTGGAAAGACTTTGAAAGCACCAATATCTGGATGCAGACGATCGGTAAAGGCTTTTAATGCAAACGAGGGTTCAATACCAAGAATTTCTCCCAGTTTAAGAACCAAAGCAACATTGACAGGATGTTCTTCATAAGGAAAGCGTTCGAGAATGTCGGGTGTTACGAAGCCTGCATTTATCCAGTCCACGGTAATTAAATCGGTATTTAATTGTTTCGCGCCTTCAGCCAGTATGGGCAACATTTCTTGTTCGCTGGTAATGAGTTTCGAGCCTGGGTTAATGAAATAGGTCATGGATTCGGCAACATTAATGCCCGCTGGTCCTTGAATATCTTCATGGTCTGGATAAGTATTCGTAATAGTTGAGAGATCATCTTTGGTCCATTGTCGCTGCAAAATTTCGATATACGTCGGAGTGAGACCCATGCATTCCCAGAGAAAAATATCAACATCCATTTTTCTGGCGAGGGTTAAGAGTTTGACTTGCTCCCAAATGGAGGCTTTTTCGTAAGGACGAAACAGGTTAAATTCATGGGTTCGGCTTAGAACGGAGCCATGTAAAAACATGGCTTCCGATCCCGTTGTTTTACTCAGCACATTGTATCCTAAGGCGCTAAGCATTGCGGCTTTCATTCGCTCAACGCCAGATTTACCACGCGTACCATACCCCCCAATGATTAAAGGAATATTTTTTCGAAAGCGATGGACTCGCCAGTTCGTATAAAAAAGGCGCCCAATAAAGTAAGTTAAAACTACTAAAGAAAAGAGAAATAATTCGGTGAGCGTATTGCTGTAGGCTGTAAAAAAATAGTTTTGAAACTCATCCCATTGATTCAGTATGGGAGTAAAAGATACTCCGGTGAAAAAACGGGTGACGGTTTCGTCTGATGATTTTCCCTTATACGCTTTAAACTTGATTTTAAATCCCAAAAGTCGAAAAGCTGCTAAATAACGCTTCGGTCCAAAAGAGCTCGATTCTTGCCAATTTCTGAAACGAGCGAATTGCGAAAATTTAAGATTCAATTGCCATGCTGCCCAAAGGCGTTTTAATGGATTTTTAGGCGGTCTAATTTCCGTAATGCCTTCGCTGGTGAAGAGTTTAATTAGTTTGTCCTGCTCCAGACTGCTTAAAATATCATCCATTAAAGGCAAATAAGGACGATAGCCGCCTTCTTCATCAATGACTAAAGGTTCACCTGGTACGTTAGTTTTAGTAACTTCAGCAAGAATAGCAGAAGGCGCTCGAATCGTTCCTCTGGAGATTCGAGCACTCGTGTAGGGAAATCCTTGCCGCTTATTAGACGAGGGGTGAGATAATTCATACAACAATCGCCAAAGACGAAATCCAAATAAAGACCCTCGAGTTAATTTAATACGAAATCGTCTAGGTTCTAAATAGAGTCCAAAATCGGTTATAGACATCACGGCCATGACTCGTCCGAGAAGATCAAGGTCCGTTTCTTTGAGTAAGGATTTGGGAAGCGTTGTTGTTTGGCCTGGCTTAAGCTTCTCAATAATATTTTTTAATCGCTCTCCAAGTACTTGCGCTCCCTGGCACTGTTGATACCAAAGAACTTCCATGGCTTGTGCAGCCCAACGACGTAGTTTGATAGATTGAGCCTCTAAGTGCTTTTTGTTTAGGCAAGGATTAAACTGGTCGAACCAAGTTTGAGCGGAATCAGAAGTTACTTTGATTAAGCGCTCATGAGCGTTCACAATGACTTTAAATGTGACTCTCAGTACAAATTCGTCTTCTTCACGACTAAAAACATTTTTGAGTAGCCTTACCAAGGGGGAAAATAAGTCTCGATTCGATACCAAGTCTAAACTATTAAAAATCGCCATGGCACGAACCGTAGCCATGTCGTCCTTTAAAGCAAGTTGATTTAAAAGTCTGATAAGGATCTCATTGGGCAATTGAGTATAATGTTTTGCCAAGGTTTGTCGCACATAAGGGCTTTTATCCTTTAACACTACAGGGATTAATTCATTGAGTGTTTCACCAGAAGCATTGCGACACAAAAGACTCACGGCATGACTACGAACAAAAAAGTCATCCCCTGCGTTAGGATGGTTAAGACGCTTGCCAATTAAATCCAATAACGCTTTAGGTGAGCTGTATTCTATCAAACTCATGGCCTCACATTGAACCCAAGTGCCTTTCTCAGGATCAAATGCAGCCCGCAAAATTGAAAACCGCATGGCGTGTGAGATAAATGTTTCACGGTAAGAAGAGGGCAAACAGGCCATAATGTTTTTAATGGCTTGTAATGCATTCACCACAACACGTTCATTCCCATCATATCTTAATAACGTACTAAGTGTTTCACTCAAATTTACTTCTGGCCAATGGTTGGCGAATTTTTTTTCGTGGAGCGATTGCAAAAGCGCTTTGGTGAGTGGTTCTAATCTTTGTAGGCAAAGAATGATTTGTAGCTCTAGTTTGGAGCGTTGTTTTTTATAACGCTCCACCATGGCTTCTTTATCCAGCCATCGCCCTAAGGCTTGGCGATCGTTTTTAAGATCTTTATCTGAAGCGCCTAGTTTTCGAGAAAAATTTAAGAGTAATAATTTTTTTTCTTCATCCGTCACCGCTTTTTGGTAAAGCAATTCAAATTGATCATGTGTACGACTTAGGATAGTGATTTTGTTTAAAGAGGTTTTGATCTGAGTGATAAAAAAGCTCAGTAAACTTGAATCCCAGTTTATTAATTGTCGTTCATCCGAGGGTAATTGGCTGAGTCGCTTGTTTTCCTTTTTTAAGAATGCCTCAATCATGGGTTGAAGCCTTTGCTTATCGATTTTAGATAAATAAGGACTCTTAGAGTGTTCCATTCGTTCCATGAGTTCTTTTTGCATCGGTTCAATCCACTTTAATTGTATTGTTTGGCCAACTTGGAATTTCTCGCTGGCGTATGTCTCTAAACTGAAAGGGTTCGGGAGCAAAGTCTCGGAAACCTCGGCCGTTGCTGTTTCGCCAAGTGAATACCAGAAATCCCGTGGTAGCGGGAGCATCGATGTCTTGTTGAATCTGAAATTTTATTTCATACCAATTTAAACTATCGCACCATTTTTGCCAAAGAAGATCAAATCCATAGGTTCTTCTTAAAAAATCTTCAGGATAATATTTGGCGTATTGATATGAGAAACCGGCTTGAAATGGTCCAAGAAGCTGCTGCCAACCGAGATTTATTTTGCTGTATAAAATATTCAGTTTTTCATTATTGGCAACATCACCACCAGCATAGGCTATCGAGTCAAGCCATGGCCTATGGTACAAGGTATCAGAAAATTCAAAAATTTGACGGTGATCGGAGGTATAGGTTGTGAAAATATCTTGATCAATGGTTCGCAAATCATAATCTTCTGTGCTGTCTAAACTCATGCCGCGAAATAAGGCAGAAAAGCGGGGGATGTGGAAGGTTTTAGGGGTAAAATCTCGTTTTTGATGTATGGAGCCAATCCAGGTGGTTGACCATTCTTGTTTGCCATCTAAAGGGATCCACTTATTACCATCCGGGTTTTGGAAAAAGGCATCACCATAAAGCGTCATGTTTACCGGAAGCCAGTTTGGACGAAATTGAATCCGCTCAACGAGACCCAACGTTGCACCGCCATAACGACGAATATGCTCTTTCATGGTGCTCGTGAAATAGGTGTTCAAGTGCTCATTGTAAATATGATAGGACAATTTGGGCTCTAAAAATTCCTCGAGATCAAGATCACTGACGTCTCGCTCCAACACATTTTTGCGTTTAATTTCTCCTAATGAATAACTCCAGGTGCCATCTTCTTGTCCACCTAACTTAAGTCCATCATGTAAATACACTTCTTTAGGAGACTTGGGGGTGGGCAATGTATCATACGGCGGTAAAACAGGTTGATAAGACACTTCGTTATAGCGAGGAGCGGCGGTTTTGACTCGTTGGTATTCTATCCGTTGCGATACTCGAAATAAGCCTTCAGCTCGATTGCGCGAAGGCAATAAATCCAGTGTATGTTCTCCTGCAGGAACGAAATGATAACGGGTTATGAATTGGTGCTCACGCTTTTCATCAATGCGAATGAGCACAGGACCTACCATTTTAAATTGTACCGGTTGTTTGGTCGTAGCAATATAATAAATCTCTTCAAACTGTTTAAATACCGGCTTCAGTCCATTCTCTTCAAAATCAAGGATAAGGTATTGATTAAAAACAGGATTTACGATCTCAACTTTGAGTAAATGCTCACCACTGGGTACATAAATGCATACTTTTGTTCTGACTTGGTTCGGGGTAAACGTGATTTGTTTTGGTTTTTGGTTATCAAGCTGATATTGAACGGTCATAGACGCTGGTGAAAGAAAAGGAACATCAGCTACTCGCATCAGGATGCCTAAGTGCACTTTTTTTTGCGATTTAAGCGTATAAACTAATCGGCCTTCCGCTGTTAAAACAAATTCTCTCTCGGAGAGTGCTGGAGTTAATGCTTTTCTAACCCGCATCAATTGTCCCTCAGGTCGCCAATGTGTTTGTTTAAAATATCGAACGCCTGCGCTGTTATCGATATTCGTAAACAAAAGCCATTGCAAATGTCGAGTTAATCGTGCTTTAAGGGGTTGTAATTCAGGAAATTCAGGGTAGGTATAAAATAACATCTCTCCTTTCGCTAAAGCTTCAGCACGTTGGTCTTGATTATGCTCAGCTAACCAGAGCAACC
This sequence comes from Legionella impletisoli, assembly GCF_900639875.1. Lineage (GTDB taxonomy): Bacteria > Pseudomonadota > Gammaproteobacteria > Legionellales > Legionellaceae > Legionella_A > Legionella_A impletisoli. The sequence goes on from NZ_CAAAIA010000004.1 coordinate 163,431, forward strand.
TATTCATTTTTTGGATGATGGCTTCTTTTTTTTGCTCCGTTAACTTACTGGGTTCAGGCTTGGTATTTACGTAAGTTGCGGATGAAGTGGATGAAAAAAAAATAAAGGCGCTCAAGACGATAACGTAGATCGCTAAATTGTAGACGTATCTTTTGATTAGCTTCGACATCGTTCTTTGCATAAAGAAATTGCGGTCTTTTGTTGCGTACACTCGGATTTATTTTTAATCGCAGTGATACAGTGATAAAAAAAACAGGGATTCCTAGCCTCGTTTCGTTCAATTAAGCCACCTTGAAGTGCCGCCTGTCTAGTTGCTGAGTTTAAAATAGGTAAAATCGGAATGGGGATTTCTGGGCGCAGCAAATAGGGCCGTAATAAGAAAGAAAGCGCGCCTGCACCTGCTTTGATAGTATGAGGACCCGGTCCTAGCTCAAATTCTATAAAAAACCGCTGCCCAGCTACGCCATTGGGCTTGCCTATTATTTTAATGGCTTCTGAAGGGAAGTTGTTGGTAATGGCATAAGGTTGCACCGTTTTGTTTTCATAAATGTAAAACCAACCATCAAGTGGTTTATACGAGAGGTTTTGATGCATGGGTCGAATTTCAAGACGTACTTTAACTGGGCCAATAATATGCATTTTAACAGGACGATTTTTTGTGCCTTCATAGGCTTGTGAGTAGAGATCCCGTTCAATGCTATAAAGCGTGTATCCGTTGGCATAATCTTGAATAATGCTGTCTTCGTTTTTCCATAGATAATCACTGGGTTGATTTGCTTGCCAGTATTCCCATGCTCTCACGCCCTGCTCTCTTAGTTTAGGATCAAAAGAATTAATTTGTTGTCTTATTGCACAGCCTTCAAGCAGCTTTTCTTTCCAAGGTTTGCCTAAAGACCCCGCCGCTGTAAAAAGCGCTAGTGCTTCTTTAAACTTTGTTTGTTCCATTCGTCGTAAGGCATGCCAAAATTGCTGCTCTTGAAAGGTCGGGAGTTTGCGAGCGAGTTGTGAATAAAGCCCCCACCAGCGACTTTGATAGGCGGCTCTTAACAACACCGGAGTAGGTTGTAGGGGTTCTGGTAAGGTTAACCCAACCATCAGGGCGAGATGGGGTTCATTTTCAGCAAGCAAGGCTTCAATCAGTTGCTTTGCTACCCCAATCTCTGGTTTTATCATCATCATGGCCGCGGTTAAGGTCGAAATTTCTTCGATAGCATGTTGTTGTTTATAGAGTTCTAAAAGTTTCTGGTAGGCCCAAATTCTGATGGAAGCGTCACCATATAAGAGATAACTTCGTAGCTTGGTTTCCGCAAGATAATGCTCTCCCAAATGATATAAGGCTTCGATCTCATGACGCTTCGCCATATTTTGAATATTTCCTGAGCCTTGCTGTGATAACTTACTCCATAGTTCGAGTGCGGGCAGCCATTCTAAACGGCGCTCAAATTGCTGAGCTTGTTGCCTTTGTTGTGCTATTTCCTTTGGGCTGAATGTGGACGGTTTGATTGGCTTATCCTTGGAATTTCGGATACGGATTGGTGCGGAAAACTGTTTATAACGAGACTGAATAAACTGTATGAGAGGCAGCCAATGGTTTTGTAGGGTTTTTTCAGCTGCTGGCAAGTCACTGGCATGGGGAATGCGTAAATGGTTTTGTAATAAGCGAATAATCGGCACTCCAGGAGGTAATTGAGAAATTGCAGCCCAATAACTGGTTTCAGATAAGACAAAAGGATCCGATGCACGGTATTGTATAGCTAAAGAAACTGGTTTTTTATCATCCGCTTTCCAAGCCTTTACCACTTGGACTCCCATCGGTAAAGTCAATTCCAAAGTATTCGCTAAAATTAAGGGCCCAGGAGTTTTCCATTGACTAAAAGGGCCGCTTAAAGTTGGGCATGAGTGCTCTTTTTTAAGCTGAGCGAGCATTTCCTTGCCGGCTTGTCCTTGAATTAAAGCATATTCATGCCATGGCAATTCGGGATTGCATGTGACGTGCATTGGAATGGGCTTTTGATTATTGAATTGGATAAAAAATAAAGCTCCTGGTGTTGTACGAGCGGGATCTACAACCACCCGTAGGGGTATCGGAGCAGGCCGTTTAGATAGATAGTAGCGATGTTTTAAAGACTCTTGTTCTGCTTTTGCCGTAGGTAAGCCAACAAACTCTGCACTAGAGATTCTTTCCAGTAAGGCATTTAAAAATTGTTCTGCTGCAACCAGCCCTTTTCCTTGAAAACCAAAATTATGTAAGGGTTTTGGAAGAAACCAGGCAAAGTATTGGGAGGTGCGCGGGTTTTTATTAGTCGGGTTGACTGTGCGATAGAATGTATGATACCCAAACAATTCATCAGCTACTTCTTGAATAAGTGGGTAGTTTTGATGAAGTGCTGCATATCGTTGCATCACCATAACGCCTAGAATACCCCCTGCTTTTCTGGCATTGTCTCGAATGATGCGTTGGGCGACGAGTTCCGTTTTGGCAGGTAGTGTGTTTGGATGTGCAATTATGTTTTTAATATATGAAGCGTTCATGTCCCATAAGTCAGGTCTTGATTGGTTGATGAGATTGCTGGCTGCAGTTGGTGGGCAGCGAGGTCCATTTAAGGCAGGAAATAGATAATCTGGATTTTGTTGTTTAAGCAGACGGCCAATTAATCGTACCGAGGATTGCAATTCTAAAGTATGATTTCCAGAAGGAATGTCTAAAAAACCTCGTTCAAGTCGACCAACTACTTCAAATTGCCCATTTATTTTAACAGGCCAACTGGTTTCTTCCGATGTGACGAATTCTAATGTCTTGAAAGGCTTATTATCCAGTTTGGTTTTGAGATGATAAGTTTGTACCAAACTTGATTCAAACGGTGGATAGGCCATCCGATTTTCAAACGCAAGCCTTGCCGGGCCTTTAATGGAAAGTGATTGCTCAACGCCTGGTTCTAAAAGCCAGTAGGGTTGTTGCCCACCGTCAATTTCTCGTCCCATGAACACTTTTTTAGAACACAAAGGAATTAGATTGCGATAAGGAGCAATTTCTGGGAGGTATTCATAGCGAGAGGCAAACAAGCCAATTTGAAGCGCCGTTTTTTTCTTTATCGGTCGGGAAATAATAAAAAGTTTTGGTTTGTACCAGGCCGAAGAGCTGACGAGAGAGTGCTTATCAGTGCTTGGAATTAGCTGAATCTTGGCATACAGTCCACTGCCATTGGAGGTATCGACTGCCAAATCGGAATTTGAAAGGCTTTGGCAGGGGCTAAACACACGTAATCGGCTTTGCTCTGACACACGCACTTTAACAGACTGACCAGGATGCAAGGTGACAAGATGCATGCCAAGTTTTGGAGAATAAATGGGTTTTGTACCCGATACCCACGCGGGTGGCCCCTCGATGTTATCCCAGCGTAAAGGGGTTTCATAAGCTGATAATAGAACACTTTGAAGATTATCGAGCTCGGGATAGGCTCCTTGACAAAAAAATAATCCACCTATTACACAAATCCCAACCAGTATGGCTTTGTTCATTCTTCTAAGCAGTCCATAAGCTGTATTAATAAAGCAGGGTTATCCATTAACGCTTTTCGAAAACCATAACTTAATTCGAGATGAATTAAACCGGGGTGTCTTAATGACTGAAGCATTTTACCAATGGTATTTTTGGCTCCTCCCAGCTCAAATATATCGATAAAACTAATATAGACGTGGTGATCCACCGTTTTTTTCATGCAGTGCGCTATCTTTTGAACGGCTTTAGAAGGATAAGTAGTGCCACTGCTGATAATAATATTTGCATGTTTTCCCGCTTCACTCAATCGTTTGGATTGTGAAAAGCCATGGAGTTGAATTAATGTACGAGAAGGGTAAGCTTTAGCAAAGGCACGGCTAAAAGCCATTAAAAAACTATCTTGGTGACGAACGACATCTAGTTTTTTCCTGGATAGAGTATTCCAGGAAGCCGCTGAAAAACTGCCCTCAGTAAATAATTTCAAAGCGATTTCGCGAGTTAGTCTATCATGAAAGCTATGGGGAGCTTGTAGGGTATTGCCTTTTAAATCCATCCGAAATAAATAAAAACCTCGTCCTTCTTTGCGATCTTTTTTTTCACGAATTAAAAGAAAACGTTCTCCTGTTTCATCGAACGCTTCTACTTCAAACCCCAATTTATTCCAATTTTGCTTGAGTTTATTGTTTTGCTTTCCCTGAAACAGTTGCAAAAATAAGGCCTCACTTTGGCGAAGTTCCTCTTGGTTTGGGTTTACGTAAGCGCCTCCCTGACTTGCTTCGAGTAAAATAGGATACATTGTTTCATAGACATTCGCACAGGAATAAGAGGTATAGAGTGCGCCTACTAAAAGGATAAGATTAAAGAGGAGTTTAGGTTTAATATAATTTAACATCACGTACCTGTGGTTCGATAAAGACTCGTTTTTTACCCGAATCTTTGGGTAATAAGCGTGATAACAGCACGTAACCAGGCTCCCCTTCTAATAACGTAACTCGAACTTTGTAGACGCCTGGTTTGACATCTTCTCCTAAGGGTATCGTAAGCAAGCGCCCCTTATCTACCGTTTGAGTCGGAGTATTTAATACGGGTACTTTTGCTTGTAAATTGGGCTCAATATCAAATACTCGGTTCAATAAGCTCCAAGAACGCAAAGGGCCTTTATGTTCTTGCGGTGCTTCGATTTCAACGGCAACTTTGCTGCGTTTGGTTGTTCCATAGGGAACATAATATCGCAGCGATAATGTTTCTTCACCAAGGCTAAGTTTTTCATAATGAAACTCCAACGCCTGTCTTCCTAAATAGTTCACTAAGCGCTTCAAAAGATTTCCTTTTGAGGTGGAGGTATGGTTCATAAAAAATGAAGCATTATCGTAACTGCTAATTTCAAAGGTGTGTTTACCTTGACTTAATGGGGGCAATAAGATTTCACCCGATTGGCCAGTTAGTAGACCCTTATAATGCAACTTCCCGTCTACCTTGAGCTTAAAAGGCATCGAATTAATTTTTTTTCTAACGTAGGCTAAGCGAGGATCTACACTTGGTTTATGCTGAAATCCCCGAAGCGTTAATGAAAAAATCGTATTTGATGGAACAGCCTGAAAGACATTAGCTAACGCTTCCTCGCGAAGTGCTACGTAATCATCAATGGGAGTTAATATCAAGCGACCAAACCAATTGCCTAGAGGGTGGAAATCTTCCCAGAAATAATTTTGGACAAGAACCGCCCAGTTCACCTCCGGAGGCTCAGGTTGGGTTGTTAATAAAACAGATTGATTGTTTAAAAGCAATTGAGCTTTGGCAATTGGATTTAAAGAAAACCAGGCCGGTTGTCTTAAATCAGGTTCATCTAAAAAATAATATGCCTCAGGTACTTTTATGCTACGAGGCATATGATAAGGTCTGTTATATGCCCGAAGAAGTACTGGGTTATGAGATGAAAAACGAACTTCAGCTACTTCGGGTTGCATCACAAAAAAGTAACTAACGGGTGAAGATACTCGCGTTTGAACTGGTTCTTTTGCCACGCGCTCATATTGCGATAACCATTCATTTTCCTCAGCAGGGTTAATGGTTAAAGACCCCATTTTGATGGTGTTTCCATGCTTATCAATTAATGCGTAATCCACTTGGCTCTGATAAAACGAGGCGGTTTCATCAGGTAATAACAAACGAAAATCAATACGAAATAAGGTTGGGTGATGGTGGATGTGATTAATACGATAGCTCACCGGTTCATTAAGTCGGCTTACAAAGGTTCGTAAATAAAGAGGTTCTGGTGTGATTTCTATTGGTTTAGCGCCGAGCTCATAGGCACGTACTACCAGTTGACCCGCTGCCATAATGGTCAGTTGTCCTTGGGAAAAATGATGTTCCCATTGAATGGGCTTTCCCTCCCAATTTAAGGTAAATTGTTGAAACTCAAATGCAGTTCTATCTTGCCAACGAATTAAAATTTGGCTGTTTAAGGGAGGTGGATTGTCTAAATTAGCTGGCTCAAATTCAAGCCGAATAGCATTTTTGCCTTTGGGTAATGGAATCACGCCATGAACAATTTGATCCACAAACACACCTTTCGGTAAAACTGGCGGCGTTATTTCATCTAACGACGCCTGTTCAATGGTGTATAAATTACGTGCTATATAATCAGTGTCCTTGATTCCACTCGGGGCTATTGGTCGAAACGTCTCACTGATGAGATTTCGCACCGCTGCCTCGCTGAGAAGGTGTGGAGGAAAAAGGCTTCCTTTTGCTATTTTTTCCTTTTGCTCTTGATTTAATCGATACCAACGGATGGGGTACTCGTAATCAGGAACCGTGCGTCTCGCATAAACTCGAATACTAACTTTATGAATAATAGGGGATTTGTCTAATAAGCGAATTCGAAGCGATTTAACATCCGGCATATGTTTAAAGTTTAAATGGATTAATTTTCCCGCTGAAGGAATAAATTTAGACGATAAATAAAAGGATGAGGTCACAGGTTTTTCAAATCTTGGATCCTGATAATATTTTACTGTGGCTTTAAAATGATGTACGTCGCGTTCAATTACCTGGCCATTTTGTCCAATCAATTGATATTCAATTGCATAAGGCCAATTGTCTTCTGGCATAATATCCAGGGTAGAAGGGAGGTCGGCATTGGTGACTAATTTTACAGACAAAGTTTTTGGCGGTAATTCGAACTCTAACCATCCTTTCGGTTTTAGGGTATAAACAATACTCGGTTCAGCTTCTTTCAGTCTTGTTTGAGTGATTGGATTTTCAGGTTTGGTCTCTAGGGTAAAAAACCAACCTGTTGCTATTATTAATAGAACCAGTATTAAAAATAACCCTTTCTTCATGATTCATGTTCCAAAATGAGCCATGCCGCTCGGGTTTCAATGTATTCATTCACTACGCGACGAGGCAATATGTTTGCATTAATTCGAATAGACAAACTCGGATCGGGGGCCGCTAAATGAGCGATTATTCGTAAGCGATGCTTATCATCAAAAACGAGAAGGTACGGTTGTGTGCTATTTGCATCGATTAAACGCTTAAATTGAAATTCAGGCCAGGATTTAACCATGGATTGCAAAATTAAAATATCTTGTAGAGTCATGTAGCGCTTAATCTCTTCTTTTAAAGTCTCAGGGACTTCATCTGAATTACCGCGTTTTACCGAGTTCAAATAAGAATAGAGTGCAGCATTTACAGTTGGGATATTAGCTGCTTTAAACTTTGCTTCATGAAAGAGATTATCTTCAGGGGTTCGAAAATGCGTTTTAACAATAGGCGACAACCAGACTATGGCTAATTGCTTGTTTTTCAATTGTTCAAAATAGCGCGTAATATACGACCCACTTGCCTCGTAACCTGCGGTTCCCTTAGAACCACCCACCATTTTTAGAGTTAATCCCATTTGCTTGATGGCCCGAATTAGTTGCTTATCAAAGGTTGAAAATTGTTCAGGACGTGTGGCGCCATCGTCAAATGAAAGAAGCACATCTTCTTCAGGTGCAGGGTATTTGGGATGAAAACCAAAAGCACGACTTTGAATCAGCATATAAGGTTTATCCCCAGTCTCTCGCAAGAATGTTTGAGTGATCTGATTTATAAAATTTTGGCGATTCACGTATCGTAACAGATCCGAGCTTTTGTCAAGATTGGTGTAAGGATGAGCTCCAGCATACAATAAGACTCTGGCATTTAATAATTCAAAGAGTGCTACACCATATTCAAAACTATTGATTTCAAAAAGGGGACGCGGTATTTGTACGAGATAGGGGTTATAATGATTCAAACGAATGATAAATGAACCACCATAATGTCTTTCTTTTGAATTTGGTATTTCGCGGATAAGTAAATAATGTTCGTCTACTTCTTTATGATGGTAATGGGTTATTTGATAACCCATGGCATAGGCATGAGCGTTGATAATCTTTAATTTGTCCAAAATGGGTTGAGTCCATGCCCATGGCTTATGCGATGAAAGTGCTTGCAAAGGAGATACTACTTCTTCATCAAAATATAATAATTCAGAAAGACTTGGCGCTTTATATAAGTTAGTCCCTTTATCCGCCAAATGGTTTTCTTTATGTATTTTTTCTAATAAATAGCCTTCAAGTCGTTGATTAGAAGAAAGCGTTTTTAACGAAAACTTAGGTGAAATGAGCGCGCTTAATAAACGATTAGCTCTGTTTGCGGGAAAGACAATTTCTGCGAATCCTTGTGTGGTTTCATCCCATTGCAAGTTCGCTTCGTTACTTTTTTCCCATTCAATCTCCATGGAGCCTGCCAATTGTTTTAGTATTCTTAAATTTAAAAGAGAGGGCAACGTGTCTTTGATGAATATGTGGATTTGAGCTTGTTGGTTATTTTGAGCTCGAATTTGAATCACGTTTTCATGAGCGGCTACTTTATGAAATGCTTGATATAGCGTTAATGGATTGGCTAAAACATCCGCATTGGGGCTGGCATTCTTGGTCATAGGCCTTCCAGATACCGCAAATGATTTGGCATTGAAAAGCGCATAGAGTTCTGCACCCAAATCATAGGTATTTTCTTCACTTAAAGGTCTCGGAACTTCAATTAGCCCATAACTTGGAGCCTGAGTGTCGATAACATAAAGACCCCATCCATTCATGGGAGGGATTTCTTCTAATAAAAAATAACGATTTTCTATGCGATTGAGTTGATAATGAATTTGGCTTAATTGTTTTTGAGCCTGTTTCAGGATCGGGCTATCTTCAGTCGACTTTAACGAGAGAAGCGTCTTAACCGCTTCAGTAAAGAGTCTTCTTTCTTGTAATGTGGGCTGTTTAAACGTTCCCATTAATTTATTCTGGTACAACTGAACTTTTGCAGTTCTCAAGGCTTCTTCTAACGAAGCTTTTTGGGGCAACGTAAGAATGTTAGGGGCAGCAAAATCAAGTGCTTCTGCTTTAGTCGTAAATTGTGGTATGAAGGTTAAACTGTAGCCAATGATACTGGCGATGAATATTGAAATAATGGAGGTTTGTAAGGTACTTAGCGTCAAATGCGCCATCATGTGCTTATCGTACATTTTGATGGCAATTAATGTAGATAGCAAATAGCCAAATCCATAAAAATCCGTAATCTGAATCGTTGGGAAAAAATAGAACGATAAGTAACCGAGAACCATCTTATATGCAAAACTGACATTAAAAAATAATAATAATTTATAAGCGCCTTCAATGTTTTTATGCCGGAATAATCGTGACTCTAGTAGGGCAGACGAAAGACCCAATATAATAAATGCTTCAACAAAAGAAGAGACGATTTTAATAGGTTGGTACCACTGCAAAGCCAACAAGGCTGGAATTAAAATGCCATTATATTCCCATCCATAGCGAAGATTTAATCTCGAGGCAATAAGAGCTGTGACGATTAAGATAATATAGGATTTTGGGCTTGCCAGCATGGACATAGCAATATTGGCGTACATGTATTGCAAATTGCTGACATCAAAGTTGGTCCAATCAATGAGAATATAGCGAACAAGACAATAAGTTACTCCAAGCGTAATCAAAAGCTGAAGTAAGCCACGAGTTAACCCAGCCTTCCAGAATTGGTTACTGATCAAAGCAACAATAATTAAACCAAAACTTTGCAAACTTTCACGATAATCAAGTTGCATCCCAAAATAAAGATTGATGTAGCGTGCTATTTCTGGCAAAACCAAGCCATCCATCGCAACGCGTACCAAAACACTGGCAAGAAATAATGCAAAAAAACGATCACGGCCAAATAAGTAATTAAAATAATAGGTTCTAGTGAAATAGTGAGAATACATCCATACAAACCCGTAAGTTAGGATGGCTTCTAGGAAAATCACGAATACCGATAAGGGTTTAATAATCAAAAGCGGGACTAAGTATCCTGGAATGACAAATCCAGACAACAACCATCCTAATCGTAGATTAAAAAACGCAATCACAAACACCCCAATCCAAACTGTGGTAATCACAGAACTGGATAGCGCATAAGGAAAAAGTTGTAATGGAAAAATATTCATTTTAACCTAAGGGTTCATTCAGATAGTACAAGCCATACCTAATTAAGGCTTATCTTCGATATTAATCAACTCGCATAAAAAACCTCGTCTTTCAAGTTCAAGCATTCCCTCGGCATGCATTTTATAGGGTTCAATGTCTGCATTGGGTACCGAAAGACGTAATTGGAAACGTTGTTCGTAATGGTTTGGCAGTTGAATCTCAAAATTTTTTTCAGTACCTTTTACAATGAGTTCTTGCAGAACTTCACGTGCCTTATCTAGATTCAGTTCGGTAATGCTTTCCAACAAATCCAGAGCAGATATTTCTTCGATGGGTATTTCAGCGCGCTTAAAAATTTGTTCAATCCGTTTATTTGCCAGTAATTTCCTTCCAAAGAGATCAAAATAAATGCAGCCCGTGCTCTGAGCATTTAAAAAATCTTGGGTAATGGTTAAACGTCGCTCCAATTGCTCAAGTAATAATTTCATTTTTTCAGCCACGCTATAATGACGCTCCAGGTTTAAAAAGCGAAGTATTATATTTTCTTTATATTGTTCTTCTTGAAGCCATTGTTCTCGAAGGTGTAAAAAAAATGCAATTTGATGACCTAGTTGATTAATATAAATTTTTTTATCGCGGCTTAATTTTTGTTCTTTTTCTATGCAAAACGCCCAAAATCCTAAAACCTCATTCATATGAATTAACGGAAATAAAAATTGATTTTTGCCATCACCACAGCGAATGAACGCTTCCACTTGTATTAATTTCTGTGTTTCAATTGCGGTTTTATAGGGCTCACGATGATAATCTCGCCGCCGTTCATTGATGTGACTTAGGCTACAATTTAAGGCGCTTACTTCTTTGAGTCGGTGGGAGTTTGGAATGCACTCAAGAAAGATAGCACAGCTTAATTCAAGCGTTTGGTTGAGCATCACAATAACGTTTGACCAGTATTGATCGGATGCATACAGTTTGCTGTACAGAGGTTTATCTTGAATTTTGCTTGATAACTCAAACAATGCTCTTAAAGATTTTTTCTCTTCATCAATTAATCGATAGCGTGTTAAGACCACATAAAGGGCGATATGAATGAGCCATAACCCAACGAGTGGGATCCACAACTTAAACCAGGCAAGAATTGCCCAGGCTAGTAGAAAATCTAGGATAAGTAGACTGAATAATAATATCGTTGTGGTTTGCCTGTACGTGTTATTCAACATCAATAAACTGACCATGCTGACTAGCACGAGAAGTAGAAAGCTAAAAAGAGACCCCATCCATCGAATGGTTTGTTGCGACAAAAGAGTCTGTAGGGCATAGGCATGAAATTGAGGTTCTGAAAGAGTTTGACCGTTTCGAATCAGTGGGGTAGTTAAATCATTTGAGCGTTGCGAAGCAACTCCAATGATTACCGCGCGATTTTTTATCATTTCAGACACGAGATCACCTTGAAATGCTTGAAAGAGCGTTAGAAAAGGAAGCGTGGCTGATCCGGATAAAAAATCAACATAATATCGTTTCGCTTTAGGTAGTTTGGTGCAAAGCCCCAATTGTTCTGCCACACGGACTTCAACGGCGGGTAGAGATTGATTGTTTAAAGAATAAACCGTGCGTTGAAATCGGTAAACACCGTATTGGTTTTCTGGAAGAGCCTTAACACCAAAAGGAAGATTAAACGCTTTAGCACTTTCTGGCCATGGCTCAAGCACAGAGCCTTGAGTATCTGATAAAATTCGGCGACCAAATACGACATTTTTATATTGTTTGGCTTTTGAATAAAACAAGGTGCTGGCTTGGGTAGGAAAAAATAAAAAAACCACCTGACTTGGTTTATATTGTTCAATACCCTCCAAAAACTGTATCCAGGACGCCTCACTAATTGCATGAACTCCTTGATTGGCTTGAATTAATAAGACATTAGAGTTACTCTCACTTTGAAAGTTCGGGGTTGAAACGAGCATATAGTCATAGACGTACCCTTCCACCAATTTAAAGACGTTTAACAAACTAATACCCCAGACTAAGCTGGCTACCAGAACACTAAACAGCAGGGCAGGAGGAAGATTCGTTTTAAAATCAGACCATTTCCTTTGTTTAATCACACCCAATCCTTGGTTCGTTTGATGTTAAAATACGCGGATCATCCAATATTAACGTTTTTTTATAGGAATAAGCTATATACCCGTAATCTTTCAAAATGCGAGTTTTATACTTTTCCTTTTTTAAAATTGAGCAGGAAGAAAAATAAATGCGTTTAAAATCTCGCATTTTGAAAGATTACGGGTATATCATTTAAGGCAAGATCACGAGCGAAACCTTAACGCTTTTGTGACATTTGAATATAAATAGGGAAGTGATCAGATCCTATGGTTTTAAGGCGTTTTAAAGCTTTGCATCGGAAATGAGCGGAATTAAATATATGATCTAAAGGAAAACGAAGAAAAAAATACTTGGCATTAAATGAGTTAAACATTCCTCGCCCTTGCCTTGGATCAAGAAGTCGACTGGTGGCTTGGAATTCACAGGTTGTTTTGGACCAAGCGACGTCATTTAAGTCACCTAAAACAATGGTTGGCTCATTCGTTTTAGCCACCATCTCAGCAACTTTTAATAATTCAACATCACGCTCCACACTATCATTGTTTCCATCTGCGGCAGGTGGCGTAGGGGGGATAGGATGCAAGCATATTAATTTGAAGTTTTGCTCTTTAGCTGGTTTAACGTAGGTATGAATAGATGGAACTTCAGAGGTGATTAAAAATTTAATTTCAGGGTTTACTAACTCGAATCGCGATAAAAGCAGCATCCCATAAGTATTTTCTAAGGGATGAGAGACTTGATAAGGATAATTGCTTATGACTTCGTCTAATTGTGAGACCCACCATTGGTCGACTTCTAGTAATAAAACAAGGTCTGGCTTATATGTTTTAATCATAGAAATGCATTTTTCAACCTGTTTGTTGCATTTTTGAACATTTGCGGTAATCAAGGAAAGACTTTCTTCGTGAGCGTTACTGTCTTTTACTTGTTTTGAATAGAAAACCGTGTAAGGAAGAATTTTATAGCCTTGGTACAAAGCAACTAGGATGAGCAAACTAAATATAATATATATGGTCCAATGATTTAATGAATCAGTAATAAGAAAGAGCATCAGCGTTACAATTGAAACCAGGAAAATCTGTAACCTCGGAAAATCAAAATTTCGTACCCACCATTTTTTTGAGTTATGAAAAGGCAATAACGTGCTAATAATCAGAAGAAGGCTAAACATAGATAAAATAGAGCTCCACATAACTACCTCTGGGTTATGGGTAAATAGTTTAAAAACCAATTTTTGGTTCGTTTGGCTACTTCATCTAACGCTCCAGGTTCTTCAAATAAGTGCGTTGCACCAGGAATAATTTCAAGTTTATTTTCACAATGCATCTGACTTATGGCTTGTTTATTTAGATCGATCACGACATCATCAAGTCCACCCACAATTAAAAGCGTTGGTGTTTCAACTTGTGCTAAATACTCCCCTGCGAGATCAGGCCTTCCTCCCCGCGATACAACCGCTTTGACTGTCAATCATCACCAATATAGAGCCATTCCATCATCACCTAATAGAGCCATCTGATCATCACTTAATGGAGCCAGTTTGATCATCACCTAATGGAGCCATTTCGTCATCACTTAATGGAGCCATTTGATCATCACCCAATGGAGCTACCCTAAATACTCAAATTGAATTTAGTTTTGTACTCTGATGTCAGCAATGAAGGCAATCAGGGAGCAAAGCATGAGCAATAGGAGTATTCCAATGTATGAATATCGTCAGGTTATTCAAAGTATTCGTTTAGGTGAGTCGTGTCGCTCAATAGCCAAGCATGGCTTAGTTGGGCGCCATAAAGCAGAGCAAATTAAAAAGGTAGCCAAGGAGCAAGGCTGGCTGATAGCTGATTCTAAATTGCCTGAAGAGCCTGTTTTAGCGGAGTTTTTTAAAAACTCATCCACCAAAGAGCCAAGCTCACCGGTACGAGCATACGAACAGGAAATTCGTACCTGGACAGAGCAAGGCATTCAGGCCACCACCATGCTTTTAACTTTGCAGCGCAAGTATAACTTTACGGGGTCGTATAACTGTGTGCAGCGACTGGTAAAGAAAATAAAAGAAGAAACTCCCGTATCTATCACGACAGTTCTGGACTTTGTTCCTGGAGAGTGTGCTCAAGTTGACTTTGGTCAAGGGCCAGAGATTGTTGATGCTATAACCGGTGAGAAGAGCAAAACATGGTTTTTCGTAATGGTGCTTTGTTGGAGTCGACATCAGTATGTTGAGTTAGTCACAAACCAAACCGTTGAGACCTGGGTTGGTTGTCATCGTCGTGCTTTTGAATTCTTTGGTGGTGTTCCTAAAAAGATAATCATCGATAATCCTAAATGTGCCATCACCAAGGCATGCTACCATAACCCAGAAGTACAAAGGTCTTATGCCAGTTGCGCCGATGACTATGGCTTTATCATATCACCATGTCCCCCAAGAGATCCTCAGAAAAAAGGACGAGTTGAAGCTGGGGTGAAGTACGTTAAAAAAAACTTCATGCCACTGCGCGAGTTTCGCAGCCTGCACCAGGCCAATGAGCAATTGACTGAGTGGGTTCTTGAAACAGCAGGGAATCGTAAACATGGAAGCACTTACCAAAAACCTCTTACCCAATTTACAGAACTAGAAAAACACGCGCTTAACTCACTGCCTGCACAACCATTTGAGTTATCTGTATGGAAACAAGTAAAAGTCCATGGGGACTGCCATGTTCAATATGAAAAGTGTCGTTACTCTGTTCCTTATAAATATGTTCGACAGGCATTGTGGTTAAGGGCTTGTGAAACAAGTATTCGCTTATATCAAGAGCACGAATTGGTCGCCATTCATCCAAGACTCAATAAAGCGGGAACTCGCCATACGCTTGATGAACATATTCCACCAAATGCATTGGCTTATAAAATGCAGGATACTCAATGGTGTTTAAGCAAGGCAAAAAAAATAGGTACGAGCTGTACCCTAATAATAGAAACGTTGTTGGCCAACAAAGTGTGTGAACATCTGCGCTCTGCTCAAGGGATCTTAGGGTTAACTCGGCAGTATGGCGATGCACGCTTAGAAGCAGCCTGCCAGCGGGCACTTGAATTTGACACGATCAATTATCACTCCATTAAAAATATTCTAAAAGCTGGTCTTGAATATGAGCAACTTCCAAGCGAAGTCGCTTTTGACAAGCTTGCGGCCACCTATACTGGAGGTGGTCGTTTCGGTCGTAATACACAACATATCATTCAACAATAAATAGGAGAAAACATGAGTAATCATCCAATGCCAGATATTGAGCCATTGTTAAAAAACCTTAGGCTTTCTGGCATCAGTGAAAGCCTGGCACAGCGTAATAAAGAAGCCATTGAAAGCAAAATGAGTTACGCCGAGTTCTTAGCGTTACTGTTACAAGATGAAGTTCAGCGACGTGAAATGAAAAAGTTTTCGGCTCGCTTTAAGAGGGCTAGAATCAATATGAATAAAACGATCGAGCAGTTTGACTTTGGTTTTAATCCCAACATAGATCAGAAAAAAGTCAAAGACATCGCTAGCTGTCGCTTTATTCATGAAAAAGTACCAGTTCTTATTGTTGGACCCTGCGGCACAGGCAAAAGTCACTTAGCACAAGGCATTGCTCACTGCGCAATAAGGAATGGCATTGATGTGCTATTTTTTACTCAGACTCAACTACTAAAAACCCTTCAAGCTGCTCGTGCGATTGGAGAGTATGATAAGAAATTCAAGCAACTGGTGAATGTACCTTTGCTAATCATTGATGACTTCGGTCTTAAGCCTTTTAGGACACCACAAGATGAAGACTTTCACGATTTGGTTGCTGAGAGATATGAAAATGCCTCCACTATAATAACTAGCAATCTTGAGTTCTCTGAGTGGGGCGATGCATTTCCAAATAAAATTCTTGGAGCAGCAACTATAGATCGTCTCGCGCATGGGGCCTATAAAATTGCTTTTGATGGACCTAGTTATCGAACAATGAATGGAGGAAAAAATGATAAAAAATAACGGTTTGATTTTGATAAAAAACACCGTTTTATGATACCTTAATTTACGTGTATTTGGGGTGGTTTATACTGGCTCCATTAAGCGATGATCGGTGGCTCCATTAGGGTGATGATTGACATTTGACCGCTTCTTTTCTGTGTGCGGCTGCAACGAGTGCGGCCCCCCCTCCGGTACTTGAACCAAAATAACCACAGTTTAAATTAGGAAATTGCTCCTTACTCCAATTAGTCACTTCAATAAGTCTCGTTGCTAATAATTCAATATCAAACCGATATTCGCGAGTATACGCATCCACCGATTCTTCATCTGGAGTCAGTAAATCAAATAAGAGCGTTGCAAGTCCAGTTTGGTTTAAATACTCTGCAACATATTGATTACGAGAGCTAAATCGACTACTGCCACTACCATGAACAAAAAGCACGATCCCTTTCGCATCATCCGGTGTAAATAAAAATCCATCTAAGATATCGCCGCCGCTTGGTATTTCCACTGCGTGTTTTTTTCCCTGCGAATAGGTCATGAAATCCATTCCTCTTTAATATCTTTCCAATAGATTATTATTATAGAAGAGAAAATTTAATTTGAAGGTTAAGCGATTGAGTTTGCCATGGGAATGGAAAAATGAAAAAAGGATTGAATGAGAGATTCTAAAGTCACTTAACGCTGGGCTTCTAGGTTGCCCAGCGAGTTCTTAAGTGTTTAAGCAAACATGCCAACCCACTTCAGCCCTAGGTATGGTCCTTGAATACCAAAATCGGAATCAAGGACATGGTTATGACGCTGACTATCTCTTAAAGCATGGAAATAGTTAACAAACATATAACCTAGATCTACACCAAAGTTTCCTGCTCCAAGATTGCAGTCGTAAGTAAGACCTATTTTCAATTCAAGTTCTGGTATTAGCATCGTTCTACTTCCGCTATCCGAAATGGAAGTAACGACAGATAGAAAATCGCCAGTGCGTTCAATAGCATCTACAGTATCTGTTGCAGTTCGACTAAATTTACTTCTACCCCAAAGCGTGGTTGCAGCGCTTTTGGCATAAACGCCAAAGCCATATTCCATGTCATATGCTAAGTCTAGGCCAATTCGAGGTCCGATCCCTGAATATTCTAGTGAATGATTAACGGTATACGTGGCTGTTTCGGTTATGGTTCTAGCAACGTTTGTCCATACGGTGACCGTTCCTGTGCGAACTATATCTGTATCAATTTCAGTGTATTGAAGGCCACCGTGAAAACGGATGTTTTTAAAAGGGCCAAAATCAGCATGTTGGCCAAATTCAAAATTTACTGCATCCCATTGGGGTTTAATACTAAATTGTATTGTTTCTGGAACGTGATGATTTACCCAGGGAAGCTCTCTTAAACTAGGGCTGATCACGTTTGCAACGCTGGTCGTTGTGGTTTGAGGTGCAAGATGATACCAATTTAATGTGAGATCATTTCCCGTTAGAAAAAAGTAAGATGCTTCAAGCTTAAATCCCCAATTAAAATCTGGTTCGTTGGTGATATCAACAGTAACATTTTCAGGTCCAAAAAGCCCATAAGCGCCAGTTGTTGTGGAAAGGACTCGTGAGGCTATTACATTCAAGCTTCCGCTATAGGAAGGTTTTAAATACAGCGCCTGTGCTCCGATAGCCCACCCATATTGCTCACAAGGAACGGTCACATTCTCAGCAGTACACATTGTTCCCATCCCACCGGCGTAAGCGGAGCTAGCGGTCGCAATCAAAATCGCCGTGACAGTTTTCTTAAAACTTAACATCCAAAGTACTCCTTTAAAAAAATAAATTTCCCTGGCATCCAGATTTGTGCCGTGCAACTATATCAAGATATTGTGCTTAAAAAAAGAATGATCTAAACATTAATTCTGTACATGACCGATTTATTTTGTTATGTAATGAGAAACGTTAGAGTATGGATTGAGTTTTAAAGCGCAGCCTAACTTGATTGGGAGGAGAAGCACAAAAGACTTATGCTCCAACTTGCATCGGGTTAAGCACCTTTTCCATTTCCAAAACAGGTTTTGTGAATTCGTTTGGCACTGTAAATAAGCGAAAACGGCCTGTTACGAAATAGGTTATAAAGCAGCTGGCTACGGTTAGTATCGCGCTAGCAATATCCGCTAAAATTTGTTTCCAATGAAGGTGACTTCCTAATGTTGACTTGGCAGTATCAATAGCTCGTAAAGCATTCGTTTTAAATTGTTCAAGTCGCAAATTAAGCGGTTCATCTGAGTCTAAAAATTGTCGTTTGGCCTCTAGAAGATTAAAGTAAAGCATCCTTGCTTTCGATGCGCTTTTCTCATATTTGATTTTATTGCGAGCTTTGACTTCTAAAATCTTTGTTTGCTCATCAATGATTGCTAAATAATGATCAAACTTCATATCAGCTAATATTGCTTCAGCTTCTTGTTTTAAGAAGGCGACTTCTTGGCGTTTACTTGTTTGACGAATCGAATCTATTTGACTTTGAATGATCTCATTAAGATAGGTATCCGATTGATTTAAAACATTTAATGCCTCATGCAGATCAGGGTCATGTTCTATACCGCGTAATCGATTAATTAATTCAAACTCATGGTTTCTTAGTTGAGTTAAGGATGTAATATCCTTTAAATTAAACACAACCTCTGCAATGCGCTCTCGGTATTGATTTAATGTATTTTCCGCTTGCACTTGTAATAAACGTTTCTCTGCTAATGTGATGATCTCTTGTGCTTTGCATTCCAGGGCTAACGTAATGCGAGGAGGAAGTTGATTTTTAAATCCAAAGATTAAAGCGCTCTTTTGCAGTTGCGTTTGGTCTTTTTCGGTTAACCTATACAACTCCTCTAGAAGATGAGAACAATAACTATTAATGTCCGATTCGTTTTTAAATAACTGGAAAGTTACAGGAAAGGTTTGAATGTTACATTCAACAGAATGAATCGTTGCCTCTGCGGCGGTTAAGCTTTCTTTGCGGGCACGACAGGCCGTATCAATCTCGCGAAGCTTTGCCGTTAAAGCGGACATAACCGCCGGATGAAGTTCGTTTTCTAAGCCCAAGCTTGCCTGTGCTTCTCGTAATTGAGGATTGTTTTCAATATAACAATTTATCGTATTTTTTAGTACATTTTGGTGAGAATGTATATCTTGTAAGCTGTAGCAGTTGTGGAAATAGACTTCAAATAATCCAATCGTTTTCACAATGGTCGCGATTTGAGCTCTTGCAAGCGCAAGCATGCGGATTTGATCTTCCGCTGCTTGATAAAGTTCGCTAATTTTGTGTTCAATTTCTCGCTCAAAAGCTTTTAGTATAGGGTTAGAAGTTAATAGGCTTTTTGCAATCAACAAATCCTGCTTAGATTCATACAATGCCTTAAACTCTCTAATGCGTTCATCTCGATAATCTTCTACTGAATCAACAATGCCTGAAAAGGAAACGGAGAAAAGTTGAATGTTCGTGATGTAAGCCGATACGGTATCTTCTGCTCTAGTAACCTCAGAATCTGAAACCAATGCAGTACGGGTATCAATAAACCATGTACTAAAGGGACTTGGGATCTCTTGTTGAATTTCAAGACAAAAGGCATCAAATGTGACTGAGAAATAAGCAGGAAGTGTCGCTTTACTGTACTGATAAAGTGCATTGGCTAAACTCGGATTGATTTTACTTAAACGATGCAACCCGATGTATAAATCACGAGGTTTTTTAGCGGCGCTTTGTTGAATTATGTCTGCAAGAATAGAAGAATGGGAGAGATGAATAGAGCGCAATCGATTGTTAAGATAGTCTGGATACGAAGCCGAATTAATAACTTGGGCTACCATCGCTATCATAAATCCTTGAGAATCTAGCGTTCGTTCAAGCAATACAGGGGAGTAATCGGGAGCTGAAAATAGCGTGTGTAAGCTTGGGTAAGGCTTCAAAACGTTTTTATCACTTGATAAATAATAATGAAGCAATGCGCTACGGATATCGTCACCTGCACGGGTGAGACTTATTTTTTTAGCTTGCGCGGTTTCAGATATTGCACAACTAAATACAAGCTCAAAGAGCGCGTGCTCATCAAAACTATAATCTGAAGAAGATTTTGAAGGGCCAAAATAGCGAATAATTTTCTGTAATCGTGCTACATCAATAGAAGAAAATTGCGCTTCGAAATTCACAAATGCTCTGAAATGCACATTTCGCTCTAGTTTGAAAAGTGATAGCTGAGAGATAAGATCAACTTCAGGGCTTACTAATTCTTGATAGAGTTCAAGAGAATTTGTACTAACGGCCCTATAGAGGGCGCTTTGCGTGGTCATAGAACAAGGCGGTTGGATTTTAGCCGCTGAGCTTAATAAGCTCACGGCTACATCATCGCGGGGAATGTCTCTTAAAAACGCTTGTAAAAATCGTTCTCGGTTGCCTGCGGCCAGGTTAATTATCTCTAATATTTTCGCTTGGTGCTCAGAAGATACTTTTGAATAGACCTCACAAATGATTGGCAAAGCGCGGTATAAATTAAAGCATTGTTCAATTGCAAAACCCACTGGACTCTTTTGTGCGCGGCAGGTGTACTGTTTAACTTCAACCATAAGCTTGGTTAATTTAGTATTTGATAAAATTTCAAGTCCCCAATCTTTGGGGAAATTTAATAATAGCTTGGCTAGCTCATATTTTTCTGGAGAAGTTTTAAATACACAGCAGTGATAACGACGTTTTGTGATTTCATCTAAGGTAAATATCTCGCGTCGAGAATTATCCCAGGGATTGGCCAAGAGAAAATCATAACCTCCAGAAAGATTGGGTATAAGTTTATCAACACGTAAAGCATGACAATTATGAATTTTGCCATTTTGATCCGGTTGTCCGTAGTCTATATGAACATAAACAGGCAGATCAGAATAGATGGATTTTAAACGAATGATTTCGTCAATGGGCTTTTTGTCTTCCGTCTCCACACCCAATAGATTTCCCACAAAGGTTGGGGCGGTACCTGAATATCTATCTCTTAAATCATCGTGAGCCTTCATGCTTGCATGTAAAGGAGCAGGATCCCAGTCTGCGCGAAAATAATAAGCGCTGATTCTTTCTAAAACTTTTACGGCTAAAGAGTTCGTGCGTGCTCCATTCGGGGCTTCATCAATTTCTTTAAGTCGCGCATTACTAATAATAAATACATCTTCATTACGCGCTTTATCAAAGTGGTAATCGTATTTCCCTGTCATTTTCTGGGGGCGTAAATAGGTGCTATGCTGAGACCGTTTTATACGTAAAGTGACCCCATTATCAGTTTCAGTGAATAAGGACTCAAGCTTTTGATAGCCTTCTTGCGTGCTCAAAATGCAATCTAAACTCGCAAGAAGATAACAATCACCAACGGTTCCTTGCTTAATAGATACCCATTTATTTGCTGTCCTTGGAAATAAGGAGGTTCGTGGCATGATGTTCAAAATTCTCCAAGCACGGTTCGTGAAACTTCAATAAAGCCCTGATTTTATGAGGCATTAATTAGAATTCGACTTGCATGTAAAATTGACACATTATACAAAAATAACCCAATAAAGGCAAGTTTTTACAATAAGTACAGGTGCTTAAATAAATGAATACGATAAAAAAAGCTGAAGCTTAGGTATGCCTACACCGCATCAATGAACTTCCTTAGCTTGATTTAGAAAATGAAAATTCTAAGTGATCATCAACTGTTAAGTCTGTTATGGGCGGTTTTACTGGTGAGTACAAGGTAAAATGGCCACGAAATGTTGAGTTAGAAGTAGGTGGTGAAGGAGTTTCTCGAACAACATCGGTACTCGCTCTTGCTGCAGCTACCTCTACTACCATGACTATAGGATCTTCATAATTTTCCCAATAAATATTTGGATTTTTGATAACATTAATCATCAATCTTTCAAGTTCGTCGGGTTTTAAGGGTTTATCTAAGCGAGTATTAGCCCCTTGGAATGGAGCAAACTCGCTGTCTGAGCAACTAAAAATAACACTTTCAGGCCCACCAAAACGCTCTTGCTCGATTCTTCGTATTTCTAGAGTTGCTTCTCTTCCACCCATTTCTGGCATTAAGCCATCCATGTAAATAATATGAAATGGATCTAGGGAATTTCTTACAAATTCACATGCCATAAGCCCATTATCAGCAGTAATAATATTGGCATCGACTACCCCTTTTCTGGTGAATAATCTTTTGGCCTGCTTTTGGTTGACCATACTATCTTCGGCGATTAGAACACGCAGATCGGCGGGAGTAGCGCTTTGAGGTAGAGAATTTGATTTACCCATAGTAATCGTCTCAAGGTTAAGAAGATGCAAGAAAATTTTAACTCAATTGTTGGGTTAAAATCAATCAACTTGGATTTTTATTTGTAATTTTTAGCGTTTAAGTGGAACGCCAGTCATATTCACTCCAAATAATACTAATATAAGTGTTATAAAGCCCGAAAGGGCCATGCAGGATAAAGCAGCTGGAAAGCCGTATCCTAAAGGTTCAAATAATGCATAAACACCAAAAACAACTTGTCCGCAAACGGCGCCACCTAAATGACCTAAACCGTCCGTGATTGAAATACAAGTTGCGCGAATCGTGGTTGGAAAGTGTTCCGCTGTATAGGCATACATAATCGGGATAATGGCCGCTATAGTTATAGAAGCAATAAATCCACAGGGAATGATGATCCAGGCTATTGGAAACCAACCAATGGCTAAGAGCACCAAGCTCCAAATAAAAGCCGTAGCTGCTGCAAAATATTTTCGCTGTATTCTATCGCCATAAAACACAGGAATTAAGCTACCCAGAATAAATCCTAAGGAGCCAATAGCAATAAATTGTAAGCTCTTGGCCAGTTCAAATCCTTTATCAATCAACAATTCGGTGCTCAAAGTGAGCCAAGCGTAGTTTCCAAGATAGTAAAAAAACCAGATAGCAACAAATAAAATAAGACGGCCGCTATAAGGAGAACGTAGCATGTGAAGCATGCCATAACGAATAGGGGCTTCTTCTATCTGTGGCATGAAAGGGGGTAACTCGGTTCCCATTTTTTGTCGAGCACGCTCTTCCGCTTTCTCGACGATCTCCTTTGCTTCGAGAAATTTTCCTTGCGCGATAAGCCAGCGTGGCGACTCTGGAACCCACCAACGGGTAAACGCAATCACAAGCCCTCCAAGACTTCCTAATGCAAATAAAATCCGCCATCCCCATTCGTAATGAGGCACAAGCCCCATACCAACAAAAGGTACCAACGCAAAACCAAGCATGCCAAAAGCCGAAGCACGGCTTGTGTATTGACCCCGATAATTTGCAGGTGCTAGCTCACCCATTATTGCAGTCACTAACGCAATTTCTGCTCCAAGACCTAAACCAGAAATAAATCGCCATACTACAAGTTGAAAAAAGGTTTGGCTAACGGCACATCCGAGTGAGCCTAAAGAGAAAAATAAAATGGAGAGGTATAAGCCTGGACGTCGTCCAAAATAATCGGCAATTCGACTATCTAGAAACGATCCAATGATGTAACCAACTAAGCTACTGGTGATTGCCCATGCAGCCATTTCATTTGATATTTGAAAATCTTGTTCGATTTTAGGTAAAGCAATGCCAATTGAAACGATATCAAAAAATGCGAAAAAAAATCCCGCGCCTACAGAGAGTAGAACTGCGGTGGAGTAAGGCCAAACTGGAATTCTATCCAGACGATTTAAAATAATGGCGCCTTTTGAGGATTCAGACTGCATGCACACTCCTTGTTATGGCTAAGCAGAATGAATAAGCTTAACTTTTTTTTATTCGGTTTAGCAATTGAATTGTAATCAATCCTATTTATCAGATGTTTGTCTTGTCAAATTTTGATTGGCAGCATCAAGAAAAGATTCCAGGGCGTTTTCTAGTGGAGTTTTGGGATTAAAAAATCGGAATTTATTCAAAAAGGCTGAGCTGGCTCCCGCAGAGACGCCAAAAGCAAGGGCGCCTGCAACAAGCGAACCTGGCCCAGCCCAAAGATGTGTGGCAATTCCGATTAAAGCGATAGTTAATGACAAAAAGGCCGATATAACGACAACGGCTACTTTTTTCATGATGGACCGATTGGTCGGAGCAGAAGCGTCTTTTATGGATTCATGACAGTCTTGATGAAATTTTATAATCGCCTCTTGTTTCTCTTCTAAAGTGTATTGAATCGATTGCAGGGTATCGATTAATTGTTTGGAGGCATCAATAATTGGCTTTTGTTGTTGGACTTTTAGGGGCTTGATTGCCTCATTTAACTTCAATAGTGGGTTGTATAAAATCGAACCTTTCGGCACATTTTTTAATATAGAAGACATGGGATAAAATATGGAGGTTTCTGGTTTATCTAGAAGGGAGTTTTTATCGGCGTTCTCTACAATGTTTTTGATTTCAGCAAATAACGTATCCACATGATCATCTGCTTGGGCAGAAGTGATTATTGGCTTACGACAACGATTTTCTGCTGCAAATTGGCTTAATTGTTCACTTGAAGTTTGAGGATTCGCTAGATCAGATTTCGTTCCAACCAGCAAGACCTCAACTTTGGAATTTTTTTCTCTAATTAAGCGCAGTTCTTGTTCTATAGCCTCTTTATCAAAGGGCTTGGAAAGATCAACACAATACACGACTAAGGCCGCTTTTTCATAATGCCTAGGCTTAATGAGTTCAGAAAGACGGTCATCTCTTAAATCCCATATTTTTAATCCAATATCGCCACGTCTCACGACATAATAAACTGCTTCATCATCTGAGGATTTATCTTTAGAAAATAAATTTTTCCATGCTCTTTTAATAAGAGATGTTTTTCCTGAATCTTGTTTTCCTAAAAAGAGCGTTATAGAAGCACTGGAGGTCATCAGGGTCTCATCATAGTTGGGTAATATAATTATAAAAAAACAATCAAAATGAGTCAAATTAATAAATTGTGGTTATTTATTTTTCTTTTGGTGTGAGTTGTCCTGGTTAATAATGGTCAAGTTTGCATTATGGATGTTGCTAGTATATATTTTGTGACCATTCTAGCAGGTAAAAGATCACTGGAAAATTGTTATGTTTAAAAGTCAGCATTCAGAGGCATCGCGTCCAGAACAACCATGCTCTGTAGTCATTTCAGAGCACCCAAAGGCTCTGGCCCATCCGAAATTCAGGTTAAGACGCTCTAATGCACTTAGCATTACAAGTGGTCATTCTGAGAGTGATGGGACACCTTCGGCATCCGTTCTTGCAGTTGCTGAAGCCGCAGCAGCGCCTGAAACCACGGCAAAGCGTCCGCGAAAAAAAGGCATTGGATTTTTTGATTTAAAACATCCTAGTAACAGAGATTTATTAAGTCCAGACGTTACACCTGAAACCAAATCCAAACACTCTGAACAACCCGGTGCTCAAGCTTACCTAGGTAAGTAAACTCCTATTTGCGTCAGAGTTGATTCGTCGGGCAGGGTCTTTTAACCACTAAACGTCAAACTAACACTAACCAATGAGTCTGGCTTTTTTTCTCTCCCAGTAAATGTGCAGGAGTGTTGATGAGCTATATTGATATCATCGGATAGCTCGGACGAGGGGGGTGTTTCAATCAAGACTTGATACACCTCAGACATTCTTTCCAGTTCATCCTCGCCTAATTTTTCTCTTAATTGTTCTTGTAACTCTGAAAAACACGCGATCAAGCACGCCGCGTTTGGGATATTTTCTGGGTGGATAGAGGTCATAGAAGCAACAAGAAATCTTAAAGTACCACTTATATCGTTTTTATCCAGACCTCTAAATCGCTCTTCAAAGCTTAAGGGATAAGAGGTAGCAGAGGTAGCTTTTTGCGCTTTATGAAATTCTAGGCCTTTTATCATAAGATATTTCCACGGCATTTTTAGAAAAAATTCTTGATAAAAAATTCGGGCGCCCGGATAAAGAAGGAGTTTTAATGTTTGGCCTAGCCCATAAATATCACTATAACTTCTGGCTGACTCTGAATTTTCTACCATGCCCGCAGGATGAGAAAAGTAAAATGTGCCTTGTAACATTTCGTTACTATCTTTCCTAGTAGAACAACCTAAATCAAACAAGCACCAGCGTCCTAAATGAAAGCCAATATTTTCAGGTTTAATATCTCGGTGAACCACATTGTTACAATGCATGTAATCCACTGCTTTTAATAAGTCCAGCATCAACTGGATGATAATAAAATAAAAGAATTCGGGGTTTAATTCTTTTATTTTCTGTAAAGTTATCATCTGCTTATCTAGTGTGGTTTCACATAAGGGAAAGAGAGCGTATTCTTGAACGCCATCCTTAAAATTTGAAATGATTTTTATGATGTTGTGATCGGTTGAGGATTCATCAGCCTCAGTTAGAGCAAGGTTAATAGCCGTTTCTTTCGCTTGACTCTCATTTCCCATGGATTTCAGCACACACCATCGATAGTCATTATCAGGGAGTTTTACTTTAACTAAATATACTTGTCCTTGAGCTCCACGACCTAAATGACTCCAGCTTTCTTTAACAATCTCAGCACTACTATCTGCGATTAACTGAGAGATCATATGAGATGAAACTCGGTGAATAGGGGGCGAAGAGCAAGGAATTTGAAAAAATCGATCGGATCTTGGCATAAAACCTCCCCTGGTAAAAAAACTCCTAATCGGTATTAGCGTATTGCTATAAACCAATATCCAGCAATTATTTATGAATTACAAGCCATTTTTTTCAATAAAAGTTATCTGCAATTAGCGAATGTCTGATTTTGATTAGGTTCATAATTATCAGATTCTTTAGAGGTATTTTTAGAACGATGGTTTGCGGTAAGTCTTTCTAGGAAAGATACTGATGGAGTGGACACAGATAGTGGGCTATCTACATTATCTTCATAGACACCACATAATTCTTCAATATATTCCAATAGTTTGGGTAAAACTCTCCGGGAGTTTCTCAAGCACTGCTCCTGCTCCGCTTTCATATCCTGCCAGTCATTTTGTTCATATATAGCGATTCGTTGTCTAATGACGTTTTCTTCCTTTTCGATTACTGTGGATGCAATCTTATAAATAGATAGCTCTGTTCCTGGGTTTTTTGAAACAAAATCGCCTACTTTTTTTAGCAAATTGCTGTAGCCATTTTGCCGATTAAAATTAACGACTTTGCTGGCTAATACATTATATTGAGTGCGTTCCGCTTCGGATCTAAAACTAAACAAACCACAAGGATTTGAGCTTCTCCCGCGAAGTTTGCTATGAAGTTCATGGTAATGAGCAAGTTCCTCTAGTTCTTTCGCTTCATGCTTTCTTAAAAGCGCTTCTAAATCGACGGTATGAGGGGTATAAGGTGAAATTCGTAATTTCATGGTATTTCTATCAACAAAATCAAATTTGTTTATTATAATGCCATTTGATTCATTTTGGAAGCAAAATGATTTTAATCTGACTTTTTATGAACGCATCACAGAATTTATAAAAATGAGCCATAATTATATCTTCTAGGTAAAAATAAGAAAGATAACAATGAAAAAATATATAATAAAAACAAAGCGGTTAGGCATGCGGTTTCTTAAACAAGATGATATAGATTTTTTAAGAACGCTCGATAAAGACCCTAAAGTCGCTAAGTTCTTTCCAGATGGTACATTAAGTGATGATGAAATTAAGCAATTTGTAAGAGATTGTGTAGAAGAGTGCAAGAAAGAAGGTTTGCCTTGTTTTGTTATTTTTAACCTAGCGACGTCAAATTTTGTTGGCGAAGCCTATTTTGATGCGCTTCAATCTGGCGAAGTGAAAGTAGGATACCTTTTTCATAAGAAGCATTGGAATAAAGGCTATGCAACTGAAACATTGTGCGCGTTATTGGATTGGGCTAAAGGGCATATTGAGGCGGATTATATTATTGCTTATGCTCACAAAGACAACAAAGCGTCTATTCGCGTCATGGAAAAGTGTGGTATGCACTACTATAAAACGGAAAATCACTTAGGGATGATGAGTGAGTTTTATCGCATTAAAAATAACTAAGACGTGTTGACAATTCGTCGGCAATCCACGACCTGTCTACGTTGTGCGGCTTGACTGCGCAATCCATAGGCCCCGCGGAAAGCCGGGCGCGTAGGGCAGAGGTAAGTTGTCAACAGGGCCTAATTTCCTGTTAAATCACAACAAAATAAGGTCACAATATTTCTAAGCACATGTTCACATAATTTCAATTGTTCTATTGAAATATATTCATTAGGACCATGCGCCTGCTCAATATTTCCTGGCCCGCATAAAATGGTAGGAATATGGGCGTCTTGAAAAATACCTGCTTCAGTGGAGTATGAAACCTTAAGTCGTTCATTAATACCAGTGACTAACCGTGTGAGTCGAGTAATATTAGCATCTTCCATCGCCAAAAAGCCTGGTTCATCGGAAATGGTTTCAAAATAAATATTGGCTTTTGCGTAGGATTTCTTCATTTCAGGAACAAGAATCTCTTTAATATGTCGTTCAATTTGACAACGAAGATTGTAGATAGGAAATTCAGGTAAATATCGAATTTCAAGCAAAAATTCACAAATACCAGGGATAATATTTGAGGCAATCCCACCACTGATTAGATTGGTTGTTAGGGTGGTATAGGGAAGATCAAAATCATAATCAAAAGGCCCTTGTTGCTTGAGCATTTCCGAAAGAGTATGGATATAATGCACCAAACGGCAGGCATATTCGATGGCATTGCACCCTTTAACACTTAACGAAGAATGCGAAGCTAATCCTTCAATCTGACCATGATAAACCTGGCGGCACTTCTCTCCTACCACAGGTTTCATACTGGAGGGCTCTCCCACAATGCATCCTTCGGGTTGTATCTTATGCTTTTGCAAATATTCCACAAAATACTCAGCGCCCACGCATCCAACTTCTTCATCATAAGTAAATCCGAAGTGAATAGGTTTTGCCAAGTTAAGTGCTTTAAATTCAGGAGCTAAAGCTAATAATACGGCCAAAAATCCCTTCATATCACAAGCCCCTCGACCATAAATATTGCCATTTTTTTGTTTGGCCGCAAAAGGATTGCTATTCCATAACTGTCCACCCACATCAACAACATCGGTATGCCCAGATAAAAGTAACCCTCCTTTTCTTCGCCCGTTTTTTGCAGGAATCGTTGCTAACAAATTTGCTTTACCCATCTCAGGCCCTGGGAGAATAAAAGAAAGAATCTCATGTTCTTTAAACCAAGTGTCAATACGCTCAATTAATTCCAGATTAGAATGACTGGATACGGTATTGATGCTAATTAATTCCGTGAGCCATTGCTTTGAATCCATTCTGTACCTAGTTATTCGCTTAGTGAAACAAATCAGTACTTTAAGTGTAGGACATAACCTGAATTGCACAACCTGTGCGAGGAGTGGTTTTATTACTATCTGATCTATAATAATACTATAGCTATCTTGTAGGAACTAAATGATTCAGTCAAAATGCACAGTAGGATTACTCGCTCATTTCGCCCAGGCAGCCTATCGCGTTAAACGCAGAGACGATGGGAATGACTCTTTTATTGATCCAACCGATCGTAAATCTGGAACAAAATATGCTAGAGGGTTGATGCTTTACGCAGAGAATGGCTATGCCATCACAAAAGCTATAACCCCAGAAAAAAAAGGCACTAATTTGCCTACAGGAGATAAAAAGACCAATGCTTCTTTGGCTGCTTTGTGTTTTGAACCACAGGATAATCAAAGTCCTATTGTGATTTCTTATAGAGGTACAAAAACGCTTCGAGATGTTGGTTCTGATATGTCGCTTTTATCAAGAGGTGTCGTTGGAAAAAAATTTCGTGATGCGGCTTATGAGTTTTATCAAGAAGTAAGAGCACAATACCCAAATCGTGAAATCATTCTAACAGGTCATTCCTTAGGTGGGCATATAGCGCAGTATGTGGCGACAAAAGCTTATCATGAGAATCAATTCCAGGAGCGTGATAAAGAATCTATTCTGGTGCGAACGTTTAACTCAGCTCCAATTCGAACAAAACACAGTGTGGTATTTAAAGACTATCCTCATCTAAAAGAACAGTATAAAAACTACAGGATGTCAGCAGATATTATAAGTGACTCACCTTTAAAAGATTACTACGGTGATAGTTTTGTCTTTAAAAGTAATCGGAAAAAAGCACACTCTATGGATACAGTGCATCAAGTTCTTCCTGAAGAGGTTAAAGCACTTTCGGTAGGCAAAACACCTGATAACTGTGCGATGCACAATAGACTTCTCGAAGCGCTCCAGGGGGTTAAGCATAGTTATCAGTGTCGAGTGAACGGTCAATATTTCTCTCGCCATCGTGCGGGGCGAATGAATTTGGATAAAATGGATAAAGCGTTCCCTGAAATACAGAAAGACATTCAGAATAAAGATTACGATGGTGCATTAGAAAAACTGGCTGCATTAAAAGAATCAGTGAAGGGTAAGAGATCTTCAACACTTATTCAGGCTTTAATGGAAACGACGCTGGCCACGAAACTTAATGATCAAAAAGAATTATTAGAACAAACTGTACAATCCAAAGAAATTCCTCAACCTACGGAGAGTATTAAGGCAATTGAACCTGAAGCAATACAAGGCTTTCGAGCAATTAATCATGCTTTTAAGGCTCAAATGCAAGCAGGTCGAGAAGAAGAGCGACAGAAAAAAGATTCTGAAGCAAACGATTCTTTTGTCGTTGAAAAAACTGTTTCGCCGTTGTAGTGAATATTTATCTAATCTGAAACTTGATAACCTACGCCTTGCAGACGCTGTTTAAATGCATTTAAATCCCGCTCTGTATCAAAAATCATGGTAATTTTTTTACCGTCCGAACTAACATCAGGCAAGTGATACCAAGAGCGTTGATTATAATGCAAATCGATTGCTAATTTATCATATGCTTCAAGTACATCTTCCAAATAGGGGAGTTTAGGTTCTGTTTCAAAGATTGCGGTGATGGTATGGCTTGAATCTTCAGGAAGACGATGACGGGACTCTACCGTAAGATTATGTTCGTTTAAATCTTCTTTGATGTGATCGTCGACTAAAGGTGATAGCTTTTTTCCTTTATCCGCTAGCCTTATTTTATAGGTTCTTTGTTCTGGTTTCATAATCATCCCTGTGGTTAAAGTCATTCTTAATGATTCAGTATAGCATAGCCCACTTTTATGGTTGTCCGTAGCCCCTTCACCCGCTAGAATAGTTAGGAGGGTATTTTGTGTTTAATATGTCCCTGTTTGGTAACATTCACTTATGAGATAACTAGTACCAAAAATTGCTTTTTTGTGTCCAGAAATCCGCGCCTATATCATTTATGGCCTAAGCTGTTGAGGAGACGCGCCTACCATTTCTTCTGCTATTCTCTGCTCACCTTCAGTTAGGTCATTCTTAACCTCATCATTATACTCGGAAGTCACAACAATGCCTTCTTGTGCAAGAGCTTCTCTATCCACTGGCGCATTATCTGATTCCTTCGCGATGCCATCAAGAAGCTGAGGCTTACCTTGTTGGGAACAATCCACCATGACTTCATTGCCTTCTCGGAAATTAGAAAAGTCACCACTATTTGCAGCTTGGTTTATTAGTCCTTGAACAGCATCAAGATCTTTTTGGTTGGTAGCTTTTAACTTATCCTGATTAACAGCAAGATCTTTGAGAAACTGACCAATCCCCTGACGTTCTTCCGCTGACGCACTAAGTATTTTCTTTTCAAAAGGTGGCATTGCAATTCTAATACACCATTTTGTTTTAAAACCTTGGAAAAGCCCTATCTTCTTCCCAGCTTCTAGTAAATTAATCAAATTTGCTGACTGGCTTTTTAGCTCACTAAGGTGTTCTTTACGATGAATTTTAGGTCCTTTTCCGTGCTCACTCTCACATTGTTTAGCTAGCGATGACTTTTTACCTATGAGGTTGCTGTATCCAACTAATTTTTTTAGACCACCAACCGCATGACGCATCGTATGGGAAAGCTTATCCCTAAAGCCATAATCCTCTCTTTTAAGAACCAGGTCAAAATCTCCCCCCAGCTTATTACTTCCATCTTTGGACGTAGCTACCATAAGGGTATGACCAGCCCCTCGTGGGGTAAATTTTCGATCACTTTCATTGACAACGTCTTTTCCCAGGCCATCCTCAAGTCGGGTAGCAAGAGCATGCGTGGAGCTACGGTAAGGAGCTCCAGCTGTTTTAAACGCTTGGTATATTTTGGGGCCAACGCTTTTAGGAAATCGTACACGAGCGACACCGGAATCAAAGGACTCTATACCAGTTAGTGCCTCAATACCCCATTGCATTGAGATATTATCATTTTGGTTGGGATCTCCATTTATTAAGTCCAAAACTAACGTATCATCGGGTTTGACAAAGAAAATTTGCTCACCACGCTGAATATGGTGAGTAAATTGTTCATTGGTCATGTCTTCATTATATCTCAGCTTTGTCAGCCAGGCTGAAGCGAGGCTGTCCTGGCCAAATTGGCTATTTGCCAGCTCGGGACATTGATTGTTAAATTCAGTAATAAATTTTTGTTTGGTAACTTGGTATTCCGGCTTTGTCAAAAAATCGTGTGGACTTATCTGGCCAGCCATGACTTTGGCAAACGTTGTATCATTTTTTGCTAACTGGGCGATAGGATCCGCAGCCTGTTTTTGCATTTCAGATTCTCGAGCCAAATTTCTTTTCTCGATTTCAGCAATTGCAGGTGGATGTTGTAACTCAACTAATTTCTGTAATATATCATCAGGCATATTACTAAAGTCATGTTCCATAAACATACCCTTTCAGAGTAATCTTCATCTGTACTTTATATTATAGAATAGATATTAAAGGTAACAATGGACTGATAGCGAACGTTTCTACGTTTTTGTGTTCTCATAGAATATGGTATCTAAGCCAAGTATTTGATAGCCTCCATCCGCCTTAATAACTTCCTGGCCAGTCGCTGTCGTGAATGTAGGTAAGCCATACATTGGCTTTTTTTCCTCATCGGGAGGCGTAAGAATGTCTTTAATTCCTCGATATTCTAAAATGAGGATAGACTGACCATCTTCGCTTTCTGCTTCAAATTTTCTGACTAATTCTTTCATATTCTTTCTCCAAATTTAGAGTGTTTGGAAGTTATTATAGGTTAATTTTTGTTTCTTCAGATAAACGTCGAGAAGGCGTTATTTCTTTGGGCCTTTTTGAAGATAATGTTGTATTAATAGTTGCTCAATTTCTTCTGTAGAGGACGGTTTCCCTAAATAATAACCTTGAATGAAGTCGCATCCATTTTGTATTAAGGAATTAAGTTGTTCCTGAGTTTCTACCCCCTCTGCGATAACATCTAAATGAAGACTATGTGCCATTTTAATAATAGCACTCACAATAAGCCCATTATGCGGAATTGAATCGATAAAGGATTTATCAATTTTTAAACTTGTTAAGGGAATTTTAGTTAAATAATTAAAATTAGAATACCCTGTTCCGAAATCATCCATTGCTATGGATATTCCTATATTTCTTAAGTGATTTAGGAGGGAAACTACCATGTTCCGATTCGACATTATTAACGATTCTGTGATTTCTATTTCTAAGCGATGGGGTGAAAGATTAGCTTTCTTAAGAGCATTCGTAATTTTTTCTAACGCATCGATTCGATACATTTGCATCACGGAAAAATTAATAGCGATTTTGAAGTGATGCGGGAGGATTTTTTGATCTTCCCAGTGTTTAAATTGATTTAATGCTGTAATTAAAATCCAATCGCTTATTTCTGTGATTAATCCTAATTTTTCTGCAATTGGAATAAACTCTGATGGAGGTACAATACCCAGCTTAGGATTTTTCCAGCGCAACAACACTTCAAGACCTGACATTGGAAAATCAAGTTCTGTTGAAAACTGGGGTTGATAGTAGAGATAAAATTCTTCTTTTTTTAAAGCCGTAGGCAATTGATGTTGGATAGTTAAGTGATAGTCTTCATTTTCGGCTAGCTCTTTATCAAACACTTCAATGTGATTCCCACCTAATTCTTTTGATTTTTCTAAAGCTAAGTTGGCATAGCGTACAAGTTTTGAAAATAGGTTTGCATCATAGGGAAAAGTGGCTCTACCAAAGCTGCAGGTAATTAGTATTATTCCTTGATCATCAAACACATAAGGCTTTCTAATCTGTCTTAGCAGCTCATTGAGGTCAAACTCTTGACTATAAAATACAGAGAATTCGTCATTGCCAGAACGCGCAATGAGACTATGATTTGAAAAGAACTTTGTAAGTCTTGAGTGCAGTTGAATTAATATAAAATCACCTACTTCATAACCTAGTGTTTCATTAATACTATTGAAGGAATCGATATCTATGTGCAGAAGAAAAAAGGGTTTTTCATCCTTTTCTTTTAATATATTTTCAACTTTATCGGAAAACGAATAACGATTGAGTGCGCCAGTTAAACCATCGTGATAAGCACGATATCGTAATTTCAAACTTCTTTTTTTCTCTTTTTCTGAAATATAAATTAAGACAATTAATACAAAAAGCATACCAACAATGGAAATAAATAAGCGTGGGAAAAAGTAGGTGCTTTGAAGAAATGCCACCGAAACGATGAGTTCACTAAAATTATAAAGCCCTAAAATGATTAACCCACTGACTATACTCCAAGCAAAGCAAGAATAAATCCCTCCCGTTATTAAATTGATAATGGGAGGAAGAATTAGCCAGTAAGTTGAAGGAGAGACAATTCCTCCTAAAAGGAAAGAAACGATTGTAAAAAGCACGGTCAGAAAGAAGGTAATGCTTTCTCGCGCAAGCATTAAGCTGCCGGTATACCTCATGATTATTAGCGAAACGAAAACTGCAAGTGCAATTAAATTAACAACCACAGAAAGCAGTGGAAAACTTATGAAATAATAAAATAACGAAAAAAATGGAACTGCAATACTTGCGGTTATTCCAACACCTACTAAGGTTTTAGCATTATTATATTGAATGATATCTTTCCTAAGATTTTCAGGAATAAACGCATCAAATAAAATCTTTGTTGGGTTCATCAACGAATATCCTTTTCAAGAAAACTATGATCTCCTAGGTAAGGGGTTTTGCTTTTATAAGTATAGCAATAGATGGAAATTCAAAAAGAAATGGTTATTTCAGGGAATTTAGAAACCCAGAAGCTTTTAGAAAATTAGGTAAACTAAGAAGCTTCATTCAAATTAGGCGTTTGCATTATTAACAAAAGGCTTGGAAGATAAGAAGGTAAATATCATTGTAATGAATCATGATTATGGTTTAAAATATGATCAATAAATACATGTAACGCCCTATTTGTTTATTCTTTATTGATTGGGCGGTTAATCTTGTTAAAAAGGAAATTCCGTGTCCAGTTATATTGATTTTAATCCCCAAAAAAGCTTATTGCCTCAGCTGCAAACGTATTTTAAAACGCATGCTGACTTAGAAAACAAATTTCATATTATCACTCCCGAAGTTCTTCCGGCTTCAGATCAACGTGGCGAAACATGTAAGTTAAAGGCACTTGCTGATGCGATGGGGCATACGGCTAAAGCGACACATTCTCATGCTTTACCGCTCTATAAAAATAGAGAATATGGGGTGTCGTTAAGACAGATTGCGAAAAAAAAAAGGCAGTGCAGTAGGTGAAATCTACTCACTAGAATTGTTAATGAGTGTCTGTAGAACCGCGGGATTTAAAGCTGAAGCCTATGCCCCAAACCATGAAGAGGACTACATTAAAACACTCATTACACTCGTGGATGACAATCAAGCTCCAATCGTTTTTTTTGATTTGGATAAAAGCTGGGATGGCCAAAACGAACATGCCGCTGTTGTGGTAGGTTACTATCATAATCAATCTGGCGAAACCCATTTTATTATTACCCAATTTGGATTATATTATGATTTCAATGGAATGGAGCTCGCACGCTCATCACTTTATTCGCTTAAAGAACAACGTGAAGCAGAAACATTTACCAAAGTTTGGAATGCAAGTAACTCGGCAACCGAATGGAGATTATTCCCCCAAAAGTCTATAAGCGGTATGGTTTTGCCCGTTCCTGAGCGAACTGCTAAACCAAAGGCTGAAAGTGAGACGGCTTTACGGGGTAAAATAATGGTGGTTACGGGACCAATTATCACGCCTTTCATTGATAATAGCTTTTTTGCTCAAACTCATATCAGTGACGAGCCAGTTGAGGTGGTGCGTCGTTATAGTGTTTAAAGGTTGTCAGATAGACTAATTGCTAAACCAATCGAGGCTAAATATGGCGCGAGTAAAAGTTAATGATATTGAGCTGTATTATGAAACGCATGGAACTGGAGAAGCCATTGTTTTTATATCCGGGTTTAGTGCCGATCATACGCTTTGGAGAGAGGTAGTTGACCGATTTAAAAAAAATTACCAAGTGATTTTGTTTGACAACCGCGGGGTGGGTAGAACGGATGTGCCACTGGGTGAATATACCATTACCCAAATGGCAGAGGATGTCGCAGCGCTTTGTTCACATCTTGATTTGGCTAAAGCCAATTTCATAGGCAATTCTATGGGAGGGTTTATTTTACAAACGTTGATGCACCGCTATCCTCATCTAATCAAAACAGCGGTTATTAGTAATTCAGCTTCGACCATCAATTCGTGTTATAAAATTTATCTCGCATCGCAATTAGAATTTTTAAAAGCAAATGTTCCTATGGAAGCGTTAGTTAAGGCTTCTTGCAGTTGGGTCTACTCGTACCAATTTCTTGCCAAAGAGAAAGTATTTAACAACTTAATTCAATTGGCCTTGGATAATCCGTATCCTTTTACTATCGCAGGCTATCATGGGCAATACGCAGCGCTTAAGGGGTTTAATTCCGAGCCCTGGCTAAAATCGATTCAAATTCCAACATTGGTGATAGGTTCGGATCAAGACTTAATTTTTAGGGAGTCTTCAATAAAAGCACTTTCAGAACAACTGCCTAATGCCACTTATTATAGTTTTAAGGAGTGTGGCCATTTACCTCCTTTAGAATATCCTAAGAAGTTTTATGAACTCGTGCGAGGTTTTTTAGCCGACAACTGTAAGTAATTGGTTTAGGTTTGAATAATAATCGCTGTTGCTGCAGCACCTCCATGAACAGGTGTGATAGTACAAGTTCCCTTGCCATTGGTATAAGTTAAAACAGTTGTTCCTGTTGTGAACAGTGATGAATCTAAACCGCCACCAGCTTGTAAAAGATTATTGGCAATTTGCGTGCAAGTTAATCCTGTTGTAGTCCAACACTGAGGTTTACTATGGATACACGCTGCAAAATTTAATACACTTGCGGAGCTTAACGAAGCAGCTACAGCTTTAGCGCCGGCTTCATTCGATTCGCTTTTTAAATCAACAAAATTGGGTATTGCTACAGCAGCGAGGACCCCAAGAATTACCACCACAACCACTAGTTCCATTAATGTAAAACCTTTTGAGTTCATCATGTTCACCAAGCAATTAATACTGAACCTAATTAAAGTGTAGTGTATGAGTAATTAGTATTCAAAGTTTATACATTATGCCTAAATATTTTATAAAATGCTCTGAAGATGATTTTGGCATTAATTTTGATACAGAGACAAAAATTATTCATTTGTCAGGGTAAATTATTCAATAAAAACCACTTTTGCTAAATCTTCTGATTGCTGCTACTTTTTTAAAAAGGAACTAAGGAGTTAAAAATGGATTTAGATGTGAAACACGATAAAAAAAATCAACGGTTCTATGTTGAGGTAGATAATAAGCAAAGCGAATTAAAATATAAAAAAATCAACGAGGAAACGTTAGATTATTTCACGACTTTTGTGCCTGAAGAGCAAAGAGGACAAGGGATCGCTGCTGACATTACCGAATTTGCATTGCAATACGCCAAAGACAATCAGCTTAAAGTTCGCCCAAGTTGCCCTTTTGTTAAAAGCTATGTTAAAGATCATGCTGACTATCAGGATTTGGTAGTCAAGCTTGATGAAAAAGAGAAAAACAACACGTCATTAACACAATATTGGCCTTTAATATCACTCATTCTTGTTTCAATGTTGGCGGCTTTTGCTATTAACTGGGGGGGTGATGGCGAGATGCGAGCGTGGATGCATTATTTTATGGGGGTCTTTCTTGTTATTTTTAGCACCTTAAAAATTTTTCACCCATTCGATTTCGCGGATGGCTTTGAGATGTATGATATTATCGCCAAACGATCGCGCGTTTATGCTTACTGCTATCCTCTAATTGAATTAGGCTTAGGGCTTGCATTTTTATCATTTTTTTTACCCATTTTAACCTATCTGGTCACAATCGTGCTTTTAACTATAGGCTCAATTGGCGTAATTCAAGCCTTGCAAAAAGGCCTTGATATCAACTGCCCCTGCATGGGAACGGTTTTAGATGTTCCTTTGTCAACCGTTACACTGACTGAAGACATCGGTATGGCTTTCATGGCGCTGGTGCTATTGATTATGAGTATTATTTAAAGGAAATTGCATGATGATTTAAATCGATACCAACCAACTTCACTTGTATGTCTTTAGTCTTTGCATTTTCTAGAAAATCCTGAATAACTTCCTTGACATCTGAATCAATTACTTTTGAATTTGAACCATCAATGGTAACAATCGCGCCTTTTTTTAAGTTTTTTAGCTCATGAATAATGCTTCCTTTATTCAAAAAAGAAACTTCTTCAGCAAGTTGTATGTGATATTTTACGGTATTTTCTGTGGTTACATGTAAGATTTCATGAGAATGTAAGTAATTGTGACGTAAAATAACAAAAACCGCGAATGAAAATCCAACTAAAATTCCCAAAAGAAGATCATAGAACACAATACCTAAGACCGTAATCAAAAAGGGTGCAAATTGTTCCCAGCCTTTTCGATACATGGCTTTAAATAAAGCGGGTTTTGCTAGTTTATATCCAATAATCACCAGAATTGCTGCAAGGGAAGCGAGCGGTATTTTATTTAGAAGTTCTGGAATGGTCACAACAAATGCAAGCAAAAATACCCCATGCAAAATGGCAGACATTTTGGTTTTAGCCCCAAAGGTTATATTCGCTGAGCTTCGAACAATCACTTGGGTAATTGGCAATCCACCGATAAAACAGGATACTAAATTACCTAGCCCTTGTGCTTTTAATTCTCGATTGGTAGGAGTTATTCGTTTACTAGGATCCATTTTATCGGTAGCTTCCACGCATAATAATGTTTCAATACTGGCTACAAGCGCAATAACTAGTGCAACTTGATAAACCATTCCATTGGTAAGTTGGGAAAAATCAGGAAAAGTGAAGTGATAGAATAACTCCAAGGGACGAGAAATTGCTGGGAGCTGAACCAGCTCAGATTTTTCCAGAGAAAATGCTAGTAAACCTGCTTCATAAGACCAGCTCAATGCGACGCCAATAATAATCACGGCTAAAGGCGCTGGAAAGAACATAAACACTTTATGTTTTTTAGCAAGAATTTGTTCCCAAACAATCATGATTACTAAGGAAATAGCACTGATTATAACAACACCCGGGTTGAAAAATTCTAACGCTTTGATCGTATCAAGCAAATTCGGAAAGCCTGTCCAGTCAGCAGAAATAAGAGGTGTAATATCATAGCCTATGAGATGGGGGATTTGTTTAATGATAATGAGTATACCAATCCCAGTTAACATGCCTTTGATAACTGAGGATGGAAAATAATAAGCAATGATTCCTCCACGAAAAATACCAGCTATTAATTGTAAGAGTCCTGCAATAACGCCAGCTAATAAAAATGCTTCCCAAGAACCTAGCTTTTCAAGTGAGCTGATGATAATAGCCGCCAACCCTGCTGCAGGACCACTAACACCTACGGCAGAACCACTGGCTAAACCGACAATTATGCCTCCCACAATTCCTGCAATAATCCCTGAAAATAAAGGTGCATTCGAAGCCAGAGCGATTCCAAGGCAAAGCGGTAACGCAACAAAACTGACTACAAGAGAAGCGGGGAGATCAAATTTTAAATTAGACCCAATCTTATTATTCATGCGTCCTTCCTATAACCTTATCAAATAGTTTCAGTTAAAGGCTCTAAAACCAGTTTTTGAGTATGAGAGCTAGGCTTTCTGGATAAGATGGCTAGACCAAAAATTAATAAACTAAACAGCAATAAGTAGAATAAGTCCCAATATTGTGGCAAGACATGTTTACCACCATAATTGCCTAGATATGAGAAAATTCCAAGCCCTAAAAGATAACATAAAAACCAAAGCGCTTCTTTGCCATCGAGTGCATCTTTTGTGTTTTTTATGAAACCATAAGCTCCCAAACACAAAACGCCAAGGACAGTAATCACGAGTAATTTTCTTACGCTGTGAAAACCTGCCCAATAAACGCCAACAGTACAAACGTAAAATCCAATAAACGCAATTAAAGTGCTACCTCGCAAGCAAAAGGGTCTTTTATGATTTGGCAATTGTTTACGTAAGCAAACCATACCAATTGGCCCTATAGAATAACTCACCATTAGTAGTACAACGAGAAACGAAGACATTTCTTGCCAGCTTTTTAATACAATAGACATGATGGCCGCTAGAAGAAAGTTAATACTTAAGCTCACCCAGGGAACCTCATGTTTATTTAGTTTAGCTAGGACTTTGGGTGCTCGAACGCTTGAGCTCATACTCGACAACATGTGCGCCGCGGTGGTTGAATAAACGAGTCCGGTTGAATAGGGAGATACAAATGCATCGGAATATAATAATACGCTTAACCAAAATAACCCCGCTAAGGCAGCTAAGGCTGCAAACGGACCTGCGTCACCAGTAAACGATAATTGCGCCCAGCCATTGGCCAGTGCTTCTGCACTGACACTACCAATAAAAGACCATTGTAAGCCTGTGTAAAGCAGGCTTGTAAAAAATAGTGAGCCCCCTAAAATTAAAGGAATATATTGGCCTGGTTTTTCAATTTCGCCCATCATGACCACAACTTGTCTAAACCCTAATAAGGAAAATAATACGCCTCCACTCGACATGGCAGCCATGACACCTCGCCATCCATAGGGCATAAACCCCCCATATTGAGTGAAATTATGAGGGTGATAACTCACAGTGATAAGGCTTATGATCGTGAGAAGCGGTATAATAATTTTCCATATGGTAAAAGCCGCATTAATACGTGCGAAGAAACCAATACCAAAATAATTCAACAAAACAAAACTCAATAAGATAGCTAGAGCCATCGCATAACCTAAAGGTGTAGTTTTATAATACACACCAAAGTCTGTGATTAACCCGGGAATATAATTTCCGGCATATTGAATAACTCCCTGGGTTTCAATCACGGGTAGAATAGCTAAGGAAAACCAGGTTAGACTGCTTATAATCAGGCTAGTTAATCGCCCATGTGTATATAAGGGTAAGGATGCCAAAGTACCTGAGTGAGGAAACATCGCCCCAATTTCAGCATAAGATAAAGCAATAAATAACAAGAGAAAACCTGCAATTGGCCAGGCTATTATCGCTGCGGGTCCTGCAAAGTGCGCAGAGTATAACGAGCCAAATAACCAGCCTGAACCTACCATGCTGGTTATGGAAATCCATAATAAACCCAAAGCACTTAAATTTTTTTTCATATCGAATTATTGCGGTCCTTATCGTTCTATTTCAAGTCCAATTTAAGGTCTGGAAGAAGGATTCTGTTTAAATCCTATTTAAATTTGGCGAGCTTTGATTAAGCACTTGATCATAAATAAAAAAAATATTTTTGTAAAAGCGATTATACTAATAGAAAGTAGGGACAGTGAGATAAAAAACTTTAAGAAGGAGAAGAGAAATGTATATTAGAACTTCCGCTGGTTTACTTGGTGTGTTATTCATTTTAAGTTCAACAATGGTTCTTGCAGATAAAATGAAAGAGTGAAAGCCTCAACAAATTAAAAGATGTGAAAATTTTTGTACTCAGCATGAAGGAATGCAATCTTGTCTAATCGATCTAGATAAACGAACCGGCACATGTACTTGTAACGACAAAACATCAATCACAAAGTAAAACGTTAAGTTACTCGAATACATTACAGGTTGACTTTAGACTATAGCCTGTTTGATACAATTCCTGGCAAGGATGTAATGGTGTGTAACTCTATTCTTAATTAGATGTAAATCGCATGGATCTGCCTCAAAGAATATGAAAATTTAATAAGGAATGTATAATGCAAGAAAAGGAAAGGACTGCAACAAATGCTATATTCCCTCAGCGAAATTTACATTTTAAAACCCAACTAACAACCGGTGTTATTTTGTTGCTATTGGCGTTTTTT
The DNA here is from genome assembly GCF_900639875.1 of Legionella impletisoli. Lineage (GTDB taxonomy): Bacteria > Pseudomonadota > Gammaproteobacteria > Legionellales > Legionellaceae > Legionella_A > Legionella_A impletisoli. Next base: position 205,789 of record NZ_CAAAIA010000004.1, read on the forward strand.
GGCGTGATTCTGACGAATTGGCAAAGTTCTTATGCTCATATCTACTGGGTCTCTTTAGCCATCATTTATGCACTGTCTTCTTTATTTTTGAGTTGGCTTGTGTCTCGTCAAGAGCCGCCATTGACGGTATCAGAAATTTGGCGGGAGGTATTACATTGGTTCGGTCTAGTCATAACGATTTATTTAGTCGAACTCTTTCGACACTGGGGTTTTTTTAGTACACCAGTAGCTAGCTTAATTGACTTACTTCTATTGGCTTTAGCTACTTTTTTAGCTGGAGTTCATTTTGACTCGATGTTTCTATTAGTTGGCATTTTTTTGGGATTAATTGCGTTGTTGTCAGTGATTATATTTGAATACATAAGCTTCATATTATTGCCTGTTTTAATCCTTTTTTTAGTCATAATGTGGTGGCAATTGCGTCGAAGCGGTAAAAAATCATAATAGCTTTTTAAAGTGCATAGTGAGAAAGCATAGATGGAAACAATTTTGGAATCATTGAAAATGATTGGGATAGGTATGATTATTTTTATGTATGCAATTTTTTTATTAAGAATTGCCAACACAAGGATACATCTTAAAAGACCTTTTGATTTTGTAATTATAATTTTAATTGGCTCGTTGCTTAGTAGAACGATAAACGGAGGTGCCTCTTTAATTCCTACGTTATGCACTACGTTTGTTCTTATTATGCTTCATAAAATATTTTCATTGTTGTCCTTTCATTCTGATTCGCTTGGCAATGTTTTAAAAGGAAAGTCTTCTTTATTAATAGAAAATGGTGAGATCAATTGGAAGCAAATGGAAGAAAGTAAAATTACGAAGGAAGATTTATTAGAGGAAGTAAGAAAAAATAACATGTTAGAGATTAAGAAAATCAAAAAAGCTTATTTGGAAAGAGATGGGAATATTAGTGTAATTCCAGAATAGTGCTAATCGTTATCGAACCAGAAACCTTGATGATGTCCAATGGGAAGGATAATCGAAAGAAGTCAAAGAGGCCTGTTTTGCGTCTACAACCTTCAAAATGTGTCAATTTTTACATGATGTGGTAAAAGGTAAACAAGAGGAAGCAGAAAGCGTTTTGAATGCTTCGCAGGATTTTCAGGTTCTTCTCAGAACTGCGGGTGAGTGTAAGTAAATTCTTTACTCTCGCCTTATGTCACTAAGAACTTTTGTAGCTTTTTCCTTGAACATTTTATCTTTGCTAAGAATTGTATTAGCCCTATTGTTTGGCTTTCCCATGGAGTTGTTCGATTAACTCGGAGAAGGACTCCCAAGATACGCTCTCATAATTCTTTCTTTTTCCTCTAAACGTTGAATATAAAGGTCTTGCGCTTCAATATAACGCTTATTTCTGTCAACCGTACCTAATTTTTGAAAAGCGGTGACTTGCTTTTGATATTCTTTAAATGAATCTTCAGCTCCTGTATTTTTATAACAAAAATTAATTAATGCAAATAAGGCTGCATGCATTTGCAATATAGTGGGAGGGTGCGTCACATCCATTTCGAAATCTATTGTCCTATCAGTTCGCTTGGCAAAATCAATATACCAGTTTAGCGTATTCGAACATCCAGGTTTAATTAAAATAATTGTGGATGCATAATAGATTTTTTCTTGAGCCTCTTTCGATGTAATCAAACTGTGTTCAATGTCATCATAGGTATGTTCAAAGATTGATAGACCTGCATTTTCTAGTGATTTCTTTATAATACATTCTGCAGCGATATGACCATTCTTAGCTAAAAAAACTGTTCTATCAGGACTTCCGAGGCTAGATCTATTGAAAATGTCTGCTAAAAAAACCTCAAATAATAATGAACAATATTCAAAAAATAATGAAGAGCTATAATTGTTTTCATTAAAAAAAATGGAGCTATTCTGATAGCTACCCTGGGCCATCGGGGATGGATTAGGTGAAAAAGTAGCTTTGACAATATGGATGGCGTTTGGTTTGTCCCGATTGCTTTCTGGATCGATTTTAGAGTTCGCAGCGTCGATAATCTTATCTGAGGAGTCTATTTCGGAGTTTGATTTTGAGGTAGAAAGCTTCAACATTTTTATCTTATTGATTAAATATAAAACATTTCAGGAAGTATAAACTCTGAACTTAACTCAAGCAAGTTCTAGCTTTTTGTTATAGGTTAAATAAGCAGTGCAAAGTATGATTTTGCCCTGTCATACAAGTAGATTTGAACTAAAAAATTCTCTAAATTCGCATAAATCTAAATAATTAAAACTTTAGTTCCAGGATGGGTTTTTACCCAATTAGCCACATATTGAATATGGTTATTGTTACCAACAGCAATGCATCCACGCGTTGAGCTTGGTAAATGGTTTAACCAACCAAACAAAGTGGATGACTGTGTAGGCCCATGAATCCCCACATCTCGTCCTGTATACCCTGCAGCTAATTGCTTTGAAGTCGGATAAAGAATTGGAATAAAGACTTTATATTTAGCAGAGTTTCTTGGATGAGCCAATCCATACAAACCCACTGGAGTTTTATTATCACCCGCTCTTTTTTTACCAACGCCATTGTTTCCGAGAGCCACTTTAAAGGTTTTAACTACAATGCCCTGTTTACAGATATTTAAAATTCGCTTGGTAGTGTGTACATTGATTCCATTGGATAAAGGACAAGTTGCAATACTAGCGAATAAAGTAGCGGGAAAAAAAATAAAGACCATTAGATAAAATGCTTTTATTTTCATACAATCAGACAAATATTACTAACTATGACTAATAATTATCCCATACTATTAACTTTATTCATAGAGTGCAGATAGCCTTGCTCGAGCTCATGGCATTAAACCTTCTAATGCCATTTTATTCCCATTCATAATATCTAAAACGTGCGCTTTAATTTGTTCGTTGCGAATGACTTGTGCGGTTTAAATTAAGAACGATAATCCAAAAAACACAGAATCTTCGCGCGTTGTTTCACCTAATTGCCGACGTATGGACTTTAGTGCTCCATAATACTGTTGGTGTTCATACTCCACAAAAGCGACGATCCCAGGTGCTAGCCGATAGTTTGGGCCAGCAATGAAATACATCTCATTTAAACCATTTCCAATTTGATCTTCCCTGACTGTTTTAGTTGCAGCGATGGCTCGAATTTCCACTCCGAAAAAAAGATTATTCGTTAATTGAATGTTACGGCCAAACTCAATATCTGCTTTAAAACTTCCTTTGTGGTAATAAAATCTGGAACTATTATCAATAAAATAGTACATCAATCCTTCAAAACCAATTCCAGGTTGCCAGTAAGGTGTTTGAGAAGGTCGATAAAAATAATTAACTCCCCCTTTAAGAGCCCAAAATTGGCTGATTTGACGCCAGTAGAATACATCAATATCTGCATTTGAAATGCTACCTTTTTCCATTTCTGCGTCGTTTATAAAAAGTTGTAGCTTATTAAAATCAGGGCCATATAAACCATAATAAGTCAACATTTGTCTGTTATGTGAAAAATCCCCACCAACATCTATCCAAGATGCCGCAAAAAACTTATTCGGGGTATGCACGGGATGTTTTACTATGGATAACGGTATAGGACGCACCTCATCCACTCTGACAATGGGACGATTATAATAAGGGGTTTCTTGAATAATATCTTGAGGTTTTTTTTTGCCTTTAGCTACCTCTTCAAGTGAGGCGTATTGAAAAACCCGAGCTAGCCCTGAAACCATATGATTTAACATATGGCAATGGAAAAACCATTGTCCGCTTGCATCCGTATCTAAATCAGCAGTAACCTGACTACCAGGCGGAACATCGATGGTATGTAAAAGAGGATCATAGCTTCCATTTCCGTTTCTTAAAATCATCCAATGTCCATGTAGATGCATGGGGTGGTGCATCATTGAGTTATTGGTAAACACCAATCGGTATCGTTTTCCCGGCACCAGCATGATGGGTTTTGCATTGTATTCCGGTACGCCATTAATAAACCAAATGAATCGATCCATAAAACCAAAGAGTTTTAAATCAACGGTTTTATAAATGGGCTTGTCTGGATCATTTGTTTTTCGCCACGATTTTAAAGTTTGATATTTCGTCCCTATTGTGACGGTGTTTTGTTCTTTTTTATCTATTTTTGATGCATTGTTTTGTGCTGAATTCGGAAGATGAGAGGCGACCATTGTGTTTATTTTAGGTTGTTGGTTTAATGTGCTTTGCATACCCATATTTTTCATTGGCTTTAGTCCGCGCTTATGTTCGTTAGCCATTTTTTCGCGGGTAACGGGTAAAGGCTCAGGAAAGGGTTTTACTGCATTATAAGGAACAAGTTGATTCGGTTTTGTGACTAAAGCTCCAAATACTTTACCTACTTTATCGGTTGATTCAGCATATATAATATAAGGCTTATCTTTTTCAATTTTTACTAACACATCATTCGTTTCGCCTGGACCCATGCGAAAACTGTTTACCGGATAGGGAACAACATCATTACCTTGCACATGCACCATTTGCATATTGGCATCAGGCATTTTGATATGAAAAAAAGTATTGGCGCCAGCATCAATGAAGCGAAGTCGCACAACATCCCCTACCTTTACCAATTTAGTCCACGGATTATGTTTTGTATGGCCATGCATTAAAAAAGCATCATAGGCTACATCATTAATATCAAATATTCCCATGCGCATGAATTGCATCATTTTATAATCCATCCACAGCTTTTTTCTTTCTTTTGGGTCAGCTTTGCTATAACTGCGCAAAAAATGAGAAAGCGAGGGTTGCAAAGGAAAAAGAGGGCCATAATACTCACCAGTTTTTTTTAAATTTGCTTGAATATGATCGGCTTTGGTATTTTTCCAGTCGGACAAAACAACAACATAATCTTTTGTATATTCAAAGGGGGGTGGATATTTTGGCTCAATAATAAATGCACCATATAATCCCTCTTGTTCTTGCAAACCGGCATGGGAATGATACCAGTAGGTTCCCGATTGGCGCAGTTTGTATTTATACTGGAAAGTTTCGCCAGGTGGAATTCCTTTTTGAGTAATATTTAATACCCCATCCATTTGCCATGGAAGAATGATTCCATGCCAATGAACAGCCGCGTCTTTATCCAAGTGATTGTGGACATTAATTATTACGGTATCTCCTTCCTTAAATCTCAGGGTAGGAGCGGGTATTTGATTATTAACAGTAATGGCTCTTGCAGGCTTGCCATTAAAATTAACCGTATTGTATGAAATGGTTAAATCAACTGTCTTCTCTTGGGCCCATAAGCTGCTTGCAAGCATCAAGGTTAATAATCCTACCCAAAATCCATTTTTCACAAAACTGATTCCTTTGTTTTTTTAGATACTGAAAATAACTATATCAGTTAATAGCGATGAGGGGTTAAGTCTATTTATAATGCTCTTTATTTTGGTCCAAAAGCCAGCTCATTAGACAACTTTTTCAACTGGACATATCTCTAACTGCAACTGACTCAAATAACACGTTTAATATACTGTACATTCTTTATTTTTACAAAAACGCATCGCTGTAAATTTTAGATGAAGGAACGCCAGCTAAAAAGACTTTTGTTTTTAGTTTATTGGTTGTTTCTTTCGGTCCACATACATAAATTTGAACACTATCGGTATGATTTAACTGTATCAATAATTGCTGCGTGATATCTGATTCCTGGTAACGTCCATTACTCTTTAATACGCAGGGTATATATTGAAAGTTCTGGTAAAACACTGCCAAAGTTTTCAGTTCTTCAGCGTAATAAATATCATCATCCTGACAGCCCCCATGGATTAAGGTGATTTTGCCTGGATGCTGTTTGCTTAGTGCTGTTTTGACGATGCCTAATAAAGGCGCTAATCCAGTACCGGTTCCGGCTAAAAGTATGTCGAAAGAGGATTGGTCCGGATTCATATAATAGCATTTACCAAAAGGCCCTCTGATATGAACCATTATGTCAATGGTTGCCTTTTCCCGAAGCCATTGGCTCATTGCCCCATCGTCTTTAAGCTTGATATGCAGTTCAATATAGCCTTCTTTTTCTGGTATGTTGGCAATGGAATAACTTCGTGATATTCCTTCAGGATTTAATAGATTCAGGTATTGACCTGGTATCCAGTTTTCTAAATGCTCTGCTATGAGTTTTAATCGAATGACATTGTGAGTGAGGAGCGCTATCTCTGTGATCATGGCTTGTTGTTCACACTCAGCTGCATCCGGGTTTTTGAGATGAAGGGTATTTGCGGGCTTGGCCTGACAAGCAAGAAAATATCCTTGGGATTTTAAGGTCTCAGGCAAACCTTCCTGCCATTTTGACTCAATTGGGGTGTCGGTGGTTTTGATCAAACAAGCCTGACAAACTCCGGACCGACACGAATTAGGATAATCAACATCATGTCGCAACAAGCAGTCAAGCACTGACTCATCTTCAATTGATTGTAAGATTTGTTCGTTGTAATGCAGTTCGGCCATACCATCACCTATCTAAAACATCATCACGCACGCTGTTAGCAATAGCAGCTACTTCCTGAATATCTTTTTCATTTGCGCCTAACTCTTGCAACGTTGCCTCCAAATGTTCAATGACAATATCTACATGGGTATCATTTAATCCACGTTTGATTAAATGACGATGACCTTCGCGCATATCTTTTCCGTTATAATGATTAGGGCCACTAAAAACCATGGTTAAGAAGCCTTTTTGTTTGAGGATTTGTTGTTCCATATCCACATCATCAAAAAAATGACTGACTCTATCATCGGTTAACATTTTGCGATAAAAGATATCAACAGCAGAGTTGACGGCGTTTTGGCCACCTAAGCGCTCAAATAACGATTCAGACATGGTATACTCCTTAAAGATGTATTTGAAATACATCTTATAAAAAGAAATAATACCCGTCAAGAAATGATTTAGAGGTTACGTATGCAATTAACCCAGTTCACCGATTACTCATTAAGAGCATTGATATATATTGCGCTCAGAAAAGACTTGTGCACGATTAATGACATTGCCAGCGCTTATTCAATTTCATCCAATCATTTGCTTAAAATTATTCATAATTTATCAAAGATGGGGGTGATTAGAACCCTTCGGGGCAAAAGCGGTGGTATTACAATGGCTCAAAACCCCTCTGATATTAATTTGGGTGAATTGGTTATCAAGCTGGAGCCACATTTTGATTTGGTGCCTTGTTTTAATCAAGAAAAGGCAAACTGTTGTATTGCGCCTGCTTGCAAGTTAAAACGTATTTTATTTGATGCCAAAGAAAGCTTTTTGGCTGTTTTGAAGGAATACACGTTTGCGGATATTCTCGATAATCAAATGGCGTTGAAAGGGTTACTTTCTATTGATGAGAAGACGTAACCAACAAATCCAATTTCGGTTTCTTCGGCCAGTAATCAAGAAAAGCTTTTAATACTTTGGCATGATTGTGTTTTTTATCTTTTTGCAGCATAAAACAATACGACTTCCTTGTTTTTGGCTTGTGTCAGTATTTCTTCAACCAATTCTTGTTGTCTACTAAGTTCATCGATATATTGACTTGCAAAATCTAGCCATTTTCTCAGCTCAGGACTAGGGGCTATTTCTTTTAACCACGCATCAATTGGAAGCTTATCTTTAACCCGGGTTTCACTACTTTTCACCCAGGCTAACTCGCGGCAAAGTGACGCTAAAAACTACCTAGAGTTAATTTCTCGGTGGAACATAACAGTCGCTTGACTGAGCATTAATGTTACAATATGCTCTGCCTCACTTAAGAAAGATCAATATGTTACCTAAATTAGAAACGTTATCACAAGACGAACAAGATTATATAAAGAGGAGCAACAATCCTGAAACTTGTGCTGCATGGATAGTCCGCACACACAAAGATCAGGAAGAACTCCGTGAAGCTATCTGTTTTTTGGAACAATTAGCTCCAATTAATAGTTTAGAGCAGGCACTCTTGATTTTTGATGCGAGTCATTATCCTTACCGTAGAACTCATTTTCATTATGTGCAAACTCTTGCAGAAGTCTTGGCTAATCCCTTGGCACAAACTATTTTTTCAGCACGCCTTCGTTGCTTCGGTTGGTATGCTACACCCTCTGATCCTTTGGAATCTCTGGACAACATTGATAAATTCATCGAAGAATTATATCAGTTGAAAACAGAGGACGAGAAAATCCGCTATTTCTTTGATTATTTTGCAATACTTCGCCCACACCCTTTCAGCCAAAGAGACATAGAGGAAATAAATATAGACGACACAGTATGTGCTGTTTTATCTTGCCATTGTGAAGCACTTGTCCAATCGGTGCAAACCGCTGAAGAATGTGAGGCTGCAAAGCGTTTTATAAGACAGTTGAGATTTTACGGAGGAGATAGGGTTTTATTTAACAAGCTAAAATATCAAATAGCCAGCCAAATTGAATCTAAAGAATCAGGCGTCACTCGTAGGTATGATGAACTCATGGATGATATATGGCAGCACTTCCAGACTCCTAAACCCCACATGATAAAATTCTCAAAAATGTTCGTAAATTCTCAATATTCCGCTCAGCCCCAATCTCTGATAACTATGTTTGCTGTTCCGGTCAGTTCTAGTTTTGAATGCCTCGTGAGTCAAGAAGCCATGCAGATACAAGATAGTAATCAGTTCCAATCAACATGAGCCTTCAGGAGAAGAGCTAAATGGCACTTATTTAATCCCATAACTTTATGAAATATATAAAACGTTCAGAGTCAGACTATGAACCACTATATGAAGGCAAAAGGCAAGCCTCGAATTGATATGTAATTTTTAAAAATGCCCGATCGTTTTTTAGCTATATCCTTGAATTGCAATTATTAATTTTGGGAGTGTTGGGGATAATAGCTACAAGAATTATTAACTTTACTGGAGATTCTTGTAAGGAATGCTTGTGCAACTACCTTAAAAAAAGAAATAGGAAAGAGATAGAATAGTAGAAGGATTGCTGCGCCAGATATTTTCTGGCGCATGGAGAAGATTACATGCCCATATGTTTAATTAATTCAAAATAATAGGGCGCAGTAGTATTTCGATGTGTGTCTTTAGGATTAGCTTTAATCCCTTGAGGAGTGTATTTATAGCGTACTTCTTTTAAATAATCCGCAACTATTTGTTTAGACTCTGGTTCCAGTAAATTTTTCCCTGTGCCTTGATAACCGATAGATAATGGACCAAACAAATAACTATCCAGATCAGAATTGTTAGCCTTACGAAGTTCATCAACTATGGATTTTATATAGATAGGTTGAAGGTCTTTTGATTTGTGAACTAATGTGTACTTCAACATGATGGATGAATAATGGCCTGTTGTTGGTAACCATTTATCAATTTTATCTCGGCTAATCATTATTTCTTCAGAAGAATGTGTATCAATGAAACCCCTGATCGCGTCATCAGCCATTTTTGGGTTTAAGGATTTGGAATCAAGTAACTCAGCGAAGAAACCCTTAAGTAAGGGCTGGTCATTTTTAATGTAAGACTTAACATTTCTATGCCTTTGATTATAAAGCATCAATCCTTGAACAATTTTATTTTTTACTTCTATGTTGTCCGTTTCATTATATAGGTTTAATAATTTTTTGACTAAATCGGTTTCAGTATCATCCGCAATGAGCCTATCAATCATAATTCCGCGTTTAACATCGTTTAAATTTGAATTATAAGCAAATTGCATTTGTACAGTGGATGGTGATGTTACATAGTGAACAGGTGGAGTGTCCATTATCATTTGAAACTCCTCATATGGCATTTCATTAAGCTCTTCAGCGGTCACATTTTCTAAAGATTTATGCGCTAAAATTTCTGGCGGTTGTTCAGATGATTCTAGAGCGAATCTTTCATCATTATAATAAGGGAAAAAATTAAATAAGTTCCTTGGTAGCCATATCTTTCCTGGCATTGTATCTAATCCTTGGCTGTAAAAAGCCCACCAAGTATATGTATCACAACGCCAAGTTCCACATTCAATAACCTGGCCTGTTGTGGGAATTCCAGAACCAATATGGTAGTTAGTATCGTTGGTATATTTAGGACACCACCACCTCTGGTGATTAGCTTCAACGAGGATATTGTAGCCAATAACTCCTCTGTCCGCGACTCCATATTTACTACCCCAATATTTTGAGCGAGATTTAAAGTTACTGATTGAATTAACTTGCCCTACAGGATTTTCATTAAGTACTTCTATCACTTGATCTGCATTGTTCCCCATTCCTGCAGGAGACATCATATAAGTGGTAGCAATACCAACATGTCCCGCCCAACCAAGCCCCGGGATAAGCAAATCTCTTCCCATGATTTCAGCCATAGGTATCTACACAAATGCTTCTCCTATTATTTGGCGAAGCATTTGTTTAAGTTCTCCTGGGTCATATCGTTCTAATAAATCGAGTGCATTAAGAAGAGAACAAAGCCCTGTAAAAAGAGCTGGTTTTGTATATTCTACGCCATATTTCATTTGTTTCCCGCTTAATCGCACTAATAGAGTCCGTAGTTCTCCGGCTTCGGGTCCCTTTGCTGCTGCTATTTGCCAGACTAAAATACAAGCCATACAAGCTACTAATAATCGACGAGCAATCGCCTCGCCTGTTTCTTGTTGCCATGATTCTAAATGCAT